>CAUQEL010000012.1:0-163115 GCA_963517305.1 uncultured Rhodococcus sp.
ACGAGTGGGGAATTTCGGTGAGCGCGGTTGGGGAATTTCGCTGAGCCTCGTCACCACGCACCACCCCCCTGAGTTGATCGTGCTGATCGACTCGCACCCGGTCACGCGGTTGCGCAGCAGGTCGACGTTCTCCCACCGGAGTCCGCACATCTCGCCGGCACGCATCCCTGTCTGTGCCGCGAAGCGCACCAGCAACCCGACCGTCGCGCCGTCCTCGCTGTGGGCCTCGTCTGCGACTTCCGCAATCGCCTGGGCCATACGTTCCACCTGGGCCGCCGATGACAGGAATGTCACCTCCTCACGGTGTTGGCGCGCCTTCCTGACCTCCGGTGACGGACCCTCTTCACAGGGTTCTCCGCCTCTTTCCTCCCGGTCCCCTTGTCCGGCACCCCGAGAGGGAAGAAGTGTTTCTGCAGATCGGCTATGTGTCTAGGAAATCCCATTCGCTGCCAAGGACCCACCTGATAGCCGAGAGTTTTCCGTTGAGCATTCCGAGTTCGAAATCGGTATATGGACCTAGCAAATCCTGTTCAGCGAATTTAGCCTCGACTCGACGCCGACCCGCCCGCGCGATCTTCTGGTGCCGCTCCAATTCGGCGGACCTGCCGTTCGCTCGTAACGCGATATCATGCTGAAGGCTTCTGTGGTACCAAACGCGGTCGAACAGCTCATTCTCAGCGGTTAGCAGTTCGTCCAGGCGACGTGGATCCTCCTGAAAGTCGTAGTCGCTGTAGAGCTCGAAAAGATAGTCCTCCCCAAAATGGTCTTCAAGCGCCGCTGACAACCCATCGACACCAAGACCATAATTCGAGCCGTCAGCACTGAAAATTTCCGCGATATCGGGGTGCGGATGCCGTCGATCGCCAGTTACAGATGAAAAGTCGTCATGATTTGTAGTGATGAACCAGTGCGGATCTGTGCTCAAGTCCGCCGAAGCCACGGCGGAGGCGTAGCCCTCAATGATCAAGGCATCCGCCACACTGTTCTTGGTCCTATGGAACGGCGCGCGCTTGTCCAGGCCGCGTTGAACAACGCTCGTGCGATCCCTGGCCGTCGCTCTTACCCTCTTGCCAGCGCGGAGCAAGGCTTCAATATCGTCGAAGTTGCGGGTAGTCATGGCTCCTATTAGGGGAGCATGATGAGCGAGTTCATCCAATGCGTCTTTCGTCTCAGCGTGAGCGTCTCCCCCGTACTCGTTGACCTCTCGCCTCAACGACTTAATTCTGTCCGCAAGGCTTGTCGTTATCAAGGTCTCGATGCGCGGACGGTTCCTCACGAATTCGTCAACTACCACCGGGGGCACCAGAATCCGCAACTCGTCGTCGCTGACGAGTTGGTTCATCACCTGAATGGTCTTCTGGCCATCTCGCTTCTTACCCAGGTCCAGCCACGTCGAGGTGTCGACTAGAAGGTTCAGCACCAAAGCATGTTACGAGCACGCGCGTCGAATGAGCTCAAGTAGCCCCGTTTAAGCCCCATCGCGGTACGTCCACGGTCCCGGCAAGCACTGCGGACGGTCGGCTGCGGTGCGTGCAGGCACCCGCTCTCAAGAGGCGATTCGGCCGAGATGCCTCAGCCGCCTCCAGGGCTTTCACACCTCGGCGCAGCGCTCCTACACGTTGAAACGGAACTCCACCACATCGCCGTCGGACATGATGTAGTCCTTGCCCTCGATGCGTACCTTGCCTGCGGCCTTGGCCGAGGCCATCGAACCTGCCGCAACCAGGTCGTCGAAGGAGACGATTTCGGCCTTGATGAAGCCGCGCTCGAAGTCGGTGTGAATGACGCCCGCAGCCTGGGGTGCGGTGTCGCCCCGATGAATTGTCCACGCGCGGGCCTCTTTCGGGCCAGCGGTGAGGTAGGTCTGCAGGCCGAGAGTGTGGAAGCCGGCGCGGGCGAGAGCGTCCAGGCCGGGCTCGGTCTGTCCGACCGATTCGAGCAGTTCCGCTGCCGACTCCTTGTCGAGTTCGAGCAGTTCCGACTCGATCTTCGCGTCGAGGAACACGGCATCGGCGGGCGCGACGAGGCGCGCGAGTTCACCGATCTTCGCGTCGTCGGTGAGCACCGACTCGTCGGCGTTGAACACGTAGAGGAACGGCTTGGTGGTGAGCAGCTGGAATTCACCGAGCAGCTCGAAGTCCAGCTTAGCCTTGGCCGAGAACAGCGTCTTGCCGTCGTTCAGCACAGCCTGTGCTGCGAGCGCCGCGTCGAGAGCAGGCTTGCGATCCTTCTTGATCCGCACCTCTTTCTCGAGGCGCGGGATGGCCTTCTCTAGCGTCTGCAGATCGGCGATCGCGAGTTCGGTTTCGATGACCTCGATGTCTGCGGTCGGGTCGACGCGACCGTCGACATGCACCACGTCGTCGTCGGCGAAGACACGAACGACCTGGCAGATGGCGTCGGCCTCACGAATGTTGGCGAGGAACTTGTTGCCAAGGCCTGCGCCCTCGGACGCGCCCTTGACGATGCCGGCGATGTCGACGAACGACACCAGCGCGGGCACGAGCTTCTCCGAACCGAACACCTCGGCCAGCTTCTCGAGCCGGGGATCCGGCAGCGCGACCACACCGACGTTGGGCTCGATGGTGGCGAACGGATAGTTCGCGGCCAGCACATCGTTGTTGGTCAGTGCATTGAAGAGGGTGGACTTGCCGACGTTGGGCAGTCCGACGATTCCGAGGGTGAGGCTCACGGTCTATGGAGTCTACTTTGACCACACCACCAGCTCGGACAGTGCCCGGCCAGCGTCGATACTCGACGCGCCGAGGGGTGCAAGAACGACGTGATCCGCTCCCGCCTCGTGGTGCTCCGCCACCCGCGAAGCGATCTTCTCGACGCTCCCCCACACGACCAGGGCGTCGACCAATCGGTCGCTGAGCTGGTCGACGTCGGCCTCGGTGAATCCCATGCGCAGAAAGTTCAGCCGATAGCCGGGAACCGTGGCGAGAAAGCTCAGCGTCTCACGGGCGGCTGCACGGGCACGGTGAGGATCGGGCTCCACGACGACGAACTGATCGACGACCAGCTCGGCCGTCCCCAGGGAGTGCCTCGCCTGCGCCGTCCACTCGGGCGTCACGAGTAACCCGATCGCGCCGGCAGCGCGGTCCCGGGCCATCTCCAACTTCTTGGGTCCGAGCGCCGCGAGCAGAATCCGATCCGACGGCACAGCCAACTCGTCGAGGTAGCGGTGCAGCCCCGCCAATGGCCGCGCGCTTTGCGGCCCACCCAGCCCGAGGACGAATCGACCCGACTCTGAGAGTTCCTCGAACAGCTTTCCTGTCTGCTCGGGTGAGAACACGTCGACCGGCACGATGCCGGGGACGATGGTGGCGGTCTCGGTGGCACGGACCAGATCGACCAACCTGCCGAGTCGATCGATCTGCCCGCCCGAGGGCCACAGCGCTGTGAAGCCATACGACTCCAACGTGCGTGCGTCGTCGAGATACGACGGTGAGAGGCCGATGGAAGTGCCGATTCGGCCGAGGTTCAGTGTGTCCATGCCCCCGACGTTAGAACCTCGAGTTATGTCGAGGTCAAGTGTCGGGACCTAGTACGAGTTCGCGAGAACCAGTGCAATGAAGGCGAAGTACAGAACTATGAGGACGACGAATATCCCCAGCGACAGTTTCCCGAAGAACCCGGCACGATTCGACGAATAGAGCGCGCCCTGAGCATCTCCCATCATCCACAGCGGGTGCACCTTCAGTGCGTGATTGAACGCGGGGATGGCCAACGGCCAGAAGAAAATGATGGCAACGACGGCCCACCCCGCATTGGACGACGGCAGAGTCGGCGCCTGCGCATAGGGCTGCGCTGCCGGATAAGGCTGCTGGGTGTGCTGGAACTCCGACTGCTGGTACGGATTCGACATGACCATTTCCCCCGATTGTTCGATGACGGACAACCAGTAGGACGCCGCACCGACCCGTTGGGTTCCATCGAATTGAATCCGGGTGATCTCGAGTTCACGTGGTGATTGCCGAATTCGGGTCCCAACTCGCCAAGATCGGCAGAATCTCGGCAGTACTCGACCCTTCCTCGACCGTGTAGACGACGAGACTCTGCTCCGGCTCGTTGGGAGAGGTCAACAGCTCGATCCCGAATTGCAGGGTGCCCGCCGCCGGGTGCTGAATGATCTTGGTGGTGCCCGCGAATTCCGCGACCTCGTGATCGCTCCACCATTGCTCGAAACAAGGCTCGTTGGAACGTAATTCGGCGATCAAGGAAATGAGCGCGCGGTCCCCGGGTCGACGAGCGAGGTCGCGGCGCAGCCCGGCGACCGAGGCGGCCGCGAACTGCGACCAGTTGACGATTCGCTCACGGGCGATGGGATTGCGGAACAGATAGTGGAAGAGCGAGTCTCCGGCCGACGACGGCAGACTCAGCACCGATCGAACCAGCGCATTGCTGGCCAGGATGGTGCCGCTGCGACCGAGCAGAAGCACTGGAACGTGATCGAGCGCCTTCATCACCTGGAGCAACCCTGCATCCGGCTGCTGCACAGCGTTGTCCGTCGATGCGGAAGGGGACGCGAGATCGAACAGGTGCGCCGATTCCACCTCGTTCAGCATCAACGCCCTGGCGATCGCGCCAAGCACCTCGATCGAGACGTTCGCCTGCCGACCCTGCTCGAGTTTGCTGTAGTAGTCCGGGCTCACCCCGGCCAGCGCAGCAAGTTCTTCCCGCCGCAGTCCGGGCACTCGTCGGGCACCGGGATACGTGCGCAGTCCGGCCTCGATCGGGGTGATGCGGTCGCGCCGATCGCGCAGAAACGCGCTGAGGGCGGACCTGTCTTTGTTCACGAATTCCACAGTAGCGACATGGGCGATCACCAACCTGGTCATGACAGACCTAGGCAGAGTGACGCCTGGTTGGCCGGCCGGACCGCCCGTAGACATGACGTCATGACTTCTTCTGCACCACAACGACTCATCGGACGGACCGCCGTCATCACCGGATCCACCAGCGGAATCGGTGCCGCGATCGCCTCGACTCTCGCCGCGCACGGAGCGTCGATCGTCGTCAGCGGCCGCGACTCCGCGAAGGGTTCAGCGGTGGTGAATCGAATCTCCGCGGCCGGCGGCACCGCGAGCTTCGTGCCGGTGGACCTCTCCGGCAGCTACAAGGACATCCGCGACTTCGCCGGGGCGGCCACCGATGCTCTGGGAGGTCGCGTCGACATTCTCGTCAACAACGCCGGCATCTATCCCGCCACTGCAACCGCAGATCTTGCCGACGAACAACTCGACGCCATGCTCGCCGTCAACGTCCGAGCTCCGCACGTGCTCGTCGGTGAACTGGCACCGGCCATGGCCGAGCGCGGCAACGGCGTCATCGTGAACATCGGCTCGTGGATGGCCACGATGGGCAGCCCGTTCGCCGCGATGTACTCCGCAACCAAGGCCGCCGACGAACAGCTCACTCGCAGTTGGGCCGCCGAGTTCGGTCCGCGCGGTGTGCGGGTCAACGCCCTCGCACCCGGTGCGACGTTGACCCCGGGCAACGAGGATGCGCGAGCGGTATTGGACGCCATGACGGCCGGAACCCCGGCAGGCACCGTGCTCGAGCCGCAGGATATCGCGAACGGTGTGCTGTTCCTGGTCTCCGACGACGCCGCGATGGTGCACGGCACGACGCTCTACGTCGACGGCGGAATCTCGGTCACCCGCGGCTAATTCATGGTCCCCTACGTCAGTCGTTCGCCGCCGGGGGTGGTCGCGAAGATGTGGGCATGTGCCTCGTCGATACGAATGTGGACGACCTGCCCCTTGACGGGCGGGTTGCGCCAGTCGACTCGGGCGACCAGATGCTGGACCTGGCCGTCGATAAGGGTGTCGCCGAACACGAATGCCTCGGATCCGAGCTCCTCGACCACGTCGATGGTCAGTTCCAGACCGCCCGAATCGGCGATCTGGACGTGCTCGGGCCTAATTCCGAAGACCACTTCACGCCCTCGCGCGGCGGCGAGCACGTCCCGAGAAACGGGAACCAACTGCTCGCCGATCTGTACCCCGCCGTCGGCGATGGGGACGGTGAACAGGTTCATCGACGGTGATCCCATGAACCCGGCAACGAACACGTTGACGGGGCTTCGGTAGAGCTCGCGGGGAGACGCGCACTGCTGCAGAACACCGGATTTCAGCACTGCAACCCGGTCGCCCATCGTCATGGCCTCGACCTGATCGTGGGTGACGTAGACGGTGGTGGTGCCGAGGCGGCGCTGCAGCTGGGCAATCTGGGTGCGGGTCTGCACTCGCAATTTCGCGTCGAGATTCGATAACGGCTCGTCCATGAGAAACACCTGCGGCTGACGAACGATGGCTCGTCCCATGGCAACCCGCTGACGCTGTCCACCGGAGAGCGCCTTGGGTTTGCGGTCGAGATAGTCGCCGAGGTCGAGCATATCGGCGGCCTGTCCGACGCGCGTGCGGATTTCGGCCTTGTCGGTGCCCGCGAGTTTGAGTGCGAAGCCCATGTTCTCGGCGACGCTCATATGCGGGTACAGCGCGTAGTTCTGAAAGACCATCGCGATGTCGCGATCCTTGGGCTCGGAGTGGGTGACGTCCTTTCCGCCGATCATGATGCGGCCGCCGTCGACCTCCTCGAGACCGGCGAGCATCCGCAGCGACGTGGACTTACCGCAACCGGACGGGCCGACGAGGACAAGAAACTCGCCGTCCTCGATCTGCAGGTCGAGTGCATCGACGGCCGGAGTGGCCGATCCGGGGAAAAGCCTGGTCGCGCTGTCGTACGAGATTGTTGCCATGAGATGAAGATCCCTCCACCGGCAGGAACGTGCCGGACGATCCGAGTGGGTTGAGCGGTGAGCGCGTCGTCTCTCCTAGCGGTTTCGGGTGGCCTGCGCCGGCGGCCGAGTTCGGTTGGGCACCGGTCCGGTGCTGGCTCGAACGGTCAGGGTGATCGGTGCGGTGACGGCGCGGGGTGCGCCCTCGTCTGTGTTCGGATTCAACGCGTCGAGAATGAGGCGAGCGGCGATTTCGCCTTGCTCGCGTACGGATTGGCGGACAGTGGTCAGGTCTGTCAGCGCGGCGACGGGATGATCGTCGATCCCCACGATCGAAATATCCTCGGGGAACCGCATACCGCGTCGACGCAGAGTTCGCATGACCCCGAGTGCGAGTTCGTCGCTGTGCGCAAAGACTGCGGTCGGCGGATCGCCCTGGGCAGCGTCGAAGATATCGTCCATTGCAGCCGCGGCGTTGAGTCCGCCCCAGTCCACATCACGGATGAGCGAATTGTCCACGGCGACACCGGCGCCGGCCAGTGCGTCGACGTAGCCCTCGGAGCGCCCCGACCGCATCGGCCACCCCGGCTGGTCGGGATCGTGTGCGGCGATCATCGCGATGCGTCGGTGGCCGAGCTCGACGAGGTGGTCGACGGCCATTCGACCGGCCTGATAGTCGTCGATGCAGACATACGGATACGCGGCACTCTGCCCACCGGCCGCGACGATCCCGACGCCCATCAGCTCGAGCCTCTCCTGCTCGACGCGATCGACCGGAAAGGCAACCACCACAACGGCATCGACTTTTCGACGCGCGGGCAACCTACTGAAGAAGTCCTGGCGATCCTCGGGTCCCCCGACCTGATAGAGCAGCAGGTCGACGTTGGCCGCGGCGAGCACCGTCTCGATCCCATTGACCATCTCACCGAAGAACCAGCGTTCGACGTGCGGAACGACCAACGCCACTCGCTGTGTCCGGCCCCCGCTTGCGAGGCGGACTGCATCCGGCGACACCACGTAATCGAGGCGTCGCGCTGTGGCTAGAACTTTGTCCCTCGTCGCCGCCGACACCCCGTACGAATTGTTGAGGGCGCGCGAGGCAGTCGTGAGGGAAACACCGGCTTCGCGAGCTATATCGCTCAAGCTCAGGGATCCACGTTGGTCGGTCACGAAGCGAGCGTAACCCCAACCACTTGATTTCGGAAGCGCTTCCGACATATGCTGCGGAAGCGCTTCCGAACTGTGATGCGCATCTCAATGCGGAGGTTCGATGAGTTCACATCACACAGCAGGGTCGGGTTGGATGCGACGCCTCACAGTCGCCGTCTGCGCCGCACTTCTTCCCACCGCGGCGGCCTGCGCACCGCCCGGCAGCGGTGGCCCCACCAGCTCTCCTGCGGCTCCCGTCGAGGTCAGTACCGATCTCGGCACCGATCCGATCGAGCTGACCCTCTACGACGGTGCCGGCCTGAAGGCGATCGACGAAGCCCTGATCGCAGCGTTCACCGAACTCCACCCGAACGTGACCATCACCGCCCGGTACGACCCGGACGACGTTCAGGCCGTCAATGCGCCCCGCGTGATCAGCTCTGCGGATCCACCCGACATCGCGCGGATCATCGCACTGCCGGCGGCAGTGAACAACAACCAACTGACCGTGCTCGACCCGTGGGCCGAGGCCTACGGATGGAACGATCTGCCCGCGGGCCAACTGGCCATGTATCGCGTCGACGAGAACGGCGTCCGAGGCAGCGGGCAGCAGTACACGATGGCCAGCGGATTTACTGTCACCGGTCTGTACTACAACAAGGAACTTGCGCGACAGATCGGAATCACCGAACCACCATCCACTCTCGCGGAATTCGAGACTGCGCTCGCATCCGCGAAAGCCGCAGGAATCCTCCCCATCATGGCCGGCAACAAGAACGCTCAGGTCACGTTCGCCGTTCAGATGATGCTCAACACCTACCTGGGGCGAGATGCGATGAACGACTGGGTCTTCAACGCGCCCGACGCAACCCTGGACACTCCCACTGCGGTGGACGCTGCATCGGTGGTCGCCGAATGGGCACAGCAGGATTATTACCCCGAGGACACCAACGGCACCGACGCCACTACTGCCGCAGGCAGATTCGCCGCAGGCGAGGGCCTCTTCTACGCATCGGGCAACTGGGACTCCGCGACGCTGCAGACCAAGTTGGGCGACAACGTCGGCTTCATGTTGCCGCCCACGCGAGACGGAAACGTGTTGGCGATGTCGGATCCGGTTTCGAACTTCGCGATCCCGTCCGGTTCCGACAACAAGAACGCGGCCGCTGCATTTCTCGACTTTCTTCGCTCGGACGCAGGCCGGCAGGTTGCCGTCGATGCCGGGTTCGCGCCGTCCGGCACCGGCGACGTGCCCGCCACCGAGCCCGGATCCGTGGGCGCGGACGTCCAGGACGCCTTCGGGCGACTCGTCGACGGCAACGGCCAGGTTCAGTTCGTGCAGAACGCCACCAATGGCATGACCGGAACGTGGCTGCCGCAGGTCCAAATGCTCGTCGCGGGCAGAACGACGCCCGCCGAGATGATGACTGCCATCCAATCCGCCTACGAGCAGGACCTACTGAAATGACCGCAATTGCGCCGACCACCCTGTCCGCTACCGTTCCCGGGACGTCTCGTTCGGCCGGGCCGGCCGACCGAACCACTCGCGCTCGACGCGCCCTGACCGGCTGGCTGTTCGTACTCCCCGCAGCGCTGGTCTACGGGGTGTTCGTTCTACGGCCCCTGCTGACGACCATCTGGTATTCGTTCTACAACTGGGACGGTATTTCGGTCGGCAGCTGGGTGGGGCTCGACAACTACGGCCGCGTGCTCACCGACCCACAGCTGCTGTCGTCGATCGGCCACGCGTTCTTCCTCATCCTGTTCTTCACCGTCTTCCCGGTCATCGGCGGACTTCTCGTCGCTGCTCTACTGCAGGAAATCCGAATACGTGGCCTCGGAACCGCTGCCCGTACGTTGCTGTTCCTGCCGCAGATCATTCCCGGCGCAGCAGCTGCAGTGGCCTGGGTGTGGATGTTCTCCAGCAATGGAACCGTCAACCAGGCGCTCTCGGCGATCGGCTTGGAGAGCATCACTCGGTCGTGGCTCGGCGACTTCGACTGGGCACTGCCCGCCGTCGGAATCATCGGCACCTGGCTGGGATTGGGATTCTGCACCATCCTGCTGATCTCTGGCATCGGAAAGATCGACACTTCGATCTACGAGGCCGCCCGCATCGACGGTGCCGGCTTCTTTCACACCTTTCGCTACGTCACCGTCCCGGCACTGCGAGCCGAAATCGGTGTGTGCGTCACCGTCACCGTCATCGCCGCCCTCGCCAGTTTCGACATCGTGTTCATGTCCACCCAGGGCGGCCCGGGATACTCGACAACCGTCCCCGGCGTGCAGATCTACCAACTCGGATTCACCGAGTCCCGGGTCGGGCTCGCCAGCGCACTCGCCGTCATCCTCACCGCGTTGATCCTGGTGGTCATCGTGCCACTCCAGCGCGTCTTCAGGGAGAAGTGACCATGAAAACCTCTGTACGTCAGCGTGTTCCAGGACTGGTATTACTGATCGGCACGATGATCTTCTCGATCCTGCCGCTGCTGAGCATGCTCTCGGCCGCGCTGCAGCCGCAGGGAACCGTCCCGCTCGGCCTGTCCTGGCCGTCGGACCCTCAGTGGCACAACTTCATCGACGCTTGGCGGGTGGCCGAGGTGACACCGTTGCTGATCTCGAGCATCATCCTCGTCGCCGGCGTGGTACCGGTCGCGGCACTGTTCGCCGCGATGGCCGGCTACGGACTCGGTCAGCTCAAAGTCCCCGGCGGAACAGTGGTGTTCCTGTTGCTCCTCCTGGGCCTGACGCTCCCGAGGGAAGCGACGATCGTTCCGCTCTACTACCAGCTGCGTGAGATGAATTTGCTCAACACCCGGTTGGGGCTGATCCTGGTACTCATCGGAACGTTCATGCCCTTCGCCGTCTTCTGGATGCGCGCGCACTTCCTGTCGATGCCCAAGGAACTCACCGAGGCGGCGTCCCTGGACGGCGCAGGTGCGTGGAAAGCTTTCCGACACATACAGATTCCCCTGTCCGTACCGGCTTTGGCGTCGATGTGCCTGCTGCTGTTCCTGTGGACCTGGAACACGTTTCTCCAGGCCATCGTTCTGATCGACGACCCGGCCAAACGAACGATGGCAGGAGCGCTGCAGAACTTCGTGGGTCAGTACTCCACCGACGTGGTTCTTCTCAACGCCGGATCGTTGCTGATCATGGCTCCGACCATCGTGGTGTTCCTCATCTTCCAACGCCACTTCGTCAAGGCGATGATCTCCGGCGCCGTCAAGGGCTGACCTCCCTGTCACCGAACCTGCACTCCCAGAAAGATCGTGATGACCGACAACCAGAATTCAGTCCACTCCGCCCCGACGAGCGACATCGACGCCGACTGGTGGCGACAGGCCGCGGTGTATCAGATCTACCCCCGCAGCTTCGCCGATTCCAACGGCGACGGAATCGGTGACCTCCGCGGAATCACGAACAAGGTTGCGTACCTGAGCGATCTCGGGATAGACGCGGTGTGGCTCAGCCCCTTCTACCCGTCGGCGCTGGCCGACGGCGGATACGACGTGGACGACTATCGCAACGTCGATCCCAGCATCGGTACGCTCGACGAGTTCGACGAATTGGTCGCGGCTCTGCACAACGCTGGAATCAGGATCATCGTCGATATCGTCCCCAACCACACCTCGAATCGGCACGCCTGGTTCGAGGAGGCACTCGCATCACCGCGTGACTCGAATGCCCGTGCGCGCTACATCTTTCACGACGGTCGAGGTGAGAACGGTGAACTCCCGCCCACCGAGTGGACGTCGATGTTCGGCGGCAGCGCTTGGGAGCGCATCACCGAACCCGACGGCACACTCGGCCAGTGGTACCTGCACCTGTTCGCCCCGGAGCAGCCGGACCTGAACTGGGACAACCCCGAAGTCGACGAGGACTTCCTGACAACCCTGCGGTTCTGGTCCGACCGGGGCGTCGACGGCTTTCGAGTCGATGTAGCGCACGCCCTCAAGAAAGACATGACTGCGGCTTTGCACGGCAACTGGACCACCGATCCCGATGAGGTCTTCGCCCGTAGTGACCATCCCCTGTGGGACCGCGACGACGTCCATTCCGTCTACGCCGCGTGGCGAACGGTGTTCGACGAATACACCCCGCCCCGAATGGCAGTCGCCGAGGTGTGGGTACCACCCCATCGAGTGACCAGGTACGCATCGCCCGAAGGGCTCGGGCAGGCGTTCAATTTCGATCTCCTCAAGGCGGATTTCGACGCCGACCAGTTCCGCCGGATCATCGAGACCAACCTGGAGTACGCAGCGCAGTCCGGTGCGTCGTCGACCTGGGTGTTCTCCAACCACGATGTGGTCCGCCACGCCACGCGATACGGCCTGCCCAAGGGCACGGGTGGCAAGGACCAGCACGGAAACACCAAGGGCACCGACGGTATCGATTGGTTGTTCGGTGGCGGCGATCCGGCCGACGTCGACGCCGAACGTGGCCTCCGCCGCGCGAAGGCCGCGACCCTGCTGATGCTCGCCCTTCCCGGCTCGGCATACCTGTATCAGGGAGAAGAGCTCGGTTTACCCGAAGTCGGCCAGATTCCCGACGCCGATCGTCAGGATCCGATCTTCTTCCGCAACAGTAGCGAGGTCGGCCGCGACGGTTGCCGAGTTCCGTTGCCGTGGCAATCCGACGGCCCGTCCTTCGGATTCGGTTCCGGCGCTGCACACCTGCCGCAACCCGAGTGGTTCGCCGAGTATGCCGCGAATGCGCAAATGTCCGAATCGGATTCGACTCTCGGCTTGTACCGCGCCGCTCTCGCGATGCGCCGCCGTCTGCAGGGCGCAGAAACGCTCGAATGGATCGAGACCCAGGACGAGGCCCTGCACTTCGTTCGACCCGGTGGCTGGCACATCGTGACCAACTTCGGCACCTCGCCGGTAGAGCTTCCCGGTGGGGACGTCCTCGTCTCGACCGTTCCGCTCGAGGACGGCAGGCTCCCCGCCGAGGCGACCGCGTGGGTCGTGGGCCCGCACCTGACGCTTGTGCGGTAGCTCAGACCAGTTCGGCCGTGGCTGCAGCCAGAGCGCGGATTGCATCCCAATCTTGTTCTGCGACAGCCGCGGCCGGGGTGAGCCACGATCCCCCGACGCATCCGACGTTGGGAAGCGCCAGGTAGCTCGATGCATTGGAGGTCGAGATTCCACCCGTCGGGCAGAATTTTGCGGCCGGGATCGGCGAATGAATGGACTTCAGGAAGTTCGCGCCGCCCGACGCCTCGGCGGGGAAGAACTTGAGCTCGGTGTAGCCGGCTTCGAGGAGCGTGAGCACCTCGGACACCGTTGCGGCACCGGGCAGATGCGGTAGTCCGGTGTCGCGCATGGCCTTCGTCAGCGAAGGCGTGCAACCGGGCGAGACCAGGAACTGAGCACCCGCGTCGGCGGCCTGCTTGGCCTGGCCGGGAGTGATGATCGTGCCTGCACCGACGAGGATAGCGGGAACCTCGGCGGCGATGCGCTCGATGGCGTCGAGCGCCACCGGAGTCCGCAGGGTCAGCTCGATGACGGGCACTCCGCCCGCCACCAGGGCGCGGGCGATCGGAACGGCGTGATCGAGATCGTCGATGACGACGACGGGGATGACGGGTACGCGGTCGAGCAGAGATGCAGTCACGTTCTTACCTTCTTTTGGAGTTACAGGGTTTCAACGCATCACGAACATCGCACCCTCGTCGGCCGGACCGACGAGCGCACGCATCCCGGAGAACAGATCACGACCGGTACTGGACCACTCGTCGGCGTCCAACACACGACCGGTGACCGGCCGTGCCTCGAACTCGGCGAGCGGAACGTCGATCGACAATGTGCCGCCGAGTGAATCCACGGTGATCATGTCACCGTCGAGGATCTTCGCGATCGGTCCACCGCTCGCCGCCTCGGGGGTGAGATGAATTGCCGCAGGCACCTTTCCGGACGCTCCGGACATCCGGCCGTCGGTGATCAGCGCGACGAACCGGCCGCGGTCCTGCAGGATACCCAGCGCAGGGGTGAGCTTGTGCAGTTCGGGCATACCGTTGGCCTGCGGTCCCTGGTATCGCAACACCGCGACGAAGTCGCAGTCGAGCAGGCCCGCATCGAATGCTGCAAGAAAGTCCGCTTGGTCGTCGAACACCCGCGCCGGACCGCTGACCACCCGATGCTCCGGCGCCACCGCAGAGGTCTTGATGACGCACTTGCCGATCGGCCCGGTCAACATCTTCAGTCCGCCGTCGGCACTGAACGGCTCGGTTGCGCCGCGTAACACGTTGGTGTCGTGACTGATTCGAGTTCCGTCCTGCCACATCACGCCGTCGCCGTCCAGCTTCGGTTCCTGGGTGTAGCGCGAAAGCCCCTTGCCCGCAACGGTCGTGACGTCCTCGTGCATCAGTCCGGCGTCGAGCAGTGATCCGATGACGAAACCGAGGCCGCCTGCGGCGTGGAAGTGATTGACGTCGGCCTGGCCGTTCGGGTAGATCCGGGCCATCAGCGGCACGACGGCCGACAGATCGGACAAGTCCTGCCAGGTCAACGTGATTCCGGCAGCCTTCGCGACGGCGACGAGGTGCATCGTGTGGTTGGTCGAACCACCGGTGGCGAGCAACGCGACGCAGCCGTTGACGATGGACTTGACGTCGACGACTTCCCCTACCGGCGTGTAATTGTCACCGAGCGACGTCAGACCGGTGACGACATGGGCAGCCTCGCGGGTCAGTGCGTCGCGCATCGCGGTCCCGGGGTTGACGAACGACGATCCCGGCAGGTGCAGGCCCATGACCTCCATCAGCAGCTGATTGGAGTTGGCCGTTCCGAAGAACGTGCAGGTGCCACTGCCGTGATACGACGCGGCCTCGGCGTCGAGCAGAGCCTCGCGGCCCACCTTGCCCTCGGCGTAGAGCTGGCGTGCTTTTGCCTTCTCGCCGTTGGGAAGTCCGGACGTCATCGGACCCGCGGGCACGAACACCGCGGGAAGATGGCCGAAACTCAGTGCGCCGATGAGCATTCCGGGGACGATCTTGTCGCACACCCCGAGCATGAGGGTGGCGTCGAACATGTCGTGGGACAACGCAATTGCGGTCGACATCGCGATGATGTCGCGGCTGAACAGTGAGAGCTGCATGCCGTCGCGGCCCTGGGTGATGCCGTCGCACATGGCGGGGACTCCCCCGGCGAACTGCGCGATGCCACCGGCATCGATGACGGACTTCTTCAGCACGGCGGGGTAGTTCTCGAACGGCTTGTGCGCCGAGAGCATGTCGTTGTACGCCGAGACGATGGCGATGTTGGGCTTGACCATGCCGCGGAGCGCTTGCTTGTCGGCAGTGCCGGAGGCAGCGAAGCCGTGGGCGATGTTGGCGCAGGCGAGGCGGCCGCGGGCCGGGCCTCGATCCCCTGCAGCGGCAATTCGAGCGAGGTAGGCGGTGCGAGCGGACTGGCTACGGTCTGCGATGCGGTCGGTGACCTGCCGCAGGACCGGATGAAGTGTGTCCATGAGTATCTCCGATGTTCGGTCTCTCACCACTCACCCTAAAGCCACTTAGGTCGATCGACAACCCAACTTATGTTTTTAGAAGTTATAAGTGACACTTCTTGGGCTGTTGCCGTAAAAGTTGCCAGTTGATTGAATGGCGTTTATGTCGATGCCGCGCCTGAGCGCTCCACCTGCGACGGCAGGTGAGGTTTTTGCTCTGGTTCGCGACGGTGAAGCAGATACGCGTGCCGAGCTGGGCCGGATCACCGGACTGTCGCGGTCGGCCGTCGCTTCCCGAGTCGCCGCACTCACCGGCCTCGGCTTGGTCATCGAAACCGAGGACACGCACTCGACCGGCGGCAGACCCCCGGCGAGACTGTCCTTCGACATCGACGCCGGAGTCGTGCTCGCCGCCGCGATCGGACGCAGCCGCTCCCAACTGGGCGTCTTCAGCCTCGGCGGCGAGTTGCTCGCGAGCGACACCGTCGACCAGGAGATCGGCGTCGGCCCGGACGAGCTGATGCCGCAGATCACCAAGCGACTGCAGGTACTGCTCGACGAGTCGCACCGAAACGAACATCGTATCCTCGGGGTCGGGCTGTCCATCCCGGGCACCGCCGACACCGATCGAGGGTGCAGCCTGGACTCGCCGATCATGCACGGCTGGGACGGGGTGCCGCTGGCACCGTTCTTCGCCGACACCACATCGGCTCCGGTGTTTCTCGACAACGACGCCAACGCGATGGTCCTGGCCGAACGCCGGGACAACAGAGATCGCTTCCGGAACGCCCTGTTGGTCAAGGCCTCGACGGGTCTCGGTGCCGGGATCGTGGCAGGCGGCGCGCTGCAGCGTGGATCACTCGGAGCGGCAGGAGAATTCGGCCACACCAAGACCGCAGCCGCCGCAGGGGTCGCCTGCCGATGCGGCGACAGCGGCTGCCTCGAAGCCATCGCAGGCGGCTGGGCACTGGTGCGCGCACTCAACGAGCAGGGCCGCGAAGTCGTCCACGTCCGCGGCGTCGTCGACCTCGCGGTGAGCGGCGACCCCGAAGCACGCAGGCTCATCCGCGACAGCGGGCGCCACATCGGCGAAACCCTGGCCGGGGCCGTGAACCTGCTCAACCCCGAGGTACTCATCATCGGCGGCGACATGGCGAACGCCTACGACATCTTCGTCGCCGGGCTGCGTGAAACCGTCTACGGAAACGCCACCGCACTGGCCACCAAGGCCCTGACCATCCAGGCCACCACCCACGGAGATCTCTCCGGGGTCATCGGCAGCGCCGCGCTGGTACTGGATCAGGTGCTCAGCGCCCGCGCCGTCGACGACGCCCTGGGCAGCTGACCGGCGGGCTTCATCGGCCCTGTTTGCCGCTCGTCGCACTCGAGCGACCGCCGGGCGCACCGCGGAGCACCGATTCGACGACGCGCACCCGCGCCGACCATAAGGTGATCGCAGTCACACCTGCGAGCATGGAGACCCCACACATGTCACTGAAAGCGGCCGACGAACCACACGTCGAATTGCTGAAGACAGATCCCGATCTACCGCCCGTCGGCGTCGTCGAGTCACATCCGATGACCCCGATCAAGCGCCTGATGCTCGTCGCCATCGGCCTACTCGGCGGTGTTGCGTGGACGATCATCGCGATCGTCCGCGGCGAGAATCCCAACGCCGTCTGGTTCGTCATCGCCGCGGTGTGTACGTACATCTTCGCTTTTCGCTTCTACGCCAGGCTGATCGAACGCAAGATCGTCTTCCCACGCGACGACCGCGCCACTCCTGCCGAGATTCTGGAGAACGGCAAGGACTACATGCCGACGGACCGTCGGGTGCTGTTCGGTCACCACTTCGCCGCGATCGCCGGAGCAGGCCCGCTCGTCGGACCCGTACTCGCCGCTCAGATGGGCTACCTCCCGGGCACCATGTGGATCATCATCGGCGTCGTATTCGCCGGTGCCGTACAGGATTTCCTGGTGCTGTGGATCTCGACGCGTCGGCACGGCCGGAGCCTCGGCCAGATGGCCCGTGACGAACTCGGAGTCGTCGGCGGCACCGCCGCTCTGGTCGCGGTGTTCGTCATCATGATCATCCTCATCGCGGTGCTCGCACTCGTCGTCGTCAACGCATTAGCCGAAAGCCCATGGGGCGTCTTCTCCATCGCGCTGACCATTCCGATCGCCCTGTTCATGGGCGTCTACCTGCGCTTCCTTCGGCCGGGCAACGTCACCGAGGTCTCGGCTATCGGCGTCGTCCTGCTACTGCTCGCCATCGTCGCCGGCGGCTGGGTTGCCGAAACCGACTGGGGCACCGACTGGTTCACCCTCTCCAAGGTGACCGTCGCCTGGTTGCTGATCGGCTACGGCCTGCTCGCCTGCATCCTGCCGGTGTGGCTGCTGCTCGCCCCGCGCGACTACCTGTCGACGTTCATGAAGGTCGGCACCATCGCACTGCTGGCCGTCGGCATCCTCATCGCCCGTCCCGAGATCCAGATGCCCGCCATGACCAGCTTCGCCACCGAAGGCAACGGCCCGGCGTTCGCGGGATCACTGTTCCCGTTCCTGTTCATCACCATTGCCTGCGGTGCGCTGTCGGGTTTCCACGCTCTGATCTCCTCCGGCACCACGCCGAAGCTGCTGGAGAAGGAAAAGCAGATGCGCATGATCGGCTACGGCGGCATGCTCACCGAGTCCTTCGTGGCCATCATGGCGTTGATCACCGCCTGCGTTCTCGATCAGCACATCTACTTCGCGCTGAATGCTCCTTCCACGCTGACCGGCGGTACCCCGGACACTGCGGCGACGTACGTCAACGGATTGGGACTGAGCGGCGGCGACATCACCCCGGCCGAATTGAGCCAGGCCGCAACCGATGTGGGCGAGGAGTCGATCATCTCGCGCACCGGCGGCGCACCGACACTCGCGTTCGGCATGTCCGAGGTACTGAGCCAGGTCTTCGGCGGAGCGGGACTCAAGTCGTTCTGGTACCACTTCGCGATCATGTTCGAGGCGCTGTTCATCCTCACCACGGTCGACGCAGGCACCCGCGTCGCGCGCTTCATGCTCTCCGACAGCATCGGCAACCTCCCCGGCAACTCGGCCAAGAAGTTCAAGGATCCGTCCTGGCGTCCCGGCGCCTGGATCTGCTCGCTGATCGTCGTCGCAGCTTGGGGCGCAATCCTTCTCATGGGCGTCACCGATCCACTGGGCGGCATCAACACCCTGTTCCCGCTGTTCGGTATCGCCAACCAACTGCTGGCCGCGATCGCACTGACGGTGGTACTCGTCATCGTCGTCAAACGAGGCCTCTACAAGTGGGCGTGGATCCCCGGAGTTCCGCTGGCCTGGGACCTCATCGTGACGATGACGGCGTCGTACCAGAAGATCTTCTCCTCCGTCCCGGCCATCGGCTACTGGACGCAGCACTCGCAGTTCCGCGACGCCAAGGCGCAGGGGCTCACCGAGTTCCGCACCGCCGGGACACCCGAGGCCATCGATGCGGTCATCCGCAACACCTTCATCCAGGGCGCCTTGTCGATCATCTTCGCGGTCCTCGTCCTGGTCGTCGTGTTCGCCGGAGTGTGGGTGTGCATCAGGGCCGTTCGTGGAGACAATCTGCCCGACAACGAGGAGCCCGAGGTGCCGTCGAAGATCTTCGGCCCCAGCGGCTTCGTTCCGAGCCCCGCGGAGAAGAAGATCCAGGCCGAATGGGACGAGTTGATCGAGGCGGGCACCGTCCGCCGCCCCGGATCGGCGCACTAGATGCGCGGGCTGTGGTGGTGGATCACCTCGGTGATGGGCGACCACGATTACGACCGCTACGTCGCCCATCTGGCCCGCCACCACCCGGGCCATGAACCACCGACCGTGCGGCAGTACTGGAAGGACCGGCACGCGGAGGCGGACCGAAACCCGGGGGCTCGATGCTGCTGACACGGTGATGTCCGATTTCCGCTAGCACCGACGCGTCCGCGCTGACACAGTAGGTGCATGAGCAGCGAACGGCAGGTGCAAGAACTGGACTTCGATCGGTGTTATCGCGCGGTCTCCTCGCGTGACGCACGGTTCGACGGCCAGTTCTTCACCGCCGTCTCCACCACCGGCATCTACTGCCGACCCTCCTGCCCGGCCCGCACCCCCAAGCCGGGCAACGTCTCGTTTCTGGCCACTGCAGCGGCGGCGCAACAATCCGGTTACCGAGCCTGCCGCCGCTGCCAGCCCGACGCCACCCCCGGGTCACCACGCTGGAACATCCACTCGGACCTCAGTTCTCGCGCCATGCGGCTGATCTCCGACGGAGCCGTCGAACGCGGTGGCGTCGACGGCCTCGCCAGCACACTCGGCTACTCGACCCGCCAGCTGACGCGCGTGCTGACGGCAGAAGTCGGTGCAGGCCCGCTCGCATTGGCCCGCGCGCACCGCGCCCACACCGCCCGCACACTGATTCAGACCACCGACATGTCGATGGCCGACGTCACCTTCGCGGCCGGGTTCTCCAGCGTTCGGCAATTCAACGACACCATCAAGGAAGTCTTCGCCGTCGACCCGTCGACATTGCGCCGAGAAGCACACCGCACCGCCGTACCGACCGCGGGTGGAACGGTCACCCTGCGATTGCCGTACCGCCCACCGCTCGACCGTGGCTGGATCGAGTGGTTCCTTCGCGGCCATGTGGTCGAGGGCATCGAATACTTCTCCGAGGACGGCGAATACGTGCGATCCCTTCGCCTGCCGCACGCAGCCGGCCTCGTGGCGTTGCGGGTGATGGACGGATTCGTCAGCGCCGCAGTGACATTGCAGGACATGCGCGATCTGGCCCCCGCCGTCGCCCGGATCAGACACCTGCTCGATCTCGACGCCGACCCACTCGCTGTCGACGACGCACTGCACACGGATCCGCAGCTCGCACCGAGCGTCGACGCCCACCCGGGCATCCGCGCCCTCGGAGTGGTCGACGGCGCAGAGATGTTGCTGCGCACCGTGATCGGTCAGCAAATCTCACTGAAGGCCGCGGCCACCCACACCGCCCGGCTCGTCGATGCCCTCGGTTCACCCCTCGATCTCGGCAACGACGCCGTCACCAGGTTGTTTCCCGAACCAGCCGTCATTGCCGAACGGGGCCACGAGGTACTCACCGGACCCGCCGCCCGGGTACAAACCGTCATCCGCGTCGCCGACGCCATCGCGTCGGGAACCGTCGTGCTGCATCCCGCGCGAGAAGGGCCGGAACTGGAGCGAGAACTGCTCGCGCTCAAAGGAATCGGGCCTTGGACCGCCCGGTACGTCGTGATGCGGCTACTCGGCGATCCCGATGTTCTGCTCGATACCGATCTCGTCGTCCGCCAAGGTGCTCAGGCACTCGGCATCTCGTTGAACAATTCTGCCCGCTGGGCTCCGTGGCGTTCGTACGTCTCGATGCACCTGTGGATCACTGCACTGGAAAGAAGACAAGCATGACTGCCACCGCCGCCACCCAGGACACCCCGATCGGGCCGTTCAGCACCATCGTCGACGCCGATCAACGCGTCCTCGCATCCGGGTGGACGGCCGATGTCGAAGAGCTCCGCGTCCTGATCCACCCGACGATGCGACCCGACAGCGTGCGCACCGCGGCCGATCTCGGCGATGTGACGCGCGCCGTCGAGAATTATCACCGCGGTGAGCTGACCGTCATCGACTCCGTTGCCGTCGCGCAACGATCCGGCGAATTTCTCATGCATGCCTGGGGAGTACTGCGCACCGTCGAACCCGGTGCGCCGGTGACCTACTCCGAGTTCGCCGAACTGTCCGGCAGACCGGCAGCGATCCGCGGTGCTGCGTCGGCGTGCGCTCGCAATGCTGCCGCGCTGTTCGTGCCGTGCCACCGGGTGGTTCGAATCGGCGGGGCGCTCGGCGGCTTCCGCTGGGGATTGCCGGCGAAGAAGTGGCTGCTGGCACACGAGGCTGCCTGATCGCGCCACACCGACGGGGACGTCGGATGGCGGTGACATGCAGGCTGGGCGCGCCGGGACGTTATGGTTCTTCACGAACCGCCACCCGCCGAATGTGAGGACCCCACCGTGACCGAATCGGCAGTTCCCGGCAGGACGAAGAAGTCCGAGACGTCCGGCAATGATCGCGGTGACCTCATCGGGGTCGGCGGTATGTGGCTGGCCAAGTGGTCGCTGATCCTCATTTCGATCGCAGCCGGCGCGTGGGTGTTGGGCTGGCTGATCGGGCACCTCTGGGTGATCCTGCTGCCGGTCCTGCTCGCGGTGATCGTCGCGACGGTGCTGTGGCCGCCGGCGAAGCTGATGATGCGTCTGGGATTTCCTCCCGCACTGGCCGCGTCGGTGTCACTCGTGGTGTTCTTCGTCGTCATCGGCGGCATCATCACTCTGATCGTTCCGTCGGTCGCCGAGCAGGCACCGGAGTTGGTCGACCAGGCGTCGGGCGGTATCGCGCAGGTTCAGGACTGGTTGAAGGGTCCGCCGCTGAACATCGGCGACGACCAGATCGACTCTGCGGTATCGGCCATCGTTGCGCGGCTACAGGACAGCGGTGAGGTCATCGCCACCGGCGTGTTCACCGGTGTATCCGCGGCAGGCTCGTTGCTGATCACCCTGGCGCTGGTGTTGGTGCTGACGTTCTTCTTCGTCAAGGACGGACCGAAGTTCCTGCCGTGGTTGCACGGATTCTCCGGTGGCCGCGCCGGAAACCATCTGGGCGAGGTGCTCTCACGAATGTGGGCGACACTCGGCGGGTTCATCCGAACTCAGGCCATCGTCAGTTTCATCGATGCCTTCTTCATCGGTCTCGGATTGGTCATTCTCGGCGTTCCGCTGGCGCTGGTACTGGCGACCCTGACGTTCATCGGTGGCTTCATCCCGATCGTCGGTGCGTTCGTGGCGGGCGCTCTCGCTGTGCTGGTTGCCCTGGTGGCTAACGGGCTGACCACTGCGCTGATCGTGCTCGCCATCATCGTCGCGGTGCAGCAGTTGGAAGGCAATGTGCTGCAGCCGATCCTGCAGAGCCGCAGCATGAACCTGCACCCGGCGATCGTGCTGCTGGCCGTTGCGGGCGGCAGCTCACTGTTCGGCATCATCGGCGCCTTCCTGGCCGTCCCGGCTGCGGCGGTTGCTGCCGTGCTGATCAGGTACCTGTCCGAGCAGATCGACGCGCGCTCGAACGAACCGGATCAGGACGACCTCGAGGATCAGGCTCCGCTGCCCGACGGGTTGACCGAGGAGCAGGCCGGTCTGGACGACAAGGAGGACGCCGACTCGGACAAGCCGGCCTCGGGTCAGGACGCGACGACCTGAAGGGTGGAGCCGGTGCGCTCCCGGTTGACGTGGAGGCGGCTGGGAATGCGCTGACGCATCTCGTCGACATGGCTGACGACGCCGACGACGCGTCCGCCTGCACGTAGTTCGTCGAGAACCGCCATCACCGATTCGAGGGTGTCGGCGTCGAGCGTGCCGAACCCTTCGTCGATGAACATGGTGTCGAGGACGACACCGCCGGATTCGGCGGCCACGACATCGGCGAGGCCCAACGCGAGCGAGAGCGACGCAAGGAACGCCTCACCGCCCGACAGTGTCTTGGCCGAGCGCACGACGCCGGTGTAGTCGTCCCTGATGTCCAGCCCGAGACCGCCCCGTTTGCCACGGACACCTGCCTCGTCGGAGTGCACGAATTCGTAGCGCCCCGAGGACATTCGCCGCAGCCGCGCGGATGCGGACTCGGCGACGTCTTCGAGTCGGGACGCGAGGACGTAGGAACGCAACGACATCTTGCGAGCATTCTGTCCCCGACCGGCCACCACGTCCGCCAGGTTGGCGAGCTCGTCGAATTCGGCACGTTGGGGCGCGATGGCCTGGGCGGCGGTGAACAGTTCGGCGATCAGCCGTTCCAGATCGTCTGCGCGCCTTCGGCATTCCGCCACCGCCGCAGCGGCGGCCCTGACCTCGTCGTCGAGCTCGGCGCACGCCTGCTCGAGCGGGTCCAGATCCACCGGCGGGCGGCCGGCCGCGTCCACGATGGCCGGCTCTCGCAGCACGTGTTCGGCATGCGCGCGCGCCTCCTCGGCGGTGCGCAGCTCGGTCTCGATCTGCTCGACGCGGTCGGCGGCCAGCACTGCCCCGGCCGCCGCGTCGACGGACTCGAAGTTCGACGCCTGCACCCGTCGGTCCAGTTCGGCTGCCAGCACATCGGCCCGCGCGGTGGCGTCGAGCCAGGCGATACGCGCCTCCTGAATTCGGCGGGCACCGTCGATCAAGGCTTCTCGCTCGGTGATGCGGTCTCCCAGCGACGCGCCCTCGTCCACTTCCTCGGCGATCGACGCACGCATCTGCGCAACCGATTCCTCGGTAGCCGAGATACGTTCGTCCACGGCACTACGCGAGGCAACGAGGTCGTGGAGTGCGACCGTCAGCGCGTCCGACTCGCTCCGCAGGCGATCGAGCTCTGCGGTTGCGGGTTCGACATCTGCGGCACGCGCACGGGCGTCCTGCAGTGCGGTGGTTGCCGCATCGAGGATATGGGTCAAGTCCGCAGCGGAGGCCCCTCCGGTGCGGTCGTGCAGCAGGTCAACGCCGCGTTGCGCGTCTGCGACCACCGCGACCGCCTGATCGAGCGCGGCGGCAGCCTTGCGTTCCGCGGCGGCGGCCTTGTCTTCCTGTGCCTTGGTCACCGTCGACGTCGACGCTGCAGCGGGATGGGGGTGCACCTCCGATCCGCACACGACGCACGGCTCCCCCGCCTCCAGACGGGCCGCCAGCTCGGCCGCCATCCCGTCGATGCGTCGCTCACGAAGATCGAGCAGGTGCTCCCATGCCGTGTTGTGCGTTGCTCCGGCGGTGTCGCGGGCACGTTCGGCCTCGGCCAGAGTCGCGCGCTTGCGCACCAATTCGAGTGCGGACTCCGCTGCCGCACGGGCCCGACTGCAGCGCTCCTCGAGACCCGGCAACTCTGCCGCAGCCGAGGACGCCCGTGCCACCCGTGATTCGACTGCTGAGAGCTGCTCGGGCATCGAGGCCTGCGAGTGCACGGTGCGTTCGATCGACGCTGCGGTAGTACGTTGCTGCGCACGATATTCGGCGAGGGTGCCGTCGAGTCGGTCGGCTTCGCGGGCGAGCCCGAGCAGCGACTGCAGCCGCGCGACATCGGTGGTCCAGTCACGCACGAACTGTGCAACGACCGTGCGCTCGGCCGACGGATCCGCCGGTGCGGGGGGCCAGTGCAGCGCGGCGTGGAAGCGTCGACCCTCCGCGGTTGTCGGGAGGGCACCCTCCGCCGCCGCGAGTGCGGCGGTTGCGGCGTCGGTGGCCAGTCGTGCGAGACGGAGGTCTGCGGCAGTGTCCGCGATCGGTCCAGCGGCCGCAGAATCGGCGAGCTCGGTTCTGCGCGCTGCTCGCGCCGTCTCGCCCTCCCGATACTGCACGAGTTGCCCCTCGGCGAGAGCCCGTCGACGCTGCAGATCGAGAAGGGTGGTGGCCGTCGTCAGAGCTGTCGACGCACGCCGAGCTGCCGCGTCGATCAGCACCGCCCGACCCTGCGCGAGGGTCCGATTCCGGCGGGCATCGTCGAGGACGTCGGCCGCCCACTCGAGGGGGTCCGGCTGCTCGCCGTCCTCCCCCGCGGGCTCGAGCACTCCCGATGCCTGCGATACCCGGCCGAGCATGATGTCGATGCCGTGGTGGGCGTCGGCGAGTTCGGCGGCGAGCTCCCGGCGGCGCTGCGCGAACCACTCTTCGACGTCACCGAATCGCCCTGTGTCGAAGAGTCTTTCGAGCAGATTGCCGCGTTCGTCGCTGTCGGCTCGGAGGAATCGCGCGAACTCACCCTGCGGCAGCAGCACCACCTGAAAGAACTGGTCCGCACTCATCCCGAGCAGCGCGTTGACGGCGTCACCGATCTCGTTGAGCCGGGTGAGGTTCTGCCCGCGGCCGTCGAGCCAGGTGAGACTGGCCTTGGCGTGTTGCTTGGTGGTGCCCGTGCTTCGGAGCTTGGGCCGCAGGAACTCCGGACTCCGCACGATTCTGATGCGCCGCCCACCGAGTGTGGCCTCCAACGTGACCTGTGGCACCGCACCCTTGGCTGCGTGATCGGACAGCAGCCGCTTGCCCTCGCGACGAGCGCCGGGCACTGTTCCGTACAGCGCGAACGCCACGGCGTCGAGCACCGTCGTCTTGCCGGCTCCGGTGTGGCCGTGCAACAGGAAGAGCCCGTCGGCCCCCAGCGCATCGAAGTCCACCGTCTCGGTGCCCGCGAAGGGGCCGAAGGCGGTGATCTCGAGCGAATGCAGCCTCATGCAGCACCGCGGTCTGCTGTGCCGGCCGTCCCGCGGGTGGCCTCGGTCTCGCGTCGAACCGAGGCCAGCGCGCGAGCCAGAAGCGCGGACTCCGCGGCCGTCGGCACGCTGCGCATGTCGGTCACGAACGAGGTGGCGATATCGAGATCGCTACGGCCGCGCACACGGTCGCGATAGCGAAGCTCGCCGGATCCCTCGGGGCGACGCCATTCCAGGTGGATCGCGTGTGGGAAACGCTGCTGCAGCACACGCATTGCGTCGACCGGACGTACCTCGTCGGTGAGCACGGCGGAGACGTAGTGATCCTCGTATTCGCAATATGCTGTGTCCGTTGTCAATTCCTCGACCGTGCCTTCGATGCGGGCGAGCCCGCGCACCACCGGCAGGTTCACTCGCTCGACGCTGCCGAGCCCGTCGGCGTCGAGGTCGAGAATCCACACCGCCTTGTGGTGCGACCGCTCGCCGAACGAATAGGGCAGTGGCGAACCGGAGTACCGCACCCGATCGGTGAGGGTCTGGGGCGAATGCAGATGCCCCAGCGCCACGTAGTCGACTCCGTCGAATGCCGAGGCAGGCGCAGTTTCGATACCGCCGGAGGAGATCGACCGCTCCGATCCGGTCGCCTCACCGCCGACGATGAAAGCGTGGGCGAGGACGACCGAGCGAACACGTTGCCCTGCTTCGCTTCTCGCCGCGAGGTCGCCGCGTACCCGATCCATCGCGGCACCGAGCACGTCGGCATGGGTGCGCGCAGTGGGAACGTCGAGTTCGAGGCGTGTGGTTTCGGGCTCGAGATACGGAATGCCGTAGAAGGCAACGCAGCCGTGTTCGTCGTCGATGACGACCGGGGTGGCGACGTCGCCCACCCGCGTCATCAGATGCAACCCTCCTGCCGAGGCGAAAGCAGCGCCTGCGCCCAGTCGCGCGGGTGAATCGTGGTTCCCCGACGTCGCGACGATCACCGCACCGGCTGCTCGAATGGCCTCCAGTCCGCGGTTGCAGACCAGTACGGCGTCGGCACTGGGCACAGCACGGTCGTAGATATCGCCCGGCACCACCACCACGTCGATCGATTGTGCCGCAACCAGTTCCGCGATGGACGCCAGCACAGCGCCCTGATCGGCCAACAGGTCGACACCGTGAAAGGTGCGACCGATGTGCCAGTCCGAGGTGTGCAGGATTCTCATACGGACGACGCTATCGGGAACCACCGACAAACTCCTCGAGGTGCCTCGGCCTGTCGGACGTGAGCTGCGGTCCACAGCCTTCGCGAACCGAAGTTGTCGGTACCTTCCTGCATCATCTGCCCCATGAACATTCTCACCGCGTTCGGACTGCTCGTGGCGCTCGGTATCGGCGCGGTCGTCGGCTGGTTGTTGCACGCCTCGCGGATGGGCGATCGTGCCGTTCGAGCCGAAGCTCAACTGGCCGCGCTGCGCGAGCACGAGGGCATGCTTCGGCAGTCGCTGAGTGCGGTCAACGAGGATTCGGCGCGGCGCAATTCGAACGTGATCGGCCAGCAGGTCTCGCACCTGGTCGAGCCGTTGCACGACGCCGTCGATGCGCTCTCCGAGCACGTGCGACAGGTCGAGCACAATCGCATCCGGGCGTACGCGGGATTGTCGGAGCAGGTCACCGGTATGCATCGTGCGTCGATGCACTTGTCGACCCAAACCGGTCAGCTGGTCACGGCGCTGCGCGCACCGCAGATCCGGGGCCGGTGGGGCGAGATCCAGCTCGAGCGCGTTGTCGAGCTCGCGGGCATGCTCAAGCACTGCGATTTCGACACGCAGGTCAGCAAGGACGGCATCCGACCCGACATGATCGTCCGTCTCGCCGGCGGTCGACAGATCGTCGTCGACGCCAAGGTGCCGTTCGCGGCGTACCTCGACGCCGCCCAGGACGAGGATCCCGACGCGCGGGAGAAGAATCTGCGACGCCACGCCAAGCAACTGCGCACCCACATCGACCAGTTGGCCGACAAGGCGTACTGGCAGGCGTTCGAGCCGACGCCGGAATTCGTCGTGCTGTTCGTTCCCGGCGACCCGTTTCTCGACGCGGCCCTGACCTCGGACACGGGTCTGCTCGAGTACGCCTTCGGTCGGAACGTGATCCTGGCCACCCCGACCACCCTGGTCGCGTTATTGAGGACCGTCGCCTACACGTGGAAGCAGGAGTCACTGGCCGAGGACGCTGCGCGCATTCAGCAACTGGGACGCGAGCTGTACACGCGGATCGGTGTCGTCTCGACCCACCTGGACAAGCTCGGTGCCCACCTCGGCAAGGCCGTGGAGTCCTTCAATTCCACCGTCGGGTCCGTCGATACCCGGGTGAGTGTGACGGCGAGAAAGCTGCACGAGCTCGAGCTGTTCGACGCCGAGCCGGTGGACATCGCCCGAGTGGACGAGCGGCCCAAACTGTCCGATTCGTCCCGCTACCGGCACGACTTCGGTCATGTCAGCGATGCAGTCGGCTGAACAACGGCTAACCTCGGGGGGTGTCTACCTCCCAACGTGCCCGCTCCGGGGTACCGCTGGATCACCGATCCATCCTCGCGACCCTGCCCGGCGTTCCCGCATGGGGTGCCGTCGCGATCGCCGCGGGACTGACTTTTCTCGGATTTCTGATCGATGCCGCACGCGGTACCGAGCTGACCGGTGCGTTCGCGTTCATGTACATCCTCGGCTGCATCGCCGGCGTCCTTCTCGTCCGCTTCCGCGGACTGTTCACCGCGATGGTGCAGGCCCCACTGATCCTGTTCGTGGCCGTACCGCTGTCCTATCAATACTTCACCGAGAACGCAGGCACCAGCCTCAAGGACATCCTCCTCAACGTTGCCATTCCGCTGGTCAACCGGTTTCCGCTGATGTTGCTCGGCACCGTGGTTGCCGTCGGACTCGGAGTCCTACGCATCGTGCTCAAACGGCAGAACACGCATGCCCCCACCCTTCGTCGCAACCCCAAGCCCAGCGCCGACAAGCCCACCAGAGGCCAGCGCCGGGCACAGCAAGAGCGCCCCGAACGACCCCGCAGGCGAGCAGCAGTAGCCGATCGCAGCACCGACTCTGCGGCCGAGGCCACCGACATCGTGCCAGGGCCGTACGTCGGTCGCAGAAGCACAGATTCTCGTCCGCGTCCCGACACCGAACCTCGCTCGAGTTCGAGCCCCCGGCGATCGTCTGCATCGGCACCGCAGACTCGATACGCCGCCACCGACTCGCCCCGGCGGGACTACACGCCCGACTACCCGCGAACGCAGTCTCCGCAGGCTCAGTCCCGGCAGATGCCGTCACGTGAACCACAGTCGCGTGAAGCACAGTCGCGTGAGACACGGCGATCGCAACCATCCGAGTCGCGCTACGAGTCGGAGCCTCGCTACTCCGCAGAGCCCCGGTATTCGACCGAACCTCGTCGCCAGCGATCGGCCCGCGTTCATGCTCCTCGGGAAGTTGCCGATCCGTACAGCACCGAAGCCAGGCCGGTCGCGACTCCCCGGACCAGCGCCCCCGCAGGCGGCTCCACTGCCACCGACTCCACCCCCGGAAACGGCCAGGGCAGTCATTCGCTGCCGACCTCGCACCGGGACGACATTCCCCCGCATCCGGTGCCGAGGGTTCGCTACCGCGACCGTTACAGCGACTAGTCCCGACACGAGAAACGCCTCGTATCGGATTCCCTGCACCTGCGCAGAGGGTTATCGCGATACGAGGCGTGCTCTTCGTCGACCGTGCTGCTAGCGAGCTGGGCGCAGCTCGCGGGGCAAGGAGAACACCAGCGTCTCGTTTGCGGTGGTGACCGGCTGTACGTCTGCGTAGCCGTGCTCGGCGAACAGTTCTATGACGCCCTGCACCAGAATCTCCGGTACCGACGCACCCGAGGTGATGCCGATCGTCTCGACCCCGTCGAGCCAGGCCAGGTCGATTTCCTTGGCGTAGTCGACGAGGTAGCTCGCCCGCGCGCCTGCACCCAGTGCAACCTCGACCAATCGCACCGAGTTCGAGGAGTTCTTGGAGCCGACGACGATCACCAGATCGCATTCCGGTGCCATGGCCTTCACCGCGACCTGACGGTTCTGGGTGGCGTAGCAGATGTCGTCGCTCGGCGGGTCCTGGAGCGTCGGGAAACGCTCACGCAGTTTGGCGACCGTCATCATCGTCTCGTCGACGCTCAGCGTGGTCTGGGACAGCCAGATGACCTTGTTCTCGTCTCGAACGGTGACACCGGCGACCGAATCGGGGCCGTCGACCAGCTGAATGTGTTCGGGAGCCTCGCCTGCGGTGCCCTCGACCTCCTCGTGGCCCTCGTGGCCGATGAGCAGAATGTCGTAGTCGTCCCTGGCGAAGCGCTTGGCTTCCTGATGCACCTTGGTCACCAATGGGCAGGTCGCGTCGATGGTGCGCAGGTTTCGCTCGGCCGCGGAGGTGTGTACGGCGGGTGAGACGCCGTGCGCGGAGAACACCAGCAGCGATCCCTCGGGAACCTCGTCGGTCTCCTCCACGAACACCGCGCCGCGATCGGACAGCGTCTCCACCACATGCCGGTTGTGCACGATCTCCTTGCGCACGTAGACCGGCGCACCGTGCTGCTCGAGCGCTTTCTCCACGGTCTCGACCGCACGATCGACACCCGCGCAATAACCCCGCGGCTCCGCGAGCAGCACTCGCTTACCCCCGGTGTACGAGGACTTACCCGTACCGGCGGACTGTGCAATACCAAGATTCAGAGGAACAGCCGAAGACATACCTCCCAGGATACGTGCACCGAGCTCGCCTGCCTCGTTTCCACGTCCCTCGACCCCGGCCGAGGAGGGTCGTACAGCCTGTCGGCTACCCAAAGTTCACCGTTTCGGGCAGTCTGGTGGACATGACTCGAGTCCCCTTTGCAGCGCGTGTGGCTGCAGGCGTCGCCGTGACCGTCGTGGAAGAGGCTCGCAAGCTTCCCGGTTCCGCCCTGATGCTGCCGATGACGGTCGTCAGCGAGGCACTGGCGCGCAGCATGCGATTCCAGCAGCAGGTGACGGCGTTGGCCATCAAGGGCGATCTGGTCATCGCGAACCTGCCGGTCATCGGGACCCCGAGCCAGGAGCAGCCCGCCTGGGCCAGCTTCGACGAAGACGGGGACGAGACCTTCGACACCGAGTCGAGGTTCGACGCAGCCGTGGTCACCGACGACGTCGATGTGCCCGACGCCCCGGTCGCAGCGAACGGCCGCTTCGCTCTGTACTCGACGCCTCCGCTGGACGAGCCGGTCCAGGACACTTCGGCCAAGCGCGCTCCCTCCGCCGACAAGCCTGAGATCGTCGAGATGATCGACTTCGACACCCTTGCCCTTGCCCAGTTGCGCGCCCGCCTGCGCACGCTCTCGATCGAGGACCTCGAAACCCTGCTCGACTACGAGAACGACACGCTCTCCCGCGCGCCCTTCCAGACGATGCTCGCCAACCGCATCACCACCGCCAAGGCCAAGTGAGCACTCCCTCAACCCAGTCCGGTCCCACCCAGCCAGGCGCGAGCACCGCCGAACAGCCGTGGCCGGTGCGTACCGTCGCCATGAAGGTTGCCGGCTGGATCGACAAGCTCGGCTCCATCTGGGTGGAAGGGCAGCTCACCCAGATCAATGCTCGTCCCGGCACCAGGACGGCCTTTCTGACGCTGCGCGATCCGTCGGCCGACATGTCGCTGTCGGTGACGTGTTCGCCGCAGTTGCTCGACCGTTCACCCGTTCCACTGACCGAGGGTGCGCGCGTCATCCTCTACGGCAAGCTGTCGTTCTTCACCGGCAGAGGAACCATCTCGCTGCGCGCCACGGACATTCGCGCGGTGGGCGTCGGCGAACTGCTGGCTCGCATCGAACGACTCAGAGCTCTGCTCGCCGCGGAGGGGTTGTTCGACCCACGTCTCAAACGTCCGCTGCCGTTCCTGCCGGGCACCATCGGCCTGATCACCGCGCGCGCCAGCGCAGCCGAGAAGGATGTGCTGACCGTCGCGCAGAGGCGTTGGCCCGCGGTTCGATTCGAGGTTCGCAACACGCCGGTCCAGGGACCACAGGCAGTGCCGGCAATTCTGGACGCGCTGAGGGAGCTGAACGACGACCCCGGCGTCGACGTCATCATCGTTGCCCGCGGCGGCGGTAGCGTCGAGGATCTGCTGCCCTTCTCGGACGAGGCCCTGTGCCGCGCCATCTCTCGCGCCACCACGCCGATCGTCAGTGCGATCGGCCACGAGCCCGACAGCCCCCTGAGCGACCACGTCGCAGATCTTCGCGCCGCAACCCCCACCGATGCCGCCAAACTCGTGGTGCCCGACGCCGTCGCCGAACAAGCCCTGGTCTCGGAACTGAAGTCGAGAAGCGCTGCAGCGCTGCGCAATTGGGTCGAGCGTGAGGCACGCGGATTGGACATGCTCCGACACCGGCCGGTACTGGCGGACCCACTGGCCTCGCTCGAGCAACGTCGCGAGGAGGTTCGACGGCTGCTCGACGCGGCCCGACGCGACGTGCAACGCGAACTCACCACACAGGACACGCTCGTCGAACATCTGCGGGCCAGGCTGTCGACGCTGGGTCCTGCTGCCACACTTGCTCGGGGCTATGCCGTCGTACAGCGGGTGGTCGCGGGTTCGGATCCCGAGGTTCTGCGTTCGGTCGAGGACGCGCCACCGGGTACACAGATCAGAGTGCGCGTGGCCGACGGTGCCGTCACCGCCGCAGTCATGGGGCGGGTCAAATGACAGAAGGAGTACGCATGAGCGAGAACGACAAGCCGGTATCGGAACTGGGCTACGAAGAGGCCCGCGACGAGCTGGTGGGCGTGGTGAAGATCCTCGAGCAGGGCGGGCTCGATCTCGACGCCTCCCTGGCCCTGTGGGAGCGGGGAGAGCAGCTGGCCACTCGCTGCGAGGAGCAGCTCGCCGGTGCCCGCAAGCGGATCGAGACCGCGCTCGCGAGCACCGAGAAGGACAGCTAGGGCGCGAGCGGTTCGGTGACCTCGAGGGCCTGGGCGAGCGTGGTGAAGTCCCCATCGTTGGCGGTACCGCCCAGCAGGATTCGCACGTCGCCGAAGTCCGAGACCCAGTACTTCCGCGAGCCCTCCTCGCCGTAGACGACCCAGTCTCGACCCGACACGTTCTGCGCGCCCGACGCGTACACCGTTTCCTCGCCGGCCACGAAGGGAACCAACACTTCCTCGACGGCGCTGGTCTGGGTCAGCTGCAGATACGCACCCGATCCGGTGATGTACCCGACAGTCGACACCGGTCCGCCGTTGTCGCCGGAGATCGTCGGACGACTGCCCGAGTTGGGCGTCCAATCCTCGGGAACAACCGGATTACGCACCGGAAAGCCGATTTCGGACGCGTCGTATTGCAGCGCGGTGTCGATGTCGAAGTTGGGAATGGGCCCCTGTGTAGGTCCGCCGGGGCTCAGCGAGCACTGGCTGGCGATACCCGCAATCAACAAACACGCGATGACCAGCGGAATGAGCGACCACACCATGTCGCGGCTGTTGTTGAGAATCCGGGGTTTGCTGTTCGCCACATCTCCAGTATCCCCTCTGCACAGCAGTGCTCGGTCGGCGCGTGCTTCACAGACGACCCGACCCCACCGCAGGCATCACAGAAGTGAGATAATCGCGCCTGGGTAACACCCCACCAACCAGGAGGCTACAAACCGATGACGGCCAGCACCGAGTCCACTCGCGCCATGGCGCCAGATCGCAACCTCGCACTCGAACTCGTACGCGTCACCGAGGCCGGTGCGCTCGCCTCGGGTCGCTGGGTCGGTCGCGGCGACAAGGAAGGTGGCGACGGAGCAGCAGTCGACGCCATGCGTCAGTTGGTCAGCTCGGTCTCGATGCGCGGCGTCGTCGTCATCGGCGAGGGCGAGAAGGACGAAGCGCCGATGCTCTACAACGGCGAGCAGGTCGGCAACGGCAACGGCCCCGAGGTCGATTTCGCCGTCGATCCCGTCGACGGCACCACGTTGATGGCCAAGGGCATGCCCAACGCCATCTCGGTTCTCGCGGTCGCCGAGCGCGGCGCGATGTTCGATCCGTCGGCCGTCTTCTACATGAAGAAGATCGCCGTCGGACCCGACTTCGCCGACGTCATCGACATCACCGCACCGGTCGCGGAGAACATCGCCCGCGTCGCCAAGATCAAGAAGGGATCCACCTCCGACGTCACGGTGTGCATCCTCGACCGACCCCGGCACGCCGAGCTGATCCAGCAGGTGCGCGACACCGGCGCTCGCATTCGACTGATCTCCGACGGCGACGTCGCCGGTGCCATCGCCGCCGCCCGGCCCACCTCTCCCATCGACATCCTGATGGGCACCGGCGGAACTCCCGAAGGCATCATCGCCGCGGCCGCCATGCGCTGCATGGGTGGCGCGCACCAGGGCATGCTGGCTCCGACCGACGACGACGAGCGCCAGAAGGCGATCGACGCCGGACACGATCTCGATCGCGTCCTGTCCACCGAAGATCTGGTCTCCGGCGAGAACGTCTTCTTCACCGCGACCGGCGTCACCGACGGCGACCTGCTCCAGGGCGTCCGATACTCGGGCGGCGGTGCGCACACGCAGTCCATCGTGATGCGCTCGAAGTCCGGCACCGTCCGCATGATCGACGCGTACCACCAGCTCAACAAGCTCAAGGAGTACTCGAACATCGACTTCGACGGCGACACCTCCGGCGCCATCCCGTCCTTCTGACCGTCCGCTCGACGAAGTTTCCGCTCCCCTACCGAGGCAAGAGGTCAATGACAGAGAACGAACAGCAGTTCCGGATCGAGCACGACACCATGGGAGAGGTTCGCGTTCCCATCGATGCGCTCTGGCGTGCCCAGACGCAGCGTGCCGTGGAGAACTTCCCCATCTCGGGCCGTCCGCTCGAGCGCACTCAGATTCGCGCGATGGGCCTGCTCAAGGCAGCCTGCGCGCAGGTCAACAAGGACCTCGGTCTGCTCGACGGCACCCTGGCCGACGCGATCATTGCCGCAGCCACCGAGATCGCCGACGGCAAGCACGACGACCAGTTCCCGATCGACGTCTTCCAGACCGGCTCGGGCACCAGCTCGAACATGAACGCCAACGAGGTCATCGCGTCGATCGCGAAGGCGGCAGGCGTCGAGGTGCACCCCAACGATCACGTGAACATGTCGCAGTCCTCCAACGACACGTTCCCGACGGCCACTCACGTCGCCGCCACCGAGGCAGCCGTCACCTCGCTCGTGCCCGCACTGCGCCACCTCCACGAGGCTCTCGTGGTCAAGGCAACGGAGTGGAAGCACGTCGTGAAGTCCGGCCGCACCCACCTCATGGATGCCGTTCCGGTCACCCTCGGACAGGAATTCGGCGGCTACGCCCGTCAGATCGAAGCCGGCATCGAACGCGTCGAGGCCACCCTGCCGCGGCTCGGTGAACTGCCCATCGGCGGCACCGCTGTCGGCACCGGACTCAACGCACCCGACGGCTTCGGCCCGAAAGTCGTTGCCGCACTTGTTGCGTCGACCGGTATCGATGCACTCACCGCCGCCAAGGATTCGTTCGAGGCGCAGGCCGCACGTGACGGACTCGTCGAGGCCTCGGGCGCACTGCGCACCATCGCGGTCTCACTGACCAAGATTGCCAACGACATTCGCTGGATGGGATCGGGACCGCTCACCGGACTCGGCGAGATCACCCTCCCCGACCTGCAGCCCGGTAGCTCCATCATGCCCGGCAAGGTCAATCCCGTTCTGCCCGAGGCTGTTACGCAGGTCGCGGCGCAGGTCATCGGCAACGACGCCGCAGTCGCATTCGGCGGCGCGTCGGGCGCATTCGAGCTCAACGTGTACATCCCGATGATGGCGCGAAACGTCCTCGAATCGTTCAAGCTGCTCGCCAACGTCTCGGTGCTGTTCGCCGACAAGTGTGTCGTCGGCCTCGAAGCCAATGTCGAGCACCTCAAGACCCTCGCCGAGTCCTCGCCGTCCATCGTGACGCCGCTGAACTCCGCGATCGGCTACGAGGAAGCTGCCGCCGTCGCCAAGCAGGCACTCAAGGAGAAGAAGACGATCCGTCAGACGGTCATCGACCGCGGACTGATCGGCGACAAGCTCAGTGAGGCCGAACTGGACAAGCGCCTCGACGTCCTCGCCATGGCGAAGGTCAAGGACTAGCTTTCCCGTTCGCCCTGCCGGACCCCTGAACGCGTGAATGGTCCATTGCACCGCCGAGACGTGTGCAATGGACCATTCACGCTTTCGAGAGGGGGGCGAACCTCAGGCGAGGTGAGCGAGTTCCTCGCGTGCCTTCAGTCCGTCCTCGCCCAGATCGGTGCGGTCGAAGATCTTCCAGCCTGCAAGCAGTGGCTTGAACACCTTGTCGCGTTCCTGATCGGCGTCGTAGATTCCGGCTTCGGCGAGGGCGACGGTGCTGCTGCCGCGGTCCGGGAGATCGACCTCGGGAATCTTGAACCCGTTGATCCGGTCTGCGATGGCGCGGGCGACCTGGTCGGGCACCACGGCGAATGCTTCGTCGATCATGTTGGCGTAGAACGTCGACTGCAGCGCGTCGTCGTCGGCGATCCGGCCGAGGATGGTGGCCAGCACCGGGTCCTTGCCGAGGGCGATGGTGTTGCGGTTACGCAGTGAGGCTGCGGCTTCCTCGATGGCGAAGTGCGCGAGGATGTCGAGCAGATGCTGGCTGGGCGCGTCGTATCCGAGCGTCATGTGCTCCATCCGAACCCGCTCGAGGGCTACCGGATCGACTGCGCGGGTGAGCACCAGAAAGTTACGCAGCACGATCGACTGCCGGTTCTCCTCCGACGTCCATCGGCCGGTCCACTTCCACCAGGCCCCGAGGTCGGTGAGCGCGTGGGCCAGTTCGCGGTGGTACGCGGGCAGGTTGTCGGCCACCAGCACCCCGACCGTGGCGGACAGGATTTCGACATCACTGAGGTGCGACTGCTCCGGCGTCCAGTCCTCGCCGCCGAGGAACGCGAAGTTCTTGCCTTCGTCGAACGGCGCGAGATCGTGGGGATGCCAGTCACTGGCAGCCTCGATGTGGCGTCGTAGATTCTCTTCGACCGCGGGCTCCAAACGGACCAGCAGATCACCGTCGGACAGGTTCGTAGACATGCGGTAACCGTAGCGCCTACACATGAGCGCCCGACGTCGCGCCCCTGACCGTTGTGAATTCTCCTAACGCCAGGTCGCTGCGGGTCTATTCTCAGGTGCATCCAGTCATCGAAGTGAGGACTCCTCATGATGCGGTCGGGTCGAAATTTTCTGGGTCTTGCTGTCGTGTGCTCGATGGTCGTGCTGGTCGGGTGCTCCAACGACGCACCCGCCGCAGACAGTCCACCGACATCCGATCCCGCACCGGCCAGCGACCTGTCCCCCGGCCAGGTCGCGGGCGTCGATGTTCCCGACGGCCGCGTCGACGAGGCGGTCGGCAAGCTCGACGGCATCGCGGAGGAGTTGATGGCGTCGTCGAACATTCCCGGTATGGCCATTGCCGTCGTGCACGGCTCGGACGTCGTCTACTCGAAGGGCTTCGGCGTTCGCGAGGTGGGCACGGACGACCTCGTCGACGGTGACTCGGTGTTCCAGTTGGCGTCACTGTCCAAATCGGTCGGGGCCACGGTCATCGCCTCCCAGGTGGGAGCGGGCGTGGTCGACTGGTCGACGCCGGTGGTCTCGCAGTTGCCGTGGTTCGCGCTCGACGATCCGTGGGTGACCGAGAACATCACGGTCGGCGACTTCTACGCCCACCGAAGCGGGCTGCCCGAGCATGCCGGGGATCTGCTCGAGGACCTCGGCTACGACCGGCGCCAGGTACTCGAACGCCTTCGCGAGGTGCCCCTAGACCCGTTCCGCTCCACGTACCACTACACCAACTTCGGGATCACGGCCGCGGCCGAGGCCGTTGCTGCGGCGTCGGGCAAGGACTGGGACACCCTCAGCCAGGACACGATCTACGGCCCGCTGGGCATGACCTCGACCAGCTCGTCGTTCGCGGACTACATCGCGCGGGCCGATCGAGCCGTACCCCACGTACTCGTCGACGGCGAGTACGTGGCCGAGTATCAGCGGGAACCCGATCCACAGACCCCGGCCGGTGGCGTCAGCTCCTCGGTGAACGATCTCGCGAAGTGGCTGGCGATGCTCGTGGCCGACGGAACCCACGACGGCCGACAGCTGGTCGATCCCGACGCCCTTCTGCCTGCCGTCAGCGCACAGATCGTGTCGAGCCCGTCGGCGACGCCGGACTCACGCGCCGGCTACTACGGGTACGGATTCAACGTCTCCACCAGTGCGGCCGGCCGCACGACGGTCAGCCACTCGGGTGCGTTCGCGCTCGGGGCAGGCACCAACTTCCTGTGGATTCCGTCGCTCGACGTCGCCATCGTCGTGCTGACCAATGCCGCGCCCCTCGGCATCGCCGAAACGGTCACTGCCGAGTTCGCAGACCTCGTTCAGTTCGGTGAGGTGCGTGAGGATTGGCGAACGCTCTACAAGAATGCGTTCGCCGGGATGAGCGAACCGGAGGGCGAGCTCGCAGGCAAGACCGCCCCTGCGAACCCCACTGCACCACAACCTCTCGCGTCGTACGTGGGGGTGTACCAGAACAGCTACTGGGGGCCGGCGACGGTGGCGGAGGTCGACGGGGAACTGACGTTGGCTCTCGGACCGAACGAAACCTCCTACGAGTTGACGCCGTGGGACGGTGACATGTTCACGTTCGAGCCGAGCGGTGAGAACGCGCCCGCCGGGTCCATCTCCCAGGCGACGTTCGACGCCAATACGCTGACACTCGAGTTCTTCGACGGCGATGGATTGGGGCGGTTCACGAAATGACCGAGACACAGCAGACAACCGAGACCGTAGTGAATCTGTTCGACGCCTTGCGAAGTCGAGACACCGAGCGCGCGATGTCGCTCCTCGACGAGAACATCGTTTGGCACAACGTCGGTCTACCGAAGGTGCGCGGACGGTCGAACGTGGGCAAGTTCATGGCCACGCTTGCCGAGCCTGCTTTCGGCTTCGACGTGATCGTGCACAACATCGCCGCCGACGGAGATGTCGTGCTCACCGAGCGCACGGATGTGCTGATCTGGCGGCGGCTCCGAATCGAGTTCTGGGTGTGCGGAACCTTCGAGCTGCACGACGACAAAGTAGCCGTGTGGCGGGACTACTTCGACAACGTCGACTTCCTGAAAGGTCTTGTGCGAGGTGTCTTCCGGGCCGCAGTGGGCCGGTGACCCATGTGAGCGAAACTTCGTAGTGGGCTACGAGGCAGGAGTGGAGCCTGCGGAACGACCCGCAGGCTCCACGCTCACAGGGGGGTCAGGCTCCCGAAGGCCCGAACTCTTCGAGCATTTCCGTCACCAGTGCCGCGATCGGTGAACGCTCGCTGCGGGTGAGGGTGATGTGCGCGAAAAGTGGGTGTCCCTTGAGCTTTTCGATCACTGCAGCGACGCCGTCGTGTCGTCCGACGCGCAGATTGTCTCGCTGAGCGACGTCGTGGGTGAGTACGACGCGTGAGCCCGAACCCAACCGGGACAGAACTGTCAGCAGCACATTACGCTCGAGCGACTGCGCCTCGTCGACGATCACGAAGGAATCGTGCAGTGATCGGCCGCGAATGTGCGTCAGCGGCAACACTTCCAGCATTCCGCGGGCGATGACCTCTTCCATCACCTCCGGGCTCGCAAGCCCTTCGAGAGTGTCGAACACCGCCTGTCCCCAGGGGCCCATCTTCTCGCTCTCGCTACCGGGGAGGTATCCGAGCTCCTGGCCGCCGACGGCGTAAAGAGGCCGGAAGACAACGACTTTCCGATGCGAGCGACGTTCGAGGACAGCCTCGAGTCCGGCAGTCAGCGCCAGAGCAGACTTACCGGTGCCTGCCTTTCCGCCGAGCGAGACGATGCCGATGCTCTCGTCGAGCAGAAGATCCAGCGCCACTCGCTGTTCTGCGGAACGGCCGTGCAGGCCGAACGCCTCACGCTCACCGCGGACGAGTTGAATCTGCTTGTCGGGCGTGACGCGCCCCAGCGCACTCTGCCGTCCGGCAAGCAGTCGAACTCCGGTGTGACACGGCAGGTCTCGCGCCTCTACGAGGTCGATGACGCCGTCGTTGAACAGCGTGTCGACTGCGTCGGACGGAACATCGAGCTCGGCCATACCGGTCCAGCCGGAGGGAACGACGTCGTGAGCGTGGTACTCGTCGGCGGGAAGACCGACAGCACCGGCCTTGACGCGCAACGGAATGTCCTTGCTGACGAGCACGACGTCCTTGCCCTCGGCCTTCAGATTGAGGGCGCAGGCGAGGATTCGAGAATCGTTGGAGTCGGTGCGGAATCCGACGGGAAGTACCGAAGGATCGGTGTGATTGAGTTCGACTTGCAGTGTGCCACCGGAGGTTCCGATGGGAACCGGCTGGTCGAGTCGGCCGAACTCGACGCGTAGGTCGTCGAGCATGCGCAAGGATTCCCGCGCGAACCATCCCAATTCGTGATGGTGGCGTTTGCCCTCCAACTCGCTGATGACGATCAGCGGGAGTACCACATTGTGCTCGGCGAACCGGATGACTGCCCAGGGATCCGAGAGCAGGACCGAGGTATCGAGCACGAATGTCCGAAGAGGGGCGGAAACGGAGCGTGAAGTGGTCACGTGGGGCTCCTACGTCTGCGCGGCACCGCGCAAACTCTGTCGCTCGGCCGGTCGGGTCCGATGTGTCAGGTGACACGAGGACCGGGTACCGGCCCTCTCGCGCTCACTAGCTCAGTCACGTATCAGAACCTCCCGCACAGGCAGCTTCCCCGCTGCCTGTTACTGCCGACGGTACCGCCGAAATCGAGGTTCGGCTCGCTGGAAGTCTGGCGTGTCGGTGAACAACGCGTTACGGCCGAATCGCCCCAGGTCGCCGGCGGACCGGTGTCGAAAGTGCCCTCCCCGGATGCGTCAATGGACCACTGCACACGTCTGGGCGGTGCAATGGTCCATTGACGCGGACCAGGGTTCTGCGTGAATGGACCACTGCATACGTCTCGGCGGTGCAATGGTCCATTGACGCGGACCGGGGGCGCGAGAGCCAGGATCAGCCCAGCAATCCCCAGTCTTCGAGGCCCTCGTACAGCGGCGTGCTCTGTGCCAATTTCACGACGCGATCCTTGAGGGAATCGCTGGCCTCGCCGGTGGCCAGGGCGGTGCCGATGATGTCGGCGACCTCGGTGAACTCGGCTTCGCCGAATCCGCGGGTGGCCAGTGCGCCGGTACCGATGCGCAGGCCGGAGGTGACCATCGGCGGGCGCGGGTCGAAGGGCACTGCGTTGCGGTTGACGGTGATGCCGACCTCGTGCAGGAGGTCCTCGGCCTGCTGGCCGTCCATCTCCGAGTTGCGCAGGTCGACGAGTGCGAGGTGCACGTCGGTGCCGCCGGTGAGGACGGAGATGCCCTTGTCTGCGACGTCGGCACCGGTGAGACGCTCGGCGAGCAGTGATGCACCGAGGAGGGTGCGCTCCTGACGTTCCTTGAACTCGGGCGTCGCAGCGATCTTGAAGGCGACGGCCTTGGCGGCGATGGCGTGCATCAGCGGCCCGCCCTGCTGGCCGGGGAACACTGCCGAGTTGAGCTTCTTCGCCCATTCCTTCTTGGCCAGGATGATGCCGGAGCGGGGTCCGCCGAGGGTCTTGTGCACGGTGGAGGAGACGACGTCTGCGTACGGCACGGGCGAGGGGTGCACGCCTGCGGCGACGAGTCCGGCGAAGTGCGCCATGTCGACCCAGAGCAGTGCGCCCACTTCGTCGGCGATGGAGCGGAACGCAGCGAAGTCCTGGTGGCGCGGGTAGGCGGACCAGCCGGCGATGAGCACCTGCGGCTTGGCGGCGATGGCCTGCTTGCGCACCTCGTCCATGTCGATCCGGTGGTCTTCCTTCGACACCCCGTAGGACTCGACCTCGTAGAGCTTGCCCGAGAAGTTGAGCTTCATGCCGTGGGTGAGGTGTCCGCCGTGCGCCAGGTCGAGGCCCATGATCTTGTCGCCCGGGTTGATCAGCGCCATCAGCACGGCCGCGTTGGCCTGCGCGCCCGCGTGCGGCTGCACGTTGGCGAACTCGGCACCGAAGAGTTCCTTGGCGCGGTTGCGCGCGAGATCCTCGACGATGTCGACGTGCTCGCAACCGCCGTAGTAACGGCGGCCGGGGTAGCCCTCGGCGTACTTGTTGGTCAGCACACTGCCCTGGGCCTGCAGCACCGCGCGGGGAACGAAGTTCTCCGAGGCGATCATCTCGAGAGTGTCGCGCTGACGCCCCAGCTCACCGGCCATCGCCTCGGCGACCTCGGGATCGAGTTCGGCCAGTGACAGGTTGTTGACGTCAGTCATAACAGGAGTCTCCAAGGGACAGCAGAATAAAGGGGGCCAGGCCAGTTTACGAGACGCGCACTGCACCGGGTGTCAGTGGCTCGTCGAGCAGCCTGCCGAACAGCTGGGCGCGCTCGCTTGGCGTCTCACCCTGGTCGAGCCAGCCGGCGAGAAGCTTGTAGCCCTCGACGTAGGTGCTGATGTACGCCCGCCACAGCGGGGAGGACAGAAACCGCAGGCTGTGTCGGGCGCGCTGGGGCGAGGCCAGAGACCATCGCTCCAGGTAGGCAGCCACGTCGTCCTCGCTCTTGTGCTGGTCGTGCAGCAGCAGCGCAGCGTCCTGACGCACCCCCAACAGCTGGCTCGACGCGGCCGCGAGACGCTCGGCCTTCTCGCCGTCGAATCGCAGTCCCAGATCGGCGTAGATCTCTTGCGCCCACGCGCCCCAGCCTTCACCGACGACGGCTCCGAGGGCGTGATCGGCCAGGCCCTCGGCCATCAGGCACTGCGGAGTGTTGACGACGAACAGCGTCTGCTCGAGCTGTCCCGCGCCGACGAGCCCGGTCTCCTTACGGCAGTGCTCGGTGTGGTGGCCCGGGTAGGACTCGTGGGCGATCAGGTGCGGCAGATTGGCCATCTGCTGCTCGATGTCGGAGTTGATCGCGACGGTCGAGCGGTAGTCACCGAGGTAGTAGTTGAACCCGGACCATGGCTTGTCGCCGACGACCTCGTAGGTCACCTTCTCGGTGTCGGGCAGCGTGTATTCGGCGCGGACGCGGTCGCGCAGCGCGGACGAGAACGCTTCGACGCAGTCCTGCAGTCGGTCGGCCGGAATGACGTCGGCACGGCGATGCGCGATCAACCGTTCGCCGAGCGATCCGGGACCGGCGAGAACCTCGTCCATCTTGCGGTGTGCCTGTAGGTACTGGTCCTGATCGCCCGCGGAGATGCGGACGTCGAAGTAGGCGTACACCTCGTCGACGAATCCGATGTCCTCGCCTGCGAACTTGCGCGCCGAGCATTCGAGTGCGCGCAGGTGGACGTCGAGGAACGTCGTGCGCTCGGGTGTCAGATCGACGTTGCCGAGCTCGGCGCGCAGTGTCTGTGCTCGACGGATCAGCTCGCGCGGCTCGGGTGCGGGGGCGTTCTCGGTGATACGACGCAACTCGGGATCTCCGGTGAACGCGTCGACGAATCCGTCTTCGAGCCGGTCGAAACTCAGGCCCAGCAGCAGGTATTCGCGAACGAGGGAAGCAGCATCCATATCCGAACCCTAGTACGGCGAACGACCCCGCCCGTGCGCGATGGACCGGCACCGAGCACAATCTGGAACCATGCGACTCGCGCTCGTCAGGAGCTCAGCCGAACCCTCCGCAGCTCCGACGTGTCGGAGTCGTGCGTGAGCGAGTCCAGTCCGTATGTCGAGTTCGACCGTGTGCAGTGGCGTACGCTGCGCCAATCCACGCCGTTGGTGCTGACCGAGGAAGAACTCGTCGGTCTGCGCGGCCTGGGTGAACAGATCGATCTCGACGAAGTGGCGGAGGTCTATCTGCCGCTGGCACGACTGATCCACCTCCAGGTCGCGGCTCGGCAACGGCTGTTCGCCGCGACCGCGACGTTCCTGGGCGAGAAGCACCCCGACCGTCAGGTCCCGTTCGTCATCGGTGTCGCGGGGAGCGTCGCCGTCGGAAAGTCGACGACGGCCCGTGTGCTGCAGGCACTCCTGGCTCGATGGGACCATCATCCGCGGGTCGATCTGGTCACCACCGACGGATTCCTGTATCCGACGGCCGAGCTCATGCGTCGAGGCATACTGCACCGCAAGGGATTTCCGGAAAGTTACGACAGGCGCAAGCTGCTCAGATTCGTCACCGAGGTCAAGTCCGGGACCGAAGAGGTGGGCGCGCCGGTCTATTCGCACGTATCGTACGACATCGTCAAGGGCCAGTACCACATGGTTCGGCAGCCCGACATCCTGATCGTGGAGGGGCTCAACGTATTACAGACCGGACCGCGGTTGATGGTCTCGGATCTGTTCGACTTCTCGATCTACGTCGACGCGCGGATCGAGGACATCGAGAGTTGGTACGTCAAACGCTTTCTCGCATTGCGCAAGACGTCGTTCACCGATCCGTCCTCGCACTTCCACCACTACGCCGGCCTGTCCGACGATCATGCGCAGATCGCGGCCGAGGATCTGTGGCATTCGATCAACCTGCCGAATCTGGTGGAGAACATCCTGCCGACGCGACCGCGAGCGACGATGGTGTTGCGCAAGGACAACGACCACGCGATCAACCGGCTGCGGCTTCGTAAGTTGTAGACCACAGCGCATCGACGGCGGTGGAGAAAGCGATCGGGCGGGCGCAGACCCGAGCGATAACCCCACGACGTCGTGACGAGCCGAGCAGCCGACGCGTGGGCTGCGCGAGCCCACCGACCTGTTTCGCCCCGGTTGTGTCCTGCCGACATCGTTCCTCGCTGCTATCTTGGCATCAATGCCAAATTGTTGGCATCAATGCCAGGGAGATCCATGGATGCCTCGCGCACGGTGACCTTGACGCAAGAAGTGCGTCGACGTCGGATCATCGACGCAGCAATCGACTGTCTTGCTCGCGACGGTTGGCACGGAACCACTCTCGCTGCGATCGCCGCGGAAGCCGGCATCAGTCGCGGCTTGATCTCGTACCACTTCGCAGGCCGCACCGACCTCTACGAGGCCGTACTCGAAACGGTGGTCACCACGATCTTTGCGGAGGGATCCGCGAAGATGCAGCAGAGAATCGACAGTGAACGGACGGCCGCGGCCAAACTGCAGGCGTACATCGAAGGCAATCTCGACTTCATCGGAGCTCATCGGCGCGAAATGGCAGCCCTCGGACAGGTGATGCCGAATCTACGGGGCAAGGACGGCGCTCTGCACGCGAGCTCGGACGCCGAGGAACCCATCATCGCCGGGACTGCACTGTTGTTCGAGTTCGGTTCGAGCACAGGCGAATTCCGTACGGTGAACGCGCGCCTGACGGCATACACGCTGCGACGCTGCATCGACGGGGCCGCACTGAAGATCGTCGCCGACCCCGAGTTCGACATCGAGGCCTACGCGCGCGAACTCACCTCTCTGTTCCTCCGAGGAGTCCGATCATGACCACCGACATCACCCCGGCAGTCCAACTGAAGGGGCTGTCCAAACGCTTCGGCACCCGCATCGCCGTCGATGCGATCGATCTGATCGTGCCCCCCGGAACGTTCTTCGGCATCGTCGGCCCCAACGGGGCCGGGAAATCCACCACGCTCGCGATGATCGCAGGACTGCTGACGCCGGACTCGGGATCCGTCACGGTAGCCGGAGTGAATGCCGCCGAGGACCGCGAGCACGTGCTGAGTGAGCTCGGAATCATGATGGAGGGGCTCTCGCTCCCGGAGCGGCTGACGGGCTCGGAACTGCTCGAGTACACCGCCCGGCTACGGCGAATGGGCAACGACTGGCCGATCCGCGCAGCCGACCTACTCGAGATCCTGCACTTGGACCGGGCGCCCTCGACGTTGATCGTGGACTACTCGACCGGGATGCGAAAGAAGATCGGCCTCGCCGTGGCTCTGCTGCACCGCCCCAGTGTGTTGGTACTCGACGAGCCTTTCGAGGCCATCGACCCGGTCTCAGCGCGGGCAATCGAAGGCCTGCTCGGTCAGTACGTCGCCGGTGGCGGCACGGTGCTGCTGTCGAGCCACCTCATGGATGTCGTCGAGCGGACCTGTGAACGGGTGGCGTTGATCAAGGACGGTCGCGTTGTCAGTGAGGGCACCGTCGACGAGGTCAGGGCAGGCCGCAGTCTCAACGACACGTTCGTCGATCTCGTCGGCGCGCCCACGAACCGCGGGATCGAGTGGTTGGCGTGAGCTCGAGTGCGGCGTTCGCGTCGATGCGGTGGAGGATCCTTCGGCACGGTCCGCACGACGAGCGCGCCTTCGGCTTGGTCGTCGGATCGATCGTGGCATCCGGGGTCGTCGTGCTCGCGGCACTCGGGATCTCCGGCACGGTGCACCCGAGTTGGCTGACCGTGGGGATCTTCGCGTTCGGGGTGTTCTGGGCAATCGGCCCGATCCTGCTTCCCGGATCGTCGGCAACCCTGGATCCGCAGTGGTTCAGGACGCTGCCCGAGCGACCCACCAGGATCGCGCGGAATCTCGCAGCGAGCGAGGCGATGAGCGTCGGAACGGTTGTCACAGCGATCGCGCTGTGCAGTTTCTTCGTGGTGGCCGCAGCCCACGGGCCGGGTGCTGTCGTCGTCGCGGCGCTGGCCCTGGCCGCACAGCTGATGTTCTTGCTCTGGCTCGGTCGGTGTGTTGCGGCAGTGGTTGCCGGCCTGCTTCGCACGGCAGCGGGCACGTGGGTAGCGGCGATACAGATGTCGTTGCTCCTCGCGGTGTCGTTCGCCGGCTGGGTGCCGGTTGCTGCTGCGGTACTGCCCAACCTCGGCGATGGCGGAACGGAACTCGTCACCCCCTCGGTGGCGGGCGCTGTGCCGACCGGAATCGAGAACCTGCTGCTCGCCCTGCCGACAGGATGGGGCCTTGCCGCCGTACTCGCCGCGACGACCTCTGCCTCACTCGTCTCGGTGGCGCTGCCGCTAGTGGGCCTCGTCGCAGGAACGATGTTGCTCCGCGGTGCCTGGATCGTGCTGACGGCGAGTGAACTGCGCAGGCCACCGGCCCGGACGCCCAGCAACGTCACCGCCAGGCGGTCTGCTTCCTCAGATCACCCGCGACCCGGCGGACCGATACGTGCCGTGTTCGACCGAGAGATCACTACGTGGTTCAGGGACCCGCATCGCAGACTGGGGGCCATCCACGCGTGGATCACACCGCTGCTCATGGTCGCTTTGGTCGCACCGACGAGCTGGTCCTGGGCCCTGCCGTTCATCGGGGTCATGGCTGCAGTGCTCGGTGCGATGGTTGCAGTGAACACCTACGCCCTCGACGGCACCGCGCTGTGGCAGATCCTCACCACCCCCGGAGCAATCCGAGCCGACGTGTGCGGCCGACAGCTCGCCTGGCTGCTGATGTTCGGTATCCCGACCTCGGCTCTGACCCTCACACTGTGCCTGGTCAGCGAATCACCCTTGGCGGCGGTCGCTTTCGGAATGACCCTGGCCGCGACGGGGGCGGCGTGCGCAAGCGTGCCCTGGCTCGGCGTTCTGATGCCGGCGATCGGCCCCGACGCGCGCGACCGCGTCACCGCGTCGAGTCGCACTGGAAATCCTGCAGGGGCGCAGTACACGATCTTCGCGATCGTCCTCGCGGTCGCGGTCGTGCCCCCTGTCCTGATTCACCTCGGCGCTGCCGACGCTCCGTGGCCGGTGCACACTTTCCTCGGCGCGGCCATCGGGGTCGGGGCAGTGACGGGCCTGTCGATCCCGACACGATCGCGCCTTCGACGAACTGGGCCTGCCCTGCTGTCCGCCATCGAATCCGGAGACAGCTCCCGGCTGCGACGCAGCCCTCGTGCGTCGTCCCGGGTCGTGAGCGAAAATTCGTAGCAGGCTACGAAGTGCCGCGCACGTCAGATACCGAACCGCCGGTGTCTGGCCGCGAAGTCACGCAGCGCGCGCAGGAAGTCGACGCGTCGAAATTCGGGCCAGTAGGCCTCGGTGAACCAGATTTCCGAGTACGCGCTCTGCCACAGCAGGAAGCCGGAGAGTCGCTGTTCACCCGAGGTGCGGATCACGAGATCCGGATCGGGTTGGCCGGAGGTGTAGAGGTGACTGCCGATCTCGTCGACGTTGATCGAGGCCACCAGCTCGTCGCCGCTCACGCCCTCGGCGATCTTCTCGCTCACCAGGGATTGGACGGCGTCGGCGATTTCCTGCCGACCTCCGTATCCGACGGCGACGTTGACGTGTGTTCCCGACCGTCCCTCGGTCAGCGCTGCCGCTTCCTTGAGTCGACGCGCAGTCGAGGCGGGCAGCAGGTCGAGGGTGCCGACGAGTTTGACGCCCCAGTTCATCTCGGGCCCGCAGATCTCCTCGACGACGTCGGTGATGATGTCGAGCAACGAATCCAATTCGTCGGCGTCTCGGCGGAGATTCTCGGTGGAGAGCAGGTAGATGGTGGCCATCTCGATTCCGGCGGCGTCGCACCAGCCGAGCATCTCGGCGATCTTCAGCGCGCCCATGCGGTGCCCGTGGGCGACGTCGGTGAACCCGTTCTCGCGAGCCCAGCGGCGATTGCCGTCGCACATCACTGCGACGTGCCGCGGGTGCTGAACCCCTTCGAGCTGGCTCAGCAGACGCCGCTCGTACACGTTGTAGAGAACGCCGCGGACCTTCTGCGGAATGATCACCACTGCTTCGTCACCACTGCCCCGTCACCGCTGCTCTCATCACCACGAAGGATCACCTTACGCCGACGTCTGCGAGCCGGTCGCCGGTACAGTAGCGTCAGAACCTACGGTTGCGTAGGTTCGGCGAACGGCACGGGAGGCGATCTTTCATGACGATGTTCGGACTGGACGAGATACCCGTCAAACCACGTATGCGCGGCTGGATTCACCTGTACGCGTTCGGCGTGGCAGTGGTGTGCGCGATCACTCTCGTCACGCTCGCGTTCAGCATGGTCTCGGTCAGTGCGGGTGTGGCCGTGAGCGTGTATTCCATCACCGTCTGCGGCGTGTTCGGGGTCAGTGCCACCTACCATCGCGTGCACTGGAGGACCACGGCGTCGCAGATCTGGATGAAGCGCGCCGATCATTCGATGATCTTCCTCTTCATCGCAGGTAGCTACACCCCGTTCGCGGTGCTCGGCCTACCCGCCTCGACCGGACGCACGCTGCTGATCGTCGTGTGGGTCGGGGCCCTCGCCGGGGTGGCCCTGAAAATGTTGTGGCCCACCGCTCCCCGATGGGTCGGGGTACCGCTGTATCTGCTCCTCGGCTGGGCGATCGTCCCGGTCGCACCCGCGCTGATCGGACAAGTGGGCTATGCACCGTTCGTGTTGCTGCTCGTGGGCGGAGTTTTCTACAGCATCGGAGCCGTGCTGTACGCCACCAAGTGGCCTAATCCATGGCCGACGACCTTCGGCCACCACGAGTTCTTTCACGCAGCAACGGTATTGGCGGCAACCTGCCACCTGGTTGCGGTGTGGCTCGTGCTGTTCTGATCGCCCTCAGGTGGTCCGCGACGCCTTGTCTCGATACATCAGTGCGTCGGCCCGCTGAATCAGTCGATCTCTCGACTCCCCCGGCTCACGCACCGCAACGCCCACACTGACCGACACCCCTAGCAGATTCGATCCGAACGGCACCGGCTCGCCGCAGATCGCCGACCGCACCGACTCGGTGACTTCGGCGCTGTCGAGCTCCTGCGGCCCGTCGGACGTCACAGCGAACACGAACTCGTCTCCCGCGTATCGGCCGACGACGCTCCCGCGCGGCGACCACTGGTGCAGCCGACGTCCCGCTGCCTCCAGCACGGCGTCACCGGCCGGGTGACCGTGCGCGTCGTTGATCGACTTCAACCGATCGACGTCGACGAAGGCCAGGGCGACCGGCAGATCCGCGACGATCCATTCGTCGACGTGGGCGAGCAGGGGACCTCGTCGCAGCAATCCGGTCAGTTCGTCCCGCTCGGCGCGGTCGCGCCAACGAACGGTGTCGTCGACGACAGGATTGACCAGGTCCAGCAGTGCGACGATGAACCGTCGCCCGACGAGCGTCGAGATTCCGACGTGCATCCAGCACGAGAGGACCTCCCCGTCGCCGCGCCGCACTCGACGCAGAGCGCCGACCGGTCGACCGTGTTCGGTGGACCCTGCGTTCGGGTAGCGATGCTCGAGCTGGGCCGCGATGCGCATCGCCGACGCGCGATCGCCGAGCGGCACGAAATCTGCCACGGGGCGTCCCACCATGTCGTCGACCGCGCACCCGAGCACGCCCTCGCAGAGGATGTTGGCACCGACCACCTCGTAGTCCATCGAGTGCACCATGGCAGCCATCGGAACCGCAGCCACGAAAACGGCGACGGCAGCACGCTGCTCGTCGGTCACTGCCTCGGCCACGGTGTCCGCACGCACCACATCCTCATTCATGACCCTCACTCATGACACCGTCGATCCATCGGTAGACGCTCGACCGCCCCGGACCGAAGAAACTTCCGTCAGAAGTACGGATTCTTCGTCGAAGCATCGACGAGCGTGATCATCTCTGCAACGCGAACGCCAGATCTTCGGCAGAGGTCACAGGACGGTCGCACACGAAGCCACGGCACACGTACGCCGTTTCCTGGCCGTCGACGGGTGGCCGGTCGGTCAGCAGCACCGACGAATCCGTCACGCCTGCCACCACCACTGAACCGCCCGGTGCCAGCGCCCGCACGGCAGAGAGCAGGTCGCCGCCGGGTGACGTCGACACCGCGATCTGAATCGGGCCACGAACGGACGCCTCTGCCACTGCCAGCCAGTGCCCACCGGACCTGGGCGCACGTTCGAGAATCGAGGCCGCTCGCGCCAACGACGCGGCCGCCAGTTCGCCGTAACGCGCCGAGGACGTGTGATCGACCAACGCAGCGGCCGTGAGGAGCGCCTCGGCCATCGTGGATGCGCCCGACGGGGTGGCCCCGTCGATCGGGTCACGCGGCCGGGTCACGAGGGTCTCGGCGTCGTCGGCGGTGTCGAACCACCCGCCGACGTCGTCGGGGTCGGCGAAGTGGTCGATCGCAGCATCGATGATCGAGGTCATGCGCTCGATCCAGATCGAGTCTCCGGTCGCCTGGAACAGCGCTGCCGCGGCGACCGCGAGACACGCGTAGTCCTCGAGCACACCGGTGGCCTCGCCCACGGCACTGCCGAGGGAGGCGCGGCGCACCCGACCCGACTCGACGTGGCGGGCGAAGAGCTGCTCACCGCACTCGACGGCCGCGTCGACCCATCTCGGTTGTCCCAGCCCGGTGCCGGCCTCGACCAGTGCGGTGATCGCCAACCCGTTCCAGGCGGTGATGACCTTGTCGTCGCGGCCGGGTTGCGGCCTGGTCGCGCGAGCGGCCGACAACGCGGCGCGCACCCGGGCGAATCGCTCATAGTCCTCGGGTTCGGCGGGCAGCTGCAGTACCGACATGCCGGCCTCGAACGTGCCTGCCGAGTTCACCGCGAACAACCCGGCTGCCCAGACACCGTCCTCGAAGCCGAGTGTCTCGGTCAGTTGTTCCGGAGTCCACGCGTAGGTCAGACCCTCGATGCCTTCGGTGTCGGCATCGAGCGCCGACGCGAAACAGCCGTTGTCCGTGCGTAATTCACCGAGCATGAACTCCGCAGTGTCCGACGCCACCCGCCGGGCGAGCGCATCGTCGTCGACCCGGGTTGCGTGCGCGTAGAACCGCAGCAGCAGGGCGTTGTCGTAGAGCATCTTCTCGAAATGCGGGACGACCCACTCGGCATCGACGGAGTAGCGCGCGAATCCGCCGCCCAACTGGTCGTAGATGCCCCCGCGCGCCATGGCCGACGCGGTACGGCGAACGACGCCGAGGACCTCGGTGTCGCCGGTGCGCTCGTAGTGCCGGAGCAGACCCTCGAGCAGCGCGCCGGGTGGGAACTTCGGTGCCCGGCCGAAGCCGCCGTAGGTGGTGTCCTCGTCGGCGCAGATCGCCGAGACCGAGGCTGCCAGCGCGTCGGCGTCGATCGGGCGACCGCCTGCGGGCACGCCTGCACTGTGCTTGCGCAGTTCGGCGACGATGTCGGCGGAGGCGTCGAACACCTCCTGTCGCCGTGTCGACCAGGTGTCGGCGATCGCGGTGAGCAACTGCTGGAACGACGGCATTCCCTGACGCGGGGCCGGCGGGAAGTACGTGCCGCAGTAGAAGGGTTCGGTGTCGGGGGTCAGGAAACACGTCATCGGCCACCCGCCCTGGCCGGTCATTGCGACGGTGGCGTTCATGTACACCGAGTCGAGGTCGGGTCGTTCTTCGCGATCGACCTTGATGCACACGAAATGCTCGTTCATCAGTGCCGCGCTCGCCTCGTCCTCGAACGATTCGTGGGCCATGACGTGGCACCAGTGGCACGCCGAGTATCCGATCGACAGCAGGATCGGAACATTCCGATCGCGGGCGGACTGCAGAGCCTGCGGTCCCCACTGTTGCCAGTGCACCGGGTTGTCCGCATGCTGCCTCAGATACGGGCTGGTGGACTCACCCAGGGCATTGGCGTCGAGCATCAGGGCTCGTCGGAGACTGCGGGTTTGGGTCGGTTCTGTTCCGGTGGAAACGGATCTGCTATCCCGCCGCGGTCGGTGCCCTCGTCGAGGGCCTGATCCAACGTCGGATCCTCCTTCTCGAACGTGGCGGGCAGACGCTTGATCTTCTTGTTCATGGACCAGATCAGCAGTGCCGTTCCGACCAACAGCGCGACCAGGATCACCAGCCCGATCGGCGAGGACTTGCCGAATTCGGGACCGGTGGGCTGCTGGGCGAGGATCGAAACGATCATTTGTCGGTCTCTTCTATTCCGGTGAACAGGTCCGTCTCGGGCAGCGACGTCGTGACCCGAGTGCGGGCCAGCTCGAACTCCTCGGTGGGCCACAGCTTGCGCTGTACGTCCAGCGGCACGGCGAAGAACGACCCGTTGGGATCGATCTGCGTCGCGTGTGCGCGTAGTGCGTCGTCGCGATGCTCGAAGTAGTCACCGACGGTGACCTGTGTGGTGATACGACCCATGATCTCGTCGCGCTGACCGTCCCACCGCTTCAGCCAGTCGACGAACGGGCTCTCCTCACCGCGGTCGATGAACCAGTCGTGGAAAAGCTGCATGCGCTTACGGATGAACCCGTGCGAGTAGTAGAGCTTGAGCGGAGTCCAGGGCTCACCGGCGTCGGGGAAGCGTTCGGGATCCCCCGCTGCCTCCCATGCGGCCATCGAGACCTCGTGGCAGCGAATGTGGTCCGGGTGTGGGTAGCCGCCGCGCTCGTCGTACGTGGTGATGACGTGCGGCTTGAACTCGCGAACCACCTTCACCAAAGCCTCGGTGGAGACCTCCAACGGGACCAGTGCAAAACAACCCTCGGGGAGAGGCGGCAGCGGATCACCCTCGGGCAATCCGGAATCCTCGAATCCGAGCCAGGTCTGCCGGACCCCGAGGATGCGCGCGGCTTCGGCCATCTCCTCGCGCCGAACCTCGTGGATGCGATCGTGCACTCCCGGAATGTCCATCGCCGGATTGAGGATGTCGCCCCGCTCTCCGCCGGTGAGCGTGACGACCAGAACCTCGTGTCCTTCGGCCGCGTAGCGAGCCGTTGTCGCAGCACCTTTGCTGGACTCGTCGTCGGGATGGGCATGCACTGCCATGAGCCGCAGTCCGGACACGTTCTTCCTCACCTCGGATTCGCCTGGTTCTTGCCTGACCTATAGTTCCACCTGACGCCGACAGGCCCCCAGCGGCACCCCCGAATCGACCCCGAGAGCTGACATGACCAACGCACTTCCCGCAGGTAGATACCCGTCGGGTTCCGGTCCCAGCGGCATTCGGCAGGCTCCGAAACGTGCGACGAAGATCGCACTCGTGGTCCTGGTCCTGCTGGTCGGCATAGGCGTGGCCTACTACGCGTACAGCAAATTCTCGGTCAAACCGATCGAAGGCAGTCAGCTCTCGTTCGACATCGTCGACGACTCCACGATGTCGATCAGATTCAGCGTCACCCGGCAGGATCCCGAGCAACCTGCCGTGTGCATCGTTCGCGCCCGATCGCGCGACGGCTCCGAGACCGGCAGGCGTGAGGTGTACATCCCACCGGAGTCGGCGTCCACCACCGTGGAGATGACCACCGAGGTGACGACGTCGGCCGCCCCTGCCGTCGGCGACGTCTACGGCTGCAGCCTCGATGTTCCCGAATATTTACGAGCCCGATAGGCGAACTGCCTGTTCGTGGTAAGCTCGGGTCATACACGGCCACCGCAGAAGGTGCCGTGTATTGCTGCATTGCGGGCAGGGTTCACCTGCGAACGATGACGACGGCTCCAGGATGTGGGCCGACCAAGGGGATCCAACCATTGGAGTCCCCTGTTCGTTGCGTGCCCTACCTGCTCAGAAACCGGAATCCGAACTCGAGATTCCGACTACGAGGGAGTGATCGAGATGACCGAGACCCAGGTGACCTGGCTTACCCAGGAATCACACGACAGGCTCAAGAGCGAACTCGACCAGCTCATTTCCAATCGCCCCGTCATCGCCGCCGAGATCAACGAGCGTCGCGAAGAGGGCGATCTGAAGGAGAACGGCGGCTACCACGCTGCGCGCGAGGAGCAGGGCCAGCAGGAGGCAAGAATCCGCCAGCTGCAGGAGCTGCTCAACAACGCGAAGGTCGGCGAGGCACCCACTCAGTCCGGTGTCGCCCTGCCCGGGTCCGTCGTCAAGGTCTACTACGACGGCGACGAGTCCGACACCGAGACGTTCCTGATCGCCACCCGTGAAGAGGGTGCCCGCGACAACAAGCTCGAGGTGTACTCCCCCGCGTCGCCGCTGGGCGGATCGCTCATCGACGCCAAGGTCGGCGATACCCGTGAGTACACGCTGCCCAACGGCAAGACCATGAAGGTCACGCTCGTCAGCGCGGAGCCGTACCACACGTAGGCCTGCACGCAGAAGACGTGAAAAGCACCCCCGGTCGCTCGGCGACCGGGGGTGCTTTTCTGCATGGAGATCAGGCGGTCATCGTCTTCTGGTACTTGCGTACCGACAGCGGCACGAACACCACGAGCATCAACACGACCCAGATCAGCGTGTAGAGCACGGGGTTCTGCAGCGGCCACACCTCCGGCGGCGGTGCCATCGGGTTGGTGTTGCCGAACTGCTCGCGCACCGCCAACGTCACCGACGAGATCGGATTCCACTCCGCGATCGTCTTGAGCACGCTGGGGAAATTGTCGATCGGTACAAAGGTGTTGGCGATGAACGTCAACGGGAAGATCACGATGAACGACGCATTGTTGAAGATCTCCGGCGAACGCACCGTGAGCCCCACCAGGGCCATCACCCACGAGATCGAATACGCGAACAGCAGCAGCAGCACGTACCCGAGCAAGGCGTCGAAGAACGAGGACGTGATCCGCCAGCCCACGATGAGCCCGGTGATCGACATGATCGTGATGGTGACAAGGTTGTTGCCGACATCCGCCGCAGTGCGCCCGATGACGACGGCCGATCGTGCCATCGGCAGCGACCGGAACCGGTCCATCACGCCTTTCTGCAGGTCCTCGGCCAGCGACGACCCGGTGAGGGAGGCACCGAAGATCATCGTCTGCACGAAGATGCCGCCCATCAGGAAGCTCTTGTAATCGATCCCCGGAACGTCGATGGCACTGCCGAAGACGTACGCGAAGAGCAGCACGAACATGATCGGAGACAGCATGGCGAAGAACAGCAGATCGGGAACTCTCTTGAGCTTGATCAGATTTCGCTTGGTGATGATCGCCGAATCCAGGAGAACGTTGCTCATTTCTCTTCCTCCGCCGTCTCGGGTTCGCCGGTGGTCTGACCGGTAAGAGTCAAGAACACATCGTCGAGATTCGGACGCCGTAAGCCGACGTCGACGACTCCGATTCCGTTTTCCTCCAGCTGGGCCAGTGCGGTGGACAGGTCCTTCGATCCCCCGTTGACGGGCATGACGATCCGGCCCACCTGATCGTCGAGGGTGGGTGGCTCGACGCCGATCGGAGCGAGGATCTGCATCGCTCGATCGGCCTGGGACCGATCGAGCAGCACGAATTCGACTCGCTCACCGCCGGTTTGGGCCTTGAGCTCGTCGGCCGTTCCGCGAGCAATGATCTTGCCCTTGTTCAGCACGATGATCGAATCGGCCAGTCGGTCGGCCTCCTCGAGGTACTGGGTGGTCAACAGAATGGTCGTGCCGTCGCGGACGAGATCTGCGATGAACTCCCACATGGTGATTCGGCTACGTGGATCGAGCCCGGTGGTCGGCTCGTCGAGGAACACCACCCTCGGTCGACCGATCAGACTGGCCGCGATGTCGAGTCGCCGACGCATACCTCCCGAATACTGCTTGGCGGTGCGGTCGCGTGCGTACTCCAGGTCGAATCGTGCGAGCAGTTCGTCGGCCCGCTTCTTGGCCTCTGCCTTGCGTAGGCCGAACAGTCGACCGACCATCTCGAGATTCTCGTAGCCGGTCAGATACTCGTCCACGGCCGCGAACTGACCGGTCAGCCCGATCGTGCTGCGCACCTCGTTGGCCTGCGTCGCCACGTCGAGCCCGAAGATTCGAGCCGAGCCCGACGTCGCCTGCAGCAAGGTGGCGAGAATGCGGACCGCCGTGGTCTTTCCTGCACCGTTGGGACCGAGCACACCCAGCACCGTGCCCTCGGGAACGGTGAAATCGATCCCGTCGAGCGCGACGTTCTTGCCGTACCGAAGTACGAGGTCCTCTACTTCTATAGCGTTCGCCATTGCCCTCTCCCCGTTTCTCTACTCGTCGGTGTAAGGACTTCCGAACGCGTAGAGATTAACCGGTCTTGATCGGACCGGGCGTCCACAGACCCGAACGCTGGACCTCTTCGGCTGTGATCTGCGCCGCCTGCGCCGACTCGTCGTACGGGATGTACTGCTCGATCGATCCCCAGTCGCGGTCCCAGTCGCCGGCCAGATACGACGGAATGGTGCGCGCGGAGGCGACGATGTCGATCCATCCGAGTGGCCCACCGCCGTAGTGGTCCTGCCACGCATTGGTGATGACGGCACCGCTGCGATCCGGCAACACCCGGTACTGCGGAACTTCGGCAACCCCGAGGCGGTGATCGAACGGACGCTGACAGGGGAAGTTGAAGCCGACCTCCCAGTCCAGCATCACCGGAGCGTCACGGCCGACGACCTCGTTCAACGTCTGAGTACGCGGAACTCGCGGCGGGGTGATTGCCAACCACTGGTCGGAATCTCGATCGGTGTCGGCGAGCACGAGCCGAATCGTGTTGGTACCGGCCGGAATCTGATCCATGGGCACGCGCAGGTTGCGCCACGACGGCGCCGGGCCGATGTCGATGGGGGTCACGCGTCCCTGCGCCCGGCCGTCGACTCCGTACTCGAGTTCGAGGCTCTGACCGTAGGTGACGATGCCGTCGGAGTCCACCGAGCGGATTCGTCCGGCAGCGGCGATGGAGATCAGGTCGCCGGGATCGGCGGGCAGTGCGTACCACCCGGTCGTCAGCGTGGCGGGGACATCGGAGCCGAACGAACCGAGCACCGGCACAGTGGCCGGATCGAGGCCGAACGGTAATGCGCTGCCACCGGTTCCGGCTCCGGTGGTCGACGTCGGCTGCTGCTGCTCTCCGGTGTCGACGGTGTTCGAGGTGCCCGACGCCGAGGATTCCTTGTCTGCAGTGAGGTCGCCCGCCACACCATCGGGGGTGAACCCGTCGTTCTCTGCGCTCAGTGCGGCAAACGCGTCTCCGGTGACCGGTTGCAGCACATCGGCATTGGGGTCGGTTTCCAGCAGTACGTCGTTCGCAAGTCCGCACGTGTCACCGGTCAGCGCCGAGAGATTCGATTTCGCGATCGAGTACGACGGCCATTGCGCCACAGCGCCCTTGGCCATCGACGCGACGGCCACCAGCACCATCAGAGCGGCCCCGACAGCGATCGGCGGCACCGACCACCATCGCGCCATCGGTTTGGCGGCGAGCACATACGGCTCACGGAGGTGGAACCAGACGGCAGCGAGCAACAGCAGCAGGGTCAGGCCGAGGAACATGGTCGAGATGCCGAGACCGGCAACGAGGATCGGCTTGTCCCAGAACGGAACTCCCCATGCCGAGACGTACCAGTAGCCGTTGGTTCCGGTGAACGCGACGGCCAGTAGAAACGAGACCGACGCGGCGAACAGGAGTCGGTTGCGCCGCGATCGCAGTACCGCCGCACCGGTCGCCACGGCTGCCAGTACCGCAACCGATGCGGCGAGTCCGGCGAAGACACCGAAGTGGTGGGTCCATTTGGTGGGGGTGATCATCATCAAGGCCATCGCCCCGACGGTGATGCCTACGATCCGCCGTGCGGGACCGGTTGCGGTGCCGGGGATCTTGCCGCCCTTGCGCAGCATGGCAACGACCACCGCGATCAGCGAGACGATCATCACGAACACTCCGAAGCGGCGTGCGAGCGAGCCGTCGATGTCCATGTTCATCAGCCACTGGTAGCGCAGATACTCGTCGAACCAGGCCTGGCTCGGCCCGACCGCGTTGTGCACCCGCTGCATCTCGAGCATGCCGGCTACCGTCTGGTTACCGAATGCGAACACCAGCACCACGGTGCCCGACGCGATCAGCGGGGCAAGCAACGTCGCCGCGCCCCATACGCTGTTGCCGAACGCCCGAGCGCGGGCGACGACGATCTGCAACACCGGCCGAGCCCCGGCGATCAGCGGTGCGAAGCAGATGAAGCCGGACGGTCCGCACGTGACCGTCAGCGCGGCGATCAGAATCGCCGCGGCTGCGGGCAGCAATCTGCGGGTCGCGATCGAGCGCTCCACCGAGCACCACGTCAGCAACACTCCGAGCGCCACGAACGGCTCCGGGCGCAGGCCGTTGTTGTACGGCAGCCAGAACGCGAGCATCACCAGGCCACCGGTCCACAACGCGGTCTTCGACGCGCGAGCAGCCGCACCGAACCGCGGGATCACCTCGCGACTGATGACGAGCCACGCCACGACGCCGCAGATCAGCGTCGGCAACCGCATCCACACACTGGCCGTCGAGACGTGCGACATGAGGGTGAACATGTCGTACAGCGGTGTGCCGAACGGAGTCTCGGGCACACCGAACCAGCGGAAGTAGTTGGCCATGTACCCGGCATTGTCGGCCGTGCGCGCCATGCCCAGCTGATAACCGTCGTCGGAGGTGTTCGCGCCGATCAGATGCCACACCACCAGCGTCCCGATCACCACCGCGTCGGCAGCGCCGAACGTCCACCAGCGACGAGGGAGGAACCGTCGGGCACGTCGGCCGTCGGACAGGTCGAGGCGGTGCAGCGCGATCAGCGAGATGCCCGTGGCGAGTACACCGACGATCATCGCGAACCACTTGAGCGCGCTCGGGGTCGACGAGAATCGGCTGTCCAGCTCGGCCTGCAGCTGAAGACCGGGAATGTTGCCCTGAAGATCGCTGAACACGCCCACCAGCTGAGGCCGCACGTCGCCCTCGCGAGTGACGGTGTCTTCGCCCGTCAGCCCGACGGTGGTCGCCGTGGCCGTCGAGGTGATCGTCAAGGCGCAGTCGGACAGTTCCGATACCGGCTTCTCGAGGAGGACGGAATCACGCAACGTCACCTGCAGCTGCGACGCGTCACCGCCCGTCACCTCGGCAACGAGACCGTAGCGATAGGCGTCGGGCGATCCCTCGGGCGAGGTGGACAACAACAGCCCGCCGTCCGGAAGCTGACGCGCGGCAGCACACGGAACCGTCGCGTCGACGCTGATCGGGGTGTAACCGACGAGCGGAGCTTCGACACTGCCGATGGTGTCCGACTGCGGCCATGTCAGCGAGGACTGCTGCTGCTCGATCGGCAGCAGCGGTATCGCGATCGTCAACAGAATTCCCAGGACAGCGGAGACGATCGCGACAAGCCGAGCCATGCAAATATCTCCCACCGATGTCCTGGTCCAAGTCGCTGATCAAGGTACCAGTCGGGTCAGAACGGGCCCGGCGCGTCAGTTCTCCATGTGCACGGCGTACCCGGCCGCGCCCAGGGCATCGAGCACCGAACCGCGGTGGTCGGGTCCGCGGGTCTCGACGGTCAACATCACGTCGACCTCCTCGAGCCCCAGGCGTCCGCCGGTACGGGAGTGGACGACGTCGACGACACTGGCCCCGGCATCGCGCACCACCCCGAGCACACCGGTGAGTCCGCCCGGCTTGTCCGAAATGGTCACGCGTACAGCGAGATAACGTCCACCCGCTCGGAGACCGTGAGTGATCACGTGGGTGAGCAGCAGCGGGTCGATGTTCCCACCGGAGAGAACGGCACACACCGAGCCGGTCAATCCGAGTTCTTCCGCAGAATGCGTCATCAGCGCCGCCACCGCTGCCGCGCCCGCCGGTTCCACGATGAGTTTCGCGCGCTCGATGCACAGCACCAACGCACGCGAGAGCGCATCCTCGCTGACGGTCACCACGTCGTCGACCCAGCCCTGCACGTGATCGAACGGCACCGATCCGGGAAGGCCGATCGCGATACCGTCGGCCATCGTCGACATCGATGCCAACGCGATCGGATGCCCCGCCTTCAGCGACGCCGGCCATGCGGCAGCGCCCTCGGCCTGCACGCCGACGATCCTGATGTCGGGCTTGGTCAGCTTGACCGCTGCGGCGACACCGGCCAACAGGCCTCCGCCACCGGTGGGAATCACGATGGTGCCGACGTCCGGCATCTGTTGCAGCAGTTCGGTTCCCAGCGTCGCCTGTCCAGCGACGATGTCCAGGTGGTCGAACGGGTGAATGAGGGTGGCACCGGTGCGTTCGGCGAATTCCCTCGCCGACTTCAGCGCCTCGTCGACGGTGTTGCCCACCAGATGAACCGTCGCGCCGTATGCCCTGGTGGCGACGAGCTTGGGTAGCGACACTCCGACCGGCATGAACACGGTCGATTCGATTCCCACCTGCGACGCGGCCCATGCGACACCCTGAGCGTGGTTGCCTGCGCTGGCCGCGACCACCCCGCGTGCACGCTGCTCGGCGTCGAGTCTGGCGATGCGGTTGTAGGCCCCGCGCGGCTTGAACGATCCGGTGCGCTGCAGGTTCTCGCACTTGAGGCGCACCTCGTGGCCGGTCAGGTCCGACAGAATTCGAGAAGCCACCACGGGGGTCCGGCGCATGACCGGCTCCAGCAGCTCCTCGGCCGAGGCGATATCCGACGCGGTCACCCGCACAATTTCCGACACGGTGGCAGTATGCCAGGAACATTTACTCTCGTGACGTCATCCGCCACCGGTCGTCACTACAGTTGTGGAGCGCGTGCCGCACCACAGCGAGCCGCGACCGGCGCGAAGGATTCTCGGTGATGACGCAGGCTGGATCCGACGAGGTCGACAACGGCCGCGAGATGCGCGGCAGCGTCGAGATCAAGGATCGGGCCATTTCCCGGACCGCCATCGCGGCGGCACTGAAGGATCCCCGGGTCACGCGCACCACCGGCGGCCTCTCGCGACTGACCGGTCGAGAACTCCCCCGCGCCGACGTCACCCTCGGCGAGGACACGATCGCCGTCAACCTCTACATCGGGGTGACCTGGCCGTCGCAGATCACCGAGGTGACCGAGTCCGTGCACGCCACCGTCGAGGCTGCGTTGGCGACGATGACGGGGCTGCACGTGCATCGGGTGAACGTCCTGGTATCGGACACCACCTTGGACACCGGTTTCTCGTCCACGTCGAATACCCAAGCATCGCAAGTCATTGCACCTCGTCCACCCACTGCCGGGCCGGCCGCGATGCCGGTGGCACTGTTGTTCGGGTTCGCACTCCTCGGTGTGGCCTTCGTCGCCGGCAGGGAATTCCTGATCGCGCACGGCCACCTCGGTGGTAGCCCGTGGATCGCCGACGCTGTGTCCTGGATCGCCCGATTGCACTGGCAGAGTTGGATGATCGCCGCCGCGATCGGAGCCGCCGTCGTCGGGCTGCTTCTGGTGTTCATCGGGGTCAAACCGCGAACGAAGACGCATTCCGGCCTGGGCACGTCGACGGTCTGGGCCACCGCTACGGATATCGCCCGATTGTGCAGTGCTGCAGCGCAGTCCACCCGCGGAGTCGTGGATGCACACACCGTTGTCACACGCAGGAAGATCGAGGTGCGAATCGAGCGTGACGGGGCTGTCGATGCCGAGCACGTGGACGCAGCAGTGCGCGAGGCACTGGCTCCGACACTGTCGGTTGCTGCGGGCGGACGACGACTGACGGTGAAGCAGTCGGTGGCAGCTCCGACGAGGGTGTCGTGATGAAGACGTTCATCGCTGGTGTGGATCGACTCCTTGCCATCGCGGTCGGAGTGGGCTTGATCGCGGGTGGCGGATTTGCGCTTGCCTGGCATTACGACGCTCCATGGGCACGAGAGATGCTGTCTCGCTTCGACCGTGTACGAATTTCGGAATTACCGGAACAGGGCTGGTGGGTGCCGACGCTGGCTGTGGTTGTCTGCATCGCAGTTGTCATGACACTGCTTCTGTTGATCGGCAACTTCTCTCCGCGCACGACCGGAACAGCAAGCGTCATCGAGGAGCCCCATTTCTCGGCGCACGTGGATCTGAGCGCCATCGCCTCGGGCGTCGCCGCGGAGTTGGCCGGGTTCCCCGGTGTTCGACGCGCCCGCGGTACGGCAATCGACGATCGAGGAATGCCCACCGTCGCTGTGTCCGTTTATGCTGCAGCAGATTTCGATGTCGTCGCATTCACCGACCGAGCCGAATCACGTGCCGCCTTCGTGGCCGAATCACTCGCCGGTACACACGTCGCTACCCGCATTCAGCTGCACGTCGACAAGCGGCGGTAGCAGCCCCAGCGGTACGGTGAAGCCATGGTTGCATCGACGCGCAGTAGGTTCCAGAGATGGTCCGGCGGCATGCCCCTCGCCGTGCCCGTTGCATTCGGAGCGGTACTGGTAGTTGCCACCTTCGCCTCGAAACTCGGCGGCAGTTCGGTCTTCTTCTTCGCCCCTCTGGTGTTCATCGCGGCCGGCACGATGATCTGGCTCAAAGCACGCCGCATCCGCGAACAAGGCTCACCGTCCACGCCGCTGTCGGATCGGCCCTACTGATCGGATGCGGCATTCTGGTCGCTGTCTGCGGACTCGCCGGCGGACTGATGCTGGGCTCGTCCACCTTCTGGCCATCGATCGCGGTTTGCCGCAGCAATCGCGGCACCGATCAGCGCCGGCATCTGTCCAATTGCGTCGCCGACGAAGTAGACCCCTGCCCCGCCTTGTGCGGATCAACGCGCCTCTGTTGCACTCAGAGTGACTGGAATTCACATTGATCCCGAGCAGGTCGACCGGGTGGGCGTTTGGCGTACGCCTTACCCGAGGGGGCTGCCGTCGACGACGAGCACCTGAGCTGGGCCTGCCCTGAACTCCTTGTTCGCAGCATCCGCGTCGCGCATGTGCGGTGATTCGTCGTGGGCCGCCAGCGCATCCGCCGACTCCCAGTGCTCGAGGAGCACGAAGCGTTCTTCCGATCCCACGACGCGGTGCAGGTCGTATTGCAGGCAACCCGCCTCAGCACGAACCACGGGTGCCAGTGCAGCGAAGGCCTCGATCTGGCGATCTCCGAGGCCGGCTTCGGTCTCCACGGATACAACGAGTCTGATGGTCATCGGCACAGAATAGTGCCTGCGGCAGTGGTGTCTTTACGTGCCACCTGGGGCACACGGGAGTGGAGCCCGCGGAACGACCCAGAGTCATAGCCACACCACTGCCGCAGGCAGTTACAAACGCGGGTCGACTGGCTCGGATTCCAGTGCCAGGACGGCGAACACAGCCTGGTGGACGCGATAGAGCGGCTCACCGCGCACCGACCGATCCAGTGCCTCCATTCCCAGCGCATATTCGCGTAGGGCCATCGACTGTTTGTGTCCCACGTTTCGGTTGCGCAGTGCAGTCAGTCGATCCGGGTCGGTGTAGTCGGCACCGTAGATCAGCCGCAGATACTCTCGGCCGCGAACCTTCATGCCGGGCTGCATCTTTCCGCGTGGATCGTTCGCTGCCGGTTTGACGACCATGCCCTCGCCGCCCTGCGCCGTCAACTCCTCCCACCACTTCTCCCCTGCCGCAATCGAATCCGGATTCGACAGATCGACTTCGAATCGACGGGTGGTGGCGAACACCTCAGGAGCTGCTGACACCAGTCGGTCGGCAACGTCGAGGTGCCACGAGTGCGAACGATCCGCATACGTCTCGACATTCGACGCCAGCACCTGAAACGGCGCGATCCGAACTCCGTCGAGTCCGTCCGTCTGCCAGACGTACCGCCGATAGGCGTCGGTGAACTCGGCGAGGTTGCCCTGCCGAACGGCGTTGCGTTCCTGCAACTCCTGCACATCCAGACCGCGCGATCCGGCCGATGCCAGCACCGCCGCCTCGGCCTCGAGATTCGCCCGCGACACCGCAGCGACCGCTGCGTACTCGGTCTTGATCAGGCCCTCCGCTTTGGCAGACCACGGCATCAGTTCGCAGTCCAGAATCAGCCAGCTCGAGGCCAATTCGTCCCACACTCCTGCCTTCTCGATCGCGTCGGACACGCCGGAGATCAGCTCACCGGTGAGCGACTCGTCGAACACCGGACGACCCGTCCGCGTGTACGCGGTGCCGAGCACTCCCTCCGGCGCATCGAACTTCTTCCGGGCGGTGTCTTCATCTCGACACACCACAACGACTACCCGCGAGCCCATGTGCTTCTCCTCGCAGATGACCGTCGACGCACCGAGCGCGCGATACGCCGCGAATGCCTCCGTCGGATACTCGAGATATCCCTCGCGCTGCGATGTTCCACTCGGAGCCATCGTCGGCGGCAGATAGTGCAGCCACTGTGGAGCCAGCGCGAACCGACTCATCACTTCCAGTGCGCCCGCGGCGTTCTCCGGCCGAACCGATACCCGCCCACGCAGCGACGTCTCGACGCCCGTCGGGCCGATGACGTCGGACAGATCGAGCGATGCTGCATCCCGCGTGAACGCGCCCATCGGACGGGCAGGCTCGTACCAGACCTGCTCGGCCGGAACCGACACCACCTCACGCTCCGGATAGCGCAGCGCCGTGAGCTTCCCGCCGAAGACGCATCCCGTATCGAGGCACGCAGTGTTGTTCTCCCACTCCACTTCCGGCACCGGCGTGTGCCCGTAGAGGACCGTCGCCGAGCCCCGATAGTCCTGCGCCCACGGATACCGCACCGGCAGGCCGAATTCGTCGGTCTCGCCGGTGGTGTCTCCGTACAGAGCAAAGCTTCGAACCCTGCCCGACGCCCGGTTGTGGTACTTCTCGATCAGTCCGGCGTGTGCAACGACGAGCTTGCCGCCGTCGAGCACGAGGTGCGCAACGAGGCCGTCGCAGAACTCGAGAACCTCCCGGCGGAAGTCGTCGGATTCCGATTCGAGCTGTTCGAGGGTCTCGGCCAGACCGTGCGAGGTGGTGACCTTCCGGCCCCGCAATGCCTTGACGAGCTTGTTCTCGTGGTTGCCCGGAACTGCCAATGCCGTTCCGGTACCGACCATTCCCATCACCAGCCGCAGGACCCCCACCGAGTCCGGTCCGCGATCGACGTAATCGCCGACGAACAGCGCGGTACGACCGGGCGGTGGCGTCGCACCGACCGGGCGGCCGGAATCGTCCCGCTCGATCGTGTAATCCATTGTCGTGAGCAGAGTTTCGAGCTCGGCGAGGCAGCCGTGAATATCGCCGATCACGTCGAACGGTCCCGTGAGCTCGCGACGATCACTGCGCAGCGGGGCACGAACGAACTGCGCCGACGCCACCGCCTCGACACCGTCGAGTACGTGGACCGAGCGGAAACCCTCCTTGGACAGGCCCCGCATCGAACGTTGCAACTGGGACTGCTGGCGGCGCAGCACGTCTCGGCCGAACGTCCTGTCGGTTCGCTCCGCGTTCCGCTGTGCACACACCGATTCCGGAACATCGAGTACGACGGCGACTGGGAGTACATCGTGTTCACGAGCCAGCGCGATCAGTGCTTTACGCGCAGTCGGTTGGACGTTCGTCGCATCGACGACGGTGAGCAACCCGGCCCGAAGCCTGATTGCGACGAGGAATTCCAGCAGCGCGAATGCATCCTTGGTTGCACTCTGCAGATTGGGGTCGTTGCTCACCATGCCTCGGCAGGCATCACTGGACACTGTCTCGTACGGACCGAAGTGTTGCGCGGCGAACGACGACTTGCCGGAGCCACTGATGCCCACGAGTACGACGAGGGACCGATCCGGAATGTCGAAGGTGCTCATCGGGACTGCTCCTCTCGGGTGAAGACGGCCATCTGGGTCGGGGTGCCGTGGACGTCGTCGACGGGGCCGATCCCCTCGACGCGCACCTCATAGGCATGTTCACGTGCTACCGACGAACCCCATTTCTCGAACTGCGCGCGGGTGAACTCGAACCGGTGGTCGACGTGACGGAAGGTTCCCGGTTCGAGGCCGGGATAGAGCACGTTGTACTCGGAGTTGGGTGTGGTGACGACAACCGTTCGCGGACGCGCCTGAAGAAACACCGAACGCACCAACGCCGGAAGCCGATCGAGGTCGACGTGTTCGATGACCTCCATCAGCACCATCGCGTCGAATCCCTGCAACCTGACGTCGCGGTACGTCGCCGACGACTGGACGAGCTCGATCCGAGCGCGCTGCCGATCGGACATGTCGTCCAGACGCAGCCTGCGCTGAGCCTTGGCCAGTGCGCGATCACTCACATCGGCACCGACAATACGGTCGAAGTCGTTGTTTGCGAACAGCTCTCGTAGCAGTCGCCCCTCACCGCAACCGAGATCGATCACCGACTTCGCGCCGACGCCTGCCAGTGCCGCCAGTACGGCACGCACCCGCTGCTCGGCCAACGTCGGATCTCGTGGAGTGGCAACGTCGTCGGGCGCATCCGGGACGAGTCGGTCCAGCGCCGAGGCCACGAGTTCGCGACGGTGCGCCAGGTAACGGGAGGCGATGAGTGACGACTCCGGGTGATCTCCCAGCCAATCCCCTGCTGCTCGAACGAGTTTGTCGGCCTCGTCCTCACCCACCCAGTAGTGCTTCCCGTCGTCGAGCACCGGAAGAAGGACGTACAGGTGTCGCAGTGCAGCCGACAGAGTGAAGGTGCCGGTCAAGACCAGATCGATGTACTCGGAGTTACCCCAGTGCTGCTGAGTCGGATCGAGCGGGATGGGCGTCGCGTCCACGATCCAGCCAAGGGGGCCGAACAGACGCGAGGCGAGGTCGGTCGCACCACGAGACGGCGCGGCAGGCATCGAGATCGTCAGATCGATTGCAGCAGAAACCAATTCAGGCCTTCCGGTACACACGCCGGCCAGCGTCTGCTTGAACAGTCTCGACAGCGCTACCGCCAGTGCGGAAGCGGCGTCGGCACCGACGAGAACTGCGACGGTGGTGCGCTCGGCCGAGACCTCGGGATACAGCACCGTGGTGGTACCCATCGGCAGGTTCCAGCTCTGCGCGCGATCGGGGTGCTTGTGCAACAAGTACCCGATGTCGGAGGCGTCCGGGAAATCGGTTGTGGCATTTGCAGTCACGGTCAGTAGCACCGCAGCGACGTTACGGGACCGCTGCGCCCGATGCGGCCCATTTTTCGGGGTCCTCGGGCCGCGTCAATGGACCACTGCATACGTCTGACCGCGACAAGGGACCATTCACCCACCGTGGGTGGCCGCCTCGGACCGCGTGAATGAACCACTGCATACGTCTGGGCGGTGCAATGGTCCATTGACGCCAACGGGGGGCGCACGCAAAAGCGGCACCCACCCTTTCGGGTGAGTGCCGCTTCGGGTACAGCTGGTGGAACTAGATCACTTGACGATCTTCGTGACGCGACCGGCTCCGACGGTACGACCGCCCTCACGGATGGCGAAACGGAGGCCGACATCCATGGCGACCGGCTGGATCAGCGTGACGGACATCTCGGTGTTGTCACCGGGCATGACCATCTCGGTGCCCTCGGGAAGGGTCACGACGCCCGTAACGTCCGTGGTACGGAAGTAGAACTGCGGGCGGTAGTTGTTGAAGAACGGCGTGTGGCGGCCGCCCTCGTCCTTCGAGAGGATGTAAGCGTTGCCCTCGAACTCCGTGTGGGGAGTCGTGGTGCCCGGCTTGATGATGACCTGTCCACGCTCGACGTCTTCGCGCTTGATGCCACGAACGAGGAGGCCGACGTTGTCGCCTGCCTGACCCGAGTCGAGCAGCTTGCGGAACATTTCGATTCCGGTGACGGTGGTCTTGGTCGAGCCGGGGCGGATGCCGACGATCTCGACCTCTTCGTTGACGTTGACCGAGCCGCGCTCGATACGTCCGGTGACCACGGTGCCACGGCCGGTGATGGTGAAGACGTCCTCGACGGGCATGAGGAACGGCTTGTCGGTCTCACGGACCGGGTCCGGGACGGAATCGTCGACGGCCTGCATGAGCTCCAAAACCGACTCGCCCCACTTCTCGTCACCCTCGAGTGCCTTGAGTGCGGAGACCTTGATGACCGGTGCGTCCTCGTCGAACTCCTGCGAAGCGAGGAGCTCGCGGACCTCCATCTCGACGAGCTCGATGATCTCGTCGTCGTCGACCATGTCGGCCTTGTTCAGTGCGACCAGGATGTACGGAACACCGACCTGGCGGGCGAGCAGCACGTGCTCGCGGGTCTGCGGCATCGGGCCGTCGGTTGCTGCCACGACCAGGATTGCGCCGTCCATCTGTGCCGCGCCGGTGATCATGTTCTTGATGTAGTCGGCGTGACCCGGTGCATCGACGTGCGCGTAGTGGCGCTTCTCGGTCTGGTACTCGACGTGGGAGATGTTGATCGTGATACCACGAGCCTTCTCCTCCGGAGCCTTGTCGATCTGATCGAAAGCCGATGCCTCGTTCAGGTCCGGGAACTTGTCGTGCAGAACCTTGGTGATTGCAGCCGTCAGCGTCGTCTTACCGTGGTCAACGTGACCGATGGTGCCGATGTTGACGTGCGGCTTCGTCCGATCGAACTTCGCCTTCGCCACTGTGTGTCCTCCTGGACTGATCTGTGTGTACCCCTGCGGGGCAAACACGCGTATGTGTTGTGTCTTATTACAGGTCGAGCGTGGTCCAGCAAGCGGAGAGAATTACTCTCCGTTCACCTTCGCGATGATTTCCTTCGCGACGTTCGCGGGAACTTCTGCGTACGAATCGAAGACCATGGAGTAGTTTGCGCGGCCCTGCGTCTTCGACCGAAGGTCTCCGATGTAGCCGAACATCTCCGACAGCGGAACCAGTGCCTTGACGATACGGGCACCGCTGCGTTCCTCCATGGCCTGAATCTGACCACGGCGGGAGTTCAGGTCGCCGATGACCTCACCCATGTAATCCTCGGGCGTGATGACCTCGACGGCCATGACGGGTTCGAGAATGACGGGGCTGGCCTTGCGGGCGGCTTCCTTGAACGCTTGTGAGCCGGCGACCTTGAAGGCCATTTCCGACGAGTCGACGTCGTGGTACGCACCGTCGAGCAGTGTGACCTTGACGTTGACCAGGGGGTATCCGGCGAGAACACCGTACTGCATGGCGTCCTGAGCACCTGCGTCGACCGAGGGGATGTACTCCCTGGGCACACGACCACCGGAGACCTTGTTCTCGAACTCGTAGGTCGCACCGTCTTCGCCCTCGAAAGGCTCGAGCTTGATGATGACCTTCGCGAACTGGCCGGAGCCACCGGTCTGCTTCTTGTGGGTGTAGTCGTGCTTCTCGACCGTCTTGCGGATGGTCTCGCGGTACGCGACCTGCGGCTTGCCGACGTTGGCCTCGACCTTGAACTCGCGACGCATACGGTCGACGAGGATGTCGAGGTGCAGCTCGCCCATGCCGCCGATGACGGTCTGGCCGGTGTCCTCGTCCAGCTTCACCGAGAAGGTGGGATCCTCTTCGGCGAGCTTCTGGATAGCTGTTCCCAGCTTCTCCTGGTCGGACTTGGTCTTCGGCTCGATCGAGACCTGGATGACCGGGTCCGGGAAGCTCATGGACTCGAGGATGATCTGGTTCTGCGGATCGCAGAGCGTGTCACCCGTCGTGGTGTCCTTGAGGCCGATGACCGCGTAGATGTGACCCGCAGATGCGGTCGCGATCGCGTTCTCCTTGTTGGAGTGCATCTGGAAGAGCTTGCCCAGACGCTCCTTCTTGCCCTTGGTCGAGTTGATGACCTGAGCGCCGGAGTCGACCTTGCCCGAGTACACCCGGACGTAGGTCAGCTTGCCGAAGAAGGGGTGAGTCGCGATCTTGAACGCGAGAGCTGCGAACGGCTCGTCTGCGGACGGCTTGCGAGTGATCTCCTTCTCCTCGTCGCCGACGGCGTGTCCGATGGTCTCGGCAACGTCGAGGGGAGACGGGAGGTAGTCGATGACCGCGTCGAGCATGGGCTGAACGCCCTTGTTCTTGAACGCGGATCCACACAGGATCGGGTACAGCTCGCTGTTGACCGTCATCTTGCGGATGGCACCCTTGATCTCGTCGATCGTGAGCTCTTCGCCACCGAAGTGCTTCTCCAGAAGCGCTTCGTCGGACTCGGCCACGGTCTCGAGCAGCATGGTGCGGTACTCGTCCGCGCGCTCCTTGAGGTTTTCCGGGATCTCTTGGATCTCGTACTTCTCGCCGAGCTTGGTCTCGCCACTCCACACGAGAGCCTTCATCTGCACGAGGTCGATGACGCCCTCGAAGTCGTTCTCAGCGCCGATGGGCAGCTGGATGACCAGCGGCTTGGCACCGAGACGATCGATGATGGTCTGCACGGTGTAGTAGAAGTCCGCGCCGAGCTTGTCCATCTTGTTGACGAAGCAGATGCGCGGCACGTCGTACTTGTCGGCCTGACGCCACACCTGCTCGGACTGCGGCTCGACACCTTCTTTGCCGTCGAACACTGCGACAGCACCGTCGAGGACGCGGAGCGAACGCTCCACCTCGACGGTGAAGTCGACGTGACCGGGGGTGTCGATGATGTTGATCTGGTTGTCGTTCCAGAAGCACGTCGTGGCAGCAGAGGTGATCGTGATGCCACGCTCCTGCTCCTGCTCCATCCAGTCCATGGTGGCTGCGCCATCGTGAACTTCACCGATCTTGTAGGAGATACCGGTGTAGAAGAGGATGCGTTCGGTAGTGGTGGTCTTGCCGGCATCGATGTGGGCCATGATGCCGATGTTGCGGACCTTGAGTAGGTCGGTCAGCACGTCCTGTGCCACGAGTTAACCCGCCTTGGTGTTGGAAGAGGTATTGCCTGAGCTGATCAACGCTCCGGCGGCATCGGATAGTTCCGAGTGCCGCCCGAGCGAGGAGATCACCAGCGGTAGTGAGCGAACGCCTTGTTGGCTTCGGCCATCTTGTGAGTATCTTCGCGACGCTTCACAGCGGCACCGAGGCCGTTGCTGGCGTCGAGCAACTCGTTTGCCAGACGCTCGACCATGGTCTTCTCACGACGGGCGCGCGAGAACGTGACCAGCCAGCGCAGTGCCAGCGTGGTGGAGCGGCCGGGACGAACCTCGACGGGCACCTGGTAGGTGGCACCACCGACGCGACGGCTGCGAACCTCGAGGGCCGGCTTGACGTTGTCGAGTGCACGCTTGAGCGTGACGACGGGGTCGGTGCCGGTCTTCTCGCGAGCCTGCTCGAGCGCCTGGTAGACGATGCGCTCTGCGGTCGACTTCTTGCCGTCGAGAAGGATCTTGTTGACGAGCTGCGTGACCAACGGCGATCCGTAGACCGGGTCGTTGATCAGCGGCCGCTTGGGTGCTGGGCCCTTGCGTGGCATATCAGCTCTTCTCCTTCTTGGCTCCGTAGCGGCTACGAGCCTGCTTGCGGTTCTTGACACCCTGGGTGTCGAGCGAGCCGCGGATGATCTTGTAACGCACACCCGGGAGGTCCTTCACACGACCACCGCGAACGAGCACCATCGAGTGCTCCTGCAGGTTGTGACCCTCACCGGGGATGTATGCGGTGACCTCGACCGAGGAGGTCAGGCGAACACGCGCAACCTTACGGAGAGCGGAGTTCGGCTTCTTGGGGGTGGTGGTGTACACGCGAGTGCACACGCCACGGCGCTGTGGACTGCCCTTGAGGGCAGCGGTCTTCAGTTTCGCGACCTTGTCGGTGCGACCCTTGCGGACCAGCTGGTTGATCGTTGGCATAAACCGGCTTTCTTCGTGTCGATAAACAGGGATCTAGCAGTTGGAGCAAGAGAACACTGCTCCTCACCCGGTACTGCTGCTGCTCCAGTACTGCTACCGCGGGTCTCTTGCACCCCGCGGTCGGGTGTGTCGCATACCCCCACACGTCCAGCCGGTTGCGCGCTCTTTCAAGCGAACGTGCGCACGGCTGTACCTCGCATAGGCACACAAACGGTCCGGCCAGGCCGGACACGACCCATAACGATACCCGGCGGCGTCACCTCGGGTCAAAACACCCCTCGCGCGGGTACGCAATCAACGGCTGAGGTTGAGCGTGAGGTCGGCGAGCTTCGCCGCGGCCTGGCACGGATCGGGATGGGCGGTGTCCGGCTGGTACTGCACCCACCACCCGAAGATGCCGTCCCGATCGGCACCGGCCGACACCCCGCACGAGTCGGGGTCGTTGGGACGCTGGGCCTGGATTGCCTTGCGGCCCTGCACCGTTGTGTCGGTCACGGTGTACATCATCTTCTCGCTGGCGGCCCGCTCGGCCGCCAGCGTGCCGGACTCGAACCAGTTGAAGGTCACCTTCACCGTGCCTGCGGAGCCGATTAGATCCCACCGACAGATGGCCCCGAGGAAACCCTGGGCGATGAGGTCTGCACCGACGGTCTCGGTGATCTGCTCATCGGAAACAGCGTCGCACTCGGTCAACAATTCGGTGAATTCTTGGCCACCTGAGCCTGCGAAGCTTGCCGGCCGCGCCGTTCCCTCGACGGTCTGGGAGCACCCGGCGACGAGCAGGAGAGTCGCTGCGGCAGCGATGACGCGTCTCGTACTCATTGCTTGCGCTCCACGGTCAGCGTCGCGAGTTCGTTTCCGACGTCGCAGGGTGGGCGCGCCGCAGGTTGGTCGGAGTACGTGATGGACCAGTGGAAGAAGTCGTCGCCGAATTGAACGCCGATCTCGCACAGCGTGCCCCGCTCGGCCTCGAACCCAGGGTTGCCGTCGATCTCGATATCCTTCGCCGGACGGCCGATCAGCTCCGAACCGGCCCGTTCCCGGCCGATCGGGCTACCGCGGTACCAGGAGAAGCTGACGCCCGGGCCACTGAAACCCACGGTTTCCCACTGGCAGCCGACGGAATTGCGGGTGACCTGCCCGAAGGGTCCCGCTCCGAATGCAGATTGCACCTCGGCGTCGGTGATCGATCCGCATTCACCGAAGAAGGGGCCGGGCTGGTACGCCGCGGTGGTCGTCGTCGCCGTCCCCTCGGGGCCAGCAGCGTCCTCGGAACCGCCGCAACCCGCGACCAGCGCGGCGACCGCGGTGATCACCAGTGCCACTCGCTTCATGCCGTCCTTCGCGTGCTGTTCGATGCTGCAGTTCGACGTCGCACTGAACCTATCAATCGGACGGCATTCCAGTCATGTGCCGTGCAGTGCGCGTCCTCGCACGTACACGCCGACGATGGCCGGCTCGCGCATTGCCATCAGCAGCGCGAACAGGGTCTGGTCGCGGGCGAGCTCGGGATCCTCGGCGCGGACGCCGTGGTCGATTGCCGCAGCCAGCTGCGGCCACGCGGACGGATCGACGACGACGACATCGGCTTCCTTGCCCGCGTCGAAGTTGCCGATTCGGTTCTCCATGTCCAGTGCGCGGGCCCCGGCAAGTGTTCCGGTGAACAGCAGTTCCGCCGGGTGCAGGGACAGTCCGGCGTCGCCGGCCTCGGAGATGTGCACCTTGAACGCATCGGCGAGCACCTGCGGCAGCAGCCACTCGTCACCGCCGCCGAAGTCCGACCCGATGGCGATGTTCACCCCCGCGGCAACCGTCCGCATCCACGGCATGGTGCCCGAGCCCAGAAACTGTTGCGAGGTAGGGCAGTGCGCGATGGACGTGCCGGTCTCGGCCATTCGCGCGAGCTCGACGTGCTGACAGTGCACCGCGTGGGCCAGGATGGTGCGCCGACCCAGGAAGCTCTTGCCGCCGACCTGCGAGCCCGGCAGGAACTTGCCGTCGTAGGTGTCGAGGTAGGTATTCACCCCGTAGGCGTTCTTGGTGGCGTCGATCTCGCCGGTTCCCGGCCGGTTGTTCTCGTTGAGGTGCGTGTGGAAGTAGACGCCTCGCGCGCGGACGGAATCGTAGAGCTCGCCGAGATTCTTCAGCGTCTCCGTCGTCACCGAGAGCGAAAACCGCGGTACGACGGCCACGTGCAGCATCGCCGTGTCGACGTCGCCGGTATCGGCGGCGTGCCACTTCTCGATCTCCTCGGACACCAGCTGGATGGCCTCGTCCTCACCGGTGATCAAGGCCTGCGCCGACGCCGGGCCTGTGGTCTGGACTCCGCGTCCACTGACGATGCGCAGCCCGTGCTCGAGCGTCTCGGCGAACAGTGAATCCTGCGCATGCGGGAACGCCGATCCGAACACCATCGCCTGCGTTGTTCCCGCTCGGATGCGCGCGGCGCAGAAGTCTCTGGCCGCAGCGGCAGCGAACTCGGGATCGGCGAAGCGAGACTCGGACGGAAAGATGCAGGTGTTCAGCCACTCGAGTAGTTGGCCGCCGCCGTAGGAATCCCCGGCGTAGGTCTGCGGGAAGTGAACGTGAGTGTCGACGAAACCGGGCAGCAGAAACCCGGGTCGATGATCCGCAATCGGCATCTGCGTGAATCGGTCTGGGAGAGAATCGAACTCGCCGCAGAACTCGATGATGCCCTCGTCCGACACCACGAGCGCGCCGTCGGGAATCGACATCAACGACGCGGCAGCGTCGAGCACCGTGGGCGATCCAGCGACGTGAAAGATGTGGCCGCGGTGCACGCGTGCGATTTCGGAAGTCACCCGCCAGACTCAAGCACAGGTTGCGCAGTGCTGCAGACCGTGTGGGTCTAGCGCGCTCCCGCCGGAGCGACGGACAGCCTCGCGTTCAACGACGCATCCAATACCTCTGCCCACGAGCGCACGACCTCGGCACGGCGTCGTGCGTCGTCGGTCAAGACATCGGCCAGACCCAGACCGCGAGCGAGGTCGAGAGTTGCCTGCACGAGACGGTGGGTGACGGGATCGTTGTCGTCGACACCGAGGTTCTCCACGGCCATCTGGTGGGCACGGCGACCGAACCGTTCCTCGAGAGGGACTATGCGATCGCGCAACTCGGGGTCGGCCGACGCGGCTGTCCAGACCTGAAGTGCCGCTTTGAACATCGGTCCGGTGTAGTACTCGACGAGCCGTTCCACCACCAGCTTCGTCCGGCCGGGGCCCGCCGGAATCTCCTGTGCCTCGCGGCGAGCGCTGTCCATCCGAGTGTCGAACATGTACTCGAGTGCTCCGGTGATCAGGTCCTCACGCGTCGGGAAATGATGCTGGGTCGCGCCTCGGGACACGCCTGCACGTTCGGCGACCACGCCGACCGTCGTTGCACCCCAGCCCTGCTCCGCGAGTGAATCGATCGTCGCCTCGAGCAGTCGCTGACGCGTCACCCTGCTGCGGTCCTGCTTGGGTTCGCGCGCCATCACCATCGCCATACTCCTACCGACGCTCGGCCGCCCAGGACGGCGGCCTCTTCTCCAGAAAGGACATCATCCCCTCTCGTGCCTCGTCGGACGCAAACAGCCTGGCCGACTGCTCGGCGACGGCCGTCCCACGTTCGTCCATCTCGCGTCTGATGGCGGCCGTGGTGAGGCGTTTCGACTCGGCCAGGCCCTGCGGCGAACACTTCCGAAACATGATCATGTAGTCGGCTACCGCTGCTGCGGGCACTGCGTCGGCAACGGTGACCAGCCCGATCGCCTCGGCGGTTGCCCCGTCGAAGGTCTCCCCGGTGAGGAAATAGCGACTCGCCGCACGGGACGAAAGCCGCGGCAGCACGGCCACCGAGATGACCGATGCAGCCAGACCCAGCCGAACCTCGGTCAGCGCGAACGAACTCTCGGGTCCGGCGATCGCGATGTCACACGCCGCAACCAGGCCCATGCCGCCGGCCCGCACATGTCCGTCGATGTGACAGATGACGGGTTTCGGGGTGTCGATGATCAGCCGCATCAGGTCGAGCATCTGCCGGGTGCGCAGCTCCGGAGACGATCCGGCTTCTCGGAGGTCGGCTCCGGCGCAGAACGTGGTGCCGGTGTGGCCGAGCACGATCGTTCTGACGTCGTCGTCGTGCGCCGCAGCGATGAGGCCCGCCGTCAGCTCCTCGACCAACACCGACGACAGCGCGTTTCGGTTCTCCGGCGAATCCAATGTCAAATACGCTGTGTTCTTGCCCGACTCGACGAGAACGGCCATCAGTAGCTTCTCGGCAATCCGAGCGAGTGCTGGCTCACGAAGTTCAGGATCATCTCCCGACTCACCGGCGCGACACGGGCGATGCGGGCGGCCCCGAGCATCGCAGCCAAGCCGTACTCACTGCTCAGGCCGGCACCACCGTGGGTCTGGATCGCCTGATCCAGCGCCTTGATACTGGCCTCGGCGGCCGCGTACTTGGCCATGTTGGCGGCCTCGGCCGCACCGAAATCGTCGCCGGAGTCGTAGAGCACCGCGGCCTTCTGCATCATCAATTTCGCCAACTCCAGCTCGATCTTGCACTGCGCCAACGGGTGCGCCAAGCCCTGGTGAGCGCCGATCGGCGTCTTCCAGACCGTCCGCTCGTTGGCGTATTTGATCGCCGCGTCGAGAGCGTAGCGACCCATACCGACAGCCATCGCGGCACCGAGAATGCGCTCGGGGTTCAGTCCCGCGAACAGCTGCATCAGGGCGGCATCGGCCTCGCCGACGAGTGCTTCGGCGGGGAGCCTCACGTCGTCGAGGAACAGCACGAACTGATGATCGGGCTCGACGATGTCCATGTCCATCTGCGTCTTCTGCAGACCGGGAGCGTCCGTGGGCACGATGAACAGGGCAGGCTTGAGCTTGCCGGTCTTGGAATCCTCGGTGCGCGCGACGATCAAGACAGCGTCGGCCTGATCGACACCGGAGATGTAGATCTTGTTGCCCTTGAGAACCCACTCGTCCCCGTCGCGACGCGCGGTGGTGGTGATCTGATGGGAGTTGGAACCGGCGTCGGGTTCGGTGATACCGAAGACCATGATCTTGGAACCGTCGGCGAGGGCGGTGAGCCACTCCTGCTTCTGATCGGCCGTGCCGTATTTGCCGATGATGGTGCCGCAGATGGCCGGGCTGACGACGACCAGCAGCAGACCGGCGCCGTGCGCGGCCAACTCCTCCTGCACGAGCGCGAGTTCGTAGATGCCTGCGCCACCGCCGCCGTACTCCTCGGGCAGATTGACGCCGAGGAAGCCGAGCTTGCCCGCCTCGTTCCACAATTCGGTCAGCGGCTCACCCTTGCGCGCCTTGGGCAGAACGTAGTCGATGTAGTTGTAGCGCTTGCCCAGTGACGAGACTGCGTTGCGCAGTCCCTTCTGCTCTTCGGTCTCGATGAAACTCATGATTGCTCTGCTCCTTCTGATACCACGGCCAGAACTGCGCCGACCTCGACCTGTTGACCCTGCTGAACGTTCAGTTCCGTGAGCACACCGTCTGCAGGTGCGGTCACCGTGTGTTCCATCTTCATCGCCTCCAGCCACAGGATGGGCTGACCGGCGGTGACGGTATCGCCCTGCGCGGCAGCAACTCTGATGACGCTGCCCGGCATCGGAGCGAGTAGTGAACCAGCCGCGACCTGGTCGGTGGGGTCGGTGAAGCGAGGGGCCCTGATCAACCGAACCGGACCGAGCGCTGAATCCACGAAGACAGCCGAACCGTAGCTGCTCACCGTGAAGATGCGTCGAATACCGTTGTCGTCCAACGTCACCGAGGTCGGTGTGTGCTCCACCAGCTCGACACCCTCCACCGAGGAGGTGAGCCCGCTGCGTCCGATCGAATATTCGACGGTGATGTCGTTGTAGGTCTTGCGCTGCGGCTGCGACCGCAGGTTTCGCCAACCGCCGGGCAGTCCCCGATTCACGCGGGCTCGTTGGAGGTTGCTCGCGGCGTCGGCCAGAGCAGCTGCGAGAGCGGACAGTTCCTCGCCTCGGCCGTGCGCGATCGGCTGAGCCAGGACGTCGAGGCCGTGCGTGTCGAAGAATGCCGTATCGGTATCCCCCGCCACGAACGCCGGGTGCCGCAGAATGTTGACCAGCAGATCGCGGTTGGTCTTCAGGCCGTGAACGGTGGCCTTCTGCAACGCTTTCGCCAGTAGGTTCGCTGCCTGATCCCGCGTCGGCGCGAAGGAGATGACCTTCGCCAGCATCGGGTCGTAGTGAGTTCCCACCACACTGCCGGTCTCGACGCCGGAGTCCACTCTGATGTATCCAGCTTTGTCCGACACCCCGAACTGCGCACCGGGAATCTCGAATCGGTGCACGGCACCGCTCTGTGGCTGCCAGTCCTGGGCCGGATCCTCGGCGTAGAGGCGAACTTCGATGGAATGTCCACGAGTCGCCGGCTGCTCGGCGGGCAACCGCTCCCCCGCAGCGACCCTGATCTGCAACGCCACCAGGTCGAGTCCCGTCGTGCATTCGGTGACTGGGTGCTCCACCTGCAAACGAGTGTTCATCTCGAGGAAGAAGAAATTCCCCTTCTCGTCGGCGAGGAATTCGACCGTGCCTGCACCCTCGTAGCCGATGGCCTCGGTGGCCAGTGTCGCCGCATGGAAGAGCTTCTCGCGCATGCCATCGATGCGTTCGACGAGCGGCGACGGAGCCTCCTCGACGACCTTCTGGTGACGACGCTGAATAGAGCATTCACGCTCGCCCACCGTCCACACGGTGCCGAATCTGTCTGCCATGACCTGCACTTCGATGTGCCGGCCGGTCTCGATGTACCGCTCGACGAACACCGTTCCGTCGCCGAATGCCGAGAGTGCCTCGCGCCCGGCCGCTTCCAGCTCCGAATCCAGGTTCTCGAGGTTGCGCACGATACGCATGCCACGCCCGCCGCCGCCTGCGGACGCCTTGATCAGCACCGGAAGTTCGTTCTCGGTGACCGACTCGGGATCGAGCTGGGTCAGCACCGGCACTCCGGCGTCGGCCATCATCTTCTTGGACTCGACCTTCGAGCCCATCAATTCGATGGCCTTGACGGGCGGCCCGATCCACGTCAGGCCGGCGTTCTGCACCTGCTGCGCAAAATCGGCGTTCTCGGAAAGGAATCCGTATCCCGGATGCACGGCGTCGGCTCCGGCCTGCACTGCAGCGGCGATGACGAGCTCGCCGCGCAGGTACGTCTCGGCCGAACTGTTGCCGGGTAGCCGCACTGCCGCATCGGCCTCACGGACGTGTGGCGAGTTCGCGTCGGCGTCGGAGAACACCGCGACCGTCTCGATGCCTTCGGCGCGGCAGGTAGTGAAGACGCGGCGGGCAATTTCGCCGCGGTTGGCTACGAGGACGGACGTTACGGTCATGGCTTCACATCCGGAAGACACCGAAGTTGGCGGTGCCTTCGATCGGGGCGGTGGCGATGGCCGACAGGCACATTCCCACCACCGTGCGGGTATCACGGGGGTCGATGACGCCGTCGTCGTACAGGCGTCCGGAGAGGAACATCGGCATCGACTCGGCCTCGATCTGGCCTTCGATCATCGCGCGCATTCCGGCGTCGGCTTCGGCGTCGAAGGCTTGGCCGCGAGCTTCGGCAGCGGCGCGTCCGACGATGGAGATAACGCCCGCCAACTGCGCGCCGCCCATGACGGCGGATTTGCTGGACGGCCACGCGAACAGGAATCGCGGATCGAACGCGCGCCCGCACATGCCGTAGTGGCCGGCTCCGTAGGACGCACCGAGCAGAATGGAGATGTGCGGCACCGTGGAGTTGGACACGGCGTTGATCATCATCGAGCCGTGCTTGATCATCCCGCCCTCTTCGTACTCCCTACCGACCATGTAACCGGTGGTGTTGTGCAGGAACAGAAGTGGGGTGTTCGACCGATTCGCGAGCTGGATGAACTGCGTCGCCTTCTGCGATTCCTCGCTGAAGAGGACACCGCGGGCATTGGCGAGAATGCCGATCGGATATCCGTGCAGCTCGGCCCATCCGGTGACGAGAGATCCGCCGTACATGGGCTTGAACTCGTCGAAATCGGAACCGTCGACGATGCGGGCGATGACCTCACGCGGGTCGAAAGGGATCTTGAGGTCGGTGGGGACGATGCCGAGCAGGTCCTCGGGGTCCGCCAACGGCTCGATGACCTCGGCCCGAGGCTCCGGGCCCTTCTTCTTCCAGTTCAACCGGGAAACGATGCTGCGTCCGATCCGAATCGCGTCCTGCTCGTCGACGGCGAAATAGTCTGCGAGACCGGACTTTCGGGCGTGCATCTCGGCCCCACCGAGCGACTCGTCGTCCGAGTCCTCGCCGGTGGCCATCTTGACCAGCGGCGGGCCGGCAAGGAAGACCTTCGAGCGTTCCTTGACCATCACGACGTGATCGGACATACCGGGGATGTACGCGCCACCGGCGGTGGAGTTACCGAACACCAGGGCGATCGTGGGGATGCCCGCCGCCGAGAGCTGCGTCAGATCACGGAACATGCGACCACCGGGGATGAACACCTCCTTCTGCGTCGGTAAATCGGCTCCACCGGATTCGACCAGGGAGATCACCGGAAGCCGGTTCTGCGTGGCGATGTCGTTGCCGCGGAACCCTTTCTTGAGCGTCCACGGGTTGCTGGCTCCGCCGCGGACCGTCGGATCGTTGGCCACGATGAGGCATTCGACTCCGCAAACGACGCCGATACCCATGACGGTGCTGGCCCCGACGGGAAAGTCGCTGCCCCAGGCCGCGAGTGGGCACAGTTCGAGAAATGCCGAGTCCTCGTCGATCAGCAACTCGATGCGTTCACGCGCAAGAAGCTTGCCGCGCTTCTTGTGTCGCTCGATGTATTTCTCGCCGCCGCCGAGCAGTGCCTTCGAGTGCTCGGCGTCGATCTCGCCGAGCTTGGTGTTCATCGCCTCGACGCTTCCGGCGTACTGCTCCGACGCGGTGTCGAGGGTGGACTTGAGCACACTCATGCCTGGTACCCCAATCGTTTTGCTGCCAGTCCGGTGAGGATTTCGGTGGTCCCGCCGCCGATGCCGAGGATGCGCATATCGCGGTACTGCCGCTCGACCTCGCTCTCGCGCATGTAGCCGAGCCCGCCGAAGAGCTGCACCGCTTGATTGGCGACCCACTCTCCGGACTCGACGGCCGTGTTCTTCGCGAAGCAGACCTCGGCGATGAAGTCGTGCTTCTCGGCCATGGACCTCTCGACGAGGGATCGCGTGTAGACCCGCGCGATGTCGATCTTGCGCGCCATTTCGGTGACGGTGTTCTGTACGGATTGCCGTGCGATGAGCGGCTTTCCGAAGGTCTCGCGATCACGGACCCACTGCAGCGTCAGATCGAGGCATCGCTGCGCGCTGGCGTAGGCCTGAGCGGCGAGGGCGATGCGCTCGGTGAGGAACGCCTGCGCGATCTGCGCGAAGCCACTGTTCTCGGCACCGACGAGGTTGGCGATGGGGACGCGGGCGTCGACGAACGACAGCTCTGCGGTATCCGATGCGCGCCAACCCATCTTGTCGAGCTTGCTCGTCACCTCGAACCCGGGTGTGCCCTTCTCGATGACGAGCAGCGAGACACCGCCTGCGCCTTCGCCTCCGGTGCGGACCGCAGTGACGACGAAATCGGCTCGGCACCCCGAGGTGATGTACGTCTTGGATCCGTTGACGACGTAGTGATCGCCATCCTTGACCGCCTTCGTCCTGAGGTGGCCGACGTCCGAACCGCCACCCGGCTCGGTGATCGCCAGCGAGCCGATCTTCTCTCCCGCCAACGTGGGCTCGACCCATTTCTCGATCTGCTGCCGATCTCCGGCCGCAATCAAGTGCGGCAATGCAATCCCGCAGGTGAACAGCGATGCGAACAAGCCACCCGACGCGCCTGCCTGGTGCATTTCCTCGCAGATCACGACGGCGTCGGCCAGATCCCCGCCGCTGCCACCGACCTCCTCGGCAAAGCCTGCTCCGAGCAGACCGAGAGCCGCCGCTTTCTTGTGCAGATCACGTGGAATCTCGCCGTCGGCTTCCCATTGATTCATGTGCGGTGCGATGTCGTGTTCGACGAAGCTGCGTACGGTCTTTCGAAGCTGCTGACGCTCCGGCGTCGTCCAGATACTCATGTGAAGTCTCCTCTGAATGCCAGGGTTTCGGGGATGTCGATGTACCGCGACCGCAGCCACTCGCCCAGTCCCTTGGCCTGTGGATCGAATCTGGCCTGCGATGCGACGCCTTGGCCGAGGATGCCCTCGATGACGAAGTTCACGGCCCGCAGATTGGGCAGAACGTGGCGGGTGACGGTGAGCGGCTCGGCCTCGGGCAGCATCTGCTTCAGAGTCTCGACCGTCAATGCGTGGACCAGCCAGGCGAATTCGTCGTCGGTGCGAACCCAGACTCCGACGTTGGCGTTGCCGCCCTTGTCGCCGCTTCGGGCTGCGGCGATGGTGCCGAGTGGAAGCCTGATGGTCGCTTCTGCTGCTCTCGGAGCCGGCAGCGCCGGTTCTTCCACGGGCTCCAGTACCTGCGTCTGCTGCGACGGAGCTACGGCAGTTTCGGTCCCGTCGGCCAGGTGCGCGGTGTGCGGTACCTCGGCTGCGTCGACGAAGCCTGCCGTGAACACTCCGTACGGCGCACCGTTTCCGGGTGGCGCGGTCACCGAGAATCCGGGATAGCTGGCCAGTGCCAGTTCGACTGCGACCGCTGAGAACTGACGTCCGACGGCATCGGGGTTGCTGTCGCGGGCAACACAGCGCAGCAGCGCGCTGGCCGTCTCTTCGGTCGCGGCGTCGGGCTTGTCGGTGCGTACCAGGGTCCAGTCCAGCTCGGTCGGCCGCGCAGTGAGCCAGGACTCGAATTGCCGTTGCGCCAGTTCTGCTTTGGCCTCGATATCCAGACCCGTGAGCACCATGGTGAATTCGTTGCGGAACCCGCCGAGCGAGTTGAGCGACACCTTGTAGGTGGGCGGTGGAGCTTCGCCGGTCACGCCGGTGATGGACACCCGATCACTGGACTCCTGCGACAGGATCGCCGAATCGATGCGCGCGGTGACGTCGGGGTTCGCGTAACGCCCGCCGGTGATTTCGTACAGCAGCTGCGCGGTCACGGTACCGACGCTGACGGCACCGCCGGTGCCCTCGTGCTTGGTGATGACGGACGAACCGTCGGACTCGATCTCGGCGATGGGGAATCCGGGACGAGACATGTCTGCGATTTCGGTGAAGAAGGAGTAGTTGCCACCCGTCGCCTGTGTTCCGCATTCGATGACGTGTCCGGCGATCACGGCCCCGGCCAACGCGTCGTAATCGGTTGGAGTCCAGCCGAAGTGGGCTGCGGCAGGTCCGACGATCACACTGGCGTCGGTGACCCGCCCGGTGACGACGACGTCTGCCCCGGAGTTCAGGCATTCCACGATGCCCCACGCGCCGAGGTAGGCATTCGCAGTCAGTGGGTTGCCGAGGCCGAGTTCGGCCGCGCGGCCGAGGAGGTCGTCGCCGTCGACGTAGGCGATTTTCGCGCCGGAGTCGAGCTTCTCCAGCGCCTCGGCCAGGCCTCGGGGGTTGAGTCCGCCTGCGTTGGCGACGATCTTGACGCCTTTGTCGAGTGCCAGCCCGAGGCAATCCTCTGCCTGCCGCAGAAAGGTTTTGGCGTAGCCACGAGTCGCGTCCTTCATCCGATCGCGGCCGAGAATGAGCATCGTCAGCTCGGCGAGGTAGTCGCCGGTGAGGTAGTCGAGTTCGCCGCCCTCGAGCATCTCGCGCATCGCCGACAGCCGGTCTCCGTAGAAGCCGGAGCAATTGCCGATTCGTACGGTCATGATGTCTGTCGTCCTGACTGTGGCCGTCCGCCCCCGGGAGGGCCTGCGAAGGCTTGGGCGATGGTGAGCCAGTGTGCGGCATCGGTTCCCTCGGCGTGGATGCCGAGGTCATCACGGTGAGCGCGCTGGGTGACGAGGAGGCAGAAGTCGAGGGCCGGTCCGCTCACCCGTTGGGCAGCGTTCTCGGGTCCCCACGTCCAGAGCTCACCCGACGGCGCGGTGAGCTCGACTCGAAACGGCTCGACGGGCGGAACCTGCTGGTTGACCGCATAGGCGAAATCCCTTGTGCGGACGCCGATGTGCGCGACACCGCGGATTCGGTCGGTGGGAACGCGGGTGACGCCCACCGCGTCGGCGACATCCTGACCGTGCGCCCAGGTCTCCATCAGACGCGCGGTGGCCATGGACGCCGCACTCATCGGGGGTCCGAACCAGTCGATCTTGGTTCCCGACGGCACCTGTATCAGCGCGTCCGTCATGGCGGTGCGTCGGATGCGCCATTCGCCCAGCAGGTTCGGGTTACGAGATTCTTCTTCGGCGGCCTCGTCGACGAAGCCGGTGGGGTTCTCCCATGCCTTCTTCAGAGTGAGAGCGAACTCCTCCTGGGCCTCGATATCGCCGGACGCTGCGGACGTGGTTCGCTCCGCGACGTGATCGGTCCAGGAGAGATGTGCGATCTGGTGCGCGACGGTCCAGCCCGCGGCCGGTGTCGGTGCCGCCCATTGCTCCGGGTTCAGCTCGGCCACGAGGGCATCGAGGTCATCTCCCTCGGCGCGGAGGTCGTCGACGAGAAGGTGGAGGTCTGCCATGAGCCCAGCTTCACAGGAGGTCTTGAAAAAAGCAAGCACGCTTGCTTGTTAATTCGTAACCTCGTGTTCGCTTGCCGTCTCTACGGTGACGAACGTGAGAATGTCGAGACTCGTGGCCGTCACCGTTACCCTCGCCGTCATGGCCGCTGGATGTTCTTCAACGGACGCCGCCACGGATGCACCGTCGAGCATTCGGGTGGCGACGTTCAATGCCAGCCTCAATCGGCCGGTAGCCGGGCAGCTGGTGACCGACTTGCAGGGCGAGGACGCACAGGCCCGCGCGGTCGCCGATGTGATCGCCGTGAATTCACCGGATGTGTTGCTGGTCAACGAGTTCGACTATTCGGGCGACGACGCAGTGGCCTTGTTCAACGACAACTACCTCGACGGGCAGTACCCGCACTCCTTCACTGCGCCCGTGAACACCGGCGTCGATTCGGGGCTCGACCTGGACCGGGACGGCGAACTCGGCGGACCGGGCGACGCCTGGGGGTTCGGTCAGTTCCCGGGCCAGTACGGAATGGTCGTGTACTCGAAGTTTCCGATCGCGACCGATTCGGTACGCACGTTCCAGAATTTTCTGTGGAAGGACATGCCGGATTCGCTGTTGCCGCGCGACTACTACGGCGACGCGTCCGACGCGCTTCGATTGTCCAGCAAATCGCACTGGGACGTTCCGATCGACGTGAACGGTATGACGCTGCACGTGCTTGCGTCGCACCCCACTCCCCCGTCCTTCGACGGACCCGAGGACCGCAACGGCAAGCGCAACCACGACGAGATCAGGCTCAGTGCCGACTACATCTCGGGTGCTGACTACCTCTACGACGACAACGGTGTGCGCGGCGGGCTCGAGGACGGAGCGTCGTTCGTCATGCTGGGCGATCAGAACAGCGATCCGGTCGACGGCGATTCGGTTGCCGGTGCCATCGCTCAGGTTCTCGACCTTCCGCGGGTTCAGGACCCGGCACCCACCTCGGCTGAACATGGGACGGACACAGCCGATTTCGCCGACCCGACGCCGGGCGACCTGCGCGTGGATTACGTGTTGCCCTCGGACGATCTCACGGTGGTCGATTCGCAGGTGTATTGGCCGAATCAGACCGAGCACCCCTCGGACCACCGACTGGTGTGGGCCGACCTCGAAATATGATGGGTACGTGACCGATCTACCGATTGTCGAATTCGCATACCCCGGCCCCCTACGGGATGCCCTGGTCGCGGCCGTTCTTTCCGGCGAGAAGACCAGCACAGCAAGCCTGTTGGTGCAGTATGTCGACGAGGAGCTGCCGAGAGTCGGCGATCGCGGCGCGGTGGTGGATTCGTCGTGTGTCGTGGTGGGAGTCATCGAGACCACGGGCGTCGATATTGTTGCGCTACAGGATGTTTCACTGCAACACGCGCTCGACGAGGGTGAAGGCTACATCGACGTCGCGCAGTGGCGCGCCGGGCACGAGAGGTTCTGGCAGTCGGCGGAGGTCCGCGAAGAACTGGGCGATCCGCACTTCACCGTGAACGACGACACCCAGGTGGTATTGGAGCGGTTCACACTCGTGTGAGACTGCGTACCCTGACGCAGCGTCACGTTCGATACATCGTGTCGGCGGGTAGGTGTATAGGCGCGTGCACGTCGATTGCGTTTCGCCGCAACAGTATTGGTGTTGACGGATATGCCGCACCCCGGTACTGTCGAACACACGTTCTAGTACTTGTTGGACCATCTGCCGGGGGGCGATGACACAATGACCACATCGACGCGCAGTCGGTTCGCGGCCTATCTCGGCCCACAATCGAAGCCGTACATCGACAGCGCAGTGCTGGGCGAGATCCGCGACGTCGCGATTCTGGAGAATCAGGCGTGCGCTCGCAAGGTCGCTCTGGCCGCCGCCATCTGGGACACGTGCATTCATCAGAACGTGCTCGTCGGTGATGTCATTCAAGACGCGGGCAACTATGCGGCTTCCGAAATAGCGCATGTTCTGGGTTGCTCGAAGACCGTTGCGAACACATACGCCGAGGTCGGAATGGACCTCCGGCTTCGGCTTCCTGCCGTCTCAGCCGCTTTCGAGGCGGGCGAACTCGATCTGCCTCGCGTCCGCGCGATATATCGCTGTACCCACAATTTGACGCAGGCCGCGGCGACGGCCGTCCAAAGCGAGGTTCTTCATGCTGCGCGACGCCTGTCACCGGGTCCGCTGGCGACGGAAATTTGGTCGATCATGTACCGCATCGCGCCCGAGGAGGCTGCCGCGCTGCGCAAGGACCTGGAACGGCACACCAACGTCACGTACACCGACAAAGATGTGATGTCGACGCTGAAGGCCGACCTCACCGCGGCCGACGCCGCAGCTGCCTGGCAACTCATCAACGAGATGGCCGCCACCGTCTGTCGGCGCGATCCACGGACCCGAGGGCAGAAGCGTGCGGCCGCATATGTTGCTCTGCTGCATCAGGAGTCTTCGATGGCATGCATGTGCGAACCCACCGAGGACAACCCGTGCACGGCCGATACCTCACGCCCGGATCGGCGTGCGCCGTTGACGGTGATCACGGTCGACCTCGCCACGCTCGCCGGTCTGCTGTCCAATCCTGCTCACCTGTCCGGACACGGCACCATCGATGCCGAATACGCCCGGGAACTCGCCGACAACGCTCACTGGCAGATCCTCCTCACCGAGGCACGCAACCTTGCCGAACAACTCGGCTACGGCGAAGACCTGAAATCACTCATCGACCTCGACACCGAGAACTGCGCAGGCACCGAAGACAAGGGTGCAGACAGCAGGGCCGATAGCAGCAGCGGCAGCAGGACGAACCACAGCGGATCGAGAGGTGGCCAGAAGAAGTCCCGAGGATCGAAGGCGCGCAAGACGAGGAACAGCAGGTCCGAGGGCAGCGCGTCGCATGTGGTGTTTCATTCGCTGGGGCGCGGTCGTCGTCGCGTCGGAGGTTCTGTTCCTCGGCCCCCGCGAGCTCCGAAGTCCGCACAACCACCGCGAAGCACGTGTGTCGCCTCGCCGTATCGCGGCACCTACACCTTCGTTGCCGAACTCGAAGCGGCCATCGCAGCAGATCCCGCTCTCGGGCTCGCGCTGTACCCGGACGGGCACGGCGGTCTTGTGCTGCCACCACCCGGAGCGCTCGTCTATCGGCCCACTCTTACACTCGCAGAACGTATTCGGTATCGCGATCGCACCTGCCGACATCCTGGCTGCGACGTCCCGGCCCAGCAATGCGAGATCGACCACATCGTGCCGTATTTCCATCGCAACCCCTCGACGGGAGGCTGGACCATCGACACCAACCTGCACTGCCTGTGCCGCTACCACCACAGCCTCGAGACCATGGGCCTGTGGACTCCTGTCATGCTCGCCGATGGTGTCGAGTTCTGGATCTCCGATGCCGGCACCACCGCAGTCACCGTCCCCGGGACGACGCAACTCGCAGACTTCGGCCACCTGCCGAAGATCCACCCCAGGCCGAAAGGGGTAGCACTGCAGCCTGATTCGTCGACGCAGAGGACGGCGGAACCACAACCGACCCTGATGCCCGCCTCGGCACCTGAGGACGAGCCACCGCCCTTCTGACCGAACCCGGGTTTGCGACAGTCACCCGAGAGCCCGCTCAGACGCGATCGGCGTACACGACGATGTTGTCGTCGTAACTCGATATGTCCGAGTCGAATTGACCACCACAGGTGATCAAGCGCAAGCCCGGGTGGTCGATGTCGCCGTAGACCTTGTCGGTGGGGAACGCATCCTTCGGATACTGCTCCACCGCGCTGACGACGAACCGAACCGTATCGCCGTCCTGGCTGACGACGGTGACATCGTCGCCCTGTTCGAGTTCGCGGAGGCGATAGAAGACACCGGGGATGCCGGCCCAATCCACATGCCCCGCAACGATCGACGGTCCCAGCTGCCCCGGAACCGGCGACCCGGTGTACCAACCGGCGGGCCAACCGCCCGCGGGAACTTCCATCGAGCCGTCCGGACGCAGACCCAAACCCATCACATCGGAGTCGACGCCGATAGCGCCGATCTCCAGGCGCGCAGGCGGCGACCCAGCAGCCGACGACGACTCGGCTGCACCCTCACCCGACGGGGCGACGGCGGCAGGAGCAGAAGAAGCCGAGGACATCGAATCGTTCTGCGCGGGGGCCGAATCCGAGGGTGTTGCGCAGCCGGCAACCAGCGACAGCAGCAAAAGGAACGCCGCTGCCACCGCACGCACCACGGCCCGATGACGGGTCGTGGTGCGTGCGGATTCAGCCAGAGGTACCGATACCTCGACGGTAGGTCTCACCGATCAGTTCCGACGACGAGTCAGAGCCAAGGCAGAGACCGCACCGACCGCGAGCACGGCCAGCAGAGTCCACATCTGACCGAACGATGTTGCACTCGAATCGTTCACCGTACTGCCGTCACCGGTGTCGACGCCACCGTTCGGGATCTGCGTGATCTGCCCACCCGGGTTGTAGGTGCCCGGCTGATCCGGGCCACCCGGCGTGTTCGGCCGGTTGGGCTGATCAGGCGTGTTGGGGGTGTTCGGTGTGTTGGGAGTATTCGGCTGATTCGGAGTGTTCGGCTGATTCGGAGTGTTCGGCTGTTCCGGCACGTTGGGGACACCCGGTGTATTCGGCTGTTCCGGCACATTGGGGACACCCGGGATCGGCGGGATCGTGATCACCGGCGGCACCCCCGGGATCGGGGGTACTTCGATAACGATCGGCGGTGTTCCGCCACCGTCGCCCGGTCCTCCCGGTGTACCGCCGTCACCACCCGGTGCAGTCGTCGTCGTGGTCGTGACCGGCGGCTCGGTTGTGGTCGTCGTCGTGACCGGCGGCTCGGTCGTGGTCGTCGTCGTGACCGGCGGCTCGGTGGTGGTCGTCGTCGTGACCGGCGGCTCGGTGGTGGTCGTCGTCGTGACCGGCGGCTCGGTCGTGGTCGTCGTCGTGACCGGCGGGCAGTTCGGCCTGGTAATCGTGTTCGAGTCGAGGGTGACGGCACCGTCTCGAGCCAAGAGTCGGCCCTGCACAGTCGCATTGGTATTTGCCGTGATCGACGTCTGGGCCATGACCGTACCGACGAACTGGGTGCGTACACCCAATGTCGCGGAGCTACCGATTTGCCAGAACACGTTGCATGGGTTGGCCCCGTTGATCAGCAACACTCGACTGTCGGTTGCTGTGGTCAGGGTGGAAGCTGCTTGAAATATGAAGACGGCGTCCTTGTTTCCCTCGGCATTGAGCGTCAGGGTTCCGGTGAGCCCGAGAGCGCCCGAGCCTCCGTACAGACCGGCCGTGAGAGGCAGAGGCTCATCCCCGAGTTCGACCCCGACGTCGGCCGGCCCCGAACGGCCTTCGGCGTCGTTGTACCCGACAGTGAGTCCCGCTTGCGCCGAGGCAGCGACAGTGTCGCGATCATGAATCACTCCGCCTGTAGCCTGAATCGGCAGAAGTCCTGTGACACTGGGCGGTTCGCCTTCACCGGGGCTCACTCCGACATCGCCCACGATGACGGAGGGACCGGTGTTGGTGACCGCCGATCCGGCCAGAACGGCGAAACTTTCGGCGGTTCCGAGCTCCACTGTGGTGGGTTGAGCGTCGGCTGCCGAGGCGTTCAACAGCATGAGCGCACTGGTTGCGAGCGCGACAGTGCCGACGAGAGGAATGAACGCCGAGCGCTTGCGCCGGGAGGTGGGCGACGCAGGGCGGTGTTGCGGAGCGTACATGTTGATACCGATCTGCTCGAGAAGATGCGCGTGAGACTTGTTGCCGCACTGCGCGTTGTGAATATCGATTCCCCCGACGAGATTCGACAGTCAGGTTTCGCGACGGTCGACGAGGGTCACTGGAATTCACCAGGGGCGTCGAGGTCTCGCGAACTCTGTGGATCGGTGGATCGCCGGCCGAATGTCTGCAACCAGGCGAAGAAATGAAGCGTCAGCGGAGGCTCATGCCCACTCCGCAACAAAGAGTTTCCCCGTATCTCTACGGTGTAGAGCTACAGCTCATCATGTGTAGCATCATGCGTCAAGCGAAAAGTGTTGCTGAACAACAAGTTTGTTTGAGGGCTACATACCGGTCGGGGTTATTGCTTTCCGAAAGGCGTATTGACCGATGTCCACCACAGACCGATTCGGATCACAATCCCGGGACAAGATCGACCGCGAGTACGTGGTGTCGGCTGCGCTGTGCATCATCGACAGCACCGGACTCGACAGCCTGTCGATCCGAAGCCTCGCGGCGTCGATCGATCGGGATCCGATGACCGTGTACCGGTATCTCCCGACGAAGGAGGCACTACTCGACGCCATCGCAGATTCGATACTCAGCCCGCTCGTCACGGTCGATGTGACCGATGCCGATTGGCAGGGACAGCTCCGGAGGTTCGCTCGGCACTATCGCCGTCTCGCACTCGCGCATCCCCACGCAGCAATTCTGCTGTCCACTCGCCCGTATCGAACGCCGCTCGGGCTGGGCACCACGAGGTCTTTGAGGTCACTCGAAAGCGTGCTGGCGTTGCTGATCAACGCAGGATTCACCGCACCCGAGGCGTTGTCGACTTACCGGCTGCTCAAGTCCTTCCTCCGCGGTCACCTGCTGAGCGAGACTCAGGAAATGCCCGAGAATCCCGACGAGACCGGCGACCGCCTCAGCCTGGCGTTGCGCCGACTACCCGTCGACGAATTTCCGTTGCTATCCACGCTGCCGCCGCTCATCACCGCGTACGACGGTGCCCACGAGCTCGAGTGTGGCCTGGACGTCCTGTTCGCAGGGCTCGTGCGCACCGTTGCGTCGGCCGAGGCCGTCACGCCCTCCGAATCGGCGCGAAGGTCTGCACTGAGTCCCGAGTGAGGAAGTCCAGCAGGATAGCGTTGCACAGCGCAGGCTTCTCGACCAGCAGCCCATGGGAGGTTCCCGGCACGATCGACAGTTCTGCGACGGGCACGCTGCGATAGAACTCGGTGGCGTGCTCGATGCTCACCTCGTCGTCGTCGCCGATCATCACCAGCGTGCGTACCGAAAGCTCGGCCAGCATCTCGGGCGTCAGCGCCGGATCTGCGCTGTGCATGTCGTCGAGCCTGCGCACGAAATCGCTCCGCTCGGTCTGGCCGGACATTCCGCCGCCCCAGCCGTCGCGGTGAAACACGCTTGCGACGCAGGCGAGGCGCTCCACCAGATCCGGTCGTTGCAGGGCAACCAGCAGCGCCACCACACCGCCGTCACTGCACCCCGCCAGTTTCGCGGGTCCGCCGACCACCTGCTCGATGAACGCGATGGTGTCGGTGGCCATGTCCGCAAAGGTCAACGCCGTCGACAGTCCGGGCCCCTCGACATCGGGCGTGCGGCCATGACCTCGACGCTCTGGCGTGAATACCCGCAACGTCGACGCCAGTCCGGCGACGGTGGGCTCCAACGCTCGCGCGTCGACGCCGCCGGGGTGCAGAAATATCAAGGGCTCCCCGTCGCCGACCTCCGCGTACCAGGTCCGCACCGGTCCCAGCTGTACCCAGTTCTCAGAGTTCACAGCATCAAAGTAGTCCCGTACCCGCCTCGTGCGCTCGTTCTTCCTCTCGTTCCTGCTGCGCCGCAGCCAGTCCCGACATCGTGCGCAGCGGAACCTCCTTCAGGAAGAGCACCAGCACGAATCCGAGGAGCATCAGGATCGACACGGCCAGGAACACGTAGTCCATGGCGTCGGAGAAGCCGATGCGGAACGGTTCGGCGAGAGCGGGTTCGAGCTTCTGAATGAACGAACTGTCCTCCAGTGCACTGCCTGCGACGGAGGCGTCACCCGAGGCGATGGCCTGCGCGAAACCGGACTGCAGAGGATCGGAACTGGTTGCGGCGCTCTGTACCGCCTGCTGGAACGCCGGAGTCGAACTCGCGGCGACCAACGCGTCACCCGTCTTCGGGGTCAGCTGGGTGAACAGCATCGACAGGAAGACGGCAACACCCACCGTCGCACCGATCTGCCGGAAGAACGTTGCGGCAGAGGTTGATACACCCATGTCCTTGGGCGGCATCGCATTCTGGATGGCCAGGGTCAGCGGCTGCATCATCGAACCGAGACCTAGGCCGAACACGCCCATGACGACCATCGTCTGCCACAGCGGGGTGTCGGCGTGCACGTAGTGGAAGACGAACATCGCGATGGCCATCAGTGCCGTACCGACGATCGGAAAGATCTTGTAGCGCCCCGTCTTCGAGATCATCCGACCCGAGACGATCGACGCAATCATCAGGGCACCGACGAGGGGCAGGGTCTGGTAGCCGGCCAGTGTCGGCGAGGATCCCTTGACCACCTGCAGGTACTGCGGCAGCAGCGAGATGCCGCCGAACATGGCCGCACCGGCGATGACGCTGACAGCAATACACAACGAGAACAACGGATTTCGGAAGAATCGCATGGGGATCAGGGCGTCGTCGCCCATCTTGATCTCGGCGAGCACGAATGCGATGACGCCGACGATGCCGATTCCGAAGCACAACAGGGCCCGCGGCGAGCTCCATCCCCACACGCGACCCTGCTCGGCGATGATGAGCAGCGGCACCAGGCCGACACTGAGAAGTACTGCGCCCCACCAGTCGACGCGCGCCTCGCGGCGATACACCGGCAGGTTCAGTACTCGCCACACCACCACGAGTGCGATGATGCCCAGCGGCACGTTGATGTAGAAAACCCAACGCCAGCCGGTGATTCCGAGGATCGACGACTGCCCGGCGAGCAGTCCACCGATGACCGGCCCGAGCACGCTCGACGTTCCGAACACGGCCAGGAAGTAGCCCTGATACTTGGCACGTTCGCGCGGCGGGACGATATCGCCGATGATCGCCAGGGCCATCGACATCAGACCACCCGCACCGAGACCTTGGATGGCACGGAAGGCGGCGAGCTCGTACATCGACGTCGCGATGCCGCACAGCATCGATCCGACGACGAAGATCGAGATGGCCGTCATGAAGAACGGCTTGCGCCCGTAGAGGTCGGACAGCTTGCCGTACAACGGGGTCGAGACCGTCGAGGTGATGAGGTATGCCGTCGTCACCCAGGCCAGAACCGAGAACCCGTTGAGGTCGTCGGCGATGGTGCGAACGGACGTCGAGACGATGGTCTGGTCGAGGGCCGCGAGGAACATACCCATCATCAGGCCCGACAGAATCGTCATGATCTCGCGATGCGAATACTCGCCGGACGCGGGAGCCGCTTCTCGCTCGGTTACCATCTTTTTGACGCACCTTTACATAGCGTTTACTTGTGTCCTGCAACGATATTCGGGACACCAGCATGCGCGCAGAACGCCGTCGGTGCAAAGACTTTATTTCCGCCTGATCCGGTCCCGTACCTCACGCATCGTGTGCGGGTGAATGCCCTCGGCCGCGAGCACCTTGCGAGTCTTGCGCCGCGTCAACAGAACTCCGGTGATCGCGACGATCCACACCGGGAACTGCGCGAGCAACGCCACCCGGAAACCGTCGAACGTGTAGCCGCCCATCGCGTCGAGAATCCATCCGATCGCCGCGATCACCAACAGCGAAGCCAGGAAGCCGCCGATGTTCACCATCCCCTGCGCCGTCCCCAGATTGGCGCTCGGATTGAACGTACGGGCGTAATCGAACCCGATCACCGAACCCGGACCACCCACCGAAATCACCACGACGAGCAGCACCAGCAGCCACAGCGGCGCGGGCCCGGGCAGCGCCAATACGATCGCCCACATCGTCGCGTTGCTGATCATGATCGCCAGCACCAGCCACGACCGACGCATCGGATAGCGCCCGGTGAGAAGACCCACCACGATGCCCGACGCCACCGCCGCCAGCACCGACATCGTCAGCAACGCTCCGGCCGTCGACGCCGACAGGCCCTGCGCCGACGTCAGATACGGCACACCCCAGAGCAACGCGAAGACGGTGATGGAGAACTGAGTACCCATGTGCGAGAAGAAGCCGAGCCGGGTGCCGGGTCGTCGCCACACCTCGGCGATGGAGGCGAGGGTCTGTCGCAGCGTCGTCGGCTCGAACACGGGGGCAGCACCGTCGTCGGGGCGATCCCTGACGAGCGCGAGAACCAGCACGAGGGCAAGGAGCCCGAGTGCCGCTGCGCTGCCGAACGCGAACGTCCAGCCGGGTCCGTTCAACAGAATCAGGAACGGGACCGCCGAGAGCACCTGGCCGAGCTGGCCGAGCAGACCGGTCAGCTGCGAGACGATCGGCACTCGTCGCGGTGAGAACCAGCGGGGCACCAGCCGCAGCACCGAGATGAACGTGAGCGCATCACCGACACCGACGAACGCCCGCGCAGCCACGGCGATGGGGAGCGATTCCGTGAGTGCCAGCGTGATCTGAGCCGACGCCATGATCAGCGCGCCCGCGGCGATCATCTTCCGTGAACCGATGCGATCCAGCAGCACCCCGGCCGGGATCTGCATCCCCGCGTACACGATCACCTGCAGCACCACGAACGACGACAGCAGGGACGGCGACACCGAGAACCGATCGGCCGCACTCAGGCCGGCAACGCCGAAGGATGTCCGATGCAGCACTCCGACGATGTAGGCGAACACACCGACGCCCCACACCACCCACACTGTTCTCACGCGGTCACTGCTTTCACACGGTCACTGTTCTCATGCGATCACTGCTTTCACCGGAACAGTCTCTCAAGGGCTCTGTGAAAGGATCGGGCGCGGTAGATCGTCGAGTACGGGAAGTGAGTCGAGTCATGGCCGAACAGGTACTGGTGTTGAACGGTCCGAATCTGAACATGCTCGGCACCAGGCAGCCGGAGGTGTACGGCCACGCCACCCTCGCCGACGTCGTCACCCTGTGCGAGAAGACCGCCGCCGAGCACGGACTCACCGTTCGGGCCGAGCAGTCCAACCACGAGGGCCAGCTCATCGACTGGATCCACGAGGCCCGCGGGGTGGCGTCGGGCATCGTCATCAATCCGGGCGGGTTGACGCATACGTCCGTGGCACTGCGCGACGCGCTCGTCATCCCGGAGGTGCCGATCATCGAGGTGCACATTTCCAACGTGCACGCCCGCGAGGAGTTTCGGCACCACTCCTTCGTCTCCCCCATCGCCAGCGGCGTCATCGCCGGACTCGGGATCGATGGATACCGATTCGCCATCCAACGGCTCGCTTCTCTCATCTGACACTGCGTTGATCTGATACAGCTCTCATCCAGCGCTCAGGATCGACTGCCTAGACTGGCCGCGTGAACACGAGCAAGAACGTCTCGAAAGACATCAAGGCCATGCAGAACGGCGACAAGAATCGTCGGACTCTCATCCAGATCGTCGTCGCAGTCGTTCTGATCGCGCTCGTGGCGGCGATTGCCCTCTTCATCGTCAACAGGGATTCGACGTCCGGGGATGCATCTGCCGCCGCAGGCTCAGGCGCGTCGACCGGGGCCCAGCTCACCCCCACGTCACTGACGGACGACGGTGCCATCCGATTCGGCAACCCCGACGCCACCACCGTCATCAGCGTCGTCGAGGACTTCCAGTGCCCGGCGTGCAAGAACTTCGAGTCCATCAGCGGATCGACGTTGCAGCAGCTGGCCGACGCAGGCAATGTCGCCGTCGACTATCGCCCCATCTCCATTCTCGACCGGTTCTCGAACGGAACCATGTACTCGACCCGCGCGGCCGGTGCCGCGGTCTGCGTCGCCGAGAACGACCGTGACAACTGGATGAACTGGCACACCGCCATGTTCGAGCAGCAGCCGTCCGAGGGCGGTACCGGACTGACCGACGACGGGCTCGTCGCGATCGCCGCCTCTGCAGGTGCCGATTCCCCCGCCGTCGCGTCGTGCATCACCGACGGCAGCTACACCGACTGGGTCACCACCCAGACGCAGTCCGTCCTCGGCGAGGGCATCAACGGAACACCGAACGTGCAGGTGAACGGCACCAACATCGCCAACCCGACGCCCGAGAACATCCTCTCCGCCGCCGCCGGCAACTGAGCAACCGGTAACCGAACCATGCGGACCCGAGCAGGCGCTGCAGTTATCGGCCCAGCAGCCTTCACCGTTCTCAGCGCTCTCGGGTTGCTCGCGGCGCTGACGCTGACGATCGAGCGATTCAAACTGCTCGAGGACGCGTCGTACGTCCCGTCGTGCAGCCTGAATCCGGTGCTCTCGTGCGGGTCGGTGATGGTGACGAAACAGGCTGCGCTGTTCGGTTTTCCGAACCCCATCCTCGGCATCGTCGCGTTCTCCGTCGCTCTCGTCGCCGGGGTGCTGTGGCTCGGCCGCGTCGAACTGCCGCACTGGTTCTGGCTCGGACTGAGCGGCGGCCTGCTGCTCGGCGAAGTATTCGTGCACTGGCTGATCTTCGAGAGCCTGTACGAGATCAACGCCCTGTGCCCCTACTGCATGGTGGTGTGGGCGGTGACGATGCCGTTGTTCGTGCTGGCTCTGAGCCGATTGGTCGGCTCCGGCCCGAACAACGGGGGCACAGTCGGCCGGCTCTTCCTCGAATGGCGGTGGACGCTGCTCGCGGTGTGGTACGCAATCGTCGTCGCGCTCATCGGAATCCGCTTCTCGGACTACTGGGCATCCCTGTTCTGACAACCCTGCATTTCCTTTTGCGAATCTCATGAGTCGAACGTCTGCACCGTGCATGATGGGTGCAGCACCCGAGTGAGCCTGATCACAGCAGCTGGCTCGGGGAAGATCGTTCGAGTAGCAGGAGTCGATACATGGCAGGCGATCCCATCGCAGTCATCGTTGCCGTCATCGTGTCCGCCGCCGGTGTCGTAGCCGGAACCGACGCCCCGGCTCCGATTCCGGATCAGGCGGTGATGGATCAGGCTGCCGCAATTGCCGCCACCGCCGAGGACCAGGCGACGACGATGACCGACCAATGGGCCGAGCTGCTGGGCACCATGCCCGAACCTGCCGCCGACATCGCCGACCGCACCCTCTCCGACGCCGCCGAGGGCCTGCACACCGCCGCCGAACCGATGCTCCCCGACCTGCCGACGGTGGAAGACATCGAAGCCGTCGACACAGAACCAGCCGATACAGAAGCGGCCGCCACCGGGGCAGCGGTGCCGACCGCGCCGGAAGATGCACTGGCCGCCCTCCCCACCGCAGCTGCTACCGGTTCCCCCTCGGCACCATTGCCGTTCAGTGTGTTCTCGTCGAGTGCGGTGTCCACCACTGCGGCCGCACTCGGGGCGGGGGCCGTTCGATTCGCCGGCCGTACGTACACCGCCGCCGACATCGCTACCCAGACGGCATTCATGGCGTCGGCCGAGACCATTCGGCGTGCACTGTTTCCAGGTCAACCCGCCACGTTCACCGGCGTCAATGTGGGCCCGATCGCTTTGGGTGCAGTGGGAGCCATCACCGCCTTCGTGCCGTGGCTGCAGAAGGCAGGCAACATCTGCGGCGGCGTCAAGGCGACGACGATCGCGGCACTGTATGCCGCCGAGAACGGCTTTCGACACGGCCCCACTGCTCCGGTCTCGAGCACCGGCGCGCAAGGTCCAGGGCAGTTCATGCCCGGCACCTGGGCGACCTACGGCAAGGACTACGACGGCAACGGCGTCATCGACGTCAACAGCATCGGTGATTCGGTGATGGCGTCGGGCACCCTGCTGTGCGATATCCACGGACAGGTCGACGGGTGGAAGCGAGAGGGCAAGGTGTCCGGTGACACCTTGGATCTGACCCTGGCCGGATACAACGCAGGCGCCGGAGCGGTATTACGATCGGGCGGAATGCCCTCGGGCACATTCGATTACGAGACGCAGACCAAGCCGTACGTCTCTCGCATCCGGGCGACCGAAGCGCAGTTCGCGGCCATCCTGACGCCCTTCGCCGGACTCGACCTCACCGGTATCGGCGGCCGATCGGTGCAGTTGGCGATGGACTACCTGGGACTGCCGTACGTCTGGGGCGGCGGAAACATCAACGGGCCGTCCGGCGGCGGATTCGACTGCTCAGGTCTGACGTCGTACGCCCTGTACAAGGCCTCGGGCGGAAAAGTGACCCTGCCCCGCACCTCGGAAACTCAGTGGAACGTGGGCACCGAGATCCCCATGGAGCTCGCGCAACCGGGCGATCTGCTGTTCGGAAACTTCGGACCGGCCGGACCGGGCCACGTGTCGATCTACATGGGCAACGGCCAGATGGTGCATGCACCCCAACGCGGCGACGTCGTGCGGGTGGCTCCGGTGTTCGACGGTATGCGGGCCCGTCACATCGTCTGACGATGCACACCCGGCCTGCCCGCGTACAGTGCGGACGTGACCAATGCACGCGTGGAACCGGCCGGCTTCGACGACGAACTGGCACCGGAGCCGCCGCCCGGTGAGGGCTTCGAGACCAGCTGGCCGGTGCGGACGGGCGACATCGATCCGAACAACCGACTACGGTTCGACGGCGTCGCTCGCTATCTGCAGGACGTCGGCACCGACAACCTCGACGCCACGCCGCTGGGCAAGACCGATCCGATGTGGATCGTGCGGCGCACCGTCATCGACGTCTTCGAGCCCATCCACTTCCCGGACCGCGTGCACATGCGCCGCTGGTGCTCGTCGATGTCGACGCGATGGTCCAACATGCGAGTTGCGTTGACGACGCCGAAGGGTGGACGCATCGAAACCGAGGGCTTCTGGATCAACATCAGCAAGGACACCGGAATGCCGACCCGCATCAGCGACGGCGCACTGGAAATGCTGGCCCGAACCACCGATCAGCACCGGTTGCGATGGAAGGCATGGCTGACGGAGCCGGTGCCGGGCGAATCCGCGACCGATCTCGACTTTCCCTTGCGCGCAACCGATATCGATCCGTTCGACCACCTCAACAACGCTGCCTACTGGCATGCGATCGAGGAGTTGCTGGTGGACGTGCCCGAGCTGGCCGCGGCACCCCACCGCGCCGTCATCGAATACCTGACCCCGGTGCTGGCCAACGAACGTGTCACTCTGCGCCACCGCTACGACGGCGGGGCGCTCACCGTCTGGTTCGTCGTCACCGGAGCATCGGGCGAGCCAACGGTGCGCACCGTCGCCAAGGTTGCCGCCAGAGCCTGACGGTCGAGCTTGCCGCGCGGCGTACGCGGCAGGCTGTCCACGACGGCGAGCACCACCGGCAGGCCGGGACCCGGCAACATCGAGCGGAGCTTGCGGCGAACCTGCATCATCGACGGTGAATATCCTTGTGCCACAACCACTCCTGCTGCCGGAACCTCCCCAGCTCGTTCGTCGGGCAGGCCCACAACTCCGGCATCGAGAATGCCGGGGATCGACAACAGTGCCACTTCGATCGGAGCCAGCTCGACGTTGAGTCCGGCTCGAACGATCGTCTCGCTGCTGCGGCCCAGCAAGGTCAGTCGCCCCTCGTCGACACTGCCGCGATCGCCGACCGTCATCCACCCGTCGACCGGCCCGTTCGTCAGGGTGGTGTGGTCTCCCACTCGGCTCAGATAGCCGTCGAACAGCATGTCGCTGCGCACGTACAGCAGTTCGTTCCTGGTCTCCACCTCCACCCCGCCGAACAACGCGCCCTCCACCTCGACGCCGCCAGGGGCTCGACGGTCGTACGAGACGAAGCTCAGTTCCGATGCACCATAGAAGTGCGTCATGGTTGCGTTCGGGAGCGCCGTCGCCAGGGCCGCTCGACCCGACTGCGGCCATCGTGCCGCAGAGGAGAGCACCTCGCGGACCTCGGCATACCGGCCACTCGAGTGAGCGATGTCCCAGGCAACGGTCGGTACCGAATACAGATGTGTCGGAGCATCTTCCAGAGCCACCGCCGCCTTGCGTACGTCCACCGTCGCACCCCTGGTTAGCCCGTGCAACGCACCGTAGAGAAAATGCGTGTGATCGAGTGTGCCGGGTGCGGACACCCGATCGCCGGGACCGAGATCGAACAGGGCATCGGAGCGATCCAGCGTCGCCGCCCACGAGGCCTGATTGCGCACGAACAACTTGGGCGGGCCGGTGGTTCCGGAGGTGACGCCCACGAGCAACTCGGAATTCGGTGCGGGAGTGGGGATGGTTCCGGTAGGCCCGAGTGCCAGATCATCGGGTGCGAACACGTTGACTGCACCCCAACCGTGCAATCTCGCATGCTGACGCGGATGCGCGGCAATCAGCGAGGGCTCGCACACCGCCATGACATCGGCGAATTCATGAGCCAGCAGATGTCGATGCAGCAGAACGACACTGACCCCGGCATGCATCGCCGCGACGACGACCACCAGTGACCCGATATCCGACGTCGGCAGTACCGCGATGCGACGCTTCCCTGCCAATGCGGTCGCCGTGCATGTCACCCGGTCCCAGAAGTCCCGGTAGGTGATCTCACCGGTCGCGTCGACGACAGCTGCCTCGGGACGGTCGGAATGCTGCGCTATCCGGGCGGCAAGAAGCTCACTCGTCATGGTCCTTTTCAACTTCGTCATCTGCACCGTCGTCATCATCATCGTCGACACCGCGGGCCACGAGCGCGTCTCCCATCGCGTCGGCGGTGCGGAGGGCGCGTACGAGGACCGGCGTTGCCAGTGCCGTCATCGACCACTGCAGTCCGCGTGCCTTTCGGGCCTGCGAGACCTCCTGCACGATGGACGCGAGCAGCGGGATGCATCGAATGGCGAGGGCCAGGAGCAGTCCGATGCGATCCGGGTCGACGCCGAAGCGTCGGACGGGGCCGAGTGCCCGGGTGACGGTATCGAGCATGTCGGTCACCCGGGTGGTCAGGGTGACCAGAGCCGCCAGAGCAACGGAGATCACCAGCACCCCGCATACCACGACGGCGCGCTGCCAGGTAGTGATGATCACCTGGAACACGCCGATGATCAGCAGCATCCACAGCACCGGACGTAGTTGCGCCAGTGCAACTTTCGCCGGGATGCGAGCCACCGCGAACAATGCCGCGACCAGCAGCGCCACCACACCTACTTCGAGTGGAGTGCGCGCGAAGATCACCGTCGCCAGGATCGCGAAGATCAGCGCCAGCAGCTTCGATCCCGGGCTCATCCGGTGCAGCAGCGAGGTGCCGGGCCGGTAGAGACCGATCATCCGATCAGCTCCCGGTAAGCCGGGACCGCGGCGGCGGGGGTGCCGTCGAACGCGATACGGCCGTCGTCGATGACGATGACGCGCTCGAAGCTGTCCAGCAGTGCCAGTTGATGAGTGACGACGATGACTTGCTGGTTCATCGAATCGAGAGCCTGTGCGACGACGCGTCCGTTACGCAGATCGAGCAGCGTCGTCGGCTCGTCCGCAACGACCACCTCCGGTCGCCGGATGAGGACGGCACCGATCGCCAGCAGTTGCTTCTGACCACCCGAGAGCAGGTGCGCCGGATGGTCGCGGTGCTGATCGAGACGGAAGCGGATCAGGATTTCGTCGACGCGGTCCGACACCTCTTTTTTGCTGAGCCCGGATCTACGCAGGGAGAACGCGAGATCCTCTGCGACCGTGGGCATCACGATCTGCGAATCGGGATCGGTGAACACAAATCCGACCTTCTTGCGAACCTGCGCGCCCTTCTTCGCGGCATCGACGCCGTCGACCGTGACGCGGCCGGTATCGGGCTTGATCAAACCGTTGATCATTCGCGCGAGCGTCGACTTGCCCGAACCGTTGGAGCCGATGATGCCGATTCGGCGCTCGTCGAATTCGAGGTCGATGCTGCTGAGCACCTGCCGTTCCCCGAACGAGTGCGAGATGTTCTCGAACTTGATCGTGCTCATAAATACCCGCTCATGTTGCTCGCTCCACCAGCATCGCTATTCCTTGCCCGCCGCCGATGGCGCAGGCCGCCAGGCCCAGTGCCGGGCCCCCTGGTTGCAGCATTCGAGAGGCCAACCGTATCAGCAGAATTGCGCCCGACGCTCCCCACGGGTGCCCCATCGCGATGGCTCCACCCTCCGGACAGATGCGGCCCTCGTCGAGGCCCAATTCATCCGAGACCGCGAGCACGACCGACGCGAACGCCTCGGTGATTTCGACGGTGCCGATGTCGGCGAGGCGCACCCCGGTGCGGGCGAGCAACTTCTCGATCGCCGGCACCGGACCGAGCCCGGGAAGAGCCGGGTCGGACCCTGCGACCGCACTGCCGAGGATGCGCAACGCCGGCATTCCGGCTGCCCGCTCGGCCGTGGTGATGGCCAGAACTGCTGCGCCGTCGGATATTCCGCACGAATTGCCCGCGGTCACCGTGCCGTCGGAGGTGAAGGTGGGGCGCAGCCTGCCGAGCCGCTGGGCGGTCATGTTGGGGCGGATGCGCTCATCGGTTGCGACGTCGTTCACAGTGACGATCTCGGCCGAGAAGTCGCATGCCGCCGCGCGCGCGAACGACCGTGCAGCGTAGGCATCTTGGCGTTCGCGTCCGATACCGCGGATTCGCGCGAGGTCGTCCGCCGCCACACCCATGTCCGGGTCCTCGAAGCCCTGCGGCGCGAAGGGCGCTCGGGTGTAGCGGACGGGCTCTTCGCCGTCGACCGGCGGCCAGAATCGCCACGGGCTGGTGCTGGCAGATTCGACGCCACCGGCCAGAATCAGCGTCTCGTCGCCGCTGCGGATACGCGACGCAGCCTGCATGACGGCGTCGAGCCCGGATCCACACTGCCGATCGACGGTGACTCCTGGAACGCCGACACCGAGACCCGCGAGCAGCGACGAGACACGTGCGACGTCGCCGCCGGGACCGAGACAGTTGCCGAGGATCACGTCGTCGATCGGAATGCTCAGTGAGCTGACCTCTGCTGCAACAGCTTTCAGCACCGGTGCGGCAAGGCTCGGGGCGGTGACATCGACGAATCCATGCCCGGCGATACCGATTGCCGTACGTTTCGCCGCAACGATGACGGGGGTGATCACAGGAGCGACCCGCGGGCGATCTTGCCGCTGGAGGTACGGGGCAACTGCTGCACCACCGTCCAGCGTCGCGGCAGTGCTTCCTTGGCCATTACTGCGCGAGCGTCGGCGCGAACGAGGCCGAGGTCGCGGGTTCCGTCGAGTTCGATGACGGCAGAGACTGTTTCGCCGAGAACCGCGTGCGGTGTGCCGATCGCCGCCGCAGCTCGGACGCCGTCGAGTGCGGTCAGGATGTTCTCCACGTCCTCGGCGATCACGGTGGTTCCGCCCACGTTGATCGCTGCATCCCCGCGGCCGTGGACGAGAAGTTCGGAGCCGTTCAGTTCGGCCAGATCACCGACGCCGAACCAGCCGCGCGCACCGAGGGCAGCGTACGGCGATCGAACGAACAGGTATCCGTCCTCGGTGCGTGCTTCGACCTCCCGGAGCAGTCTCAGTGATGACTGTTCGCCCACGACCCTCGCCGCCACCAGTGACAGCTCCGCCGAGCCGTAGTACTCGACCAGCCTGATTTCCTGCGCCGAGATCGCCTGCGCGGCAGCATCGTCGAGGCCGGCACCAGCAGCGACGGCAACCCGCGCACGAGGCATCCGGCGGAGGACGTCACGGAGGACCGCAGGCACCGCGTGAACAGCGGTGGCCTGCGCAGGGTCGTCGGTGACGCATGCCCCCAGCCACAGTGCGTGCACCGCGGCGAACAGGTGCATCGTGGCGTGCAGCGGTCCGGTGATCAGTACCGTGTCGGTCGGTCGGATACCGGTGATGTCGGTGAACTCGGGGAAGCTGTCGACCCACGACGCGAGGGTGCGAGCGAGCGGTTTCGGGCGGCCGGTGGAGCCCGAGGTCGCCACCAGCAGGAACTCGTCGGGCCTCGGTTCCTCGGCACGTTCCGGTCTGGTGGCCGGGTCCTCGACTCGCACCGCACTGCCCTGCCTGGCCGCCGCGAAAACGCAGATCAACGCGTCCGGCAGATCCAGTGCTGACGCGTCGTGTGATCGAGCGCCGTGCACCGGGAGGTGAGGCCATTGCTCGACGGCGGTATCGAGGTCGGCGTAGGTGAGTGTGCGACCACGCCAGACTATGGCGGTGCTGCTGTCGCGGCCTCGTCCTCCCAGCGTCGGAGTCACGCCTTGATCAGGCCCGGGTACGCACGGTGGACGCTCTTGGCGACGACGGTGGCGACGACGACCTTGGCGATGTCACCGGGCACATACAGTCCGTTGGAGGTGATCGCGGCCCAGACTCCGACGTCGGTTCGCAGGATCAGACCGACGGTGCCGAAAACATAGATGACGAGGATGCCGCCGATCACGTTGATCGCCAGACCGAGCACGATCGAGTACTTCGGCAGGATGCGCGCAGTGAGCAGGCCGATCAGGAATGCGGCTGCGATCCAGCCGATCAGGTAGCCGACGGTGGGGCCGGCCATGGCCTGAAGCCCGGTACGCCCGCCGGCCAGCAGCGGCAGGCCGATCATCGTCAGGGCAAGGAACACCAGGACTGCGGCTGTGCCCTTGCGAGCACCGAGGATCGCGCCACACAGGACAACGCCGAGGGTCTGCAGGGTGATGGGAACGCCCGAGAATCCGACCGTGATCGATCCCGGCAGGCCGAGAGCAGCGATGAGTGCTGCGAACACCGCGATCTGCGCCATGTCGCGGGCGGAGACGTTCATTCGCCCGACCTTACGGCTCGGCCGGCGAGTACTGCTGTCTACATCTGACACGGGTGACTCCTCGAGGAGTGGGGCGGTGACCTGCCCCAGAGACTTGAACGGCGTTCAAGGTAGCAGGCCAGCGACCTGTGCCACACCGGCACGGGTGTTGTTCAGAAGGGCGGAGGGTCGTATCGGGTGCGGTCGTATCGAACGCGCGCATGGACGACGCGACAGTGTTCGAGGTAAGCCCGCCGCTTCTCCGCCAACCTTCTTCGGTCGATATCCGTTGCTGCAGAGCGGAAGTCGTCGAGAGTCGGCGGTGCACACCCGCTGTATTCGAGCTCCCAGCGGGTGGATTCGACCGGACTCGCCCCTGGCCGAGCCGAGGCCCTTCGCCGTCGGCGGGAGGGAAGGGGAGTCGCGATGCACAACTCCGGCAACGTGACTCTGCGCAGACCGAGGGAGTTCGACCACAGAATCGCGCCGCCTGCGAGCATCACCGCCGACCACGCCCCTGAGGTCTTTGCCTGGTGATGGAACACGCACACCGGCTGAAGATTGGTCACGATCGTCCAACCTCCGCGCTCGGGATCGTCGTGATCGAACGGAACCAGATGATCGATCTGGCACCGGGCCGACGGCACGTCGCAGTTCGGGAACGTACACGTGCGATACGCAGCCCGAACGAACGCGGCGACGCGGGCACCGGGCCGATACGTCACCGCCGACTTCGACGGATTGGATTCGCCGCCATGACCGTCGGGAAAGATGCCGCGAGCACGCTCGGGCTGTTCGACAATCCATGCAAGCCACCGTGCGACGAGCCCATCGCGGACAGACTCCTCCCCCAGTAGCGGGACTGCGGGTGGGAGGCAGTGCACATCCACGAGGCGTACGGACGGAAGCTCGGCGGCACCACGCACCCGGCCCATGCCGACGACCCGACGCAACAGCGACGGAGCCGTCGAGAACGGTCCGAACGGACTCGACACCGAACCCGGCACCTCGCCACTGCGGGAGTCGGCACGGCCGGGACCGGAGTGCGAACCACCATCGGGGCGTTCCGGGGCCGGGCCGTCGGGGCCGCACGTGCTGCCACCACCGTCGCGAGGGCCACCGTCGTCTGGGCCATCATCGTCTGGACCACCGTCATCGGGGCCACCGCTATCCGGGCCACCGCTATCCGGGCCACCGTTATGCCCATCATCGTCCCGGCCGTCATCGTTGGATCCGTCGTCGCCCGTGTTTCTCTGTTCGGGCTTCAGCATCTCGACCAGCTCGGTCAGCAGGGCCTGCCACTTCGCGTCGGTGGCGACGATGCGCGCCACTTCGGGGTCGATCGGCGTGCCGTCGGCGAGGGTTGCAGGCTCCGAGGACAGTCCCAGCAGCGTCTCCACCGCCACCACGATCTGGAGGAGATGCCCGCGCCGAGGAGGAATATCGTCGGCAGCGCCGGCAACCGGACAGTCGTCTCCGCGATCGCATTGGCACGCGAGTGAATGCTCGCCGTGCAGCAACGCCATCAGACCCGCTGCCCGCAGCGTCCCTGTCGATCGTGGGTCGCGCTTGCAGACCGTCCCGACGATCTCGACGATGAGGGCATCCGCTTCCACTGCTTCGAGATCGGTGATCTTCGCGATGAGCGACGCGATCGCGCCCGGACCGGTCCGGTCGATCCGCACACCGACCTCCTCGGACTTCGCGGTCTCGCGGGCAGCTGCGGCACCGACCGGATCGGCTTTCATCCACAGCCGCCAGATCCGATTACGTAGCGCCTGCGGACGCATCCGGCCACCCGCCGCACAGACCTCGTGCTCGATTGCCGCGATCGTCTCGTCACCGGCGCGGTGCAGCACCGAGGAGATCGTGACCACCGTCGACCAGTCGAAGCTGCCGGTCACGAAACGCAAGGCGGTCAACGGCATTCGATGCAGACGCTCCGCGACATCGTGCACCACGGACGCATCGCGACGCGTTCCGGTCATCGTCACGGCGAGGTCGCACAGAGCACCGCGGACGGTCTCGCCCGGATCTCCGCCTGCGGCTTCGGCTGCTTCGAGGCGCATCTCGAGCACATCGCAGTACGCGAGCACGGTGCCCGCCCGAGCAAGGTTCTCGTTGACACGGTTGAGCGCGATGACGTCGAGAAACCCCGCGATGCAGTCATCGACCGGCGGCGTCTCCGCCGCTCCCCACCCCCCGGTATCGAACATGAATTCGATGATACGAGAGGGGTCCGACAAGAAAATCCGAGAAACATTCGAGTCGTATCGGTATAACTACAACGGTGCCCAGATACACGATCCGTGACATCCGCCCGGGCGATGAAGAACAGCTCGGTGCAACGCACGTGGCGATCTGGAAGGCGACGTACGCGGGAATGATGAACAGCGCCAAGCTCGATGCGATACGCCCTCGCGACCGCATCGAACGATGGGAGCAGATCATCGCCCGCCGCGACGAGCAGTCGAGCCGCGGCGTGCGGACCCGGTGCGCCGTCGACACCAGCGATTCACGCATCGTCGGTTTCGCCACCGGAGGCCCACCGCGCGACGACAATCCGCCTGCGTCGACCGAACTGTGGTCACTGAACGTCGTGCCCGAGCACCACGGCACCGGCGTCGCAACAGAACTCATGACCACCGTGATCGACCCGGAGGCACCGACGTACCTGTGGGTGGCAGCAGCCAACGATCGCGCCGTGGCGTTCTACCGCAAGCATCGATTCGAGCTGGACGGCACCGAGAAATTCGACCCGACCTGGGAGTGCCTCGAAGCCCGCATGGTCAGGGCTTGACCGGAGGTTCTCGTCTGGCCTGGTCGGGATCGAGTTTCTCCGGGTTCAGGACCACCTCGGCCACCATCGGGGTCGCCTCGACGGTCGCATCGCCGTACCGAACGGCCACCGTGTTCGGCAGGAAAGCCTCCAGCGCACGCGGGGTGATCAACCACAGCAGCGCCGAGAACAGGATCAGAATGTTGACCCACTGCAGAACCGTCGCCGCATTCTCGGACGGAATGACGCGATCGAACACCTGAATATTCATCACCAGTCCATGGATGGCGATCAACACCCACAGCCGCCGGTAGCGGTAGAACACCCAGACCGCAGCGGCACCCCAGCACAGTGCCCACAGAAATCCGCCGCCGCCGAAGTAGATATAGAGAAGGCCTCGCATGGTGGCCGACAACGCCATGATGGCCCAGATCGGAAGTCGGCCCACGAGCAGCAACACCGGTAGCGCCACCAGGATCGGCTCTTCGCGCAGACCCACGGCGAGCGCAGAAATCACTGCGAGCCAATCGGATTCGACCGAGGCCGGAACCGAGAAGCTGAAGCGGACGATGTCCATCCGAGACAACACGAGCAACGAAGCGGACGCGGCACCGATCGCGGCGCACCAGGTGAGCGCGGCCTCGCGCGCGGTGCCACTGCGGGTCGGCCACACCGCAGGCAGCTTCCGACGTCGAGCGAAGTACACGGCGGCGATTGCCGCGGCACCCACCGCCACCTGCGCCGCGCCGAAGGCGAGATCGGCCCACTGATCCCCCATCGAGAGAATCGGAGCCGGCGCGTCGGGCTCGCGGAAGCGCCATAGCGCACCCATCAGGCTCACCGAGTAGACGACAACCCAACCGGCCACCAGACCCAGGACCATCACGGCGGTGCCGGCAGCGGTGAGACCACCCCGCGTCGAGCGAGTAGTGAGCCCCGCGTGGACACCGCTCGTCACCAGGTCACCACCATTCCGCTCGATACCGCATCGCCGAACAGCTTGTCTATCACGCCTGGCCCGAGAATTCAGTACCGTCCCGGCGATAGGGAACCGGCAGTGCCACTCACGGCCGAGTGTCACGCTCGGATGTGCCGCCGGAATCCTTGCGGACGACGATGTCGTCGCGCAGTTCCGCGAGCAGTCCCTTCTCGGGGTTGCCGCGACGCGATTCCCATATGTCCACCATCGCGAGCAGCGCCAGAACACAGCCGATCGGGCCGCCCTGGAACCAGAAGACCTCGAGGTCCCAGAAGAAAAGCGCCAGCACAGCGCCGACGACCATCATGACGATGCTGCGCGCATCTCTTGCAATCATCGTGTTTCCTCTCATCGATTCAGACCAGGTTCAATTCGATCGCCGCATTCGCGGCCAGTAGTGCGCCCACCACGAGCAACACCGTCGCCGACACGTCCCCATTCCAGCGATCCACGCGCCGCAGCAGAGTTGGGGTGATCGACGAAACACGCTCCTGCGCAAGCACTCTGGCGGCGAGCAGGACGAGAGCGGGCGAGAGTGTCACGAGCACGTACGCCGCGAGCAGCAGCGACGAGAACCCCCACCCCAGTCCGGCATCACCGACCGCCTCGATCGCTGCGAAGTAGGGCAGCATCGTCGCCACCTCCACCGCGCCCACCGCGACGGCGAGCAGGACCACCCCGCGCACACTCCCCGGGGGCCGCGTCCACCACGTACTGCTCGGGGCTCGCCGCCGACGGTCACAGAGCAGGCCCACGATCAGCACCACAAGACCCACCGCCAACCGAACCTGAGCGTCGCCAGGAACAGCAACGCTCAGGCCATCGGTGGCCGCCCATACTGCGATGCCGACCCCGAGGTAGAGCAGACCCAACACGCCCAGATGCAGCAGAACAACACGCGCCCGGAACGACGGCCGAAGCATCATCCAGAGCGGAACCGCAAGAGTCCCGACGCCGATGCTGTCCACCAGCGCGAGTCCGGTCAGCTGAATTAACACAGCTGTACCGTAACAGGATTTCAGTACAGTTGTGTGAAAAAGATTTCCTCGTGCTAGAACAGACCGATGCCGAAGATCGTCGACCACGACGCACGCCGGGCGGAGATCGTCGCCGCCGTGTGGCGCGTCATCGAACGAGCAGGAATGGACGGGGCGACGGTACGCAGCGTTGCCGCCGAGGCCGGCGTCTCCCCCGGATCACTGCGGTACTACTTCTCCGATCAGGGAGAACTGGTGCTGTTCGCGGCCGAGGCCATGACGCAACGCGTCGTACATCGGTTGGAGGCGCACCCGACCGACGGTGACGGCCTGGTTCGCGCGATCCGCGTCCTCGAGGAGTTGCTACCCCTCGACGAGGACCGCCGCGCCGAGGCGTCGGTGTGGCTCGAAGCGATCGTGCGTGCCCGATTCGACGAACGACTCGCCGCACTCAAGACGGCCGGGTGGTTCGGCAGCCGGTACCTGTGCCGGCTCGCGTGGGCGCACCTGCACGATCTCGATCGACCGAACTCCCCCGCCTTCACCTTCGACAGCAGTGCGGAGGAACGTGCAGCGGCAGAACTGCACACCTTCGTCGACGGGCTGACGCTGCAGGCAGTGACATATCCCGAGCAACTCGCGGCCGACGAGGTGCGCCGGTTGTTGCGCACCTACCTCGAGCAACGGTCCTGAGCCGAGTCGACGGGGAATCTGCGGCCGTAATACCACCCGATCGCCGCGACGACAGAACCGGCGACGGCGATGGCCCCCAACACCGATCCGAAGCCCGACGCATCCACGACGCGACCGACGACCAAGGGAGCCACGAGAAATCCGATCCGGGAGACCAGCGAGACGATCGAGATGGCCGCTGCCGAGGACACGCCGGGAAGCCGCCCGGCCAGGCTGAAGACGATGGGAAACAGCGGGCTCGCGCCCAGGCCGGCCACCGCGAACGCCCCGATGACCAAGACCGGCAGATCCGCGGCCAGAACCGACAGACCCAGGATGACGAGGAAGGCCGCCGCCACCAGTGACGCGCCTCCGGTCAGCACCGCCGACGGTCCGAATCGATCGACGATCCGGTCTCCGACCAACCGGCCGATCAGCATCGCGGCCGAGAACGCAACGAACGCCATGCCGGCCGCACCCGGGCCCGCACCCTCTTCCGTCGTCATGTAGACAGCGCTCCACGATTGCGGGAAATCCTCCATCAGGCCGGCGAGCAGCACCACGGCTCCGAGCAGGGCGAGTGCAGCCGTCGGCCGTACCAGAACGGGCCCCGGCGCTCGGTCTTCGTGATCGACGCGCGCCACCGATTCCGGACCCACCAGACCCCGGCCGACGGCAGCGAGAGCGAGCATCAGCACCACCGCGATCAGAGCGAAGTGCGCTATCACCGGCATCCGGATACCGGCCGCGGCCGCGCCGGTCACTCCCCCGACGACGGCACCGACGCTCCACGCGGCATGGAAGCTGCTCAGCAGCGACTTCCCCGCTCGCTCCTCGACGAGGACGCCCTGCGCGTTCATGGAAATGTCCATCACTGCGTCTGCCCCGCCGAGCAGCACCAGCGCCGCCAACAGCGTCCACCACGACACAGCCACCGCAGGCAGCACGAACGCCGCGCAGAGCGACAGACCCGAGGCGAGAATCGCCCACCGACTGCCGAACCGTCGGACCAAGGCAGCTGCGACAGGTGCGGCCGCCAGCCCGCCGAGACCGATTCCGGTGAGCGCGAGGCCGAGGGTGGCAACGTCGATCGACAGCGACCGCTGGATCTCCGGAATGCGCGGAGCCCAGTTGGCGAACACCGCTCCATTGACGAAGAAGACGACGAGAACGGACAGCCGGGCGCTAGTCATATCGCTGCGAGCCTATCGTTCGCGCGCCGGCCGGATCCGTTACTCGAGGTAACGTCGATGGGATGCATGTGTCCGACCGCCTCACCGACCACGTTCCCCAGCGCTGGCTCGAGCCCCTCGTCAAGCACGCCGAGGCCCTCAAGTTCCTCATCGTCGGAGCGATCACCTTCGTTGTCACCGTCGTACTGTTCTTCGGTCTGAAGTGGACGATCCTGCAGGACAAGCCGGTGACAGCGAACGTTCTGGCCGTGTTGATCGCGACGATCGTGTCGTACATCCTCAACCGGGAATGGTCGTTCACCGCGCGCGGCGGACGACGTCGTCACCACGAAGCAGCGCTGTTCTTCGCCGTCGCCGGAACCGGCCTGGCAATCAACCAGCTACCGCTGTGGGTGTCGAGTTACATGCTGGATCTGCGGTCGCCGAACGTGTCCTTCCTCACCGAGAACATCGCCGACTTCGTCAGCGGATCCATCATCGGCACGTTGTTGGCAACCGCATTCCGATGGTGGGCAATGCGCAAGTTCGTCTTCCCGGAGCAGGTGGACGTTCTCCCCGATCCCGTAGCCCTGACCGTTTACGGTGGACGGCATGGCGACCACTAGGACCCTCGTGCTCATGCGGCACGGCAAATCCGGCTACCCCGACGGAGTACCGGATCACGAACGACCTCTGGCCGCACGCGGTCAACGCGAGGCGGCACTCGCCGGAGCCTGGATCGCCGAGCACGTCGGCAGAGTCGACGCAGTGCTGTGCTCGACGGCCCTGCGCACCCGGGAAACCCTCGCCGCCACCGGCCTCGGCGACACACCCACCCGCTTCGAGCGAGACATCTACGGCGGATCCGCCGACGAGATCATCGACGAAATTCGGCTCGCCGACACCTACTTCGACGACGTGACGGTATCCACCTTGCTGGTCGTCGGGCACGAACCCGGAATCCCCTGGACCGCACTCGAACTGGCAGCCGACGACGACACCGACCTGGCCCGCGAGGTGCGACACCGCTTCCCCACCTCGGCAATCGCAGTGCTGACCACCGAGGAGTCCTGGGCAGAGGTCGCTGCAGGCTCGGCCACCATCACCGAGTTCTGCATCCCCCGCGCCGAGCAGTGATCAGTGCTTATCGGTAGTCAGTACTTATCAGAGATCACCGGTTCCTGAGGTAGAGGTAGCCGGCACCGCCTGCTGCGATCAGCAGAATCAACGCAGCGGGGAACCCGAGCAGCCACCACACCAACGCCAGCACCACCAATGCGGGCGCGGCGGCGATCAACGCGATGCCGGGATTCTCGCGAACCGTCTCCAGCGCGGACCGTGCGTGGACTCTGTCGATCTTCTTGCCAGCCATCATCGACTCCCGGGTTTGGTATGTCCTGTATGCGTACTTCCACAGTAGCGCGATCAGCTACGACTTTCGGTGGAGCGCAGCGTCGTACCTTCGGCCGAACCACCAGGTACGACGCCTCCGCTGGGGTATCGCGGAGCCGCTCGGTGCGGTGAGATCGGGCCCATGAACAATCCGATTCTGCTCACGATCGCGATCTGCGAGGTCGGCTTCTGGGTTCTGGTGATCGGTGGCCTGTGCCTGCGCTACGTGGCACGCATGCGACGCGCCAGCACGATCACTCTGGCCCTGCTCCCAGCCCTCGACATCGTTCTGATCGCGGCCGTGGCGCTCGATCTCCACCGGGGCGGCGACGTCGAATTCGCGCATCGCCTCGCCGGCATCTACCTCGGCTGGACCGTCGTGTTCGCGCACTCGACGGTGGCCTGGCTCGACGTGCGCTTCGCGCACCGATTCGCCGGCGGACCCGCACCGGTCAAGCCCCCGAAGACCGGTCCGCAGGCCTACCGCAACGAGATCCGAGGATTCGTGAAGTGGCTGGTCGCTGCCGCTATCGCGCTGGCGATCACCTACGCGTTGGCCTACACCGTGGCAGACTCGGAGCAGGCAGCAGCGCTGAAGACCGTGATCCAGCCGCTCGGCGTCATCACATTCTTCTGGTTCGTCACCGGGCCGCTGTGGGTGGTCGGTAAGAAGCATTCGAGCTCGAAAGATGTGGCAGGAGAACGGAGTCGACTCTGATGCTGGGTGATGCCCGGATACGGGGTTTTCACCGCGTAGTGCGCACGTTTCGCCCGTCCTGGCGGCCGCGCAATCCCGTGGTGCTGCCGATCGAGATGCTGCTGGCCACGCTCGTCTACGCCGGATTCCAACTCTCCACGGGCATGGTCGGTGACACCAGAGACGAACTCGTCAGCAGCCCACCCCTGATCGCGGCGAGTGTCGTTGCCCTGCTGGCGATGACCGCGGTGACGTGTGGGCGCCGATCCTTTCCGGTCACGGCGTACTTGTCGGTGGTGGCCATCAGCATCGCACTGATTCTCGTTCTGCCGGACCGGACTCTCGGATTCACCCCGCTGTACTGGTTCGCCATCGCCGCCTTGGCAATTCGAGTGACCGGGCCACGCCTGTTCGCCCCCATCGCCGTCGGGCTGATCCTCGAAATCGCTGTCAGCGTCGACACCGGCCCCGGTGGCACGATCGGCGTGGTCGTCGAGCAGATCGCGAACCTCGCCATCAACTACACGGTGCTCATCGCACTGGGCAAGTACATCGCACGCGGACGGGCGCAGGAACTCGAGAGCGTGGCTGCCCTGAGCCGAGCCGAAATCGAACACCGGCAACGGCTGAACGCGGCCCTGGACAACGAACGAAAGACCATGGCACGCGAACTGCACGACGTCGCGGCTCACCACCTGACCGGCATGCTCATCCAGGCCAAGGCATCGAAGACACTCATCACGAGCAACCCCGAGCACGCACGCGAACTACTCACCGGCGCAATCGGACACGGCCAGCGCACCCTCGACAGCCTGCGCCAGATCGTCGGAATCCTGCGCCCGAGCGACATGACCGGCACTGCTCCGCAGCCGATGATCTCCGATATCGCCGAACTGATCGACCAGTCACGAATGTCGTTCGGGCGCATCGAGATGAGCATCGTGGCAGACAGCGACAATACCGACAGCGCCGTGCAACTGACGTGCTACCGCATCGTTCAGGAGGCGTTGTCCAATGCCCGACGTCATGCGCCGAACTGCCATGTGTGCGTCGAGGTATCGGATCGATCCTCGGCCATCGAGGTGACCGTCACCAACACGATCACCTTGGCCGGCTCCGTACCCGACGAGACCCCGGGTCAGGGCTTCGGCATTCCGGGAATGCGGGAGCGGGCCGCACTACTCGGCGGCACCCTCGATGCCGGATTGTCCGAGGACCAAACGACGTGGACCGTGCGCGCTCGACTGCCCATCGGCGGGAATATCTCTCGGCCACTGGAGGTTCCGGCATGATCACCGTACTCATCGCGGACGATCAGCCGGTTGTTCGACAGGGATTCGAGCTGTTCCTGGCCGGCCATCCCGACATCGAGGTCGTCGGGCACGCGAGCTCGGGAAAGCATGCCGTGCACCAGGTGTCGGCATTGCGACCGGACGTCGTACTGATGGACATCAGGATGCCGAACGGCGACGGGCTCACCGCCACTCGCGAGATACTGGCGCAGTTCGACGGCGTTCGCGTCATCGTCGTCACCACGTTCGACCTCGACGATTACGTGTTCGCAGCTCTCGACAGTGGAGCGTCCGGCTTCCTGCTCAAGGACACCGATCCCGACGAACTCGCCGACGCGGTGGTCACCGTCGCCGGCGGCGGATCGGTCCTCTCCCCCAGACTCACCCCGCGCCTGATGACAGAGTTCGCTCGCCGGGGCAGTTCGAGGCGAGCCACTTCCGTTGCCCCGCAACACGACCTGAGTCTGCGCGAAATGGAAGTGGTGCAACTGTTGGCGCAGGGCCTGGGCAACAACGAGATTGCCCGGGCCCTGCAACTCGAACAGAGCACGGTGAAAACTCACGTGGGCAATATCTGCCGCAAGCTCGACGTCACCACCCGAGTGCACGTGGTGATCTGGGCCTACCGCAACGGCATTGCGACGTAGGTCTTTACAGCTAGGCCGCTCTGCGCTCGTCTTCGTCAGCAGTCTCGCTGGTGTGCTCTAACAGTGAAGCGGAGTGGTCGGTGTACTGGAAGTGCGGTCGCTTGTCGCCGATGTACGAGGTCATCCACGACACCACCGCGACGTAACGATTGCGGAAGCCGACCAGGTACATCAGGTGCACCGCGAGCCACATGAGCCAAGCAATCGGTCCCGACATGTCGACCTTGCCGAACAGCCGTGCCACAGCACTGAATCGACCGACGATCGACATGCTGCCCTTGTCGGTGTACTCGAACGGCGTTCCCGCGTCGACCTTTCCGATGATCATCTTCGCAACGTGCCTGCCCTGCTGCATCGCCACCGGCGACTGACCGGGGAGCTTGTTCAACGACGTCACGTCGCCGATCGCGTAGATGTCCTTGGCCGAACCGACCGTCAGGTCGTCGTGTACGAGAAGCCTTCCGGCACGGTCGGTCTCGCAACCGGTGCGTTCGGCGACGGTCGACGCCAGATCACTGGCCTGCACCCCCGCCGACCAGATGACCGTCTTGGCGGCAAAGGTCCGCGAGGCCTTGGTATCGACGTCCTGCACCGTCACGACGTCGTCGGCGATATCGGTGACCATGGCACCGGTCACGACGTCGACTCCCGACTTCTCGAGCTTCGTGCGGGCGTACGCGCTGAGCTTGCCACCGAACGCGGGCAGCACTTCCTTGACTCCGTCGACGAGGGTCACCGTGACGTCGTCTGGTTCGATGTCCGGGAACGATCCGGCGAAGTAGCGGTGTGCGAGATCCCTTATCTGGCCTGCCAACTCGACACCCGTCGCGCCTGCACCGACGACGACGAAGCTCAGCAACTCCTTGCGGGCAGCCGAATCGGTTGTCAGGTGCGCTGTTTCGTAGCAGCTCAGAATCTGCTCACGCAGAGCGATCGCGTCGTCGACGGTCTTGAGCGCGAACGTGCGGACCTTGAACTCGTCGCGACCGAAGTACGCCTGCGTGGCACCCGTGGCGACGATGAGACGACCGAAGCCGATGGTGTGGTTCTGCCCGGCACCGACGTAGGTGACCTGGTGAGCTTCGGGATCGACATCGACGACGCGTCCGAGACGCACGTCGGCCGACTCGTACTGCGCGAGGATGCGCCTGATCGGAGGGGCGATCTCGCCCGTCGAGAGCATTCCGGTGGCGGCCTGGTAGAGCAGCGGCTGAAAGAGGTGTTCGGTGGTGCTGGAGATCAGCGAAAACGTCACACCGGCCTTGCCCAGAGACTTGGCGGCGGCCAATGCTCCGAATCCCGATCCCACGATGACGACGTCGTACGTTTGCACAGCACTTTCCTTTTCGGCTCGAGTCTTTTCCTCTACGAAGAACTACCTCCATGAAACTCCGAGTGCGAAGCTCTATCAACGCGGAAGTTGAAATAGCATCTATGAGCAGAACTCATGGTTGAATGGCAACATGGAACTGCGACAGCTGAAGTACTTCCTCGCGGTCGGGGAGGAACTGAACTTCTCGCGCGCTGCCGAACGCTGCTACGTCTCGCAATCGGCGATCAGCCTGCAAATCTCCAAGTTGGAACGAGAAATCGGTGAGCCCCTGTTCGAGCGGACCTCTCGTACCGTCCGATTGACCGTTGTCGGAGCACAATTGGTCTCCATCGCCCGGCACATGGTGGAGCTCGAGCAGGCCGCCCTGGCGCTGACGACCCGAAGGCGGAATCAGCTGCGCCTGACCGGAAACATGACATTCGCAGCAAACGCCATCTCCGCCATCGTCGCGGTCCGCGAGCGTCATCCCGACGCCGAGATCGACTTCGTCCTGAAACGATTCGCAGAACAGATCGAAGCGGTGACGTCCGGCGACTGCCAGGTGGCGCTGATCCGCGGCAGCGTCGAGCGCTCCGGTCTGCACGTGACCGAGCTGTGGACCGAGGACCTCGTCGTCGTCCTCCCCGAGGGCCATCCGCTGGCGGGAGGGAACAACCCGAGCCTGAGCCAGCTCGCCGGCTACCCCCTACTACTTCCCAAACGGAGCGAGCAGATTCTGCTGCACCGGGTGATCGAGCGCGAGATGAAGCGCAGCGGACTGCCGCTGAGCTTCGGCCCACCCGTTGCGTCCGATCACACCGCCAGCGCCGAACTCCTCAAGAACCCGCAATGCTGGTCCATCCTGTACGCCAGCACCGCCGACAGCACCCCCAAAACCGGCCTGGTCTTCCGCACCGAGGCCGACCGCAGGCTGCGGCTACCGGTATCGGCCGTCGTCGACGCGACCGTGCCCGCCACCGACATTCAACGCGACCTCGTGGCAGCCCTGGCAGCGACGGCACCTGTCAAACCCACGGCACCGGTTCAACCCGCCACTCCTGCGAGCTGAGCGAACGCGGCATCGGCGTCGAACAGTTCGGCGCGATCGTACGTGGACGTCGAAGCCATGATCTCGTTCGCGCCGGTGCGCTCGATCATTTCCGCGAGCCTCGGACGGACCTGCCCGGCCGTGCCCAAGATGCTCGACGCCAACGACGCCTCGATTCGGTTCCGCGTCCGCGGCGTCCACTGCGATTCATCGATCGCCGACGCCGGTTCGAGAGCCGGGAACTCGCCCTCGCGTCTGGACCTGGCCATCGCCCACGCCTCCGGGACGGCGAGCCTGCGGGCATCGGCGGCGTCCGCTGCGATGGTCACGTCGAGCGAGACGATCACGTACGGTTCTGGATTCGCAGGCGTGGGCCGAAAGTGCTTGCGATACAGCGCCAATGGATCATCGTGTTGGAGCACCGGTCCACCGACAACGACCGGGAGCCCGGCGCGGGCGGCCAACTCGAGACCGGCACCGGTCGCGAGGACGAACACCGGCAAAGACGACACAGCCGGCCGGGCTGTCACCGGGCCCGAACCGTCCAGATACGAACGCAATTCGGCGATGTCGGCCTCGAACGTGTCGGTCCGCTCACTGCGCAATGCTGCCCGAACCGGTTCGGTGAAACCGAGGGAACGGCCGACACCCAGATCGATCCGGCCGGGAAAGAGGGACTCCAACATCAAGAACTGCTCGGCCACGACCAGCGGCTGATGGTTGGGCAGCATCACCCCGCCGGATCCGACGCGAATGTGCGAGGTGCGCGACGCCACCGCCGCGGCGAGAACCGCAGGCGCGCCCGACGCGATGCCGGGAACGCCGTGATGCTCGGCCACCCAGAACCGATGCAGCCCGATCTTCTCCGCATGCACTGCACGGTCGACGGTATGGCGCAACGCCGAGGCATCGTCTGTCCCGGATCGCGTGCGGGATCTGTCGAGAAGTGAGAAGAACACGGATATTTCAACCGAGGAGGCGTCGGGCATATTTCTCGAATTGTTCGTTCGACGCGGACTGAAGTTGTCCGCAATGGCCGCCACTATTGCCTCATGAATCTTTCCATGAAGGTCGAACTCGTCACCCTCGCCGTCACCGATGTGGACCGCGCCAAGGACTTCTATACCTCGATCGGCTTCGACGCCGACCACGATGCTCGCCCCTGGGACGGCATCCGGTACGTCCAGCTCACTCCCCCGGGCTCGGCGTGCTCCATCGCGATCGGCGAGGGCATCACCGACGCAGAGCCGGGCAAGGGCGCCGGGATACTGATGGTCGTGGACGACGTGCAGCAGGCCTACGAGCACCTCACCGCGGCGGGCCTGACCATCGATCCGCCCAAGGACGAGGGCTGGGGAACCTTCGTGTACTTCGCCGACCCCGACGGCAACGCGTGGTCGGTGCAGCAGTTGCCGGCACAGTCCTGAGGCTAAGTCCGGAACTGCAGCCGAGCGAGAATGCCGCGATGGTCGGAACCCACGATCGTCACTGCCTCGACCGATCGAACAGCCAGCCCTGCCACCAGCACATGGTCGATGGCGATGACCGGCGGATACCAGGTGTGTGCCGGGTACGTCCTGAGCATCCCCGCCCCGGTCGCCACCGCCGCATCGACGAACCGGCCGTCCTGCAGATCTCGGTATCTCCGATGATCCTGCGTCGCGTTGAAGTCGCCTGCCACCACCACGGGACCGTCGCCGACGGGGATCTTGGCCAACAGCTGGCGCAGCAGCCCCAGCTCACGTACCCACTCCGACGGCTCCCGCGGCCACGGCGGCACCGGGTGAACCGCGAACACCAGCGGCCGACCGGGCATCTCCAGCCGCGCGGAGAGCAACTCGGTGACGAAGCCGTCGTGCCTGCGTTGGTCGACGAGCGGGAAGCGACTGTAGATTCCGCTGCCCTCGCCCCCGGGGGCGGCGCTGACGTACGCGTGCGGCAACGAGCCTGACAGTCTCGGGCGAAGACGGGCGTCGGCCTCGGACGTCAGTTCGACGAGGGTGAGAACGTCGGGCCGATGCTGCTCGATCAGGGCGACCAACGCGTCGAGATCGGCCTGCCCCAACCAGATGTTGGCGTGCAGCACCGTCAGACTCGGTGCCTCGGCCGTCGTCCGGGAGCGGTGTCTGTACAGAGGAATCTGCGTGGCGGCGGCGCTCACGAGTACAGCCGCTCCGGCCGCCAACCCCCACCAACCGAACGCCACAGACGCGAGAGCAGTGCCCGGCACCGCGGCGAGCATGAGGACATGTGCCAAAGCACCGAAGACGAGCATCGCCTGACCCCGGGCGTCGAGAAGGTGCGCTGCGATGCCCAGTACCGCTCCGAAGAGCAGTAACAGAGCCACCGATGCCGAAACCATGAGCGGAGTGTGACAGGCAAACCTGAGGCCGAGCTGGGAGCCGTCCCTATATCCGACCGAAGTGTTCGCTTTCTTGCAGCAAACACGACACAATCGACAGCGCTGTCCGCACGCACTAGGGGGAAGTTTTCCGTGAATCGAAGGCAACTGCTGCGTTTGGCCGCTGCCGGAATGCTCGGCGCTGCTGCCGCTCCGGTCCTGAGCTCTGCTGGACTGCCGGGCTCTGCCACAGCAGGCGCACTCCCCATAGGTGCCGAACGAATCCGATCACTGGTCCCCGAGCTGTTCGCCGATCCCCCGCGCCCACCGGACCACTCACCCGTCCTCGTCATCGGCTCCGGATTCGGTGCCAGCGCCGCCGCCCTCCGCATGGCGCAGGCCGGCACCCAGGTCACCGTCCTCGAACGCGGACTGCGCTGGCCACGTGACCCGTGGCGCGAGATCTTCACCGCCGACATGACCGCCGACGGACGCGGACTGTGGCAACAGAGCTCGTTCACCAACATCACCGGAATGCCCGTCGGACCGGTCGACCTGTTCGGTGGCGTCCTCGACACCACCCGCTACGAAAACCTCTCGGTCTGGCGCGGCGCGGCCGTGGGCGGCGGCTCGATCGTCTACACCGGCGTCACCATCGCCCCCGACAAGAAGTTCTTCGACCTCTCCTTCGGCGGACGACTGAACTACGACGAGATGGCCGCCACCTGGTACCCGAAGGCCCGCTCGATGCTCCGGCCGTCGCAGATGCCCGAGGACGTCTACAACAGCCCGAACTTCGCACACTCGCGCACCTGGGACGACCACGCCCGGCGGGCAGGCTTCACCCCCCAGGCAGTGGACGGAAACTGGAACTGGAACGTCGTCCGCGACGAGATCGGCGGACGCTCGCGGCCGTCCGCGACCGTCGGCGCGAGCACGTTCGGCAACTCCAACGGTGCCAAGCACGACCTGACGCAGAACTACATCCCCCAGGCCGAGGCCACCGGCCGCGCGACGGTGTGTCACAGCCACCGCGTCGCGGCGATCGGCACCGAATCCGGCAGCCGCTACCGCGTCGAGATCGAACGCCTGGATCCGTTCGGCAACGTCGTCGAGACACGCACTCTCACCTGCGACACTCTCGTTCTCGGAGCCGGGTCCATCGGCACCACCGAACTGCTGATGCGCGCCCGCACCACCGGCGCGCTGTCGAACCTCAACGAATTCGTCGGCACCGGTTGGGGCACCAACGGCGACGCGTCGATGACCCGCTCCCTCGGGCCGATGTCCGCCGGACCGCAGGGTGCACCCTGCGCGTCACGCATCGTCGACGACTCTTCACTGCCACTGACCGTCGAGAACTGGTACGTGCCGGGTGTTCCGACGAACCTGGGTTTCATCGGCTCACTCGGTATGACCATCGACCCACTGCGCGGGAACTTCGGATTCGATTCCGCCACAGACCGATTGACGCTGAATTGGCCGAAGGGCGGCAGCCGGGACACCGTCCAGGCCCTACGCGCAGTGCAGAATCGGATGGCCCAGGCGGGCGGCACCATCGTCGCGGCCGAGCCGTTCACCCGCGACGTCGACGACACCTTCACCGCCCACCCCCTCGGCGGCGCGGTACTGGGCGACGTCACCGACGATTACGGGCGCGTGAAGGGCCACCCCGGGCTCTACGTCGTCGACGGTGCGTTGATCCCCGGCAGCACCGGAGCCGCCAACCCGTCGCTGACCATCACCGCACTCGCCGAACGCAACGTCGCGCAGATCATCGCCGACGGTCGCTGACCGTACGAAAGTGGGTAGACCCGCGCGAAACGGGTAGCCCTCAGATATGCCCGTCAACGATCCGACCGAACGCACCATCGCCGACCGCGACGTCGAAAAGCGCTGGAGCGATCCCGGAGCCTTTCGCAAAGCGGCGGGATACTGCGCGGCGGTAGTGGCGGTGGCTGCGGCATTGACCGCGGTGTTCCTGGTGGTCGACCGCACGAATCCTGTGTTGGCCGCGTCGGTGCCTGCGGTGTGCTTCCTCGGCGGCATCGGAGCTCTGACGTTGGGATACAAGTCCTACCGCGCCGGTGGCACGTGGCCAATCTGGCAGGGCGCGGCATGGTTCCTGTTAACCGTGATGCTGCTCGGCCTGGCGATGCCGATGTTCGCAGTTCGCCAGTGACCGTCGGCGTCAACCGAGCTGTATCTCGGGGCGGCCTTCGGGGACAGTAACGGTTGCAGCAGTTCGCACCGCCTTGCCGGGCGTCGACACCGCATCGAGAACTCTGACCTCCGAACGCCATTCGGTGTTCGTCAGCGTGCTACGGAGATAGCCGCGCCGAGCGTTGCCGTACTTGACGTGCGGTGAGGCTTCGGCGATGGCCGCACCGGCCGAGTCGACATCGGCACCGTCCTTGCCCGACGCGATCGAGGTGGTCGCGATCTCCACGCCTTGGATCGGCGACGCCTGATCCTGATAGTCGCGGCGTAGTTCGGAGACGATCGTGCGATGAATGTCGCCGACGATCGACGCCAGGTTCTTCGTGCCGCGATCCCTGGCCCCGTCCAGAATTCGGTGCCGAGACGCCTCGTATCCGCTCCACGGGTCCATCCCGACCTTGCGTTCGCTGCCGAGCCCACGGGCCAGGTCCGAGATGACCGTCTGGTGCGCCAAGAAATTCCACGTCGACGGTGATGCGAACCCGTCGAGTATCCACTTCTCCTGCGCCGCACCGGTGATCGTGCGCGACGGATCTGCCGTCTCGGCGTCCTGCGCATGCTCGCCGTCCCCGTGCGCCTGATCGCTGCGGTACTGCCGCGTGTCCAGTACCGAGAAGTCCACCAGATCACCGAACGAGAACCGGCGATAGACCGTCATGTCCGGTCCGACGGGCTTCAGATTCGCCCGAACCGGAGTGTTCTCCCACCATGCCTTGAACGCATCGGCTCTGCGCAACAGGAACTCTCGCGGATCAGCACCCCCTGTCAAGTCGTCCTGACTGATCTGCGAGGCCCAGTTGTTGTCCACCTCGTGATCGTCGAACGTCGAGACGAACGGCGCCGACGCATGGGCCGCAGCGAGATTTTCGTCCGCCTTGTACAGCGCATATCGGTCTCGATAGTCGCTGAGCACCATGGTTTCTCGGGCAGCCGATTCCGTGCGCGGCTCGCCCTTGCGTGCGCCCTCGTCCTTGATGGCGTACTCGTAGATGTAGTCGCCCAGAAAGAACACCACATCGAGATTCGACGCAGCCAAGTCCTGGTACGCACCGAAGTAGCCGTCCTCCCACTTCTGGCACGACGCCCAAGCGAAATCGAGCTTACTCAACGGCTGGCCCAGTGCCGGTGCCGTTTTGGTGCGTCCGACCGGGCTGGCATGTGGTCCGACGAGGAACCGATAGAAATATTCGCGAGCAGGCTCGAGCCCTCGGACGTCGACGTGAATCGACCAGCCGTCGAACTCGGTCGCCAGCTCGATACCTTCGCGGGTGATGCTCGCGAATCGCTCGTCCGCCGAGATCTGCCACCGCACCGGCACCACGCCGGGAGTCATTCCCCCCAGGGGCGCAAAGGGATCGGTGGCGAGTCTGGTCCACAGCACCACCGAATCGGGCAGCGGGTCGCCGGATGCCACGCCGAGACGGAACGGGTAGTCGGGAGTCACCGCGGACTGCGCACCCGCCGTCGCCGTGGTTCCCGCGAGTTCGGGAGTGAACGCCAGCGCCCCGACCAACGCACTCCACGTCAGGAACTGTCGACGAGTGGCCCCCGCCCGCAAGGAGATGTCCTGCCCGATCCGTATCTCGTTACCCCGTCTCACCATTCTTCGAGGCTGTCGCACCCGCGCGAACTGCGCCCATCATCGGGTGTACGGCGAAATGAACACGAAGTTGTCACTTCGATTGAGGACCGAAGACGTCCGCGATCTCGGCAACACTCGAGCGCATGACGAACACCGACCGCACCGGCTCCCAAATCGACCACCTCAACATCGGCGTCGCCGATCTCGACGCCAGCGCCCAGTTCTACGGTGCTGTCCTGAAACCGCTGGGGATCAGCGAAATCATGCGGGTGCCGCACACCCCCGAGGCGAACCAGCTCGCGATGATCGCGTTCGGGTGGGCGCAGGTGAAGCCCTTCTTCTGGATAGTCGACGCCCCGGGTTCGGCCATCGGTCCGCACACCCATCTCGCCTTCAGCGCCCCGGATCGCGCCACAGTCGACGCCTTCCACGCAGCGGCGGTGTCGGCGGGAGCGGCCGAGTTGCGGCCGCCGGGACTGCAGCCGGAATACCACGCGACGTACTACGGATCATTCGTGCGCGACCTCAACGGCCTCGACCTCGAGGCCGTCTGCCATCACTGACGATCGACAGCATCCGCGATGGGGACCGGTCAGCTGCTTCCAAACATCGGAGGCAGGGCGGGAATCGTCGGGACGGGATAGGCCGCGACATTCATGACCACAGTGCCGTCGCAGTAGCCGCCGTAGATCGTGGTCGTCCACACGCCCTCGAAGCTGCCGTCGGGCTGCGGGGTGTAGTAGGCGACCGAGTGCGCATCGTTGTAGTCCTTTGGAACGCCTTCGCCCTTGAAGCAATCCCACACCCAGTCATAGGTGTGCACCCAACTCGTTCCGTCCCAGATGTAATCGATCGGGCGGTTCTGGAGAGACTCGTTCGCCGGTGGCGGCCCGGCAACGACGGAGGCAACGCAATCTCCGCCGGTGCAGTCGGTGGCGAAGGTGTAGACGTTGGAGAAATCTGGTTCTCGCTGCGACGCCGCTGCGCTCGTGCCGGTCTTGCTCGCCGCGAACCGCATCAGCGAGTAATCACCGGACCACGACGGGTCGTCACCGGGTGCCGCACCGGCAGGGAGGGCGCCCGCGAAAATCCACGCCATGACCATCGCAAGCACAAGCACAGTCTTTCGCATTGGGCAACGATAACGGTCGAAGCGTCCCACCGACGCCCAGACGACGAAGATCGCCGAACGGGTGGGGCGCTTCGAATGAGCCGCCCCCGAATCAGGTCTGAACGACCCACACCATGTTGCCGTCGGGATCACGCAGTACGAACATGGGCGGCGCACCGTCCTCGGTTCCGGAGATCGGGTCCATGTCGACACCGCCGATCCCGCTCAGTCGCGCATGTTCCGCAGCGACGTCGGGAGTTTCGACGCCTATGGAGGACCCGCCGGGCGAGTCACCCATCGGCGTATTCAAGGCGAGCCGCGCCGTCGAACCGGGCGGTGCCACCTCCACCCACCGATACTCGCCCTCGGGGCCGAAACGCGTATCGTCGCGTAGCTCGAAGCCGAGCACACGCGAATAGAACTCGAGAGCTGCGTCCTGGTCTGCGACGGTGAACATGGCCACGCCGATGTTCACGATGGTGCTGGATTCTTGGTTGGTCATACCGCTACTGACCCGAGTGCCACGGAAAACTCACCGGGCACCCCGATACGACAAAGCCGTCAGATACGACTCGAGCCCCGCATCGACCGAAGTCGATGCGGGGCTCGAGTCTGCACGCCCTGTCGTCGTGAGCGGAAATTCGTAGCGGGCTACGAAGTTCTGCTCACGTGCGACGGAGTCGCTCTAGCGGTATTCGTTGGAGAAACCGTAGTCGTCGAGCGGCACTGCAGCGCCGGTTCCCTGGCCGAAGCCGTCCGGGCTGTAGTACTGATCGTCGTACGACGGCACCGCGTATGCCGCGGCACGTGCCTCTTCGGTCGGCTGCACCGTGATGTTCCGGTACCGGTTGATGCCGGTACCAGCCGGGATGAGCTTACCGATGATGACGTTCTCCTTGAGACCTATGAGCTTGTCGCTACGGCAGTTGATCGCCGCATCGGTGAGCACACGAGTGGTCTCCTGGAAGGACGCTGCCGACAGCCACGAGTCGGTGGCCAGCGACGCCTTGGTGATACCCATCAGGACTGGACGTCCGGCTGCGGGCTCGCCACCTTCGGAGACGACGCGACGGTTGCTCGACTCGAATTCGCTGCGCTCGGTGAGTGAACCGGGCAGGAACTCGGTGGAGCCGCTGTCGATGATCGTCACGCGACGGAGCATCTGGCGCACGATGGTCTCGATGTGCTTGTCGTGAATCGACACACCCTGCGACCGGTACACCTCCTGGACCTCGTTGACGAGGTGGATCTGCACCTGACGGGGACCCATCACACGCAGTACCTCGTGCGGATCGGCAGCACCTTCCATGAGCTGCTGGCCGACCTCGACGTGGTCACCGTCCGCCAAGAGGCGCTCGGTGCCGTCGTCGTGCTTGAAGACGCGCAGACGCTGACGCTTGGAGAGCTTGTCGTAGACAACCTCTTCGCCGCCGTCGTCCGGGACAATGGTGATCTTGTAGAAACGATCGCCGTCCTCGAGCTGGATGCGTCCCGACACGTCCGCGATGGGAGCCTTGCCCTTCGGCACACGTGCCTCGAACAGCTCCTGCACGCGAGGCAGACCACCGGTGATGTCATCTCCGGCGACACCACCCTGGTGGAAGGTACGCATGGTCAGCTGGGTTCCGGGCTCACCGATGGACTGTGCGGCAACGATACCGACGGCCTCACCGATGTCGACCAGCTTGCCGGTGGCCATCGAGCGGCCGTAGCAGGTGGCGCAGACGCCGGTTCCCGTGGTGCAGGTGAGCACCGAGCGAACCTTGACCGACGTGATGCCCGCAGCGAGCAACGCGTCGATGGCCGGATCACCGAGATCGTGTCCGCGAGCGACGATGACCGTGCCGTTCTCGTCGACAGCGTCGTTCGCCAAGGTGCGGGCGTACGTGCTGGTCTCGACGTGAGCGTCGCGGATCATCTTGCCGTCGGCCATCTTCTCGGCGATCGTCGTGACGATGCCGCGCTCGGTGCCACAGTCGGTTTCCCGAACGATGACATCCTGCGAGACGTCGACCAGACGACGCGTCAGGTAGCCCGAGTCGGCGGTACGAAGCGCCGTATCGGCCAGACCCTTACGAGCACCGTGCGTGTTGATGAAGTACTCGAGGACCGTCAGGCCTTCCTTGAAGGAAGACTTGATCGGACGCGGGATGAACTCACCCTTCGGGTTCGTCACCAGGCCCTTCATGCCGGCGAGCGAGCGAACCTGAGTCATGTTTCCGGCTGCGCCGGACTTCACGATCATCGGGATCGGGTTGTCGTCGGGGAAGTGCGCCTCCATGGCCTTACCGACCTGCTCGGTCGCGTCCTGCCAGATCTTGACCAGTGCGGAGTTGCGCTCGACCTTGTCGAGTGCGCCACGCTGGTACTTCTTCTCGATCTGATCGGCCTGAGCCTCGAAGGTCTCCATGATCTGCGGCTTCTCCGGCGGCACGAGCACGTCGGAGATCGAGATGGTGACACCCGAACGCGTGGCCCAGTAGAAGCCGGCGTCCTTGAGCTTGTCGACGGTCTGCGCGACGACGATCATCGGGTAACGCTCGGCGAGATCGTTGATGATGGTCGACTGACGCTTCTTCGGCATCTGCTCGTTGACGAACGGGTAGTCCGCCGGAAGCAGCTCGTTGAAGAGCACGCGTCCCAGAGTGGTCTCCGCGGTCCATGCCTCGCCGCGGTTCCAGCCGTTCGGGAACAGCTCGTTCTCGACGTCACGCGGCGGGCGCTGCGTGGTGAGACGAACCCGAATCTGCGACTGAACCGTCAGCGATCCACGATCGACGGCCATCTGAGCCTCGGCCGGGGAGGAGTACGCCCCGAACTCGGCCTGGTCGGTCTTGGCGTCGGAACGCTCACCGACAGCACCGGCGTCGAGACGCGTCAGGTGGTACAGACCCGTCACCATGTCCAGACGCGGCATGGCGAGCGGACGGCCCGATGCCGGCGAGAGGATGTTGTTCGAGGACAGCATCAACACGCGTGCCTCGGCCTGAGCCTCGGCGGACAGCGGGAGGTGGACAGCCATCTGGTCACCGTCGAAGTCGGCGTTGAACGCCTCACACACGAGCGGGTGCAGCTGGATGGCCTTGCCCTCGACGAGCTGCGGCTCGAACGCCTGGATGCCCAACCGGTGCAGGGTGGGTGCACGGTTCAGCAGCACGGGGTGCTCGGCGATGACCTCTTCGAGAACGTCCCACACCTGCGGACGCTGACGCTCGACCATGCGCTTGGCCGACTTGATGTTCTGCGCGTGGTTCAGATCCACCAGACGCTTCATCACGAACGGCTTGAACAGCTCGAGAGCCATCAGCTTCGGCAGACCACACTGGTGCAGCTTGAGCTGCGGGCCGACGACGATGACCGAACGGCCCGAGTAGTCGACGCGCTTGCCGAGGAGGTTCTGACGGAAACGACCCTGCTTGCCCTTGAGCAAGTCCGAGAGCGACTTGAGCGGACGGTTACCCGGTCCGGTGACCGGACGTCCACGACGGCCGTTGTCGAACAGGGCGTCGACCGACTCCTGCAGCATCCGCTTCTCGTTGTTGACGATGATCTCGGGAGCACCGAGATCGATCAGACGCTTGAGGCGGTTGTTGCGGTTGATGACGCGGCGGTACAGGTCGTTCAGGTCGGACGTCGCGAAACGCCCACCGTCGAGCTGCACCATCGGACGAAGCTCCGGCGGGATGACCGGGACGGCGTCGAGAACCATGCCCATCGGCGAGTTGCGGCCGGCCTGGAACGCAGCGACGACCTTCAGACGCTTGAGCGCGCGCAGCTTCTTCTGACCCTTGCCGCTACGGATGGTCTCGCGAAGAGACTCCGCCTCGGCGTCGATGTCGAAGGTCTGCATGAGCTTCTGGATCGACTCGGCACCCATGGCACCGGTGAAGTACTCGCCGTACCGGTCGATGAGCTCGCGATAGATGAGCTCGTCGACGATGAGCTGCTTGGGAGCGAGCTTGGTGAACGTGGTCCAGATCTCTTCGAGACGATCGAGCTCACGCTGCGCACGGTCACGGAGTTGACGCATCTCGCGCTCGCCGCCGTCCTTGACCTTGCGGCGCACGTCGGACTTGGCACCCTCGGCTTCGAGCTCGGCGATGTCGGCTTCGAGCTTCTGCGCACGAGCCTCGAGATCGGCGTCGCGCTGATCTGCGACGGCCTTCTTCTCGACCTCCATCTCGGCCTCGAGCGTGGAGAGCTCGTTGTGACGGAGCTCGTCGTCGACCGTGGTGATGACGTAGGCAGCGAAGTAGATGATCTTCTCGAGATCCTTCGGAGCCAGGTCGAGCAGGTAGCCCAGACGCGACGGCACACCCTTGAAGTACCAGATGTGCGTGACGGGAGCCGCCAGTTCGATGTGGCCCATGCGTTCACGACGCACCTTGGCGCGAGTGACCTCGACGCCACAACGCTCACAGATGATGCCCTTGAAGCGGACGCGCTTGTACTTGCCGCAGTAGCACTCCCAGTCCCGAGTGGGGCCGAAGATCTTCTCGCAGAAGAGGCCGTCCTTCTCGGGCTTGAGCGTGCGGTAGTTGATGGTCTCCGGCTTCTTGACCTCGCCGTAGGACCACTGACGGATGTCGTCCGCAGTGGCAAGGCCAATGCGAAGTTCATCGAAGAAGTTGACGTCGAGCACGTAACTTCCTTTCCCCGTTATGGGTGTTGTGATACCGAATCAAAAACAAGAAATATCGCCCGGTGGGCCTGCATCGCTGCAGGCCCACCGGACCACAGAACTACTGTGCTGGCTGCATGACCGCGTTCACTGCGTTCACTGCGCTAGGTCGTCGACCGTGGCAGCTTCGTTGCGGGAGAGGTTGATTCCCAGGTTGGCTGCGGCACGCTCGAGGTCTTCGTCGTCACCGTCGGCCATCGTGATGGCCGCGCCGTCCGAGGACAGCACCTCCACGTTGAGGCACAGCGACTGGAGCTCCTTGAGGAGCACCTTGAAGGACTCGGGGATACCGGGCTCCGGGATGTTCTCGCCCTTGACGATCGCCTCGTACACCTTCACGCGGCCGACAACGTCGTCCGACTTGATGGTGAGAAGCTCCTGCAGCGTGTACGCGGCACCGTAGGCCTGCATGGCCCAGCACTCCATCTCACCGAAGCGCTGACCACCGAACTGCGCCTTACCACCGAGGGGCTGCTGCGTGATCATCGAGTACGGCCCGGTCGAACGAGCGTGGATCTTGTCGTCGACCAAGTGGTGCAGCTTGATGATGTACATGTAGCCCACCGAGACCGGGTACGGGAACGGCTCGCCGGAGCGGCCGTCGAACAACGTGGCCTTTCCGTCGGATCCGACCATCTGCTCGCCGTCGCGGTTGGGAATCGTGCTCTCCAGCAGGCCGGCGAGCTGATTCTCCTTGGCACCGTCGAACACCGGGGTGGCGATGTTGCTGTCGGCCGGAGCCGCCAACATCTCCTCGGGCAGACGCTCGGCCCAATCGGGCTTCGTGCCGTCCGCGGCGATCTGGACGTTCCAACCGGTCTTGCCGATCCAACCCAGGTGGGTTTCGAGGACCTGACCGATGTTCATACGACGCGGAACACCGTGGGTGTTGAGGATGATGTCGATCGGGGTGCCGTCGGGCAGGAACGGCATGTCCTCCTGCGGGAGGATCTTGCCGATGACGCCCTTGTTGCCGTGCCGGCCGGCGAGCTTGTCGCCGTCCTGGATCTTTCGCTTCTGAGCCACGTAGACGCGGACCAGCTCGTTGACGCCGGGAGGCAGATCGTCGTCGTCGTCGCGCGAGAAGACGCGGATGCCGATGACCTTTCCGTTCTCGCCGTGCGGAACCTTGAGCGAGGTGTCGCGAACTTCACGAGCCTTCTCACCGAAGATGGCGCGCAGCAGGCGCTCTTCGGGGGTCAGCTCGGTCTCGCCCTTCGGCGTGACCTTTCCGACCAGCACATCGCCGTCACGAACCTCGGCACCGATACGGATGATGCCGCGCTCGTCGAGGTCTGCGAGGACCTCGTCGGAGACGTTCGGGATGTCGCGAGTGATCTCTTCGGCACCGAGCTTGGTGTCGCGAGCATCGATCTCGTGCTCCTCGATGTGGATCGAGGTGAGAACGTCCTCTTCCACGAGGCGCTGCGACAGGATGATCGCGTCCTCGTAGTTGTGGCCCTCCCACGGCATGATCGCCAGCAGCAGGTTCTTGCCGAGTGCCATCTCACCGTTCTCGGTGCAGGGGCCGTCGGCGAGGACCTGGCCGGACTCGACGCGCTGTCCCTCGTCCACGATCGGACGCTGGTTGGCACACGTGCCCTGGTTGGAGCGCGCGAACTTGCGCATCCGGTAGGTCTTGCGCGATCCGTCGTCGGCCATGACCGTGACGTAATCGGCGGAGACCTCTTCGACGACACCGGTCTTCTCGGTGATGACGACGTCACCGGCGTCGACAGCTGCACGCAGCTCCATGCCGGTTCCGACGATCGGCGACTCGCTGCGCACCAGCGGGACGGCCTGACGCTGCATGTTCGCGCCCATCAGGGCACGGTTGGCGTCGTCGTGCTCGAGGAACGGAATCATCGCGGTTGCGACGGAGACCATCTGACGCGGCGAGACGTCCATGTAGTCGATGTCGTCGGACGAGACGAACTCGACCTCTCCACCCTTACGACGGACGAGAATCTTGTCCTCGATGAAGTGACCCGAATCGTCGACCGGAGAGTTCGCCTGCGCGAGCGTGTGGCGATCCTCCTCGTCGGCGGTCAGGTAATCGACATCGTCGGTGACCTTGCCGTCGACGACCTTGCGGTACGGGGTCTCGATGAACCCGAACGGGTTGACGCGTGCGTACACCGAGAGCGATCCGATCAGGCCGATGTTCGGGCCTTCCGGGGTCTCGATGGGGCACATGCGGCCGTAGTGCGACGGGTGAACGTCGCGGACCTCGAGGCCGGCGCGCTCACGAGAGAGACCGCCGGGTCCCAGTGCCGACAGGCGACGCTTGTGCGTCAGACCCGACAGCGGGTTGTTCTGGTCCATGAACTGCGAGAGCTGGGACGTTCCGAAGAACTCCTTGATCGCAGCGACGACGGGACGAATGTTGATCAGGGTCTGCGGCGTGATCGCCTCGACGTCCTGAGTCGTCATACGTTCGCGCACGACGCGCTCCATGCGGGACAGGCCCACGCGGATCTGGTTCTGGATGAGCTCACCGACGGTACGCAGACGACGGTTGCCGAAGTGGTCGATGTCGTCGACCTCCACCGGAACCTCGACGCCGTCGGGTGCGGTCATCGAGGTCTCACCTGCGTGCAGACGCACCAGGTACTCGATGGTCGCGACGATGTCTTCCTCGGTGAGGGTCGACGCCACGATGGGCTGACCCGAGTTGAGGCCGAGCTTCTTGTTGATCTTGTAGCGACCCACGCGAGCGAGGTCGTAGCGCTTGTCCTTGAAGAACAGGTTCTCCAGCAGGGTCTGCGCCGACTCCTTGGTCGGCGGCTCGCCCGGACGCAGCTTGCGGTAGATGTCGAGGAGCGCCTCGTCGGTACCGGCGGTGTTGTCCTTCTCCAGCGTGGCCATGAGGATCTCGGAGAAGCCGAAGCGCTCCGTGATCTGCTCGGTGGACCAACCGAGAGCCTTGAGCAGCACCGTGACGGGCTGGCGACGCTTGCGGTCGATACGGACACCGACGGTGTCGCGCTTGTCCACGTCGAACTCGAGCCATGCACCGCGACCGGGGATCACCTTGACGCTGTGCAGGTCCTTCTCGGTGGTCTTGTCGATCGAATGATCGAAGTAGACGCCCGGAGAACGCACCAGCTGCGACACCACGACACGCTCGGTGCCGTTGATGATGAAGGTGCCCTTGTCGGTCATCATCGGGAAATCACCCATGAAGACCGTCTGGCTCTTGATCTCACCGGTGTTGTTGTTGATGAACTCGGCCGTGACGAACAGCGGAGCCGCGTACGTCATGTCCTTGTCCTTGCACTCATCGGTCGAGGCCTTGACCTCGTCGAATCGTGGGTCGGAGAAGGAGAGAGACATCGAGCCCGAGAAGTCCTCGATCGGAGAGAGCTCGGTCAGGATGTCCTCGAGTCCACCGGCGACACTGCTGTCTCCGCGGGCGGCGGCACGGTCACGCCAACTCTGCGCACCTACCAGCCATTCGAACGAATCCGTCTGTACATCGAGGAGACCGGGTACCTCCAACGGCTCGCGAATGTTCGCGAACGAAACCCTCCTCGGGGCTCCCGGTGTTCCGACAACTGCCTTGGTCTGGCTAGAGACTGCCAAGATGCGTCCTTCCAGCACCTCACGCGGGTCGCTCGTGCAGTGCGACCGCCGCTGTATCTGTTTGCTATATGTGGGGCGAATTTCGGCTGGTGCAACCAGACCGAATCCCCATCACAGCGGCCCGAAAACGTGCTTTCGGGCAACAGCGATCGAGAGGTGGACAGGAGGCAGCCAGCGCAACGTCCAAAGGTACCCCAAATGTGCGCAGAGCGCAACGGGGGCATCAAAAGTAGCACCCGGGGTCCGATCGTGCGCCGACTCGACGAATGCGTGTCGCCTGCCGGACGCCCGATGCCGCTGTGCTTCCGAACCGCTGCGCTTCAGAACCGCTGGGGGTGCTCCTGACGACAAGAGTGACCCTTGCGCCTTCCTTCGTCAAGAGGTTCGGCCCGATCCGTTTTCCGTGAGACCCGTTTTCCGTGAGACCGCACTCGAACCGGTCGCGTCAATGGACCATTGCACCGCCGAGACGTATGCAAGCGTCCATTGACGCAGACGGCAGGGGCGGGGGCGGGGCGGGGCCGCGGGCGGGGACACCGACGCGCCCCGCCCCTGCCGATTACCGGGCGCTCTCCCGCCACCGTGTGGCCTCGGCGAGCGCGAAGCCGTGCAGATCGGCCAACTCACCCAATCGTTCGACGCTCTCGCCGTCGAGGGTGGCCCCGATACTGCGCAGTCCGAACTCACCCGACAACGCGATCAGCATCGTCTCGGCCATGCAGGCGTAGGTCAGCCCAGGAGCCAACCCGTAGGTCAGCCCGAAATCCGAACCCGACGGCACCTGCACTATTCCGCCGTCGAACACCGTGACGTCCGGCCGCTCACTGCGCACGTCGCGGCCGATGTTCGGCGGCTGCGCCACATCGCAGACGATGGCACCCTCCATCAGATCCGTCGGATCGATCAACGCATGTGGTGCTGACGTCGCAGCGATGACGATCAACGAATCATGCACCGCAGCAACGGGATCGGTGAAGAACTCCAGATGCCGCGACCTGATCAGATCGTCCAGATCACCGTCGACAGCGTGCGCGGCGGCGGCCAGCTCCCCCGACCCCGCACCCGCCCGAGCGCTCGCCACCATCTCCTGCGCAGCCGCCCACAGCTTGGGAGCGATCACCGAACTCTCCCCCTGCCTACCGACCAGCACGACGGCACCGACCTCGCCGGCCAACTGCCTGCCGATGGTTCGCCCGATCGCCCCGGCGGCACCGAGAATCGTCACCCGAGCCCGCGCGACATCGATTCCGCGTTCACGGCACACGCGTCGAACAGCCCGCAGACTGGCCGCAGCGGTGAACGTGTTGCCGGTGGTGATGGGACGCGTCGTCGCGCCGAGGCCCAACCCGTTGCCGGTGATCACCGACGAGTAACCGCCCAACCCGACGACCGTTGCACCGCGTGAGATCGCCAGTTCGACGGCACCGCCCACCACTGCCAGCGCACGCTGGGTCGGCAGCTGCAGCAACTGCTGAGAGGTGTACGGCAGCCCTATCAGATCACCGTGCGCCGTCGCGTCCCCGCCTCCGACGACCCGGCCGCTGCCGATGACGAACGACGCGGGTTCGAGCTCGGACGTCGACGCCGCGAACCGCTCGAGCAAGTCCTGTCGCTCGGAGTCGTCGAACACCTCGAGCGCCGGGTCGAATGCCGCGAAGAACCCGAGATCGAGGGGATGCGCGATGAACGCGAAACGTCGATCGGTGGGCCGTACCGCGATGTCGGGGGTACGCCCGGGACGCAGCGCCGCGAGGGCAGGCGGCGTGGCGACGGTCGGACGGCCCAACAGGTGCCCGAACAATCCGTCCATGTCTCCGGCTGCCGCGTAGCCCAACGCCCGGTCCAGCGCGGCGACCAGACGCGAGCACTGCACCCCGGACACCGTGAGCGGCGGCTCGATGCGAATCACCCTGTTGCCGAACAGAGTCGGAGCCACTCGGATCCCCTCGACATTGAGCAGGTACGAGCAGATCACCGCGGAGAGGTTGTGCTGATCTGCGATCGATCCGAGCAGCGACTGCCGTCCGACGAAGTTCACGTCCGCGGTGAGTTCGATGCCCAGCAACAGTCCGCGGCCGCGTACCTCGGTGACCACCGACGGATACTTCTCGGCCAGCGCGCTCAGATCGTTCTTCAGCCGATGGCCGAGTACCGCCGCATTCTCCACCACCGCGCAGCCATCCCGAGTCAGTTCGTCGAGTACCGCGATACCCACCCGTGCAGCCAACGCGTTCCCCGCGAAGGTCGACGTGTGTCGTAGCGCGAAGCTCTCCCCCACCAACTCCGGGCGGCTCAGCACCGCGCCCACCGGCACGATTCCGCCGCCGAGCGCCTTGGCGAGAGTCAGAATGTCCGGCACCACGCCGTCGTGCTCGGCTGCGAACATCCGGCCCGTCCGGCCGAGCCCGGTCTGCACCTCGTCGAGTGCCATGAGCACCCCGTGCCGATCGCAGATCTCCCGCACGCGGCGCAGGTATCCGTCGGGCGGGCACACCACTCCACCCTCACCCTGAATCGGCTCCACCAGAAACACTGCATAATGCCCGGGTGCTGCCGCCAGGGCCGCGTCGAGCGCATCCGAATCCCCGAACTCGATATGATCGAATCCCTCGACCGGAGCGCCGAAACCGTTCTGATACTTGATGTTTCCCGTCGCAGACAAGGCACCGAGGGTCTTACCGTGGAAGCTGTTCGCGGTGGTCAGCACACCCAGCCGCCCGGTGTGCGCTCGGGCGATCTTGAGCGCGACCTCCGTCGCCTCGGTACCACTGTTGACGAACGTCGTTCGCGTCAACCCCTCTGGGGCCATGCGCCCCAACCGATCTGCCAATTCACCGGCCGCGCTCAGCACCGAGGGCTGCACGAAAATTGCCTCCCCGCTGCAGCGAACGTCGTTGACCGCCTGCCAGATCGGAGTGGGACCGTGCCCGAACGGAAGGGCTCCGTACGCCCCCGCGAAGTCGAGATAGCGTCGGCCCGAGGCGTCGAACAGGACCGTCCCGTCGCCGCGCACGTACTCGCGATCCAGGTTCAGCGCAGACAACAAGCGATACAGTTCGGGATTGACGTGCTCGGCAAAGCCCGATCGACCGGACCGGGATTCCAGCACGGAAAAATCGATAGTTGTGTCAGTCATGACCAGCATGCTCCGTTTTCATCGGATCCACCCCTGGCTGTCCGAGCGTGAAAATGGTTGTCCCGAACAACCAGGGCTCGTCCCAACCAGGACGCAAACGCGATGGTAGCTCGGCCCGAAGTCGGTGACAGATGGCCGAAAACGACACGAAAAAACCCCGTCCACGCAGGGCTTCTGCGTCGAACGGGGCCTGATCGAGCTACTGGTCGGAGCGACTACTGATCGTCGATGGCCGAGAGCTTCCAGGAGCCGTCGACCTTCTCCATGTTCACCGTCAACGGGCCCTCGGCGCTGCCCGACGCGACGCCGTTCTGCGTGGCGCTGATGTTCACATTGGCGAGCAGCTCGGCCTTGTCGTCCTCCAACCGCGTGACACCGATGTCCGTCACCATGGCCTCGGTACCCGTACTCGTCTGCACCACAGCAGATTTGGTTGTCTCAGCGGTGGAGTTGAACTCCTCGAGCATCGACTGATTGAGAACAGCGCGGGCCGCATCGAAATCGGCATCGATCGTCTCGGCCTTGTACGTGTACAGGGTCTGCAGCGCATCGGTCGCAGCCGAAGTGACCTCCTGGGTGGCCGCGGAATCCACCCACGCCGCATTGTCGATCGTGGCGAACGGCTTGAACGCGGCAACGGCAGCGAACGCGCCGAGCACCACGGCAATCACCGCGACGACGATCACGTGCTTGTAGCCGATACCCGACACCGGTCCGGAGGACGAGGCGCTTGCGATGGAGTCGGCAGCAGGCTTGTCGACCGAAGGCTTCTCGGTTGCAGTTTTGTCGGTTGCAGACTTGTCGGTTGCAGACTTGTCGACCGAAGGCTTCTCGAGTGACGGCTTCTCGGTCACAGGCTTGTCGGTTGCGGGCTTGTCGAGAACCGGCTCGGTCGGCGGCGGCGTCGCGATGGCCTGCGACTCGGCGGCCGCCGATCCCTCGGCGTCGGTCGACGCCGTGTCGGTGTCGGCTGCAGTCGGCTTCCCGGTGCCGGCCACCTTGCGTCGAACCTTGCTGGTGGTGGTGGGTGGAACGATCTTGCGACGCTGGGGAGGCACTACAGAACTCCTTCGAAACTCACTTCGGTACAGACGGAAAACACCACTGCCGGATTCTCAGTTACCGCCGGAGTCCGGCTGGGGAGCAGGCGTCGCGTCCGTACCGGGGTCGGCCGCATTCGGATCGGCGGCATTCGGATCGGCGGGGCCGCCCGGTTCGTTCGGGATGACGGGGTTTGTGCTGGGGTTGTCGAGCGAGATCCGCGAACCGATCGGGTCGACCTTGTTGGTCTTCCACACCCCGTCGATCTCTTCCATGGCCAGGCTCATCGTCAGCTTGCTGCGCTCGATGCGGTCGGGCCAGGTGGTGGTCGTCGCGATGACCACGAGAGCGGTGGCGGTGTTCTCGTCCGTGCTCAGCTCGGTCAGCGTTCCGTGCAGCACCTCGGCGTCGCTCTTGGCACCGGACTGACGAACCTGGTCGGTGATACCCGACCGCGTCTGCTCGAGGTCGTTGAGCATCAGGTCGCCGGTGATGGACGACTTCATGTTGTCGAACGACTGATCGATGGTGGCCGCGTCGACCGTGTTGAGGTTGACGGCCGCTTGCTGAGCGCCGGTGAGAGCCGCGTCGCGGGTGTCCGCGGTGGGCTTCTGACTCAGCAACGCATTGCCCCAGCCGTATCCTAAGAACACGGCCGCCGCGAGGGCCGCCACGGCGATCACCGTGACGACGGCAAAGAGGATTTTCGCGGTCTTGTTACGCCCTGGAGTCGCTGAGGACTCCAGGGCTTCGGTGCTCGAGTTCACACTTTCCACCCTACTACTCGGTAATATCCGGCCGAACCACTCTCGGCCCGACGATAGTGCTGAGCAGCAGTTCCACCGATTCCACTACTTCGGCGTGACGCCGATCAGCGGTGCCAACTGGGTGGCGATCGGGTTGAGGTTCAACTTCTCGGGATCGACCTTGGGCTTGAGGTCCCACGGCTGCGGCACATCCGGATCGGCGAACACGATGCGGTTCGCACTACGAACACCGGTGACGCTGCCCTGCGGTGTGGCGCAGTTCGCGTCGAGGTTCAGCGGGTAATTCTCCCGAGTCGGATCGAAGTTCGGGTTCTTGCGCTTCTCCTCGTCGAGGATCGCCTGGCTGCCCTCGTAGCCCACCGTGCACGGGGGCGGGTTGTTGGTCTCGAGCAACAGGCCCTGATGGATCGTGCCGTCGTCCGGGACGATGGTGGAGATGCCGGCACCGAGGGCAGGCAGGAACGTCAGGAACGGACGAAGCGCAACGTACCGGGGTTCGGCCTGCGCAGCAACCAGGGCTAGGTTGTTGATATCGGTCGTCAGAGCCGGACCGGCATCGGTGATGAGACCACCGAGCTGATCGCCCGCCGCTGTGCCGGTGTCGATCAGGCGACGGATGTCCGGATCGCTGGACTTCAACTGAGCCGTCACCTCATCCAAGCTGGTGCTGAACTGCCGAATCAGATCCGACTGCTCGGACTGCGTGTTCAGCACTGGCACCGCGTCGCGCACCAGCGCGAGCGTCTGCGGCAGCGCCTCGTTGCCTGCCTCGGAGATGTTCCCGAGCGAATCGACGAGAGACGCAAGATCCGTGCCCTTTCCGTCGAACGCCACACCGAGCTCGTTGACGACTCGCGTCAACGTATCCAGCGGTACCGACCGAACCAGCGTGTTCGCGTTGGCGAGAACCTGTTCCACCGGCACGGGTGTAGTGGTGTCGGCCTCCGCGATCTGCGAACCGTCGACCAGGAACGGGCCCTGGTCGGTCTCGGGTTGCAGGTCGACGTACTGCTCACCGATGGCCGACCTGTTGGCCACGACGGCCTTGGTGTCGGCTGGGATGTCCGGGCCGCCGTCGTCGAGCATGAGCGCGACTCGGATCCCGTCTTCCGTCAGTTCCAGATCTCCGACGGTTCCCACCGGGACACCTCGGTAGGTGACCTCGGCGTTGGAGAAGATGCCACCGGAATCGGCGAGGTTCAGATCGACCTGGTACTGCCCGAAGCCGAGCATGTTGTCCAGTCGCACGTACTTGGCACCGACATAGACCAACCCCACCACAGCGACCACGACGAAGAGGACCAATTGAATGCGAACCAGTCTCGATCTCACTGTCCAACTCCGAATCGCTCGAGCAGATCGTTCAACGGTGCGAACGGATCGGCCGGTGCGGGCGCGGCGGCCGCCGCTGCCTGCTCGTTCGCAGGTGCACCCGGACCGGGAACCGGTGACGGGATGATCGGCGGCAACGGCAGCAGCGAGATCGTCGGCCAACCCGGGCGCGGTCCGTTGCCGTTGTAGTACGGATTCGACGGGTCGACGACGGGCAGCGTGTTGCCGTACTTGGGCTGGATGTAGACCGGATCGCCCTCCCCGACGCCGAAGTTGCGCAACGCAGTTCCGATCGACAGGTCGAGCGAAAGGAACAGGTTCGCCGAGTTGCCCTCGATGATCTTCTCGGTACCGTCCGCGAACGGCAGGGTGGGGATCACCGCGAGCGAGCTCACCACGTCGTCCGCCGAATCGGCCAGGGCCTGGAGCGTGGGGCGTAGTGCCCGCAGGTCCGCGATGAGATCGTCCTTGGAACGGTCGATCACGTCGGTGCCGACGGCTCCGAGACGGTCGAGCGCTCCGAGCATCTCGGTCAGCTGCGGGCGCTGCTGCTCGAGAACCTCGGTGGCGATCGGCAGGTCCTTCAGCACCCCGTCGATCTTGTCGGTCTGCGAGTTGACGCGCCCGCTCAGTGTGTCGAGACCGTCGATGGCGCGGGTGATGTCGTCACGCTGCTGGTTGAGGCCGTCGATGAGGGTGTTCGCTTGCTGCAGAAGCTCTTTGGTTCTGCCTTCGCGACCGTCGAACGCCGTGCTCAGTTCCTTGACGATCGGCGAGAGCTGCCCGACACCGCCGCCGTTGAGCAGCAGCGAGAGCGCACCGAGTACCTGTTCGATATCGGTGGCATGGCGGGTGCGATCGAGCGGGATCGTGGCCCCGTCCTGCAGACGCGCTGCTTCCTCGTCGCCAGGAGGTGCCGAGAGCTGCACGAACTTCTCGCCCAGCAGGTTGGTCTGTTGCACCGATGCGATCGCGTTGGCCGGAAGGTCGACGTCGGAATTCAAGATGACGTTGACGTCGGCGGTCCAGCCGTCGTTCGGGACCGTTATCGAGTCGACGCGGCCGACCGAGACGCCGTCGACCTTCACGGTCGACTGCGGGACGAGGTCCAGTACGTCGTCGAACTGCACCGTCAGGTTCAACGGGTTCTCACCGACGTCGGCACCGCCGGGCAGCGGTATCGCGTAGATGCCGGCCGACGAGCATGCTCCGGCCGACAGCGCCACCACGCACGCACCGGCTCCGACCACCAAAGAACGCTTCACTCGAGCTCGATTCCGATTCACAGAGGTTCTCACTGTCCCCCACCTCCGATGTACGACTGCTCCAGTCCGGGCATCGAGCTGTTTCCGAGCCTGGGCGAGACGACGCCAGGCACGGTGCCGGGAACGGATACGTTCTGCTCGATGTCGTTGGTGAGAACACCGAACGGCAGCACGATCCGGTTCTGGTCGGTGATCGGGGCCTGGATCATCGTGGTGATGTTGGCGCACTGATCGATGATCGGCTGAATCTGCGCACCGAGGGCCTCGAAGCGCGGATCGCCGGGAACGAGCTTGCCGAGATCGAGGAGCTTGCACACGGTGCCGAGCGGATCCTGGGTCTCGTTCTGGAGATTGGCGCGCGTGGCGAGCGTTCCCGACTCGGCGTCGTACGCGTTCACCAGGTTGCTGATGGCCAGCGGCAGCAACGTGAGCGTTTGCACCAGCTGCTCGCGGTTGTCGGCGAGTGTCTGCGTCGGAACCGTGAGACCGTTCGCGGCATCGGTCAGTTGGGTCCGGTTGTCCGCGACGAACGTCGCCACGTCGCCGAGCGAGACCGACAGCTGTTGGAGTGCAGCTCCGAGGTCCTCTCGCTGCCCCGACAGGAAACCGGTCAGGTCGGCCAACTGGGTGTTGAAGTTGCGTACCTGCTGATCGTTGACGGCCAAGGCGCTGACGAACGTCTGCAGGTTCTTGATCGTGTCGAACACGTCGGTGCGCGAGTCACTCAACGTTCGACCGGCGGCCGAGAGCTGGGTGATGCTGTTGCCCAACGCTTCACCGTTGCCGTCGAGGTTGGCTGCACCGGTGTTGACCAGATCGGTGAGAGCGCCGTCCTTGTTCGCGCCGTCCGGACCGAGGGCGGTGGACAGGTCGTCGATGGACTTGTACAGCTCGTCGACCTCGACGGGTGTTGCGGTGCGATCGCGACCGATCGTCGCGCCGTCGGCCATGGTGTCGCCGCCGGTGTAGACGGGCGAGAGCTGGACGTAGCGGTCGGCGACGAGCGACGGGGTGACCTGGACGGCCTTGGCGTCCACAGGAATGTCGACCCCACGGTCGACGCGAAGAATGACCTCCACGTCTTCGCCCTGCGGCGTGACCGAGTCGACCGTGCCGACCTTGACGCCGAGCACGCGCACCTCCGAGCCGGAATAGATGCCGATCGACTTGTCGAAGTAGGCGGTGATCTTGGTCGTTCCGGCCCTGGTGAACAGCCACCAGCCGGCGACCGCGAGGACGAGCGCCACGGTCACGACGACGGCGATCAGCGCGAGCTTGTTCTTGCTTCTCGGTGCTGTCTGCGTGTCTGTCATCAGTTCCCCGCCAACGTATCGAGCGAGGGCTGGCGGTAACCAGGTATCAACGGAACTCCGGGCGGTGTGAGGTTTGCCAGCGTGATGTCTATCCACCGGCCGTTGCCGGTCAGGTTCGTGTACAGCCGAATGAACGGTTCGTACAGCTTCAGCGCACGGTCGAGGTTGTCGTTGTTGCGCTGCAGGATCTCGATGGTGCCGTTGAGCTGCTGCAACATCGGGTTGATGGTGGCCTCGTTGTCGCGAACCAGGCCGGTCAGCTCTTGCGACACTCGCTGAGTGCCGGTGAGCAGCTGCGAGATGGCCTGCTGCCGATTGTTGAGCTCTTCGAGAAGCGGGCCCGCGTCGGTGATCAGTTGGTTGAACTGCTCGTTGCGGTCGGCCAGCACCTTCGAGGTCTCGCCGGTGGCCTCGAACAGCTTCTTCAGTTCCTCGTCACGGCTGGCCACGGTCTGCGATAACCGAGTCACACCGTCGAGCGAGGCACGGATGTTCGCAGGCGTCTCGGAGAACGCCTCGGACAGGGTCCGCATGCTCGTCGCCAGCTGATCGGTGTCGATGTCGCTGATGGTCGAGGCCGCAGCGGAGAACGCGTCGATCACGTCGTACGGGGACGTGGTGCGCTCGAGCGGAATCGGGTCCTTGGGGCTCAACGTCTCCGGACCGCTCGGGTCGAGCGCCAGATATTTCTGCCCCAGCACAGTCTTGATGGCGATGGCCGCTCGCGACTCGTTGCCGACCCAGGCGTCCTTGACCGTGAAGTCCACGAGCACCCGGTCGCCGTCGAGACGCACATCGGTGACCTTGCCGACCTTCACGCCCGCGATACGGACCTCGTTGGGCGGCTTGAGCCCTGCTGCCTCGCTGAACTCGGCGGTGTACACCGAACCCGCACCGATGATCGGGAGCCGGTCGAGAAAGAAGACCGACATCGTGGCGAGCAGGATGATTGCGATACCGAGCGCACCGATGGTGGCCGGACTACGACGAGATTTCATTGCTTGATCCCCCCAGCTTTGCAACGCGCTGCGGAGTTCGTGTACAGCGGCTGGTTGACGGTCGGCAGCCCGGTCGGCAGATTCAGATTCGGCGAACTACCCGGTCCGGCGACGATGTCGATACCGCACAGATAGAAGGTGAACCAGGATCCCTGCTGGGCCGTGCGAATGAGCTTCTCGAGCTTGACGGGCAGAATTCCGAGGACCGTGTCCACGTCGTCGCTTCGTCGGTTGACTGTCTCGGCCAACGTGTTCAACGCAGTCACCGAACCCTGGATCGACGGCCTGGTCGGCTCGAGCAGGTCGGCGGTCGCGTTGGTCAGGCCGGCGAGCGACGTCACGGCGGAGCCGACGACACCACGGTCGGCCGACAGGCCCGAGACGAGCTGCTGCGTGTTGACGATCAGGCTGTCGAGCTGCCCGTCGTTCTGGTTCACCGTCTCCAACACGTTGTTCAGATTGGTGATGACCTGCCCGATGACCTGATCCTTGTCGGCGACGGTGTTGGTCAGGGTCGCCGTATTGGTGACCAGTTCATTGATGGTGCCCGACTCCCCCTGGAACACCTGAATGATCTGGTACGACAGCTTGTTGACGTCATCGGAGCTGAGCGTGGTGAACAGCGGGCGGAAGCCGTCGAAGAGCGTGGTCAGGTTCACCGCAGGCTTGGTCCGCTCCAACGGAATGGTGGCACCGTCGGTGATCTTCCGACCCTGGTCTCCCGAACCCTGCTCGATGGCGATGTAGCGCTGGCCCACCAGGTTCCGGAATCGGATGGTCGCCGTCGAACTGGCCGGGAGCCAATCACGACTGCTCAGAGTGAAGTCCACCTTGGCTTCGCGCTCGTTGGCGATCTCGATCTTGTCGACCTGGCCGACACGAACGCCCGCGATACGAATCTCGTCGCCCTCGTTGAGAGACGTGACGTCGGTGAACACAGCCGAGAACTTGGTGCCGCCGCCGCCGCTGGAATTGGCGATGGTGAAGGCAAGGGTGGCCGTAGCAGTGATCGTGATCACGGCGAACACGACCAACTTGATGATCGGCGCGAGAAGGCCTCTCATGGCACGGTCACCTCCACTCCTCTCAGTGCCGGTGCGCCGATAGCGGCCGCCCACGACGGAATACTGTCCGGTGCAACACCACTCGCCTGTCCGTAGATCACGGCCAGAGTGTCGCGCTCGAAGTCGGAGCCCTCGTAGCTCGCCGGCTGCGCGGATGCGGAGACGGCGGGAACGATGGAACTCTGGGCAGACTTCGGTGGTCCCTGTCCTTCGATCACCTGCGGGCCCGGGTTCCGGGTCGGCACCTGGTAGGAACCGTCGTTGATCGAGCCTCCCGGATACTGCGGGAAGAACTCCCCCGGCGCCGCGGGCTCGAAACAGGTGGCTCCGCGATCGTCGAACAAGCGCGGCTCGTCCTGGTTCGGCAAGTAACGACCCTTCGGGTTGACGAACGGTGCGGAGACGTTGATGCCGGGGTACTCGTCGCCCTCACCGAGTACGACTTTTCCGCGCCTGGCACCTTCAGCGAAATAAGTGAACGTGCAGCCGAACGTCGGGGAGAACTCGGCCAGCAGCTCGAGCGCTTCCCGAGAGTTCGCGGCCAATCCGATCAGGTTCTCGGAGTTGGTCTGCAGAAAGTCCGCAGTGGTGTACGACGCCGAGGTCAGGGAGCCGTACAGCGTGTCGAGGCTGGACTGCCGCTCGACCACGGTGTTGCCCGTCGTCCGCAAGTTGTCCAGCGCCGAGACCAAGTCCGGTGCCGCGTCTGCGTAGGTCTGCGAGAAGTCGGCCAGCCCGACCAACGTCTGCTGGATGTTCGGCAACTCCGTGTTCAGACCCGACACGATGTTCGTCAGGTTGTCGATGGTCTGGCCCAGTTGCTCACCGCGCCCGCTGAGGCCCTGCGCCAACGACCCGAGGGTGTTCGCCAGATCCTGTGGCGGAATCGCCTGCAGCAGTGGAAGCAAGCCGTCGAGCAACTGCCCGACCTCGATGGCGTTTCCGCTGGTGTCCTGTTTGAGGACCGTGCCCTCGGAGATCGGCGACGCCGCATCGTTCTCGGGCACGATCAACGAGACGTAGCGCTCACCGAACAGTGTCTTGGGAAGCAACCGTGCCGTCACGTTCGACGGAATCAGCGGTGCCTTGTCCGGATCGATGGCGAGCTGCGAGGTCACGACGCCGTCGACGGTGGACGCCGAGCGCACCTCGCCCACGATCATTCCGCGCACCTTGACATCCGCGTTCATCGGCAGCGCGTTGCCGACCGAGTCGGTTTCGAGGCTGACTTTCACCACATCTTTGAACGTCTTGTTGTAGGACGTGATGCTCCACCCCAGGAACAGGATGAGCACCAGGAAGAACGCCAAACCGAGGAGTACTCGCTTCAGTCGCGACGGCGAGTCGATCATCCCGCAACCCTCACTGTGGTGGTCGTGCCCCAGATGGCGAGGCTCAAGAAGAAGTCCAGTACGGCGATCGTGACGATCGCGGTACGAACGGCACGGCCCACTGCGACGCCGACACCGGCAGGTCCGCCAGAGGCGTGGTAGCCGTAATAGCAGTGGATCATGATCAGGACGAAGGCGAATATCAGCACCTTCAAGAACGAATACAACACGTCTTCCGGAGGTAGGAAGAGGTTGAAGTAGTGGTCGTAGGACCCCGTGGACTGCCCGTTGAAAACGGTGCTGATCCCTCGGGATGCGACGTACGACGCCAACAGCCCGACGATGTACAGCGGGATGACGGCCACGAAGCCTGCGATCATGCGGGTGGTCACGAGGAACGGCACGCTGGGTACGGCCATCACCTCGAGCGCGTCGATCTCCTCGGAGATTCGCATGGCACCGAGCTGGGCGGTGAAACCACAGCCGACGGTGGCCGAGAGTGCCAGTCCTGCGACAATCGGCGCGATCTCACGGGTGTTGACGTACGCGGACAGGAATCCGGTGAGCACGGAGCTACCGAGCTGTTCGAGGGCTGCATAGCCCTGTAGACCGACGACGATGCCGGTGAAGCCGGACATCATCACGATCACGCCGATGGTCCCACCGATGACGGCGAGCGCACCGCTGCCGAAGGTGACCTCCGCCAGCAGGCGGAGCACCTCCTTCTTGTAATGCACTGCGGTCTTGGGAATCCACCCGATGGCCCGCAGGTAGAACGACATTTGCTCGCCTGCGCGGTCGAGCACGTTGAGCGGGGCGTTGCCGACGCGCTTGACGCGCATCAGCGTGCGGTCACCGCGACCTCTTGCGATCGTCATCGCGGTTACGCTCCCTTCGCTGGGACGACCTGGAGATAGACCAGGGTCAGGATGAGGTTGGCGAAGAAGAGCAGCAGGAACGTGATGACAACCGTCTGGTTCACTGCCTCGCCGACGCCCTTGGGTCCGGGGTTGGGATTGAGGCCCTTGTAGGAGGCGATGATGCCCGCGATGAGTCCGAAGATTGCTGCTTTCGCCTCGGCGACATACAGATCCGGCAGCTGGGCCAAAAACGAGAACGACGCCAGATATGCACCGGGGGTGCCGCCCTGGAGGATCACGTTGAAGAAGTAGCCGCCGGCGATGCCGACGACCGAGACCAGGCCGTTGAGCAACAGTGCGACGAGGATCATCGCGAGCACTCGGGGAACGACGAGACGATGTACCGGGTCGATACCCAGCACTCGCATGGCGTCGATCTCCTCGCGGATGGTGCGCGAGCCGAGGTCTGCAGTCACAGCAGAACCGGCAGCGCCGGCCACCAGCAGTGCGGTCACGATCGGACTGCCCTGCTGGATGACCGCGAGCACGCTGGCCGCACCCGTGAACGACTCGGCACCGAGCTGCTTGATGAGCGATCCGGTCTGCAGCGCCACGACCGCGCCGAACGGAATGGCGACGAGCGCCGTCGGCAGAATCGTGACGCTGGCGATGAACCAGGCCTGCTCGATGAACTCGCGGAACTGGAACGGCCTACGGAAGGTGTTGCGAACCACCTCGACGAACAGTTCGACGATATTGCCGGCTTGTGTCAGAGCGGCGCTCGCCGGAGCGAACGCGGACTTCTTCGATCCCCCCATGTCTGCTATTGACCCCGACCTTGTGTTGGAGCTTGGTAGCCCTGCTGATCATGACCTTGCCCGCTGTAACTCTGCTGGTCGTAACTCTGCTGGTCGTAACCCTGGTGGTCGTAACCCTGGTGGTCGTATCCCTGCTGGTCGTAACCCTGCTGCTGGTCTGCATACGCGGGGTAACGCTGACCCGGGTCGGTGGTGTCGAGGCTTTCCTGGATCGCAACCTGGGCATTGTGCGGCAGGGTGTGCATGATCTGGCGGACGCGCTCCTGCCTACGCCCGACGGCTTCGCGCACCGGAGTTCCGGGAGTGGCCTTCATCTGCGGCACGATGCCTTCGACGTCGTCGACGCCGCCGGCGTGGTGGCCGGCGTCGACCATGGCCTGCTCCTGCGCCATCTGCGCCTCGTCCTTCTCCTCCGACATGCCGATCGGACCGATCATCGTTCCGTTGAGGAACTGCTTGACTACCGGCTCGTCGCTCGTCAGGAGCACCTCGCGGGGGCCGAACATGACCAGCTGGCGACGGAAGAGCATGCCGATGTTGTCGGGCACCGTCCGAGCGAGGTTGATGTTGTGCGACACGATCAGGATCGTGGCGTCGATCTCGGCGTTGATGTCGATCAGGGTCTGCGAGATGTACGTAGTGCGAACGGGATCGAGGCCGGAGTCCGGCTCGTCGACCAGGATGATCTCGGGATCGAGAACCAGAGCGCGGGCGAGACCGGCGCGCTTACGCATACCGCCGGAGATCTCGCCGGGCAGCTTGTCCTCGGCACCGAGCAGACCCGTCAGTTCCAACTTCTCCATGACGATCTTGCGGATGTCGGACTCGGACTTCTTCGTGTGCTCGCGGAGCGGGAACGCGACATTGTCGTAGAGGTTCATCGAGCCGAACAGTGCGCCGTCCTGGAACAGCACCCCGAAGAGCTTCCTGATCTCGTAGAGCTCACGGGAGGAGCACTGCAGGATGTCGGTTCCGTCGATGAATATCTTGCCCTGTTCGGGACGCAGGAGGCCGATCAAGGACTTCAGGAAGACCGACTTGCCGGTACCGGAAGGACCGAGGAGCGCACTGACCTCACCCTTCGGCAGGGTCAACGTCACGTCCTGCCAGATCTTCTGTACCCCGAAAGACTTGGTCAATCCCTCGACCGAAACCTCGACTCCCACGCTGACCTCCACAATTCGTACACATCGACCCGGATGTGGGTTGTGTCACTGTATCCCATGCACGTGTCCGCACCGACACGGGAGCTTACCGCCCAGTAAGAACTTCCCCGAGTCAGGCTGTAGAGCTTGCATCAGTGTGGCTCATCTCACGCGACACGGTCGGCGACTCGCCAGAACTGTGACAAGTCCCTGCGTCACAAAGCTGTGACACGCCACAAACAATGACCGCCGAAACCCTTCGGAATGCTTTGGACTTCGGCGAAACCGAGTAAACAGGGGCACAAGGCCGGTGTCACGCGATTTGCAGGAGTCCGTGATCGATCACAACGGTGCACCCCGTGCGGTGTCCGAGAACAGAAGAAGGGCCGTCCCCACCGAGGTGGGAACGGCCCTTCTTGCGCTCGTGCGTTCAGAGCACGAAGCACGACTGCAACGAAGCGGTCCTACTTGACGGAGATCTTCGCGCCGGCAGCTTCCAGCTTCTCCTTGGCGGCGTCGGCTGCGTCCTTGGCAACCTTCTCCAGAATTGCCTTCGGAGCGCTCTCGACGAGATCCTTGGCTTCCTTCAGGCCCAGGCCGGAAACGACCTCACGGACGACCTTGATGACCTGGATCTTCTTGTCGCCGGCCGACTCGAGGACGACGTCGAACTCGTCCTGCTCTTCAGCAGCCTCGGCGGGGGCTGCGCCGCCGCCTGCAGCAGCAACGGCGACGGGGGCAGCTGCGGTGACCTCGAAGGTCTCCTCGAATGCCTTCACGAACTCGCTGAGCTCGAGGAGAGTGAGCTCCTTGAACTGGTCGAGCAATTCTTCGGTGCTGAGCTTCGCCATGGTGGCGGGTCCTTCCTGTAAGTACCTAACCGCTGATCCGCGGCATGGTGTTGATGGTGTGGAGCTGAGCTGTACGCCAATACCAGCGGATCAGCTTTCGGCGGGAGCTTCCGCCGGTGCTTCTGTTTCTGCAGGTGCCTCGGCTGCGGCGGGTGCGCCGGCAGCCTTCTTCTCCTGCAACGCGAACGCCAGACGCGCGAACTGCGATGCGGGAGCGTTGAACAGGCCTGCAGCCTTCGACAAGTTGCCCTTCATGGCGCCGGCGAGCTTGGCCAACAGGATTTCGCGCGACTCGAGGTCTGCGATCTTGTTGATCTCTTCCACGGACAGCGTTGCGCCGTCCATGTAGCCGCCCTTGACGATCAAGGCCTTGTTGTCCTTCGCGAAGGCCTTGATGGCCTTCGCTGCGTCGACCGGCTCGCCCTTGATGAATGCAATGGCGGTCGGTCCGACGAACAACTCGTCGAGGCCGGTAATACCTGCCTCGGCCGCTGCGCGCTTGACCAGGGTGTTCTTGGCGACGGAGTACGTGGCACCTTCGCCGAGCGCACGCCGGAGCTGAGTCAGACCGGACACCGACAGGCCACGGTATTCCGTGACGACGGCAGCCGTCGAACCCTTGAACTGTTCGGTGATCTCCGATACTGCTGAGACCTTTTCGGGCTTTGCCATACTTCGCCTCCTCTCGTGGGAAGTTGTGTCGATCGCGAGAGGGCCGGAAAACGACGAACGCCCCGGCGCAAGAAGCACACGGGGCGTGAACGAGCAGGCAGTCGCGAGGACTGCAGACAGGTTCCCTACCTCGTTCTCCTGCGTGGGCCGTCCGACACGATCTCGGACCTTCAACCGCGCAACTCCCGGAAGTGAATCCTTCGAGAAGGCGGTGACCAACGGTCTTGGGTAGAACTTGATTGGGCGGTCTGGACCGGAGTGCGAGCACTCGTGATCCGAACCGTTGTTCAGGTTACAACATCCTCCGCGTCAACTCCAAAACGCTGGGCTATTGCCGCACTCCGTAGACGACGAGGTTGCGCTCGTAACTGCCCACCGAGGCGTCGAAGTCGCCCGAGCACGTGATCAGCCTGATCTCGTCGGTGGGCACCGCCCCGAAGACCTGCACCGTCGGGAACTCCACTTTGCCGTAGTCACCGATCTCGTCGATGCGGTACTCGGCTCGGCCACCCGCCTCGTCGTCCACCGCAACGACATCGCCGATTCCGAGTTCGGACAATCGATCGAACACCGCGGGACCGGTCGTCGAGTCGACGTGCCCGGCTATCACCGTCGGACTGCCGATCGCGCCGGGTCGGCCACCTCCGGTGAACCACCCGACGTCGTCGTAGTCGGTGGGCACCTGCATCTCCCCCGATTCGGTGAGACCCAGTTCGATCAACGGCTCGTCCAGACCGATGTCCGGGGCGCTCACCCGCGCAGGGGCCGGTCGCGCCGAGTCCGCCGCGGGCGCAGTCGGGGCAGCACCCGACGACGGCTGCGAGGACTCAGGGGCGGCCGGAATCGGGGACGCCACCGGGGACGGTGGCGGTGGTGAGGAGCACCCCGCCGCCACCACCACCGCCGTGGCCGCGATCAGAACCGAATATCTCAGCTCCGCACCTCGCGTCGTGCCGCGAACGTCACGCCCGCGACGACCATCGCACCCAGAGCCACCGCGCCGACGACGGGCAGCACCGAACTCGACGCCGAATCGGCCGCGGCGAGCGCCGATCCACCGCCACCGGTCGCAACGGACCCGACCGGAATCTGGCTGAGCTGGCCGCGCACCGCTCCCGCCGCGAAGTCGACGGTGTGGGTGTCGGCGGCGAAGGCCGCGGGATCGGCTTCGATCTGATCGAGAGTGAACCCGGTACCGCTGTCGGCGTCGGCACCGGCCGGAGTCAGACCGGTGGTGAACGGTCCCTGCATGCAGCCGCTGCTGGTACGCGGGCCGTCGCCGATCGGGGTCGGGTTCGGGAACGCCAGTCGCGGAGGTCCTGCTTCGCCCGCCGCCGCCTGGTGAATGTGCGTGGCCGTCTTCGCCGGGCTCATGTAGTCGCCGGTCACGCCTTCGAGTGCGATGTCGTAGCAGATGATGTCGAGGTCGGAATTGATGCGCAGGGTGAAAGTACCCATCGCGCCCGACTGCCCGGGCGTGGCGACGCCCTCACCGTTGAGGACCTGGTCGGGAGTGGCCATCGCCGTGAAGGCACTGGTGAACGAATCCGGTTCGGCGACGGGAGTATCGGCACCGGCCGGGGCAGCGCCGAACAGCATCAGCGCGGCAGCGGTTGCCGTACCGCCGACGACGGCGGTGGCGGTGCCTCGGATCGACGTGGCCGGGCGGGTGATCGAGCGTCTGGTCATCTCGTGTGCCTTCCGTGGGAGTATCGGGCAGGCGAGCCCGTGGAAGGTGTACGAGCACCGATGCCAGAATGTTCAACGCTCGGTAAAGAAACTTCTCAGCCTTGGATATGAACGTCCGGGGGTTCACCGACGTATTCACTGTCATGAGCATCGGGAGCGTGATCGAACTGGACTTCGATGTCGCTGCCGCGTACGACGAGCACGCGTCGGTCATGCTCGGGTTCGCCGTCAACGTTCTCCGAGACAGAACTCTCGCGGAGGACTGCGTCCAGGAGACCTTCCTCAGGGCTTGGCGAGCCCGGTCCCGATTCGAGCCCAATCGTGGGTCACTGCGAACGTGGCTGTTCGCCATCGAGCGCAACGTCATCGTCGACGTTCAGCGCTCGCTGACGAGGATGCCGGTCTCCGTATCGGATCGGATCGAGGACATCGATCGAGGAGCGGGGGCGGTCAGCCGTGACACCACCCCCGACGTCGACGAACGGCTGCGCATCATCGCTGCTCTGGCATTGCTCTCCCCCGAACATCGCCAGGTCGTCGTCGCGGTTCATTTGGCCGGGACCACCTATGCGGAGCTGTCGGAATCGACCGGAGTCGCCGTGCGAACGCTGCGCACCCGAGCCTTCTACGCACTGAGGGCACTACGAGATCATCTCGATGGAAAGGAGGAGACATGAGCGCGTCACACGACCGCCGAGCCGAGCTGATCGCTGCTGCCGTCGGCGACGAACTGGACGGTGCCGAGATTGCCGAACTCCGCGAGCTCGCCGCATCGGACCCCACCATCGACATCGAGATCGCCGAACTGCGCGCGATGACGGATACTCTGGGCCGCCGTGGGCCGACAGAGCCATGGCTCGAACCTTCGCCGTCACCGGACCTGCGCGAGCGAATCCTCGTCGCGACGGGCAACTCCGAGCGGGAATCGGAAGCGCAGGGGCCCGGTACGCAGCCGTCGACAACGCAGCGAACGACAAGGCAGCGATCTACCAGGCAGCGCAGCTCTGCGGGACTGGCCGCTGCGGCCGCGATCGTGGGGGTCGTGGTCGGTAGTGGCGTCGTGCTCGGAATCGACGCCTATCGCCAGCAGCCGGAGAATCCACCCGCCGCCATCACCGGTCCACCCGGAACCCTCGGCGCATACGAGGAGATCGCATTCACGACAAGTGTGTCGAACGTCGACATCGAGGGAGGTCTGGTCGCCCACACCTGGGGCACCGAAACCGTCCTCGAGATGGATGGCATCTCCGATCGTGGCCCGTACGAGGTGGTTCTCGTCGACCGGTCGGGTGCCGAACGGCCGTCGGGCACGTTCCTCGGCAGCGACGTCACCATCGAGTGCCGGATGAACGCGGCGGTTCTTCGCGGCGAGGTCTCCGAGATCGAGATCCGCACCTCCGGCGGCACCGTCCTGGCGCGCGCTCAGCTGCCGGCAGCCTCGTAGCGTCCTGAACCCGCAGTCCTGCGGTCCGAACCGGGCCACCAGTTGCGCTCACCGAACAGCTTCATCATCGCGGGCACCATCATCATGCGCACCAGCACCGCGTCGAACAGCACGGCGATGGCGAGCGCGAAGCCGAACTGTTTGAGCTCGAGCACGTCGGCGGTGACGAAGCTGGCGAACACGGCGATCATGATCGCGGCGGCGGCCGTGATGGGCCTGGCGGTGTGCTCGATGCCGTCGACGACGGCCACGTCGTTGCTCGCTCCCCGCACGAACACCTCTCGCATGCGCCCGATGAGGAACACCTCGTAGTCCATCGACAGACCGAACACCACGGCGAACACCGTCACCGGTAGATACACCTGGATGTAACCCGGGCTCTCGAAGCCGAGAATGCTCGCCCCCCAACCCCATTGGAATACCGCCACGGTCGCACCCAACGCCGCGCCGGTGACCAGCAGATTCATGGCGACTGCCTTGAGCGGGATGACGACGCTGCGGAAGACGACGGCCAGATAGAAAAGAGAGAAGGCCAGCACCGCCGCAACGACCCAGGCGAACTTTCCGGAGATCTCGTCGGAGGCGTCGACGACCAGTGCGGTGGTGCCACCCACGGAGACGTTCGTGCCGTCGGTCTCACCGGCGAGAAGCGCTTGGGCACGAAGAGATCCCACGAGATCGGCGGCTTCCGTCGAGTCGATCGGCACCGACGGAACCACGATCAGCAACGACCGTCCGCCCTCCGGCTGAGCCAATGCGTAGGCAACGCGATCGTCACCGCGGACCGTATCGGCGAAGGCGTTGACGGTAGCCGTCTGTTGCGGCCCCAACGGACTGTCGTCCTCGCCCGTGAACACGATGGTGATGGGCGAGATGGTGCCGGGCGCGAACTTCTCGGTCAGAACCGTGTTGGCACGTCCGGACGGTTCCTGGCTGAGCGCCTCCGCCCCGAGGTCGACGCCGTACGAGATGGAACCGATGGGAATCAGACACACGACGAGGACTGCGGCGGACGCGGCCGTGTAGCGCCACGGGCGCTCGATGACGTGCTGCGCCCACCGCGACCACCAGGTGGGCACAGCGGCGTCGTGCTCGTCGACCGACGGAGGTTGGAATCTGCGCGGGAGCGACCAGGCCCCGATACGCGCTCCCAGGATTGCGAGTATCGCGGGCAGCAGGGTCCACGCTACGACGACGACGGTGGCGATCGTCAGTGCGACGACCAGCGAGATGCTGCGCACCGCGGGAACATCGACGATGGCGAGGGCTCCGAGCGCGATCAACACGACCAGGCCGGAGATGACGATGGTGTGCCCGGCCGTCCCCATGGCCGCCCCCACCGCACGCTCGGTCCGGTGCGGATCATCGGGTGGGCCGGCCCGCCCGATCTCCTCTCGGAACCGACTGACGATGAAGAGCGCGTAGTCGATTCCCAGACCCAGGCCGAACATCGCCGCAACGGTGGTGACGAGAACGTCGAACGTCATGAAGTTGGACAACAGCGCGAACATTCCGAACGCCGCGAGCACTCCGATCCCCGTGGAGATCAGCGGAACGATGCCCGCCACGACCGAACCGAGCGCCAGCACCAGGACCACGAACGCGATGGGAAGGCCGATGCTCTCGGCCCGCACGGCGTCCTCCGATTCGACGCGGGTGAGATCGACCGTCATCGGGGAGTACCCCGTCACCGCCACCTCGACCCCGTCGCCGGACGCCGCGCCGATCATCTCCTGCACGCGTTCGGCGACCGCGATTCGATCGCTGGCCTCTCCGCCGATGCCGACGAACGCGAGCGCCGACGTCCCGTCGTCGGAGATCGTCGGGACGAAGCCTGCGGTCTCGTAGGGATCGACGACCCGCAGCACGTCCGGAGACTGCCTCAGCGAACCGACGACCTCCCCCACTCGCTCACGAAACGCCGGGTCCGCGGTGTTCACCGATTTGGAGGTGAACATCACGACGAGCTGTTCGGAGCCGAACGACTCGAAGTGACGCTCGATGAGATCCTCGGCCCGGCTCGATTCGGTACCCGGCACCGAGAAGTTGGCTCCGACCAGCGAATTCTGCAACGCCGGGTACAGCACCGCGGAGCCCACCGCCAGCAGCGTCCAGATCGCCAGCACCACCCAGCGCCGACGCGCGACGAGTCGACCCCACCGGTCGCCGATGTTTCCCCTGGTCACCTGCGGGTCGATTCGCGCGATGGTGTCGGTCATCTACGTCAACTCCCGGCTGAAGATGCGATAGGTGCGGTGCGGGGCGAGTTTCGTCCGAGACAGGACCGACCCCTTCATCCACGGACTGTCGTCGAGCACGGGAGCCGCTTCGACGCGCGTGAACCCGAGATCGCGCATACGCACCGACATCTCCATGATCAGCAGCGAGGACACGGCTCGGTCGGGGCAATCGGGATCGACGAACAGCATGTCCACCCGCACGCCGTCGATGACCTCCGTACGACCGGGACGCTTGACGTGCCACAGCGTCACCAGGTCTCGTGCCCAGCGCGACTTCAGATGCAACGCCTTCGCGACGGCCTGATTGACGTCCGGGATTCCCATCAGGAAGCCGACGGGCTTGCCGTCCAGTTCGGCCAGCAGGGTGAGCCGACGGTCGATGACCGGAAGCATCATTTTCAGCAACTCGAACAGCTCGGTGTAGGACAGCGGTGAGAAGCCCCAGAAGTTCACGAACGTCTTGTTGTAGAGGTCGCGCACGATGCGTGCGTCGCGGCGCAGCGTCCGGTACTTCATCGAGCGGAACGTCACCTCGGATCGCGCCTTGATCTTCTCGAAGATCTGCATGTGCCGCGCGTATTTGGGGTCGTTGTAGATGATGCACGGATCGTCGAAGAGGTAACTGTAGAAGTCCTTGACCGCCATCAGACCCCACTTCTCGAAGTGGGCCGCGTAGTAGAGCGGGTTGTGCGGCATCCCCACCAGGGGCAGTGCCGGGATCTCGTCGACGACGATGCCTGCGCTGTAGAACATCGACGGACCGAACGGCCCGGATATCGAGGCGAGTCCGCGCGCCGAGATCCATTGCGCGGCAGCGTCGAGCAATGCTGTCGCGACGTCGTGATCGTCGACGGCCTCGTAGAAGCCGAAGAAGCCGATCGATTCGCCCGTGTACTCGGTGAACGACAGGTCGTGGATGGCGACGATGCGACCGACCGCGATTCCGTTCTCGCGCGCCAGGAATGCCTTGGTGATGCGGGTGGCGGCGACCGAGGACGGCGGTGCGATGAGCACTCGACGCAGGTCGATCGACTCGTCGGGAAGGCGATGCGGATCGTCCTGGTAGACCAGGTCCGCGACGGCCTCGAACTCACGCCAGCCGGCCTTGCCGTCGACCGCTTCGATCGTGATCATCGTTCCTCTTCGCTCTGTTGACTGCCGTCGACGAGGATCGGTGAACGGGCCACCGTCGTCTCCCCGGCGAACACGTAATTACCTGGCCGGACGGTGATCTCGTCGACGAGTGCGTCCGGCACGAACACGTCGCACTGAGAACCGAAGCGGATCATCCCGTACTGCTCGCCACGTTCGACGCTGTCGCCGACGGCGACGTGCGCGACGATGCGGTCCACCCAGAGATCGGCTATCTGCGTCACCGTCACCACGGCACCGGACTCGTGCTCGATCGAGATGGTCAGCCGCTCGTTGGTGAGCAGGTAGTCGCAGCCCTCGTCGTAGGGAGTGCGTCGGGTCAGCAGATTCGCGCCGACCCGGGCCATCGACTTGTTGAACGGTGCCGCGGACCGGTGCCGACGCATGCCGACGGTGCCCGACACCGGAATTCGATTGCGGTGCACCGAGTATTCGGACATGTAGATCCCGATCAGGTATCCACTGTCGCTCGACGCGACTCCGGCGATCTCGTCGAGAACGATCGTCCGGCCCTTCTTGACGGCGAACGCGGTGCTGCCCGCCTCCACCCGTTTGACGTACGTGACGAACCCGTCGGCCGGGGCGAGCACCGCCCGCGGATCGGCCGGTGGCTCGCGGTGCGGATCACGGAAGAAGAACCGGGTTCGCCAGTACACGAACAGCGCGAACGACGCTGCCGGCACCGCGCCGAGGCCGAGGGTCAACCGCACCCACGACATCAGCCGTGCCGCTGTTCGTCGATGCTTTCCGACCAGGACACGAAGGCGTCGGCTGCCCGGTTCCGCACCGAGCCGGGCAGCAACCCGATCACCCCACACACCACGTAGAAGCCGAGCGAGAGAACGCCGTTGGTCACCTCGCGGCCGATGGGTACGTCCCGTAGGCGCACCGAGGTGGGTTCGAATCCGTCCGCCACGTCAGTTGACGGCGGCGGGCGTGAGCGTCTTGAGCTGTGCTTTCTCGAAGTAGAGCTCGAAGAGTCGGCGGTGATCGCACCAGGAGACGTCGTGGTCGACGGGCAGGATGGCCTCGGGCTTGTGTACCAGGCGCATGAGCTGATCGATGTTGTCGGCCAGCATCGTCTCGGCAAACCGGGGAGAGATGCGCGCGCTGACTCGCTCCTTGAACTCCTCCCAGCTCACCAGATCGAGGCCGAGGAGGTCGGCGTACAGATCGTGACCGTAACCCGTGGGATTGCTGGGCAACAACCTCGTCAGAGGATGGCTGCGCAACGAGTTGCTCGCCATGACGTCGCACATCACGTCGACCGGGACGTAGTTCATTCCCGGGCCGTCCCAGATGGCTCCGGCGGCGATCGCGAGTTCGATGATGCGCCAGAAGCTGTAGACCCGTCCCGGATCACGCCCGAGTTCGGTGCTACCGAGGATGTAGGGAGCCTCGCACAGGGTGACCGAGTAGGTGTCCGACATGGACAGCCAGCCGAGCAGCGTTGCGTTGACCCACTTCATCTGCGCGTAGCCGGAATACCACCACGAGTCGGGACGGCGGAAGTCCTCGGGCTTCTGGTAGAGGTGAGCGCCGATGCTGCCGACGTAGGTCAGGTGCTTGCGGGCCGAGGTGATGCTGAATTCGAGGATGCGTAGCACGCTGACGAACCAGTCGTCGCGCAGATCGGCATAACTCTCGGTGTAGTCGGTCGAGCTGGCGCAGTTGAAGATCTGCCCCACTCCGGCGGCCAGGTCGTAGTACGCGGGCTTGTCCAGGCCGAACCGGAACTTCGTCGGGGTGCCCTCGACGATGCGAATCTTGTCGGCATCCACCGAGATCTCGTACTGATCGAACGTGCGCTGCAGCCGCTCCAGAGCCGATTCTTCCTCGGTGGAGCGCACCATGGCATAGACCACCTCGACGGCGGCATCACGAGTGAGACGACCGATCAGATGAGCACCGAGAAACCCGTTCGCCCCGAAGACCAGTGCAGTATCGGTGCGCGGTGGAGCCATGTCCGCCACGCGGCGACGGGTGTCCTCGTCGATGAACGGACGCAGTGCAGTCGGATCGCCGTTGCTCAGCGCGACGACGTCGGCGTACTTCCCGCCGAAGCGGAGCCCCGGGCATTCGTTGGTGATCAGTGCGTCTGCGTGCGGCCAGATCGGACGCAGCGATCCGTCTCCGAACAGTGCTTCTACGTGCATATTCGCTCCCCTGCAACGATCGGTGTCCCATGTCACTTCGGACTGGCCGACGTTAGCAATGACGTGGACGCCAGATCGGGTCACGAGGAAAGTCTGGTACGGCACATAGCCGCGCTCAACTTTTGTTGAGAGGATTCCCAATAGAACACAGTGCGATGCCGATTCTGTTGGAGCAGATTACGACTGATTTTCGTTCCACAGGACAAATGGGGTCGTTCGAAGGTCTAATCGTTCGTCATGACTGCCGTACAACCACACCCCCTCCTGCAACCCGAGCGCGATCCGACCGGCGGCGACGCAGCAGTGGCATGGGCGGCGATCGTGCGCGAGCAACCGCGCTACCCGCGGGTGTCCGTCTCGGCGAACGTGCGCATTCCGATGAGCGACGGAACGGCGTTGCGCGGATACGTCTTTCGCCCCGCGGACGCGTCGGGACGGGCTGTGGAGGGCACGTTTCCCACCGTCCTGAACCTCACGCCCTACAACAAGCTGCTGATCAAGGGCATCGACACCGTCCTCGAAACGCCGATTCTGGGCCGCGCGATCCGGGCTTTCTCGTCCGCGTTCGACCTGACCGGAACGAGATTCGACGGCATCACCGAGATCACCCGAGTGGTCGCAGGCGGGGCAGCCGACCTGCTCTCGGTCAACCGCCACCTCGTGCGCAGCGGATACGTGCAGATGATCGTCGACGTCCGCGGCACCGGCAGCTCCTCGGGTACCTGGGACGTACTGGGCACCCGAGAACAGCTCGACTCGCTCGAGGTGATCGACTGGGCCCGCCGCCAGTACTGGTGCAACGGCAGGGTGGGGATGGCCGGGATCTCGTACTCCGCGATCAACGCGCTACAGGCCGCAGCCAAGCAGCCTGCAGGCCTGGACGCGATCTTCGCGGTCGAAGGATCGGTGGACATCGTGCGCGAGATCTTTGCCACCGGAGGTGCCACCTCGGCGTTCATTCCACTGTGGCTCGCCGCCGTCAACGGCCTCAAATGGGCACCGGCAATCGGCGGAATCGACACACTCGCCTGGCTCCGCGATCGCCTCCGATCCCCGGCCACGAATCTGTTCGATCTGGCCGAAGGCTTTGTCACCGGCGGAGATCCGCGGATCTACGACAACGAGTACTACGACACGATCGATGCCGTGATCGAGGACATCGCGGCACCGACATTTCTGTACGGCTGCTGGCACGACATCTTCGGCGGCTCAGCCCCGGACATCTACAACCGTCTCGCTCTCGAACGCGGATTCAAGCAACTGCTCGTCGGCGACGGATACCACGGCAATCCGGGAATCGGCTTCGGCGAACCGGGCTTTCCACCGCGGCTCGACGTGCTCGAGCGAGCCTGGTTCGACAAGTGGCTGCGCGACGTGGACAACGGCATCGAGAACTACGGCCCCGTCACGCTGCGTCAGCAGGGTGGCAATTGGACTGCGCACGGCCGCTTTCCGGCTCCCCAGGCGGAACCCCGCCGGCTGTATCTGTCGGGGGCGGATTCCGGCACCGCGCGCCACGCCGTCGCCGACGGCAGCCTCACCGGCGAACCGGCCGCCGAATCCGACGTTCTGACGGTCCGCCCGTCCCTGCGAGCAGTCGTATCTCGCGACACCACACAGGTTCTCGCCGGCGTGACAGCGGTCCTGGGTGGCGGCTTCACCTACGACAATCGATTCGCCGAGGGCGGCGCAGTCACTTTCACCACCGGTCCGGCCGAGTCGGACACCGTGCTGTCCGGGCCGATGAACCTGCATCTGCGCGTGGTCTGCCATGCGCCGGAAGCGATGTGGGCCGTCATGATCTGCGACGTCGCCCCGAGCGGCCGATCCATCGTGCTCAGCAACGGCGCGTTGCTGGCCACCCGCCGTGCCGTCGACGACGAGCGATCACTGTTCGCCCCGAACGGCGATTACACCCGGCCGTACCATCCGCTCACCGAGGCCGCGTTGCTCCCGGTACCGGTCGGCGAACCCATAACGCTCGATATCGACGTTCTCACCACCGAGGCCGTCATCGCATCCGGTCACCGTCTTCGCGTCAGCGTATTCGCAACCGACACACCACGGTTCATCCCGATCCTGCCGGATCTGGTGCGTACACGACTGCGCAGACAGGACATCGCCATCGACCCACAGAATCCGAGTTACCTGGTGGTTCCGGTACTCGGCGAGCCCGGCTGGTAGGAACGAGAACATGAGAATCGAACAAGGTGTCGCGCCGACGAATTCCGTCGAGATCGCGTACGAGGACATGGGATCGGTCGACGATCCTGCAGTACTGCTCATCATGGGCCTGTCCGCGCAATTGACGTTGTGGCCCATGGACTTCTGCACCCGCCTCGTCGATGCCGGCTACCGAGTGATCCGGATCGACAATCGAGACATCGGGTTGTCCACCAAGATGACCGGACAGAAAGTGCGAGGTTCCCAGATTCTTCGCCTCATCCGGCACGAGTTCGGGATGTCCTCGGACGTGCCGTACACGATCACGGACATGGCGGCCGACGCCGTCGGCGTGCTCGACCATCTCGACATCGACTCGGTGCACGTCGTCGGTGCCTCGATGGGCGGGATGATCACCCAGGTCTTCGCCGGACGCTATCCCGAACGAACGAAGTCGGTGGGCATTCTCTTCTCGAGCACCAACGAGCCGTTTCTACCGCCCCCCGACCCACGCGCGCTGCTGCCGCTCATCGGCGGCGTCGGCAAGGACGCCACCAAGGACGAGATCATCGCGCACTCGGCGAAGACTCTCGCCGCGATCGGCTCCCCCGGCTACCGCACACCGCCCGAAGAGCAGCTCGAGATCGCGCAGGTGATGTACGAGCGGAACTACAACCCGTCCGGCGTCGTCCGACAGATGGCCGCGATCACCGGCACCGGCAGTCTGCGGCCCTATGCGAGGAAGATCACCGCACCCACCACGGTCATCCACGGCACCGCCGACAAACTGGTGCGGCCGTCGGGCGGGAAGGCCATCGCCCGGGCCGTCCCCGACGCCGAACTGACGCTGATCGACGGTATGGCACACGACCTGCCTGCGGCCTTGCTCGACCGCATCAGCGGCATCATTCTGGCGAACTTCGCTCGGGCAAAGGCTGCCTAGATCCTCGGTCGAACACGACGAAGGCCGGCCTCCCCAGGGAGACCGGCCTTCGTTCGTAACTGTCGAATTACGCGTTCGCGTCGTCCTCGAGGAGGTTGCGCGTACGGTTCGGATCGACCTGGACGCCGGGTCCGGTGGTGGTCGAGACGGTGACCTTCTTGACGTAACGGCCCTTGGCCGACGACGGCTTCGCACGCAGGATCTCGTCCAGCGCTGCGCCGTAGTTCTGCACCAGCTTGGTCTCGTCGAACGAGGCCTTGCCGATGACGAAGTGCAGGTTGGCCTGCTTGTCGACGCGGAAGTTGATCTTGCCGCCCTTGATGTCGTTGACGGCCTTGGTCACGTCGTTGGTGACCGTGCCCGTCTTCGGGTTCGGCATCAGGCCACGCGGTCCGAGGACGCGGGCGATACGGCCGACCTTGGCCATCTGATCCGGGGTGGCGATCGCTGCGTCGAAGTCCAGGAATCCGCCCTGGATGCGCTCGATCAGATCTTCTGCACCGACGACGTCGGCTCCTGCTGCCTCGGCCTCTGCAGCCTTCTCGCCTGCGGCGAAAACAATAACCCGAGCGGTCTTGCCGGTGCCGTGGGGAAGGTTGACGGTGCCGCGCACCATCTGGTCGGCCTTGCGAGGGTCGACGCCGAGACGCACTGCGACCTCGACGGTGGGGTCGAACTTGCTCGACGCGGTCTCCTTGGCCAGCTTTGCGGCTTCGAGAGGCGAGTAGAGGTTGTCCTGGTCGATCTTTGCGGCCTGCTCGAGGTAGGCCTTGCTGCGCTTTGCCATGTCTTACTGTCCTTCGTTCGAGTTCAGTGTGGTTGACGAGCCTGGCCGGCTCTCCCACGTTCTGTGTCTTTGGTCGCTCCGCAGGCTCCGCTCCTGCTGGAACGGTCGCTCCGCAGGCTCCGCTCCTGTTGGGCGGGTAAATCAGCCTTCGACGGTGATACCCATCGAGCGAGCAGTGCCGGCGATGATCTTCGCGGCCTGATCGATGTCGTTGGCGTTGAGGTCTTCCTGCTTGGTCTTGGCGATCTCGCGCACCTGATCCATGGTCACCTTGGCGACCTTGGTCTTGTGCGGCTCGCCGGAACCCTTGGCCACGCCTGCGGCCTTGAGCAGCAGCTTGGCAGCGGGAGGAGTCTTCAGCTTGAAGTCGAACGTGCGGTCTTCGTAGACCGAGATCTCGACCGGCACGACGTTGCCGCGCTGCGACTCGGTCGCGGCGTTGTACGCCTTGCAGAACTCCATG
>CAUQEL010000013.1:0-161808 GCA_963517305.1 uncultured Rhodococcus sp.
CCGAACGGTAACTAACCGACGCCGAGATCGGATCCACCGTTAATCGGACACTCCCTCCTCGTGTGCGCGGCCGCTGCGGGCTCCTTGCTTCGTCGCGCGCGGGTGACGTACGTGCTCGTCGGATGCTTGATTCTCATCGCTTTCGGCACTGCGGTGCGCGCGGTGCCGTCCTGGCCGGTGCTGGTGGCCGGAACCCTGGTGGCGGCTGCAGGTATTGCGGTGGCGAATGTGTTGGGTCCGGTTCTGGTACGCGTGATCGTGCAGGAGTGGAGCCTGCAGGAACGACCGGGTAGTCAGGAGGGTTCGGCGGTGTCGGCTCGCCGGCTGGGGTTGTTGACCGGTGTGTTGACTGCTGTGATCAGTGCCAGTGCGGGTGTCGCGTCCGGGGTCTCGGTTCCGTTGACGGAGGCGCTCGACGGTGGTTGGCGGTGGGTGCTCGGGTTGTGGGCGGTCCCGGTGGTGATTGCGGCGTTGTGTATGGCGCTGCTGTCGCGGATGTTCGCGAGGGCTGGGTCGACGGCGGGGTCCGGTGCCGTCGAATCTCGGGGTGGTTCGGGCGTGCTGCGTTCCCCCGTCGCGTGGGCGGTGACGGCCTTCATGGGTGTGCAGTCGCTCATGGCGTACTCGATGATCGCGTGGCTGCCCACGATCTACCAGGATCGTGGAGTGGACGCCGCCGCGGCCGGGTTGCTGTTGACCGCTCTGTCGCTCAGCAGTGTCGTGACGGCTCTGACGGTGCCCAGCGTGGCCACCAGGTTGCCGAGACAGAGCATTCTGGCCGTTGCGGTGGTGTTGCCCACGGTCGCGGGCTTGGTGGGTGTGCTGTCCGCTGCAGATTCCTGGGCGCTGTTGTGGGCGGTGTTGCTCGGACTCGGCCAAGGTGGGCAGTTGTCGCTGGCGTTGACGTTGATGAATCTGCGGGCCGCGACGGCACGTGATGCTGCATCGCTGAGTTCGATGGCACAGTCGGTCGGCTACGTGCTGGCAGCCTGCGGCCCGTTGGTGTGCGGCGCTGTGCATTCGGCAACGCAGCGGTGGGAACCGTCGGTGCTCTTCCTTCTCGTGATGACGGCACCGATCGCAATCGCGGGTGCGATGGCCGGACGCCGCGCGTTCTACGGCGTCGACGTCCGGCGGGAGACCGGTGTCAGAGGCTCTTGACCCAGTGTGAGACCCGCTGCACGACGTCCTCGCAGGTGAGACCGAGTTCGTGGTGTAGCTGTTCGCGCGATGCATGGTCCAGGAATCGTTGTGGCACACCGAGATCGCGGCACGGGGTATCGACGCCTGCCCCGCGTAGAGCCGCAGACAGGGTCGAGCCGATGCCACCGTGCAGGCCACTGTCTTCGAGGGTCACCACCATCCTGTAGTCCTCTGCCAATTTCAGCAGCGCCTGCGGGATGGGCAGCACCCACCTGGGGTCGACCACGGCGACCGAGATGCCGTCCTGCTGAAGTTTGTCCGCCGCGTGCACGGCCAGCGGACCGAACACTCCGACCGCCACGATCAACACATCGCCCGTCGCGTCGGACGGCTCGGTCAGTACGTCGACGATTCCGTCCAGTCTGCGCACTGCGGGCACGGTTTCGGTCACTGCACCCTTCGGAAAGCGCAGTGCAGTGGGTCCGTCGGACGTCGCGACCGCCTCGGCCAGTTCTTCTCGAAGTGTCTCGGCATCTCGCGGTGCCGCCACCTTCATGCCGGGAACGATGCCGAGCAGAGACATGTCCCACATGCCGTTGTGGCTGGCACCGTCGGCCCCGGTGACACCGGCACGGTCCAGTACCACCGTGACCGGCAGTCCGAGCAGCGCCACATCCATCAGCAGCTGGTCGAACGCTCGATTGAGGAACGTGGAGTAGATCGCGACCACCGGATGCATGCCGCCCAGTGCCAGCCCGGCAGCCGACGTCATCGCGTGCTGCTCGGCGATGCCGACGTCGAACAACCGGTCGGGGAAGCGAACTCCGAACGCGGCGAGACCGGTGGGCGCGGCCATCGCTGCGGTGATCGCTACGACGTCCTCGTTCTGTTCGCCCTGCTCGATCAGTGCCGCAGAGAACACCGAGGTCCAATCCGGTGCCGACTTCGACCGAGCCAGTCCCGTCAACGGATCGATGATCCCGGTGGCGTGCATCTGATCTGCGACGTCGTTCTCGGCATGCACGTAGCCCATGCCTTTGCGCGTCACCGCGTGGACGATGACCGGGCCGCCGTATGCCTTGGCGCGGCGCAGAGCCGATTCCATCGCCTGCTGGTCGTGGCCGTCGACCGGACCCAGGTACTTGATACCGAGATCGGTGAACATCACCTGCGGGCTGATGGCGTCCTTCACTCCGGCTTTCATGCCGTGCAACATCGCGTAGGCAGTGGGCCCGACGATGGGAATGCGACGAACGATGCGGCGACCGTTGTCCAGCACCTTCTCGTACCCGGGCTGAAGTCGAAGGGCCGCCAGATGATCGGCCAAGCCCCCGATGGTCGGGGCGTACGAGCGACCGTTGTCGTTGACGACGATCACCAGGGATCGGTCGCGGCCTGCGGCGATGTTGTTGAGGGCCTCCCAACACATTCCGCCGGTAAGCGCACCGTCGCCGACGACAGCGACGACGTGACGGTCGGTTTCGCCTTTGAGGGCGAACGCTTTGGCCAGGCCGTCGGCATAGGAGAGGGAGGCCGACGCATGCGAGGACTCGACCCAGTCGTGTTCGCTCTCGACGCGTGACGGGTAGCCCGACAGGCCGCCCTGCTTACGGAGCGTGTCGAACAGACCGGTCCGCCCGGTCAGCATCTTGTGTACGTACGCCTGATGACCGGTGTCGAAGATGACGGGATCACGCGGGGAATCGAAGATGCGATGAATCGCCATCGTCAGTTCCACGACACCGAGATTGGGACCGAGGTGGCCGCCGGTGGCGGACACCTTCTCGACGAGAAACGCACGGATCTCGCGAGCCAATTCGGCCAGCTCCGCACTGCCGAGGTCGCGCAAGTCCTCGGGCGTCTGAATTCGAGCTAGGACACCCAACGAGATCGCTCCCTCCGGCCGGAAAACACAATGGAAATTTCAGTCTACGGAGTTACCGTGCCCAGCTGCTCCGCCCAGCGTTGTGACGCCGACAGTACCGTCGAACATCGAGGTGCCCTGGGTCAGCCGCCCCTAACCTCGACGGTGTCGAATCGGACATCACACATACAGTGTGGCCTATGAGCAACGTGGTCGATGCCATCCTGCGCCGGGTTCACGAACTGTGCCGAGACGACACGTCGGGGCAGGTGGCGGACTACATTCCAGAGCTCGCGGCCGTCACGCCGGATGGGTTCGGTATCGCGCTGACGACCACGGACGGTTACGTCTACGAGGTCGGCGATACTCGACTCCCCTTCACGATCCAATCGATCTCCAAGCCGTTCACGTACGCACTGGCGCTGGCCGACCGAGGCCTGGACGTCGTCGCGAGCAAAGTCGACGTCGAGCCGTCCGGTGAGCCGTTCAACGAGATCAGTCTCGACCCCGTCACCGAGCGGCCACGCAACCCGATGATCAACGCCGGTGCCATAACGTCGGCGTCGCTGATCGCGGGGCGAAGTGCCGAGGATCGATTCGAGCGCATTCGAGCGTCGTACTCGCGGTACGCGGGGAGGTCCCTGACGTTCAACGACGCCGTTTACCGGTCCGAGGCGCGCACCGGCAATCGCAACCGGGCGATCGGGTACATGCTCCGTTCGTTCGACATCATCGACCACGATCCGGACGCAGCCGTCGATCTGTACTTCCGCCAGTGCTCGATCGACGTCACCGCCGCAGACCTCGCCATGATGGCGGCCACCATGGCCAACAACGGCGTCAACCCGCGCACCCGTGAACGCGCACTGGCACCGGCTCTGGTCGAACGAGTGCTGTCGGTCATGACGACCTGTGGGATGTACGACGGCGCAGGCGACTGGGTCGCGAGGGTCGGTCTGCCGGCCAAGAGCGGGGTCGGGGGCGGGATCCTCGCGGTTCTCCCGGGACAGATGGGCATCGCCGTCTACTCCCCACGCCTCGATTCGCACGGGAACAGCGTGCGCGGGGTCGCCGCCTGCCGAGAACTCTCGAAACGCCTCGAACTGCACTTCCTGCATGTCACCCGAGCGGCGAAGTCCTCGATCCGGCGCCGCTACGTGATCACCGAGGCACCGTCCCGCAAACGGCGATCGGACGTAGAACAGGCCACCTTGGCTGCCGTGGGCGATCGCGCCCGCGTGTACGAACTGCACGGGGATCTGCTCTTCTCCGGTGCCGAGACCGCCGTGCGTGAGATCGGCGACCTCGATCGCGAACTCGACGCCCTCGTCATCGACGTACGAGGCGTCGACGAGGTCAGTGACATCGCCCGGACCATGTTCGAGGCTCTTCGTCAGGATCTCGCGGAGCACGGCTGTGTGGTGGGTCTGGTGGATCCCAGAGCGATCATGGGTCACACGACGTCGAGCCTCGACCCGGCCGACCCCGCGGGCCGAACCTACTCGAGCCTGGGTGCGGCCATCCAGTGGGCCGAGAATCTGTTGCTCGATCGCCATTGCGCGGGTGTGCGACAGCCGACCGTCGTCACCACGGACGAGCATCCGCTGCTGGCCGGGCTGTCCGCCGCACAGTTCGAGGCGGTGACTCCGTATCTGGAGAAGCGGCACTACGCGCGCGGGGACGTGATCGTTCGCCACGGCGATGCGGCGGCAGGCCTGTTCCTGATGCTGCGCGGCGAGGTGACGTCCACGGCCGTCGCCGCCGACGGTGGCAAGCACCGCATCACGACTCTCTCCCCCGGTATGAGCTTCGGTGAGATGCCACTGCTGATGTCGGTGCCGTTCCTGCTCGACATGGTCGCCGACACACCGGTCGATCTCGTGGTGGTGTCGGTGGCGCACTTCCAGGCGCTCACGCACGACGCACCGGAGATCAAGCTGGCACTGCTGGAGAATCTCGCCACCGGGGCCTACGGGCAGATGGCAGCGGTGATCAGAACGCTCGGGCGGTTCGACATCGGAATCTGACCGAATGTCGAACCGCCCGAGGCGATCGTGCGGGTGCTGTGCTCAGGCACCCAACGTCAGCATCGTGAGCACCTCGGTGGGCTGCGCCGACCCGCCTGCGGGTTCGAGCGAGAATGCGAAGTTCGTCGACGCCCCGAGACCGTCGACCACCGTGCCGGACTCGGAGGTGATCTGCTCGTCGGTCATCACGCCGGCCGATCGAGGAGAACCGTCCACGAACCACATCTGATACGCGCGTCCGGGCGGCGGCTGTGGAACTCCGTCGAGAGTGACGACGACGGCGTTCCGAGAGAGCGAGTACGACACCGTTGCCGAACCACCACCGGGGAAATCCGCCGTGGCGCGACGCGCATCCGGTGCAGCCACGATCTGATCGGCCTGCGACGGCTGCGCGTCGTTCCCCATCGTCTGTGTCACGACCACCACACCGCCTACCGCGACGATCACCGCCGCGGCGGCCGACACCATCGAGTAACGCCAGGACTTCGACCGGGGTTGCCGATGCCGGTGCAACGGGGTGACATTCGGTGGTAGTTCCCGAACGGTGGGCTCCTGGTCGCTGGAGGCGACTCGATCGAGCACCACCTGCCGCAGCCGGTCCGGCGCGGGCCTCGCATCGACTGCGACGGCCAAGGCCAAGGTCTCGTGGATCTCGCTCACGAGGATGTCGAACTGGGCGCGCGCGGTGTCGTCGACACGAGTTCGTTCGGCTTCGATGTCGCGTCGCTCGGCTTCGGTCGTCGCGTGGAGGGCGTAGACCTCCGCGTCGTCGAGGAACCGTTGTCGTGACGATTCACTCATTGCGGGATCACCCCCAAACAAGTTTTCAATTTGATCAATCCGTCTCGTATGCGCGACTTGATGGTAGGAACTGCGACCCCGAGCCGCTCCGCAACTTCGCGATAGGTGTAACCGCTGTAATAAGCCATTCGGACCGACTCGCTCTGCGTATCGGTCAAGGTGTCGAGACAGGCAATCACGGCCTCCGATTCGAGCCGCTGCGTCACCGTCTCGAGCACCTCGTCGTGCTCGGGTGTGTGACTGACTGCGCCGTACGCGGCCTCACGGTCGGTACCCGACTGTTCGCTTCGGACACGATCGACCGCTCGACGGTGCGCCAGAGTCATGATCCAGGCCAGCGGGCTGCCCTGGTTCGGATCGTAGTTCGGTGCCGCACGCCAGATCTGGAGGAACACCTCCTGCGCAGTCTCCTCGCTGTACCCCGGGTCTCGAAGCACCCGCAGCACCATTCCGTACACCCGCGAGGACGTCGCGTCGTACAACTCGGCGAATGCCGCCCGGTCGCCCTGCGCAACCGACGCCATCAACCGACGTAGACGATCCGTCTCGTCGGCACGCAGGTTCTTGAGCTGTGGACTGGGAACAGCGCACACCGCATCCTCTGGCGCGTAGCTCTCCGAGGCAGCGGACGTCGTCCGGTCACGGCCGGCATTCGAAGATCCGGACGCATCCGACAACGGCGCGCTCATCGGAAGGTCGTCCCAACAGACGGGTTCATGATCGAGTTCATCGATCACGACACTAGTGGTCATATCGCTCTCATATCGAAACCTCCGCGTTTTCCCGCCGCAGTACATATTCGGAACAAACCGACCGGAGGATGGTTCGGAACGGAAATTCGTTTGCGGAGATGTGGGCCGCGTTTCATCCTTGGTGAAGAAACGGACAATCGTGGGGAATCGGGCGACCGACCCACCGGAGGAATCGAGAGACATGGCGGCGATCGAGACACACGGTCTGGTCAAACGTTTCGGAACGAACGTCGCTGTCGACGGAGTCGACCTGTCCATTCCGTCCGGTGGTGTCTACGGAGTGCTCGGGCCGAACGGCGCAGGGAAGACGACGACGATCCGGATGCTGGCCACCCTGCTTCCGATCGACGGAGGCAGCGCCCGGGTCCTGGGGCACGACGTGGCCGGCGAACCGGAGGCGGTGAGGCAAAAGGTCGCTCTGACAGGACAATTCGCCTCTCTGGACGAGGATCTCACCGGGACGGAGAATTTGGTGCTGCTCGCTCGGCTGCTCGGCTACTCCAGGCCCGCCGCCCGATCGCGAGCCGAGCAGTTGCTGACGGCGTTCGACATCGCCGATGCCGGACCGCGACAGGTCAAGACCTACTCCGGCGGCATGCGCCGTCGTATCGACATCGCCGCCAGCATCATCGTCACTCCCGAACTGATCTTCCTCGACGAGCCCACCACCGGGCTCGACCCCCGCAGCCGAAACCACGTGTGGGAGATCGTCCGCGCGTTGGTCGCGGGCGGGACGACTGTGTTGTTGACGACACAGTATTTGGACGAGGCCGATCAACTGGCCGGGCGTGTCGCGGTCATCGATCGAGGCAAGGTCATCGCCGAGGGAACGACGGGCGAGCTGAAGGCATCGGTGGGATCGAATTCACTGCACCTGCGCGTGCTCGAGGCTGCCCAGCGAACGGCCGCCGCGCGGATCCTGCGAGATCTCCTCGGCGGCAACGTCACCGAGGACCCGGATCCGTCCACCGTCACCGCACGATTGGACAACCCGGCACAGGCCGCGCCCGTGCTGCCCGCACTCGAGACCGCAGGCATCTCCATCGCGTCGTTCACGCTGGGACAACCGAGCCTGGACGAGGTGTTTCTTGCTCTCACCGGGCACGATGCCGGTTCCGAATCCGACCGGGAGGTTGCATCATGACCACCGATGCCAAGCAGTCGACGCCACAGGCGCCGACCATCATCGATGTGCTCGGAGCCGCCGGGCCTCGTCCTCCGCGTCCGTCGTCGTTGTCGACGTCGCTGAGCTTCGGGTGGCGAGCGCTGCTCAAGATCAAGCACGTGCCCGAGCAATTGTTCGATGTGACGGCCTTTCCCATCATGTTCACGTTGCTCTTCACCTACCTGTTCGGTGGCGCATTGGCCGGGTCGACCGAGGCGTACATCCAGTTCCTGCTCCCCGGCATCCTCGTGCAGACCGTGGTGATGATCACGATGTACACCGGCGTCACCATGAACAAGGACATCGAGAAGGGCGTGTTCGATCGATTCCGTTCGCTGCCCATCTGGCGACCCTCGCCCTTGGTCGGTGCTCTGCTCGGTGACGTCGTGCGCTACACGCTGGCTTCGGTGATCGTGCTGATCCTCGGGTTGATCCTCGGCTTCCGGCCGCAGGGTGGCGTCGTCGGCGTCGTGGCCTCGATCGCTCTACTGCTGGTGTTCTCGTTCTGCCTGTCCTGGATCTGGACCATGATCGCGATGATCGTGCGTACCGAGGCAGCGGTGATGGGCGTGTCGATGTTCATTCTGTTTCCGCTCACGTTCGCGAGCAACATCTTCGTGGACCCCAGCACGATGCCCGGTTGGCTGCGCGCGTTCGTCGACGTCAATCCGGTCAGCTTCCTGGTCACGTCGCTGCGTGGGCTGATGCAGGGCGATGTCGACACCGGTGGGCTGGGAGTGACGCTGATGCTGTGCGCCGTCCTGCTGGCCGTGTTCGGGCCGATCACGATGCGCCTGTACAACCGAAAGTCCTAGCGAACGCGCTGCGCCTCGATCACGAGGCCGCGCGTGCTCGATGCCTGCGTACTGCGTCGCGATTGGAGCACACCGTTCCGCAGTATCGCTGCCTGCCGGTTCTCGAGGTGTCGGCGAAGGCGAGTGTGCAGTCGGCGGCGGCGCAGCGATGGAGGCGAGACATTCCGCGGCCGGTCAGATGCAACGCTGTACCGACGCTCACCAGGGCCCTGATGACGCCGCCGAGTTCGATGTTGGGGTCGCGGTAGTGCATGTGCCAGCCGTCGTCGGCATGGTTGGTCAACCGCGGGTAGGCCGACGCCTGTGCCAGTAGAGCGTTGAGCTCGTCGGCCCGATCGTCCTCCGTGGTTGCGTCCACCACACGCGCCCAGTCACGCAGAAATCGAAGGGTGTCGACCAGATCGGCATCGGTTGCGGTCCAATCCTGTACGAGACCGGCGTCCACGCAGCGGTTGCCCAGTTCGGTCGCCGACGTGGGTGGTGAGTTGAGCAGGTCGATACCGAGCTTCACCGCATATTCGCCGTAAGGGTTGATGTGCACAAGACCATTACATCACGATGGACGCATGCACACCGAACACACCACACACACCTGGACCACCCACTCCACCCACGACACGAGCGAGGGGCTCATCGGATATCAGGGCTGCAGGTGCGGTGCCCAGCGCATCGTGACCGTTCCCACGCACACCTTCGCCCCTGTCGCCGAAGTTGCGCACCGGGCCTGATCGGGTGCCGCAGCCTTCACCGGCGAACGAAACGGCCGATGCATTCGACGTGGCTGGTCGACGGAAAAGCGTCGAAGGCACGCATGTCGTCGAGCTCGTATCCCGCAGCTCGATACAAGCTCACATCCCGCGCGAACGAGGCCGGATCGCATCCGATGTGCACCACCGAACGCGGAGATCTGACGGCAAGGGCGTCGATCACGTCCCGTCCGGCTCCCGCCCGCGGTGGATCGAGCACCGCTACCGACACCGGCTCGACCAACGTTTCGATCGAGCGCTCGACCCGACCCGGCACGAACGAGACCTGGGGCAGATCCCGCAGCGCCGAACGGCCGTCCTCGGCTGCACGACGGGAGAATTCGACGCTGGTGACGCGGCCGCTCGAACCCACCTGGTCGGCCAGGGCGGCGGCGAACACCCCGACACCGCCGTACAGATCCCACGCACCGTCACCCTCTGCGGCGTCCGCCCAGTCCCCCACCACATCGGTGTAGACCTGCGGCGCGCCGCGGTGGGCCTGCCAGAACCCGGTGGCGTCGAGGGTCCACGCCCTGTTCGAGACGTATTCCGTCACCCGACCCGACCCGATCACGGCCTTCTCGGGCCGAGACCGCGACGACGCTGCCCGACGGGCCGACGCCCCACGACGGCCAGGCGATCGGCGTCCGGTGGGCGAGAGTTGTGCGGGTGCGATCTCCACCACGTGCCGCTCACCTTCCCCGTCGAGCACCACCTGAAGCTCGGCACCGGGCCGCCACTGCTGATCCGACAGACCCTCGAAGGCCGCGGAACTCATTTGAGGACAGGTGAGTTCGGTGACGATCGAGCTACTGCGATAGCGGTGATAGCCGGGCCGCCCACCCGGATCGACGGCGAGTCGCACTCGCGTTCGCCACCCGGTGCCGTCGCCGGACCCCGGTAGTTCCTCCACGTGCACCTCACGCTCGATTCCGGCGACGCGGCGGAGTTGTTCGGCGACGACGAAGGACTTCAGTCGCCGTCCGGCATCGGCACCGGCGTGGGAGTAGTCGCAGCATCCCGAGCCGCCGGGCCCGGAGATGGGACAGCGCGGTTCCACCCTGTCCGGCGACGCCGACAGGATCTCGACGGCATCGGCGCGACAGAAAGACCCGCCTCGATCCTCGGTCACCTTGGCCACGACCCGTTCCCCGGGCAACCCGTGACGCACGAACATCACTCGGCCGTCATGGCGGGCCACGCAGAACCCGCCGTGCCCGGGCGCGCCCAGTTCTACCTCGAGCAGCAGCCCGAACCAGCTCTCGCTCACTTGCCCACCGGCGGCTCGTAGCCGCGACGCGACGCACCGGGCGCATTGCCGAGCACCTCACGCTTGGCCTTCTCGGAGGACCGAAGTTGCCACGGCACGCTGGTGACCATCACGCCCGGCTGGAACAGCAGTCGAGACTTCAGTCGCAACGCGCTCTGATTGTGCAGAACCTGCTCCCACCAGTGACCGACGACGTACTCGGGAATGAAGACCGTGACGACGTCACGAGGCGAATCGCGGCGAACCCGTTTGACGTAGTCCAGGACCGGTTTGGTGACCTCTCGGTAGGGCGACTCGACGACCTTGAGCGGCACCGTCACGTCGCTGGCCTCCCACTGTCGAACCAAGGCGCGGGTATCGGCCTCGTCGACGTTGACGGTGACCGCTTCCAGAGTGTCCGGCCTGGTCGCCCTCGCGTAGGCCAAAGCGCGAAGGGTCGGCATGTGCAGCTTGGACACCAACACGATCGAGTGTGTGCGGCTGGGCAGGACTCCGTCCCATTCCTCGTTCTCGAGCTCGCGGGCCACGGTGTCGTAGTGCTTCCTGATCATTCGCATCAGCACGAAGATCGCCACCATGGCGACGATCGCAATCCAGGCACCGGCGGCGAACTTGGTGATCAACACGATCACCAGCACCGTTCCGGTCATGGCCAGACCCACACCGTTGATCACGCGCGAGCGCTGCATACGCCGCCGTTGCTCGGGATCGGTCTCGGTGGCCAGCAGCCGCGTCCAGTGCCGAACCATGCCGGTCTGGCTGAGGGTGAACGAGACGAACACACCCACGATGTAGAGCTGAATGAGCTTGGTGACCTCCGCCCCGAACACGACGACGAACGCGATCGCAGCTCCGGACAGGAAGAGGATGCCGTTGCTGAAAGCCAGCCGGTCGCCACGCGTGTGCAGCTGGCGGGGCAGATAACGGTCCTGTGCCAGCACCGAACCGAGAACCGGGAAGCCGTTGAACGCGGTGTTGGCCGCGAGTACGAGAATCAGCGCGGTCACGGCGGTGATGAAGAAGAAGCCTGCGGGAAAACCACTGAAGACGGCCTCCGCCAGCTGCGCGATCAGCGTCTTCTGCTGGTAGCCCTCCGGCGCTCCGATCAGTTGGATATCGGGGTCCAGGGCGTATTTGATGCCGATCTTCTGCGCCAGCACGATGATGCCCATCAGCAGCGTGATCCCGATTGCGCCGAGCAGCAGCAACGTGGTGGCAGCATTGCGCGACTTCGGCTTCTCGAACGCAGGCACACCGTTGCTGATGGCCTCGACTCCGGTCAATGCCGCGCAACCGGAGGAGAAGGCCCGCGCGATGAGGAATGCGAATGCGATGCCGTACAGGTGCGAATCCTCGGCCTTCAGATCGAAGCCCGCCGACTCGGCATGGATGTCGTCGCCGAGAACGTAGACCCGGAACAGCCCCCACCCCAACATCAGGACCATGCCGCCCATGAAGGCGTACGTCGGAATGGCGAACGCGGCCCCGGACTCCCGAATACCACGCAGATTGATCGAGGTGATGAAGGCGATGGCCACCACGGCGAACAACACTTTGTGCTCGGCCACGAACGGGACCGCCGACCCGATGTTCGACGCGGCCGCCGAGATCGACACCGCGACGGTCAGCACGTAGTCCACCAACAACGCGCTTCCGACCGTCAATCCGGCAGCGGGGCCCAAGTTGGTGGTCGCGACCTCGTAGTCGCCGCCGCCGGAGGGATAGGCGTGCACGTTCTGTCGATAGCTGGCCACCACCACCGCCATCACCACACAGACGGCGAGACCGATCCACGGGGTGAACGTGAGTGCCGAGATGCCCGCGACCGAGAGCACCAGAAAGATCTCTTCGGGTGCATATGCAACCGACGACATCGCGTCCGAGGCGAAGACCGGCAACGCGATTCGCTTGGGAAGCAACGTATGACCGAGCCTGTCGCTGCGGAACGGCTTACCGAGCACTAGCCGCTTGGCGGCAGTCGAGACCTTGGACACGCAGAGAAGCGTAGGCCGTCCGCCTGTCGACGTCTCAACCACGCGCCGGAAACGGGTCCGAGCGCACCCTCGGTCGATCCGGCGGCGAATCCCCGATACGTTGGTGCACGCATGCCCATCGTGGCAGTGTCGATCGGCAGTGTGGTCGGCAATCCAAATCGGGACGGAGCAGGGCGTTGTACGTAGTTGTGATGGGATGCGGCCGGGTCGGTGCATCGCTGGCCGGTGCGCTCGAGCGCATCGGCCATGAGGTAGCGATCATCGACCGCGACCCGACAGCATTCCTTCGCCTCGATCCCGACTTCGGCGGACATCGCGTCGTCGGCATGGGGTTCGACCGAGATGTGTTGGTGAGCGCAGGAATCGAGAAGGCCGAGGCCTTCGCCGCCGTGTCGTCCGGCGACAACTCCAACATCATCTCCGCCCGCGTTGCACGGGAGACGTTCGGCGTCGACAAAGTGGTCGCAAGGATCTACGACGCCAAGCGCGCCGCCGTCTACGAACGCCTCGGCATCCCGACGGTCGCCACCGTCCCCTGGGCCACCGATCGTTTTCTGCACAACCTGCTCCGCGACGACCCCACCACCAAGTGGCGCGATCCGTCGGGCAGCGTCGCCGTCGTCCTTCTCGATTTCCACGACGCCTGGATCGGCAAGAAGCTCTCGGTACTCGAAGACGCCACCAACTCGCGGGCCGCGTTCGTCATCCGATTCGGCGGCGGACTGCTACCGGACAAGCGCACCGTGATCCAAGCCGGTGACGAGGTGTACGTCGCCGCGGTCTCGGGCACCGTCGCCGAAGCCATTGCGCTGGCGGGCAACCCGCCGCCGTCGGACGACTGATGCACGCGCGCACGTTCCCCACCTCCCCCATCGACCCGAACGGGAAGCCATGAAAGTCGCCATCGCCGGAGCCGGCGCAGTCGGCAGGTCCATCGCACGCGAGTTGATTCGCAGTGAACACGATGTGATGCTCCTCGAACGCAAGCTCGACCACGTCGACCAGGCCGCCATCCCGGAAGCGGAATGGGTACTGGCCGACGCGTGCGAGCTGAGTCTGCTCGAAGCCGCCCACCTCGAGAATTACGACGTGGTGATCGCTGCGACCGGCGACGACAAAGCCAACCTGGTGCTCAGCCTGCTGGCCAAGACCGAGTTCGGCGTCAATCGCGTGGTGGCCCGCGTCAACGATCCACGCAACGAATGGCTGTTCGATTCTGCCTGGGGCGTCGATGTCGCAGTGTCGACGCCGCGCATGCTCGCGTCCCTGGTCGAGGAAGCCGTGTCGGTCGGCGACCTGGTTCACCTGATGACGTTCCGCAAGGGTCAGGCCAATCTCGTCGAGATCACGCTGCCCGAGAACACTCCCCTGGCGGGCAAGCCGGTCCGCAAGCTCCAATTGCCCAGGGACGCAGCGTTGGTCACCATTCTGCGCGGCGGTCGAGTGATCGTGCCGCAGCACGACGATCCGCTCGAGGGCGGCGACGAGCTACTGTTCGTCGCGGCGAAAGAGGTGGAGAACGAGCTACGCGCCGCGGTCGGCCTGATCTGACGGCAACTGCTCCCGCATGCGGTCGGTGGTCGACGCTGCGTCGAGCGCGCGATCGGCCGCACGCACCGCCCAGAGCGTGACCAACAATGCCACTCCCGTGAGTGGCCAGCCCATGCCGATGCGGGCAACGGCGAGCCAGCCCGTCTGGTCGGAGTCGTAGAGCTGCGACTGAACGATGTAGCGGGCACCGAACACCGCCGCCCAGGCGATCGTGGCCACGTCGTAGTAGCGCACGGCCGACCGATTGCCTCGCCAGGACGTTCCCTTGCCGTTGAGGTATCCCCAGATGATGCCGACCAACGGCCAGCGCGCGAGCACCGACAGCACGAACGCCGCGCCGTAGGCGAGCGAGGTGTAGATGCCGAACAGGAAGTAGCCCTTGGCATCTCCCGTCCGGTATGCGATGAATGCGCAGATCCCGACCCCGAAGAATCCCGAGATGGCGGGCTGAATCGGGCTACGACGAACCAACCGCCACACCAACACCGCAGCGGCGACTCCCAGAGCGGACCACAGAGCGACGGCGAGGTTGACGTAGCTGTTCACCGGAACGAAGACGACGACGGGCAAGGTCGAGTAGATGAGCCCGCTCAACCCGCCGAGCTGTTCGAGGACGGTGGGAGCCACCTTCTCGGCGGTGGTCGACGCGTCGGGCGCGGGTTCCGGCGTGTTCGACGTCGACGGGGGCGGCACGGAATCGTCGCTGTTGGTCACGACAACGAGAGTGCCATACCTGCGACGATCAGCTGTCGTCGCGCAGTTCGTAGTAGGGGTTGTAGACGATCTTGCGCCCGTCGCGTTCGCCGACGCGTCCGCGTACGAGCAGGGTCTTGCCGGGCTCGATTCCGGCGATCTTGCGCCGTCCGATCCAGAGCAGCGTCACCGTGTCGGTGCCGTCGAAGAACTCGGCCTCGATATTGGCGTTGGCCGCCTTCGAGCAGGCTTCGACGCTACGCAACCGACCGAGCATCGTGACTTCCTCGCCTCGCGAGCAGTCGCACGCCCGCCGAGCCCCGGAGGCTTCGGAGGTTTCGGCCATCTCCTCGGCATCGAGTTGATCGATGTCCTCTGTCAACTTCCGCGTCAGACGGCGAAAGTATCCTGCGGCAGCGGGTGCCATTGTGCGCTCCAGCGGTGGGGGTCGTTCCCTCGTCAGGGTGGGTACTTCGCCACTGTAGACCCGAAGCGACACGCTGACCAACCGTTGTCCCGGCGGTGTCGGCAGGCGTGCACAATCGTGTCGTGCACAGCCGATTCGACGCCCGTACCGCGATCGTTCTACCGGGGACGGGATCCGATGCCCGGTTCGCCGCCGACGCGTTCTCGGCAGCGTTCACCGGTGTGGGATTGACCACCATCGCGGTAGAACCCGACCCGGCCGCCGTGGTCGAGAGCTACCTGTCCGCTCTCGACGACGCGGCGGATCGACACGGACGCGTCGTGGTCGCGGGGATATCCCTCGGGGCAGCCGTCGCGGTTCGGTGGGCCGCCGGCAACGCATCGAACACCGCGGCTCTCGCACTTGCTCTGCCGGCGTGGACCGGAGACCCCGCCGGCTCCCCCGCGGCCCTGAGCGCGGAGTTCACCGCACGATCGCTACGTGAACAGGGTCTCGACGCCGTCACCGCGGGAATGTCGGCGTCGAGTCCGCCGTGGCTCGCGCGCACTCTGCGGAGGTCCTGGGCCGCCCAGTGGCCCGCGCTTCCCGACGCGCTGGACGAAGCGGCTCGCTATCGCGGCCTCGAACTCGACGAGCTCACTCGGATCGAGCTGCCTGCCGTCGTCGTGGGCGCAGTGGACGACGCGGTCCATCCGATCGAGGTAGCTCGACAGTGGGCGCGGGCGCTACCGAACTGCGCGCTGCGCACCGTGACCCTGGACGACATCGGGACCGATCCGGGATGCGTCGGCAGAGCTGCCGTCGACGGTCTGGACGGGCGGTCGGCTCAGCCGCCCAGCTGCTGAATCGCCGATCCCGACGCGCCCCGACGCGGCGCACGGTCACGCTCGGCGACGGTCGACTGTGGAGTCGAATCCTGTTGCGGCGCAATAGGTTCAGCAGTAGGTACCGCGGCCTGAGGCTGCGCAGCCTGCTGCGCTGCGCTCTGCTGAGCTGCCGCCTGCTGCTGTGCGGCTGCAGCGAGTTGCTCGGCCAGCACCTGCGGCAACACCACCGGCAACGGTGTCCGAACGGGATGCGGGTCGGTACCCCGATCCACCACCGTCTGCCGGAGAATCGTGTGCGCCAGCCGAACGAGGGGTTGGCCCTCGCCCACCGCACCCGACGGACCCGCCAACACGCAGCGGACCATCCAGCGATAACCGTCGACTCCGATGAAGCGCAGGTCGGCGTTGGCCGTGACCCCGAGCAGTTCGCGTCCCCACGGACCCGTCTCGACCGTCGTCTCGGCCTTGTCGTTGCGCAGAGACGTCGCCAGATCGGCTGCCACCTCGCGCCACTGCCCGGGCGATTTCGGTGCCGCGTAGGCAGCGATGGTGATGCGCCCGAACTGCGTGACGATGTGCACTGCCTGCGGGCTGCCTGCCTGCGACATCTCGACCTGGAGTTGACCGCCCTCCGGCAGGGGAATCAGCACCGAACCGAGGTCGAGGCGTGTCTTGGCGACAGTCTCGCGATCGTCGTCGAGGTCCTCGAGATCGTGGGGCCCGTCGGCGGTCGTGTCCGCTGCCTCGACATCGCCGTCTTCGTCTTCGACGCTGTCGACGAATGGCTCCGCACCGGGCGCGGAGGCACTGCCGGCGTCGTTCTTCTTACGCCGTCCGAACATGTTCAGCTCTCTTCTTCTCGGTTGCTTCCACTGTGCCTGCCACCGGCGAACGTCGTGGCGGAACTCATTGCTTCAGACTCGCATGGCCACCGGTCGAACCGTGACCGCCGGCCCCTCGAACGGTCTCGTCCAACTCGTCGACCTCGACGAACGTCACCAGCTCGACTCGCTGCACGATCAGTTGGGCAACGCGGTCGCCTCGCTCGAGCTCGACCGGAGTGTGCAGATCGTGGTTGATCAGACACACCTTGATCTCGCCGCGATATCCGGCATCGATCGTGCCCGGCGTGTTGACCACCGACAGGCCCGATTTCGCCGCCAACCCCGATCGCGGATGCACCAGCCCGACGGTTCCCAACGGCAGAGCGATCGCGATTCCGGTCCCCACCAGGACGCGTTCGCCCGGTGCGATCGTCACCGGGGCCGTGATTCGCAGATCCACGCCTGCGTCACCCTCGTGCGCCCGCGTCGGCACCGGAAGCTCGGGATCGAGTCGGCGTACCCGTACCTCGGACAACGGATCGACGGGCAGGCGCGGGGCGGGGTGTCGGTCGACGGACGGTTCGTTGCCGGACTCGGTGACTTCGTCGCTCACGTGGAACGAGACTACGCTGGCCGGCTTCGGTCTCGGTGTGGCGACTACCCTGGGACTCGTGACTGCAGATCGACAGGCCGAACATGCGTCGGAGTCCGGCGACTCCACTCCCCACACGGGTTCTACTGCGCCCGCGAACTCGGTGCTGTACTCCGAGCGACTCTGGGTGCCGATCTGGTGGTGGGCAGCGGGCGCGGCCGTGGCGGTGTTGCTGGCTGCGGAGATCCACATGGGAGCACCGGGCATCCGTGCCTGGCTGCCCTACGTCGTGTTGCTCCCGCTGATCGCGTGGGCGTTGTTCGCTTTCAGCAGGCTGCGCGTCGAGGTGGTCGCGGGTGCGACCGGTGCCGAGTTGCGCGTCGGGTCTGCTCATCTGCCACTCGATGTGGCGTCCAAGGCTGCCGTCGTTCCGGCGACAGCAAAAAGTGCGGCGCTGGGAAGGCAGCTCGATCCGCTGGCCTTCGTGCAGCACCGCACCTGGGTGAAGCAAATGGTGATCGTGGTCCTCGACGACCCGAACGATCCGACGCCCTACTGGCTGGTGAGCACCAAACGCCCCGAGGAGCTGTTGGCCGTCCTGACCGCGCACGGCGTCGAAGCGCGCTGAACCGACGCCCGATCGTCGACCGGAACCGTCGACACAGACCTGACCCGACCGATCAGGTCTGTGCGGAAAGGGTCACGCCGCGCAGTCGCGGCACATCAAGACACCGTTGGCGTCGCTCGCCAGTCGGCTGCGGTGATGGACCAGGAAGCAGCTCGAGCAGGTGAACTCGTCGGCCTGCTTGGGAACCACCCGAACGGAGAGCTCCTCGCCGGACAGATCTGCACCCGGGAGCTCGAAGGACTCTGCGGTGTCTGATTCGTCCACGTCCACCACGGCGGACTGGGCCTCGTTGCGTCGGGCCTTCAATTCTTCGAGCGAGTCCTCCGACACATCGTCGGATTCTGTTCTTCTCGGTGCGTCGTAGTCGGTTGCCATTGTCTTCGTACCCCTCATCTTCGTGCGTGTGTGTGGTGGAAGCTGCCGATGTGGTCGGCTTGTGGCCGTCGGCTGTGAAGAGGGCGCTTGCTCGCTCCCACCGATGTTCGTATCTGTTCAAACCGTTCGTCGTCGCGCGGTGCCCGAAACTACACCGGGTAGTTCCCAGAACTCGCCGGTTGAAACCCCATCGAGACCTCGCTCACCTGATCGATGGTGCACCGGCGTCCGATTCTTGAAGCACCGCGGCCGCCAGACAATAGCCGAAGCCGGTCGCAAAGCAGAAACCGAACCGCCGACGAGCCCATCACCTGGGTGCAGGCGCATCAACACCGGGATGGGCGGCTTCATTCCGCGCGTCACAGAACACTTCTCGACGCCGGTTTCGAGCTCCGAATCGGGCGTCGCGCACTGGACCGGAAGAGGGTCCGGCCGAGTGTGCCGCCCTCGCGCACCCCGGCCATCTACAGTAGGCACCGCGTCGGTGTGAACCGACTCTGCGAACCGGTCTCGGCGACTGCCGACGGAAAGGCGAAGATCACTGTGGTTTCTCTGATCACCGAAGGCCATTCGGTCGACGGTCGAGGTCGTCCGTTCCGTCGACGCCGTGCCTTTCCGATCATCGCGGTCTTCGCGGTGCTGGCTCTGCTCGGAGTGCTGGTGTGGGTCAAGGTGTTCACCACCTCCGAGGCCACCTCGGCAACCGCCGAATGCAATGTGCCCGCCACGGCCGCCGCGACGGACGGTACGCAGCCGGTACCACTCGGCGAGGAAGTGGACCCGACGACATTGCTCGACGTCGAGCCTGCCGCCCTGTCCGCATCGAAGGTGCGTGTCTTCAACGCCAACGGTGAGCGCGGACAGGCCGCTCTCGTGGCCGCCCAGCTCAGCGACTACGGTTTCGCCAGCGCACCGGACGTCCAGGTCGGCAACGATCCGGTCTACGTCGATCAGAACATGCAGTGCCAGGGCCAGATTCGATTCGGGCCGGCCGGCCTGGCGGCGGCGAGTGCGGTGTCACTGGTCGCGCCCTGCGCCGAACTCATCGAAGACGCCCGCACCGACGACTCGGTCGATCTGGCACTCGGTACCTACTTCAGCGAGATCCAGCCCAACGACGACGCCGAGGAAGTGTTGCGCACGCTCGCCGGAGCCGCACCCGGAGCCCCGCCTGCACCACTCGACGCCGATCTGCTCTCGGCAGCGCGCGAATCGCGCTGCTGACGCACCAGCGCCGCGTCAGCCCGGAATCGGATCGAGGGCACCCGCGCGGCGCAGTACGGCCACGAAGGCGTCCGCGATCCCTGGTGCCGTTGCCACTGTCACCGCGCCCTGCGCACTGGTGCTGTTGGCAGCGGGCAGCCTGATCATTGCGCCTGCCTCGGCTGCGATCAGCGCACCCGCCGCCCAATCCCACGGACTGAGTCCGTGTTCGAAGTGGGCGTCCACCACTCCGGACGCGACCATGCACAGATCGAGCGCAGCAGACCCGATCCGGCGAATGTCACGCACCTGAGGCAGCAGTTCGGAGATGATCGCGCCCTGCACCGCGCGACGGGAGGATCCGTATCCGAATCCGGTGGCCAACAACGTCATCGACACGTCGGTGACACCCGAGCAGCGCAGTTGCTCCCGGCTACCGTCGGCTCGCTCGACCGTCGCCCCACGCCCCAGAGCGGCCGAGTAGACGAGCTCGCGGGCAACATCGATCACGGCACCGGCAACACTGACACCGTCGATCTGGACCGCGACCGAGACCGCATACGCCGGGATTCCGTACATGAAGTTCACGGTTCCGTCGATCGGGTCCAGCACCCATCGCACGCCGTCGAGCGAGTCGTCGTCGCTGCCTTCCTCTTCTCCGAGAATCGCATCCTCCGGCCGCAGCTCCGCCAGCATCTCGCGTAGGACCCGCTCGGTTTCGGTGTCCACGACGGTCACCGGATCGGTCGGCGTGCTCTTGGAGTGCACCGCGTCGTCACCCTCGCTCGAATCGCCGCCGAACACCTCCGGGCGACGCCGCCTGACGTGCTCGGCGGCTCGCGTCGCGACCCGTACGGCGATCTCGCGCAGCACGTCCACCTCGCGCGAGCTCGAGCCCTCCGCTGACACCTGCTCTTCCGGCAATTGCGTACTGGCGGTGTCGGTCTGCGATCGGTCTGGTGTCGGCACGCGTACATCGCAACACACACCGACGTCCGAGCACCACCGCAGCGACCGCCGGTCACGTCACCGTCCCGCGAACGCCGAAACGCACTATTGTTCGGAGGCGACGGCATCACCCGGATTCGATCACGCCAGGAGCGGCATCCACATGACACAGGCAGGTTCGGAGAACACCACCACCGCTGCGGCAGCACGCCACGGATTCGGCGTCGATGTGGGCGGCAGCGGCATCAAGGGCGGAATCGTGGACCTGAGCACCGGAGAGCTCATCGGCGACCGCTACAAGATCGAGACGCCGCAACCGTCGACCCCCGATGCCGTCGCGGGCACCGTGGCCGAGATCGTCGCGCACTTCGAGTGGACCGGCCCGGTGGGCGTCACACTGCCTGCCGTGGTGACCAACGGTGTCGCTCGATCGGCCGCCAACATCGACAAGTCCTGGATCGACACCGACGCCCGCGCGCTGTTCGCCGAGGCCATCGGCACCGAGAACGTCACCGTGCTCAACGACGCGGATGCGGCCGGGGTGGCCGAGGACAAGTACGGCGGCGGCAAGGGCAAGGACGGCGTCGTCGTGCTGCTGACGTTCGGTACAGGGATCGGCTCGGCCGTGCTGCACAACGGAGTTCTGCTTCCCAATACCGAATTCGGCCACATGGAGATCGACGGCAAGGAAGCCGAGCATCGCGCGGCGTCGTCGGTGAAGGAGAATCAGGGGCTGTCCTACAAGGAGTGGGCCAAGGAGGTCTCGAAGGTTCTCGAGACGTTCGAGGCGCTGTTGTGGCCGGATCTTTTCATCGCCGGCGGCGGCATCAGCCGCAAGAGCGAGAAGTGGATTCCACACCTGACCAACCGCACGCCCGTGGTTCCGGCAACCCTGCTGAACACTGCCGGGATCGTCGGTGCCGCACTCGCAGCGGACTCCGCCGTACCGTCCGCCGAGACCGGTACGTCCGCGGGATCGCGGGACTGACACGCGGATTGCCACCTGCGTAAGGCGAGGGTCGGTAACAAACTCCTGAGAGGTCGTTACAATGGTGTGTGCCGGTACGCAGCCGGCCGAATCCGAAGACCTCTCCGCCGGAAACAACTCTGGCGTGACGCCGCACGACTTCGTCACGAAAGGGCGTACGTGGCAGCCACCGATATCCGTCAGACCGTAGATTCCGAAACCGAGTCTGCGACACCTGCACCTGCTGTCAAGGCACCCGCTGCGAAGGCACCGGCAAAGAAGGCACCCGCCAAGCGCGCCGCAGCCAAGAAGGCACCGGCGAAGAAGGCCGCAGCAAAGAAGACAGCAGCAGCACCGACGTCCGGGGACGATGCCGACGAGAGCACTCCCGGGATCGAAGACATCGACATCTCCGAGGGCGACCTCGCCGCTGCCGCCAACGATGTCGTCGAGGTGGTCGCCGCCGGTGACGACACCGAGGAGGACGCCACCGCCGAGCCGACTGCCGAGGACAAGGCGTCCGGCGATTTCGTCTGGGACGAAGAGGAATCCGAGGCGCTGCGCCAGGCCCGCAAGGATGCCGAGCTCACCGCGTCCGCCGACTCCGTCCGTGCCTACCTCAAGCAGATCGGCAAGGTCGCACTCCTCAACGCAGAGGAGGAGGTCGAACTGGCCAAGCGCATCGAGGCAGGCCTGTTCGCGGTCGAGAAGATGCGCGAGTCCGCGGAGAAGGGCGAGAAGCTTCCCGTCGCGCAGCGTCGCGACATGACGTGGATCTGCCGTGACGGCAACCGCGCCAAGAATCACCTCCTCGAGGCGAACCTTCGACTCGTCGTTTCCCTCGCCAAGCGCTACACCGGCCGTGGCATGGCGTTCCTGGACCTCATCCAGGAAGGCAACCTCGGTCTGATTCGCGCGGTCGAGAAGTTCGACTACACGAAGGGCTACAAGTTCTCGACGTACGCCACGTGGTGGATCCGGCAGGCGATCACCCGAGCCATGGCCGATCAGGCCCGCACCATCCGTATTCCGGTGCACATGGTCGAGGTCATCAACAAGCTCGGCCGCATCCAACGCGAGCTGCTCCAGGATCTGGGTCGCGAACCCACTCCCGAAGAGCTCGCGAAGGAAATGGACATCACACCGGAGAAGGTGCTGGAGATCCAGCAGTACGCGCGTGAGCCGATCTCGCTCGACCAGACCATCGGTGACGAGGGCGACAGCCAGCTCGGTGACTTCATCGAGGACTCCGAGGCAGTAGTCGCTGTGGACGCCGTGTCGTTCACGCTGCTCCAGGATCAGCTGCAGTCGGTTCTCGAGACCCTGTCCGAGCGCGAGGCGGGCGTGGTTCGTCTGCGATTCGGCCTCACCGACGGTCAGCCGCGCACCCTGGACGAGATCGGTCAGGTCTACGGTGTCACGCGCGAGCGGATCCGCCAGATCGAGTCCAAGACCATGTCCAAGCTGCGTCACCCGTCGCGTTCTCAGGTACTGCGCGACTACCTGGACTGATTCGTCCGCTTCACCTCGAACAACGACCGCCGATCACTGTGATCGGCGGTCGTTGTTCTCTGCTGTCCGGCTGCCGTCAGACCTGCGGCACTCCGAATGTTCCGTCCGGCCCCGGCCGATAATCGAGCACCGCCGTGACGGCCGCGATCGGCAGCGGTCCGTACAGGTGCGGGAAGCGCATGGACTCCGGATCGGACGGCACCCCCGGTTCCCACCGAACGGGTGCCGTCAGACGAGCCGGATCCACACGCAGCAGAACCAGATCCTCGCGGCCGGAGAAGAGCCGATTCGCGGGCAAGTGCACTTGCTCGGGTGTGGACAGGTGCACGAAACCCACGGATTCGTACGAGTCCGGGGTGTAGTCGGCCTGCCCACGCATCGCGAGCCACTCCCCTGCCGTACAGATGTGAACGAGGTCGTCCTGCTTGCTGGTCACAGTTCCATTCTGCAGTGTCGAGTGCGGGTCAGGGCGGCGGAATGTCGGCAACGCCCCGATCTCTGCGGGCAGGCAGCCCACCGACCACCACTGCCGCGATGACGGCCACGATCCCGAGAGCCTCGAGTGCCGTCGGAATCTGGGTCAGCACCACGGCACCGACCACCGTCGCCGTCGCCGGAAGCAGAGCGAGCAACAATGCGAAGCGGGCCCGGCCCACCCGCACCAGAACGTATTGATCGAGTACGTAGGGAACCACACTCGACAACAATCCGACGCCCAATCCGAGAACCCAGATCCGCCAGTCTCCCAACGCATCCGAATGCTCGACCGCGAACGGTCCGAACAGTGGGACAGCCAGGAGTACGGAAGCGATGCCGAACCCGGCAGCCATGTCGTCGAGCCCCTGGCCTGCGTCGGCAACCGTCTTTCCCAGCACGATGTAGGCAGCCCACAGGGCCGCCGAGCCCAGCGCGAACGCGATCCCGACCAGCCCCACCTCGCCGCCCTCGAACTGCGCGGAGGCGATGGCGCCCACGCCGGCCACGACCAAGAGCAGCGCGCACACGTCGGCAGGCTTTCTGGACCCGGCGGCGGCGACCGCGATCGGCCCGAGAAACTCGATGGCCACCGCCGCGCCGAGCGGGAGCCTGGCGATCGCCTCGTAGAACATCGCGTTCATGCCGATCGTCGCACCGCCGAACGCGGCGGCCGTGATCGCCCGACGCACGGTCCATGCGCCGCCGGTGCCGGCCCGGTGCCGCCACGGCCGCCGCCAGAGCACCAACACCAGCGCCGCACCGAACCCGCGCAGCCACGCCACCGCGGCCGGATCGACGGTGTCGAACAAGAACACCCCGATCGCCGCACCGACATACATGCACAACGCGCCGATCACGAACAGCGACGGAATACCCAGCTTCGATGCGCCGGAGAGCGAAGTAGAAGTCGAAGCCACACCGGCGACCCTACTGCCGCGACTCGCGCCGAACACGATCAGCTCTGAGCGAACACGATCGGCGACGTTCCTGCTCGTGAGCCATGTTCGTGTTAGTGACAACACAAAGAAACGCGCTCGGGAACAACGCGTGACCGCCATACGTCTGACAGAGTGAACGGACCGCGCCATACCGACGCGGCGGACCGGCCCCAGGCGAACGGGACAACCCGCGAGCCAGTACGGAGGAGTCATGCCCGGAACATTGACCAGCCCACAATTGACAGCAGCGGACCGGTGCGACCGGTGCGGTGCAGGGGCTCGCGCGCGTGTCGTGCTCTCGACCGGTGGAGAACTTCTCTTCTGCGGTCACCACGCCACCGAGCACGAAGCCCGTTTGCGTGAAGTGAACGCAACGGTGATGACCGAATCGGACTCCACGGTGTAGCCCACCTTTTGTGTCGGGGAAACAGGTTCGCCACGATCGACGAACTGAAAGAAGAAGACGGACGGTCAGCAGACCGTCCGTCTTTTTCGTGCCCGGATCGGCCGGCGATCTCTACATCTTGCGCAACTGCGCGATTCGCTCGCCCAACTGATCCGCCGACGCCATTGCCGTCGGCGGGCCACCGCAGATACGTCGCAGATCGCCGTGAATCACCCCGTGCGGCTTCCCCGTGCGGTGGTGGTACACCGCGACCAAACTGTTGAGTTCACGCCGTAGACCGGCCAACTGGCCCGCACTGGTGGCCCTGTCGTTGACGACTGCAGGTACCGGAACCGCGGGCCCGGCAGCCGGCTTGTCGATCTGTTCCTGCTGGCGCTGGCGCAGCAGGTCGCGCATCTGCGTCGCGTCGAGCAGACCGGGCAGACCGAGATAGTCGGCTTCCTCGTCGCTGCCCGAGAACGTCGCGGTACCGAACGAGGAACCGTCGTAGATCACCTGGTCCAGTTCCGCATCCGCACCCAGCGAGGTGTAGGCCTTCTCCTCCTCGCCCAGTTCGTCCTTCTGCTTGTTGGCGTCGGCCAGCAACTCGTCGTCGAAGCCGTCCTTCTCCCGGTGCGGCTTGCCGAGGATGTGATCGCGTTGCGCCTCGAGCTGCGACGCGAGATCGAGCAGCACCGGTACCGACGGCAGGAAGACGCTCGCCGTCTCACCCTTGCGCCGAGACCGCACGAAGCGGCCGATGGCCTGCGCGAAGTACAGCGGGGTCGACGCGCTCGTCGCGTAGACCCCGACCGCCAGACGCGGAACGTCGACGCCCTCGGACACCATGCGGACGGCGACCATCCAACGCTGGTCGCTCTTGCCGAACTCGGCGATGCGAGCCGAGGACGTGGGGTCGTCCGAGAGCACGATCGCCGGCGTCTCCCCCGTGATCACCTCGATCAGCTTCGCGTAGGCCCGCGCCACCGTCTGATCGGTTGCGATCACCAGACCGCCGGCATCGGGCATGCCGCCTGCGCGCAGTTGCGCAAGCCGCGTGTTCGCCGCCAACAGCACCGCAGGCATCCAGTCGCCCTGCGGATCCAGTGCGGTACGCCATGCCCTCGCGGTCTGTTCGGCGTTGAGCGGCTCACCCAGGCGCGCGGTGTATTCCTCGCCGGCACTGTCCCGCCAGCGTGCTTCACCGGAGTACGCGAGGAACACGACCGGACGGACCACGCCGTCCGCAAGAGCATCGGAGTAGCCGTACGCGTGATCGGCCTTGGACCGCATCAGCCCGTCCTGATCCGGTTCGTAGTTGACGAACGGAATGGGACTGTCGTCGCTTCGGAACGGCGTACCGGTCAGTGCGAGACGTCGGGTGGCGTCACCGAACGCTTCGCGAATTCCCTCACCCCAGCTCTTCGCGTCGCCGCCGTGGTGAATCTCGTCGAGAATGACGAGGGTCTTGCGTGATTCGGTGCGCACTCGATGCTTGAACGGGTGCGAGGCGATCTGCGCATACGTCACGACCACGCCGTGATAGTCGCTCGAGGTCTGACCGGTCGAGTTCGAGAAGCGCGAGTCCAAGGCGATGCCGACCCTGGCCGCCGACTCCGCCCACTGGTGCTTGAGGTGCTCGGTGGGCGCAACGACGGTGACCTGATCGACGGTTCGATGCGCGAGCAGTTCTGCGGCGACCCGGAGGGCGAAGGTCGTCTTGCCTGCGCCGGGCGTCGCGACCGCGAGGAAGTCCTTGGGCGAGGCGACGAGATACTTCGTCAGCGCCCGTCGCTGCCACGCGCGCAGCGGTGCTCCCCCGCCCGCGGGAGCGGCAACCTGCTCGGTGGATGGTGGTGTCGGATCGAACATGTCAGCGCTCACTGGCCGCCGGTTCCTGGCATCGATGTAAATTCCTCGCGCTCTCGGTAGCCCTGCAGTGTCCGCGGAGGAGCCTATCGCTCCACACCGACCGATCCCGCATCGCTGGGGCGAGTCGGATGCGACACGGCGAGTCGGCTGTTAGGCGAAGTCGCCTTTCGTCAGGAATGCTGGAGGAACCATGAGCGAGTCTGCAGGCGGAACTCCACCACCGGAACGGTTGTCGGCGAGAAGGCCGCTACACGCAGTGTGGAAAGTGACTCTGCGCACTCTGAGCAAAGCGTGGGAAGACTCGATCTTCAGCAAGGCGGCAACGGCCGCGTTCTGGCAGACGCTGTCCCTGCCACCACTGTTGCTCGGTGTACTGGGCAGTCTGGGACTCGTCGGCGGATGGTTCGGACCCAACACCGTCGAAATCATCGAGTCCAAGATCATCACGTTCAGCAACACCCTCTTCAGCGGCAGCGTCGTGGACCAGATCATCGCTCCGACGGTCAAGGACGTCCTCGCTCAGGGCAGCGGCGAGATCGTGTCCGTGGGCTTTCTGCTCTCGTTGTGGGCCGGGTCGTCTGCGATCTCGACATTCGTGGACTCCATCGTCGAAGCGCACGGGCAGGCCGACGCCCGACATCCCGTCTGGCAGAGGTTCTTCGCGCTGCTTCTCTACGTGGGTTTCCTGGTGATCGCGGTCTTCGTGCTTCCGCTCGTCGCCCTCGGACCGGTGTACGTGCAGCAGATTCTGCCGGATTCGTGGATCACCGTGGGCAGCGAGGTCATCGACTTCTTCTACTACCCGGCCGTCGGGCTGCTACTGATCATCGGTTTGACCACGCTGTACAAGGTGGCCCTGCACACCTCGCTGCCGTGGCATCGCCTCCTCGGTGGAGCTCTGCTGGCAGGGGTGTTCTTCATGATCGCGAGCGCGGTGCTGCGCCGGTACCTCGGCTGGGTGACGAGTACCGGGTACACCTACGGCGCGCTGGCGACGCCCATCGCGTTTCTGCTGTTCACGTTCTTCCTCGGCTTCGCCATCGTTCTCGGTGCCGAGTTCAACGCAACGATCCAGGAGTTCTCGCCCGCACGGGCAACACGCATGGACCAGATGCGCGAGTGGATCGCGGCGCAGGCCGCCACCGACGACAAACCGTCGGGACCGGTGACCGCTGTCGCCCGACGGCTGGCCACGGGACCGATCAAGCTCTCCGGCGACCGAGCCCGTTCGGATCGTCCCGAACCGACCCCGAACCGACACCCGGGAGACGGTGGTCAGTCGCCTTTCTTCAGGCCCTCGTAGACCTTCTTGCAGTCCGGGCACACCGGTGATCCGGGCTTCGCGGACTTGGTGACGGGAAACACCTCACCGCACAGCGCGACGACGTGCGTACCCATCACCGCGCTCTCGGCGATCTTGTTCTTCTTCACGTAATGGAAGAATTTCGGCCGGTCGTCCTCGGTGGTTTCGTCCGGTGCGATCTCGGGACGGTCCTTCGTCTGAGTGCTCATGAACACAGATTAATCCGTTTGGTCAGTGCATCCACAGCAAGGGGTAACCGGTTCCACAGCTCGTCGCAAGCATTCTGTGAGCAGTAGTGCCACAGTGGAGGTATGACAAGAACCCCAGGGTTCGACGGAAGCGCGTACAGCGACTCGCCGGATGGGCCCGTCCTGATCACCGAGGCGCAGCAATCGGTCGAGGAGCAGCACAAAGCTCGCGTCCGCAAATACATGTTCATCATGTCGTTCCGCATCCCGGCGTTGGTGTTGGCCGCCATCGCATACGGGATGTGGATGAATCCGTGGATCTCCATGGCGATAGTCGGAGCGTCCATTCCACTGCCGTGGATGGCGGTGCTGATCGCCAACGATCGGCCGCCCCGCACCAAGGACGAAATGAGCCGATACGACTACCGGACCGTGGACAGGCCACAACTGGAATCGAGCAACCACCGGGTGATCGAACCGGGCGACGACTGACGCACCCGCTGTCGCCGGTGCGACACTTGGGTCGTGACCGAACCGAATTCCACGTCCCCGCTCGTCGTCGCCTGCTCCGATCTTCGTGAGGCCTTCGAGCGGACGGGGTACGACGCCGACGGCGTACTGACGCTGCTCGGCGACGACGCCCACGCTGCCCTCGGTCGCAGCGAGCCGGTGCCGGTACGCAACGCCAGTCTGGACGGGGGTGCGCTGGGCGTTCTGGTGCGCTTGTTTCTGCTCGTCGACGACTGTCCCGAGTCCGAGGTCGCCGATGCCCTTGCGCCACTGACTATTGCCGACGCCGCCGCAGCCGGGATCTTGACTCGGGCCGGATCGACAGTGCGGACGCTGCTCGACATCCGACCGCTCGACGCCGGCCACGGAACCCGGTGGATCGTCTCGGATCCGGACGGCAGCATGCGCGCCGCCGAGACCGCTGCCGACCACGTGCTCGGCGTCGGACAGGCTTCTCTGTCGCTGTTGCGCGCAACGCCCACGTCCCCGGTGACGAGCGTTCTCGACGTCGGTACCGGCTGCGGCGTCCAGGCCGTACACGCCTGCGGTTACGCGGAGCAGGTGACCGCCACCGACATCAGTCCACGATCGATGGACCTCGCGGCGGCGACGATGGCGCTCAACGGTCTCGACGTCGAGCTGTCGCACGGCTCGTGGTTCGAGCCGGTCGCCGGGCGTCGATTCGATCGCATCGTCGCCAATCCGCCGTTCGTCGTCGGCCGCGCCGAAGTACAGCACTCGTACCGCGATTCCGGCCTCGACCTCGACGGAGCGAGCGCTCTGATGATCGGCGGGGCCCCGGACCACCTGACGCTCGGCGGCACCGCTGCCATCCTGGCGTCCTGGGTGCACGTCCGCGGCGAGGACTGGCGTGCGCGGGTGGCGTCGTGGCTGCCCGAGCACGGAATCGATGCCTGGGTCGTCGAGCGTGACGTCGCCGATCCCGCTCTCTACGTGGGCACCTGGATGCGTGACGGCGGACTCGATCCCCGCGATCCCGACGCGGCCGCGGTGGCTCAGTCCTGGCTCGACCACTTCGCCGCCGCCGACGTGGAGGGAATCGGCTTCGGGTTCGTCTACCTCCGCAGAACGGATACGCCGACCGATCTGCTCGCCGAGGAGCTCACGCACGGGTTCTCCGACCCACTGGGCGACGAATCGATCGAGTACTTCGCGCGGCTGGAGTGGCTGCGAGAGCACGACATCCTCGACTCGGTGCTCACTCTCGACCCGAACACCGCACTCGAACGCGTCTACCTTCCCGGCGAGGAGGGCTGGGCTCCGGTGGCGGTGCGGGTCCATCGCGGGAACGGACCCCAGTGGCAGCACGACGTCGACGAACTCGGTGCGGCTCTGCTCGCCGGGCTGCGACCCGATGGCCTCCCGGTCGGCGAACTGGTGGAGTTGCTCGCTGCTGCGCACGACGAGGACGCCGAGGAACTGGCGGTGCATGCGGTGACGATGATGCAGGGGCTCGTCCGGCACGGCTTGGTTCTGCCGGCTCGATGAGTCCCCGATATCGCCCCGGGAGAGCGACCGTTCCCGGCGGCTTCACTTCTCAGCAACTTCTCAGGACGAGCATGACGTAATCCCTGGTCACACGGGTATCCACAGGATCGGCGTGGGAACTTATCGGAGTCTCCCGAGCGTTGAACCTGTCAGACACCACCGACCAGGAGGCAAGTCATGACCAGCCCCAGCACCACGATTCGTCCGCGGCCCACCGATGCCGATCTGGACGCCCAGAGCCCAGCAGCCGATCTCGTTCGCGTGTACCTCAACGGCATCGGCCGCACCGCGTTGCTGACGGCTGCCGAAGAAGTCGATCTGGCCAAGAGGATCGAGGCTGGTCTCTACGCGAAGCAGGTTCTCGAGAACACCAAGCGGCTCAGCGCCGTCAAGAAGCGCAACCTCGCCATCATCGTTCGCGACGGCAGTGCTGCACGCAGCCACCTGCTCGAGGCGAACCTTCGCCTGGTCGTGTCTCTCGCCAAGCGCTACACCGGCCGCGGCATGCCCCTGCTCGACCTCATCCAGGAGGGCAATCTCGGGCTCATCCGCGCCATGGAGAAGTTCGACTACGCCAAGGGCTTCAAGTTCTCGACCTACGCCACGTGGTGGATTCGTCAGGCCATCACCCGCGGTATGGCGGATCAGAGCCGTACGATCCGGCTGCCGGTCCACCTGGTCGAACAGGTCAACAAACTGGCCAGGATCAAGCGTGAGCTGCATCAGCAGCTCGGCCGCGAGGCAACGGACGAGGAGCTGTCGAGCGAATCGGGTATCGCGGTGGAGAAGATCGCGGATCTGCTCGACCACAGCCGCGACCCGGTCAGCCTGGACATGCCGGTCGGCAGCGACGAGGAAGCACCTCTCGGAGACTTCATCGAGGATTCCGAGGCGACGTCGGCCGAGAACGCCGTCATCGCCGGACTGCTGCACAGCGACGTCCGCGTCGTTCTCGGCACTCTCGACGAGCGGGAGCAGCAGGTCATCCGGCTCCGCTACGGCCTGGACGACGGCCAGCCCCGCACTCTCGATCAGATCGGCAAGCTCTTCGGCCTCTCCCGTGAGCGTGTCCGCCAGATCGAGCGTGAGGTGATGGTCAAGCTTCGGCAGGGCGACCGCGCCGAGAAGCTGCGGTCCTACGCCAGCTGACCCGAGCCACCGACCGGTGGAGCAGCAGTGAACACGCCCTGTTCGCGCCACCTCACGCGGTAGCCGAGCCGACGTTCTCTTCCCCCCGGAGGCGTCGACTCGGCTGCCGCATTTCTGCGTCTTGTCCGATGTGGGTTCAGCGCAGACGACGTGGACCCAGGTCGGCCTTTGTCGGCTCCGGCCCGATGCGTACCCGGGCGTCGGTGATCTGTGCGCCGTCGGCAGACGCCAGAACCGGCTCGCAGGAGATCTCGCGAATGTCGGCAATGTCTTCTGCCAGTGCGGAAATCCGCTGAACGAGGTCGATCAGGGCATTCTTGTTGACGGGCACCGCATTGCGATACCCGGACAGCAGCGGAGCCGCCTTCGGCGCGTCGATCAGTTGCGCGGCCTCGTCCTCGGTCAGCGGCAGCACCCGATACGCACGATCGCCCAACAGATCCGAGATCACCCCGGCCAGACCGAACGAGATGAGTGATCCGAACGACGGGTCGTCCTGTACGCGTACGACGCAGCCGATTCCCTTGACCGCCATGCGCTGAACGTGCAGTAACGGCTCGCCCGAGTCCGCCGCCAGATTGCGATACGCCACCCGCACGGCGGAGGCGTCGGCCATGTCCAGACGCACTCCGCCGAGATCCGGCCGGTGTCGCCACCGCTCCCCGGTCGCCTTGACCGCCACCGGGTATCCCAGTTCGTCTGCTGCCGCGACGGCCTCGTCCTCGTCGGTCACGGTCCGAAAGGCCACGACGTCGAGGCCGTAGCAGCCCAGCAATTCTGCGGTCTCGAAATCCGAGAGCCACCGTCCGTGACCGCCCGCCGAACGCCACCCCTCGACCAACTGCTTGGCGCGCTCGGAGTCGATGCTCTTGGGACGGACGAGATTCGACACCGGCCGCGAACGCCACGACGAGTAGCGCCACGCAGCAGCCAGCGCCGCAACGGCCCGCTCCGGACTCGAGTACGACGGCACCGAACCACGCACGGGGTGCCCACCCGGTCCGCGAACCGCCAGGACGTCCGGAATGCCCTCGGTGGCGAGGAACGTCGAGAGTACGGGCTTGTCGGATCCACGGACGGCGTTGCCGAGCGCGGCCGCGAACGGTTCGACCTCGACCGCGACCGGTGGCACGAACACGACGATGACCGCGTCGATGTCGGATGCGGCCAACGCCGACGACACGGCCGCGGCGAATTCCTCGGGTCCCGCCTGCGGGCCGACATCGGTCGGGGTACTCGCATGCAGGCCCTTGGCTCGCGCCGCGTCCACTGCCAGCACACCCAAAGCCGTCGAATTGCCCACCACGGCAACCCGCGGGCCGACCGGAAGAGGCTGATTGCCGAACAGGACTGCGCAGTCGAACAGTTCGGAGATGGTGTCGACCTGGATGACGCCGGCCTGAGCGAAGAGTGCGCGCACGATCGAGTCGTCGATGTCGGCACCGATCGCGTGTGCGGGCGGCACGGCACCGCGACCGCTCTTGACCGCGATGATGGGTTTGCTCCGGGCGACCCTGCGGGCAATTCTGGTGAACTTCCTGGGATTACCGAAGCTCTCGAGATACAGCAGAATCACCTCGGTGGCCGGGTCCGAATCCCAGTACTGCAGTAGGTCGTTTCCGGACACATCGGCGCGGTTTCCGGCCGAGACGAACGTGGACAGTCCGAGCCTGCGGTTGGCGGCCTCGTCCAGAATCGCGATGCCGAGGGCTCCGGACTGACAGAAGAACCCGACGTTGCCCGGTGTGGGCAGATGCGGAGCCAGCGTTGCGTTCAGGCCGAACTCGGGGTCGGTGTTCGCCACCCCGAGCGCGTTGGGCCCGATCAACCGCATTCCGTGCGCCCTCGCCGCGAGCACCAGCCTGCGCTCGCTCTCCTGCCCCGCGGGTCCGGTCTCGCCGAATCCACCCGAGACCACCAGCAACGCTTTGACGCCCTTGTCCAGGCAGTCGTCGAGTACGGCGTCGATCGCATCGGCCGGTACCGCTGCGATCGCCAGATCCACCGGATCGGGTATGTCGTGCACCGTGGCGTAGGCGCGCACCCCGCGGACCGAACGATGGTCGGCATTGACGGGATAGACCGGGCCGGTGAAGTTGCCGGCCAACAGATTCGCGAGAACGGCGTTGCCCACCTTCGAGCTGTCCGTCGATGCTCCGATCACGGCCACCGAACGTGGGCTGAGCACGTTGCGCACACTGCGGGCCTCGGCGGCGCGCTCACGCGAATTGCGCACCGAGAGCAGAGCTTCGCTCGGGTCGATGGCGAACTCCAGTCGCAGCACTCCCCCTTCGAAGGACCTGCTGACCTGATAACCGGCTTCGCGGAAGACGGTGACCATGTTTCGGTTCTCGGCGAGTACCTCGGCGACGAACATGTTCACCCCGTTCTCGGCGGCCGCTCCCGCGAGGTGTTCGAGCAGAATCGGCCCCAGCCCGCGGCCCTGATGCGCGTCGGCGACGACGAAGGCCACCTCGGCGGAGTTGCCGTCCCCCTCGGGCAGCCGCTCGTATCGGCCGACCGCGATGATGTCGTCACCGAGCACCGCGACGAACGCCACCCGGTCGTGGTGATCGACCGTGGTGAAGTTGAGCACGTCACGCTGGGGCATCGTGGGGTAGGGACCGAAATAACGTAGGTATCTGGTCCGTTCGGACAGCCGCCCGTGAAACGCGACGATGCGCTCGGAGTCCGACGGGACGATGGGACGCAGGTGCACCACACCGCCGTCGGAGGTCAGGACGTCGGCAACCCAGTGCCGCGGAAAGGTTGTCTCCGCTCGCTCTCTGGCCAGGTCCTTGTCGCTCGGAACCGACGCCGCTACGGTCGGCTCCTCGGCCGAGGGGCTATCGATCGGATCAGTCACGCGGGTCCTCCGGATCGAGTCCGAGCAGTGGGAACACTGCTCGACGGGTGGCGATGATCGCCGAGTCGACGCGTTCGAGCGCCCTGTCGGTGCCGTCGGTCCCGGCGAGAGATCCTCCAGGACCGTCCCAGGCCGGGTAGTCGACGTCTCCGCCGTCACCCATGGTCTGCGGCAGGTCGACACTCGGTGCCATGGTCCGTACTCGCTCGCGCCAGGTGTCCGGCAGCGCCGACATCGGGTCGATGTCGCGGCCGAGCGCGGCAGCGATGAGGTGCGTCCAGGACCGTGGAACGACGCGCACCAAGCCGTACCCGCCACCGCCGACGGCCAACCACCGACCTTCGGAATGCTTGTCCGCCAGATCGCGCATGGCCAGGAATGCCGCGTTCTGGCCGTCGACGGTCAGAGCGAGATCTGCAAGAGGATCTTCGCGGTGGCTGTCGACACCGCATTGACTGACGATGATCTGTGGCCCGAACGCTCCGATCGCGCCCGGCACGATCGCGTGGAAGGCACGCAACCACAACCGATCCGCGGTGCCGGGCAGCAACGGGACGTTGATCGAGGTTCCCTCACCGCCTTCGGTTCCCACCTCGGTCGACCATCCGGTGTTCGGCCACAGCGTCGCCGGATGTTGGTGCAGGGAGACCGTGAGCACTCTCGGGTCACCGAGGAACGCCGCCTGAACTCCGTCCCCGTGGTGCGCGTCGACGTCGATGTAGGCAATTCGGTCGAACCCGTTGTCCAGCAACCACGAGATCGCGATCGCGGCGTCGTTGTAGACGCAGAAGCCCGAGGCCCAGTCGGCCATCGCGTGATGCATGCCGCCACCGATGCTCACTGCGCGTCGAGCACGACCGGACGCGATTTCGCGGGCGGCGGCCAGCGAGCCACCGGCGAGCATGGCGCTCGCCTCGTGCATCTGCGGAAACACCGGATTGTCGTCGGAGCCGAGTCCGTGGACGACGTCGTCGGGATCGCGCAGTGCCGGCCCCTGCGAGGGTGCCTGCTTGACGGCCTCGATGTAGGCGCTGGTGTGAAACCGCAGCAGCTCGGAATCCGGTGCAGCGGCCGGTTCGACCAGTTCGACGCCCTCGAGCAGGCCGATGTCGGTGGCGAGCGCCATCGTCAGATCGAGTCGAGTCGGGTTCATCGGGTGGTCGTCGCTCCACCGGTAGCCGAGGTAGTCGGCGCTCCACACGACGATGTCCTCGGGGCGGTTCGGGATGGACGCGGCGGCGCGTGTCGCCTGATCAGACATATGGACAAAACTACGTTGTCGGGCGGGATGGTGTTGCCGGGTTCCGGTGTTGTCCCGAGAGTTCCCTTGTGAGAAGCCATGGGAAACGACGTCCACCGTTGTGGTGCGCCGCGCCCGCTCCGGCTGGGTGCAGCGCCTATTTCCGGGCGCTGACGGTAGGATCGAGCCCGACGAAGGGGTTGAGTGTGAAGGATCTGGTCGACACCACGGAGATGTACCTCCGGACGATCTACGATTTGGAAGAAGAGGGCGTAATTCCGCTCCGCGCGCGAATCGCCGAACGGCTCGAACAAAGTGGTCCCACCGTCAGCCAAACCGTTGCTCGGATGGAGCGCGACGGGCTGTTGTCCGTCGCAGGCGATAGGCACCTCGAGCTGACCGAGAAGGGCCGAAGTCTGGCGGTTGCGGTCATGCGCAAGCACCGCTTGGCGGAGCGTCTGCTCGTGGACATCATCGGGCTTCGATGGGAAGACGTTCACGCGGAGGCGTGCCGTTGGGAGCACGTGATGAGCGAAGAGGTCGAGCGTCGTCTGGTCGCCGTGCTGAACAACCCGACGACCTCGCCGTACGGCAACCCGATCCCAGGGTTGGCCGAACTCGGTCTCGGCCAGTCGACTCTGGCGCCGGAGGCTCTCATTCGCCTCACCGATGTTCCCGTGGGCCAGCCGACGGCAGTGGTGGTGCGTCGTCTCGCCGAGCACGTTCAGTCCGACCCCGAGGTGATCGCTCAGCTCCGCGAAGCGGGTGTTGTCCCCGATGCTCGCGTTACTGTCGAGGCCAAGCCCGGATCGATCACGATCACGGTGCCAGGACACAGTGGTGTCGACATATCCGAGGAAATGGCGCACGCCGTCCAGGTGAAGAAGGTCTGACCTCCCACCGACGACGGCCTTCGATGCGTGTGAGGGAGAACGAACAGTGAAGCTTCTGGTTACCGGTGGTGCGGGATACGTCGGCAGTGTCTGCGCGGCCGTGCTCGTCGAGCGTGGTCACGACGTCGTGGTCGTGGACAACCTGTCCACCGGTAACCGGGACTCCGTTCCCGCTGGTGCCACATTCGTCGAAGGTGACATCAAGGACGTGGCCGCGGATGTGCTGATCGGCGGCGGCTTCGACGCCGTCCTGCACTTCGCGGCGCAATCTCTCGTGGGCGAGTCGGTGGTCTCGCCCGACAAGTACTGGAGCGGAAACGTCGTCACCTCGCTGGCGTTGCTCGATGCCATCCGAGCATCCGGCACAGCGAAGCTGGTGTTCTCCTCGACCGCCGCCACGTACGGCGAGCCCGAGAAGACTCCCATCACCGAGGATGCACCCACCCGCCCCACCAATCCCTACGGTGCCACCAAACTCGCGATCGATCACGCGATCACGTCGTATGCTGCGGCCTACGGCCTCGCCGCCACCAGCCTCCGATACTTCAACGTGGCCGGTGCCTACAACGGTTACGGCGAGAATCGCGTCGTCGAGACTCACCTGATTCCGCTCGTGCTTCAGGTCGCCCTGGGGCAGCGCGAGAAGATCTCGGTGTTCGGCACCGACTGGCCCACACCGGACGGAACGGCTGTTCGCGACTACATCCACGTCGCCGACCTCGCCGAGGCGCACATCCTCGCCGTCGACGCCGCACAACCGGGCGAGCACACCATCTACAACCTTGGCAGCGGCACCGGCTTCTCCGTGCACGAGGTCATCTCGTCCTGCGAGCGCGTCACCGGCCTGCCCATCGCCGTCGAACATGCTCCCCGTCGTGTCGGTGATCCTGCTGTCCTGATCGCCTCGAGCGCGCGTGCAGTCGAGGAGCTGAAATGGACGCCGGAGCTGACCGATCTCGATCGGATCGTGGCCGACGCGTGGACCTTCCTGCAGCAGCTCGGCAATCGGTCGCACGCAGCGCGCTGACCCACGTCGCCGGCCGATCATCGATCTGTCCAACCGCAGTCATCGTCGACCCATCGGGTCGCCGGGTAGGCGAACTCCGCAGGCGCGTGCACATGCGAAACCGCTCTCGGCCACTTCGCGAACGATTTCGGGGCCTGCGCCTGCGCTGAGCGATCTGTCCAGCAGTCGCGCCAGTGAGTAGGTCTCGTCGGCTTCCAGTGCCGCATCGATCGCAATGCGGGCCATCGGCCCGTCTCCGCGCACGTACGCGCCGAAGGCCAGAAGTGTTGCGGCGATGGCTCGTTCGCCCTTCGGCAGGACGCGTGACATGGCCGCCCAGAACTCTTCGACGGCTCCCGCGTCGTCGCCGAGAGTCAGCGCCAGCAATGCGTCACGCACCTGGACGTGACCGATCGCGAGTGCGATCCGAGCGATGTCGGTCGGGTCCAATTCGGTGTCGTACGGTCCCCGCGCGACGTACGACAGCACCGCCGTCAGGTCGTCGGAACGAGACCGGCCGCCGTCCCGTCGTTGTCGCGACATCTCGGCGGCCACGGCGCGCACGGTCGCGTCGGGGCCCGGCGCGATGATCTCGGCCAGTTCATTCCTGGACCGTCGGACGGAGTAGCCGTCGAGCACGCGGGCGACGGTCATCGGCGACGCCGACGGATCGGACATCAGCCCGTGCCGCTGCGGTCCACGCAACGTCCACCACTCGGCGGAATCGGTGATCTCCGCCGCCGCGAGAGCCTCGCCGAGCTGCACTCCGAACGATGCGAGTGCGGCGGCGAGTTCGATCACCAGCGCTTCCACGTCGAGCAGATGCGGTGTTCTGACGGATCGATCGAGCCTGTCGTCGACGAATACCGCCATGACTGCGGGGATGTTCTCCATCGCGCAGTAGCCGGCCAGGTAGCCGATGACGTCGAGCATCTCCGGGGTCGCGCGGGTGTGACTGCCTGCGCGCCGATCCAGGTGTTCGCCTGCCAGGACGAGGTCGTGACGCATCGTGGGTCCGACGCTGGCACCGCCGTCTCTGACCGCGATGAGCACCATCGATCGATGAGGGTGGAACCCGAGCATGGCGGGCACGGCTGCCATCAGGTCGCTCGCGTGGCCGAGGCGAACGCGATGACGGGAGTCGAAGTTGTCGTGAGAGTTCGTCGGTGTGTACATACCGGAGAATCCTGGCCGAGGTCCGACGGACGAACGGGTCTCGACCTGGGCTTTCGTACTGCCCTGTGGAGTACTGCTGCGTTGTGGATGAATCGCGCCGCCGGAGCTGTGGACGACCCCCCGTTGTCGCTGCCGTCTGCTAGGGCCGCGTCAGCTCTGGCCGACCTTCTGGACTGCCGCGGTGAACAGCTCGTCGAGGGTCATCGCATCGGGCGTGCCCGAGCCGAAGGACATGAACGTGGCCGACACTCGCACCCCGTCGATCTGGGCCATCAACGTCAGCATCGATTGCGTGACGGCGTCGCCGCCGGCTCCCGATGCAACGGTCTGCCGGACGGCCAAGGTGTCGTCCGCATCGATGGGCGGCGCCGGTGTCAGAGTGGAGGTCACCGTCGAGGTAGCGCCGGACTTGGTTGCGGTCACCTCACCGCACTGTTCGAGCTGCTCCTTGCGCGCCGAGAGCGGTTCGTCCACTGCGGTCAACTCGATCGAGATGGTGGATCGGCTGTCGTTGTCGGTGCCGACGATCATGGCCGTGCCCGTCGGGCCGAAATCCTGGTCGGCGGGCTTGCATCCTGCTGGGCTGACCTCTGCGCCGGCAGGAATTCCGCTGAGATCGGGTGCAGCTTGCGAGATCGCCTGCTGGGGCAGCACCAGGGCGTCGTACGGTGCCGGGAAGCTCGACGGGTCGATCAGCAGCGTGTTCAGATCCACGCCGGACTGCGACGACGAGGTGGCGGCACCAGCGCTGGGCTCGGCAGTGCCGGTGACGGTGGAGCTGCAACCGGCCAGCACGAGAGCTGCGATCGCCGCCGAGGTCGCGGCGATGGACAGGCGGGTTCTGCGTGCGGCGGGGCTCACAAGACGTCCTCTTCGGGTCGGTGGGACGCCGCAGCACACGCTCCGGCGTCCCACCACTGTCTCATTTCGACCACCTCGAACGCAGCAGGCGACCCGCCGCAGTGTCGCGAAGTCAGCTGCCGCGCGCGATCCACTCCTCGAGGTGCGGTGCTTCGTCGCCGATGCGCGTGCCGTCACCGTGCCCGGTGTTGACTCGGGTGTCGACCGGGAGCGCGAAGAGGCGATCACGGATGGACCCGATGATGGTGGGGAAATCCGAGTACGACCGTCCGGTGGCACCCGGACCGCCGGAGAAGAGTGTGTCGCCGCTGAACAACTCCCCCGCTTCCGGCAGGTACAGGCACGTCGATCCCGGAGAATGCCCGGGTGTGTGCAGCGCCAGGATGTCGGTCCCGGCCACGGTGATGCGCTGACCGTCCTCGAGGGTCGAGTGCCCGACGCCCGGGTGCGTCTGTTCCCACAGCATCTCGTCGGCGGGGTGCAGCAGAATCGGCGCGTCGAGTGTGTCCGAGAGTTCGGGTGCCACGGTCACGTGGTCGTTGTGACCGTGGGTGCAGATGACGGCCTTGACGTTCCGGCCGGCAACCGCGTCGACGATCGGGGCCGCGGTGTGTGCTGCGTCGACGATCACCACCTCGTCGTCGTCGCCGATGAGCCAGATGTTGTTGTCGACGTCCCAGGTGCCACCGTCGAGGCTGAACGTGCCCGAGGTGACGACATTCTGGACGCGGAACTGCCCGCTCACAGGACCACCACCGAACGCAGGACGCGTCCCTCGTGCATTGCGGTGAAGGCTGCCTCGACGTCCTCGATGGTGATGCGCTCGGAGACGAACTTCTCGAGCGGCAGACGGCCCTGCTGGTACAGATCCACCAACTGCGGGAAGTCACGCTCGGGCAGGCAGTCTCCGTACCAGGAGGACTTGAGAGATCCGCCGTGGCTGAAGAAGTCGATCAGCGGCATCTCGAGGGTCATCTCGGGTGTCGGTACGCCGACGAGGACCACGGTTCCGGCGAGGTCGCGTGCGTAGAACGCCTGCTTCCAGGTCTCGGGGCGACCGACGGCATCGATGACCACGTCGGCACCGAACCCTCCGGTGAGCTCCTGGACGGCCTCCACTGCGTCCACCACCGAGGAGTCGACGGTGTGGGTGGCTCCGAGTTCGAGGGCCCATTCGAGCTTGCCCGGGTCGCGGTCGACCGCGATGATCGTCGATGCGCCGGCCAGGCGTGCTCCGGCGATCGCGGCATCGCCGACGCCACCGCAGCCGATCACGGCCACCGAATCTCCGCGTGAGACGTTGCCGGTGTTCATCGCTGCGCCCAGCCCGGCCATCACTCCACAGCCGAGCAGTCCGACAACGGCGGGATCGGCGTCTGCGGCGACCTTGGTGCACTGGCCCTCGTGCACCAGGGTCTTCTCGGCGAACGCACCGATGCCCAGAGCCGGGGTCAGCTCGGTGCCGTCCTCGAGGGTCATCTTCTGGGCTGCGTTGTGGGTGTCGAAGCAGTACCACGGGGTGCCGCGCTTGCAGGCTCGACATTCGCCGCACACCGCGCGCCAGTTCAGTACGACGAAGTCTCCGACCTCGACGTGCTCGACGCGGTCGCCGATGGTCTCGACGATTCCGGCTGCCTCGTGTCCGAGCAGGAACGGGAACTCGTCGTTGATGCCGCCTTCGCGGTAGTGCAGGTCGGTGTGGCACACCCCGCAGGCCTGGATCTTCACCACGACCTCGTTCGGCCCGGGATCCGGGATGGTGATCGTCTCGATGGAGACGGGCTCGCCCTTGCTCTTGGCGACGACGGCGCGGACCTGCTGCGGCATGTGTTCCTCCACTGTAAATCGGGTGTTTCGTGCTGTGTTCAGCCTCGCACAACGCATCAGTACGTGGCGACATCTGCATGGGTTCGGTGCCCCGAATCGTGGAGTTCACAAGGTTGTGACCGGGTGGGCACGCAGTCTTTGCGTGCGAGCGGTACCTATGACGAATGTCTGAACCCATGGAGTACGACCTGGTGGTCATCGGCTCCGGCCCCGGTGGCCAGAAGGCGGCCATCGCGGCTGCGAAGCTCGGCAAGCGGGTGGCGATCGTGGAGAAGGGCCACATGCTCGGCGGGGTCTGCGTCAATACCGGCACCATTCCTTCGAAGACCCTGCGCGAGGCCGTTCTGTATCTCACGGGGATGAATCAACGTGAGCTGTACGGGGCGAGCTATCGGGTGAAGGCCGACATCACTCCGGCCGATCTGTTGGCGCGAACCCAGCACGTGATCGGCAAGGAGATCGAGGTGGTGCGCTCGCAACTGCTGCGCAACCGCATCGAACTCATCACCGGCGTCGGCAAGTTCCTCGACGCGCACACCATCGTGATCGAGGACGAGTCGCGCGGTGAACGCATCACCGTCAAGGCCGCCAACGTGGTGATCGCCACCGGCACCGCTCCCGCGCGGCCCGCCGACATCGCGTTCGACGACTACCGCGTCCTCGACTCGGACGGAATCCTCAACCTCGAGTTCATTCCGGCGTCGATGGTCGTCGTCGGGGCCGGTGTCATCGGAATCGAGTACGCGTCGATGTTCGCTGCCCTGGGAACGAAGGTCACCGTCGTCGAGAAGCGCGACTCGATGCTCGACTTCTGCGATCGCGAGATCATCGAATCGTTGCAGTTCCACCTGCGCGATCTTGCGGTGACGTTCCGATTCGGGGAGGCGGTGACCGCTGTCGACGTCGGCCCGAACGGAACGGTGACGACGCTCGCCAGCGGCAAGCGGATCCCGGCGGAGACGGTGATGTACTCGGCCGGACGCCAGGGTCTGACGACGGCACTCGAACTCGAGAACGCCGGTCTCGAGGCCGACGCGCGTGGTCGCATCTTCGTCGACGAGCACTTCCAGACCAAGGTCGATCACATCTACGCAGTAGGCGATGTCATCGGTTTTCCGGCGTTGGCCGCGACGTCGATGGATCAGGGCAGGCTGGCGGCGTACCACGCGTTCGGCGAGTCCAGCGCCAAGCTGACCGACGTACAGCCCATCGGCATCTACTCCATTCCCGAGGTCTCGTACGTCGGAGCCACCGAGGTCGACCTGACGAAGGGCTCGATCCCCTACGAGGTCGGGGTGTCGAGGTACCGCGAACTCGCCCGGGGCCAGATCGCAGGCGACTCGTACGGGATGTTGAAGTTGCTCGTCTCCACCGAGGATCGGTCGATTCTGGGCGTGCACATCTTCGGGTCCGGAGCGACGGACCTGGTGCACATCGGGCAGGCGGTGATGGGGTGCGGCGGCACCGTCGACTACCTCGTCGATGCCGTGTTCAACTACCCGACGCTGTCCGAGGCATACAAGGTCGCCGCCCTCGACGTCACCAACAAGATCCGTGCGCTGGCCAACTTCGACCGCTGACCGGAAGGCAGGTCGAACGAACGTCTGGGAATGAACGGCGGGCAGCCGGTTGTTCTTCTCAGATAGTGATTCGCCACGTTCGACGTCGGCGCGTACACGGCGCGAGCCGAGGGTCGGCGTATTCTGGCTCGAATCTCGCGTCGAGGTACCGACGAGTCGATCCGAAAGGGGCCAGGCCATGACCGAACAGTCGAAGATGTACGAGCTGGAGTTTCCGGCACCGCAAATCTTCTCCAACGACGGCGTCGGACCCGTCCTCGTGCACGGCCTGGAGGGCTTCTCCGATGCAGGTCACGCGGTGAAGTTGGCAACGACTCATCTGCGCGAGAGCCTGGAATCGGAGCTGGTCGCGTCGTTCGACGTCGACGAGTTGATCGATTACCGGTCCCGTCGTCCGACGATGACATTCAAGTCCGACCATTTCTCGGACTACGACGCTCCCGAGCTGAACCTCTATGCCGTCAAGGACCGAACCGGCACCCCGTTCCTGTTGCTGGCCGGTATGGAACCCGATCTGCGGTGGGAGAAGTTCACCACCGCTGTGCGCCTGCTCGCCGAACAGCTCGGCGTCCGTCGGACCATCGGTCTCGGTTCGATCCCGATGGCCATTCCGCACACCCGGCCACTCGGTGTGACGGCCCACGCCAGCGACAAGGAGCTGGTCAAGGAAGGCAACAGCTGGGCAGGTGACCTGCAGGTGCCCGGCAGCGCCTCGTCCCTGCTCGAGCTTCGGATGGCGCAACACGGTCACGAGTCGATGGGCTTCTCGGTGCACGTCCCGCACTACCTCGCCCAGACCGACTACCCCGGCGCAGCCGAAACACTGCTCGAGAACGTCGGCGAGGCCGCCGAGTTGGATCTGCCGCTGGCCGCGCTGGGTGATGCCGCAGCGCGGGTTCGGGAACAGGTGAACGAGCACATCACTGGGAACGAGGAAGTCCAGTCGGTGGTGCAGGCACTCGAGCGCCAGTACGACACCTACGTCGCCGCGCAGGAACAGCAGTCCACGCTGTTGGCCAGTGACGAACCGCTGCCGAGCGGTGACGAGCTCGGGGCCGAGTTCGAGCGCTTCCTCGCCGAGCAGGCAGGTCTCGACGAGGGAGACGACTCCACCGAGCAGTAACAGTGTGAGTGGTCACAGAACTCGATCGCCAGGTCGGGCACATCGGACAGTCCGGGCCGATCGAAACATACCTGTAACCGCAAATACGCTCGATGTTCTGCCCCGAGCGTCATGTCGTGCAAGAGTCGTAGCAACACGTACTCCGGTACGTACGTCTACACACTCGTGCACGGCGTCGCCGTTCTGTGCCGCCTCGCGCGGCGCACCAGGGAATTTCAGGAGGTGCAGATGAGCACCAATCCGCGCAGTCGCAAGCTCCGCCCGGTTCCCGACCAAGAACCACGGCTGATCTTCAGAACCATTCACGGATACCGACGAGCATTCCGCATGGCCGGTGAAGGTCCGGTGCTGCTGTTGATACACGGGATCGGCGACAACTCCGAAACGTGGAACGAGGTCATCCCGCACCTCGCGAAGAACTACACCGTCATCGCTCCGGATCTGCTGGGACACGGTCGCTCGGACAAGCCGCGTGCGGATTACTCCGTCGCCGCGTATGCCAACGGCATGCGTGACCTGCTCTCCGTGCTGGGCATCGAACATGTCACCGTCGTCGGGCACTCGCTCGGCGGCGGCGTTGCCATGCAGTTCGCCTACCAGTTCCCGAACATGGTCGACAGGTTGGCCCTGGTGTCCTCCGGTGGCGTCACCAAGGACGTACATCCCATTCTTCGACTGGCGTCCATGCCGTTCCTCAGCGAGGCGGTCAAACTTCTCCGCCTGCCCGGCGCGATCCCCGCGGTGAAACTGGCGGGCGGCCTGCTGAGCAAACTGCACAGCTCTCCCCTGCGACCCGGGTCGCTTCTGCACGACACTCCTGATCTGATCCGAGTGCTGAGCGAACTCCCGGCCCCGACGACGTACGAGGCGTATCTGCGGACCCTGCGCGCCGTCGTGGACTGGCGCGGCCAGGTGGTCACGATGCTCGACCGGTGTTATCTCACCGAAAATCTGCCCGTTCTGCTCGTCTGGGGTGACCAGGACTCGGTGATTCCGGTCAGCCATGCTCGCCTCGCTCACTCGGCCATGCCCGGTTCCACGTTGGAGGTGTTCGAGAATTCCGGACACTTCCCGTTCCGGGACGATCCGATGCGCTTCCTGCAGGTCGTGGAGGACTTCCTCGATTCCACACCGTCGTTGACGTTCGATGAGGTGCGGTGGCGCAACCTGCTCATCACCGGTGTCGGCGAGGACATGATCACCGGCAGCGCGAGTACGCGCCTCGCGGTGCTCGGAGCCATGGGCTCGGACGAACGCAGCGCTACCTGACGCGTCGACTCGCCTGCGCCGGGCGCGGTGTCGATGCGGGTTCGGCCGTCGATCCCACATAGCCTGTAGGGGTGCTTCTCACCGAACTGATTCCCGATGCCGCCGCCGCTCGGTCCGACGGCGTGGATCCGGACGTCCTGTTCGACACGTTCACCACCTGGACTGCCGATCGCGGTCTGACCCTGTATCCCGCACAGGAGGAAGCTCTCATCGAGCTGGTCTCCGGCTCCAACGTCATCCTCGCGACGCCGACCGGCTCGGGCAAGTCGATGGTGGCCATCGGAGCCCATTACGCCGCGATGGCCGCGGGCATTCGCAGCTTCTACACCGCGCCGATCAAGGCACTCGTCAGCGAGAAGTTCTTCGCCCTGTGCGAGATCTTCGGTGCCCAGAACGTCGGCATGATGACCGGCGACGCGTCGGTCAATTCCGGTGCCCCGATCATCTGCGCCACCGCCGAGATCGTCGCGAACCTCGCCCTGCGACAGGGTGCCGGCTCCGACATCGGCCAGGTCATCATGGACGAGTTCCACTACTACTCCGAGCCCGATCGAGGGTGGGCCTGGCAGGTGCCGTTGATCGAGCTGCCGCACGCCCAGTTCCTGTTGATGTCTGCGACCCTGGGCGACGTCTCGTTCTTCCGGGACGATCTGACTCGACGCACCGGACGCACGACCACCGTCGTCTCGGGCACCGAGCGCCCGGTTCCGCTGATGTTCTCCTACGTCACCACTCCGATCAGCGAGACCATCGAAGAACTGGTGGAAACACATCTGGCACCGGTGTACGTCGTGCATTTCACGCAGGCCGCGGCGCTCGAGCGAGCTCAGGCGCTGACGAGCGTCAACGTCGCGTCCAAGCAGGAGAAAGCGGAGATCGCCGAGGCCATCGGCAACTTTCGCTTCACCACCGGTTTCGGGAAGACCCTGTCGAGATTGGTTCGGCACGGCATCGGGGTGCACCACGCCGGCATGCTTCCCAAGTATCGACGGTTGGTCGAGAAGTTGGCACAGGACGGCCTGCTCAAGGTGATCTGTGGAACGGACACGTTGGGGGTGGGCATCAACGTCCCCATTCGTACCGTGTTGTTCACCGGCCTGACCAAGTACGACGGCATTCGAACTCGCAAGCTCCGGGCCCGCGAGTTCCATCAGATCGCCGGCCGCGCGGGACGCGCAGGCTACGACACCCTCGGCATCGTTGTGGTCGAGGCCCCCGAACACGACATCGAGAACGCGCGTCTGGTGGCCAAGGCGGGCGACGATCCGAAGAAGCTCAAGCGCGTGCAGCGCAAGAAGGCACCCGACGGTTTCGTCTCGTGGGGTGAGCCGACGTTCGAGCGGATCATCGCCGCAAGCCCCGAGCCGCTCACGTCCCGGTTCTCGGTGAGCAACGCCATGCTGCTCAATGTCATTGCCCGGCCGGGCAATTGCTTCCATGCCATGCGCCACCTGCTCGAGGACAATCACGAAACCCGGCCCGCTCAGCGCAAGCACATCCTGCGGGCACTCTCGCTCTACCGCGGTCTGGTCGATGCGGGCATCGTCGAGCAACTCGACGAGCCGGACGCCGACGGTCGACACGCTCGACTGACGGTGGACCTGCAACCGGACTTCGCGCTCAATCAGCCGCTGTCGACGTTCGCGGTCGCATCCTTCGATCTGCTCGATGCAGAATCACCGACTCATGCCCTCGATGTGGTGTCGATCATCGAATCGACCCTCGACGATCCGCGTCAGATCCTGATGGCACAGCAACACGCCGCGCGCGGCGAAGCGGTGTCGCAAATGAAGGCCGACGGCATCGAGTACGACGAGAGAATGGAGCTGCTCGAGGAGGTCACGTGGCCGAAACCTCTTGCAGAGCTGCTCGTTCCGGCGTTCGAGATCTATCGGGGCACCCACCCGTGGCTCTCCGAGGTCGGCCTGTCACCCAAGTCCGTGGTGCGCGACATGGTCGAGCGCGCGATGACGTTCGCAGAATTGATCAGCCACTACGGTCTGATGCGGTCCGAGGGACTCGTCCTGCGTTATCTCGCCGACGCCTATCGCACACTGCGCCAGACGGTTCCGCCGGAGTCTCGAACCGAAGAGGTACAGGACATCACCGAGTGGCTGGGCGAGCTCGTCCGGCAGGTGGATTCGAGCCTGCTCGACGAGTGGGAGAACCTGACCGACCCCGGTGCCGAGCCGGAAGCGCTCGTGGAGGCGTACGGATCCGATGTGCCACGTCCGATCTCGGCCAACCCGCGGGCCTTCCGAATTCTCGCGCGCAACGCGATCTTCCGCCGCGTGGACCTAGCGGCGCGCCGACAGTGGAATACCCTCGACGACCTCGACGACGGTCCGGACTGGAAGACGGAACTGGACCCGTTCTTTGCCGAGTACGGCTCGATCGGGACCGGCCCATCGGCCCGCGGCCCCGCGTTGTTCACCCTGAACGTCGGTGCGGAGACCACGACGGTGCGTCAGGTGTTGGAGGACCCCGACGGGGACCACGGCTGGTCGCTCGACGCCGTCGTCGATGTGCCGGAATCCGACGCGGCGGGCGAGATCGTGTTCGACGAGATCTCGATCACGCCCGGCTGAGGCCACCCTCGTTGCCGGCGTGAACCTCGGCGGCGAGAAGACTTGCCAGCGCACTGTATTCGGCCGAGCGCGCACTCGTGGATCGGTGTACGAGACCGATGGTGCGGCCGGGAGCAGGGTGTGCGAACTCTGCGGTGGACAAGCCCGCACGAGCGACCTCGACATCGACGGCGCTACGCGGCAGCAACGTCAGGCCGAGCCCTCCGGCAACGCACTGCACCACCGTGGTCAACGACGTCGCCCGCGTATCGCTCGCATCGGGCGCGATGTCGACCGAGCGGCACAGGTCCAGGGTCTGCTCGCGCAGACAGTGCCCCTCGTCGAGCAGGAGCAGAGGCAGGCCCCGGAGGTCGGCGACAGTCAGATCCCGACGCCCCGCGAGGGGGTGCTCGGCAGGGAGCGCGAGCACGAAATCCTCGGCGTACATCGGTATTTCGATCAGTCCCGGATCGGCGAGGGGCAGCGCGAGAAGGGCGACGTCGAGTACACCGGACCGGAGTGCGTCGAGCAGTCGGGCGGTGTGATCTTCGACTATCTTCGGTACCAGGTCGGGGTACTCGGCGCGCACGGCCGGAAGAACTGTGGGCAGCACGTACGGCGCCACGGTGGGAATGATCCCGAGCCTGATGCCACCGGTCAGACGACCGCCCAATCCTGCTGCGGTGGCGACCAATCCGTCCACGGCGTCCAGTGCTGCAGTCGCACGACCGAGCAACTGACTGCCGGCCGACGTCAGCAACACTCTGCGGGTGCTGCGTTCGATCAGCTGCACCCCCAACCCCTGCTCCAGGGCGGCCAGAGCCTGCGAGAGAGACGGCTGACTGATGTTCGATTGCGTTGCTGCAGTGCCGAAGTGGCGATGTCGCGCGATCGCTACGAACGCTCGCAGATGCGACAGGGTCGGCTGATAGCTTCGATCGGTCACGCCTATGAGTGTAGTGCCACTCATCACGTTTACCTTTCATCACATTTTTGGCACACTCGTACCGGTCGGCCGGGCTCGTACGGCTGCATTCACGCCACCGACCCCAACCGCTCACATACGGAACCGACGCGATCATTCGACACGAGGAGACCACATGGCACTGTTGACAATTGGCGACCAGTTCCCTTCATACAACCTGACCGCCGTCATCGGCGGAGATCTGTCCAAGGTGAACGCCCAGCAGCCCGACGACTACTTCACCACCGTCACCAGTGACGACCACGCAGGCAAGTGGCGCATCGTCTTCTTCTGGCCCAAGGACTTCACGTTCGTCTGCCCCACCGAGATCGCCGCGTTCGGCAAGCTGAACGAGGAATTCGAAGACCGCGATGCACAGGTCCTCGGTGCGTCGGTGGACAACGAGTTCGTCCACTTCCAGTGGCGGGCGCAGCACGACGAGCTCAAGACACTTCCCTTCCCCATGCTGTCGGACCTCAAGCGTGAATTGGCCGCTGCCACGGGCGTTCTCAACGCCGACGGCGTTGCCGACCGCGCCACGTTCATCGTCGACCCCAACAACGAGATCCAGTTCGTGTCGGTCACGGCAGGCTCGGTGGGCCGCAACGTGGACGAGGTCCTGCGAGTTCTCGACGCCCTGCAGTCCGACGAGCTGTGCGCCTGCAACTGGAAGAAGGGTGATCCCACCATCGACGCAGGCGAACTGCTGACGGCGAGCGTCTGACATGACGATCGACAACCTCAAGAACGCAGTCCCCGAGTACGCCAAGGACCTCAAGCTCAATCTCGGTTCCATCGCCCGGTCCACGGTGCTCAGTGAGCAGCAGCTGTGGGGAACCCTGCTGTCGGTGGCCGCAGCGTCGAAGTCCGCGACGACGTTGAAGGAGATCGCCGAGGACGCAGCCGATTCACTGTCGGCCGAGGCATACAACGCCGCACTCGGTGCCGCGTCGATCATGGGCATGAACAACGTCTTCTACCGAACCAAGGGATACCTGGACGGCAAGTACGACGATCTGCGCGCCGGCCTGCGTATGAACATCATCGGCAACCCCGGCGTGGACAAGGCCGACTTCGAGCTGTGGTCGCTCGCGGTGTCGGCCGTCAACGGGTGCAATCACTGCCTGGAGGCACACGAGAAGACTCTGCGCGCCGAGGGCGTCGACCGCGAGAAGATCTTCGAGGCCATCCGAGCCGCGTCGATCGTCGCGGGTGTCGCGCAGGCGATCGAAGCAGGCCGAATCCTCGACGGTGCCGCCGTCTGAGCTTCGACTGGATCTGTTCACCGAACGAGGGATCCGCGGCCGCGGGTCCCTCGTTCGGTGTTTGGTACCGTCCGGGCATGGCTATCGATGTGTCCGTCGTTCGCGTGTTCACCGATGCCGACGGTAGATTCGGCAACCCCCTCGGCATCGTGTCCGCGGACGCAGTCGAACAGGCGGACAGGCAGCAGTTCGCCACCGAACTCGGCTTCAGCGAGACGGTGTTCGTCGATCGCACCGAGTCCGGTACTGCCTCGGCCACCATCTACACCCCCGCCGTGGAGCTGCCATTTGCCGGACATCCCACCGTCGGACTCTCGTGGTGGCTCCGCGAACAGGGGCACCCCGTGACAACCCTTTCCGTCCCCGCCGCACCGCTGAACATCCGCTACGACGGCGACCACACCTGGGTTCGCGCCCGCCCCGACTGGACTCCGCAGTTCAGCTTCCATCAGGTCCACGATGCGGCCGAGGTGGCGGCAGCAGACCCGAGTGCGTACGACAGTGGGCACCACTATGTCTGGGCCTGGACCGACGAGGCGCACGGCGCACTGCGATCGCGCATGTTCGCACCGATGATGGGTATCGTCGAGGACGAGGCGACCGGTGCTGCCGCCGTCCGGCTGACCGGCGAACTCGGCCGGAGCCTGAACATCGTGCAGGGAGCCGGATCTCGGTTGCACACCACCATCGACGACGGCTGGGTGGAGCTGGGCGGACGCACTGCGGCGGACGCGTCGATCAACGTGTGACGGGGACGTCCACTTCGATTTCCTCGCCGAGACGAACTCCGTCGGCCAGTGGCAGTCGGTCGCCGCTCCAGAACTTTCCGGGGTCGAACCAGTTGGCCTTCTTGTTGCCCGTGAGCAGACCCATCGCGTCGTAGGTCATGGCGACCACCTCGGCGCAGTAGGCGGTTTCGAGGTCGGCTCCTTCACGTTTGCTGGGACGCAGTGTGGGGACTCGGCCCCGGAACCACCGGCCGGCGAGCGCCGCTGTGGTAGGAAAGGCCGTTCCGTCCATGCGGGCGATGGTGCGCAGCAGAGCGTCTTCCTGCGCTGTCGTCACGGACGGAGTGGAGCCTGCGGAACGACCCAGGTATCCGTCCAATTGACGCAGCCAACAACGCTGTTCGTACGTCGTGGCCCATCGGGTGACGGCCGCACGCAGATCGTGCAGCTGCACGCCGCGGTGAAAATTTCCGCTCCACATGTCCTGCAACGACTTTCCCAGTTCGGCGTGCCACATCAGCGGCGGCAGGTCGTCGATCACGACGGCCATTCCGACGTGATTGACGGGACTGTTGGTCAGTGCCTGGATAGCGCGATCGGCGTTCGACTGTCCGCGAAAGATCCAGATGTCGCCTGTTCTGGTGGCCTCGACTGCGGTATCGAGGCTGATTCGCGACGGATTCATGGTCCACACCCTAGATCTCGTGACGGTACGGTGGCCGGATGAACGTGTGGAAGGCCCTCGGTCTCGCCGGGATGGTCGGTGTCGCGGCCACCGGGGCGTTGGTGGTTCGATCCGAACGCAAGCGTCGTGCGTATGCGCCCGAGGAAGTGCGTGCACAGCTGCACCGGCGTTTCGCCGCCATCTCCGACGAGCCGCAGCCGGCAGCTGCTCCCCCGCTCTCGCGCGGACAGCAGCTGCTGGGCAGGCTCCGGTTCAGCCGAGCGCGCTGAGGATTCGCGCGGCCAGTTCCTCGATCTCGGCGTCCGTCATGACGAATGCCGGCGAGATCTGGATCGCACCCTGACCGGCCGCGCGGCCGGAAACGCCATGCGCTCGAAGCGTTTTGACGAAGGGCAATGCCTCGGCCGGGTCGGCGAGCTGCACGGCGGCAACAGCACCGATGCCGCTACGGATCTCCGAGACTCGTTCGTGTGCGGCCAGCGGCGCGAGGTGGGTGTGCAACGCCGCCTCGATGCGCTTCGAGTGTGTCAGCAGTTCTTCGCGCTCGATGATGTCGAGGTTCGCCATCGCTGCCGCAGCCGCTCCGGCATGGCCGCCGTAGGTGTACCCGTGCCGCCACCACACGCCTCCGGCAAAGAACGGCTCGGCGATCGTCGGGGCGATGAACACAGCACCCATCGGTACGTATCCGGACGTCAGGCCCTTGGCGGTCGTCATCAGGTCCGGTTCGAGCTCGAATCGGGTGGAGGCGAACCAGCTACCGCCGATACGGCCGAACCCGGTGACGACCTCGTCCGCGACGAAAAGCACGTCGTTGTCGCGGCAGATCTGTCGCACCTCGCGCAGGTAGCCCTCCGGTGGCAGGTAGATTCCGCCGGCACCGATCACGGGCTCGCAGAAGAATGCGGCGACGTTCTCGGCACCGACCTCCTCGATCAATGCCAGCAGCGACTTCGCGTCGTCCCACGCCACCGTGCGGGCGTCGGACATGAGCTCTCCGTAGTGTTCCTTGTTCACCGGAATGCCGGCGAGCGCGGTGCCCGCGACGTGCATACCGTGGTATGCCTTCTGCCGACCGACGATCAGTTTCTTGCTCGGTCGGCCCGTTTCGACCCAGTAGCGACGCGCGAGTTTCGCAGCGGTGTCGATGGAGTCCGAGCCACCCGAGGTGAAGAAGATCTTGCTGCCCGGTACCGGCGCGATCGCGGCGAGACGATCGGCGAGCGCGAGTGTGGTCTCGGGGACGAAGTCGCCGAAGTTCGAGTAGTGGGCGATCGAGCTCAACTGCGTCGCAACAGCGTCGGCGATCTCTCGACGGCCGTGTCCGACGTTGGTGAACCACAGGCCCGCGGTGGCGTCGAGGTACTCGGTACCCGCGTGGTCGTAGATGTAGGCACCCTCACCGCGAGAGACGACGAACGGGCCACTGGCCGTCACGGCACCCATGTCGGCGAAGCCGTGCCAGAGCGCGGAAGAGTGTGTGGTTCCGGTGGCAGAAGACATGCGGTACACAGTAGTGGAGCCACTGCGACGGTCGGCGGTTCGGACGTCCCGCCGAAACGGATATCCTGGTTCGAGTATGTCTACCTCGAATTCGTCCGGTCAGCGTCGCGCACTCGCCACGCGACTGGCGCAGGTCACCATCCGCGACGAGAACAGATTGCGGCGCCGTCTGGACAAGGCCCGTACCGACGACGCGTTCGCCGCTCTCGACCGCGACATCGCCCGCGCCGAAACCGTGGTCGCCAATCGCCGGGCTGCGGTCCCCACCCTCGAATTCCCCGAGGCACTTCCGGTCAGTCTTCGCAAGGACGACATCGCCGCGGCCATCGCCGAGCACCAGGTGGTGATCGTCGCCGGCGAGACCGGATCCGGCAAGACCACTCAGATCCCCAAGATCTGCCTCGAACTGGGGCGCGGGATCCGGGGCTCGATCGGTCACACCCAGCCTCGTCGACTCGCCGCGCGCACCGTTGCCGAACGGATCGCCGAGGAGGTGGGCGAACCTCTGGGTGAATCCATCGGCTACAAGGTGAGATTCACCGACCAGTCCTCGGATTCGACCCTCGTGAAGCTGATGACCGACGGCATCCTGCTCGCGGAGATCCAGCGAGACAGACTGCTCCGCCAGTACGACACCCTGATCATCGACGAGGCCCACGAGCGCAGCCTCAACATCGACTTCATCCTGGGCTACCTCGCGCAGCTTCTCCCCCGCAGACCCGACCTGAAGATCGTCATCACCTCGGCGACCATCGATCCCGAACGATTCGCCCAGCACTTCGCGCGGGACGGTGTGCCCGCGCCGATCATCGAGGTCTCCGGCCGCACGTTCCCGGTCGAAATGCGTTATCGGCCGCTGACCGTCGACGCCGGCGACACCACGATCGATCTCGACCCCGTCGACGCGACCTGCCAGGCCGTCGACGAGCTGATGGCCGAGGGCGACGGCGACATTCTTGTCTTCCTGTCGGGAGAACGCGAGATTCGCGACACCGCCGATGCGTTGAACGACCGCAATCTGCGCAACACCGAGATCGTTCCGCTGTACGCGAGACTCTCTGCGGCCGAGCAGCATCGAGTGTTCTCACCGCACTCGGGCAGGCGCGTGGTGCTCTCGACGAACGTTGCGGAAACATCGCTGACGGTCCCCGGCATCCGCTACGTGGTGGACCCGGGTACGGCCCGAATCTCGCGATACTCGCTGCGCACCAAGGTTCAACGGCTCCCCATCGAGCCGATCTCCCAGGCATCGGCGCGGCAGCGGGCGGGGCGCTGTGGCCGCGTCGCCGACGGCATCTGCATCCGCTTGTACTCCGAAGAGGACTTCGAATCGCGTCCGCAGTTCACCGAGCCGGAAATTCTGCGTACCAACCTGGCGTCGGTGATCCTGCAGATGACCGCACTCGGGCTCGGCAAGATCGACGCGTTCCCGTTCGTCGAACCGCCCGATCCGCGCAGCATCAGGGACGGAATCGGACTGCTGGAGGAGCTCGGGGCACTGAAGCCTGCCACCAAGGACGGCACCGCGGAGCTCACCCCTATCGGCCGGGAACTCTCGGCACTACCGGTCGATCCTCGAATGGCGCGGATGCTCGTCGAGGCCAACGGCAACGGCTCTCTGCGCGACGCGTTGGTGGTCGTGGCCGCCCTGTCCATTCAGGACGTTCGGGAGCGCCCCGCCGAGCATCAGCAGGCAGCGGACGAGAAGCATGCGCGTTTCGCGGTGGAGAACTCGGACTTCCTCGCGTACGTGAAGCTGTGGACCTATCTGCGCGAGCAGCGGAACGAGTTGTCCTCCAACCAATTCCGACGCATGTGCCGAACCGAGTTCCTGCACTATCTACGTATTCGCGAGTGGCAGGATCTGCACGGCCAGTTGCGTCAGATCACCCGTGGACTCGGGTGGACGGTGCCCGACGCCGACTCCCCCGAGACCGCCCTGCATCAGTCGCTGCTGTCCGGACTGCTCTCGCACGTCGGGCTCAGAGAGGGTGACAAGCGCGAGTTCCTCGGCGCGCGTGGAGCTCACTTCGCGATCTTCCCCGGGTCGGGTCTGTTCAAGAAGCCCCCGCGCTGGGTGATGGCTGCCGAACTGGTCGAGACCGGACGTCTGTGGGGCCGGATGGCTGCTCGCATCGAGCCGGAGTGGGCCGAGCGGTTGGCACCGCACCTGGTCAAGCGGACGTATTCGGAACCGCACTGGTCCATCAAGCGGGAATCGGCGATGGCCTACGAACGGGTGACGCTGTACGGCATTCCGTTGGTGACGCAACGCCCGGTGAACTATCACCGCATCGACGCCGAGGCGTCCCGAGAGCTGTTCATCAGGCATGCGCTGGTGGAGGGTGAATGGAAGACCCAGCACGCGTTCTTCCACAAGAACAGGGCTCTTCTCGACGACGTGGGTGAACTCGAGCATCGCGCTCGGCGACGAGACATCGTGGTCGACGACGACGCTCTCTACGACTTCTACGATGCACGCATCGCCCCGGAGGCGGTGTCGGCGAGGCACTTCGACACCTGGTGGAAGAAGACACGCAGGCAGGACCCGCACCTACTCGACTTCACCACCGACACCGTCGTCAACTCCGACGCGGCCTCGGTACTGACCGGCGCGTATCCCGACGCATGGCGACAGGGCGATATCCAGTTCCCCCTGACGTATCAGTTCGAGCCGGGCACCGCGGCCGACGGAGTCACCGCTCGCATTCCGATCGCTCTGCTCGCTCAGGTACAGCCGGTGGGCTTCGACTGGTTGGTCCCGGGGATGCGCGGCGAACTGGTAACCGCATTGATCAAGACACTGCCGAAGGCACTGCGCCGCAACGTCGTTCCGGCTCCCGACTACGCGGCCGCGGCGCTGGCGGTCATGAAGCCGCGCGCGGAAACCCTGGTGACGGCCTTGGCGCGGGAGCTGTCGCGGGCTGCGCAGTGCCACATCACGGCGAAGGACTTCGATGTCGCGGCACTGCCCGAGCACCTGAGGATGACGTTCGCGGCCGTCGATCCGTCCGGAAAGGTGTTGGGCAGCAACAAGGATCTGACCGTTCTGCGCACTAAACTCTCCGGTGAGGTCGGTCGTCAGGTGGCGAGCGCGGTCGGTGATGCAGAACGCGCGCCCTCACTGGCCTGGACTTCGGGCACGCTCGGCCGGTTGGAATCGACGGTCACCAGAGAGGTGGCCGGGCAGAAGGTCACCGGCTATCCGGCGCTGGTACCCGAGGGACCCGGCGTCGCGGTGCGGGTCCTGAGCACCCCCGCCGAGGCGCGGGCCGCGATGCGCTCGGGAACCAGAACTCTGCTGCTGTCGACGGCCCCGAAGGGCACCAAGGCATTGCTCGCCGGCCTACCGACTGCGGAACGTCTTGCACTGGGCCAGAATCCGTACGGTGGAGTCGACGCACTCCTCGAGGAGTGTCGCGTACTCGCGGTAGAAGAGGCCATGGATGCGCACGGAGGACCGGTCCGGGATCCGGACGCCTTCGAAAAGCTGAGGGCACTCGTCAACGCCGAGGTTCCGCAGCGCACCGCCGCGGTGCTGGCCCTGGTTCGCCCGGTGTTGACCGCTGCCCTGGCACTGTCCGCGCAACTGCACTCCTCCTCGGGTGAGCCGGCGGACGATGTTCGGGAACAGCTCGACGGCTTGATCTTTCGCGGGTTCGTCACCGAATTCGGTTCTCGTAGACTCGCAGACCTGCCGCGCTACCTCGCCGCGGCGACCAAGCGGTTGGCGACGCTGCCGAGCAGTGCAGGCCGGGACGCGGCGGCGATGGATGTGCTCGATCGGGTGTACGCGTCGTACGGACGACTGCTGGATTCGCTTCCGGACAGCAGAAAGAACAGTTCCGGGGTTCAGGAACTGTTCTGGATGATCGAGGAGTTACGCGTGGGATTGTTCGCCCAAGGCATTCGCACGGCGTATCCGGTATCGGAGAAGCGCATCGAGAAGGCGATCTCGGACCAGAATCGCTGACGGGCGGACTGTCAGTCGATGTCGGCGGACTCGCGGTGCTTGCGCAATTCGTGGATTTCTTTCTCGAAGTCCTCGGCCGAGCTGAACGAGCGGTATACGGAGGCGAAGCGCAGGTAGGCCACTTCGTCCAGATCGCGGAGCGGACCGAGAATGGCCAACCCCACTTCGTTGCTGGGGATCTCCGCGGATCCTGCTGCACGGATGGCGTCCTCTACCTGCTGTGCCAGCAGGTTGAGCGCGTCGTTGTCGACATCTCTGCCCTGGCAGGCGCGTCGGACTCCCTTGACGACTTTCTCGCGGCTGAACGGTTCGGTGACGCCGCTGCGTTTCACGACGGCGAGCACTGCGGCCTCGACGGTGGTGAATCGGCGACCGCACTCCGGGCAGGAGCGACGCCGACGGATTGCTTGTCCCTCGTCCATCTCACGCGAGTCGACCACGCGTGAGTCGGGATGCCTGCAGAACGGGCAATGCATGAGGGATCCTCCGTCGTAGCCGATGCTCCGACGACAAACACGCACAGACGAGCACGCACATCGGGGCAGTCCGTCGAGGATACTCAGTCCTCTCGAACCCGACGGGACCGGTGGTCATCTGCCGGGCGTGTACTCGACGAGAGCTCCGTCGTGCACTTCGACCACACCCGCCGGTTGCGCGCCTGCGTCGGAGGCGACGGCCCGCAGGTTCGCGATGCCGATCAGTCCGCCTGCCACGACCAGGACCGCCAACGCCGTCAGCACGATCGATCTCATCCGAACCGGCTGGCTCGCGAAGTGCGCCGAGGTCGCGTCGAACTCGCGATCGGTTTCCTCACGATCGTTGATGTCGGTCCACGACGGATCGAGGACCGGGAGGCACGGGCCCGGTTGCGTGGCGAGACCGTGCAACACCGGACGCGGCCGGCGACGACGCTCGACGACAGTGGTTCGGGCACGGACACCGGCGGTGGGGCGATCGGTGATGATGGTCATCGGAACCTCGTCTTCGCTCGTTGGATCGATTGTTCGATCAGGCGTTCGATGGACGCTTGTTCGAAGTTCTATCACGAGCCTCCGACAAAGTCTGCAGAAAACGCGACACGAGTCGAACAGATGTTTGATTCAACAGCTGATACACGCTAGATTCGTGTCAGAAACCACACGCCACACGAGTCGACACCATCAACTCCAGTCCGCGCAGACCTACCCCGCAGACCGGATCCAGGACACCAGCAGGAGGCCGACAGCATGAAGGACGAGACCTCGACGAGGTCGACCACGCGTTCCACGACGACCGGTTCCAAGACGACCGGAGCCAGGGCCACCGCACCGAAGGCCGCAGCGGGTAAGCCTGCTGCGGAACCGACCTCCAAGGCCATGGAAGTCGGCACCGACATCAGTGCGGGTCTGACCGAACGGCAGCGCAAGGTACTCGAGGTCATTCGCGCTTCGGTCACCGAGCGCGGTTACCCACCGAGCATTCGGGAGATCGGTGATGCGGTCGGTCTGACGTCGACTTCGTCGGTCGCTCACCAGCTGCGCACCCTAGAGCGCAAGGGCTTCCTCCGGCGCGACGCCAACCGCCCCCGCGCCGTCGACGTCCGCGGTCTCGACGAGGTGCAGGCCGATCAGGCTGCCGCAGCGGTCGACGGATCGCAGGCGTCGGAGGATCAGGATCGGTTGCCGACCCCGACGTTCGTGCCGGTGCTGGGCCGGATCGCCGCAGGCGGCCCGATTCTGGCAGAAGAGGCCGTCGAGGACGTGTTCCCGCTCCCCCGCGAGCTGGTCGGTCAGGGTTCGCTGTTCCTGCTCAAGGTGGTCGGTGAATCGATGATCGACGCGGCCATCTGCGACGGCGACTGGGTGGTGGTTCGTCAGCAGTCCGTGGCAGACAACGGTGACATCGTCGCTGCGATGATCGACGGCGAGGCCACCGTCAAGACGTTCAAGCGGTCCAAGGGCGAGGTGTGGCTGCTGCCGCACAATCCGCTGTTCGAGCCCATTCCGGGCAACAACGCCGCGATCCTCGGCAAGGTCGTCACCGTGATGCGCAAGCTGTAGGGATCGTCTCCGTAGTGACATGTGAAGGGCCGCAGCACAGGAGTGCTGCGGCCCTTCGCATGTCTGAAGATCAGCGGATCACAGATTCAATCCGCGGCCGATGATCTCTTTCATGATCTCGGTGGTGCCGCCGTAGATGGTCTGCACACGGGAGTCCATGTACGCCTTGGCGATCGGGTATTCCTTCATGTAGCCGTAGCCGCCGTGCAGCTGCAGGCACCGGTCGATCAGTTTGACCTGATTCTCGGTGGTCCACCATTTCGCCATCGCGGCTTCCTGGACGGTCAACTTGTCTGCGTTGAGCAGTTCGATGAACTTGTCCACCATGATTCGGGTGGCGGTGGTTTCGGTGGCCAACTCCGCCAACACGAAGCGCGTGTTCTGGAACTTGCCGATCGACTTTCCGAACGCCTTGCGGTCACGGCAGTACTGAATGGTCATCTCCAGCGCCGATTCCATTGCCGCGGCAGCGACGACGGCGATGGAGAGCCGCTCCTGGGGCAGGTTCTGCATCAGGTAGATGAAGCCCATGCCCTCCTCGCCGAGCAGGTTGGCGGCGGGCACGCGAACGTCGGTGAAGCTGAGTTCGGCGGTGTCCTGGGCTTTCATGCCGATCTTGTCGAGGTTGCGGCCTCGCTCGAAACCGGGCATGTCGCGCTCGACGACCAGCAGGCTGAAGCCCTGTGCGCCCTTCTCGGGGTCGGTGCAGGCCACGACGATGATCAGGTCGGCATTGATTCCGTTGGTGATGAACGTCTTCGAGCCGTTGAGCACCCAGTCGTCGCCGTCACGTACGGCCTTGGTCTTGATGCCCTGCAGGTCGCTTCCGGTGCCGGGCTCGGTCATCGCGATCGCGGTGATCAGTTCGCCGGAGCAGAATCCGGGGAGCCAGCGCTGCTTCTGCTCGTCGTTGGCAAGGTCGATGAAATACGGCGCGACGACGTCGTTGTGCAGGGTGAAGCCGATACCGCTGTACCCGCCGCGGGTGGTTTCCTCGGTCACGATGGCGTTGTAGCGGAAGTCCTTGACTCCGCCGCCGCCGAACTCCTCGGGCGCTGCCGTTCCGAGGAAGCCCTGCTTACCGGCCTCGACCCAGACGTCGCGATCGACGATGTTCTGCTCTTCCCACTTCGCGTGGTTCGGCGCTACGTGCTGATCGAGAAATTTCCGGTACGACTCCCGGAACAGCTCGTGCTCGGGCTCGAAAAGTGTGCGTTCCACGAATGTCTCCTTGTTCGGTGCATACCGGCAGCGACCACGCGAAATCTCTACGGATCTCGGTCGCCGGTACGACTGACGTCACAGGGAAACACTACGTCCGCGGTGGCGGGGCGGTCGATGACCTAAACGCGCGCGATCCGTGACCGGCCCCGCTAACGACCTCGGGTGCCTGCAGTCCTCGCGAGCGCCGAGACGATCGGGTAGCCGAGAAGGATGCCCACCGAACCCCAGGCGATACCGCCGAGCTCGACCGATCCGACATCCAGTGTCAGGTCACCGATTCCGGCGACGAGCGCCGCAGCAACGACCGTGAGATTGACCGGATCGGTGAAGTCGACTTTCGCGTCGGTCCAGATGCGTACGCCGAGCAGCCCGATGAGGCCGTACAGAACCAGGGTTGCGCCGCCGATGACCCCGTCGGGCACGGTGAAGATCAATGCGCCGAACTTGGGCGAGAACGCGAGCACCATCGCCGTGATCGATGCGACCCAGTACGCGGCGGTCGAGTAGACGCGAGTGGCGGCCATGACGCCGATGTTCTCTGCGTAGGTGGTGGTTCCCGAACCGCCGCCGGCTCCGGCGAGTGTGGTCGCCAGCCCATCGGCGATCAATGCGTCACCGGCCACGTCGTCGAGGTTCTTGCCGGTCATCGCGGCGACGGCTTTGACGTGCCCCACGTTCTCTGCGACGAGGACGATCACCACCGGCAGCGCCACGAGGATCACCGACAGTTCGAAGGACGGACCACGAAACTCGGGCAGACCGATCCAGCTCGCCGCGCTCAGTGCGTCGAGACGCGGTTGCGCGATTCCCCCGGTGACGGCGGCGAACACCCAACCCACGACGACACCGAGCAGAATCCCGAGTCGCCCGATCAGGCCCGGGCCCACCGCCGTCGCCAGCAGGATCGCGATCAGGGTAACGGCTGCGATCAGCGGCTGTGCCTCGAACGACGTGGTGGCGGCCGGTGCCAGGTTCAGCCCGATCAGCACGACGACGGCACCGGTCACGACGGGCGGCATGGCCGCGTCGAGTACCCGTTGGCCCGCGAACTTCACCACGAGGCCGACGGCTGCCAGTACGACGCCGACACACAGAACCGCTCCGAGTTGGGCGGCGGGCCCGTTCGCCTGGGTGGCACCGAGCGGGGCCAGGAACGCGAAGGACGAACCCAGGTAGCTGGGAACACGCCCTCGGGTGATGACGAGGAACAGTGCCGTTCCGATGCCCGAGAACAGCAGCGTCGTCGATACCGGAAATCCGGTGATCGTCGGAACCAGCAGTGTCGCACCGAACATCGCGACGACGTGCTGCATTCCGATACCGATGGTGCGTGGCCATGTCAACCGTTCGTCGGGCGAGACCACCGCCCCGGCTTCGACGGTCTTTCCGTTTCCGTGCAGCGTCCAACCCAGAGTTCTCATGATGGAAGGCAACACTATTGGATCAGCCGAGGATCGCGCTCACTGCCTCGCGGGCAGCGGCGGTGCTGTCCGTCTTCAGAGCTGCGGCGGCCGCTTCCTTGCACTGATCGAGTGTGACCGTCGCCAGCTTCGACCCCACATGCGCGACGGCAGCCGATGCAGCCGAGAGCGAGGTGATGCCGAGTCCGACCAACACGCACGCCAGAAGCGGATCGGCAGCGGCCTCACCGCAGACTCCGACGGGCTTGCCCGCCTTGGCTCCCGCGGCCGCGGTGTGCGCCACCAGTGCCAACACGGCCGGCTGCCACGGATCGGTCAGGCCGGCGAGCTGAGCGGACATGCGGTCGGCGGCCATCGTGTACTGAGCCAGGTCGTTGGTGCCGATGGACAGGAAGTCGACATGCTCGAGGATGTGTTCGGCGAGCAGAGCGGCAGCGGGGATCTCGATCATGACGCCGGGGGTGAGTCCGCGCTCGCGGACGTCGGCGGCGAAATCCTTAGCTTCGAGCGCGGTCGCGATCATCGGAGCCATCACCCACGGGGAGGAGTCGGTCGCCTTGGCAGCTGCTGCGATGCCGTCGAGCTGGCGGTACAGAATTCCTCGGTCGGCCTCGGCGATGCGGATTCCGCGAATGCCCAGTGCCGGGTTGGCCTCGTCGGGATGCGTGGCGAACCGAAGCGGCTTGTCCGAGCCTGCATCGAGAGTGCGCACGACGACCTTCTTGCCCGCGAACGCGTCGAGTACCTGCGCATAGATCTCGGCCTGCTCGTCGACGGTGGGTTCGGAGTCGCGGTCGAGAAAGCACAGTTCGGTACGAAACAGTCCGACGCCGTCCGCTGCACTGGACCGCGCTGCGCGAGCACCGGCACCGTCCTGGACGTTGGCGAGGATGTCGACCGCGTGGCCGTCGGCGGTGGTGCCTGGACCGACCCACTGGGATACCCGGTCGAGCTCGTCGCGGGCAGAGACGACGGCGGCGCGGGCCGACTCGGCGTCGGGCTCGAGTTCGATGCGGCCGCTGGTGCCGTCGACCGATGCGTTCGTACCCGCGGCGATGTCGTCGAGGCCGGCCACCGCAACGATGCAGGGGATGCCCAACTGGCGCGCGATGATCGCGGTGTGACTGGTCGGACCGCCCAGCGAGGTGGCAAGACCCACGATCAGCGCCGGGTCGAGGCCGGCGGTGTCGGCGGGTGCCAGGTCGTCGGCGAACAGCACCGACGGTTCGTCCGGCACCGGAACACCGGGCTCCGGAACGCCGAGGATCTCGGCGATGACGCGATCACGGATGTCTCGCAGATCGGTCACGCGCTCGGCCATCAGCCCGCCGAGCTGGGTGAACATCGCGGCGAACTTCTCCGTCGCCGCCGCCGTTGCGGTGACGGCCGAACTGCCCTTGGCGATCGAGGCGCGCGCAGCTCCGAGCCAACCGCGGTCCGTTGCCATCGCGGCGTTGGCCGACAGGACTTCCGAGGCAGCTCCGGTCGCCAGCTCCGCGCGACCGCGCAGTCGAGCGGCGACGGCGTTCGCTGCGGCGTCGAAGACATCCTTCTCGGCACCTCGATCCGCCTCGGCCACCTCGCCGGTGTCGGCAGGGATGGCGGGACGGGCACCGGGGCGAATCACTCGGCCGTATCCGACGCCGGGCACGACAGGCGTGCCGCGCAGCGTGGTCTGCGCTGCTCCGGTTCCGGCTGCATCGACCGTCGTGTCGCTGTGTCCGGGCGAAGCGGTGCTAACCGATCCCGTCATGTGGTCCTCCTCGGATCCTGTGTGAACAAAGGTCATGGCATCTGTTCTTCGAGCTGTGGTGGAGCCGGTTGCTCGCTTGCGTTGTGACCGAGATTACTCCAAACCCTTGACATGTCAACACACACGGGCGTAAAACAACATAAAGCAACATCAACAAGGAAGGAGACGCAGGTGTACGCAGAAGAACGACAGCACTCCATAGCCGAACTGATCAGCACCCAGGGACGCGTCTCCGTCAACGATCTCTCCGCCACCTACGGCGTCACCACAGAAACTGTGCGACGCGACCTCGCCACCCTCGATCGAATGGGCGTCGTGCGCCGCGTCCACGGTGGAGCAGTACCCGCATCGGCGCTGACCACACTCGAACCGGGCGTCTCGGAACGCGAATTCACCCGCGCCGATCAGAAGGACGCGATCGCGGCCGCCGCCCTGTCCTTCCTGCCGCCGGTCGGGGGCAGCGCCGTGTTCGATGCCGGTACGACAACGGGCCGACTCGCCGGTTTGCTTCCCCACGATCGTGAGCTGACGTTGGTGACCAACTCGGTCCCGATCGCCGCTCGCGCCGCGACGATGCCGAGTGTCAGCCTTCGGCTGCTCGGCGGGCGTGTACGCGGGACCACCCAGGCGGCCGTCGGCGACGAAGCGCTGAGCGCCCTCGAATGGCTCCGAGTGGACGTCGCGTTCATCGGCACCAACGCCATCAGCGTCGGGCACGGACTGTCCACTCCCGACAGCGACGAGGCAGCGGTCAAGCGTGCCATGGTAGAGGCAGCCAACCATGTTGTGGTGCTGGCGGATTCGTCGAAGATCGGCCGCGAGCATCTGGTCAGCTTCGCCCGAGTGGGATCCATCGATGTCATCGTCACCGACAGCGACATTTCGACCAATGACCGAAAGAATCTCAGCGACAAAGGAATCGAGGTGGTGATCGCATGATGGTCACACTCACGGCCAACCCGAGCATGGACCGGACGGTCACACTCGACACGCCGCTCGTCCGCGGCGGCGTACACCGGGCATCGACGTCGGCCACCGACCCAGGAGGCAAGGGCGTCAACGTCGCTCGCGTACTCGGCGGATCGGGAGTCGAGGCCCTTGCGGTGCTCCCGGCCAACACCGGAGACCCCCTGCTCGACGCGATGGCCGTGAAGGGAGTGCGGTATTCCGCGGTTCCGACGTCGGGTCCGGCGCGGACCAACATCACCGTGAGCGAGGTCGGTGGCACCACCACCAAGATCAACGAGCCCGGTGCCACGGTGTCGGAGGGGACCCGCGCGGAGCTGCGGGAGCGGATCCTCTCTCTCGCAGTCGATGCCGAATGGGTGGTTCTCTCCGGTTCGCTTCCGCCGGGCCTCCCCGTCGACTGGTATGCCGAGCTCGTCACTGCGCTTCGTGCCACGTCGGCGAAAGTTGCGGTGGATACGTCCGACGAGCCACTGCTCGCTCTCGCGGCGGCCTTCCCGGAGTCGGCACCCGATCTGATCAAACCCAATTCCGAGGAACTCGCCCAACTCACCGGGTACGATTCCGAAGAGCTGGAAAGCGCAGCGGCTCAGGGTGATCCGACGGCCGCCATCGCAGCCAGCACAATCCTTCTCGGCCGAGGCGTCGGCGCGGTACTGGCCACTCTCGGCAGTGCCGGAGCCGTACTGGTCACCGAGGACGGTTCCTGGTACGCCAGCCCGCCCCCGATCACCGCGGTCAGCACGGTCGGCGCAGGCGATTCCTCGCTCGCCGGCTACATCCTCGCCGATGCCGAGAACTGTTCCGACGCAGAGAAACTTCGCCGCGCCGTCGCCTACGGAACGGCAGCAACCGCGCTTCCAGGCACCACGCTTCCACTGCCCGAGCAGACCCACCCGAATTCGGTGACGGTCCGTGCGCTCGACATCCCCACCTCCGTCAGCCCGTCCACGCTCTCCCCTTCTTCGAACCGTCTCTAGGAGCCCGCAATGTCCACCCCCACCGAAGATCAGCAGATCATCGCCGAGGATCTGATCCTCCTCGACGCCGATCTCGGCGAATCCAAGGAAGCCGTCATCGAACGCCTCGCAGGCGTTCTGGCTTCCGCGGGTCGCGCAACCGAGACCGATGCTCTGCGCGACGCCGCTCTGGCCCGCGAAGCGCAGTCGGCAACCGGCCTGCCCGGCGGCATCGCCATCCCGCACTGCCGCTCCGAAGCGGTCACCTCGGCCTCGCTCGGATTCGCCCGGCTGAACCCCAAGGTCGATTTCGGTGCCCCCGACGGCCCCGCCGACCTCGTCTTCCTCATCGCGGCGCCGGCCGGTGCCGGTTCGGCACACATGAAGTTGCTCTCGAGCCTGGCGCGTGCACTGGTCAAGCCGGAGTTCGTCACCTCGCTGCGCAACGCGTCCTCGGCTGCCGAGATCGTCACCCTCGTCGACGGTGTCATCAACCCTGCCGCCAAGCCGGCTTCGACGACCCCAGCGGCTCCCGTGTCGACAGCCAAGCACAGCGCGGCTGCTACCCCGGCCGAGGCCACTGCCCCCAAGCACATCGTCGCAGTCACCGCCTGCCCCACCGGAATTGCACACACCTACATGGCTGCCGATTCACTCGTCGCAGCAGGTGAGCGTGCCGGAGTCACGGTTCACGTCGAGACCCAGGGCTCGAGCGGCAGCACGCCGCTGGACCCCTCGATCATCGCCGGAGCCGAGGCAGTCATCTTCGCCACCGATGTGGGCGTCAAGGGCCGCGAGCGTTTCGCCGGCAAGCCCGTCATCTCCTCCGGCGTCAAGCGCGCCATCAACGAACCCGACGTCATGCTCACCGAAGCTCTGCGCGCTGCACTGAACCCGGACGCAGCTCGAGTCGGAGGTACCGCAGTGGCTGCCGGCTCGAGCGACTCTGCCGGTGAACTCGGCTGGGGCACCCGCATCCGCCAGATCCTGCTGACCGGCGTCAGCTACATGATCCCGTTCGTCGCTGCCGGTGGTCTGCTGATCGCTCTCGGCTTCCTGCTCGGCGGGTACGAAATCAAGGACGTCGCCGAGGACATCGTCGTCAACAATTCCATCACCGCACTGCCCGAAGGCGGAATCACCGCCTACCTCGGTGCTGTGCTCTTCCAGATCGGCGCGCTGTCCTTCAGCTTCCTGGTGCCCGCGCTGGCCGGCTACATTTCCTACGCCATTGCCGACAGACCAGGTCTGGCACCAGGATTCACCGCAGGTGCGGTGGCCGTTCTGGTGGGTGCAGGTTTCATCGGCGGTCTCGTCGGTGGTCTGATCGCCGGCTTCGTCGCACTGTGGATCAGCAAGTGGAAGATCCCCACAGTTCTGCGCGGCCTCATGCCCGTCGTCATCATTCCGCTGTTCGCCACCCTCATCGTCGGCGCGATCATGTTCCTGCTGCTCGGCAAGCCACTCGCCGCGATCACCAGTGGACTCACGAACTGGCTCAACGGCCTCAGCGGTTCCTCGGTCATCATCCTCGGCATCATTCTCGGCCTGATGATGTGCTTCGACCTCGGCGGACCGGTCAACAAGGCTGCCTACTCGTTCGCCACCGCTGGCCTGTCGGTCACCGACACCGCCTCGCTGCGCATCATGGCTGCGGTCATGGCCGCAGGAATGGTGCCGCCACTGGCCATGGCACTCGCCTCGACCGTCCGCGCACGCCTGTTCACCGAAGCCGAGCGCGAGAACGGCAAGGCCGCATGGTTCCTGGGAGCTGCATTCATCTCCGAGGGCGCAATCCCGTTCGCCGCTGCCGACCCGTTCCGCGTCATCCCCTCGATGATGGCCGGCGGCGCAGTGACCGGCGCGATGATCATGGCGTTCGACGTCACCCTCAGCGCACCCCACGGCGGCATCTTCGTGTTCTTCGCGATCGGAAACATCCTGTGGTTCATCCTCTCGCTGGCGGCGGGCACCATCGTCTCCGCGTTCCTGGTCGTCTCGGCCAAGCAGTTCGTCAAGGGCAAGAACGCCCCGTCGGACGCCGAACTCGATCCCGCACTCGCCACCGTCTGACACTCGCTACGATCGCAACAACCCCACTACGAAGGAGCACCACATGCCCAGCACCACAGTCGCCGTCGGATCCTCGATCGGTCTGCACGCTCGTCCCGCAGCACTGATCGCTGACGCCGTCGCCGAAGCCGGCGTGGACGTCACCCTCGCAGTGGCCGACTCGGAGCCGGTGGATGCAGGATCGGCCCTGATGATCATGACGCTCGGCGCCACCAAGGGCACCGAAGTCACCGTCAGCAGCGACGACCAGGCAGCACACGACAAAGTGGTCGCACTCGTCGAAGCCGACTTGGACGCATAGTCCACGCGCCTAACGAGAGCGCCTCGATCGCCGGACGGTGAATCCCACCGCTCCGGCGATCAGCACCACACCGGCAGCGACGGCCGCTCGGAATGTCCATTCCGAGTCCGTCGCTGTCGGCGTCTGTGCCGGCTGCTCGGGAACGACGGTCGGCGATACCGGCTCCACAGCAGCAGGTTCGGGGGCAGACATCTCGAGATCGACCGCGTCGGGGATTCTCAGGATGGGCGGAAGCGTGGCCTCCGCGGGTCCGAATCCTGCCTCGGATGCGATGAGCAAGGACCCGTCGTCGGTGAAGACGAGTGCCTCACCCTGCGGCTGATCGGGCAACGGCACCACGGCGCGCGGCGCTGTCGGATCGACCAACGCCGACGCGATGTCCCCGCCCGACGGGCGGAACAGGTAGGCGTCGGTGTAGGTACGCACCGCTGCCACGGCACCGTCGGCGCTCACCGCTCCCCCGGTCGCCAGTATCGATCCGACCACGAACGGCGGCCCACCGACCGTGTCGGTTGCCGTGAACGCGAGATCTCCGACCTTGCGCATCGGCGTCGGCCCAGGGCTGCTCAGATCGGCGACGGATTCGTCGCCGGCAGGTACGTACACCCCGCTCACGCCCGAGAGTTCCTTCGTGACGATCACCGGCCTGCCACCGGGCTCGATCAGTATCGTCTCGGCGTCGTGCGCGCCGTCGGGATAGGTCAGTCGGTACAGTTCGCCCGCACCCGAGGCCGGGTCCATTCGCGTCAGTGCGACCGTGTCGCGGCGCATCTGATTGTCGCCGATGTCCGCCAACCACAGCGAGCCGTCGTACGACGTCAGGTCCTCGACGTCGTACGGGTCGACGGGCACGTCGATCCAACGCTGCACCGAGCAGTCGGCACCGAGCACCGCGACCCGATCATCGGCTCCACTGTCACCGATCGCGTACAGGACCCCGTCCATCGAGGTCAGCCCCGACAACTCTGATAGCCCAGGATCCGTTGGTAAACAATACGTTTCGGTCTCGATCGGTGCAGCGAAGGCAGTTCCCGAGAACGCGATCGTCGCGGCGACCGCAGCCGCCGCCGCTCCACCTACCACCAATCGTGGCCCCACCGAGGTCAGACGCTGGGCACGGTCGCGGTGAACTCGACGAGCGCTGCCGCAAGCGACTGCGGCACACGGGCTTCCACGCGCGTGCCTTCTTCCTCGTGGGTGGATTTCACGATCCGGCCGTCGGTGTGGATTCGCGCGACCAGGTCACCACGCGTGTAGGGCACGAGAACGTCGACCAACACGTCCGGCTCGGAGAGGATCTCGGCCAGGTGATCACGCAGGGCGTCGATTCCCTCGCCGGTCTTGGCCGAGACGAACCGCGCACCGTCGAGCAGTCCACGCAGCTGGGTCAGCTGCACCGGGTCGGCGGCGTCGATCTTGTTGACCACCAACAACTCCGGCGGCATCTTCGCATCCTGCTCGCGAACCACCTCGGTGATCACCTCGCGCACGGCCTTGATCTGATCGATCGGAAGAGGATCCGATCCGTCGACCACGTGCAGCAGCAGATCTGCATCGGTGACTTCCTCGAGCGTCGAGCGGAACGCTTCGACCAACTGCGTCGGCAGATGCCGAACGAAGCCGACGGTGTCGGTCAGCACGATCTCGCGGCCGTCTTCGAGCGTCGACTTGCGCGTGGTGGGATCGAGGGTGGCGAACAGTGCGTTCTGAACCAACACACCGGATCCGGTCAGCGCATTCAGCAGACTCGACTTGCCTGCGTTGGTGTACCCCACGATCGCGATCGACGGCACCGTTCCGCTCAGGCGCTGTTCGCGTTTGGTGTCGCGGGCCTGCTTCATGCCCTTGATCTCGCGGCGCAGTTTGGCCATTCGCTCACGGATGCGTCGACGGTCGGTCTCGATCTTCGTCTCACCCGGTCCGCGCAGACCCACACCACCGTTGCTGCCTGCCCGTCCACCGGCCTGCCGCGACATGGATTCGCCCCAGCCGCGAAGCCTGGGCAACATGTATTCCATCTGTGCGAAGGCGACCTGCGCCTTGCCTTCTCGCGAGGTCGCGTGCTGGGCGAAGATGTCGAGGATCAGCGCGGTGCGGTCGATGACCTTGACCTTGACGACCTTCTCCAGCGCATTGAGCTGAGCAGGCGTCAGTTCACCGTCGCAGATGACGGTGTCGGCACCGGTCGCGAGGACGATGTCGCGTACCTCCTTGGCCTTACCGGAGCCGATGTACGTCGCGGCGTCGGGCTTGTCACGTCGCTGCATCAGTGCCTCGAGTACCTCCGAGCCGGCGGTCTCGGCGAGTGCAGCCAGCTCGGTCATGCTGGACTCGGCCTGCGCGGCCGTGCCGGTGGTCCAGACTCCGACCAGCACGACGCGTTCGAGGCGCAGCTGCCGGTACTCGACCTCGGTGACGTCGGTGAGCTCGGTGGACAGTCCGGCCACTCGACGTAGCGCGGTGCGGTCTTCGAGCTGCATGTCGCCGGAGGACGGGGAGTTCTCGTCGTTCAGCGGAGACCGAGCCAGTCGCCTCGACCACGCGTCGGACTCTTCACGAGTCCAGGCGGATTCGGTTTCGGGAGCACCGTCGATATCGTCGCGACTGTCGTCGATCGGTTCGCCCGCAGGGGATGTTTCATGTGAGTTCGTCATACGAGCTCCATGATCCACGAAAAGCCCAGCGTATGCACGCGGGTTTCGGTCCGCGCCGATGCCGAGGCCGGTGCGATGGTCAGGACCGAGCCTTCAGCCACCGGTCGTCGATCTCGCCGCGGGCCAGCAGCACCGACGGTCCGCGCAGAGTGGCACCGACGTGATCGATGGCCACACGCACCCGACCGCCGAGCACACCTACGCTCACCTCCCCGGTCTCGAGGCCCTCGTAGGACAGCGCGGCTGCGGCCGCTGCCACGGTTCCGGTGCCACACGATCGTGTTTCCCCGACGCCACGCTCGTACACGCGCATCTCGACGGCACCGTCGTCGAGCCTGGTCAGGATCTCGACGTTCGCACCGTGGGGAAAGAACTCGGTGTCCAGCGTCGGCGGTGCGGACAAGTCCAGAGCGCCGAGAGATGCCCGCGTCAACGCACCGTCGACACAGGCCAGGTGAGGATTGCCGACGTCGATTCCGACGCCCTCGTACGTTCCGCCTGCGAGGGTCGCCGAGCTCGAGCCCATCAGCGTGACGTCACCCATCGCCACGGTGACATCGGCGTCGGTGTCGTCGAACGAGTGGACGGTCACAGCGCGCGCGCCGGCCCGCGAACCCACCACGAACTGGTCGCGCTGTTCGAGATCGTGCACCCGCAAGTAGTGCGCGAACACGCGGACACCGTTGCCGCACATCTCGGCAATGGTGCCGTCGCCGTTGCGGTAGTCCATGAACCAGTCCTCGGGCTCGACACCCGAAGGAATTCGGTCGAGTACGCCTGCATCTCGGAGCACACCGGCCCGGGCGACGCGCAGTATGCCGTCGGCACCGAGGCCCTGGCGTCGGTCGCACAACACCGAGACCGCCGACCTGGTGAGTTCGAGCTCGGCTGCCGGATCCGGCAGTACGACGAAGTCGTTCTGAGTTCCGTGGCCTTTGGCGAATTCCATGGCCGCGAGTCTACGGGGGCTCGGCTAGGGGTCGATCGCGGACAGGGCGTCCGACGTCAGTGTGGGCGAGGCACCGTCGAGCCAACGAACGCGTTCGTCGCGGCGGAACCAGGATCGCTGCCGTCGCACGTAGCGTCTGGTTCCGATGAACGTCCGTTCGCGTGCGAACTCGACGCCGTACTCCCCCGCCAACACGTCGAGAGCCTGCGCGTACCCGATCGCCCGCGACGCGGTGACGCCCTCCCGCAGTCCCGAGGCGAGCAGCCTTTCCACCTCGTCGAGCAATCCGGTTTCGAACATCAGCCGAGTGCGCTCGGCGATCCGCTCGTCCAGTTCGGCCGTGTCGCGGTCGACTCCCACGACCACCGTGCCCCAGCGAGGTGCACCGATCTTCGGAGCCGATGCCGCGAACGGCTGCCCGGTCAGCTCCACCACCTCGAGCGCCCGGACCATGCGCCTGCCGTCGGTGGGCAGGATCGACGCGGCAGCCTTGGGATCGGCGGCCGTCAACGCGCGATGGATCTCCTCGACACCGTCGCGTTCGAGGACTGCTTCCCATTTCGCTCGGACGACGGGGTCGGTGGCCGGAAAGGCCCACTCGTCGAGCAACGACTGCACGTACATCATCGATCCGCCGACGATGATCGGTCGCAAACCGCGCGATCGAATGTCCTCGACGTCGGCCACCGCAGCCGTTTGATACCGCGCGACGGTAGCGATGTCGGTGACCTCGAGCACATCGAGTTGATGGTGCGCAATCCCGCGGCGCTCCGCGACGGGCAGTTTCGCGGTCCCGATGTCCATCCCCCGGTACTGCTGCATCGCGTCGATATTGACGATTTCGCCGCCGAGTTCCTCGGCCAGATCGAGTGCCAGATCGGACTTTCCTGCGGCCGTCGGCCCGATGACCGCAACCGGAGTCGTGGCCGAATCGCTCGACCCGTCAGTCACGAGCCCAGTTCCCCACGAAGTACCCGACCCCGAAGGGCGCGCCTCGGTAGAGCTCTCTCGTCGTGTTCGCATCGGGTCCGGCGAGTGCTGCCAGCACCTGCCACGCCGCTCTGCCGCCGACACCGAGCGATGCGCACAGGTCCGGATGCAGACCCGCCAGTGCATCGACGTCGGCGCTCGCGAGCGCATCGTCGATTCGGCGTTGCACCTCCTCGGCGCGCTCGTCGAACGATCCAGGGGCCTTCGGAGTCAACGTGTTGGCCCCGTCTGCCAGCACCAGAACGCCCCAGCTTGCCGCCGACGCGTCGAGTTCTCGGCGCAGCTCCTCGCCGAACTCGGCGCACCGGCCGGAGCTCGCATCGGCCGCGATCGTGCGGACCTCGACCGCATCGTCGGGCGCAGCCGTTCCTCGCAGCCACCCCGCGATCAGAACGGCCAGTGGCAGGTCCGGGTCTGCCGCAATCTGCGCCGTGCCGCCGGACAGACTCACCACCACATCGACTCCGAAGCCCCGCAACGTGCCGACCGTGGCCTCGCCGTACGTGGATGACGTGCGATCGACGCCGACGACGATCCAGCGGTCGACCATCGACGCCAGGTGCGTCGTCGCGCTGACGGCGGCGGTCCGAAGATCGGCTGTCTCGGCCGCCCCCGCACCCATCAGCTCGGGGACCAGCAACGGTGGAGAGGGCACCAGGGCCGCAGCACGAAACACGAGCACCACGCTAGTCGCTGGTGCGACTTGGCCGGACGAGTCCACCTCGAGTCGTCTGAGCTGTTTCAATGGTCCGATCGGTCGTCACCTAGTTCAATGGTGTCCAGATCGCGATTGAGGCAGCCGTGACGCGCGGCAGAGATGAGGAACAATGACCGACCCGAACGCCGGCACCCCCACCACCCCCGAGGCTGCGTCCTCGGATGAACCCGCCCAGACCCCCGGTGCCACCGCCCCCGGTGCGGCGAACCACGGCGGACCCAAGCCCGGAGGTGGACCCAAGCCGGGCGGTGGACCGAAGCCCGGTGGCGGACCCAGGCCCGGCGGCCCGGGTTCCGGTTCTCCTCGTCCCGGTGGCTCGACCGGTGCCAAGCCTCACCCGGCCCTCTCCCACGTCCCCACCGCGATCCCGACGGTCGCGCCGGCGAGCGATCCCAGCAAGTTCGGCAGAGTCGACGACGACGGCACCGCGTGGGTGACCACCTCCGACGGCGAGCGGCAGATCGGGTCCTGGCAGGCCGGAGACGCAGCGGAAGGACTCGCTCATTTCGGTCGGCGCTACGACGATCTGGCCACCGAGGTCGGTCTGCTCGAAGCTCGATTGGCATCCGGTACAGGCGATGCCAAGAAGACCAAGGCCGCAGCGTCCGCACTCCTGGAGAGCCTGCCGACTGCGGCAGTGATCGGCGACCTCGATCTGCTCGCCAGGCGACTCGACGCGGTCGTCGAGCATTCGGACGCTGCCGCAGCGGTGGCCAAGCACGAGAAGGAACTCGAACGCGCCGAACACACCGCACGTAAGGAAGCGCTCGCCGTCGAAGCCGAGCAGATCGGTAGCGAATCGACCCAGTGGAAGCACGCGGGAGATCGGCTGCGAGAGATCCTCGACGAGTGGAAGACGATTCGCGGGGTCGACCGCAAGATCGACGATGCCTTGTGGAAGCGGTACTCCAAGGCACGGGAGAACTTCAACCGTCGCCGCGGCGCACACTTCGCCGATCTCGATCGTGAGCGCGGTGCGGCCAAGACTCGCAAGGAAGAACTCGTCGAGCGGGCCAAAGCCTTGTCGTCGTCCACCGATTGGGGTCCAACCGCAGCCGCGTTCCGCGATCTGCTGGTGGAGTGGAAAGCATCCGGCCGTGCCCCACGCGATGCCGACGACGCCCTGTGGAAGAACTTCAAGGCCGCACAGGACGTGTTCTTCGCCGCCCGCAACGCCGCGGCTTCCGAGCGGGATGCGGAGTTCGAGTCCAACGCCGAGGCCAAGGAAGCCCTGCTGGCCAAGACTCACATCGATCCGAGCAAGGACCTCGATGCTGCCCGTTCGGCACTGCGCGACCTACAGGACAAGTGGGATGCCATCGGCAAGGTTCCGCGCGAGAAAATGGGGGAACTCGAGGGCAAACTGAGGGCGATCGAGAAGTCCGTCCACGACGCGGTGGAGTCGCAGTGGCGTCGTTCCGACCCCGAGGCCGTCGCCCGCGCCGCCCAGTTCCGCGAGCGGGTGGCTCAGTTCGAGGATCAGGCCGCGAAGGCGACCGCTGCAGGCAAGACCAAGGACGCCGAGCGTGCCCTCGCACAGGCTCAGCAGTGGCGCGAGTGGGCCGACGCAGCAGAGAGCGCCGTCGACGAGTTGTGATTCGCCGGCTCCACTCCTGACCCGGGGCGGCCGATCGGACCTACGGGGCCGAGTGGCCGTCCCACAGTCGCAGCTTCTGTTCTCCCGACGCTGCGGCGATGCGTCGCTGCTCCTGAGCTGCGAGCTGGGCATTCGTCTTGTTCCACACGGCCTTGAGCCAGTGGAACGTCAATGCGATGACGGCGATCCAGGCGATGATCAGGCCGATTCCCGGTCCGGCACCCTGCAGGTTGTCCGGCACGGTCTGCCGTGTCCAGATCGAGAGCATTCCGTACACCGAAGACACCGCACACCCTGCGAGGGCTGCCCAGGCCAACGCCCATATCCGGGTGACGAGCGCGAGCACCGACATCACCACGCCGAATGTCAGCACCAGCACGACGAACACGCGCGACGGCAGGGCGATCGATTCGGCAACTGCGGCATCGCTGCCCGTGAGCACGTCGAACCCGCTGGCCGCTCCGGTGTGCGGCAACGCGAACGTGACCAACAGCACCAGCACCAGTCCGGCCACGACCATGGCCCGCGCGCCCGGGTCCAGCTCGGTCATCACCGCCCTCTCCGTTCGACCCAGCTCCTCTGCGGATCGAGAGGGTACGACGCGATCGGGTCCGTCTGTGTCTGTCATGCGGTGCATCCTGTCTCTACCGGTAGCGGCGCCGGTGCGCCGATCGAGGGAAGTCCGAGGCCGACGCCGATCGGTGCCGTCTTCGGCATCACTCCACGTTCGTGGGCGTCTCCTGCGGCCGTACGGCGGTGGGTGAGCACGCCGGCATCGGCGATGAGGTGGTACGGGGCGGCCGCAGTGAGTGTGGTCGTCACGACGTCGCCAGGGCGGATCTCGCTCACGCGATCGGCGTCGACGGCGAAGTGCACGAGTCGGCCGTCCCTGGCCCGCCCGCTCATACGGTGGGTTGCCGCGTTCTTCCGGCCTTCACCGGTGGCGACGAGCAGCTCGACCTCGGTACCGATCAGAGCCTGGTTGGCCGCGAGAACGATCTCCTCCTGCAGGGCGATCAATCGCAGGTACCGTTCCTGCACAACTTCTTTGGGCACCTGATCGGCCATGTCGGCGGCGGGCGTTCCCGGCCGCTTGGAGTACTGGAACGTGTAGGCGTTGGCGAACTTCGCTCGCCGCACCACGTCGAGCGTCTGCTCGAAGTCCTCTTCGGTCTCGCCCGGGAAGCCGACGATGATGTCGGTGGTGACGGCAGCGTGCGGCATGGCCTCGCGGACCTTGTCGATGATGCCCATGAACTTGCTCTGCCGGTAGGACCTGCGCATCGCCTTGAGGATTCGATCCGATCCGGACTGCAGCGGCATGTGCAAGGTGGGACAGATGTTCGGGGTGGACGCCATCGCCTCGATGACGTCGTCGGTGAACTCGGCCGGGTGCGGGGACGTGAACCGCACTCGCTCGAGGCCCTCGATCGAGCCACATGCGGTCAGCAGCGACGCGAATGCGCCGCGATCACGGGGCATGTCCGGATCGGCGAACGAGGCACCGTATGCATTGACGTTCTGGCCGAGCAACGTCACCTCGAGTACGCCCTGATCCACCAAAGCCTGTACCTCGGCGAGGATGTCGCCCGGCCTGCGGTCGATTTCCTTGCCGCGCAGGGCCGGGACGATGCAGAACGTGCAGGTGTTGTTGCAGCCCACCGAGATCGACACCCAGCCCGCGTATGCCGATTCGCGCTTCGCAGGCAGGGTCGACGGGAACGCCTCGAGGGACTCCAGGATCTCGACCTGTGCCTGTTCGTTGTGCCGGGCGCGCTCGAGCAGTACCGGCAACGACCCGATGTTGTGGGTTCCGAAGACGACGTCGACCCACGGCGCCTTCTCTACGACGGTGTTGCGATCCTTCTGCGCCAGGCAACCGCCCACGGCGATCTGCATGTTGGGGTTCCGCGTCTTCGCGGGCCGCAACATACCCAGGTTGCCGTACAGCTTGTTGTCGGCGTTCTCGCGCACCGCGCACGTGTTGAACACGACCAGATCTGCGTCGGTGCCTGCGTCGGCAGGAACGTAGCCCGCTTCCTCGAGCAACCCGGACAACCGCTCCGAATCGTGGACGTTCATCTGACAACCGTGCGTACGCACTTCGTAGCTGCGGGGACTCGTCGCCGACCCGTCGGTGAACGGCACGGGCTCGGAAACCCCGTGTTCGGTCACGTCCACGGTCGGAAAAACACTCGTTTGCACCCCTCCAGGGTACGTCCATCGCACCGACCGGCACGCCGGGGTCGAGGGCCCCACCGGGGACTGTCCAGGGCCGATGCGGACCGTCAGTAAAGTTTCCATTACATAATCGAAGATGACGGGCGAAAACACCGGTCGGCGAGGAAACTACGCATAGGGTTTCGATCTATGACGCACGCCACCGACGCGCCGGCATCGACTCCCCCGCCGGGCGCACCTTCGATGATCTCGCTCAAATCCGTCGACAAACATTTCGGTGATCTGCACGTCCTCAAGGACATCAACCTGGAAGTGCCGGCCGGACAGGTCGTCATCGTCGTGGGTCCTTCCGGATCGGGCAAGTCGACCCTGTGCCGCACGATCAATCGGTTGGAGCCGATCGACTCCGGTGCCATCGAAGTCGACGGAGACCTGCTCCCCGCCGAGGGCAAGGCCCTGGCCGCACTGCGTGCCGACGTGGGCATGGTCTTCCAGTCGTTCAACCTGTTCGCGCACAAGACGATTCTGCAGAACGTCATGCTCGCGCCGATGAAGGTACGCAAGCAGAAGAAGGACGAGGCAGAGAAGAGCGCCCTGGCCCTCCTCGAGCGCGTGGGCATCGCCAACCAGGCAGACAAGTACCCCGCTCAGCTCTCCGGTGGTCAGCAGCAACGCGTCGCCATCGCGCGATCTCTCGCCATGAACCCCAAGGTGATGCTGTTCGACGAGCCCACCTCGGCCCTCGACCCCGAGATGGTCAACGAGGTACTCGACGTCATGACCTCGCTCGCGAAAGAGGGCATGACGATGCTCGTCGTCACCCACGAGATGGGCTTCGCCCGCAAGGCCGGCGACCGCGTCATCTTCATGGCCGACGGTGCCGTCGTCGAGGACACCGATCCGGAGACCTTCTTCAAATCTCCCAAGTCCGAACGAGCCAAGGACTTCCTCGGCAAGATCCTCGGCCACTGACCCGCTTCACCGTTCATTCCGTTCGCCCCACCGATCCCTAAGGACATTCATAGTGAGAATCACCCGCCCGATCCGCCTCGGAGTTGCACTTGCCGCCCTGTCCATCGTTGCGACCGCCTGCGGCGGCGGCGAGGAGGCACGCTCCATCTCGACCAGTGCCGAATCCGGCAACCTCATCGTCGGCATCAAGTTCGATCAGCCCGGCCTGGGGCTACGCAATCCCGACGGAACGTTCAGCGGATTCGACGTCGAGGTGGCCAAGTACGTCGCCGGCCAGCTCGGAGTCGACGAGGCCAACATCGAGTTCAAGGAGTCCCCCTCGGCCCAGCGCGAGACCCTGATCGAAAACGGTGAGGTCGACTACATCGTCGCCACCTACTCGATCACCGATACGCGCAAGGAAAAGGTCGGCTTCGCCGGACCGTACTTCGTGGCGGGCCAGTCGCTGCTGGTGAGCCAGGACAACACCGACATCACCGGACCTGCTTCCCTCGAGGGCAAGCGTCTGTGCTCGGTCTCCGGATCCACCCCGGCACAGAACATCGCCGATGAATACCCCGGAGTGCAGCTTCAGAACTACGACACGTATTCGGCATGTGTCGAGGCCCTCAACAACGGTTCGATCGATGCGGTCACCACCGATGACATCATCCTCGCCGGCTACGCCGCCCAGTTCCCAGGCCAGCTCAAGGTCGTTGGCGAACCGTTCACCACGGAAAACTACGGCATCGGCCTGAGCAAGGACGACACCGAGGGACGCAACCAGATCAACGACGCCATCGAAGAGATGATTTCCAGCGGTGCCTGGGAACAGGCCTTCAACGACACCGTCGGCGCATCGGGCTACCCCCTGCCCGAGGCACCCACCGTCGATCGCTACTGATTCCCAGGAGGTCGCTGAGTTCTGCTGCTTCGAGACAGCGGAGCTCAGCGACCCGAATTTTCTCTGAGCCGTAAGGACCTGAGGCACCTTGAACCTTCTGAGCAAGTACGGCAGTCAGCTCATCGACGTGTTCATCACGACGATTCAGCTGACGGTGCTATCGGCGATCGGTGCGCTGATCATCGGCACGGTTGTAGCCGCCATGCGCGTCTCTCCGATACCGATCGCGCGCGCGATCGCTACCGTGTACGTCACAATCTTCCGAAACACGCCCCTGACGTTGATCATCCTGTTCACATCGTTCGGCCTGTTTCAAACCCTGGGTGTCTCGTTGGCCTCGCAGTCGTCGCCGACTGGGCTGGTGGACAACAACTTCCGGCTCGCTGTTCTGGGCTTGAGCGTGTACACGGCGTCGTTCGTCGCCGAGTCACTGCGATCGGGCATCAATACGGTACCGGTCGGTCAGGCCGAAGCGGGCCGCTCACTCGGCATGACGTTCACGCAGAATGTGAGCATTGTCGTTCTGCCGCAGGCGTTCCGGGCCGTGATCGGACCGCTGGGCAGCGTTCTGATTGCGCTGACGAAGAACACGACCATCGCATCGGTCATCGGCGTCGTCGAGGCCTCGTTCCTGATGAAGGAGATGATCGAGAACGAGGCCGCGATCTTCCTGGTCGGCGGAATCTTCGCGCTCGGCTTCATGATCCTGACGCTCCCGACCGGGTTGCTGTTCGGCTACATCAGCAAGCGATTGGCGGTGTCATGATGAGTGATGCAGTAGCAGTTCTCTACGACGTTCCGGGCCCGAAAGCGGTTCTGCGATACCGAATTCTGTCCGGCGTAGTTGCCGTCATCTCTCTCGGAATCGCGTTTCTGATCTACCGGGCACTCGACTCCAAGGGGCAGTTGACCGCAGAGAAGTGGGATCCGTTCCTCGAATCGACCACGTGGACTACCTATCTGTTGCCCGGCATTCAGGGAACATTGGTCGCAGCCGCGCTGTCGATCGTGTTCGCCCTGGTTCTCGGTGCCGCCCTCGGTATCGGACGGTTGTCCGATCACCGAGTGGTTCGCGGGATCAGCGGCGCATTCGTCGAGGTGTTCCGCGCCGTTCCGGTGCTGATCCTGATGATCTTCCTGTACGCCGTCTACGCCGACTACGAGGTCTTCAAGGTCAAGTATCTGGCCCTGGCTGCGGTGGTCACCGGTTTGACGCTGTACAACGGTTCGGTCATCGCGGAAATCGTGCGTGCCGGCGTCAATTCGTTGCCCAAGGGCCAGCGGGAAGCAGCGTCGGCTCTCGGAATGCGCAAGAGCCAGGTCATGCTCCTGGTCCTGCTCCCCCAGGCCGTCACCGCGATGTTGCCCGCGATCATCTCGCAGATGGTGGTGGCGTTGAAGGACTCGGCGCTGGGCTACGTCATCGGGTACGTCGAGGTCGTCCGTTCCGGTCAGCAGGTGGGCGCGTTCTACAGCAACTACCTGCCTTCGCTGATCATCGTTGCCGTCATCATGATCATCATCAACTCTGCGTTGACCAAGCTGGCCACCGTGGTCGAGCGACGTCTGCGATCTCGTAAGCGCAAAGCGGGTGCAACCGGTCCAGTGCCGGCTCTCGACGGCGGTCAGGCAGCCTGACCTCGCGTCGGCCGCAACTGAGATAGCCCCCGACAAGTAAGGCCCGCAACACCGATGGTGTTGCGGGCCTTACTATTTCTCGACGGCACCGGCTCGAGGTGGACGATCACATCGAGTCGGGGCCGTCGAAGTCTTCGGTGTCGGCTCCTGCGCGGTCGAGTTGCTCTTTGACCACCGCAAAAGCCATCGATTGGGAGTAGCCACGGCGTGCGAGCATGCCGACCAGTTTGCGCACTACCTTGTCTCGATCAGCGCGAGCGTCGGGTCCACTCGGATCGGGCAACTGCAGTGTGCGAAACCGCTTGCGTACCAACTCGGCTGCGCGCTGACGCTCGTCGTCGGCATCGATTGTATCCAGCGCGTGCACAGCGAGTTCGTTGCTGACTCCCTTGTTGCGGAGCTCCATGCTCAGCGCACGTTTGCCCTTGCCGGAGTATTTGTGCCGCGATTGCACCCACTGCTGCGCGAACGATTCGTCGTCGACCAGTTTGGCCTTCTCGAGCCGGTCGAGAACAGCGTTCGCGATCTCGGTAGTGAAACCCTTCTTGGCCAGGCTGGCTTCGAGTTCGTGCCTGCTGCGCGCTCGGTCGGTCAGCAGCCGAAGGCAGACATCTTTCGCCTGCGCCTCGGTGCCGCCGCCTTCGTCTCGCTGCTGCACAGCGACGACAGGTTAGAAGTCGACCGGAGCAGCTGCGGGCTCTTCGGCGGTGACGTCCGCGCCGATCTGCAGCTTCTCCATGATCTTCTTCTCGATCTCGTCCCGCACGTCCGGATTCTCGAGCATGAACTTGCGGGCGTTCTCCTTGCCCTGGCCGAGCTGGTCCCCTTCGTAGGTGAACCACGAACCCGACTTACGGATGAAGCCGTGCTCGACGCCCATGTCGATCAACGAGCCTTCGCGGCTGATGCCCTTGCCGTAGATGATGTCGAACTCGGCCTGCTTGAACGGCGGCGCAACCTTGTTCTTGACCACCTTGACCCGGGTGCGGTTACCGATGGCGTCGGTTCCGTCCTTCAGGGTCTCGATGCGGCGGATGTCGAGGCGGACCGAGGCGTAGAACTTCAATGCCTTACCACCGGTGGTGGTTTCGGGAGAGCCGAACATGACGCCGATCTTCTCGCGCAGCTGGTTGATGAAGATGACGGTGGTACCGGAGTTGCTCATGGCACCGGTGATCTTGCGCAGCGCCTGGCTCATCAGGCGGGCCTGCAGACCGACGTGACTGTCGCCCATCTCGCCCTCGATCTCGGCGCGCGGTACCAGTGCCGCCACCGAGTCGATCACGAGGATGTCGAGAGCACCCGAACGGATCAGCATGTCGGCGATCTCGAGAGCCTGCTCACCGGTATCGGGCTGCGACACCAGCAGTGCATCGGTGTCGACACCGAGCTTCTTCGCGTAGTCCGGATCCAGAGCGTGCTCGGCGTCGATGAAGGCAGCGATGCCGCCGGCGCGTTGAGCACTGGCCACCGCGTGAAGGGCGACGGTGGTCTTACCCGAGGATTCCGGACCGTAGACCTCGATGACACGTCCACGCGGCAACCCTCCGATGCCGAGTGCCACATCGAGCGCGATCGATCCCGTGGGGATGACGGCGATGGGCTGGCGGACCTCGTCACCGAGGCGCATCACCGAGCCCTTGCCGAAGTTCTTGTCGATCTGCGCGAGTGCGAGATCGAGTGCTTTGTCGCGATCGTATGCAGCCATCGTGAGCTCCCTGTGTCGTGTCGTTCAGCTGTGTCGTGTCGATCAGCTTTGTCGTCGGTAACGCTAGATCGGGGTACCGACAAGAAGTTTCTCGAAACCGCCCGGCAACCGTTGACCCAAGCATAGGGGAACACGTGTTCGAGTCAACTACCGCAGCAGTCGACACGCCGAGAGGATCGAAAGGCCCAGCGGATCTACCAGCGCTCTCTCGGCACATCGAACTCGTAACAGATCGATCGCCACACTTCCCGCGGATCCACGCCGTCCTCGATGGCCTGCGCTCCGGTTCGGCCGATACCGGACAGCACATGATCGGACAGCAGAGAATCGCCACGAACGGAGCCGAACTCCTCGGTGAGCAGTTCACGGAATTCGGTCAGACGCACAACGACAACCCTAACGCCCGCGCCGTGGAGTACTGCGCGCGAGCACCCGGTGACACACCGACACGGGATCCTCGACGGACTGCGCCCCGTCCGCCGCCGTCTCCGCTGCCCGGGCGAAGCCCGGATCGGACAATACGGTGGCCACCGCGTCGGCGATCGAAGTCGGCGTCGGGGGTCGTACGATGACGGCACTCCCCTGCCGTGCGGCGCGATTCGCCAGCTCCCACTGATCGCCGCCGCCCGGGACGGTCACCACCGGAACGCCGTGAATGAGTGCCTTGGCCAGCATGCCGTGGCCACCGCCGCACACCACCACATCGGCATGTCGCAGCAGTTCGTCCTGGCGGCCAAGGCCGGCGTTCGCCCAGTTCGGGAGTACGTCGGGGCCTCCGTCGAGTACGGACGCCACGACCCGAACTCCCTTGTCGTCCAACCCTTTCAGCGCCATCTCGAGCATTCCCTCCGCCCCGGTGAACGCTGTCGACGGCGCGACCATCACCAGCGGTGAGGAGCCGTCGGGAATATCGAGCAGGTCGTCCGTCGGTTCCCACAGGAGCGGGCCGACCACGTGTGCGTCCTCCGGCCAGTCGGGGCGCTGCACCTCGAGCGCGGGGATGGTGGCGACGAGCCGAGCCGCCGGGCCCGGATCCTCGGCAGGCAGCCCGATGGTCGTCCGTGCCCTGGACCGCTGAGCGCGCCCCTGAGCGATCGAGCGTGCCGTCAACGCGCGCATCACGGTATCGCGCAGCCTGCCGCGAACCCCGGCACCCGGAGCCAAGCCACTTCCGATGGGAGGCAACCCTTTCGAGGGCGAATACAGTGGATGGGGCGAGAGCTCGACCCAGGTGATACCGAGCCGCTCGGCGGCCATGCCGCCCCCTGCGGTCAGAATGTCGGACACGACGAGATCGACGTTCTCCCGTTCGAGGTCGGGCAGCAATTCGGTCGAGACGAACGCAGCCCGTGAGTGAATACGTTGTCCGGCATCGAGATCGTCGTCCTCCGGCCGCGGTGCAAGACCACCCAACGGAAGCGCCCGCAGCCCCGCAGCGTGCGCGTCGGGCACCCACCGGCTACCGGTGAAGAGGATCGGTTCGTCGCCGGCCGCGCGGAAGAGCAGAGACAGCGCGATTGCCGGAAAGGCATGTCCCGGATCGGGCCCGGCCACCACTGCTACTCGCACGAACCCAGCGTGCCACACTCGAGCCGTAGCGCTCGACGTGTGCCGAGATCAGGCAATGGGTCCGGATCACGATCGACGCAGCCTCGTTCACGCACTCTCGGGTCGCAGGTAACTGTCCACTGCGTACGCCATCTGGCGCGTCACCTCGGTGCCGGAGATGCGCTCGGAGACCATCTCCGCGGACTGCACCGCGGACTGCACCATCAGAAGCACCAGCGTGGCGAGAGTGGTGGGATCCCCCGCACGGATCGAGGAATCACGTTGTCCGGCAACGACCAGAGCGGACAAAGCGTCGATGATCAACGACTGACTGGTTCCGAGTCGGTGCAGGATGTAGGTGGCGAGCACGTCGGAATCCGAACGCAGAATCTTCACGAACAGCGGATGGAGTCGAATGCGGTCGGCCACGTCGCCCACGGCAGTCACGATCTGATCGCGAGCCGACGCGGTGGCGTCGAAACTCGGAATCAGGGCGCCGATCTCACGAGTGAGCAGGCTCGACACCACTGCTCGGGTATCGGCCCATCGCCGGTACACGGTGGGCCTGCTGACCTTGGCGCGACGCGCGATCTCGGCCAAGGTCGTGCGCTTGACTCCGTATTCGAGGATGCAGGACCGAGCCGCATCGAGAACGATGTCTTCGACCGACTTCTCGGCGGCATCGGTTCGGGAGGGCGACGATAGGGGCTCGGAGGAGACAGGACTCGACACCGGCTGCTCGATCACGTGTCACCCTTCGCAATTCGGACAAATTGACTGTATTCACAGCGATAACAGTCGATTTCGTTACAGTACCTCACGGTTACACGCACATTGGGCTCGATAACCACCGGTAACACGCATGCACAATGTACGCCGGACGCATCCGGCCATGAATCGTCTCGGTCACCACCACGGCAATCGCCAACCCTGGCAAGCTGATCGATGTGATCGACGAATCGTTGCGGCCATGACCCGATCGGTGACGGTGTTGACCAATCCGATGGCCGGCGGTGGGCGCGCAGGGCACGCCGGACGCAGCGCCGTCGCGCGCCTGAGGGAGCGCGAACTTCACGTCACGGCCATCGAAGGCCGCACACCCGGGGACGCGTTGACCCTGCTCGAGAAGGCCGTCAGCAGCGGTACCGACGCCGTGGTCGCCGTCGGCGGCGACGGGCTCGTCAATCTCGTCGTTCAAGTGCTCGCCGGCACCGACGTTCCGATGGGCCTGATCCCGGCCGGCACCGGCAACGATCTGGCCCGGACCCTGGGCCTGCCTCGTGGCGATGCTGCCCGTGCAGCCGACGTCGTCGCCGACAACGTCACGCGCGCAATCGATCTCGGACGAATCGGCGAGCGCTGGTTCGCGACCGTCCTGTCCAGTGGTTTCGACTCGCTGGTCACCGAGAGGGCCAAGCGACTGCGTTGGCCGCGCGGACCTCTCCGGTACAACGCGGCCATGATGCTGCAGCTGGCATCACTTCGAAAGCTTCCGTACGTCATCGAACTGGACGATGCCGAACTTCGCCTCGACGCCACCTTGGTCGCGGTCGGAAACGGCAGGAGTTACGGAGGCGGCATGATCGTGTGCCCTGCCGCGCGGGTGGACGACGGCCTGCTCGAAGTCACCGTCGTTCGCGGGGTGAGTCGGACTCGACTGCTCGGAATGTCGCCGACTCTCTATCGGGGAACACACATCGACCTGCCGGAGGTCGACACCTACAGCTCGACGCAGGTCACACTTCGGTGCGACGGAATCGTCGCCTATGCGGACGGTGAACGGATCGCGGAACTACCTGTCACCGCACGCTGCGTACCGCGGGCGCTTCGGGTGTTCGTCGATCAGGGTGCTGCATCTCGTGGGTGACCGGACCGCCGCGTCAGAACTTCAGCGACGAGCGATCGTCGTTCGAGGAGATCGCTTTGTACAGCCACACCAGTCCCAATACGATCGCGCCGGCCACCACCAGCCAGAACAGACCCTTGATGATGCTGCCCAGAAGCGCGAGCGCAATCCAGATCAGAACGATGAATCCCAGTACTTTCCAGAACATGAGTGCTCCTACCGTGTCGCCGCGCACCGTGTCGTATCGCGTACTTCGATACTGGCACCGGAGCGCGACGAACACATCGGGGTGAACCCTGAATTGTCTCAGCGGTGCCGCGACCGGATCTGGTCGATTTCGGTGAGCGCCTCGGCCCACCCCTGCAGTCGATCCGTCGCCGACAACAGCTCGCGTCGGTGCGATTCCACGACCGCCGTCGACGCCGACCCGGCCGGTCCGGTCATCCGCGCGGCCGCAGCGACGAGCTGCTCGTACTGATCGACCCCGGTAGCGAGTTCGGCTGCAGCCGAAGCTATTCCGTTGCGCAAGTGTTCGCGGGTCACAGCGCTCGCCGCCCCCGCACGTTCCAGAGCGGCGATGTCGACGGCGACTCCTTCGAGACCGCGGGCTGCATCGGAGGTCACCGCGATCATCTCCTCGACGTCGTCGGCACCGATCGTCTCGGACCTCGCCAGGATCCCCAGCAGCTCGAACAGACTCTGCTCGGCACCGGCCAGTCGGGTCATCGACTCGTATGCGGCAGATCCGCGTTGCGGCGACACACGCTTGGTCGGTAGGCCCACGGGGACCGGTTGAGCCCGAAGACGCCGCAACCGCGTCACCGCGAATGCCGCCGGGACGGCCATGAGGGCAGCACCACCGCCGCCCACGAACAGAGTCCACTCCGGTGCCGACAGCACAGCCATCCCCGCAGTTCCCACCGCTGTCGTCGTGGACGCGGCACCGAACCTGATTCCGCGTCGTCTGGCGCGGCGAATCTTCTTCAGATGCTTGACGCGGGGGTCTCTGCGACGTCCGGCGGCGTCGAGAATCGAGCTACCGACACCCCGAGCGGACTCCGCCAGAGACCTGACCACCGCACCGGACTCGGAGACGGCCGCGGTCACGGACTCTCGATCGAGCGAAACGGCCGGCCGCTTACGCGACCGGCCGGATTCGTGATCTCTTCTACCCATGTCGACGCTGCTGTCGGACGACGAGGTGTTCGTCAGGTCGATCTACGCCTGAGCCGGGGGCTCGGGCGTCGCGTCCGGGGACTTGGCGATCGAGGGCTTCGCCGCGGCATTGCCGGACGGCAGCGAGTCGCCTGCCATCGATGCCCGGATTTGCTCCAAGCGACTGTGGCCCGCCATCTGCACGGATGCCTGCTGGACTTCCATCATGCGACCGGAGACCGTGTTCTGCGCCAGCTCCGCCGATCCCAGGGCATCGGCGTAGCGGCGTTCGATCTTGTCGCGCACAGCGTCGAGGCTCGGGGTGTTGCCGGGCGCGGACAGGGTGCTGTCCATCGACCGAAGGGATTCGCTGACCTTCTCCTGCATCTTCGCCTGCTCGAGCTGGCTGAGCAGCTTGGTGCGTTCTGCGACCTTCGACTGCAGAGCCATGGCGTTCTGCTCGACGGCCTTCTTGGCCTGGGTGGCCGCCTGCAGGGACTGGTCGTGCAGGACCTTGAGGTCCTCGACGCTCTGCTCGGCGGTCACCAGCTGCGCGGCGAATGCTTCGGCTGCATTGGTGTACTGCGTGGCCTTCTCGATGTCGCCCGCGGTCGCGGCCTGATCGGCCAGCGTCACCGCTTGCCGAGCGTTCGCGTTGAGCTTCTCGACCTCGTCCAGCTGTCGGCTGAGCTTCATCTCGAGCTGGCGCTGATTGCCGATGACGGACGCGGCCTGCTGGGACAGAGCCTGGTGCTGCCGCTGTGCGTCTTCGATCGCCTGCTGAATCTGAACTTTGGGGTCGGCCTTCTCGTCGATCTTGGAATTGAAGAGCGCCATCATGTACTTCCAGGCTTTGACGAAAGGATTAGCCATGGGGTGGTCCTGCCTCCATCTGTTGCGCCGCGGTGGCCGCGTACGGGTCGGCTGCTCTCGCAGTGACCGAAATGAACCTGTCCGTGCTGTGAAAGTCGGGTGCGTGGTCTGGGTCAGGAGTGGAAACTGGGTACTTTTCCGATCTTAGGCGGCGGCGAGTGCTCTGGCAGCAGGTGCCGGAATCACGACGCGAGTATCACCGTCGATGCGGGTGGCAACCGCTGCCTCGTCGAGCCGCGCAGCGGCAGTGGAGGCGTCGGACAGTGTCACACTGACATCGCTCATCACGTCCGAGAGCGGGACGGCGAGGGCGTCGCAGATTGCCGCGAGGAGTTCGCTCGACGCCTCTTTGCGACCGCGTTCCACTTCGGAAAGGTATCCGAGGCTCACGCGTGCGGTGTTCGAGACTTCACGCAGGGTTCGGCTCTGTGCGACGCGAGTACGCCGCAGACTGTCGCCGAGTGCTTCACGCAATAGCAGCGCCATCTCGCTCCTCCTCGTTGGTGTTCGTGCCGACGTCTGTACCGTCGAGACGACAACGTTCATATCTCGTTCGTCCGGAGCCGTCACGATGTTCAACGTCCCAGCCGGTCCGATTGGTTCCCGACCCTATATGCCCGTTCACTCAGACACGCGCCGAAGTTGCTCCGACACGGCTGCCAAGACTGTATCTCGCCGAATGGTTCACCTGCTCGGCCGCGCACGACATCGCCGCTACCGAGGTCACCTCGGATCCATTCACGTCGAGGACACGCCTCGGCGCAGGCGAACGGCCTGCACCACGTAGTCCAGGCCCGTGTACACGGTGAGTAGTACCGCCAGCGCCATCAGAGCAACCGCGAACGGGTCGACAACGCTGGGCAGCGGGCACAGGTACACCCCTATTGCGAACGTCTGCACCAGAGTCTTCACCTTGCCGCCGCGGCCTGCGGGGATGACGCCGTGGCGGATGACGGCGAACCGCACGGCGGTGATGCCGATTTCCCGCACCCCGATGATCACCGTCACCCACCAGGACAGGTCGCCCAACATGGACAGTCCGACGAGCGCGGCACCGATCAGCGCCTTGTCCGCGATGGGGTCGGCCATCTTCCCGAAATCGGTGACGAGACCGTACTTGCGGGCCAACTGGCCGTCGATCCGGTCGGTGATGGCAGCAGCTGCGAAGATCGCGGTTGCTGCCAGCCGCCAGGACGTGTCCTGGCCGTCGCCGACGAACAGCGCTGCAAGAAAGACCGGAACCAGCGCGATCCGGAGCACCGTGAGAACGTTCGCGATATTGAGCAACGGCACTGTCTCCGGTCCGCCGGTGACAGCGTTGCTGTGGGGCAGCCCCGACGTGCGCGCAGAATCTCCTGTGCCGGACGCGCGGTTGCCCGGAATCTCGCCACTGGAAGGAACGCCGTGATCGGGCGTGACCGGCCCGCTCATCGGCAAACCCACGAGCCGTCGACGACGTATCGGACGGTGTGTCGGCTTTTGCGCAGCACCGATCCGTCGAGACGGGGACACAGCTCACGAAGCGACACACGAAAAGTTTATCGGTTGCCGTACTGACTACTGTTCACCCCATGACTTCTGGGCCGAATCGGGCGAGTCGCGATATCGCAGATCCCGAATCCGACGTGCATTCCGACATCGCGGACCGTGGCTCCGCGAACGAGCGCACCCTCGTCGTGCGTCGCGCCAGGACCTCCGACATCCCCGAGATCAAGCGTTTGATCGACATCTACGCCGGACGCATTCTGCTCGAGAAGAACCTCGTCACCCTGTACGAGGCGGTGCAGGAGTTCTGGATCGCCGAGCGTGACGGCGAGATCATCGGCTGCGGTGCGTTGCACGTGCTGTGGGCCGATCTGGGCGAGGTTCGCACGGTCGCCGTCGATCCCGCCGCGAAAGGGCACGGTGCAGGCCACCTGATCGTCGCCAAGCTGATCGAGGTCGCTCGTGAACTGGCGCTGCAGAAGGTGTTCGTGCTGACCTTCGAGGTGGACTTCTTCTCCCGACACGGGTTTGCCGAGATCGACGGAACCCCGGTGACGGCCGAGGTCTACGCGGAGATGTGCCGGTCGTACGACACCGGCGTGGCGGAGTTCCTGGACCTGAGTTTCGTCAAACCGAACACTCTCGGCAACACGCGGATGCTGCTCTCGCTCTGACAGAATTCCGGGATCACCCCTCGAATCCGGAAGAGAGCTCCATGCCCCTGATCGCCGTCAGCTACACCTACTCGCCCGCCACCACGGACGGTCGCGACACCCACCGCGCGGCACACCGTGCCTGGCTGGCCGACCTGCTCGACCGGAAGACCCTGGTGTCGAGCGGACCGTACGCCGACGGCAGCGGCGCGCTGCTGCTGGTGGAAGGCCCGGACGCCGCCAGCGTCGAGACACTGTTCGCACAGGATCCGTTCGCGGTGGAGAACCTGATCGAGACGGCGACGTTCCACGAGTGGACACCCGTCATGGGCACCTTCACGTCCTGATCTGCCCGCTCACTCGGTTCGCGTGAATGGACCATTGCACCGCCGAGACGGCTGCAATGGTCCATTCACGCGGACGGGGAACGTCAGAACTCCTCCGACGCGGGCTGCTCGTCCGGGTCGCCGCCCTTGATCGACCACAGCAGACCGTCGAGCTCGTCCGGTTTGACGAGCACCTCGCGGGCCTTCGATCCCTCACTGGGGCCGACGACTCCCCGGTTCTCCATCAGGTCCATCAATCGCCCGGCTTTGGCGAAGCCGACTCGAAGCTTGCGTTGCAGCATCGACGTCGAACCGAACTGACTCGTCACGACCAGCTCGACCGCCTGCAACAGCACGTCGAGGTCGTCGCCGATGTCGGGGTCGACGTCCTTCTTGTCCGAGACCTTCGCTGCGGTGACGGTGTCGTTGTACTCGGGCTCGGCCTGGTTCTTGGCGAAGTCGACGACGGCAGCGATTTCCTCGTCGGTGATGAACGCACCCTGCAGACGCGTCGGCTTGCCCGCACCCATCGGGAGGAAGAGCGCATCGCCCATACCGATCAGCTTCTCCGCACCCGGCTGATCCAGAATGACGCGGGAGTCGGTCAGCGACGAGGTGGCGAAGGCCAGCCGCGACGGCACGTTCGTCTTGATCAGACCGGTGACGACGTCGACCGAGGGACGCTGGGTGGCGAGCACCAGGTGGATGCCGGCCGCACGCGCCTTCTGTGTGATCCGCACGATCGCTTCCTCGACGTCGCGGGGAGCGGTCATCATCAGGTCGGCCAGCTCGTCGACGATCGCGAGGATGTACGGGTAGGGCCGATAGACGCGTTCGCTGCCCAGAGGTGCGGTGATCTCGCCGGAACGCACCTTCTTGTTGAAGTCGTCGATGTGGCGGACCTTGTTGATCTGCATGTCCTGGTAGCGCTGCTCCATCTCCTCGACGAGCCAGGCCAGTGCCGCGGCAGCTTTCTTGGGCTGCGTGATGATCGGGGTGATGAGGTGCGGAATGCCCTCGTAGGGCGTCAGCTCCACCATCTTCGGGTCGATCAGGATCATCCGAACCTCGTCCGGCGTCGCCCGCGCGAGCAGCGAGACGAGCATCGAGTTCACGAAGCTCGACTTACCGGAACCGGTGGATCCGGCCACCAGCAGGTGAGGCATCTTCGCGAGGTTGGCACTGACGAAGTCGCCCTCGATGTCCTTGCCCAGCCCGATCACCAACGGATGGTGATCCTTGCGCGTCGACGGCGCGGTCAGCACATCCGCCAGGCGGACCATCTCACGGTCCGAGTTGGGTACCTCGATACCGACTGCGGATTTACCCGGGATCGGCGCGAGCAGGCGCACATTGTCGGTGGCGACGGCATAGGCGATGTTGCGTGCGAGTGCGGTGATCTTCTCGACCTTGACGCCGGGGCCCAGCTCCACCTCGTAGCGGGTGACCGTGGGCCCGCGGGTGAAACCGGTGACCGCGGCATCGATCTTGAACTGTTCGAGTACCTCGGAGATCGCCTCGATCATGGCGTCGTTGGCCTGGCTGCGGGTCTTGGGCGGATCCCCGTCGATCAGTAGCGACAGCGACGGAAGCGTGTAGTCCCCGTCGACGACGCGATCGACGACGATCTTGTCGTCCTCGGTTGCCTTCTTCGGTTCGGCCGCCTTGACGATCGGCTTGGGCTTCGGCCGCGGAGGCGCGGCCGGCTCGGGGGCAGGTGCGGGAACGGCGGCAGCAGGCGCGATGACCTCGGTGGCGGCCTCGGGCGGCGGGGTCTTGCGCGCGCGCGGCGGCTTGGCGACCGGGATGTATTCCTCGGTCGGGTAATTGTCGTACGGGTCAGCGCCGCCGTGGACCGGGTAGCCGTCGGCGTCGAAGTTGCTGTCGTAGTCGCCGTAGCCCTCGTCACCGAACTCGGAGCCGAAGTCGGCCGGGTCGTACTCGTCGTATTCGTCGCCGCGACTGTCGGTGCCGAACAGTGCACGCATCCGATCGGGTACGTCGCGCACGGTGGTACCGGTGAGCAGGAGCACCCCGAACAGGCCGGCGAGCAGCAACAACGGTACGGCCAGCCACACCGTGAGGCCGTCGGCGATGGGTCCGCCGGCTACGTAACCGACGAAGCCTGCGCCCTCGGATCGGCCGGCAGCGTCGGTCGGTGAACCGGCGGCCATGTGCCACAGTCCGAGGATCGGCAGGCCGAGCAGGATGGAGCCGAGGACCAGGCGCGGCCGTACCTCGGGATGCGGTTCGGAGCGCATCAGAACCACGGCGATTGCGACACCGAGCACGGGCGCGACGTAGCCGGCTTCGCCGATGACGGCGCGAATGCCCACCTCGATCCACCGGCCGATCGGTCCCCCGGCGCTCAACCACACACTCGCGGCGACGACCACACTGACGGCGATCAGTCCGAGGGCGATCCCGTCGCGGCGGTGGCCGTGTTCGATGTCGGCGGCCGTGCTCACCGTCCGGGTCGTGGCACCGACTCCGCGTGCCGCCATCGACCAGGTGGACGCGATGCCCCGCCCGATCGCGTCGAGAGCACCGCGTGACTTCTTCTTCGCCGCGGGCCGCCGAGCCGTCGACGAGCCCCTGGAGGGGGCCTTGCCTCGCGAGGATGCGTTCGCACGGGACGTCGCCGGGTTGCGCGGCGCGGTGGGCTTCTTTGGCGTTGTGACGGTGCGCGCAGTACGGCCGCCACCGGATTTACGGGCGGTGCCGGACGCGCGCGAGGAGCCGGATCCGCTGGATCCGGCCCTGGCGGTGGAGGTGCTGGTCTTTCCTGCCATGCCCCCAGGCTAGTCGCAACAGCCCCGTCGAAACCATCCGCAACACCAGTAACAGCGGAGGTGAATGTTTCAGAAGCTCAGATCGAGCGCCTTCACGACAGCGACATCATCTGCCGAACCCTCGTACAGCACCTCGATCCGATCACGTCCGAATGCGTAGAGCAGCAGTTCCGACGGCTCCCCCACCACGGTCACGCCGGCACCGGACCCACCTTTGAACGTGGCAGTTCGGCCGTCGGGGGTACGGACGTGCACCGGAACAGGCGCGGACCGATGCCCGGCCCGCCCGATCAATCGAACCTGCGGCCACAGGCGCGTTTCCACCGCGGCCGGCAACACTCGTCGAGTCCAGCTCTCGCCTGCCCGGCGCAGATCCTCGTGATGAACGAACATCTCACCGAGATTGATCAACGGATCCAGCAATGCGAACGGCGACCACATGGGCGGCCCGGTCCGTACGTCCTCCACCACGGACGCGAACGGTTTGTTCGCCACGGATCGTTGGACCCGCTCCGTGTACCCCGCGAGCGGAGAGAGAAATATGCCCGGCGAGGCGTCCAGGCGTCGCTCCCGAACGACGAGATGCGCCGCCAGATCGGCCGCTGTCCACTCACCGCACAGCGTCGGCGCATCGGGACCCACGTCGAGAAGGGTCTGGACCAGTTGAGAACGTTCATCCTGGGCAAGGCTCACGTGGTCCACGGTACGTCTCGAGCGAACCGACGGCATCCCGCCGACCCGACACCGCCCGATGCTCGATGCACCAGAGGCGTCGGTAGCCTCCCAACAGTGCCGGTATCGGAAATTCTCGTCATCCTGCTCGCCGGACTAGGAGCCGGAGCCATCAACGCCGTCGTCGGTTCCGGAACGCTGATCACGTTTCCGACGTTGGTCGCATTCGGCTATCCCCCGGTGGTCGCCACGATGTCCAATGCTGTGGGACTGGTCGCGGGAAGCGCCTCGGGCACGTGGGGCTATCGCCGAGAGCTGCGCGGACAGTGGCATCGACTGCGGTGGCAGTTGCCCGCCTCGTTCTTCGGAGCGCTCGGCGGGGCCTGGCTGCTGTTGCATCTACCCGAAACGGTGTTCGCCGCAGTGGTTCCGGTGTTGCTCATCGGCGCGCTGATTCTCGTTGTCGCACAACCGAGAATCCAGGCCTGGGCCAAGCGGCGATCGGAAGCCGCGGGCAAGGCCGCGAACCACATCAGCCGTACCCGGATGGCACTGGTCACCGGAGGCACTCTGCTGGTCGGCATCTACGGCGGTTATTTCACTGCCGCACAAGGCATTCTGCTCATCGGGGTGATGGGGGCACTGCTCCCCGAAACCATGCAGCGGATGAACGCGGCCAAGAATCTGTTGTCACTGGTCGTCAATGTCGTTGCAGCGGTGACGTACACGATCTTCAGATTCGACGACATCAGCTGGCAGGCGGCCGGACTCATCGCGGTCGGCTCCTTGATCGGTGGAGCCGTCGGAGCCCGCTACGGCCGCCGGCTCTCGCCGGCGGCCCTGCGTGGTGCCATCGTCGTTCTCGGTCTGATCGGACTCTGGCGACTGCTCGTCTGAACTCTAGGACTGCGGTTGCGGCTTGACCGCGATGATCGTCGGAACGATCATCGGCTTGCGGCGATACTTGTCCGCCACCCACCGACCGACGACACGGCGTACGGCCTGCGCGATGCGATGCGTATCCGACACGCCGTCCGACGCCAGACGCTGCAACTCCGACTCGACGAGTTGACCGGCCTCCTTGAGTGCGGCCGGATCGTCGGAGAATCCGCGTCCGGACACCTCGGGTGCGGTCACCGCGCGTCCGGTCGCCGAATCGACGGCGACGCTGATCGCGATGAATCCGCCCTCGCCCAGTACCAGTCGATCGGACAGCGTCGAATCGCCGACGTCACCGACCGAGAGGCCGTCGACGTACACGTGCCCCACGGGCACCTGTCCGACGATCTCGGCGAGACCGTCGACCATGTCGACCACCACGCCGTCCTCCGCCAACACCACCCGCTCCTCGGGGACACCCGTCGCCTTGGCCAGCGCCGCGTTGGCACGCAGGTGACGCCACTCGCCGTGCACCGGCATGGCATTGGTGGGCCGTACCGCGTTGTAGAGGTACAGCAGCTCACCCGCCGAGGCGTGGCCCGAGACGTGAACCTTCGCATTCTGCTGCGTCACCACGGTCGCTCCACGCTTGGCGAGGCCGTTGACCACTGCGAACACCGAGTTCTCGTTGCCGGGGATGAGCGAGGACGCAAGCACCACGAGATCGTTCGCCTTGACGTTGATCTGGCGATGCTCGCCGCGAGCCATCCGGGACAGCGCCGAGAGCGGCTCGCCCTGCGAACCGGTGGAGATGAGCACCAACCGATCGTCGGGAAGCGTTGCGGCAGTGTCGACATTGACCTCGAGTCCGTCGGGCACACGCAGGTAGCCGAGGTCCTGAGCGATCTGCATGTTGCGGACCATCGACCGGCCGACGAATGCCACCCGGCGGTTGTACCGTTCGGCGACGTCAATGACCTGCTGGATGCGGTGCACGTGACTGGCGAACGACGCGACGATGACGCGCTGCTTCGCCTTGCCGATGACGGTGTCGAGCACACCGCCGATCTCGCGTTCCGGAGTGACGAATCCGGGCACCTCGGCATTGGTGGAGTCGACCAGAAACAGGTCGACGCCCTCGTCGCCGAGCCGTGAGAAGCCGGCCAGGTCGGTCAGGCGACCGTCGAGCGGCAGCTGATCGAGCTTGATGTCACCCGTGTGCAGTACCAGACCGGCATCGGTCCTGATGGCAATGGCGAGCGCATCGGGAATCGAGTGGTTCACCGCGAAGTACTCACAGTCGAACGGGCCGTGCTGCGTGTGCTGACCTTCGGTGACCTCGACGAGGTTCGGACGCAACCGATGCTCACGGCACTTGGCCGCGACGAGCGCAAGGGTGAACTTCGATCCGACGACGGGCAGGTCGGGACGCAGACGCAGCAGGAACGGCACCGCTCCGATGTGGTCCTCGTGACCGTGCGTCAGGACCACTGCCTCGACGTCGGCCATGCGGTTCTCGATGTGCCGGAAGTCGGGCAGGATCAGGTCCACGCCGGGCTGCTGGTCCTCTGGAAAGAGCACGCCGCAGTCGATGATCAGCATTTTGCCCTGATGCTCGAACACCGTCATGTTGCGACCGATTTCGCCGATACCACCGAGGGCGACCACTCGCAGGCCCTTGAACGGGGCCTTGGGCGGTGTGCCGAGGCGCTCCGTCGGATCGAATTCACGGCGCTTGTCAGGCCGCTGAGTGCGCGCCGAGTTCTGCACCATCGGCTTGCCCTGGCGGGCTCCTGCCGGTTGGCCCTGCTTCGGGGCCGGACGCTCGGAGGGAGGTCCGGCGTTTCGGGTTGCGCGTCCGCGCGATCTGTTCGGTCGTGTCATACAAGAACTCCTGCCGCCCGCAGCTCTGCTGCAAGCAATTCGATGTGGTCGATGCTCGGTGGCACCTGGGGAAGTCGTGGTTCGCCGACATCGAGTCCGATGAGGCGAAGGCCGGCCTTCGATGCGCTGACGCCACCGAGGCGCGCGACCGAACGAATGACCGGGATGAGGCTGACGTTGATGGCCTGTGCGCGTGCGATGTCGCCCATCATGAAGGCGGTGTGCAGCTCACGGAGACGAGCCGGAACGAGGTGGCCGATGACGCTGACGAAACCGGTTGCACCCACCGAGAGCCAGGGCAGGTTCAGCGGGTCGTCGCCGGAGTAGAACTGCAATCCGGTCGACGCGATCAGTTCGGCACCGGCGTTCAGATCGCCCTTGGCGTCCTTGACCGCGAGGATCCGTGGATGCTCGGCGAGCCGACGCAACGTCTCGGTCTCGATGGGAACGACCGACCGCGGCGGAATGTCGTAGAGCATCACGGGCAGGTCGGTGGCATTGGCGACCGCGGTGAAGTGCGCGTACAAACCGGCCTGCGGTGGCCGGGAGTAGTACGGGGTGACGACCAGAAGACCGTGCGCGCCTGCGCGGGCGGCGTCACGGGCGAGTTCGACGCTGTGCGCGGTGTCGTTGCTGCCTGCCCCGGCGATGATGCGAGCTCGATGGCCGACCGCGGCGATCACTGCGCGGAGCAGTTCGAGCTTCTCGTTCTCGGTGGTGGTGGGCGATTCGCCCGTCGTGCCGGCCAGAACCAATCCGTCGTTGCCCTGTTCGACGAGGTGATGTGCCAGCCGAACGCCCGCATCGATATCCAACTTACCGTCCGCTGTGAACGGGGTCACCATGGCGGTGAGCACCGTACCGAACACAGGCGCAACGGAAGGAGCGGCGTCACCGTAGGTCATGGCAGCAGATTACCCGGTGCTTTGCCCACTCTTGCGCAGCGGGACTCCCCGCCGTCACCGCCCGCGCATACCCGGTCTCCTACGCAACCGAACCTCGTCGTCAGACCTCGGTCACGAAGGGGCTGCGGGCGACTTCCGTGCCGTCCGGCAGGGTCGAGATCTCGAAGTCGCCGAACACGTCCGGAGCCACTGCCACGAGCTTACGCAGACATTCGACGGCAACACGTCGAATCTCCACGTCCGCATGCTCCGAGGCACGCATCGACACGAAATGCCTCCATGCCCGATAGTTTCCGCTCACCACCACGCGCGTCTCGGTCGCATTCGGCAACACCGATCGAGCCGCCTGCCGCGCCTGCTTACCCCGCAACGCAGCGTTGGTGACCGATTCCAGCTTCCCCTCCAGCGCACCGAGCAGTTCGGTGTACGCCGCCCGGCTCGCCTCGGTCGCCGAGGCGAACAACGCCTCGAGCTCGGGATCGCCTTCGACAGCCGGTGGAAGAACCACGTTGGCGTCGTGTTCGGGAACGAATCGCTGCGAGAGCTGCGAGTAGGAGAAGTGCCGGTGCCGAATCAACTCGTGCGTGCACGATCGCGAGATTCCGGTGATGTAGAAACTCACGCTCGCGTGCTCGAGAACCGAGAGGTGTCCGACGTCGAGCAGATGACGCAGATACGACGCATTGGTCGCGGTCCGGGGATTGGGCTTGGACCAGCTCTGATAGCAGGCACGTCCGGCGAACTCGACCAACGCCTGCCCACCGTCCGCGTCGGTTTCCCAGGGAATGTCGACGGGCGGAACGAACTCGGTTCGGGCGACGAGTTGCACTCTGAGCGCGACTGTCCGCGGCACAGCTCTACCTTCGTTTTCTGCTGACACAGCACAACCCTAAACGCGGTACCGATGCCCGGCGAACGATGACGTCATGACGCTGCCACGTGACGCCACCAGGCTTGCTTGACCGACGTCAACTATGACGTCACACTGGCGTCATGGAACTGGACAAGTACACCTCGTCGCTGCGCACGGATCTACTCGCGGCGGCGGCTCTGGGAGACGAGCACACCCGCCAGACGGCCGAAGCACTCGGCAAGACGGCGGAGGCTTCGGCCAGACTGATGCTGCTCACGGCGTTGTCGGACTTCGCGGCAGAGGTATCGAACGATCTGGACGGTCATACGGTCACCGTTCGTCTCGACGGTACGCAGGCGCACGCCGATGTTCGACGCGACAGCCCGGTGCCCGGTCCGCACGACGGCGATCCGGCGGAGTCCGTCACCGAGGACTACCCGACCATGGACGATGTGTCCGGTGAGGTCCGACGGGTGACACTGCGACTGGTCGAGCAGATCAAGGAACGTGCCGAGGACGCCGCGAACAACAGCGGGGTGTCGCTCAATTCGTGGTTGTCGCAAGCAGTTCAGGGCGCACTGCGCGATCAGATGCGCAAGGATCGCGGCTGGAACAACTGAGCTCCGGGTTCGAGCGAGCGCTGGGCCCTACTTCTTCTCGCGCCACTCCCGCTCGAACGGCAACCGCCACGCGTGTGGGGCGATGAGTTGATGGATGGCGTTGGGACCCCACGACCCCGGTGCGTACAGACGAACCGGGGGCGGGTCGGCGAGCAGCGGCTCGGAGACCTTCCACAGCCGCTCGATGCCCTCTGCCGTGGTGAACAGCGTGTGGTCGCCGTACATGGCATCGAGAATCAGCCGCTCGTACGCTTCGAGCAGATCTCCGGCTTGCTCGGTTTCATGAGTGGCGAACTGCATGCTGAGTTTGTCCAGGCGCATCCCGGGCCCGGGCCGTTTACCGTAGAACGACAGTGACACCTTCGAGGCGTCCGCGAGGTCGAAGGTCAGGTGGTCGGGACCTTGCGCGCCCACACCCGAGCCGGCCGGGAACATGCTCTTCGGTGGTTCCCTGAAGGCGATCGAGATGATCCGTTGTCCCTCTGCCAGGCGTTTTCCGCTGCGCAGGTAGAAGGGCACTCCGGCCCAGCGCCAATTGTCGATCTCGCACTTGAGTGCCACGAAGGTGTCGGTATCGGAATCGGCAGCCACCCCCTCCTCCGAGCGATAGCCCGTGTACTGTCCTCGCACAACGTTTTTCGGGTCCAGCGGCATCATGGATCGGAAGACCTTGTTCTTCTCCTCGCTGATGGCGCGGGGTTCGAGCGCCGTCGGCGGTTCCATGGCCATGAATGCCAGCACCTGGAACAGGTGGGTGACCACCATGTCCTTGTACGCGCCGGTGGATTCGTAGAATCCGGCTCGCCCGTCCAGGGCGAGCTTCTCCGGGATGTCGATCTGGACGTGGTCGATAAAGTTTCGGTTCCAGATCGGCTCGAACAACCCGTTGGCGAACCGGAAGGCCAGGATGTTCTGAGCGGGTTCCTTGCCGAGAAAATGATCGATGCGGAAGATCTGATCCTCGTCGAACGTTTCGTGAACCCGAGCGTTCAGTGCGATCGCACTCTCGAGGTCGGTGCCGAACGGCTTCTCCATGATGATCCGGGAGCGCTTCACCAGATCGGCCGATGCCAGCGTATCCACTACTGCCAGAGCGGCTCTCGGCGGAACGGACAGGTAGTGCAGCCGCTTGGCGCTTCCTCCGAGTTCGATCTCGGCTTCGGCGACGGCCTCTCCCAGCGCCGCCGGTCCTGCCTTCTGTGACACGTACGTCAGTCGCGAGGCGAAACGACTCCATTGCTCGTCGCCGACTTTGCGGCTCGAATAGGCGTTGATCGATTCGCGAGCGAGAGCGCGGAATTCGTCGGTCGACATCTCTTCGAGTGAGGTTCCGACGACGCGGATGTTCGGCGCGAGGTCGGAGAGCGCCAAATGCATCATCCCGGACAGGAGTTTTCGCTTGGCCAGGTCTCCTGTCGCCCCGAACAGGACGACGACCTGGGGTGGGAGTTCCGTGGCAGTGTCCGTCCGGCGTGAAGTCACGGTTCGATAGTGACACCGATCCTGCCGGAGTGCACTTCGGCAGGATCCGTCCCCGACCGGCAGGCGTCACCGCACTGACAGAATCACCGCAGTGCGGCGACGAGGTCTCCCCGGTCCCCCACCACCACGCGTTCGAGTTCGAGCCAATCCGCCATCTCCCGCAGTACCTCTCGTAGTCGAGGCGCGATGTCGCGAGCGTTGCGGTCACCTTCGACGTAGGCCGCGATCACGTGCAGTTCGGACTGCGCTCGCACTGCCTTGAGATCGAGTCTGGCCACCAGGTGCCCGTCGAGCAGGAAGGGAAACACGTAGTAGCCGTGAACTCGCTTGTGCTGGGGGGTGTAGATCTCGATTCGGTAGTGGAAATCGAAGATTCGCTGCACCCGAGGCCGATAGAAGATCATCGGATCGAACGGGCACAGCAGCGCGGCAGCGGTGGCCGTTCGCGGTGTTCTGGCCTCGCGGTGCAGGTAGGCCGGTGCGTTCCAGTCTCGAACGGTCACCTGTTCGAGCACGCCGCCCTCGACCAGTTCTGCGATCGCCGCCTTGGCCTGCTTCTGCGAGAGCCGGTAGTAGTCCCTGAGATCCGGCTCGGTGGCGACTCCCAGTGCCCGAGAGGACTTTTCGATCAGTGCACGTACCGCGTCCGATTCGTCGACGCGCCTGCGCAGCACGTCGTCCGGGATCACCCGTTCGCTGAGCTCGTACCGGCGCACGAATCCCGTGCGTGCAGGCACGGTCACCACGCCGGCCGCGAACAGCTGTTCGCAGACGACCTTGACATCGCTGCGGTCCCACCACGGCCCCCTGCGACCGGGAGTGTCCACCTCGAGGTGCTTCTCGATCTCACCCGCGCTGGCCGCGCCGTTGTCGCCGATCACCGCGAGAACGTCGTCGACGAGCGTCGGTTCGCGATCGAGAATGTGGGCGGCTCCGCCCCACCGCCCGTGTCGATACAGCTCCATTCGCCACCGCATCAGTGCCCAGTCCTCGACGGGCAGTAGTGCGGCCTCGTGGGCCCAGTACTCCACCAACCGACGGGGCCGACGCGCAGTGTCGGTCCATGCGGCGTCGTCGACGATCGTGCGGTCGTAAGCACCGACGCGGCTGAACACCTGTGCGTAGTGCGCGCGCACCACCACCGACACCGAGTCGATCTGCAGCAACCCGGTGGCGTCGATGGCTGCGTGAACAGCAGCCCTGCTCGCCGGCCGAGTACGCGACCGTCTCGATACCAGCCCTTGGGCGGCCAAAGCGGTGCGACGAGCGGCGGCGGCACTCATCTCCTGCATCGGACCAGCCTGTCACGAGCCACCGACACAGCGGTTCAGGTGCTGAACAGGTTCGCCGCCTTGAGGATCAATTCGTACAGTCCGTAAGCGAACGGCACGGCAACCCAGGCCCATGCGACCGCCATCGTGACCTGCTTCCGTCCGCCGCTCATGCCTTCGCTCCCGTGGTGGCTGCAGAACCCGCGTGATCGGATTCGTGGTACTTCGAGGCGACCGGCTTGATCGCTTCGTTGGCGAGGAACCCGACCACCAGCAGACCGATCATCACGTAGAACGCCGGCAGGTACCGGCCGGTGGTGCCGGGCTCTCCGGCGTCGGCGATGGCGTTGACGATCAGTGGCCCCAGCACGCCGGCCACCGACCACGCGGTCAGCAGTCGTCCGTGGATCGCGCCCACCTGATACGTACCGAAGAGGTCCTTGAGATAGGCCGGAACCGTCGCGAAACCCGCACCGTAGAACGAGAGAATCAGCAGGGCCGAGACCATGAACAGGATCTTGTTGGTGTTGGTGAACAACGCGATGTAGAGGTACAGCAGTGCGCCGACGCCGAGGTACATCCGGTAGATGTTCTTGCGCCCCACCACATCGGATACCGACGACCAGACGAACCGTCCGATCATGTTGGTCAGCGAGAGGAACGCGACGAAGCCGGCGGCCGCGGCGGCAAGAGATTCGGGCGAGGTCGCGTCGGGAAAGAAGTCCTGATAGATGCCCGATCCACGTTCGAGAATCCCGATTCCGGCCGTGACGTTGAAGCACAACACGACCCACAGCAGCCAGAACTGCGGGGTCTTCACTGCGTTCGCGGCCGAGACGTTGTGCGTGGAGATCATCGACGACGACGCGGGCGGGGTCCACCCGGCCGGCGTCCATCCCTCGGCCGGCACTCTGATCAGCACGACACCGAGGGCCATGAACACCGCGTATCCGACGCCCAGCGTGAGGAACGTCTTGGCGATGGAACCTTCGGTGAAGCCGCCGAAGTTCACCATCAGCTGGCTGGTGAGCGGAGAGGCGATGAGCGCGCCGCCGCCGAATCCCATGATGGCGATACCGGTGGCCATGCCCGGCCGGTCGGGGAACCACTTCATCAGGGTCGAGACGGGTGAGATGTAGCCGATTCCGAGGCCGATACCGCCGACGAATCCGTAGCCGAAGATCACCAGCCAGAACTGTCCGAGGGCCATGCCGAGTGCGGACAGCAGCAGGCCCGAGACGAAGAAGACCAGAGAGACTGCCATGGCCCACCGCGGACCGTTCTTCTCGACGCGGGTCCCGAAGATCGCCGCGGACAGGCCGAGCATCACGATGGCGAGCTGGAACGGAATGGCGGTGACGGTGCCGCTGAGCCCCAGCGCATCGGGCTGCGAGATGGCGTTCTTGAACACGCTCCAGGCGTAGGCGGAACCGATCGCGAGGTGAATCGACAGCGCGGCCGGGGGTATCAGCCAGCGGCTCCACTCGGGTGTCGCGACGATGGCGGAGCGATCGAGAATGCGGAGGGTCATCGAAATCCCTTGGAATAGAAAATGGTACAAACTTGCACGAGCCCTAGCAGTCAAACACGGGCACCACCTCGGCTGCTCACAATCAGAAATAGTTTCTGTACCGAACTCACTATTCGGGCCGGGTATCTTCGAAGAAGTGGATATCGAACGGTGGCGCAGCAGATTGCCGGTGAGACGAGCCTCCGACGGCGAGGTGATCGGGTGGACCGTTGCGCACGGCACGAGTGCACAGGACGAATACGACGACGGTTATGTGGTCGACGCCGTCAATCCCGCCGGAATCACGGTTGCGCAGGGCGTTCCGATCGAGACTGCGATCACCCACCTCGAGGATCGCGGTCTCGCATCGCTGTCGGCTCCACATTGGACGAAGGCACCCCTGCCGCTGGAGTCGGAGACCGATCTGAGTGCACCGCAGGACGATTGGCCGTGGCGGCGGGTGCTGATGACGCAACTCGACGACAACCGAGTGTGGATTCGGCCCGCGTATCCGAGTTGGCCGGAGCGCCTGCTCGAGCTTCCACTGCCGATCCCGGCCGACGACATCCTTCGTCCGGACTCCCCCGAGAATTCCGACTGAAATCAGTAGCGTCCCAGGACGGACCTCATGGCGTCGGCCAGCTGGGTCAGCCCGGGTTCCTCGACGGGCAGGTGCCCGCACCCGTCGAGCATCACGATCTCGGTGTCGGTCCGAATGCGTTCCAGGAAGCGGATACTGACGTCCGGTGGCGTCCACCGGTCGTCGGCGGGGTGGGTGAGGAGTACCGGCGGACCGTCGTAGTTCTCGGGTCGAGTGTGCGGGTAGCCGAAGAAGCTCGCGAGGAAGCCGATGGGAACACGCACCCCGCCGCCTCTGGGGTCACGTGCGCACACGCCGGACAGCTCCGCGTTCAGGCTCATGTTCGCCATGTCGGCCATCCACCTGACCGGAATACGTACTCCGCCTGCGACAGCGGCGAGCATCCGAAGAAGCTGTGGAGCCGGCCCACCGAGCAGGTCGAATCGCGCCGCGGCCCGGCGAGCGCTCGGATCGGCCGGATCGAGCAGGCAGGTCGCGATCACCCTGTCCACCAGCCTCGTTCGGTGCGCCACCTCGTACGCGAGCATGCCTCCCATGCTTGCGCCCAGCAGTACGAGAGGACGGCCGTCGCGAGACCTCTCGGCGGCCACGAGCTCGCACAGCAGGTCGATCCAGTCGCGGTAGCGAACGGACGCGGGGTCCGAGACGACGGTGTCTCCGTAGAGAGGCAGGTCGGGGCACATCACCTCGAAGCCCTCTCGGGCGGCGATGGCGGCGTACGGCCACAGCAGACCGGAGTAGCCCCCGGCACCGTGCAGGGCCATGACGCGGACCCTGGACTCGGGCCGCGCAGCGCGGGCGATGTGCACGCGCTGCTCGCCCCACATCCAGTACGTCGACTCGGGCTTCTCCCCTGCTACCGGCCGATACTGCTCGGGCAGGAACCGGGCATAGCGGTCGACGTCCATCGACACACGGTAGCCGTCAGATCAACAGTCCCGCCGCGACGGTTCCACCCAATTCGTAGCAGCGTTCGCGTGCGGGCTTGCCGCTCTCGGCAATGTGCACGGTGCCGAAGACCTTCTCGAGGCCCCACCCCGAGGCGATCTTCTCGATGGCCCGTCCGGCACCCACGGTGTCGTCGTTGCCGTGAACCCAAGCGGCGTAGGGCTTTCCGGCAACAGCACCGAGGCACGGGTAGTACACGGTGTCGAAGAAGTGTTTCAGAGCCCCGCTCATGTAGCCGAAATTCGCCGGGGTTCCGAAGAGAAAGCCGTCGGCACCGAGGACATCCGGAACGGTCGCGCCGAAAGCAGGCACACTGCGCACGTCCACTCCGGTGATCTCGGGGTCGTTCGCGCCGTCGAGCACTGCCTCGAGCAGCTCACGTGTGAGCGGGCTCGGTGTGTGATGAACGACCAACAGGGTGCGCGGCATAGAAGGTCAGGTCTCGTTCCGTTCGAGTGCCACGGCGCGCTTCATCGTCTCGCGGGCCCGGCCGCGGTCACCGGCGTAATCGTAGGCACGAGCCAGACGGTACGAGTTGCGCCAGTTGTCCGGGTCCTTCTCCCACTCGGTCTTGATCTGTTGGAACAACTCGTCTGCCGCATCACGTTCGATCCGTCCCGACGGCCTGCGCGGAAGATCGGCGACGTCGAGTTCGAGGCCTTCCTCGTGGATGCGCGACGCCAGCCTCTGGTGGTCGAAACCGGCTTTGAGGGTGGCCCAGACGATCCACAACCCGAGTATCGGCAGCAGCAGGACCCCGATCCCCAGCGCGATGCTCGCAACGCCACCGTTCTGGATCAGCGTCACGCCGCGCTGGCCGAGCAGGAAGAAGTAGAAGCCGAGGATCAGCACCATCACCGTGATGATGGCGACGACCTTTGTCGTTTTGTTCACTGTCGATCAGCTCACAGGTCCAGCAGCGGGTCGAGGCCGACGGTCAACCCCGGTCGTCCGGCGATCTCGCGGACGCCGAGAAGAACTCCGGGCGCGAAGGACGTCCGATCGAGCGAGTCGTGCCGAATGCTCAGCGTCTCCCCCTGTGTGCCGAGCAGAACCTCTTGATGCGCAACGAGTCCCGCGAGCCGAATCGAGTGCACACGCACTCCGTCCACGTCGGCACCACGTGCGCCGTCGAGTTCGGTCGTCGTCGCATCGGGGCTCGGCGCAGTGCCTGCGGCGGCGCGTGCCTCGGCGATCAGCGCGGCAGTGCGATAGGCCGTGCCCGACGGCGCGTCGGCCTTGTTGGGGTGATGCAGTTCGATCACCTCGACGGAATCGAAGAACCGCGCTGCCTGCTGTGCGAATCGCATGGACAGCACCGCGCCGATGGCGAAATTGGGCGCGATCAGCACACCCGTCTGCGGCGATCCTGCCAGCCATTCGCGAACCTGCTCGAGCCGCCGGTCGTCGAACCCGGTGGTGCCGACCACTGCATGAATGCCCTGCTCGATCAGGAACTGCAGGTTGTCCATCACCACGTCGGGATGGGTGAAGTCCACAACCACCTGGGCGTTCGCGTCGACGAAGTTGGCCAGCGGATCGCCCTGGTCGACGGTCGCCACGAGCTCGAGGTCGTCGGCTGCCTCGACGGCGGCACAGATGGCCTGACCGACCTTGCCGCGTGACCCCAGTACCCCTACTCGAACAGGTGCCGTTGCACTCACGTCGTACCCACACTCGTTTCGTCGTCTTGTCGGTTCTACCGACCTCAGAGCCTACTTCTCCACGATCCGCCCCGGCAGCTACGGTCGTCCGGTGCCATCCAACGTCCTGTTCGCCGACCGAGTCGACCTCGTCCGAGGCGGCCGATACCTGCTCAGCGACGCCGCTCAGTCGAAGACGATGACCTGACGGATCGCGTTTCCGTCGGCCAGTTCGTCCATGCCGCGGTTGATCTCGTCCAACGTGATTCTCGACGAGATCAGCTTCTCGACGGGAAGCCGTCCCTCACGCCACATCTGGGCGTAGGTCGGGATGTCGCGTGCCGGCACGGCGGAGCCCAGGTAGCTGCCGATGATCGTGCGCGCCTCTGCCACCAGGCCCAGCGGCGAGATGGACGAGCGGGCGTCGGGTGAAGGAAGACCGACGGTGATGGTCTTGCCGCCGGGAGCCGTTGCAGCGACGGCGGTTTCGAAGGCTCGGGCGTTGCCTGCCGCCTCGATCACGATTTCGGCCTTGATTCCCTTCTCGGCGAGCTCGGCCGGTGAATAGACCTGTGTTGCGCCCAGATCGGTTGCGGTGGAAAGCTTGTCCGGAACCCCGTCGACTCCGATCACCTCACCGGCACCCACCGATACGGCCGTCAGAACAGCGGCCATGCCGACTCCGCCGAGGCCCACCACCATCACCGACTGACCGGGCTTCGGAGTTCCGGCGTTGAGCACCGCGCCGCCACCGGTCAGTACCGCACAGCCGAGTACAGCAGCGATATCGGCTGGGATGTCGTCCTCGACCGGAACCACGGACTTTCGGCTCACCACAGCGTGGGTGGCGAATCCGGAGACTCCGAGGTGATGCTTGACCTCTGCCCCGTCACGGTGCAACTTGATGCCGCCGCCGAGCAAGGTCCCGGCATTGTTCGACGCACTGCCGGTGACACAGGGCATCTGGCCGTCGGTGGCGCACCCGGCACACTCACCGCAGCGCGGCAGGAACGTCATGACGACGCGAGTGCCGACCTCGATGTCGTCGACGCCCGGTCCGACTTCTTCGACTCGGCCAGCGGCCTCGTGGCCGAGCAGCATCGGGACCGGCCGAACTCGATTGCCGTCGACCACCGACAGGTCCGAGTGGCACAGCCCCGCGGCTTCGATTCTGATCAGCAGTTCGCCCTCGCCCGGCGAGCCGAGCTCGAGGTCCGAGACGGTGATGGGATGCGAGTCCGCGAAGGGACGAGTTCGGCCGATTTCTTCGAGTACTGCGCCGCGAATCTTCATTCCGCCAGACTATGCGGCTCCGCCGCATGTGCGTGGAACTTCGTAGTGGGCTACGAGTTTCCGCGCACATGGGCCGCAGGCCCTCAGAGCGGCAGACGCGGCCTGAGCAGGTGCGCAACCAATGCGGTCCACCCGGTTTGGTGCGTTGCCCCGAGTCCCTCGCCGGTGTCTCCGTCGAAGTACTCGTTGAAACTGGGATGCTCGCTCCACAGTGGGTCGGCACTGGACTCGATGCGCTCGCCGTCGGCGGGCCTCTTGCCGTCCACCGGTCGGAACAGTCCGGCGAGACCGTTGTCGATCAGATCGGCGGCATCGGTGAGGGTGCGATGGTTACCCGAGCCGGTGGGAATTTCGATGGTGAACGAGTCGCCGTAGTACCGGCCGTACGCGCGCAGCTTGTCGGCCAGCAACACGTTCACCGGGAACCACACCGGACCACGCCAGTTGGAGTTACCACCGAACATTCCGGTACGCGACTCCCCCGGCTCGTATTCGATGGACAGGCTTCGGCCGTCCACGTCGAAGGTGACCGGTTCGCGGTACGAGGCCGAGAGCGATCGAATCCCGAACTGCGACAGGAACTCCTCGGAGTCGAACATGCGGGCCAGGATGCGCTTGAGCCGCTCGGGCTGGACGAGCGTGAGCAACATGCGCACCTCGCCGCCCTCACGCCGAGCCAGCAGCGGGCTGACCATCTCCGGTCGCCTGCGTTGAATCCAGCGCAGGCGCGCGGTGAGGTCGGGACATTCCTCCTCGACCCACGGCGGAATCTCGGTGGCGCCGAGAATCGGCAGCAGGCCCACCATCGACCGCACCCGCATCGGTACCGCGTCGCCCTCGGGCTGGACGAGAACGTCGTAGAAGAACCCGTCCTCCTCGTGCCACAGCGAAATATGTTGGGAGCCGAACGAATTGACCGCCTTCGCGATCGAGAGGAAGTGCGAGAAGAACTTGGTCGCGACGTCGTCCCAGGCGCTGTCGTGCCGCGCCAATTCGAGTGCGATCTTGAACATCTGCTGGCAGTAGAACGCCATCCAGCTCGTCGCGTCGGACTGCTCGAGCCGGAAGCCGGGAGGCAGCGGTGCAGACCGGTTGAACAAACCGATGTTGTCCATGCCGAGGAATCCACCCTCGAAGATGTTCGAGCCCTCGGAGTCCTTGCGGTTGACCCACCACGCGAAGTTGAGCAGCAGCTTGGTGAACACCCGCACCAGGAACTCGCGATCCCGGTAGCCGTCGATGCGATAGACGTGCCACGCCGCCCACGCGTGCACGGGTGGGTTGACGTCACCGAACTCCCACTCGTACGCGGGCAGTTGGCCGTTGGGGTGCATGGCCCACTCCCGGCACATGAGCACCAACTGTTCCTTGGCGAAATCGGCGTCCACGTGCGCCAACGGAATCGCGTGGAAGGCCAGGTCCCAGGCCGCGAACCACGGATACTCCCACTCGTCGGGCATCGAGATCACATCGGCCAACGCCAGGTGACGCCAGTGCGCGTTGCGACCGCCCGGGTCCTGCCGCGAGTCCGGTGCCGGAGCTCCGACCTTGTCGCCCTCGATCCATTCCTCGACGTCGTATCGATAGAGCTGCTTGGTCCACAGCAAACCGGCGTACGCGCGGCGCGCCACGTGTCGGTCGACGTCGGTGAGATCGGCACCGATCACGGCCCCGTAGAACTCGTCGGCCTCGGCCTGGCGATCGACGTTGACGGCATCGAATCCGGTACCGAACGTCTGCTCGTCCGGGCGGTTGGGCGAGAGCCGCAGTCGGACCGATTCCGTTGCGCCGGGCGCGATGTCGTCGAAGCGATACCAGAACGCAGCCTTCGTTCCGGTCTGCTCCGGGTTGACCGCGTCGAGCTCCCCGTCGACGACTCGGCGGCCGATGCCGTCCTTGGGGTAGGCCGAGATGTTCTCCTGCCCCCACAGGGCCTCGGCGTTGGTTTCGTTGTCGCAGAACAGAACTGCAGGCGTTCCTTCGGCACTGAGGTAGTAGCGACCGAGAAATCCGTGGTCGACGGCGATGGCTTCGAGTCCACCTGCCATGAGGTCCGGCGGGCTCAGCTGCGCCAGTGTTCCGCCCCGCTCGTCGCGTCCCCAGGACCAGGTGTTGCGCAACCACAGGTGCGGCAGTAGGTCGACCGACGCCGCCTCGGGGCCGTGGTTGGTGATGGAGATGGTGATGCAGATGTCGTCGGGTGAGGCCTTGGCGTACGTGACCTGGACGTCGAAGAATCTGTTCTCGTCGAGGATCCCGGTGTCGGCCAGCTCGTATTCGCGGTCGTCACGCCCGCGTCGGGCATTCTCTTCCCGCAGGTGGGCGTACGGATACTCCGCGTGCGGATAGCGGTAGAGCCATTGCATCCAGCTGTGCGTCGGTGTTCCGTCGACGGCCCAGAAGTACTCCTTGACGTCCTCGCCGTGATTGCCCTCTTCGTTGGCGAGACCGAACAACCGTTCCTTGAGGATCGGATCCTTTCGATTCCACAGTGCGAACGAGAAGTTCAGGAACCCGAAGCGGTCGCAGATTCCGCCGATACCGTCCTCGCCCCAGCGGTATGCCCGTTTGTGCGCCTGATCGAACGGAAACGATGCCCAGGCATTGCCGTCTTCCGAGTAGTCCTCGCGCACCGTGCCCCACTGCCGTCCCGCCAGGTACGGACCCCACTGACGCCACGGGCCGCTGACCCCGGGCGATTCTGCCAACCGATGGTGTTCGAAGGTGGAGGGGGTGGGAACGGTCACGGGATTGGTGGTCACGGCACACAGTCTGGTCGTTCCCACTCAACGATGCACGCCGACGTTGGCCGCCAGATAGCCGACGCGACGCTGCACCGCGGCGATCTCTCGGATGCCATCGGTCAGCAGGCTTCGTTCGAGCGGCGACAGATCGGCCATGATCAGCACGTCGCCGGGGCGGTGGCCCGCTGTGATCTGGTCGATCTGATGAGACAGTCGCAGGCGCTGCAGCAGCACGAACACCTCGGTCAGTACGGCGACATCGCGTTCGGAGAGCATGCCGTTGCCCGACGCCGCCGCGAGCCGCGCGGGGGTGGAGGACGAGGCGATGCCGACCGACAACCCTCCCCACCGAGCGAGGTTGACGATGGGCGTCAGTGCGTGGGCCTTGAGGTCGAACGTGCCACCGCGCCGAGCCAGCACATCGCGCAGCGATCGCAGCCGGGCGCGGCCGGCGAGCGCATCACGCAGTTGCAACCGCAACGCTTCGGGGTGATCGACCAGGAGTCGACGGTAGGCCTCGGGCACGGTGTGCAGTTCCCTCGGGCCCCACACCACTCTGCCGTCGATCATCAGCGAGGACATGATCAGGCCCGAGTCCTCTGCCGGATTGCCACGTTCGCCGAAGGGGTTGCTGAGCCAGTGAGCCGCGGCGCTTTCCCACTGACCGGCCGAGCGGGCGAATCGGGGCGAGCTCGCGACCGCGCCGTTGGTGTCCGACGGTAGCCCGGCCCCGTCGAGGCTCACGTGCACGCGGGCGGCCAAGTCCATCAGCGCCTCGTCGCGGGTTCTCGGCACCGGGTTCGACTTCCCTCGCACATCGGGGTCTGCGGTAGCGTCCGCCCAGGTCAGTGCGCTGTCGACGTCGGAGGAGGGCATGGCTTCTCGACGCGCCACGCTGCCGAGAGTGATCCAGGCGAAGTGGTCACGCGGCACATCCGGACGTGCGGTCCACTCGATCTCGACGGCCCGGCGGACGATGCTGTCGACGACGACGGACAAGATCGCGCTGACCGCCATCGCATCGGTTCCGCCCTCGAACAGATCCACCACCAGGCGGGGCACGAGCCTGCCCGCGTCGGCGAGTTCGGCCGGGGTCGATGCCGATGCCACAGCCCGGCGGACGACGAAACTGCGTCGGGTGGATGCGGCATGCAGATCCGAATCCTCGACGACGCCGAGTACGTCACCGCGGTTCGACACCACGGGCATGTGTCGCAGGCCTCGCTCGAGCATGTCCATCAGCACGGTGCCGGCCAACCGGTCCGCCGTGACGGTCTCGGCGGGCGAGGTCATGACCTTCTCGATCGGAGTATCGACGCCGATCCCGGCGGCCACCACCCGAATTCGGAGGTCGCGGTCGGTGAAGATGCCGTGGCGCGAACCACGCAGCGGAATCAGAACGTAGGAGCTGCCCTGCTCGGTCATGTGCCGGACGGCGTCTCGAACCGTGGTGCCGACGGGCGTGAACACTGCTGGTGCCGAGAGCAATTGACCGACAGTACGGCCGACGCTACCCTCGACCGGCCCGCCGCGGTGCGCGGTGGCCGAGGTGACGGCGTCGGCCAGGAACGCCAGCCCGGTCGGCGTTGCGAACAACGGTCGAATCAGCTCGCCGGGCAAACGAATCACGATGCTCGGTTCCGTTGCGCGCGCTCGAAATTCGACGGTTGCGCCGGACAGCAGAGCCGAGAACCCGAAGACACCACCTTCACCGATGGTGTCGATCGGTACCTCCGTGGGAGAGGTCGCGTCCGGGTGCGTGATCACCACGCGCCCGGTGCGCACCACCCACACGGTGTCGGCATCTGCCGAGACGTCCACCCGCTCGGGGTCGACAACCCATGCCCCACTGCCGTACTCGCGTTCGACGGCCGCTGCGGCCAGCTCGGCCAGGACGGCCGGTGGCGCGCCCTGAAACGGTGGATGCGCGCCGAGAAAATCGGCCAGCTCCGGCCTATCCGCCACGGATCAGGTCGGCGCATTTCTCCGCCATGGTCATCACCGTGATGTTGGGATTGACGTACGGCAGCTTGGGCATCGCCGACGCGTCGACCACGCGCAGGTGCGAGATGCCCTTGACGCGCAACTCGGGATCCAGCACGGCCATGGCGTCGTCCACCGATCCCATCCGCGCCGTGCCCGCCGGGTGATAGACGGTGTTGTGGGTCTTGTGCACATAGTCGAGCAGGTCGTCGTCGGTGACGGCGTCGGGCCCTGGGGCGAGTTCACGTTCGATCCAGCCGGCCATCGGGCCGTCGGCCGCGATACGACGAGCCAGCTTCAGACCGGCGAGCATCACCGCGTCGTCGTGGCCGTCGGCGTCCGTGAAATAGCGCGGGTCCACTTTGGCACGGTCGCGAAAATCTCTGCTGCGCAGACGAACAGTGCCACGCGAGCGCCCCTGCGTCACGTTCGGAGTCAAGCAGAATCCGTTGTCGGTGGTCGGGTAGCCCCATCGGAGGGTGTTCATGTCGAACGGGACGCTGCCGTAATGCATCATGATGTCCGGGTAGTTCAGCGAGTCGTCGGTCTGCGCGAACACTCCGATCTCCCACCACTGCGAGGAGGTGGTGACCATCGGCTTGCTCGCCTCCCAGAACACCAGCCCTTCGACGTGGTCGTCGAGGTTCTCACCCACACCGGGCGAGTCGACTCGCACCGTGATTCCCATCTCGCGCAGCTGGGCCGCCGGTCCGATTCCGGAGAGCATCAACAACTTCGGCGTGTCGATGGCCCCGGCCGTCACGATCACCTCGCGCCGCGCGGACACCGTGTCGTAGCCGGTGAGATCGGGGCGTTGGTACCGCACTCCGGTCGCGGTCAGCGATTCGTCGATCAGAATCTCGCTGATCCAGCAGTCGGTGCGCACCTCGAGGTTGGGCCGCGATCCGATGATCGGGTGCAGGTAGGCGTGTGAGGTCGACATCCGCGAGCCGTCCTCACCCGCGTTGATCTGGAACCAGCCGGCACCGTTGAGCACCGTCGTTCCGCGGTTGAATGCGACGGTGGGAAGGCCTACGGCCGCGGCCGACTCGAGTACCGCGGCACCGCACGGATCGTTCGGTGGCACGTCGCGAATCCGCACCGGGCCGTCGTGTCCACGACCGGTGTCGTTGTTCTCCACTCGCGAAACGAAAGGAAGGATGTCCGACGCACCCCACCCCGTCGCGCCCGCAGCCGCCCAATCGTCGAGGGTCTCCGCCGGCGGGTGAAAGGCGATGCAGGAGTTGTGCGAGGAGCAGCCACCGAGCACTTTCGCTCGCGCGTGCCGCATGAAGCTGTTGCCGCGCTCCTGCGGTTCGACGGGATAGTCCCAGTCGTAGCCGGAGTCGAGCAGATGCATCCACTCCACCAGTTCGAGAATTGCCTTGTCGCCGACGTCGGTGGGACCTGCTTCGACGAGGCAGACACTGACGGAGGGGTCCTCGCTCAGCCGTGCAGCGAGGACGCACCCCGCCGTCCCGCCACCTGCGACGACGTAGTCGAACTGGGTGTCTGTCACTGCACGCTCCTTCTAGTCGCCCGTGGAGGCATGTGATTGCAGAGTGCCGATGTGGTTGCGTCCCTTGACTGCGTACCACAACAAGCCGACGGCGAGGATGCCGCCGATGTAGACGAACGCCCCGAACGTGTTGTACCAGGGGGTGCCGTACACGGCCTCGCGCGGCCAGGCGAGGTTGATCGCCATGCCCGCTCCCCACACCACTGCGAGGATGTTGATCGGCAGGCCCCACTTGCCCATCGTGAAGTAGCCGCCGGGCTTCAGGTCCTCCGGCGGCCATTGCCCCTTGATGCGTTTGACCAGCAACGGTCCGGTGACCATGAGGTAGGCGAGGTAGATCATGATGATCGCGATGGAGGTCAACACCGTGAAGATCTGTGGCTGACCGACGTTGACCACGAGAATGACGATGGCCAGCACGCCGATGGTCACCGCGGGCACCACCGGGGTCTGGGTCTTCGGATTCACCTTGGCCAGACTCTCGCCGAAGGGCAACGCATTGTCTCGGGCCATGGCGAACGTGAGCCGGATGGCCGCGGTGTGCACTGCCAGCGAGCAGACGAAGACCGCGATGACGATGCAGATGAGGAACACGGTGCCCAGTGGGCCCCACATCACCGCTTCGACGATGGACTGCAGGCTGCCGTCGGGGCTGCCGAGGGAAGGATCGTTCAGATCGGGCGCGGCCATGACGGCGAACACCAGGATGGCTCCGCCGATGACGAACGAGGCGAGGATGGCGCGAAAGATCGCTTTGGGGGCGGTGCGCCGAGGTTCGACGGTTTCCTCGCCGAGCGAGCTCGCGGTGTCGAATCCGTACATCACGTAACCCGAGGCCAGCGACGCGACCAGGAAGGCTCCGAGGTAGCCGCCGCTCTCGCCGGCTCCGTAGCCGTTGGTGGAGAAGAACACCTCGGGTCCCCGAGTGATGTTGGCCGCGAGCAGGATCGCGATGAGAACGGCAGCAATGAGTTCGATGAACACACCGGCGCTGTTGATCATGGCCATCAATCGAACGCCGAGCGCATTGATCGTGGTGGTGATGGCGATCAGGATCGCACCGAGCAGCACCGCATTGGCCGCGAAATCGCTGGCACCGGAACCGTCGCCGATGATCTGGAATCCGCTCCAGATCCGGGGCAGGTTCAGCTGCAATGCCAGCGCCACAGCGGAGAGCGTCACGATCGAGGCCGTCAGCATCAACCACCCCGCGGACCATCCGACTATTCTGCGGCCCAACAGCTTCGCCCAGTTGTACACCGATCCCGCCACCGGGTACTTCGCGGCCAGTTCCATGAAGCACAGTGCCACGCAGAGCTGACCGAGGAAGACCGCAGGCCACGACCACAGGTACGCCGGTCCGGCTGCGCCGAATCCGAAGTAGAAGAGCTGAAACGTGCCGGTGAGAATGGAGATGTAGCTGACGCCCGCAGCGAAGCTGGCGAATTTGCCGAGACTTCGATCGAGTGACTCCTTGTAGCCGAAGTCGTCCATTCCGCTCGAACTGTCGTTCAGTAATGCCATGCGCCTGGCCTTTCCGATCTCTTCGCTATCGGCTGCCGAACCACCCCGCCGCCGTGGGTGAGGTGTTGTGCCAAATATGCTTCGCCTCTTGATATTCGGACATTCCGGACGGTCCGAGCTCGCGGCCGTTGCCGGACTGCTTGAAACCGCCCCATTCTGCGGCCGCGGTGTAGACGCCGAAATCGTTGAGCCACACCGTGCCATGGCGAAGCCCACGAACCATTCTTTCGCCTCGTGCGGCGTCGGATGTCCGAACTCCCGCGGCGAGACCGTAATTCGTATCGTTGCCCAACAGGAGTGCTTCGGCCTCGGTGTCGAACCGCTCCACAGTGAGTATGGGCCCGAAAGTCTCCTCCTGCACGATATTCATGGACCGATCGCAGTGGTCGAAAATCGTCGGTAGGAAATAGCTACCTTCGTCCAGAGCCGAATTGTCCGGTTTCGTTCCGCCGATCACCAGCGTCGCGCCCTCGTCGATCCCGCCCGCGACGAAGGCTTCGATCTTCTCTCGTTGCGCCTGCGACACCAGTGGTCCGGTCTCGCTCGCCGGGTCCATCCCCGGTCCGATCACGATGGTCTTCGCGCGTTCGGCCACGGCTGCCACGAAGCGGTCGGCGACCGATTCTTCGATGATGAGTCGAGTGCCGGCCGAACACACCTGACCCGAATGCAGAAAGACTCCGGTCAGGACGTTGTCGACCGAGTCGGCGAAAGCCTGATCGTCGGCCACCGCGTCGGCGAACACGATGTGTGGATTCTTGCCACCGAGTTCGACGGCCACCTTGGTGACGTTCTCGGCCGCCGCGGCCAAGATATGCCTGCCGGTCGCCAGTCCGCCGGTGAACGAGATGAAGTCGACGTCGCGGTTCCTGGTGAGCGCGTCCCCGAGAACTGCGCCGCTGCCCTGCAGCAGGTTGACCACACCGGCCGGCACTCCGGCTTCTTCCACCAGCTTGGTGAACGCGATGGTGCTCAGCGGGGTCACCTCGCTCGGCTTGAGCACCATCGTGCAGCCGGCGGCCAAGGCGGGGGCGATCTTCCACGAGATCTGCAGCAGTGGATAGTTCCACGGTGCGATCATGACGCAGACGCCGATCGGCTCGTGCACCACGCGACTGAGAATTTCGGGTCGGTCGACGTCGATCAGACGATCGGCCTGCACCACTGCGAGATCGGCGTAGAAGCGGAAGACCGATGTCACGTCGTCGATGTCGATCTCACTCTCGCCGAACGTCTTTCCGGTGTCGAGAGTCTCGATACGCGCGAGCTGGGCCTTGTCTCTCTGGAGCAGATCTGCGATGCGGTTCAGCAGATCGCTTCGCTCGCCCACCGTCACCGAGCGCCACGGCCCGTCGTCGAACGCCACCCGCGCCGAGGCCACCGCACGCAGAGCGTCGTCCGGCGTGGCCTCGTCCACGACGGCAACCGTGCTGCCGTCCGCGGGGTTCACGATGTCTCGGGTTCCGCCGTCCCCGGATCCCTGCCACTGCCCGTCGATGTACAACGACGGCCGTAGCGAGGTCGGGTCGAACACTGCGTCGGAGTCGGTCACCGAAACACCTTCTTCCGTATGGGGGGTCGGGTCGTGTGTCTACGCTATGCCCTCAACGGCCGATGACCCCATCGATCTGTTCGCGGATGATGTCCGCGTGTCCGTTGTGTCGGGCGTATTCACCGATCATGTGCACGTAGACCATCCGCAGCGACATCGGCCCACCTCGGGAGTCCACCAGATCGTCCAACGAGTGTCGGGCCGCTGTCTCGTCCGAGGCACCGCACTCGGCGGAGAATCGCGCGAAGTCGGATTCTGCCCCGGCCTCGGTCGCTCCGAGAAAGTCGGAGTCCTTGCCCAACGCCGGGTCGTACATCGGGTCGAACGACATCGAGCCCAATCGCTCTCGGAACCAGATGCGTTCGACCTTGGCGAGATGACGAACGAGTCCGAGCAGCGAGAGCGTCGAGGGCGGGAACGGGCGTCGTGCCAGCTGATCCGAGTTCGCGCCTGCGCAGATGTTGAGCAGCGTCGCTCGATGCCACTGCAGCATTCCTTCGAGAATCGGCCGCTCGTCGCCGATGAGGGGACCGTCGACCGGTTCCGGAGTGGGCGCTGTCCATGTCGTTCGCCGATCGGTCATGCTGCGATTGTCGAACATGTGACGGCACTGTGCAGTGCCGCGCATTACGGTGGGATTCATGACTATCGAAGATGTGGGCGGCAGACGAACGGTAACGGCGGACGAGCTTCTTCTCCTGGTGGGTGATCATCTGCTCATCGAGGAAGGCGTTGCGACCGGGTTCATCGAAAGCGCGGGCCAGGTTGCCGAGAGCGTGGCGGTGACGGTCACCGATGGCGTCGACGGAACCACGACGACCGAGCGGGTTTTCCTTCCCGATGCCGAGGTGACCATCGAACCTGCCGATCGCGGACGCGCCCCCGTCTCTCTGTGACGGCAGGAGAGTCCCTGCTCAGAAGTACATTCGTGTAACTCGGAGAACTCTGCTCACACCAGTCACATTGGCACCGAACTGAGCTAGGGTGGCGGAAACCCGTCATCGTTCGGAAGGACGTCAGTAGTGCGACAAGGCCGAGTACATCCGACCGTTCGCGTTGCTGTCGTGACCTGTGCCGCCGCCCTCGCTGTCGGTTTCGGCTCGATCACGGCGGTGGCCGAGCCCGCGGCGTCGGCCCCGGCAACCGCCGCCGAGTCGGTCCGTTCGGCCGACGCAGAGCAGTACAACGGCGCGCAGGATGCGCTGGTGAAAGGGCGCTACGACGCCGGTTTCGCCGCACTCGATGCGCTCGCCGCTGCCGCCCCGGACGATGCCAATGTGGCCGCGCTGCAGACGCTCTATGCCAACGCGACCGCCGACACCGCTGCTGTGGCGGAGCACGGGGCTCGCCTACGCGGCCTGTCTCCCACCCTGGCCGATGCAGTCGATCGAGCCATCGCCGTCATCGACGACGCCGCCACGGAGACAATCGACTTCGCGCCGGCCACCGACGGACCGAGCACCGCGATCGTGGTGCTCGGGCTGGGGCTCGACGGTGACGGCAGCATGACACCCGAGTTGGTGACACGTCTACGCTCGGCCGTCGCCGCGGCGGAGCGCTCCCCCGAGTCCCCCATCATCGTCACCGGCGGGAATCCGCAGAGCGGCATCACCGAGGCCGAGGCGATGGAGCGGTGGCTCGTCGAGCAAGGCATCGCGGCCGACCGCATTCACACCGAGCCGACCGCGAATTCGACGGTGCAGAACGCACAGCGCACCACCGCACTTGCAGCTGAGATCGGCATCGAGAACATGGTGCTGGCGACGACTCCGAGCCACCTACGGCGTGCGATATCGGACTTCGAGATCGCCGGATCCGACGTGATCGGCGTTGCGACCACCAATGTCGACGATGTCCCGGATCTGCCCGCACTCGCTCCGACAGCCCGGTTGGGTATGACTGTGGACGCCACCAAGATCCTCGGGATCCCGCGCACCTACTGACGCGACCACCCGCGCAGCACGGACTCCGTTCCCGCGTCGAACATCGCCCGACGGGTCTCGTCGTCGTCCGAGGTCGAGGGCATTGCCAACTCCAGCGACACCAACCCGTGCACGATCGCCCAGAACGAGTGGCTGATCAGCTCGACCGACGCCCCGCTCATCGTTCCCGCCGCGACGGCGCTCGAGACGGCCGCGCGGAGCGGATCCATGGCCGCGTCCGCGCGCTGCGCCTCGTCTGCCACATCGATCGAACCGAGCACTCCGCCGAACATCACCGCGTACAGATGCGGGTTACGTAGTGCCCAGTCTCGGTACGCGATGGCGAGTTCGCGCAGATCGACTTCGGGATCGCCGGTGACCGGGACCCGGCGCTGGGAGTCCCCGAAACTCGCGAACGACGTGGCGAACAGTGCCACGAGCAACTCGGATCGTCCGCCGAACAGTGAATAGATCGCCGTAGTCGAAGTGCCCTGTGCGGCCGCGAGTTTACGCAGCGACAACGAGTCGACGCCCTGGTGCGCAACGGTTTCCGCCGCGGCCTCGAGTAGCCGGGTCCGCAGCTCCGCGTCGTGAATTCTGGGTCTCGCCACTTGCGAAACCTACCACAACGGTGTTTTATAACAGTGTCACGTAATTCTGTTCAGCCCCTCGAATCAGTAAGGATTCACATGTCCCCCATCACCGACGGCCGCCACACGGTCGAGTCCGAACGAGACACCGTCACGGTCTTCCTCATCGGAATGCGCATCAACAACCCGATGGCCGTTCGCTCCTGGCTTCCCGCGGTGCGCGCGATGCCGCGGATGCTCGGCCATCTCGAGCAGGATCCACACTCCGGGCTGCTCGGGTACCACTCGTGGCTGGGACGCACCACCATGTTGGTCAGCTACTGGCGCAATGCCGAGGACCTGACGCGATTCGCCTCCGATCCCGGCGCACCACATGCACCCGCCTGGCGAGCCTTCAACCGATCGGTAGCCGCAACCCGCCACGTCGGCGTGTGGCACGAAACCTACACCGCGACAGCGCAGAACAGTGAGGCCATCTACGTCAACATGCCTACGTTCGGCCTCGCGGGAGCCATCGGTGGACTCCCGGTCGGTACGGGCTCGCACACGTGGAAGCAGCGAATGAAGTCCGCGAAGTAAGAGTTACAGGAAGTTCGCGGCACGCGCAGCGAGGTCGAGAACGGGCTGTGGGAAGACTCCGAGAACCACGGTGACCACCACCGAGAGCCCGATTGCGCACGATACCGACGCCGTCGGGCGCACGATCGTGGCGGTCCTGGGTCCAGGATCGGTGAAGAACATCAGCACGATCACCCGTACGTAGAAGAACGCTGCAATCGCGCTGCACACCACTCCGACCACGACCAGTGCCGCTCCCCCAGCTCCCGAGGCGGCGCTGAACACCGCGAACTTGCCGATGAACCCACTGGTGAGTGGGATGCCGGCGAACGAGAGCAGGAACAATCCGAACACCGCCGCCACCAGCGGTGATCGACGGCCGATTCCCGCCCACCGATCCAGATCGCTCACCTCACCGCGTTCGTCGCGCGCCAACCCGATGATCGCGAACCCCCCGAGAGTGCTGAAGGCATACGCCAACAGATAGAACATGGTGGCCGACACACCGGAATCACCCACATCACCGGAATCACCCAGTGCCGTCACTCCGGTGAGGATGAATCCGGTGTGCGCAACGGACGAGTACGCCAGCATCCGTTTGACATCCGTCTGCGTCACCGCGACAACGGAACCCAGCACCATCGTCGCGATGGCGACGACCCACAGCATCGGTCGCCAACTCGATTCGAGACCGGGTAGCGCCATCCCGAAGATGCGAAGAATCGCACCGAACGCCGCGACCTTGGTCACCGTGGCCATCAGAGCCGTCACCGGCGTGGGGGCACCCTGGTAGACGTCGGGAATCCACGAATGGAAGGGCACGGCGCCGACCTTGAACAGCAAACCCACTGCGAGCAAGGCGGTTCCGATCAGCGCGAGCGATCTGCCCTGACCGTCCACCGCGATGGCGTCGGCGATGCCGTCCAACCGAACGGTTCCGGCGTAGCCGTACAGGAACGCGACCCCGAACAGGAAGAACGCGGACGAGAACGCGCCCAGCAGAAAGTATTTGAGAGCCGCTTCCTGAGAGAGCAACCGCCGCCGTCGGGCCAGCCCGCAGAGCAGATACAGCGGCAACGACAGCACTTCGAGCGCCACGAACATCGTCAGCAGATCCGTGGACGCCGGAAACAGCAACATGCCGCCGATCGCGAACATCGCCAGAGGAAACACCTCGGTCTGCGCGACACCGGCGTCGATGGCCTCCTTCTCCGCCACGCTGCCCGGAGTGGTCGATGCCTGCGGAGTGAACGAATCGATGCGGCGCTCGGCACCGGACCCGGTGACTGCGATGGTGCGCTCCGCGAGCAGTGCGATTGCCGGAATCGACACCAGCACAATGGTTCCCTGCAGAAAAAGGGTGGGGCCGTCGATCGCGACCGCCCCGGACATCGCCGACGCCTCGGTGCCTGCCAGACCGAGGATCGCCGCCAGCGCCGCCACCAGTCCCGCGAGAGCGAGACTCAGATGCGTGATCCGACGGGCCCGCAGCGGCACGAACGCTTCGACGAGAACACCGAGCACCGCGACCGAGAACACGATCAACATCGGTGCCAGCAAACCGTACTGCACCTCGGGTGTGGTCATCGCTGACCTCCTGAACTGTCGACGATCGTGGATTGCACTGCCGGAGTGATGACATCGAGCGCAGGTTTCGGATACACCCCGAGCACGATCAGCAACGCGATCAACGGCACCACCACGGCCAGCTCGCGTCGAACGAGATCGGGCACCGTCTCGTTGCCCTCCCGGACCGGCCCGGTCATGACGCGCTGGTAGAGCCACAGAATGTAGATCGCCGACAGCACGAGCGCTCCGGCGGCGACAATCGCGGCGACTCCGTATCGACCGAACGTGCCGATCAGCACGAGGAATTCGCTCACGAACGGGGCCAGGCCAGGGAGCGAGAGGGTGGCAAGCCCCGAGATCAAGAACGTTCCGGCAAGCACCGGTGCCACCTTCTGCACACCGCCGTAGTCGGCGATCGCTCGTGACCCTCGGCGCGACACGAGGAAGCCCGCGATCAAGAACAGTGCGGCCGTGGAGATTCCATGGTTGACCATGTAGAGAGTGGCACCGGCCTGACTCTGACCGGTCATGGCGAAGATGCCGAGGATGATGAAACCGAAGTGCGAAATCGACGTGTACGCAATCAGTCTCATCATGTCGGTCTGGCCGATCGCCAGTATCGCGCCGTAGACGATGCCGATGACCGCGAGAGTGATGATCCACGGCGCGAACTTCTGCGACGAACCGGGGAACAGTTCGAGACAGAACCGCAGCATCGCGAACGTGCCGACCTTGTCCACCACCGACATCATCAGTACCGCAGTCGCGGGTGTGGACTGGACAGCGGCGTCGGGTAGCCACGAATGGAAGGGCCACAACGGTGCCTTGATCGCGAAAGCGAACATGAAGCCGAGGAACAGCGCATTCAGCACCATCGGATCCACACCGAGTCCGCCCGATGCCGCCGCGTCGGCGATAGCGCGCAGATCGAATGTCCCGCCGTCGAAAGGCCCGTCGGGTCTCGCGGTCACCACGTACAGGCCGATGACGGCCGCCAACATGACCAGACCGCCGAACAGGTTGTACAACAGGAACTTCACCGCGGCGCGCGTTCGATGAACTCCCCCGAAGCCACCGATGAGGAAGTACATCGGGATCAACATCGCCTCGAAGAAGATGTAGAACAACAACACGTCCAACGCGGTGAACGACACCAGCACCATCGACTCGACCACCAGGATCAACGCCATGTACGTGTGCGACACCCGACGGGAGCCGTAGTTCGCGACGCGAGTGCCGTCGTACCAGCCTGCGACGAGCAGCAAGGGCGTGAGAACGGTGGTGAGCAACACCAGGACGAGGCCGATTCCGTCCAGGCCGAGGGTGTACCGCGCACCGAAAGCCGCTATCCACGAATGGTCTTCGACGAACTGGTACCGATCACCACCGGAGTCGAACGACACCGCCAAGGCGACCGACACGGCCAAGGTCCCGGCAGCGAAACCCACTGCGACACCGCGCGCGACGGTCGGGCGAGCGGCGGGCACCAGGGCGACGACGATCGCGCCGAGCATCGGGAGCACCCACAGAACGGTCAACCAGGGAGTCGTCACAGAGCCACCACCATCAGGACCACGAGAACAGCTCCCGCGAACATCGCCAACGCATACGACCGCACATATCCCGTCTGCAGCCGCCCGGACCGCGTCGATGCGCCACCGATCGAGCTACCCACCCCGTCCACGACGGCGTCGATACCGTTGTCGGCGTGCACCATTGCGCGTGTGAGTGTCTGTCCTGGACGCATGAATGCCGCTTCGTTGACGGCGTCTCCGTAGAGATCGGCACGTGCAGCTCGGGTCAGGGCCGACACATCCTCGGGTGGCGTCGGCGGAACCTCGTTCGCGATATACTTGCGGTAGGCGATGCCCGCGCCGACCAGCACGACCACCAGGACGGCGACGGTGACCACCCAAGCCGGAATCGCGTGCTCCTCGTGGGCCGATCCCACCACGGGCTCGAGCCACGTCTCGAGGCGTCCGCCCACCGCGAGAAAGGCGCCCGACGCCACCGAGCCGACGGCCAACACGATCATCGGTGCGGTCATCGTCGCCGACGCCTCGTGCGGATGTGCCTGCGCAGACCAGCGTTTCGGACCGAAGAACGTCAACAGCATCACCCGAGTCATGTAGAAGGACGTCAGGCCTGCACCGAGCAAGGTCACGCAGCCGAGAACCGGGCCTGCCACTCCCTCGGCGGCGAAAGCGACCTCGATGATCGGATCCTTGGCGAAGAAGCCGGAGAACGGCGGCAGTCCGATGATGGCGAGATACCCGAGGCCGAACGTGACGAACGTGATCGGCATCGCGGCGCGGAGTCCACCGAACCGTCGCATGTCGGTCTCGTCGTTCATCGCGTGCATCACCGAGCCCGCGCCCAGGAACAAGCCCGCTTTGAAGAAGCCGTGCGAGATCAACAGCACGATGGCGTAGGCGTACCCGGAGGGGCCGAGCCCGGCCGCGAGCACCATGTACCCGATCTGACTCATCGTCGACGCCGCGAGCGCTTTCTTGATGTCGTCCTTCGCGCAACCGATGACGGCTCCGAACAGCAAGGTGACCGCTCCGACGGTGACGGTGGCCGCGCGGGCCGTGGGCGAGGCCTCGAACACCGGTCCCGAGCGCACGATGAGATACACCCCGGCCGTGACCATCGTGGCCGCGTGAATCAATGCCGACACCGGTGTCGGGCCCTCCATGGCGTCGCCGAGCCACGACTGCAGCGGCACCTGCGCCGACTTTCCGCACGCCGCCAACAGCAGCATCAGCGCCATGGCGGTGGCCACCGATCCGCTGGCCTCGCCGATTCCGGCGAACACGTCGTCGTACTGGACGGAGCCGAAGTTGACGAACATGATCATCAGCGCAACGGCCAAGCCGATATCGCCGACTCGGTTGACCACGAACGCTTTTCGGGCAGCCGACGCGGCCGACGGCTTGTGCGGCCAGAAGCCGATGAGCAGATACGACGCCAGACCGACCCCCTCCCACCCCAGGTAGAGACCGAGGAAGTTGTCGGCCAGAACCAATAGCAGCATGGCTGCCAGAAACAGGTTGAGGTACGCGAAGAAGCGCCGACGCTCGGCGTCGTGGCTCATGTAGCCGATGGAGTACACGTGAATGAGCGACCCGACCCCGGTGATCAGCAGGACGAAGCAGATCGACAATTGATCTGCACGCAAGCCGAACTCGACCTGCAATTCGTCGACCGGAACCCACCGGAACAGGGTCTGGTCGAGGGCTCGGGCCGACTCGGCGCGGCCGAGCATCGAGCCGAACACCACCGCGGCCACGACGAAGGAGAACCCTGCCGCCGCCGTCGCGACGAGGTGCCCCCAGCGGTCGGTACGCCTACCACCGAGCAACAGGAACGCCGCACCGAACGCCGGCAGAGCCGGAAGAAGCCACAGCATCGACATCATTTCTGCGCCCCCGTCAATTCTTCATCAGGGAGTTCTCGTCCATCGAAATCGACCGACGAGATCGGAAGATGGCCATGATGATGGCCAGGCCCACCACCACCTCGGCGGCGGCGACCACCATGGTGAAGAACGCGAACAACTGTCCGTCGAGATTGCCGTGCATGCGGGAGAACGTCACGAACGCGAGATTGACTGCGTTGAGCATCAATTCGATACACATGAACACGATGATGGCGTTGCGTCTGACGATGACACCCGCCGCTCCGATCGTGAACAGCAGAACGGACAGGTAGAGATAGTTCTCCGGATTCATCGCTCGTCACCCCCGTCCACCTTGTACTGGCTCCGAGGATCGGCGAACATGGCGTTGACGGAGGACTCGGATTCGGTTCCGTCGGGCAACAAGGCGCGGCGATCGACCCCGTTGTGTCTGGCGTACACCCCAGGGCTCGGCAGCGGTGTCACCCTCGAGCCGTCACGGAATCGATCCTGCGCCATTTCTCGCTGACCCTTGACCGGCCCCAGAGCTTCCCGGTGCGCCAGAATCATCGCTCCGATGGTGGCAGTGATCAGCAGCGCCCCGGTCAACTCGAAGGCCCACACGTACTCGACGAAGATCAGCTCTGCCAGGCCCTCGACGTTTCCGGTGGAGTTGACGGCGTCGAGACCGGCGAAGTCGAGCCGACCGGCATTTGCCGCGTCGCGCAGCAGTACCCCGATGATCAACAGTCCGAAGCCGATTCCGATGACGACGGCCGCGATGCGGTGACCACGCAGGGTTTCGGTCAGCGACTCCGACGTGTCGACTCCGACGAGCATCAGAACGAACAGGAACAGCATCATGACCGCGCCGGTGTAGACGACGATCTGCACGACGCCCAGGAACAACGCCCCCTGCGCCATGTAGAAGGTCGCCAGTACCACCATCGTGGCAGCGAGGAACAACGCCGAATAGACGGCTTTGGTGCTCATCACCACCCCGAGGGCACCGATGACGGCAACGACACCCAGGGTCCAGAACTGCACGGCCTCACCGGTGGAGGTGGCATCGAGGGCGAGCTGCACTGTGGCAGTCATCGAGCCGAACCTCCGTCGGGTTCGGCTGCGGGCTCGGTCGGGGATTCGTGGCCGGTGACGGTTCCCCGGTAGTAGTCCTCGGCCGAAAGGCCCGGTGCCATAGCGTGTGGCGGTGCCACCATCTCCGGTTGCAGAGGGGCCAACAGAGATTCCTTCTCGTAGATCAGATCGGCTCTGTTGTCACCGGCGAGTTCGTACTCGTTGGTCATCGTCAGAGCCCGTGTGGGACAGGCCTCCACACACAATCCGCACCCGATGCACCGCAGGTAGTTGATCTGGTAGACCCTGCCGTAGCGTTCACCCGGGGAGAACCTCTCGGTCTCGGTGTTGTCGGCTCCTTCGACGTAGATGGCGTCGGCCGGGCAGGCCCACGCGCAGAGCTCGCAGCCGATGCACTTCTCGAGACCGTCGGCGTACCGATTGAGCTGATGCCGACCGTGGTAGCGAACCTCGGTTGGCTTCTTCTCCTCGGGATACAGCTCCGTCTCGGCCTTCTTGAACATCGTGGCGAAGGTGACCCCGAAACCGGCTATGGGACCGAGAAATTCAGGCATCGGCGTTCTCCTTCGGTGACCTGGCGGCGGATGAGCGCACACCGGCGTGCCGGCTCGGGAAAGTCGAGCCCTGCGCCGGAATGGGAGGTATCGGGAATCCGCCTGCCACAGCATCGAACTCGGCAACGGGTAGAGGAGATGGCACATTCCGTTCCCGGGCACGCCTGCGCACCATCAGCAGCAACGCACCCAGCACGGCCACCGAGAAGATCATCGACACGCCGAACGTGACCAGCGGTACGTCGTACCGATCGGCCCCGAGTACCCGCACCGTCGCGATCACCATCACCCAGATCAGGGCAACCGGAATGAGAATCTTCCAGCCGAAGTTCATGAACTGGTCGTAGCGCAGCCTCGGCAACGTCGAACGCAGCCAGATGAACACGAACAGGAACATCCACACCTTGAGGACGAACCACAGCACCGGCCACCACCCCGAGTTGGCACCGCTCCACAGACTCAGCGGAATCGGGGCCCGCCAGCCGCCGAGGAACAGCGTGGTCGCGAGCGCAGAGACGGTGACCATGTTGATGTACTCGGCGAGCATGAACATGGCGAAACGAAGAGACGAGTACTCGGTGTGGAATCCGCCCACCAACTCGCCCTCCGCCTCGGGCAGATCGAACGGAGCGCGATTGGTTTCGCCGACCATGGCCGTCACGTACACCAGGAACGACGGCAGCAGCAGAAAAACGTACCACGTGTTCTGTTGCGCAGCAACGATTCCGGACGTCGACATGGTGCCCGCGTACAGGAAGACCGCCGCGAACGACAGGCCCATCGCGACCTCGTAGGAGATCACCTGCGCCGTCGAACGCAAAGCACCGAGCAGCGGGTACGTCGAGCCCGACGCCCACCCCGCCAACACGATCCCGTACACACCCACCGACGTGACCGCGAGAATGTACAGAACCCCCACGGGCAGGTCGGTCATCTGCAGCGGCGTCGTCGTACCGAACACCGACACCTCGGGCCCGAACGGAATCACCGCGAAGGCCATGAACGCAGGAACCACCGAAATGATCGGAGCCAGAACGTAGATCGGCTTGTCGACGCCGGTCGGAGTGATCCCCTCCTTCAGCGCCAGCTTGATCCCGTCCATCAACGACTGCAACAGACCCCACGGACCGACCCTGTTGGGCCCCACCCGCATCTGCATCCACGCCATGATCTTGCGTTCGGCATAGATCGCCACCAGCGGCGTGAGCACCAGGAACACGAAGACCCCCAGGGCCTTCCCGACAACCAACCACCACGGATCGGTGCCGAACATCGACAGATCGGTCGGCGCGGCCACGATCATGACCGGCCACCATCTCTCGATTCCGCAGAACCACGACCGATGCGCACCACCGCGCCCGACTGCACCCCCAGCGAGCGATACACCGCTGAACCGGGTGAGTTCATCGGCACCCACACCACGCTGTCGGGCAGGTCGGTGATCGTCAGCGGCAACGTGATCGATCCCCGGTCCGTCGCGACGCTCACCAGGTCACCGGTCTCGGCTCCGATGGACGAGGCCGTCGCCGCCGACAACCGAACCGTGGGCGCGCGACCTGTCGCGGCGAGATTGTCCTCACCGTCCTGCATCCGACCCGCATCGAGAAGCATCCGCCACGTGGCCAGAATCGCGTCCCCGGATCCGAGGGCCGGAACGTCCGCGCGGGGTGCCACCCTGGCGACCGCGGTACGTGGGCCGTTCCATACACCGAGGCGCGCCAACTCGGCGCGTGCCGCTGCCGCGTCGGGCACGGTCAGTTCGACGCCCATCTGTGCCGCGAGGGCGTCGAGGATTCGTTGATCCGGCATCACCGCGCCGGCACCGAGCGCAGTGTCGAACGCGCGCGGTCTGCCTTCCCAGTCCACGAAAGTTCCCGACTTGTCGACCACCGGCGCCACCGGGAACACCACGTCGGCCCGCTCGGTGACCGCACTGCGCCGTAGCTCGAGGCTCACCACGAACGCCGATCGGTCCAGTGCATCGACCGCAGCACGGGGGTCCGGCAGATCGTCGAGATCGATTCCGGCAGTGACCAAGACACGATTCGGTCCGGCGTCGGCCAGAATCGCGGCGGTGTCGCGGCCCGCCTCCGCCGGCAGCTCGGGCACTCCCCACACCGCGGCGACCTCGGCGCGCGCCGCCGCATCGGCCACGGGACGTCCGCCGGGCAGGACGTTCGGCAGCGCCCCTGCGTCGAGGGCACCGCGCTCTCCGGCGCGTCGCGGAATCCAGGCCAGGCTCGCCCCGGTGTCGTCCGCAAGTTTCGAGGCCGCCGCCAGACCGCCGGGAACGGAGCCAAGTCGCTCGCCCACGAGCACAATCGCACCGGGCTCGCGAAGGAGTTGGGCAATCGATTCGGTGCCGCGATCGCCGACGTGCAACGCATCGAGCCACTCCGGTTCGGCACCGGGAATCGACTGCAGCAGAATGCCGTCGAGCTTTCGTAGGCCCCGGGTGGAGAACGGTGCGATCGACGCCACCACCACTGCGTTCGTGCGGTGCGCCTTTCGAAGCCTCAGGAACACCAGTGGTGATTCTTCCTCGGGCTCGAAGCCGACGAGCAACACCACCGGTGCGTTCTCGAGGTCGGTGTAGGTGACCCCCAACCCGGTCGCTGCGATTCGACCGGCCAGGAAATCCGCTTCCTCGGCGCTGTGGCTGCGATTGCGGAAGTCGATATTGTTGGTGTGCAGCACTGTTCGAGCAAACTTGGCGTACGCGTAGGCGTCTTCGAGGGTCGACCTTCCGCCGATCAGCACCGCGGCCCGGCCGACCGACTCGGACAGCCCCGCCGCCGCTGCGGCCAGCGCAGCCGACCACGACGTCTCGATCAACTCCCCCGATTCGTCGCGGATCATCGGCGCGGTGATGCGATCGGGTTCGGTGGCGTACTTGAACGCCCACCGCCCCTTGTCGCAGTTCCATTCCTCGTTGACCTGCGGGTCGTCCCCCGCCAGCCGGCGAAGAACCTTGCCGCGTCGATGGTCCGTGCGTTGAGCGCAGCCGCCTGCGCAGTGCTCGCACACGCTCGGTGACGAGGTCAGATCGTACGGGCGAGCCCGGAAGCGATACTCGGTGTTGGTCAGCGCGCCAACCGGACAGATCTGGACGGTGTTGCCCGAGAAGTAGGAGTCGAACGGCTCGTTGCCGAAGATCCCCACCTGTTGGATCGCACCACGCTCCAGCAACTCGATGGACGGGTCGCCTGCCACTTGTGCCGCGAACCGAGTGCAGCGCGCGCACAGGACGCACCGTTCCCGGTCCAGCAAGACCTCCGCCGACAGCGGGATCGGCTTGGGGTACGTGCGTTTCGTCTCGACGAATCTGGACTCTGCTCGACCCGCAGCCATCGCCTGGTTCTGCAGCGGGCACTCGCCGCCCTTGTCGCACACCGGGCAGTCGAGCGGATGATTGATCAGCAGCAATTCCATGACGCCTCGCTGCGCCTTCTCCGCCGACTCCGATGTCACCTGAGTGCGCACGATCATGCCCTCGGCCACCGTCGTCGTGCAGGACGCCAACGGCTTGCGCTGCCCCTCGACATCGACCAGACATTGCCGGCACGCCCCCACCGGATCGAGTAGCGGGTGATCGCAGAAGCGTGGGATCTGCACGCCCATCAGCTCGGCGGCGCGAATCACCAGAGTGCCCTTGGGAACACTGATCTCGTGGTCGTCGATGGTCAGTGTCACCATCTCCACGTGGGTGACCGCGGAGCGACCATGTGCAGCTGCGGTCATGACGTCAGCTCCTCTGCCATCAGAGTCGATCGGTGTGGATCGAAGGGACATCCCTGTTCGGTGACGTGTCGGATGTATTCGTCGCGAAAGTACTTCAGCGAGGACACGATGGGGCTTGCGGCTCCGTCTCCCAAGGCGCAGAACGACTTTCCGGCGATACCGTCCGCGATGTCGAGCAGTGTAATGAGGTCCGCTTCGGTGCCGGTTCCGCCGTCGAGGCGGCGCAGTATCTGCACCAGCCAGTAGGTTCCTTCTCGGCACGGGGTGCATTTGCCGCAGGATTCGTGTGCGTAGAACTCCGTCCATCGCAACACCGCTCGCACCACGCACGTCGTGTCGTCGAAGATCTGCAGGGCCTTGGTTCCCAGCATCGATCCGGCGGCACCGACGCCTTCGTAGTCGAGTGGCACGTCGAGGTGGTCGCCGGTGAACATCGGTGTCGACGATCCTCCCGGTGTCCAGAACTTGAGCTCGTGACCGGGCCGAATGCCGCCCGCGTAGTCCAGCAGTTCCCGCAGGGTGATGCCCAGGGGGGCCTCGTACTGGCCGGGTCGACACACGTGGCCGGAGATCGAGTAGAGGGTGAATCCGGGTGACTTCTCGCTTCCCATCGACCGGAACCATTCGATTCCGTTGCGCAGGATCACCGGGACGCTGGCGATCGATTCGACGTTGTTGACCACTGTCGGGCGCGCGTACAAGCCTGCGACCGCGGGGAACGGTGGACGCAGCCGGGGTTGTCCGCGCCGACCCTCCAACGAGTCGAGCAGAGCCGTCTCCTCGCCGCAAATGTACGCGCCTGCACCGGCATGGATCACCAGTTCGAGATCGAATCCCGTTCCGAGAACACCCTTGCCCAGGTATCCGGCCGCGTACGCCTCGGCGACCGCGGCCTGCAGTCTGCGCACCACCGGTACCACTTCACCGCGGACGTACACGAAGGCGTGCGATGCACGAATGGCGTACGCCGCGATGATGATTCCCTCGATCAACGTGTGCGGGCTCGCCATCATCAGCGGCATGTCCTTGCATGTACCCGGCTCCGACTCGTCGGCGTTGACCACCAGGTAGTGAGCTTTCCCGTCACCCTGTGGAATGAAGCTCCACTTCGTTCCGGTCGGGAATCCTGCACCGCCACGGCCTCGCAGACCGGAATCCTTGACGAAGGCGATGAGGTCGTCGGGGTCCATGGCCAGGGCCTTTTCCAGCCCTCGATATCCGTCGTGACTGCGGTAGGTGTCGAGGGTCCACGAGTTCTTCTCGTCCCAGAATTCGCTCAGCACCGGCGTCAGGGCCATGTCACATCCCCTTCGTCGGCGGATCGGTTTCGGTGGTGTTCGGCTGCGGTGGAACGGTGGCCGAGGGAGCCGGAGCGGGTTTCTCGCGCACCGTCTCCGCCACTGCTTCGGCACCGAGATCGGGGTGATCGTCCGGGGAGCCGGCGTCGGCATGGGGAGCCGACATCGAGTGCTCTTGGGCGTACCGGAGGCCGGCGAGAGTGGCTTCGCCTGCGCTGCCCGAGGATTCGAGTGCCCCGGGTCGATCGTCGGCGAATCCGGCCAGAATTCGCTCGGTCTCGCGGAACGTGCACAGCGGAGCGCCGCGGGTCGGGGTCACCTGCGCACCGGATCGAAGCGCGTCGACCAGTTCCCGCGCCGACGCCGGAGTTCTGTTGTCGAAGAATTCCCAGTTGACCATCATCACCGGCGCGAAGTCGCACGCGGCGTTGCATTCGATGTGTTCGAGGGTGATGGCGCCGTCGGCCGTGGTTCCGCCGTGATCGATGTCGAGGTGGTCCCGCAGGGCATCCATGATGGCGTCGCCGCCCATGACGGCACACAGGGTGTTGGTGCACACTCCGACGCGATAGTTGCCGGTGGGCTCGCGGCGATACATCGAGTAGAACGTCGCGACTGCGGTCACCTCTGCTCCGGTGAGATCGAGTACGTCGGAGCAGAATTCGATTCCGGCAGGCGTGAGATATCCGTCCTCGGATTGCACCAGGTGCAGCAGCGGCAGCAACGCCGATCGGGCCTGGGGATAGCGAGCGAGGACGATGTCGGCGTCGGCGCGCAGGCGGGCCCGGACGTCCGCGGGATAGGACGCGCGTGCGTCGGGGCCGACCAGTTGTACGGCTTCCTCGGGGCGGGCTCCGAGTTGGACGAGCACCGGCTCCGAGCGTGGCGCGGTCATCGGTCCACCCCGCCCATCACCGGATCGATACTGGCGACGGCAGCGATGACGTCGGAGATCATGCCGCCCTCGCACATCGCGGCAACCGCCTGCAGGTTGGTGAACGAGGGGTCTCTGAAATGCACTCGGTACGGCCGAGTTCCGCCGTCGCTCACGATGTGCACACCCAGTTCGCCTCGCGGCGATTCCACCGTGGACAGCACTTGGCCCGCCGGCACTCGCATTCCCTCGGTCACCAGTTTGAAGTGGTGGATCAACGACTCCATCGAGGTGTCCATGATGGTGCGCACGTGGTCTGCAGAATTGCCGAGACCATCGGGTCCGGACACCAGGTCGGCCGGCCAGGCGATCTTCTTGTCGTCGATGAGCACCGGTCCGGGCCGTAGGCGATCGAGGGTCTGCTCGACGATCTTGAGCGATTCCTTCATTTCTTCGACGCGAATCAGATAGCGCCCGTAGCAGTCGCATCCGGTGTCGGTGACCACATCGAACTCGTAGTTCTCGTAACCGCAGTAGGGATCGGACCGGCGCAGATCGTAGGGAAGTCCGGTCGATCGAAGCACCGGACCGGTGACGCCGAGGGCCATGCACCCCGTCAGGTCCAGGTAGCCGACGTTCTCGGTTCTGGCCTTCCAGATCGGGTTGTCGTTGAGCATGAGTTCGAGATCGCGCAGCCGTCCGGGAAGAACTCGCAGTAGCTCGCGGACCTTGTCGACGGCGTCGGCGGGTAGATCCTGCGACAAGCCGCCGGGACGAATGTAGGCGTGGTTCATCCGAAGGCCGGTGATGGCCTCGAAGACGTCGAGAATCAGTTCGCGTTCCCGGAAGCCGAACAGCATCGCCGTCACGGCACCCAATTCCATTCCGCCCGTAGCCAATGCCACCAGGTGCGACGAGATTCGATTGAGCTCCATCAGCATCACCCGGACGACCGTCGCGCGCTCGGGAATGTCGTCGGTGATGTCGAGTAGCTTCTCCACCCCGAGGCAGTACGCGGTCTCGTTGAAGAAGGGCGAGAGGTAGTCCATCCGCGTGACGAACGTGACGCCCTGAGTCCAGTTGCGATACTCCAGATTCTTCTCGATACCGGTGTGCAGGTAGCCGATTCCACACCGGGCCTCGGTGACGGTCTCGCCTTCGATCTCGAGAATCAACCGCAGCACACCATGGGTGGACGGGTGTTGCGGACCCATGTTGACCACGATGCGTTCCGTGGTCGACCCGCGCGCCAGTTCGACCACGTCGTCCCAGTCCTGGCCCGACACTGCATAGATGGTTTCGTCCGTTGCGCTCATCAGTTGTACGACCTGCGCTCGTTGGGAGGCGCGACCCGAGCGCCCTTGTACTCGATGGGAATTCCGCCCAGGGGATAGTCCTTGCGCTGCGGGTGACCGACCCAATCGTCGGGCATCTCGATCCGCGTCAGTGCAGGGTGACCGTCGAAGACGATGCCGAAGAAGTCGTAGACCTCGCGCTCGTGCCAGTCGTTGGTCGGATACACCGCGCACAGCGAGGGTGTGTGCGGATCTGCATCGGGCACAGCCACTTCGAGTCGCAGACGGCGTCCGTGGGTGATGGACACCAGATGGTAGACCGCGCGCAATTCCCGGCCGACCTGATCCGGGTAGTGCACACCCGATGCCCCCGTGCACAATTCGAACCTCAGCTCCCCGTCGTCACGGAGAGCACGGGCCACGGCGGGCACGTGCTCCCGCGAGAGATGCAGCGTCAGTTCACCGCGAAAGATCACCGCACACTCGACGGCGTCCTCGAACGGCACGACCGCGTCACCGGTGTCGAGAACAGTGGCCAATCGATCGACCAGGGCGTCGAAGTAGCTGCCGTAGGGCCGGACAGCCGTGTCCGCTGATGCCACCGGCGGCTGCAGCCGGCCGTAGCCGGAGGTGTCGCCACTTCCCCGGACACCGAACATCCCGCGGGATCCGTTCGCCGTCATCGCAGCAGCCCCTTCAAGTCGATGGTCGGAGTGGACGCCAGCGCTGCAGCCTCGGCAGCCGCGCGCACCTGGTCGCGATTGACACCCAGTGGCATCTCCTGAATCTTTCTGTGCAGCTCCAGGATTGCGTTGAGCAGCATCTCGGGTCGAGGTGGGCAACCGGGTAGGTAGATGTCGACGGGAACGATGTGATCGACGCCCTGAACCACCGCGTAGTTGTTGAACATTCCGCCCGAGGAGGCGCAGACTCCCATGGCCAGGACCCATTTCGGTTCCGCCATCTGGTCGTACACCTGCCGCAGTACGGGCCCCATCTTCTGGCTGACACGGCCTGCCACGATCATCAGGTCCGCCTGGCGCGGAGACGCACGGAACGCTTCCATGCCGAATCGCGCGAGATCGAACCGACCGGAGGTGGTGGCCATCATCTCGATCGCGCAGCACGCGAGACCGAAGGTCGCGGGCCACAACGAACCCTTGCGTGCGTAGCCTGCCAACCCCTCGACGGTGGTCAGCAGAAATCCGCTGGGTAGCTTCTCTTCGAGTCCCATCGATCACGCTCTTTCGCATCCGCTCGAGGTGAAAACAGTGCATTGTGCCGTCGCCGATCAGTGTTCGGACGTCAGTCCCATCCGAGCCCGCCTCGCCGCCACTCGTAGACGTAGGCCACCGACACGTTGACGACGAACAGTGCCATGGCAACCAGCCCGAAAGCGCCCAGGACGTCCAGGTGGACGGCCCACGGATAGAGGAAGACGATCTCGATGTCGAAGATGATGAACAGCATGGCGGTCAGGTAGAACTTCACCGGAAATCGTTGGCCCGTAGGCGCATGCATCGTGGGCTCGATGCCGCACTCGTACGCGTCGAACTTCGCTCGGTTGTACCGCGCCGGCCCCACCATGGTTCCGACCATCACCGAGAACACCGCGAACACGACCGCAATGGCACCGAGAACGAGGATCGGAACGTAGGCGTTCATCCCGGCATCTGCTCCCTCGATCGACTACTGCGCCGGCGCGTAGTAAATGCGACGGCCGTACCAATGTGACCTGAACCACACAGTATGGGTTCGGTGTCGATCTCGCGGGATTTCGAGGAGTCCAGTTTCGTAATCCGTTGACGCGCAGGGGGCACCCGATCTCAGCACTGTGACTCAGATCACTCTCCGGCCCCATGCGATCCGGTCCGAGGAAAACGACAAACCTCCCGACGATCCCGGCCGAACGCGGCCGCCGATATGCAACAGGAGAAATGATGAAGTCGATTTCCGTCTCGGCGCTCGCCGCCGAGGGACTGGGAACTGCCCTGCTCGTGATCTTCGGCGTCGGCACCGCCGTCATCGCGGGCGACACTGTCGGAACCCCGGGCATCGCCCTGGCATTCGGGCTCACACTGCTCGCCCTCGTCTACGCGATCGGCCCGATCTCGGGATGCCACATCAACCCGGCCGTGACGATCGGAGCCCTGATAGCTCGCGCCATCACCCCGATCAAGGCTGTGTTCTACATCGCCGCCCAGGCCGTCGGTGCAGTGATCGGCGCGCTGATCGTACTGTTCGTCGCGTCCGGCCGACCCGGATACGACATCTCGTCGGACGGTCTGGGCACCAATGGATTCGGCAGCTCCTCGCCCGGAGAATACGGGCTGGCGTCGGTGGCGGTGTTCGAGATGATCGCGACCGGCCTGCTCGTCCTCGTCGTACTGGCCACCACGGCCCCCACCGTTCACCCCGTCGTGGCGGCCGGCATCCCGATCGGCCTGACCCTGACCGTGGTTCACTTGCTGGGCATCGGAATCGACTCGACCTCGGTCAACCCTGCTCGCTCCTTCGGCCCAGCCCTCCTCGCCGGCGGCCCTGCCCTGTCACAACTGTGGGTGTTCGTGATGTTCCCCGTGCTCGGAGCTGTCATCGCCGGCTCGATCCACCGGTTCGTGCTGACAGTGCCCGCAGCGGAAAAGACGGTCTGATCTAGCGCGATCGAGAGACCGGAACACCGACGCGTACCGAGTGCTGCCTCAATAGATCGACCACCGCGCGCCCGAGCCGGATCGGATCCAGCGGGTGCGGAACAGCAGCCTCGGCGCGCGACCATTCGGCCAACCATGCGTCGTCCGGACGTCCGATCAGCACCAACACCGGTGGGCAGTCGAGGATCTCGTCCTTCAACTGCTTCGCCAGACCCAGACCGCCGACAGGCGAGGACTCGCCGTCGAGAATCGCCAACGAGACACCGCCTGCATCCATGTGCTCGATGACGACGGCTGCCGTGGCGATGTCGACGTACTCGATGTCACCGAGTGCGGGATCCGGTCGAGTTCCCACCGCAGACCGCACCTGCGCACGGGTCGCGGCATTGCTGCTGCACACGAGCACGCGCACACGACCGGATGAACTCTCTCCCGCTGTGGCGTCGGACACACCGCGATGCTACCGCGCGGTCCCCGGGAGACGGATCGAAACCGCCACGGCCGAAGTGCATCCGACGCTGCGAGTCCGGTCAGGACTCGACGGTGACGATCACCGCGGCGGGTTCTTCGGTGGTGGTCACCGTGAACTCGGGTCGATCGGCGGCAACTCCGACGAAGGCCTGCGAGATTCCGCCGGGACCGGCCAGAAAATCGACCGAGACGACGGCGGAAGCCGCATCGCTTCGGATCCGTTCGGGCCCGGCGTACAGAGAGAAGGTGTCGTCGGAGTCCGTCGACGTACCCGACAGATCGACCTGCAACACGGATCTGCCCGGCACTGCCATCGGTTCACTCGTGGCGTAGCGGACGGCCTCGTCGACGTACCGCACCGTGTAGGACACCGGGCCGTCGCCTGCCAACCGGAATTCGACCGTCGACGACGCCCCCAACACCACGTCGGTGACACCGACCGGCGACGCACCAGGGAATCGCGCGCCATCGAGGCTCGGAGGAAGCTCTGTCACCGCGGGCGGCAGCGCTTCGACGGTCGGCCCGGGATCGGACATGGGATCACCGACCACCAACGATCCCGTGACCGTGGTGTAGTTCGTGCCGGCCGAGACCTCGTCGACCGGCATGCTGCCGTCCTCGCCGGAACAGCCGGCGAGAAGACCGAGCGCCAGTGATCCGACGACCGAGAGCACGAGTGGAGCCCTGCGGTGACCGTCGTACATTGGTTTACCGTACTGAACGAACCGATCGGTTCGGTAGTGCAGTCCCGGCGCAATTCGGTCACGATTACGCAGCCCTCCGATCCTGCTAGCGTCGTAGGGTATGGAGCCCAAGAGCTATTCGTCCGGTGAGCGTGTGTTCGGTCCACCCAACGGGACGTTCGACGCAGACTGGGCTGCCACTGCACTGCGCTCGAACCGCCCCGAGTTGGACCATCCCACCTCGGTGCGCCTGGTCGAACAGGCCTGGGAGCTACTCCGCACGCAGGGGCTGCGCGGAGAACGACTCACAGCCGCACTGGACGTCGAGCCCGGCCTCGCTGCTGCAGTGTCCGCCGTAGCCACCGAGACCGCCGAGCTGTACCTGGACCCTCGGTAGCTCCGGGTCTCTCAGCTCGCACCGAACTGCTCGACTGCGAAACCGGCCACGAGCACCGCTGTACCGCCGATTTCGCCGACGATCAACGACACCATGAACAGATGCGTCCCCGGGACGGGATCGACGAACTGGTTCTCGGTGTCCCGCCGAAGCCCGTGCACCGTGTAGCCCACGACGGCAGCGACGAAGAACAACAGCACCACCGATGCGGCGATCAGATCCACCATGACCGACCACGCGCTGAACTGCGCCAGCACCGCGAGCACCAGGGCGGCGAACGAGTACATCAATGCTGCCCGATGGGCGATGTCGACATAACGATGCGCGGTGCCATCCGTCGCCGTCGACATCTGGTAATACTTGACCACCCCCAACCCCAGTGCCCACAGCAGTAGGAGACCGGCCACGAGGACGATCACCTTGGTGTCCAGCTCCAACTGCATGTCTCTCCCCCACTCGAACCCGCGCCGAACGTATCACCGGACTTGATACCGTTCCGCAATGCCGGCCGACCCCATACTGTCCCAGAACGCGTTCGGGCTCCGCTTCGACTGGGGTCTGTGCGGAGCCGATGCCATCGCCGACGGCGCAGACATCGCCGTCGTCGTGGATGTCCTCTCTTTCACGACCACTCTCACGGTCGCTGTCGACGCGGGCATCGACGTCATCCCCAGTCAGTGGCGCGACGACCGGGCCACGCAGTTGGCCGAGCAGTACGACGCAGTCCTCGCAGTGGGACGGTCGGCCGCCACACCGGGCCGAATCAGCTTGTGCCCGGCCACCGTCCGGGCCGCGCCTGCCCCGGCTCGGCTGGTGCTGCCGTCACCGAACGGGTCCACCATCGCCCACGAGCTCGCGAGTACGGCCCCGCTGTGTGTGGGAGCGTCGCTGAGAAACGCATCCGCGGTAGCGCAGTGGATCTGGGCGAGAAACCGGAGTGCGGTGACAGCCGTCATAGCGGCCGGGGAACGGTGGCCGGACGGATCGCTTCGGCCTGCCGTCGAGGACCTGTGGGGGGCCGGTGCAGTCATCGCCGCCCTGCTCGATGCCGGAGCTGCCGATGCCTCCCCGGAGGCGAGAACGGCCGCTGCCGCGTGGCGAGCCGTCCAGCACGACGTAGGGTCCGAGCTGCGGCAATGCGGCTCCGGTCGCGAATTGGCCGGGATGGGACACCCGGAGGACGTGGACATTGCGGCCGAGGTCGATTCGAGTTCCTGCGTTCCGATTCTGCGCGACGGCCTATTCGTCGACGCGACTCGGTCATGAATCGACGCGCGCTCGAAAACGACCCACGATGCCGACCCGACACGGCCGATCGTGTCCGATATTTGGATCGGAACCCCGAATCACGGATCATACGGTGGTGAGTACGGAACGAGTCGCCCCGAAGACCACCGTCGTTGTACCGACGTACAACGAACGTGAGAACCTCCCCAAGCTCGTCGAGCTACTGGCCGGGTTGCAGGTAGAGGGGCTCGGTGTGTTGGTGGTCGACGACAATTCGCCCGACGGCACCGGCGACGTCGCCGACAAGTTGGCCATCGACGGCCCCATCGACGTCAGCGTTCTGCACCGCACCGAGAAGAACGGCCTCGGACGCGCATACGTCGCAGGCATGACGCGAGCACTCGACGAGGGTGCGGACATCGTCATTCAGATGGACGCCGATCTCTCGCACCCCACCGAAGTGATCCCGGCGATGATCGACAAACTGAACACCACCGACGCGGCAGTGGTCCTCGGATCTCGATACGTACCCGGCGGAGCGGTCGCCGCCGATTGGCCCTGGCACCGCAAGGCCCTGTCCGCATGGGCGAATTTCTACGTCAACACGATCCTGCGCCTCGGAGTCAAGGATGCAACAGCGGGATTCAAGGCGTGGCACGCACGCACCCTGCGCACCATCGATGTGGCCTCGGTCGAGAGCAACGGGTACGCATTCCAGGTGGAGATGAACTACCGGACCGTCAAGCACGGCCTCACTCTCGCCGAGGTACCGATCACGTTCGAGGAGCGCAGCGAGGGCGAATCCAAGATGAGCCTGTCGGTTCAACTCGAGTCGGCACTGGTGCCCTGGAAGTTGTTGCTGCGCAAGAAGAAGCTCTGACCGAAGACTCACGGCGTGAAGCGTCGGAATCCGCCTTCGGCTCCGATGACCTGACCGGTGATCGAGCCCGAATCGGGCGAGAGCAGCATCGCCACGACTGCCGCAGCCTCCTCGGGTGAGTTCCAGCGACCGCGCGGCATGTGGCGTGAGACGAACTCGTCCAGATCGGCACTCGCCCAGCCGGTGTCGGTAGGACCGGGATTGATCGTGTTGACGGTGATGCCCCGGTCGATCAGCGAATCGGGCAGAGTAGGGGTGATCGCGCATGGTCGATCTGGTTCGCTCACGTCGTAGGCATCGCACGATTGCGCGAGGACCCGGGCGCGCTCGCCCAGCAGCAACCTGCGGGTGACAGCGAAGCCGATCCCCTGACGCCGACCCACTCCCGTGACGAGGACGGTGCGCCCGCGTCTCTGTCCGTCCGACGTGTTCATGCTGCTTCCTTGACCGTGGCGGCATACACGTCGACGTATTCCTGACCCGACAGGGTGGACAACCCCGCCATCACCTCATCGGTGACCGCCCGCAGAATGGCCTTGCTGTTCTCTCCCCCTGCGTATCTCGTGAAGTCCAGCGGTTCGCCGACGACCATGCGCACCTTCCCCGGACGCCACATCCGCGAGCCGACCGGATTGAACGTGCGCGTTCCGTGCATCACCACCGGTACGACAGGCGCACCCGTTTCGATCGCAACTCTCGCCAAGCCGGTCTTGCCCTTGTACAGCCGACCGTCGGGCGATCGAGTGCCCTCCGGGTACACCGCCCATACCTTCCCCTGTCGCAGAATGCTTTTCGCGGCCTCGAGCGCGGGAGCCGACGCGTCGGCACCGCGTCGATCGACAGGAACCTGACCTGTCGCACTGTAGAACCAGCGAAGCGCCGCTCCTTTGATTCCCCGGCCGGTGAAGTACTCACTCTTGGCGATGAACGTGACGCGGCGATGAACCAGGAGGACGAGAAAGAACGAGTCGACCACTGTGAGGTGATTGCCGGCGATGATCACCGGCCCCGTCGTCGGGAGATTGCCTCCACCGACCACCGTCGGCCGACCCAGAATGCGCAGAATCGGCCCGATCAGCACATATTTGAACAGCAGGTACCACATCGAAGAACTCCCTCGGCTGGACAACGTCACGGCCGAGAGTAGACAATGTCTACGTGCCTGACAACCTTCGGACCCGACTCGTGGACGCAGGGGTCCGCCTGCTCGAAAGCGAGGGACAGGGCGGGCTGACCATCAGAGCGGTCACTCGCGAGGCCGGCGTGTCACACGGCGCACCCAGACGGTACTTTCCATCGTTGAATGCGTTGTCCGCCGCCGTTGCTCGCGTCGGTCTCGTCGATATGGGGGCGGCTCTGGACCGCGCAGCGCTGCAATCGATGTCGCCGCAGGAGGCATTGCATGCGATAGCGGACGCGTACGTGGACTTTGCGGCGCAGCGCCCGGCGATGTTCGCTCTCATCTTCAGGCACGATCTGCTCGAGGACTCGGGCGAGAACCTGCGGCTCGCGTCACGTCCGCTGTTCGAAGCCTTGATTGCCGCGGTCGGTGCCGTCGCGCCGGAGAATCCACAGTTCACAGCGCTACGACTGTGGACCTCCGTGCACGGAATAGCAGCGCTCAACTCCACCCGCGCATTCGAGCCGATCACCGATCTTTCGGCGGTGCCGGAGTTGACCCGCCGCGCAGTGCGCGACGTGATCGCCGGCGCTACCGAACCAGGGACTTGACCGACGCCGGAAGCTGGCGAACGTTCTTGTAGGGGCCGACGACCGCGGCACCGAAAGGACGGTCGAGCAACACGGCGGCGACCTCGCGTACCTCGTCGTTGCCGACGCTGTCGATCCGCGCCAACGTGTCGGTGATGTCGCGGTGATTGCCGTAGTTCAGTTCACTGCGACCGATCCGGTTCATCCGAGAGCCCGAATCTTCGAGCCCCAGAACCAGTCCGCCACGCAACGAACCCTTGGCCCGCGCACACTCTGCGTCGGTGATGCCCTCGGCGGCGACCTTCGCCAGCACTTCCCTGATCACCGTGGTCACTTCGCCCAAGTTCTCCGGCTGGCAACCCGCGTAGACGGAGAAGGCACCACTGTCGGCAAACGTGTCCACCGACGAGTACACCGAGTACGCCAGACCACGCTCTTCCCGGATCTCCTGGAACAGACGAGAACTGAGCCCGCCGCCCACTGCCGAGTTCAGCACGGACAACGCCCAGCGATGCCCTTCGTGTCGGCCGAACGCACGCACGCCGAGGCACAGATGTGCCTGCTCGCTGTCACGAGTGGTCAGGCTCAACGTGGGAGCGTTGCGCAATCGCGCTGTGCCGGACCTTCTTTCGGCCGGCCGTACACCCTTGACCAGATGGCCGGAGAACGCTCGGCGCACGAGCGAGACGATCTGCTTGTGATCGACGTTGCCCGCAACCGCAACGACCATGCGCTGCGGGGTGTAGCGGCGAACGTGGAACGAGTGCAATTGCGCACGGGTCATCGACTCGATGGATTCGACGGAACCGATGATCGGGCGTCCGATCGGATGATCACCGAACATTGCTTCCAGGAAGGCATCTCCCAGCAGATCCTCTGGATCGTCGTCGCGCATGGAGATCTCTTCGAGGACCACCTGACGCTCGACGTCGACATCTGCAGATCGGCACCGGCCACGCAGCACCACATCGCTGACCAGATCGATGGCAAGCGCCACGTCCTCGTCGAGCACGTGCGCATAGAAGCAGGTGCTCTCCTTCGAGGTGAACGCGTTCAGCTCTCCCCCGACACCGTCCATCACCTGGGCGATCTCGAGCGCACTGCGCGTGGGAGTCGACTTGAACAGCAGATGCTCGAGGAAGTGTGCAGCACCGGCAACACTGGGCTGCTCGTCCCGCGAACCGACTCCGACCCACACACCGACCGAGGCAGAGCGAACGCCTGGCACGAACTCGGTGACCACCCGAAGACCGCCGGGCAGAGTGGTGCGTTGCACGCCCGTGTCGATACCGATGCTCTCTGGAACGGCCGAACGGTACGTCCCGAGAGGACGTACCGTTCGGCTCGATTGCTTCTTACTCAGCGCTGACCTCGGCGGGTGCCTCGGGAGCGTCGGCGGGAGCAGCGGCGTTGTCGTCTTCGACGGGAACGAGGCTGATCTTGCCGCGGTTGTCGATATCGGCGATCTCGACGCGCAACTTGGATCCGACGCTCACGACGTCCTCGACCTTGTTGATGCGCTTGCCGTTACCGAGCTTGGAGATGTGCACCAGTCCGTCGCGGCCCGGGAGCAGCGAGACGAAAGCACCGAAAGCCGTGGTCTTGACGACGGTTCCGAGGAATCGCTCGCCGACCTTCGGCAGCTGCGGGTTGGCGATGGCGTTGATCATGTCGATCGCGGCCTGTGCGGACGGGCCGTCCGCTGCACCGACGTAGACAGTGCCGTCATCTTCGATCGAGATGTTGGCACCGGTCTGCTCGGTGATGGAGTTGATCATCTTGCCCTTGGGCCCGATGACCTCGCCGATCTTGTCGACCGGCACCTTGATCGCGGTGACGCGAGGTGCATACGGGCTCATCTCGTCCGGGGTGTCGATGGCCTCGGCCATGACCTCGAGGATCGTCGTGCGCGCATCCTTGGCCTGCGACAGCGCGCCGGCGAGCACCTTGGAGGGGATGCCGTCGAGCTTGGTGTCGAGCTGCAGTGCGGTGACGAAGTCCTTGGTTCCGGCGACCTTGAAGTCCATGTCGCCGAACGCGTCCTCGGCACCGAGGATGTCGGTGAGAGCGACGTAGCGGGTTTCGCCGTCGACCTCGTCGGACACGAGGCCCATGGCGATTCCGGCGACCGGAGCCCGCAGTGGCACACCGGCATTGAGCAGCGACAGGGTCGATGCACAGACCGAGCCCATCGAGGTCGAGCCGTTGGAGCTCAGCGCCTCGGAGACCTGGCGGATGGCGTACGGGAACTCTGCCTGGCTGGGCAGCACCGGCAGCAGGGCGCGCTCGGCGAGTGCGCCGTGGCCGATTTCGCGACGCTTGGGCGAACCGACGCGACCGGTCTCACCGGTGGAGTAGGGCGGGAAGTTGTAATGATGCATGTAGCGCTTGGACGTCTCGGGCCCGAGCGAGTCGACCTGCTGCGCCATCTTGACCATGTCGAGGGTGGTGACGCCCAGGATCTGGGTCTCGCCGCGCTCGAACAGAGCTGATCCGTGGGTACGCGGGATGATCGCAACCTCGGCGGACAGCGACCGGATGTCGGTGATGCCGCGGCCGTCGATGCGGAAGTGATCGGTGAGGATGCGCTGGCGAACCGACTTCTTGGTCAGTGCGCGGAATGCGGCACCGATCTCCTTCTCGCGGCCGGCGAAGCTGTCTCCGACCGACGTGAGGACCTGAGCCTTGACCTCGTCGAGCTTGTTCTCACGCTCGGCCTTGCCTGCAATGGTCAGTGCCTCGTTCAGCGGGATCTTCGCGGCGTTCTCGACGGCCTCGAAGACGTCCGTCTGGTACGCCGGGAAGACCGGGTAGTCGCCGGTGGGCTTGGCTGCCTTGGACGCGAGCTCCTGCTGTGCGGTGCACAGGGCTGCGATGAAGGGCTTCGATGCCTCGAGGCCCTCGGCGACGACCGACTCGTTGGGGGCGGTAGCGCCACCCTCGATGAGCTCGATGACGTTCTCGGTGGCCTCGGCTTCGACCATCATGATCGCGACGTCTGCGTCGGCACCGGAGCCGGAGACGATGCGTCCGGCGACGACCATGTTGAACACGGCCTTCTCGAGCTGCTCGTTGGTCGGGAACGCGACCCACTGCTTGTCGATCAGTGCGACGCGAACGCCGCCGATCGGGCCGGAGAACGGCAGTCCGGCGATCTGCGTCGAGGCCGAGGCCGCGTTGATCGCGACGACGTCGTACAGATCGGCCGGGTTGAGGCTCATGACCGTGATGACGACCTGGATCTCGTTGCGCAGTCCGTCGACGAACGTCGGACGCAGCGGCCGGTCGATCAGGCGGCAGGTGAGGATGGCGTCGGTGGACGGACGGCCCTCGCGGCGGAAGAACGATCCGGGGATACGGCCCGCGGCGTACATGCGCTCTTCGACGTCGACCGTCAGCGGGAAGAAATCGAATCCCTCACGGGGGTGCTTGCCTGCGGTCGTTGCCGACAGCAGCATGGTGTCCTCGTCGAGGTACGCGGCGACTGCGCCTGCGGCCTGCTGTGCGAGGCGGCCGGTCTCGAAGCGGATGGTCCGCTTGCCGAACGTGCCGTTGTCGATGATCGCAGTTGCTTCGTAGACGCCTTCTTCGACGTCCAGTGTTGTGGTTTCCGACATGTGTTCTGTTCTCGTCCTCTCGTCTTTGCCGTGCCCGCGTGGACACACCACGAGCCCTCCTGGCTGTGGCGGCATACCTGTGCCGTCCATCTCCGAGCTTCTCTCGGGACGCGGCTGCGCGGAGGCGGCCATCGATCGAAGCCCACCGGATCTCGTATCCGAAAGGCCACTACCGAAGACCGTCACCACGGCGTGACAGGCATACACGGCGGTGTGCGGATGCCGTGCATCCGCTTTCTCGTGCTGGCGTAACTGTTCTTGCGGTACAAACACAGATAGCCAACGAGGAACAGTCTAAGCACTGCCTCGTTGGCTACTGCACTATTGCTGCGAGTCGGGTGCGCACCGGCGCGTCGAACCGTGCATCGGTGACATCCTCGCGTCCGTGAAGATTATCGACGCAGACCCAGACGCTCGATGAGCGAACGGTAGCGGGTGACGTCGACCTTCGCGATGTACTTGAGCAGACGACGACGACGTCCGACCAGCAGCAGCAGGCCGCGGCGGGAGTGGTGGTCGTGCTTGTGCGTCTTGAGGTGCTCGGTCAAGTCGACGATGCGCTTGGTGAGCATTGCAACCTGCGCCTCGGGCGAGCCCGTGTCGGTGGGGTGCAAGCCGTACTCGCCGAGAACGGCCTTCTTTTGTTCGGTGGTCAATGCCACTGGTACTACTCCTGATCAATGACGTCCGCGTGAAAGGAAGCAACGCGCCCGGTGGTCGAAACCACGGGATCGAAGCCGGTACAGCCGCCACGGACCGCAGCGAGCACCGAGGGGACAGCCTATCAGGCCTTGCTCGCCGCCAGGATCGAGCGGGCTCGCTCGGCGTCGCGCCCCATTTCTTCCACCAGCGCTTCCATCGAGTCGAACTTCTCCATGCCGCGCAGTCGATCCACGAAGTCGACTGCCACATGCTGCCCGTACAGGTCGGCCTCACCGTCGAGCACGAACGCCTCGACGGTCCTGGTACGGCCCGAGAACGTGGGATTGGTACCCACCGAGACGGCAGCCGGATGCCGCTCCCCCGGCGTGACCGTCCCCATGATCGGACCCGGCCCGAGCACGGTGAACCACGCCGCGTACACACCGTCGGCGGGAATGGCCGAGTACATGGGCGGCGCGACATTGGCTGTGGGATAACCCATCTGGCGACCTCGACCGTCTCCGTGCACCACGACACCTTCGACGCGGTGCGGTCGCCCGAGCGCGGCCGTGGCTGCGGCGACGTCGCCGGCATCCACGCACGATCTGATGTACGTCGAGGAGAACGTCACGGCGTGCTCGGCGAGCAGGTTGACTCCGTCGACTGCGAATCCGGACCGTTCGCCGATCTTGCGGAGCATGGGCACGGTGCCGAGCGCCTTCTTCCCGTAGGTGAAGTTCTCACCGACGACGACCTCGGCAACGTGCAGGCGTTCGATCAGGATCTCGTGCACGTATCGCTCGGGGGTGAGCTTCATCAGCTCGGGCGTGAACGGCATCACGCAGAAGACGTCGATTCCCAGTTCCTCGGCAAGTTCGGCTCGCCTCGTCAGGGTGGTCAACTGAGCAGGGTGACTGCCCGGCCGCACGACTTCCATCGGGTGGGGATCGAACGTCATGAGCACGCTGGGAACGCCGCGCTTCTTCGCAGCGGCCACCGCTCGCCCGATCAGCTGTGCGTGTCCGCGATGAACGCCGTCGAAGACGCCGATCGTGAGCACGCACCGACCCCAGTCGGCAGGTACATCGTCGAGACCTCGCCATCTCAGCACACAGCGAAGCCTACGGCCCGACGGCCGCTCGGTCACCCTCGGACAGGCGTGTCGCACGCGGCAGGTATGGACAAAAAGGTATCCCCACGGTAAATATTTCGGTGTGCCTAACTTATTTCTTCGCCGGAGTGGATCTCGCGCCCGGCGGATTCTCGCGAGCTGGGCCGTGGTGGGACTACTGGTAGCAGCGTCGACCGGCTGTGCCCGCGCCGTCGGAGAGGACGATCCGACCGTGCTCGACGACGGCAGACCCTTGGTTCTGACGACCTTCACCGTTCTCGCCGACATGGCCGCCAATGTCGCCGGCGACCACCTTCGAGTGGAATCGATCACAAAAGCCGGTGCCGAGATCCACGGCTACGAGCCAACACCGGGAGACCTACGCACCGCGGAACAGGCCGAGCTGATCCTGGACAACGGGCTCGGGCTGGAGGCCTGGTTCGAGAAATTCGTCGAGCGCATTCCCGCGCCCCACGCCGTGGTGAGTGCGAACGTGGAGCCGATCTACATCCGCGACGACGCCTACGCGGGCAAAGCGAACCCCCATGCGTGGATGTCCCCCGTCGTGGCCGAGACGTACGTCGAGAACATCGCCGATGCGTTCGTTGCGCTCGACCCCGCGAACACCGAGAACTACCGCGCGAATGCAGCCGCGTACATCGGAGAACTTCGCGAGGTCGGGGCCGAACTGGACGCAGATCTCTCCGGGCTGCCGGCTCGTCAGCGTGCGCTCGTCACCTGCGAGGGTGCATTCGGTTATCTGGCTCGTGACTTCGATCTGCAGGAGGCCTACCTGTGGCCGGTCAACGCCGAGCAGGAAGGAACTCCGAAGCAGGTGGTGCGCACCATCGATTTCGTTCGTGACAACGACGTACCCGCCGTGTTCTGCGAGTCGACCGTCTCGGACAAGGCGCAGCTGCAGGTCGCCGAGGACACCGGCGCTCGGTTCGGAGGACAGCTCTACGTCGATTCACTGAGCGATGCGGCCGGCCCCGTCCCCACGTACCTGGATCTTCTGCGCTACGACGCACGATTGATCGCCGACGCACTGGTAGGAGAACGATGAATTCACCTGACGCCTCCCCACACATGAATGGAGCAGCGCTGACGGTCGATACCGTCAACGTCCGATACCGCGACGTCGTAGCTCTCACCGATGCCAGTCTCACGCTCGCACCCGGCCGGGTGTGCGGGTTGGTCGGTATGAACGGATCGGGCAAGTCGACGCTGTTCAAGGCCGTCATGGGAGTGGTCAAGCCGAACTCCGGCTCGATCACCGTGTTCGGCGGCGACCCGGCCCAGGCGCGCAAGGCAGGCACGGTCAGCTACGTGCCCCAGGCGGAATCCGTGGACTGGACGTTCCCGATCAGCGTGCGCGACGTGGTGATGATGGGCCGATACGGGAAGCAGAATTTCTTTCGCACTCCCCGATCAGCCGATCGACTGGCCGTCGACGAGGCTCTGCAGCGCGTAGACCTGGCCGAACTCGCGAACCGACAGATCGGCCAGCTCTCCGGAGGCCAACGCAAACGCGCGTTCGTCGCCCGCGCCATTGCCCAGGAGGCGTCGCTGCTGTTGCTCGACGAGCCCTTCGCCGGAGTGGACAAGAAGACCGAAGCCACCATCACCCGGCTGCTCCGCGAACTCGCAGAACACGGTGCCTCGGTCCTCGTGTCCACGCACGATCTTCACGCTCTGCCGGATCTGTGCGACGAGGCGATCCTGCTGCAGCAACGGGTGCTGATGCACGGTTCTCCGACCGAGGTACTGCGCCCGGAGAACCTGGCGCTGGCCTTCGGCATCGACCCGTCGAAGGTCGACCAACTCGGTGCGGGCACCCGGACCCCGGCCACCCCGACCACGGAAGCGAGCTGAACCGTGTACTTCGTCGACTTTCTCGTGGACCCACTCGAATACACCTTCATGCAGCGGGCGCTCCTGGTGACCGTCACCGCCTCGATCGTGTGCGCGGTCCTCAGTTGCTGGCTCGTCCTGATCGGGTGGTCACTGATGGGCGACGCGGTCTCGCACGCCGTTCTGCCCGGTGTCGCGCTGTCGTACCTGTTCGGGGCACCGTTCGCGATCGGAGCTTTACTGTTCGCGCTCATCGCGGTCGGTGCCATCGGGGTGGTACGCAACACCACCATCGTCAAGGAGGACGCCGCCATCGGCGTTGTCTTCACCACCTTGTTCGCGCTCGGCGTCGTCCTGATCTCGAAGTTTCCGAGCCAGATCGACCTCAACCACATCCTGTTCGGCAATCTGCTCGGCGTCTCGCAGGCAGACATGGTCCAGGTGTCCGTGCTCGGCGGTATCGCGTTGGCCGTCATGATCGTCAAGCGTCGGGACTTCACTCTGTTCGCCTTCGACCGCACCCAGGCCCGCGCCGTCGGTATCAACCCGACGGTGATCTCGGCGGTGATGCTGACCCTGCTCGCGTTGACGACCGTGGTCGCACTCCAGGCCGTCGGCGTCATCCTCGTGGTGGCGATGCTCATCACTCCCGGTGCGTCCGCGTATCTGCTCACCCACAGCTTCGGCCGCATGCTGGTGCTGGCCCCGCTGATCTCGGTGGGTTGCGCGCTGGTGGGGATCTACGCCAGCTTCTACCTCGATGTGTCCTCCGGTGGCAGCGTGGTGCTCACCCAAGGACTCGTCTTCGTTCTTGCCTACCTGCTGAGCCCCTCGCAGGGCATCGTGATCCGCGCCCTGCGGCAACGCCGACAGGTGCCGGTAGCTCCGGCCGGGTGAGATGTCTTTTTCCATTGGATTGCCTAAGCTCGGCGACGTGGCGCAACGAAAAGACGATCCCGCACCGGCCGACGAGGGCGTCCAGCTGTCCGCGGTTGCGCAGGATTACCTCAAGGTCATCTGGACGGCCAGTGAATGGAGCGAGGACTCCGTCAGCACCAAAATGCTCTCCGAGCGCATCGGTGTCTCGGCATCGACGGTGTCCGAGGCGATTCGCAAGCTCGCAGACCAGGGCATGGTCGACCACGCCCGCTACGGAGCGATCTCACTGACCGAGAAGGGCCGCCTGGCTGCCATCGGCATGGTGCGTCGGCACCGACTGATCGAGACCTACCTGGTCCGAGAACTGGGTTACGGCTGGGACGAAGTGCACGACGAGGCAGAGATTCTCGAGCATGCCGTCTCGGATCTGATGATGGATCGAATCGACGCCAAACTGGGCCACCCCGAACGGGATCCGCACGGCGACCCCATTCCGTCGGTCGACGGTGCAATCGAGACTCCGTCCGCGACCCGCCTGAGCGAGTACCTCGACGGACAATCCGGCCGGGTCGCCAGAATTTCCGACTCCGACCCGGCGATGCTCCGCTACTTCGATTCCGTCGGCATCACGCTGGACCTGCCGATCACGGTGATCGAACGACGCGACTACGCCGGCACCGTCGCCATCGAGCTCGCCCGCACCGACGCCACCGATTCCATCGACCTCGGCCACCGCGCCGCCGAGGCGATCTGGATGGTTCCGGCGAACTAGTCGTCGGGTCGGTGCCGCATCCGTGCCGAATGTTTCAGTGCCCGCGCAGGGTCGCGGGCCGCACGACCATGACCGAACTGGCGCGCTTGCCCTTCTCCTGGAGCAGGGCGATGGTGTGACCCGTGGGATCGACCGCCGCGTACACCCCGTCGATTCCGACCGGATCCAGCCACCGACCCTGGCTCAACGATTCCGCCTCACCTGCATCTATCTGCCGGTGTGGAAAGGCCGTTCGCGCCGCCTGGTCGATGTCCAGGCTCACGGCCGGGTCCTCGGCCAGATCTTCGAGTGTCCGTGCATGGTCGAGGGTGAAGGGTCCGACGCGAGTGCGGCGCAGCACGGTCAGGTGGCCGCCGACGCCGAGCGCCGCGCCGAGGTCGCGCGCCAGGGCGCGCACATAGGTCCCCGACGTGCAGTCCACCTCGACATCGAGGTCGACGAACGTGGCGTCGTTCTCCACCACATCGCGCCTGGCCGTGACGTCGAATCGGGTGACGCTGACCTTGCGGGCGGCGAGTGTGAACTCCTCACCTGCGCGGGACAGTTTGTGGGCACGTTGCCCGTCGACCTTGATGGCGCTGACACTGGCAGGCACCTGCTCGATATCGCCGGTCAGGGCGGCGATCGCAGTCGAGATCTCGGCGTCCGAGACATGCGCGGCCGAGACATCGGCCAGGACGTCGCCCTCGGCGTCGTCGGTCGTCGTGCTCCGGCCGAGCCGGATGGTTGCGGTGTACGACTTGGTGGTCAACGAGAGCAATCCCAGCATCTTGGTCGCACGCTCCACGCCGAGCACCAGCACGCCGGTCGCCATGGGATCCAGCGTCCCCGCGTGGCCGACCTTCCTGGTGCGCAACAGTTTTCGGCACGACGCCACCACATCGTGGCTCGTCACTCCCGGCCCCTTGTCGACCACCAGCAGGCCGGCACCGACGAGACCGGACGAGATCTTTTCGCGAGCACTCACGAGAGAGCATTGTGCCAGGCTCGCGGAGCCGGTCGTCACATCACCGAGATCGCGGTCATCACCAGACCGCCCGCCACCATCCATCGACCGTCGAAGGCGCGCAACGGCGGCCCGGACACCGTCTCCCCTGGCACCAGTAGCTCGGAATGGAACGTTCCCGATATGTCGTCACCGGAGCCGGTGCGCTCGAAGGTGATGTGCGCGTCCTCGAAGCCGAGCCAGCGTCCGGTCAGCGGCTCCCAGGCCTTGTACGTCGCTTCCTTGGCGCAGAACAACACCCGATCCCAGTGCACGTCCTCGCGGTCCACGGTCGCGAGCCACTCGCGTTCGGCCTCCAGGCTCACCGCCCCGAGTACGCCATCGGGCAAGGGCCCGTGCGGCTCGGCGTCGATTCCCACCGAGCGCACCTGCATCGAGTAGGCCAACACCGCACCGCGATAGCCGTCGCAATGCGTCAGCGATCCGACCACACCCTTCGGCCACTGTGGGGCGCCGGACTTACCGCGCATGATCGGTGCCGGCTCCACGCCCAACTTCTCCATCGCCACGCGCGCACAGTGTCGAGCGGAGGTGAACTCACGCTTGCGCTTGTCCACCGCCTTGGCCACCAGCGGGGCTTCGAGCGGATGTGGCGTCAAACCCGGTGGGTCCGCGAACAATTCGGCCGAGACGACGCCGTTGGGAAGTATGGACTCGATCACTTGCCTGCCCTCATCTTCTCTACCTCTGCCTCCATCTCGGGCGTCACCGTGAAGTGCCCGCCCCATTTGTTCAATGCACCAGGCGGATACTCGGGGACCGGAAGAATCTGACGCAGAACGTTCTTCGGCAGGCCGCGGCGCTGCCATTCGCGCGGGTAGCCCACAGACACCTCCTCGAAGCGAACGCCGTCGTAATAGGTCGTCCGCGGGATGTGCAGGTGCCCGTACACCGAGCAGATCGCGTTGTACCGCGTATGCCAGTCCGCCGTCAGAGTGGACCCACACCACAGCGCGAACTCCGGGTAGAACAGCACCTCGGTCGGCTGCCTGACCATCGGGAAGTGGTTGATCAACACGGTCGGAACGGAGGTGTCCAGCGCATCGAGACGCTCCCGGGTGGCGTCGATCCGCGCATGGCACCAGGCGTCGCGCGTCGCGTACGGCTGCGAGGACAGCAGGAATTCGTCGGTGGCGACGACGTTCTTCTCGCGTGCGATCGCCAGTCCGTGCTCCTTGTCTCTCGCTCCGCGCGGCAGGAACGTGTAGTCGTAGAGCAGGAACATCGGCACGATCGTCGCAGGGCCACCCTCACCCTCCCACCGCAGATACGGGTCCTCGGGGGTGACGACGTCGATCTCGCGGCACAGGTTGACCAGGTACTCGTATCGCGCTGCCCCGTGGATCTGGACGGGATCCTTCACCGTCGTCCACAGCTCGTGGTTTCCTGGCACCCAGATGACCTTCGCGAAACGGCTACGGAGCAATTCGAGCGCCCACTTGATGTCGTCGGTATTCTCCGACACGTCGCCGGCAACGATCAGCCAGTCGTCGGGCGATTCGGGAAAGATGTCCTCGGTCACGGGTCGGTTGCCCCGATGTCCGACGTGAATGTCGCTCACTGCCCACAGCTTCGCTGCCACTGAAAATTCCTTCCGATGCGCTCGGCCGCCGGCGTCGAATCGCCAGAACCGTCCGAGAACGTACCAACGTTCAATACTCCATGCAGATTCCGCGACGTATCCGGGCGGGGTGACGCGGCAGACCGGTCGGCGGTCGGACGTTGCTGCTGACCGAATAGAGAATCGAGTCGAAACATCCGCAGATTCGGGTATATGGTGTCTGTCATGACTTGTTTGCGGAGAGTTTCTCGGGTGGCGTCTCGATGACGGTGCCCCCGATCCGCGTTCGAGATGCCGCAGCCCTCCTCGGTGTCAGTGACGACACCGTGCGCAGATGGATCGACAGCGGCGCGCTCCCTTCGCTCGAGGACGAGACCGGACGCAAGGTCATCGCCGGCCGAGACCTGGCCGACTACGCACGCGAACATGCCGTCCCCCCGCCGGAGATCTCGTCGGGCGGCAGCTCTGCCCGAAACCGACTCGTGGGGCTGGTCACCGAAGTCGTCTCGGACGAGGTGATGAGCGAGGTGAGCATGCAGTGCGGGCCGTTCACGATCGTGTCCCTGATGAGCACCCGATCGGTTCGCGAACTGGGGCTCGAGCCCGGCAAGGTCACCGTCGCTGTCGTCAAGGCGACCACCGTCATCGTCGAGACACCGTAGAGCGCAGGAGATGTTCGTGAAGACGATGCGCCCGGCATCCGCACTCGTGGTTGCAGCCACCCTGATGCTCGTCGGGTGCAGCTCGCAGTCCGATTCGACAACACCCGATGTGGCCTCGGACGGCAACGCAGTCGGAGGTGAGCTCACGGTCTTCGCCGCTGCATCGCTTCGCGCGACGTTCACCGATCTCGGGTCTCGATTCGAGGCCGAACACCCCGGCACCTCGGTGGAGTTCAGTTTTGCGGGCTCGTCCGATCTGGCCGCGCAGCTGATCTCCGGTGCGCCTGCCGACGTCTTCGCCTCCGCCGATTCCAAGAACATGACGGCGACGGTCGACGAGGATCTGGTGGCGGGCGATCCCGTCGACTTCGCGTCCAACACTCTGACCATCGTCACCGCCCCCGGCAACCCCGACGGGATCACGTCGTTCGCCGATCTGGCGAACCCCGGCGTTCTCACCGTGATCTGCGCCCCCCAGGTGCCGTGCGGCGCGGCGACGGCCGCGGTCGAGACCGCCACCGGCACGCTGGTCCCGGCGGTGAGCGAGGAATCCTCGGTCACCGACGTGCTGGGCAAGGTCACCTCGGGGCAGGCCGATGCCGGACTGGTCTACGTCACCGATGCTGCCGGGGCAGGCGCAGCCGTGACCGAGGTGCCCTTCGAGGAGTCGAGCGAGGCCGTCAACACCTACCCGATCGCGACCCTGAGCGGCTCCGGCAACCCCGACACAGCGCGCGCATTCACCGAGTTCGTCGCCGGACCGATCGGGCGAGACGTGCTCGGTCGAGCCGGCTTCGCGGCACCGTGACCGCTCCAGCCGCCGACGGCGGGCGATCAGCGGCAGGGCCCAGTCCGACCGTCGGAGTACCGCTGTGGATATTCGCACCGGCCGCCGTGGGCGCGCTGCTCGTCGTGTTGCCGCTGGCCGCGATGTTCACCCGAATAGATTGGTCGAACTTTCTCGGACTCGTCACCTCCGAATCCGCTGTCGCAGCGCTGATCCTCAGCCTGAAGACCGCGACGGCCAGCACCGCACTGTGCGTGCTTCTGGGCGTACCGATGGCAATCGTGCTCTCGCGCAGCTCGATTCGAGGGCTCTCGATCCTTCGCTCTCTCGTCGTCCTGCCCTTGGTGCTGCCCCCGGTGGTCGGCGGGATCGCGCTGCTCTACACCTTCGGACGCCAAGGACTGTTGGGCGAACACCTCGATGCCTTCGGGATTCGAATAGCGTTCACCACCTCGGCCGTGGTGTTGGCACAGGTGTTCGTGTCGTTGCCTTTCCTGGTCGTCAGCGTCGAGGGCGCCCTGCGCACGGCCGGTGACCGCTACGACGTGGTGGCTGCCACCCTGGGTGCCGCCCCCACGACCGTCCTCCGGCGAGTCACCGTTCCGCTGATTCTTCCCGGACTGATATCCGGAACCGTTCTCGCCTTCGCGCGCGCACTCGGAGAATTCGGAGCGACGCTGACCTTCGCCGGCTCCCTCGAGGGCGTGACCAGGACTCTGCCGCTGGAAATCTATCTGCAGCGCGAGAGCGACCCCGATGCAGCGGTGGCGCTGTCGCTGGTGCTGATTCTCGTCGCGGCACTCGTCGTCGTGACCGCACGCGGCACACGGTCGTCGGGAACGCTGTGAATTCACTACACCTCCGGGCCACCCTCGGCATCCGCGGCATCGATCTCGAACTGGATGCCCGCGAGGGTGAGACGGTCGCCATCCTCGGGCCGAACGGGGCAGGCAAATCGACCCTGCTACAGCTCGTTTCGGGCGTGGTGGCACCCGACGACGGAATCGTCCGACTCGGCGAGGACGTGTTGACCGACACCGCCTCGAACACCGTCGTGCCGATTCACGCGCGGGGTGTCGCGACCCTCGCTCAGGAAGCTCTGCTGTTTCCTCACATGGACGCTCGCACGAACGTGGCCTTCGCGCCACGCAGCACCGGCGCGAACCGCGCCACCGCGCGAGCCGTCGCCGATACCTGGCTGGACGCGGTCGGAGCCTCACACCTGGCCGATCGCCGCCCTGCGCAGTTGTCGGGCGGTCAAGCCCAACGTATCGCCATCGCGCGCGCTCTTGCGGCCGATCCGCGCCTGCTGTTGCTCGACGAACCCCTGGCTGCGTTGGATGTCGATACAGCTCCGGGCATTCGGCGCGTGCTGCGCACAGTGTTGCGCGAGAGCGGCCGCACGGCCTTGATCGTGACCCACGATCTGCTCGACGTCGTCGCGCTCGCCGATTCCGTCGCGGTCGTCGACGGTGGGCGCGTCGTCGAGCGAGGGTCGGTCACCGAGGTCCTGACCGCCCCTCGCAGTGAATTCGGTGCCCGCATCGCCGGGGTGAACTTGGTCTCGGGACGGGCTGTCGATGCCGACGACTCGACGTCCCTGATCACGACATGGGGAGGGACGGTCCACGGCTCCGGGCGGCACGCCACCGGAACTCCGCTGGTAGCGGTGTTCTCCCCCGCCGCCGTATCGGTACACCCGACTGCGCCGCACGCCAGCCCCCGAAACGTGTTCGAGGTGGTCATCGAGGAGATGGAGGTGCAGGGCTCCGGGATTCGTGTTCGGTCACGTCCGCAGCCCGACGGGTCTCCCGGCATGGCCGCCGACATCACCCCTGCTGCGGTATCGGAGCTCGGGCTCGAGCCAGGCCGCAGCGTGTTCTTCGTCGTCAAGAGCCGTGAGGTGGCATTGCACCCCGCATTGCCGTCGCAGCCCTGACCGAGACCACTCAGTGGCGCAGTTGCCGGTCGCTGCCGATCACCAGCCACTTACCGGACAGCACCCGGCCCGCGACCGCGAGCATCCGTAGGGTGACGAAGACGCCGAGCCCGATCCAGATGCCGACCAACCCCCAGTCGAACACCAGGGCCGACCAGATGAACGGCAGAAAGCCCACGACGGCACACGCCATGGTCGCATTCCGCAGAAAAGCAGCGTCACCACTGCCGAGCAGCACTCCGTCCAATGCGAACACCACCCCGGCAATGGGGATGATCGCGACGAAGATCCACCAGATCGCATGCATCTCGTCGATGACCGACGCGTCGGTGGTGAACAAACCCGGGACGAACGAGCGCCCGACGGCGAACACGCCGGCGAGGACGACCGCGAACACCGTCGACCATGCCGTCAGTCGCCGCGCCAGTGCCCGTGCGTCATCGATCCTGCTTGCGCCCAGAGCGGCCCCCACCAGGGTCTGAGCGGCGATGGCCAGGGAATCGAGCATCAACGACACCAGGTTCCACATGTGCAGCACCACCTGATTGGCGGCGACCGAGGCGGCTCCGAAGCGCGACGCGACTGCAGCTGCCGAGAGGAAGCAGGCCTGGAACGCCAGACTGCGCACGATCAGGTCGCGTCCCAGCACCAGTTGCGCGCGCATCACCGACCAGCGCGGGCGCAACTCGGTGCTCGCGCGCACCACTGCGACGACGAACAACGCACCGGCGACGCCCTGCCCGATCACGTTGGCCACGGCCGATCCCACCAGCTCCAGACGCGGGAACCCGAGCAACCCGTGAACCAGAAGTGGGCACAGAACTGCCGACACACCGAAGCCGAACACGACGAAACGCAGCGGGGTCACCGTGTTCTGGACCCCGCGCATCCATCCGTTTCCGGCCAGAGACACCAGGATGAACGGCACCCCCAGCAAGGCCACCCGCAGCCACGCGAGCGCCTCGGTGGCGATGTCGCCGCCGCCGGTGAGCACCGATACCACGGGCTCGGCCGCGAGCTGCATCACTGCAACGATGGCGATACCGATTGCGAAGGCCAACCAGGTTGCCTGCACACCCTCGCCGACGGCATCGCGTTCGCGACCGGCACCGTGCATGCGAGCCGCTCGCGCGGTCGTGCCGTAGGACAGGAAGGTCAGCTGGGTGCTGACCTGGGCCAGCACCAGGCCGCCGATCGCCAGGCCTGCGAGGGCCAAGGCACCCAGCCTGCCGATCACGGCGGCATCGAACAACAGGTAGAGGGGTTCGGCGGCAAGGACGCCGAGGGAGGGCAGCGACAGGCCGAGGATCTTTCGAGCGGTGACCGGAGTGGAGCTCACGACGCCGAGAGGGCCCCGCGCAGCGCATCGATCACGTCGGTCAGATCACCGGTAGCGGTGTAGCCGGCCGCATTGCGGTGCCCGCCGCCGCCGAGTTCGCACGCCACCGCCGAGACGTCGACCTCGGTCTTCGAGCGCAGGGAGACCACCCAGACCGAGCCGAAATCCTGTTGCTTGAGCACGGCTGCCACCTCGGCTTCGGAGGTGGTGCGCACGATGTCGATCACACTCTCGATTTCCTCGGACCGCAGTCCGGCCGAATCCTCGCTCCGAATGACGGCGTACACCAGCCCGCGCCCGTCGACGGCGTCGGGAAGCAGCGAGGCCGAGCCCAGGACCGACCCGAGCATCGGGAGCCAGTTGAACGGATGGGTGTCGAGCAATTTGCGGGCGATGTGAGCGCCATCGATACCTGTAGCCAACAGTCTCTCGGCCAGCAGGTGCGATCCCGGGCGAACCCAGCGGAACGAACCGGTGTCGGTGACCAAGCCTGCGAACAACAGGTGGGCCAGATCGGCATCGATCTCGACGCCCCACCGATCGAGAAGACGCGCGATCACGGCGGTGGTGGACTCGGCGGACGCATGCACCACGTTCAGCGTTCCGAATCGAGTGTTGCTGCGGTGGTGATCGATGACGAGGCTGGCCGACGCCGTATCGAGTCGATCGCCCAGCGAACCCAGCCGACCCCGACTTCCGGCGTCGACCGTGACCACCAGATCGACGGTGTCGGTGACCTGGTCGGCGTCGACCAGAAGGTGCCTGCTGGGTAGTTCGTCCATCGACTCGGGCAGGGACGCCGGTGCCGCGAACGCCACCTGGACGGTCGCACCGCGACGTTCGAGCACCGAACCGAGCGCGAGCCCACTGCCGATCGTGTCGGCATCGGGCTGGACGTGACACAGCACGGTCACCGACGATGCACTTTCGAGCATCTCGATCGCCTGGGCCAGATCCTCGTCGCTCTCCGACACCGACCCCGAACCATCGGTCATGTCAGTCGGCTTCGGCGGGCTCGACGTCTGCAGGAGTGGAGCCTGCGGAACGACCATCCAATCCAGGAGTGGAGCCTGCGGAACGACCATCCAATCCAGGAGTGGAGCCTGCGGAATGACCATCTGAGTCTGCGACTTCGCGCGGGGCTTTGTACGGGTCGGGGTCGCCGGCGGGCTTGGCGTTCGCACGGGCGCGGGCCAGTTCCTCGTCGGCCACTCGGGCGCGTTCGAGAAGGTCTTCCATGTGGCGTGCGGTGTCGGGCACCGTGTCGGTGACGAACGTCAATGTCGGTGTGTACCGCACGCCTGTTCCGGCTCCGACCTTCGAGCGCAGCACACCCTTGGCCTTCTCGAGTCCTGCTGCGGCTGCCTGCAGATCGGGCGGAGTATCGAGGTCTTCACCCATCACGGTGTAGTACACCGTGGCATCGTGCAGGTCGGCGGTCACCTTGGTGTCGGTGATGGTCACGAATGCCAGCCGTGGATCCTTGATCTCGTGATCGATCGCCGTTGCAACGATGGCGGCGATTCGCTTGGACAACTTACGAGCCCTGGCCTGATCCACCACGACAATCACACTCCTGTTTCATGGCCGAACGTCGATTCTTTTGCGACGTAGCGGCGGTTGTCCACTTCACGTCCGCCGAGCAGTGCTCGGCGGACTTCCCGGATCAATCCTCGGGTCCGAAGATTCTCCGGCGTACTGCCAACAGTTCCAGATCGTGGCGTTCGGCGACATGCCGTTCGCACTCGTCCAGCTTGTCGTGCAGTAGGTCGACATCGGTACCGGCCGCGGCAACCCCCAGCAGGGACCGCCGAATACGTTCTCGCTCACCGGTTTCGGCAGCCGAGACTCCCAGTCGCTGCAAATCACCGAGGACCGGTTCCACCATCGACCGTTTCTCGGCGAGCGAACGCACATCCCCCAACAACACGTCCAACTCCAGAGCACCCAGATACACGCTGACGTCCTTCGATCAGCTTCGACGACAAAGCCGGTGGTGGTACATCTGTCGTACCACCACCGGCTCGAAAGTCGGAGCGCAGTGTCACTCCCCTGGCTTCACCACCGAGCCGACGCGACCGGCTGCGGAGCCGAACGGCTCCGCAGCTGTTCTAGTCGCGCGGCTTTTCACGGAGTTCGTACGCCTCGATGACATCGCCCACCTTGATGTCGGAGTACGTCACCGTCAAACCACACTCGTAACCCTCGCGGACCTCCGTCGCATCGTCCTTCTCACGGCGGAGCGAGGAGATCGTGACGGTTTCCGCGACAACAGCGCTGTCTCGGATGAGTCGCGCCTTGGCGTTGCGACGGATCGTACCGGAGGTGACGAGGCAACCGGCGATGTTTCCGACCTTGGAGGAACGGAACAGTGCGCGGATCTCGGCCTGCCCGAGGGCAACCTCTTCGTACACCGGCTTGAGCATGCCCTTGAGGGCCTTCTCGATCTCGTCGATGGCCTGGTAGATCACCGAGTAGTACCGGATGTCGACGCCTTCGCGGTTGGCCAGCTCGGTGGCTTTGCCCTCCGCTCGGACGTTGAAGCCGATGATGATCGCGTTGGATGCCGACGCCAGGTTGACGTTGGTCTCCGTGACGCCACCGACACCGCGGTCGATGACGCGCAGTTCGACCTCGTCGTCGATCTCGATACCGAGCAGCGCCTCTTCGAGCGCTTCCACGGTTCCCGAGTTGTCACCCTTGAGGATCAAGTTGAGCTGCGAAGTCTCCTTCAGAGCTGCATCGAGATCGTCGAGGCTGATGCGCTTGCGGCTCTTGGCTGCCAGAGCATTGCGCTTGCGCGCATTTCGACGGTCGGCGATCTGACGGGCGATCCGATCCTCGTCGACGACCAACAGGTTGTCGCCTGCACCGGGCACCGACGTGAAGCCGATGACCTGCACGGGACGGGACGGCATCGCTTCGGTGACGTCGTCGCCGTGCTCGTCGACCATCCGACGAACGCGTCCGTATGCGTCACCGGCGACGATCGAGTCACCGACACGCAACGTTCCGCGAGCGATGAGCACAGTCGCGACCGGGCCACGACCACGGTCGAGGTGCGCCTCGATGGCGACACCCTGAGCGTCCATGTCCGGGTTGGCGCGCAGATCGAGCGACGCGTCGGCCGTCAGCAGCACCGCTTCGAGGAGGGCATCGATGTTGGTGCCCTGCTTGGCGGAGATGTCGACGAACATCGTCTCGCCGCCGTATTCCTCGGCGACCAGACCGTATTCGGTGAGCTGCTGCCGGATCTTGTCCGGGTTCGCGCCTTCCTTGTCGATCTTGTTCACCGCGACCACGATCGGCACGTCGGCCGCCTGGGCGTGGTTGATGGCCTCCACCGTCTGCGGCATGACGCCGTCGTCGGCCGCGACCACCAGGATCGCGAGGTCGGTGGCCTTGGCACCACGGGCACGCATGGCCGTGAAGGCCTCGTGACCGGGGGTGTCGATGAACGTCACGAGACGCTCGTTGCCTTCGAGCTCGGTCAGCACCTGGTACGCACCGATGTGCTGCGTGATTCCGCCTGCCTCGCCTTCGCGCACCGTGGTGTTACGAATCGAGTCCAGCAGTCGCGTCTTACCGTGATCGACGTGGCCCATGACGGTGACGACCGGGGGACGCTGCTCGAGATCTTCCTCGCCGCCGGCATCTTCGCCGTAGGTGAGGTCGAACGAGTCGAGCAGTTCGCGGTCTTCGTCCTCGGGACTGACGACCTGAACGACGTAGTTCATCTCGCCGCCGAGAAGCTCCAGCGTCTCGTCGTTGACAGACTGCGTCGCGGTGACCATCTCGCCGAGGTTGAACAGTGCCTGCACCAGAGCGGCCGGGTTCGCGTCGATCTTGTCCGCGAAGTCCGACAGCGACGCGCCGCGGGCGAGACGGATGGTCTCACCGTTGCCGCGGGGCAGCCTGACGCCGCCGACTGCGGGAGCCTGCATGCTCTCGTACTCGGCGCGTTTCGCCCGCTTCGACTTGCGGCCACGACGAACTGCTCCGCCGGGACGACCGAATGCACCTGCTGCTGCGCCGCGCTGACCGGGGCGTCCACCGCCGCCGGGACGACCGCGGAAACCACCTGCGGGAGCGCCGCCTGCGGGGGCACCACCGGGAGCGCCGGGAGCGCCGCCGCCGCGGTAGCCACCGC
>CAUQEL010000014.1:0-143461 GCA_963517305.1 uncultured Rhodococcus sp.
GGTTCGGATACTGCTGGTTCGGATACTGCTGGTTCGGATACTGCTGGTTCGGATATTGCTGATTGGGATTCCAGGGCTGCTGTGGTTGCTGGCCGTACGGACCTGGCCCGTACTGCCCACTACCGAATTGCTGTGGTGCGTAGGGGTTCTGGTACGCCGGGTCGCCCGATGCAGGCGCGCCGTACTGCTGACCTGCCGGGTACTGCGCGGTGGGGTTCTGACCCTGAGGATAGCCGCCCTGGGTGTTAGGGCCCTGGGGGTATTGCCCCTGCGGGTAGCCGGCAGGTGGGTACTGGCCCTGTGGATATTGGCCCTGGGGGTATTGGCTCCCTGGGTACTGCCCCTGTGGGTAGCACTGTGGGTAGTGGCCGCCGGGCTGCTGCGGGCTCTCCCCGAACGCATTGTGATCGGGTTCGCCGTACGGCGCGGCCGGCGGCTGTCCGTACTGACCCCACGCCGATGGTGTCGGAGTCTGTGGATCGGACGAGGGACCACCAGGCTGCGTCTCCGGCGAGTCTTTCGCGGCTTCGTCCTGCTGATCGGGCTGGCGCGACCAACTGTTGTCCGGATCGGTCGGACCGTATGGGCCGCTCATCTCGCCTCCACTGAAAATTCGGATTCGTCGGGGGTACAGTAACCCGCCCGCACGACTCTCCGCTGTACCGACCCGGCAGTCCGATTCGGTGATGTCATGCGGCATCGACGGCAACAACGCCGCGGCGCAGAGCCGCGATCGCCCGTGCCGCGGTGCGCGACAGTTCCGGCTCCGGAGCCGCGAGCCGAACCTGATCCAACAGGTCGATCACCTGCCGGCACCAGCGCACGAAGTCTCCGCCCGAGAGTGCTTTGCCGTTGTCGCCCGCAGTGACGAGAGCATCGACCAACGAGTGGTTCGATGCCCACTTGTAGATCGCCTTCACGAAGCCCATGTCGGGTTCTCGCGTCGGCGGAAGCTTGTGCCGAACCTCGTCGGACCGCAGCTCGTGCCACACCCGCACCGTCTCGGTCAGCGCGTGTCGAATCGGACCCGTCGGACCGTGCGGAGTGATGTCGCCCTCCGACCTCGACTCGTAGACCACTGCCGAGACCACCGCCGCCAACTCTGCCGGAGAAAGGCCCTGCCACAGCCCGCCGCGCAGGCACTCGGCGACCAGTAGATCGGACTCGGAATAGATCCGACTCAGCCTCGCGCCGTCGTCGGTGACCTTCGGATCCTTGCCCGGGCTCACGTAACCGCGGTCGGCGAGCAACGCCAGGATGCGATCGAACGTCCGGGCGAGGGAGTTCGTCGTGGCCGATACCTTCTGGCGCATCGTTTCGGTCTCTCGCGCCAACCGGTTGTAGCGCTCACCGGTGCGGCCGAGCTCGTCGCGGTCGGGGCGCGAATGCACCGGATGCGATCGGATGGCCCGTCGAAGCGTGGCCAGTTCCTTGTCGTCCGCTGCGGTCGATTTGCGTCGGATGCGATCCGACGGCTGAGAAATCCCGCGCGTGACCAGGGCGGTTGCCAGGTCTCGCCGGGTCTTCGCGGTGCGATGGTCGACGAAACGAGGAAGCCTCATGGTGCCCAGAGGTGTTGCCGGTGAAGGGAAGTCCGCCGCCGAGAGTCGGCCGGCCCACTTGTCCTCGGTCAGCACGAGCGGACGCGGGTCGGCTCGGTCGTCATCCGGCTCGAGGACCACGGCAAGGCCGCTGCGGCGACCGGTCGGCACCGAGATGACGTCTCCGCGGCGCAGTGCACGCAGCGAATCGACGGCCTTGTCCCGCCGATCGGACCTGCTCTGGCGTTCGAGGGTCTTCTCGCGATCCTTCAGTCGCTCGCGCAGCCGCGCATACTCGAAGTACTCGCCGTCGGGGCCGCCGAGGCGTGCACCGAGTGCCTCCAACGTCTGCATGTTCTTCTCGATACCGCGAACCATCCCGACGACGGAGCGGTCGGCCTGGAACTGCGCGAAGGACCGTTCGAGCAGCAGACGCGAATCGGCCGCACCGAACTGTTCGATCAGGTTGATCGACATGTTGTAGGCCGGCGCGAACGAACTGCGCAGCGGGAAGGTACGGGTAGACGCCAGCCCCGCGACCTCGGTCGGCTCCGTGCCCGGCTGCCACAGCACGACGGCATGTCCTTCGACGTCGATGCCGCGGCGTCCGGCCCGGCCGGTCAGCTGGGTGTACTCCCCCGGCGTCAGCTCGGCGTGCGTCTCACCGTTGAACTTGACGAGTTTCTCCAGCACGACGGTTCGGGCCGGCATGTTGATCCCCAGAGCCAGAGTCTCGGTGGCGAACACCGCCCGGACCAGGCCCTTGACGAACAACTCTTCGACGGTGTGCCGAAAGACCGGCAACATCCCGGCGTGATGGGCGGCGAATCCACGCTCGAGAGCGTCGCGCCATTCCCAGAAGCCCAGAACTTCGAGGTCCTCGCGCGGCAGCTCCGAGGTGTGCTTCTCGACGATGTACCGAATCTCCTCGGCCTGCTCGGGCGTGGTCAGCACCAGCCGCGAACGCATGCACTGGGTCAGCGCGCCGTCGCACCCGGCGCGGCTGAAGATGAATGTGATCGCCGGAAGCAGACCCTCTTCGTCGAGCTTGGCTATCACATCGGGTCGGGCGAGTGGGCGGTTGTTCGCGCCGCTGCCGTGACCGCCGCCGCGCCCTCCGCCGCCGCCGCGACCGCCGCGGCCTCTGCTGTGTGGAGCGTGCCAGCGGTCCATGGAGTCGAGGGACTGGCGTTGCTTGACATGTCGGACGAGTTCTCGGTCGACGACGATCTTCTGACTGCCGTCGGGCGACTGGGCACGCGTGTCGAACAGATCGAACAATCGGCGGCCCACCATGATGTGCTGCGAGAGGGGCACCGGACGGTTCTCGTCCACCACGACCGAGGTGTCACCGCGAACCGTGCTCATCCAGGCACCGAACTCCTCGGCGTTGCTCACCGTTGCCGACAGGCTGACCAGCCGAACGTCGTCGGACAGATGCAGGATGACCTCTTCCCACACCGCCCCGCGGAAACGGTCGGCGAGGTAGTGCACCTCGTCCATGACGACGTGCGAGAGCCCCCGCAATGCGTCCGAGGATGCGTAGAGCATGTTGCGCAGCACTTCGGTCGTCATGATCACGATGGGGGCATCGGGGTTGATCGACGAATCTCCGGTGAGCAGACCGACCGTCTCACGCCCGTACCGCGCGGTCAGCTCGGCGAACTTCTGGTTGCTCAGCGCCTTGATCGGGGTGGTGTAGAAGCACTTACGTCCCGCGGCGAGCGCCAGGTGCACCGCGAACTCGCCGATCACGGTCTTGCCCGCGCCGGTGGGGGCGCAGACGAGAACACCGTGACCGTTCTCCAGGGCTGTGCAGGCGTCCACCTGGAACCGATCGAGCGGAAAACCGAGTTCGGACGAAAAGCGCTGCAGCTGGGTGGGTCGGGGGCTCGTCCCCGTATCGACAACCGTCTCGGTCATGCGATCGACCCGACGGTTCGACCGAGGTCAGATCGTGTCGTCGTACTGTGCCTGTACTCGAGTCGCGGTACCGAGGCCGCTGGACGGCGGTGTCGGAGCGACAGCATCCGGTGACTCGATCGAACTTGCGCCGTCGATGCGCGTTGCTTCGTCATCTGACACATCACCCCATTCGTCTCTTCTCTTGCGCAACTTACGCTTGTCGTGAATTCGCGCAATCTGCACTGCCATCTCGAAGAGCACCGTCAACGCCAAGGCCAAGGCCAGCATCGAGAACGGGTCCTGCCCCGGAGTTGCGATGGCCGCGAAGACGAACAGCCCGAAGATGAGACCTCGACGCCACGCCTTGAGTCGCTCGTAGGTGAGTACGCCGACGAAATTCAGGGCGACGACCAGCAACGGAATCTCGAAGCTGACGCCGAAGATGATGAGGAGGTTGATCAGGAATCCGAAGTACTGATCGCCGCCCAGGGCAGTGATCTGCACGTTGTCGCCGATGGAGAGCAAGAAGTGCAGGCCCTTGGCGACCACGTAGTAGGCCAGGACGGCTCCGGCGACGAACAGCGCTGCCGCTCCGGAGACGAACGAGACTGCGTGACGCCGTTCGTTGGCGTACAGGCCCGGGGTGATGAAAGCCCAGATCTGATACAGCCAGATGGGGCAGGCCAGCACGACACCGGCGGTGAAGGCGACTTTGAACCGCAACAGGAACTGATCGAACGGTCCGGTCGCCAGCAGACGACACTGATCGTCGTTGTTCAGATTCGCGCGAAGACTGGGATCGAGCGTGCAGTAGGGACCCCGTAGGAGGTCGCCGAGGCTCTCGATACCGAGGATGGTGTGCGAGTACCAGAAGAACCCGAAGGCAGTCGTCATCGCGACGGCTACCAGCGACCACAGGAGCCGGGTTCGCAGCTCGTACAGGTGATCGACCAACGACATCGTGCCGTCGGGATTGACTCGGCGCTTGCTACGCCGCGGATCGAACGGAATGCGCATCGTGTTCTACGGTCAGCCTTCTTCGGTCGGACGACGGTTACACGCCGTCACCGACAGCAGTGAACCTTCGGTGCCACCTGGCACCGAAGGCGTGCTGAGCGGCCTTGCGCTCAGGCAGACTTGGCGTCGTGCTGGGTTTCGCTGGTCGGCTGCACGACCGGCGCGGGCGAGGGCAGCTGAGCGGGCGCGGTCGGCTGCTGAGCCGTCGCAGTGTCGGTGTCGGACTTGCCGTCGTTCTGCATCTCCTTCACCTCGCTCTTGAAGATGCGCAACGACCGGCCGAGTCCGCGAGCAGCCTCGGGCAGCTTCTTGGAACCGAACAGAATGATGACGACCACCGCAACGATGGCCCAGTGCCAAGGACTGGTGAATCCCATGCGAACCTCCTACAGATCAGATGAATCGAGCGTACCCGACCGCGGGTACCGCCTCCGGCAGCGGCGGGTGCCGGTTTGCCCCGTGTTCATGTGCCGACGGTGCCGTCCGCGCTGGTGGCATCGATCTCGGCGTATGCGTCCAGGGCCGAGCGGGCTCGATCGCGGACGGAGTTCACCAAGGATTCAGGTGCCAGTACCGTGACGCCGCCGCCGAAGCCCAAGGTCAACCGCGTCATCCACTGCAGCGTCGCGAACCGCATCGTGACCACGATCGACCCGTCCGAATCCGCGGCGACCTGGGTCATCGGGTAGTAGTCCAGGATCCAGGTGAAGGCAGGCGACACCTTCAACCGTGCCTGGGACAGCGAGGGATCGTCGTTGAAGATCTCGAAGGCGTCCTCGTCCTGCACCGATTCCGGCGGCGCGGCGGGTTCGTCGAGTTCGGTTGCCGAGTCGATGCGGTCGAAGCGGAACAGTCGAACTCCCTCGGCGCTTCGGCACCATGCCTGGACATAGCTGTTGTCGTCGACGACGACCGTCCTGATCGGATCCACGGTCCGCTCGGTGACGACATCCCGCGATGCGGAGTAGTAGGTCAGCTCCAGAGCGTGCCGATGACGCAGTGCAGATCGGACGGTGGCAGAGACCGGGCCCTCCTCTGCACCTGCGCCGTCGTGATCCGACGAGAGCGGCACATTGGCCGCCGCCGAGCCCGCTGCGGTCTCGATCTTCGCGATCGCGCGCTGAGCGGCGGACGGATCGACCATGCCGGGCATCGAGGTCAAGGACCGAAGTGCAACCAACAGGGCCGTCGCCTCGGTCGACGTCAGGCGTAGCGGCCGATCGATGCCGGCCGAGAACGTCACATCGATGCTCTCCTCGGAGAACGACAGATCGATGAGATCACCCGGGCCGTAGCCGGGCAGACCGCACATCCACAGCTGATTGAGATCGGCCATCAGGGTCGCCGTCGACACCCCCAGTTCACGCGCGGCCTCCTCGGCGCTCAAGCCGGGATTGGCCATGAAGAACGGCACCATGTTGAGCAACCTGGCCAGCCGAACCGACAGTCGCGCGCTCATCGCTCGTTCTCCACGTCGGCCGCTGTCTGCAGAGTCGAGATCACGTCGGCGCGCAGTTCCGCGGGTTCGAGAACCACCGCGTCCGCGCCGTGACCGGCGATCAACCGCGAGACCCAATCCCAGGACCGCACGGGCACCTCGACGACAGTGCCGCTGCGGGTGCCCAGACTCTGCGCGCCCACCACCGTTCCCATTCTGCGCAATTCCAGCGCCCTTCCGTCCTGCAGCCATACCCGGGCGGTGCCCGATACCGAGGACGTGCCCGCCACTCGGCGGACGATGTCCTGCAGATCGACGCCGTCGGGCTTGCGGACGCTCTGCGGGGTGCCGAACGACTTGACCTCGTCGCCGATTCGGGACAGGCGAAACGTACGGGTGTCGTCGCGGTCCACGTCGTGTCCCACCAGGTACCAGCGGCCGCGAAACGTCACGACACCCCACGGCTGCACGGTTCTGGTGGTGAACGGCTCGGTCAACGACGGGCGGTGCTGGAACCGTACCGACTTGCCGTCGTCGATCGCGGCCAGCAAGGCACCGAGCGCAGGTTCGGAACCTCGGGTGCGTGCGGGAACCGCGGTCACCGCCGCAGCGGACTCGTTCTGGTCGACCTGAATTCCGGCGGCTCGGAGTTTGAGCAACGCGCTTTGTGCCGCGGAGGTGAGCTCCGGTGATTCCCACAGTTTGACGGCGACTGCGACGGCGGCCGACTCCTCGCTGGTGAGGTCGATGTCGGGTAGTTCGTAGGCATCGCGGTTGATGCGATAGCCCTCGACGCCACCGAATCTGGTTGCGGTACCGGTCTCCAACGGGACACCGAGGTCACGCAGTTCGTTCTTGTCTCGCTCGAACATTCTGCTGAACGCTTCGTGGCTGGTGGAGTCGTCGTATCCGGCGACGCTCTCGCGGATCCACTCCGCGGTGAGAAACTGACGTGTCGACAGCAGACAGATGACCAGATTCATCAGGCGTTCGACTTTGGTGGTGGCCACGACAGTCGAGCCTAGTTGCTCACCGGTGGCCGCAGCGGTAACGACCCGACTGCGCCCGGCACTACATCGATGCGATCAACCGTTCCACCCGCTCGTCGACCGAGCGGAACGGATCCTTGCACAACACAGTTCGCTGAGCCTGGTCGTTGAGCTTGAGGTGCACCCAGTCGACCGTGAAGTCGCGACCTGCCTCCTGGGCGGCCGTGATGAATTCTCCGCGCAGCTTGGCTCGGGTGGTCTGTGGCGGCAGATCGACGGCCTCGTCGATCTGTTCGTCCTCGGTGACTCGCTTGGCCAGACCCTTGCGCTGCAACAGGTCGAACACTCCCCGGCCGCGCTTGATGTCGTGGTAGGCCAAGTCCAACTGCGCGATCTTGGGATCGGACAGCTCCATCGAGTACCGGTCCTGGTATCGCTGGAACAGCTTGCGCTTGATGACCCAGTCGATCTCGGTGTCCACCTTCGCGAAATCCTGTGTCTCGATGGCGTCGAGTGTTCGTCCCCACAGGTCGACGACCTGCTCCACCTGCGTGTTCGGCTCGCGCGTCTTGAGATGCTCGACGGCTCGCGCGTAGTACTCGCGCTGAATATCGAGAGCGCTGGCCTGTCGTCCCCCAGCAAGTCGAACGGGACGCCGTCCGGTGAGATCGTGACTGACCTCGCGGATGGCGCGGATCGGATTGTCCAGTGCGAAATCTCGGAAGGACACGCCCGCCTCGATCATTTCGAGAACGAGGGCTGCAGTTCCCACCTTGAGCATCGTCGAGGTCTCGGCCATGTTCGAGTCGCCCACGATGACGTGCAGTCGGCGGTACTTCTCGGCGTCGGCGTGCGGTTCGTCGCGAGTGTTGATGATCGGCCGGGAGCGTGTGGTGGCCGAGGAGACGCCTTCCCAGATGTGCTCGGCGCGCTGCGACAGGCAGAACGTCGCAGCCTTCGGCGTCTGGAGTACCTTGCCTGCGCCACAGATCAACTGACGCGTGACCAGGAACGGCAGCAGCACGTCCGAGATTCGAGAGAACTCGCCGGCACGTTGCACGAGAAAATTCTCGTGGCAGCCGTAGGAGTTTCCCGCCGAGTCGGTGTTGTTCTTGAACAGATAGATATCGCCCCCGATACCCTCTTCTGCCAGGCGCTGCTCGGCGTCGATCAGCAGGTCCTCGAGCACTCGTTCGCCGGCGCGATCGTGGGTGACCAGCTGCAACAGACTGTCGCACTCGGCGGTGGCGTACTCGGGGTGCGAGCCCACGTCGAGGTACAGGCGAGCACCGTTGCGAAGGAACACGTTCGAGCTGCGACCCCACGAGACGACCCGGCGAAACAGATAGCGAGCCACTTCGTCCGGACTGAGCCGTCGATGTCCGTGGAAAGTACATGTGACACCGAACTCTGTCTCGATGCCCATAATTCGTCGCTGCACACTTCGACACTACAACGCAACCCTCGAATCGATGTGTCGGAGCGCCCCGATGTCGTCTGTCCGTGAGGATGCCGTCGCACGTGCCTAGGCTGGGCGTCATGACATCCACGCGCACCTCGATCTCGACGGCCGTCCATGGGTGGGATCTGTCCCTCGTGGCACGAAGTGCGGCTCTGCGGCAGAGCAGAGCGGACGGCGGCCTGCGCGCATTGAGCAACGCCGCCGATCACGGTCGTCTGTGGCTCGGCGCGGCTGCGCTTCTGGTGGCCGCAGGTGGCCCGGCCCGCCGCGGCGGCGTTCGGGGGCTCGTGGCGCTGGCCGGTGCGAGCTCGGTAGCGAACGGACTGCTCAAACCACTGTTCCCGCGGACTCGTCCCGATTCCGAGTCGGTTCCCGTCCTGCGTCAGGTACTGGCTCCGCCGGTGTCGTCGTCGTTTCCCTCCGGTCATTCGGCGTCGGCGGCTGCGTTCGTCACAGCGGTGGCGATCGAATCCCCGGTGGCAGGTGTGCTGCTGGCACCCGTTGCGGCCGCGGTGTGTTACTCCCGGGTGCACGTCGGGGTGCATTGGCCGACAGACGTCATCGCCGGTGCCGCTCTGGGCTCGGCCATCGCGTTGTCCACCCGTCGCTGGTGGGCCGTGCGATCGGAAAGGCCTGCCGATCTGGGCTCCCCGGTCGAGGTCGAGCCGCTGCAGGGCGGCCGGGGACTGCTGGTACTCGTCAATCCGGGTTCTGGCGACGACACCGAAGCGGTGCCCGACGCGATCCGTCGAGCACTTCCCGACGCCGATCTGTTCGTGCCGAATCCCGATCAGGACTTCAACGAGCAACTGAAGCACCGAATTCGGAGCACGTCCCCGCGCGCCCTCGGTGTGTGCGGTGGCGACGGAACGGTGGTCAGCGTTGCCGCATCTGCGGTGCGCAACGGCTTGCCGCTCGCAGCATTTCCGGGCGGCACCCTCAACCACTTCGCGCGCGACACCGGGTTGACCGCCGTGGAGGACACGGCTGCCGCCGTGGAAGCGGGCACCGCCGAACTGGTCGACATCGCCGAGGTGTCCGTCGACGGCCGAAGCGTGTCGTTCGTCAACACCGCAACGTTCGGTGGCTACCCCGACTCGGTGCGGCTGCGTCAGAAGTTGCAACGCCGAATCGGCAAATGGCCGGCCGCTGCGATCGCGATGACGAGGGTCCTGGCAGCTGCGGAACCACTGAACATCGGGCTCGACGGCACCAGGCACTCGGTCTGGATGCTGTTCGTCGGCAACGGCAACTACGTACCGGCCGACCAAGTTCCTATGTCTCGCAGCAGTATTCACACCGGAACCCTCGATGTTCGGTTTCTTCCGTCCGAGCCGAAAGCATCCAGAACGAGACTGCTGTGGGCAACGTTGACCGGCACCCTCGGGTCTTCGCCCGCCTACGTCCGTCGGGCAGTGAAGGAACTGACCGTCGAGGTGGAGGGTGCCCCCGTTGCGCTCGCGGCCGACGGCGAAGTGGTGGGCGACGGAACGTGGTTCGAGTTCACCAGTGACGAGAACGGCCTCGCGCTCTACCGGAAGCGGTAGCGCACGAGGCCGTTCGAATGTCGAGAGAACCGGTCAGGAAGGTGGTGCACCTTCGGTGTCGGTTGCTGCCTCGACCGCCGGAGTCGGCAACATGTCTTCCAGAGCAGCTCCGGCAATGCGTCTGAACGCTCGTCGCGGCCGACCCTGGTCCAGCACTGCAACCTCGAGGGCCGACACCTCGAGAACCTTCTTCTCGGGCTCACCGCCTGCCGCAGGCGGTGTCGCCGGACCGGCCGTGAGTGCGTCGACGGCGACACGCACCGCGTCGGCCAGATCGAGTCCGGTTCGGTAGGTGTCCTTCAGCGCAGCCACGATCGGCTCGGTCGTCCCGCCCATGACGACGAAATCCTGCTCGTCGACGATGGATCCGTCGTAGGTGATGCGGTAGAGCTGCGTCGCGATCGGCTCGTCCTGATGCGAGACCTCCGCGACGCAGATCTCGACCTCGTAGGGCTTGAGCTGCTCGGTGAAGATCGTGCCGAGTGCTTGCGCATACGTCTTGGCGAGCGAACGGCCGGTCACGTCACGCCGATCGTAGGTGTACCCCTTGATATCGGCGTGCTGGATGCCGGCCTTGCGCAGGTTCTCGAACTCGTTGTACTTGCCCACGGCCGCGAAGCCGATTCGGTCGTAGAGTTCGCTCACTTTGTGCAACGCGGTCGAACGGTTCTCGGCCACGAAGAGGACCCCGTCCGCGTACGTCAGCACGATGACGCTACGGCCGCGGCCGATTCCCTTGCGCGCCAACTCCGAACGATCGCGCATGATCTGTTCGGCAGATGCGTAGTACGGCATCGTCATGGTGCGCTACCCCCTTCGCTCACTTGCTGGCCGGCCCGGGTGTGGTGCTCGGCACCGCCGGAATGCGCGGCACTCTCGGTCCGTTCCGCGAGGACGGACCGGGCTGCAGCCGAAATCCTTTCGTGCGCAACGTCGTCCGCTCCGACACTGGTGATGGCGACAGCCGTCGGATAGATCCCGCGGGTGACGTCCGGGCCACCGGTGGCCGAGTCGTCGTCGGCGGCGTCGTACAGCGATTCGACCGCTGCACGAATCGCCTCCTCCTCGGTCATTCCGGGGCGATAGAGCTTCTTGAGCGCGGACTTGGCGAACAACGATCCCGATCCCACCGCGTGATAACCCGAACGCTCCTCGTATCGCCCGCCGACCACGTCGTAGGACACGATGCGTCCGGCTCGATCCGGATCCGAGATGTCGATGTCGAATCCGACCAACAACGGGACGGCGGCAAGCCCTTGCATCGCGGCACCGAGATTGCTTCGCACCATCGACGACAGCTTGTTGGCCTTGCCGTTGAACGTGAGCGGCACGCCTTCGATCTTTTCGTAGTGCTCGAGTTCGACGGCGAAGAGCCGGACCAGCTCTATCGCGATGCCCGCCGTTCCGGCGATACCCGCGGCGGAGTAGTCGTCGGTGACGTAGACCTTCTGCATGTCGCGATTGGCGATCAGATTGCCCTGCGTTGCTCGTCGGTCACCCGCGATCAGAACGCCGCCCGCGTACGTCAGTGCAACGATCGTCGTGCCGTGCGGAGCGATCCCGGACTTGTCCGAGCCGCCGTTCGCGTTGTGCGACGCCAGATCCGCCGCGATACCGCTCTCGGGCAACAGATGAGGGGCGTGCCGACGAAGGTAATCGGAGAACGACGAGCCGCTCGACCCGAATGGGATCGCCGTTCCGTCCCCTGTCGACCGTGGGTCCGAACGATCCACCGTCACTGGCCGCCCTTCTGAACGTAGGCGCGGACGAAGTCCTCGGCGTTTTCCTCGAGCACGTCGTCGATCTCGTCGAGAAGGTCGTCGGTCTCCTCGGCCAGCTTCTCGCGTCGTTCCTGACCACCGGCTCCGGTGTCGCCTGGAACCTCATCGTCGTCGCCGCCGCCAGAGCGCCGTGTCTGCTCCTGTGCCATAGTCGCCGACCTCCTCCGTATATCGAGAAAACAGATCTACTGCACTCACCGGTCGGTCCGAGGTGCACCGTCGTGGATGTGCAAGTGCAACCGAACGTTCCGCCGAAAGTGCACGGACCTTTACCCTACCGACAGACCGACTCCGCCGGTTGGCAAGACACCGCGAATAGTCGGCACCGGTGCTCGGGTGCGTCAGTTGGTGAGCTGATCGACGAGTTCTGCGGCGCTGTCGACCGACTCGAGCAGTGCACCGACGTGCGATTTGGTGCCTCGGAGCGGCTCGAGGGTCGGGATGCGAACGAGGGAGTCGCCGCCGAGATCGAAGATGACCGAATCCCAGCTGGCCGCGGCGATGTCGGCCCCGAACTTGCGCAGGCACTCACCGCGGAAGTAAGCCCTCGTATCCTCGGGCGGCGTACCGACGGCATCGAGTACCTGCTGCTCGGTGACCAGTCGATCCATCGACCCACGAGCAACCAGCCGGTTGTACAGGCCTTTGTCCAGCCGCACATCGGAGTACTGCAGGTCGACCAGATGCAGCCGCGGAGCGGACCACCCGAGCCCCTCCCGCTGACGGAAGCCTTCGAGCAGGCGCAGCTTCGCGGGCCAGTCCAGCAGATGGGCGCACTCCATCGGATCCCGTTCGAGAAGGTCGAGAACCATGGCCCACTTGTCCAGCACGTCCAGTGCACGCGCATCGTCACTGCCCTCGGCAGCCACGAACTTCGCAACGCGCTGGTGGTAGATCCGCTGCAGCGCAAGCCCGGTCAGTTCGCGGCCGTCGGCGAGAGCGACGGCCTTGCGCAGCGTCGGATCGTGGCTGATCTGATGGACTGCGGTCACCGGCCTGGCCAGCTGCAGATCGGACAGGTCGACCCCAGCTTCGATGATGTCGAGTACGAGCGCTGTGGTGCCGACCTTGAGGTAGGTCGACATCTCGGCGAGATTCGCGTCGCCGATGATGCAATGCAGGCGGCGATACTTGTCCGCGTCCGCGTGCGGTTCGTCGCGCGTGTTGATGATGCCGCGCTTGAGGGTGGTCTCGAGACCCACCTCCACCTCGATGTAGTCCGCCCGCTGCGAGAGCTGGAAGCCCGCTTCGTCACCGGACTGGCCGATTCCGACGCGTCCCGACCCGGTGATGACCTGCCTCGAGGCGAAGAACGGCGAAAGACCGGCGATAACCGCCGAGAACGGCGTCTCACGCGACATCAGGTAGTTCTCGTGGGTGCCGTAGGACGCGCCCTTACCGTCGACGTTGTTCTTGTACAGCTGAAGGCGTGGAGCTCCCGGGACGCTCGACGCGTGGCGGGCGGCGGCTTCCATCACGCGCTCGCCTGCCTTGTCCCAGATCACAGCGTCCAGCGGATCACGTACCTCCGGAGCCGAGTACTCGGGGTGAGCGTGATCGACGTACAGGCGGGCACCGTTGGTGAGAATCATGTTGGCTGCGCCGATTTCGTCGGCGTCGATCACCGGTGCCGGGCCGCTGAAGCGTCCGAGGTCGAAGCCGCGGGCATCGCGCAGCGGCGACTCGACCTCGTAGTCCCAGCGCGTGCGCTTGGCCCGAGGCACTCCGGCGGCCGCCGCGTAGGCGAGCACCGCCTGGGTCGATGTCAGGATCGGGTTGGCGGTGGGTTCGGTCGGTGAAGAAATGCCGTACTCGACCTCGATACCGATGATGCGCTGCATTAGTCGAGCCTAGACGGCCGGCAGATGCAGTTCGGGGCGCGCCCTGTGCGGACGCGCCCCGAAAACTGCTCTGCAATGGATCTACAGGTACTGGCCGGTGTTGGCCTCGGTGTCGATCGCCCGGCTCGCGCTGGCGTTCTTGCCGGTGACCAGCGTGCGGATGTAGACGATCCGCTCGCCCTTCTTGCCGGAGATTCGAGCCCAGTCGTCCGGGTTCGTGGTGTTCGGCAGGTCTTCGTTCTCGGCGAACTCGTCGACGATGGAGTCGAAGAGGTGTTGGATTCGCAGACCGCCGTTACCGGTTTCGAGTACCGATTTGATGGCGTACTTCTTCGCCCGGTCGACGATGTTCTGGATCATGGCACCGGAGTTGAAGTCCTTGAAGTACAGAACTTCCTTGTCGCCGTTGGCATACGTCACCTCGAGGAAGCGGTTGTCGTCGCTTTCGGCGTACATGCGCTCGACGACGCGGTCGATCATCCCTCGGATGCAGGCAGCGCGGTCTCCACCGAACTCTGCGACATCGTCGGCGTTGACCGGCAGTGAGTCGGTCAGGTACTTGGAGAAGATGTCCTGTGCCGATTCGGCGTCGGGCCGCTCGATCTTGATCTTCACGTCCAGGCGACCGGGTCGCAGGATCGCGGGGTCGATCATGTCCTCACGGTTGGAGGCACCGATCACGATGACGTTCTCGAGCCCCTCCACGCCGTCGATCTCGGCGAGCAGCTGCGGAACGACCGTCGTCTCGACGTCGGACGAGACGCCCGAACCACGGGTGCGGAAGATCGAGTCCATCTCGTCGAAGAACACGATGACCGGGGTGCCCTCGGACGCCTTCTCCCGAGCGCGCTGGAAGATCATGCGGATGTGGCGCTCGGTCTCGCCGACGAACTTGTTGAGCAGTTCGGGGCCCTTGATGTTGAGGAAGAACGACTTCGCTTCCTTGGCGTCCTGCCCGCGGGCCTCGGCGATCTTCTTGGCCAACGAGTTGGCAACCGCCTTGGCGATCAACGTCTTTCCGCAACCGGGAGGTCCGTAGAGCAGCACACCCTTGGGCGGACGCAGGGAGTACTCGCGGAACAGGTCCTTGTGCAGGAACGGCAGTTCGACGGCGTCGCGAATCTGCTCGATCTGTCGGCCGAGACCACCGATGTCCTCGTATCCGACGTCCGGCACCTCTTCGAGGACCAGGTCTTCCACCTCGGCCTTGGGGACACGCTCGAAGGCGTAGCCGGCCTTGGTGTCGACGAGCAGGGAATCGCCGGGGCGGAGCTTGCGGGACGGTTCGTCCGGATCGATGGGGCCCTCGTCGTTGACCATGTCGATCAACGGCTTGGCCAGCCACACGACTCGCTCCTCGTCGGCATGACCGACGACGAGCGCCCTCGATCCGTCGCCCAGAAGCTCACGCAGAGTGCTGATCTCGCCGACCTGGTCGAAGGTGCACGCCTCGACGATGGTCAACGCTTCGTTCAGTCGCACCGTCTGTCCCGGTGCCAGTGAGTCGGCCTCGATGTTGGGCGAACACGTCAGCCTCATCTTGCGTCCGGAGGTGAACACGTCGACCGTTCCGTCGTCGAAGACGCTCAGCAGAACGCCGTAGCCGCTCGGTGGTTGGCCGAGGCGGTCCACCTCCTCGCGCAGTGCGATGAGCTGTTGCCTGGCCTCTTTGAGGGTGTCCATCAACTTGGCGTTACGAAGCGCCAGCGAATCGACGCGACCTTCGAGTTCGCGTACCTGCTCGGGGGACTCCCCCAGTTGACGGCGCAGTGAAGCAGCTTCGGCTCGCACGGCGTCCAGTTCGGCTCTGGCCGCGGCCACATCCGGATTGTCTGTTGAGCTCATGAGCGACTCCTCCCAGTGACGATCTATCAACGCTACCGGCACCGGCCCGAATGTGCGGACCGACACCACGATCGGGACGCCGAAGCAGTGTGTCTCGACCGCACCCGAGCGCCGGTCGAGTTCATGTTAGCCTCACCTGACCAAGCAGCGGACCGACCACGGAATCAGGGGCTTCACCAGTGAAGATGCGCAATTTCTCGGTAGGTGTCGCGCTCGCGGCAGCGGTGATTTCGGTGGCCGGCTGCAGCGCGGCCGATGAATCCGATCAAACCGATCACAATTCGACGTCGACCGCCGAGAGCACCGCCCCGGCAACCGATGCACCCGCCGTCGCGCCGCCGACATCCGATGAACTCGAAGCATCTCTGCTGCAACTGGTGGCCCCGAACATCGACGCAGCGACGAAGGCGGCCTCGGTCGAGAACGGGCAGGCACGCCTGACCAACCTCGACACGATGACCGCGGCTCTGGCGAACTACGGCGCGATCACGTTCGAGGTTGCCGAACCGCGGGTCGAGGGCGAGACATCGACTGCCGACGTCGCGATCGCCACTCCTCGGGGAACGGCAGCTCCGTCCCCGCAGACCTGGGTGCTCATCGACGGCGACTGGAAACTCTCCGACGCCAGTACGTGCCAGATTCTCGCGATGGGACAGGCACCCTGCGCCTAGACCGAGAGGTCAGCCCTTGCCGGATCGACGCTGCGGCTTCGGCGTGACGGTGCCCTCGGCGAGGCGTCGGACACTGACGAGGAATGCCGTGTGCCCCTGCATCCGATGCTCGGGACGAACCGCCAGTCCGACGACGTGCCACCCGCGCACCATCGACTCCCACGAACGGGGTTCGGTCCAGCATTCTTGCGCGCGAAGGGCTTCGACCACCTTGGACAACTGAGTCACGGTGGCGACGTAGACCAGCAGCACGCCGCCGGGCACGAGAGCCTTCGATACCGCAGGCAGGGCGTCCCACGGCGCGAGCATGTCGAGGACGACCCGATCGACCTGCTCACCGGGACGATCGACACCGAACTGATCCACGTCGGCCACCGTCAGGTGCCAGTTGGACGGCCGCTCTCCGAAGAAGGTCTCGACGTTCTTGATCGCGTAGTCGGCATGGTCCTGGCGGATCTCGTAGGAGATGACCGTTCCAGCGGTACCGACGGCACGCAGCAGCGAGCACGTCAGAGCGCCCGATCCGGCACCGGCCTCGAGTACGCGCGCTCCGGGGAACATGTCGCCCTCGTGCACGATCTGGGCTGCGTCCTTGGGGTAGATGACCTGCGCGCCACGCGGCATCGACAGCACGTAGTCGGTCAGCAGCGGTCGAAGCGCGAGGTAGGGGGTGCCGTTGACGGACGTGACGACGCTGCCCTCGTCGGCCCCGAGCAGTTTGTCGTGGGTGATTCCGCCCCGGTGGGTGTGGAATTCCTTGCCCGCCTCGAGCACCACCGTGTAGTGGCGGCCCTTCCCGTCGGTGAGCTGGACTCGGTCCCCCACGCGGAAGGGTCCGCTGCGGGCGGGTCCGGTCGGTACCGGCTCGACCGGTATGCCGTCATCGGTCGTCGGAGCTCGGTCGAGTTCGATTTCGTCGACCGTCGCGGTGACCACTTCGTCCGCGCTGGGAACGTCCGCGCTGGGAACCGGGGCGTCGACGATCGCGTCGACCTCGGGCCCGTCGGTCGTCGACGCGGACGCGGAATCACCGAAGGACACAGCATCACCGGACGGCACAGCGGAACCTGCTTTCGTTGCTCTGTTCGACGCCCGACCTGTTCGGTCCGACACCTGGGACGACTCGACGTGCCAGACTACGGCCTTGACCGAAGATGTCGGACCAACGGCATAGTGTTGCAGTCGTGAGTATTTCCGTGTCGACGCCCATCGACCTGCCTCTGCTCGATCTCGGCGACAGTGCGCACCGGTCGCCTGCGACGTCCGGCTCCCGCAGTACACCGGCGTTGTCGCCTTCGCGCGCAGGTGATTTCAAGCAGTGCCCACTCCTCTATCGCCTTCGTGCCGTCGACCGGATTCCCGAGGTCTCCACCGAGGCTCAGGTCAAGGGAACTGTGGTGCATGCCGCACTGGAGGCCCTGTACGCGTTGCCCGCACAGGATCGTGTGCCGACCACCGCGCGCGAGCTTGTCGATCCGGCGTGGGAGCGAGTGGTCGCTCGGTCGCCCGACATCGAGACTCTGGTCCCGGTGGAGGAACGGCAGGCATTTCTCGACCGGGCTCGCGCTCTGGTCGCCGGGTATTACGAGCTCGAAGACCCCACCCGGTTCGAGCCCGAGTCCTGCGAACAGCGCGTGGAGGTGGTGCTGGACGACGGGACGCCGCTGCGCGGATTCATCGATCGGATCGATGTGGCACCGAACGGGATGATCCGTGTCGTCGATTACAAGACGGGCCGGGCACCGCGGGAGTTCACCGAATCCAAGGCGCTGTTCCAGATGAAGTTCTATGCCCTGATGATCATGCGGATGCGTGGAGTCGTTCCGGCGCAACTGAAGTTGATGTATCTCTCCGACAAACAGGAGCTGACCTACACCCCCGACGAGGGCGAACTGCGCAGGTTCGAGCGCATGCTCTCGGCCATCTGGAAAGCGATTCTGGCCGCAGGCGAGACCGGCGATTTCCGCGCCAAACGGGGTGCGTTGTGCAAGTGGTGCGATCACCAGGCACTGTGCCCGGAGTTCGGTGGTACTCCCCCGCCGTACCCGGGTTGGCCCCGGGCCGCTGCCGAATCGGTGGGAGCCGAGCTGTGACGGTTCCGAACGCCTTCTTCGTTCCCGCCGGTGTCGGTAGTGAAGGCCACGAGAGGGTCACCGCCACCGAGCACACCGTCAGCCTGTGGGCACCGACGATGCAGCACGGCGCTCCGCCGTCGGCCCTGCTGGTCCGTGCGCTCGAACGAGTGGACGCCAGGGACGACACCCGTATCAGTCGCGTGGCGGTCGACATCCTCGGGCCGGTTCCGGTCGGGGACATCGAGATCCGAGCATGGACGGAGCGTCCCGGTACCAATATCGAGCTCGTCGTGGCGGAACTCTGGGCGGACGGCACCTCGGGAACTGCGCGGGCGGTGGCGCGCGGCAGCGCATGGCGTATGCGCACCACACCGACCGACGACGTTGCACACGCGGGCGATCCGGTGATGCGACCGGTGAGCGACGGTGTCGACAACACGTTCGGCGGACTCTGGACGTCCGGCTACCTCGATGCGGTCGCGTTCAAGTTTCTCACCGAACTGGGCGCGCAGGGGCCGGGGCAGGTATGGGCCAGGCCCACACCCGTTCTGGTGCACGGTGAATCGATGACGCCGCTGGAGAGACTGTTCTCGATAGCCGATATCGCGAACGGAGTCGGTGCGAAGCTACCTATCGACCGATGGACGTTCCTCAACACCGATCTGACCGTGCACGTGTTCCGCGCGCCGCAGGGCGAATGGATCGGAGTGTCGGCCGAGACCTCCACCGGGCCCGACGGTATCGCCATGTGTGCGGGCACACTCAGCGACGAACTGGGACCGGTCGGCCGCATCGCTCAGACGGTGTTGGTTCGGCGTCGCAGCTGACGACGGAGGACAACGTCGGAGGAACGGGCGCCCGACGCCCCCAGTAGACGTGTCGGATCTAGAACGCCCGGCAGGACCTGATGTCGGAGGCGAGGATCGCTTTTGCACCCAACTCGGCGAGCTGATCCATGACGTTGTTGTGCACCTTACGAGAAACCATGGCACGCACGGCAACCCAATTGTCGTCGACCATCGGGGCGAGGGTCGGCGATTCGATTCCCGGGGTGATCTTCACGGCCTCGTCGAGGATCGACTTGGGGCAGTCGTAATCGAGCATCAGGTACTGCTGCGCGAAGACGACGCCCTGCACGCGGGCGATGAGTTGCTTGCGTGCGGAGTCGGTGCCAGGAGTGCCCGCTCGTTCGATCAACACACCCTCCGAATCGCAGAGGGATTCGCCGAAGGCTACGAGGTTGTTCTGCCGCAGCGAGCGTCCCGACTCCACGACGTCGGCGATCGCGTCGGCGACCCCGAGCTGGATGGAGATCTCGACTGCACCGTCGAGGCGAATGACCGTTGCCTCGAGTCCTCTGGCGGCCAGATCCTTACGCACCAGGTTGGGATAGGACGTGGCGATGCGCAGTCCGCCCAGGTCCTCGGGTGACCACTCCTTGCCCGCAGGCGCGGCGTAGCGGAAGGTCGATCGGCCGAATCCGAGTGCCAGCCGTTCCTCGACCGCGGCACCCGAATCGAGGGCCAGGTCGCGTCCGGTGATGCCCAGATCCAATTGCCCGGATCCGACGTAGATCGCGATGTCCTTGGGGCGCAGAAAGAAGAATTCGACGCCGTTCGCCGGGTCGAGAACCGTCAGGTCCTTGGAGTCGCTTCGGCGTCGGTAGCCGGCTTCACTGAGAATTTCGGCGGCGGACTCGGAGAGAGCGCCCTTGTTGGGTACGGCTACGCGCAGCATGGAGTTTTCCTTGTTCGACGAGTTCGTGAGCGACATGCGGATCGAACTCACAGATGCTTGTAGACGTCCTCGAGTTCGAGGCCTCTGCCCACCATCATCACCTGAACCCAGTAGAGAAGCTGTGAGATCTCCTCGGCGAGCGCCTCGTCGCTCTCGTGCTCGGCAGCGATCCACACTTCGCCTGCTTCTTCGAGTACCTTCTTGCCCTGGAAATGAACTCCCGCGTCCAACGCCGCGACAGTGCCCGAACCCTCCGGGCGGGTCTTCGAGCGGTCGGTGAGCTCGGCGAACAGGGAATCGAAAGTCTTCACGGCTGAACATTCTTTCACGTCGTCACTCGGGTACACGAATACGGTCGAGATCAGGGTGTTCAGCCCGACCAGGCCCGGCGGACATCCTCGGCATCGAGTCCGACGAGACCGTCGCGAATCGTATACCCGGGTGCGGCCGGCACTGCGATTTCGGACGGAACCACCAGCACCGGACAGCCCGCCGTGTGAGCAGACAGCGATCCGGTGGGCGAATCCTCGACCGCAAGGCACGAGGCGGCGTCGAGTCCGAGCAGCGCAGCACCGCGCAGGTAAGGTGCCGGGTGCGGTTTGCCTGCCTCGACCTCGTCGCCGGTGACCGTGACGTCGAAGTACTCGCGACCCAGGGTGTCCAGAGCCCGCTCGACCAGACCCCGCTCGGTGTTGGTGACCAGCCCAGTGGACAGACCCATCTCGCGCATGAGCGCAAGTGCGTCCTTGGCGCCGGGTCGCCACGGAATCCCCTCGGCGAACAGGTCTCCGACGCGGGCGGTCAGCCATTCGCGTCCTTCGGCCAGATGCTCGTCGGTGACCGCGACCGAGGCGTTGGCCAGCACCTTGCTCAGTGCGTCCCGCATGGAGTTGCCGAGGGTGCTCTCGCGCACCTCGGCGCTGAGTTCCGTTCCCAGCGTGCGGGAGTACTCACCGATAGCGACGTCCCAGATCTTCTCGGAGTCGAGCAGTGTGCCGTCCATGTCCCACAGGACACCTTGCAGGTGTGCACTAGACATTGAAGTACTTGGCCTCCGGGTGATGAAGTACGAACGCATCGGTCGACTGTTCGGGGTGCAGCTGCAGTTCCTCGGAAAGCTTGACCCCGATTCGCTCGGGTTCGAGGAGTGCGGCGAGCTTGATCCGGTCCTCGAGATCGGGGCATGCTCCGTAGCCGAACGAGTAACGCGCACCGCGGTATTCGAGTTTGAAGAAGCCCTCGGCCTCGGTGGGATCCTCCGAGGCGACGGAATTGCCGTCGGACAGCTTCAGTTCCTCGCGTACCCGGCGATGCCAGTACTCGGCCAAGGCTTCGGTGAGCTGAACGCCGATTCCGTGGACCTCGAGGTAGTCGCGGTACGAGTCGGCGGCGAACAGTTCGTTCGCGAAGTCCGCGATGGGCTGGCCCATGGTCACCAGGTTCATCGGCAGAACGTCGACCTGGCCCGATTCCCGTGCAGCCGTACGCGATCGAACGAAGTCCGATATGCAGAGGAAGCGGTCGCGGTGCTGCCGTGGGAACGTGAACCGAAAGCGTTCGGGCGCATCGGGTTCGGGTTCGGTGAGCACGACGACGTCGTCGCCCTCGGAGACCGCCGGGAAGTATCCGTACACCAACGCCGCGTGCGCGAGGATGCCGTCGGTGCTCAGGCGATCCAACCAATACCGCAGGCGCGGTTTGCCTTCCGACTCCACCAGATCCTCGTATGTGGCGCCTTCACCCTTTCGAGCACCGCGCAGACCCCACTGCCCCAGGAACAGCGCCCGCTCGTCGAGCAGCCCGGAGTACTCCGACAGTGACACGCCCTTGACGATGCGCGTGCCCCAGAACGGCGGCACCGGGATGTCGATGTCGGCAGCGACATCGGATCGCTCGGGCACGACCACCGGTGCTTCGGCGGCCTTGCGCTTTTCGGCGATGCGCTTGGAGCGCTCGTGGCGTTCCTTGCGCTCGGCCGTCTTGGCCTTCGCGGCGAGCGCCTCGGGGCTGTCCGGAGCCGGTCCACCGCCACGCTTGGTGGTCATGATGGTGTCCATCAACCGAAGGCCCTCGAATGCGTCACGCGCGTAGTGCACGTCGCCCTCGTAGACGTCCTGAAGATCGTTTTCGACATACGATCGCGTCAGTGCGGCTCCGCCCAGCAGAACCGGGAATTGCTCGGCGACACCCCGCGAGTTGAGTTCGATCAGATTGTCCTTCATGACCACGGTGGATTTCACCAACAGCCCGGACATGCCGATCACATCGGCGCGCTTGTCGATCGCAGCTTCGAGAATGGTCGAAATCGGTTGCTTGATACCGAGATTGACCACCTCGTAGCCGTTGTTGCTCAGGATGATGTCGACGAGGTTCTTGCCGATGTCGTGCACGTCGCCCTTGACGGTACCGAGCACGATGCGGCCCTTGCCGTCGTCGTCGGTCGCCTCCATGTGCGGCTCGAGGTACGCCACAGCAGCTTTCATCACCTCGGCGGAGGCGAGCACGAACGGCAGCTGCATCTGCCCGGAGCCGAACAGCTCGCCCACGGTCTTCATCCCCGAGAGCAAGGTCTCGTTGATGATCTCGAGCGGCGGCTTCTCGGTCATCGCGGTGTCGAGATCGGCGTCGAGTCCGTTGCGTTCACCGTCGACGATGCGCCGTTCGAGTCGCTCGAACAGCGGCAATCGGCCGAGTTCCTCGGCGCGGGATTCGCGCGCCGAGGCCGCGGAGACACCCTCGAACAGCTGCATGAGCTTCTGCAGCGGGTCGTAGCCCTCGCTGCGGCGGTCGTACACCAGATCCAGAGCCGTCTCGCGCTGCTCGTCGGGAATCTTGTTCATCGGCAGGATCTTCGACGCGTGCACGATGGCGGTGTCGAGGCCGGCCTGCGTGCATTCGTGCAGGAACACCGAGTTGAGGACCTGGCGTGCAGCGGGATTGAGGCCGAACGAGATGTTCGACAGCCCGAGGGTGGTGTGCACCTTCGGGTACTTCTCCTTGAGCTGACGGATCGCCTCGATGGTCTCGATGCCGTCGCGTCGTACCTCTTCCTGGCCGGTCGAGATCGGGAAGGTGAGGGTGTCGACGATGATGTCCTCGTGGCGTAGGCCCCAGTTCTCGGTGATGTCGGTGATCAACCGGTCTGCGACACGCACCTTCCACTCGGCCGTACGGGCCTGGCCCTCTTCGTCGATGGTCAGAGCAACGACTGCGGCGCCGTGCTCCTTGACCAGGCGCATGATCTTCTGGAACCGTGAGTCGGGCCCGTCGCCGTCCTCGTAGTTGACCGAGTTGACCGCGCTACGGCCACCGAGGTGCTCCAACCCTGCTTCGAGAACCGCAGGTTCGGTGGAGTCGAGCATGATCGGCAGGGTCGACGCGGTCGCCAGGCGGCTGGCCAACGCGGCCATGTCTGCGGCACCGTCGCGGCCGACGTAGTCGACGTTGAGGTCCAACATGTGCGCGCCGTCGCGCGTCTGATCCTTGGCGATGTCGAGGCACTTCTCGTAGTCCTCGGCGAGCATCGCGTCGCGGAATGCCTTGGATCCGTTGGAGTTGGTGCGCTCACCGATCATCAGGATGCTGGCGTCCTGCTCGAACGGAACGGCGGTGTAGAGCGAGGAGACGCCCGGCTCGGGCGCAGGTCGACGGTCGAGTTTCGTTGCCCCGTGGACCATGTCGGCAACCTGACGGATGTGCTCGGGGGTGGTGCCGCAGCAACCGCCGACCAGAGCCAACCCGTACTCGTTGACGAAACCGCTCAGAGCCTCGGCCAGTTCGGGTGCGGTCAGTGGGTACTCGGCACCTTTCGCGCCCAATGTCGGCAGGCCGGCGTTCGGCATCACCGACACCGGGAGACGCGAATGCTTGGACAGATGGCGCAGGTGCTCGCTCATCTCGGCCGGGCCGGTCGCGCAGTTGAGCCCGATCATGTCGATACCGAGGGGTTCGAGTGCGGTCAGTGCGGCACCGATCTCGCTGCCGACGAGCATCGCGCCCGTCGTCTCGACGGTGACGTGGGTGATGATCGGGATGCGTACGCCGAGCTTGTCCATCGCATGCTGACTGCCGATGATCGCGGCCTTGACCTGCAGCAGATCCTGGCAGGTCTCGACCAGGATGGCGTCGGCACCGCCGTCGATCATGCCGAGGGCGGCCTCGGTGTACGCGTCGCGCAGTCGAGCGAAGGGGGCGTGTCCGAGAGTGGGGAGCTTGGTGCCCGGGCCCATCGAGCCCAGCACGTAGCGGCCCATTCCATCGCGGCCGGGGCCCATCTCGTCGGCGGTCTCGCGCGCGAGCCGGGTGCCCTTCTCCGCAAGTTCACGGATGCGGTCCTCGATGTCGTAATCGGCCAGGTTGGGCAGATTGCAACCGAAGGTGTTGGTCTCGACGGCGTCGGCACCGGCCGCGAAGTACTCGCGGTGGATCTCCCGCAGGACATCCGGCCTGGTGTCGTTGAGGATTTCGTTGCAGCCTTCGAGACCGATGAAGTCGTCGAGAGTCAGCTCGGCATCCTGGAGCATCGTGCCCATCGCTCCGTCGCCGATGACAACGCGACGTGAAATCGCATCGAGCAGACTGGGCTTGTGTTCAGCGGGCATCACTACAGAGTAGTGGGCACCGAAGTTACGTCGGGTCGTAGGCTGTCGTGGTGAGTCCCCGAAACCTCGATGGCCAGTCCCCGATCGACGACGGTAACGAAAATACGGACATTTCAGGTGCCGGATCGGATGTACCTCTGGATGCTGCATTGATCGAGGCCGTCCACGACGCTGTGGCCAACGCCACAGACCTCGACGATCTCGACGACGACATTCCCGAGTTGCGTTCCCCGATCCTGGTGGCCGCATTCGAGGGCTGGAACGACGCAGGCGATGCGGCCAGCGGCGCGATCGAACATCTGGAGCTGATCTGGGACGCCAGCCCGCTGGCCGAATTGGACTCCGAGGACTACTACGACTACCAGGTCAACCGCCCGACGGTTCGCCAGGTGGACGGTGTCACCCGCGAGATCGAATGGCCGTCGACGCGGCTGTCGGTGTGTTCGCCTCCCGGCAGCTCACGCGATGTGGTGTTGCTGCGCGGCATCGAGCCGAACATGCGCTGGCGCAGTTTCTGCGACGACCTCCTCGAGTTCGTCGAACAGCTCGGCGTCGAGACCGTGGTCATCCTGGGAGCGCTGTTGGCCGACACTCCGCACACCAGGCCCGTTCCGGTGACCGGCACCGCCTACAGCACCGAGTCGGCCGAACAGTTCAACCTCGAACAGACCCGCTACGAGGGACCGACCGGAATCACCGGTGTTCTGCAGGACGAATGTGTCAAGGCCGGGGTGCCCGCGGTCTCCTTCTGGGCCGCTGTTCCCCACTACGTCTCTCAGCCGCCCAACCCCAAGGCCACCGTGGCGCTGCTGCAGCGAGTCGAGGACGTGCTCGACATCGAGGTACCGCTCGGCGAACTGCCCACCCAGGCCGAGGAATGGGAAGAGGCGGTGACCGAGATGACGAAGGAAGACGAGGAGATCAGCGAATACGTCCGCAGCCTCGAGGAACGCGGCGACGCCGAGGTGGACATGTCCGATGCAATCGCCAAGATCGACGGCGACGCCATCGCGGCCGAGTTCGAGAAGTACCTGCGGCGTCGCGGTCCGGGCAACTTCGGGCTCTGACCGACCGCACACGAGGGACCGGCAGCCGGTGAGGTCTTTCTGATCCCGACGTAACGTCACCGCAGCGGTGACGTCACCCCGACCCCGCAACCTCGTGTGTATGGCCAGCACACCGCGATTTCTGCAAGGCATCTTCTCCTTCACCGGGCACGGTCTGGACAAGCCCGAGCTGATCGATCCCAGCCTGAGCTTCGTCGTACCGGAGGGTGCGACGGCTCAGCCGCTGTACTTTCGCGGCGGAAACTCGAGCGACGAGCTGGTGGTCGTGACCTTGCTGCGCGATGGCAGCCCGATGCGCATGTTCCCGATGGGCGTCAAGAGCGGAGTGAACATTCCGCTGCGGGTGGTCGAGGACGTGGATCCGGACACGGTGCTCGAACTGGTGGTTGCCGCCCCTGCCGGAACCAGCGGAGAGGTCGTCGTCGATTTCGGTCTGGTGCTGATCTGATGACCGCGGGCAAGCAGCGACTGCTGGTGGTCGGTAACGGGATGGCCGGTGCCAGGGCGGTCGAGGAGATCATCAAACGCGACGGCAGTTCGCTCTTCGAAATCACCATGATCGGCGACGAGCCGTACGGCAACTACAACCGAATCATGCTTTCGCACGTGTTGTCCGGCGAGGCCACCGTCGATGACGAGGATCTGATCCTCAATCCGATGAGCTGGTACAGCGAGAACGGCGTCACGCTGCATGCCGGGGACCGCGCGATCTCGCTCGACCGGTTCTCCAAGACCGTCGTCTGCGAGAGCGGGCGGTCCGTCGACTACGACGTGCTGATCATCGCCACCGGCAGCAACACGTTCTTCCCGAACATGGACGGCCTTCGCGAGTCCGACGGCAGGCTGGCGCGCGGCGTGTTCGGCTTCCGCACCATCGCCGACACCAACGGGATGCTGCAGATGGCGCAGTCGCGTGACGACGTCTCGGCGGTCGTCATCGGTGGCGGACTCCTCGGCCTCGAAGCCGCGTACGGCTTGCGCACGCAGGGCCTGGAAGTGAACGTGGTGCACTCCCCCGGCCACCTGATGAATCAGCAGCTCGACGAGCGCGGCGGACGCGTGCTGCGCAACAAGATCGAGTCACTCGGCGTCGGCGTACACACCTCCAAGCGGACCACCTCGGTGGTGCGCTCCGAGGACGGCGTCGTCACCGGCGTCGGTTTCAATGACGGCACCTCGCTCGACGCGGACATGGTCGTGGTCACCGCGGGCATTCGTCCCAGTGTCGATTTCGCTCGCGCGGGCGGGCTGGTGATCGAACGCGGAATCGTCGTCGACGACCAATTGCGGTGCGAGGACGAAGGTTCCATCTATGCCGTCGGTGAATGCTGCCAGCATCGCGGCGAGGTCTACGGCCTCGTCGCACCGCTGTGGGAGCAGGCCGTCGTGCTGGCCGACGTGCTCACCGGTGCCGACCCCACTGCGGCGTACCACGGTTCGCGGCTGACCACCAAGCTCAAGGTCGCCGGTGTGGACGTCGCCTCGATGGGGATCACCGCCCCCGAACGCGACGACGACGAATTCGTCCAGTTCTACGAACCGCGCAGTGGCACGTACAAGTCGGTGATCGTGCGCAATAACAAACTCGTCGGTGCCACCCTGCTGGGCGACATCTCCAAGGCCAACTTCCTGACTCAGGCTTTCGACGAGAAGGTGCCGTTGCCCGACGAGCGCATCAGCATGCTCTTCGACATGGGAACTCCCTCTGCGGCAACAGGAGCCGCCGAGCTGGCCGACGACGTCCAGGTGTGCAACTGCAACGGCGTCACGAAGGGTGCCATCGTGGCCTGCGTGCATGCGGGTGCCAAGAACCTCGGCGACGTGACCGCGAAGACTCGGGCGGGCAAAGGGTGCGGATCGTGCAAGGGCCTGGTCAAGGACATCATCGCGTGCGCAGCGGGCGGTGCCGTCGAGGCCGATCCCACAGCGGACTGGTACGTCCCCTGCATCCCCATGACCAAGCCGGAACTGATCGACGCCATTCGAGCGCAGGATCTTCGGGCGGTGTCTGCGGTGTTCGCGGCGCTGGCGACCGGCGGAGCGGAGGATGCCGCCGCCAAGATGCCGTTGGCGTCGTTGCTGCGGACGGTGTGGGGCCCGGACTGGGTGGACGAGCGCGGCGCGCTGTTCATCAACGACCGCGTCCACGCCAACATCCAGCGGGACGGCACGTTCTCGGTGGTGCCGCAGATGAAGGGTGGCGTCACCACCCCCGATCAATTGCGCAAGATCGCCGACGTCGCAGACAAGTACCACGTACCCCTGGTCAAGGTCACCGGCGGACAACGTATCGACCTTCTCGGCATCAAGAAGGAGGACCTGCCGAAGGTGTGGGGCGATCTGGACATGCCCTCGGGCTTCGCCTACGGCAAGAGCATGCGCACGGTGAAGACCTGCGTGGGTAGCGATTTCTGTCGCTTCGGCCTCGGCGACTCGACGGCTCTGGGCATCGCCATGGAGGAGCGGTTCCAGGGCCTGGAGACTCCGGCGAAGTTGAAACTCGCGGTCGCGGGCTGCCCGCGCAACTGCTCGGAGGCACTGTGCAAGGACTTCGGCGTCGTCTCGGTCGGCGAAGGCAAATGGGAGATCTACGTCGGCGGCGCGGCAGGCGCACACATCCGCAAGGGCGATCTACTGGCCACCGTGACGGGGGCCGAGGAGGTTCTGACCGTGGCAGGCAGATTCATCCAGCATTACCGCGAGAACGCTCAGTGGCTCGAGCGAACGTACGCATGGGTTCCGCGCGTCGGCCTGGAGGAACTGCAGAGCGTGCTGATCGACGACCGCGATGGCATCGTCGCCGGACTCGACGAGCGAATGCAGGCATCGGTGGACGGATACATCGACCCCTGGCAGGATCGCGCGGCACCGAAGTCACCCGCCCAGTTCACCCCGTCGTTGCCCCTGCTTCCGCTACCGCAGGTGCCGGTCCGATGAGCGTGCCGGTCGGGGCCGTGGAGGACCTGACACCCGGCGAGGGACGCGCCTACGTGGTGGACGGCAAGCAGGTTGCGGTGTTCCTGCTCAGCGACGGCTCGGTGCGGGCGATGGACGCCGTGTGCCCCCACAAGGGCGGGCCCCTGGCAGACGGTCAGATCGACGGATCCATCGTCGTCTGCCCACTGCATCAGTACACGTTCTCGCTCGACGACGGCACCTGCCCCAGCGGCATCGACTCGGTGCGCACCTACCCCGCCGCAGTGGTGGACGGAAAAGTCACCGTCGAACTCTGACCGGCACGGTTGAACGACTGACACTCCTACCCCCTACCCTGTTCCAGTGAGCGAATCAGGCGAGAACGCGCGGCAAGGAGTCGTGAACGCGTTCGTGGAGGAAGATCGTCTCGGTCTCTTCTCGTTCGCCGTCGCCGAAAAGCGATCCGAGTACCTCGCCGTTCTCCGGGCATTCGACACCGCACGAGCCAACTACGTCGTCCTGCTGCACTCCGGAGACGTGGCCGACCTCATCGCACGCAGTCCAGGTCGGCACGACACACTGACCACCCTCGACATCGCACCTCTGCTCGATCAGCTCCACGCCTGGGGCCTGCTCGAACGCAGCTACGACGGCACCCGCGCCGCAACCCTCGCCGAATACCGCAACCGCCACTTCGTCTACCAGTTCGGCCAAGCCGGCTACAAGGCCTATCGCGCAGTCGAGGACGTGCTCGGGGCCCGCCTGGACGACGCCGCGCTGTCGCGGCTGGTGCTGCCCGAGCTACTGGCAGACATGCACGAGCTGGCCGAGGCGAACCGTCGGGCCGACGGCGATCGCATCTATCGCAAGCTCAGCCGACTCGATTCGACACTGTCGGAGATGGCGACCCGCGCCGCCCACTTCTATCTGGTCCTCGGTGATCTCGTACGCACCACCGAGATCACGCCGGAGTCGTTCCTGGTCCACAAGGACGCCCTGCTGACGCACATGCGTGAATTCAGCTCCGATCTGACCCGCTACGCACCGAAGCTCGCCGAGGCGATATCGCTCGTCGAGAGCACCGGCATCGAGCAACTCGTCGAGCGAGCCGCGATCAGCGACGAGCGAGTCTTCCTCACCGTGGACGAACGCCGCGCCGACTGGACCGATCGATGGGCCGGCCTCTCGCACTGGTTCGTCTCGGCCGAGTCCGAGCTCAGCGAGTCCGAACGACTCCGTGAGGGCACGATGAGCGCGATCGCCGCCGTGCTGTCGCTGCTCCGCCGCGTCACCGAAACCCGCAAGGGCGGAGTGAGCCGCGAGAGCCAATTGCGCCACCTGGCCGGTTGGTTCGCCGCCACACCCACCGAAGACAGCGCGCACGCCCTGTTCCATGCCGTGTTCGGCCTCGGCAGACCACGGCACCTGTCGATGGTGCATCCCGACGCCGACATCATCTCCACGTCCCGTTCGTGGTGGGAGGCACCGCCGGTCGAGATCTCGCGCACCCTGGCCGAGACCGGACGCACCCCCACCCCCGGTGTTCCGGGACGGGTGCAGCGCAACGACGGCGGCATCCGACGGCTGCGAGAGCAGCAACTCGAGTCGCAGCGATCACGCAGCGCCGCAGCGCAATCGCTCGCCTCGGCCGGAATCCACGACCGCATTCTCGACGAGCAGGAAACAGAGGTGCTATTGAGCTTGTTGAATGCTGCGTTGACCGCGCGAGTGCGCGTGAGCGGGCGCACCTCCGACTCGTCCGGATCGGACAGCGGCGTGCGCCTGACACTGAGCGACAGCGACCGTTCGACCATCGTGCGGACGAGCCGTGGCCGATTGCATCTGGATCGCCTCGCGCTCGAGGTCAGCGAGGTAGCGCGCCGATGAGAGCTCGCGAGATCTCCACCCTCGCACTGGATTCCTACCAGCGGGCCGCCCGGGTCGCGCTGTCGAATCACCTGGTGACCACGACGTACCCCGATCGGATCGCGCTGCCACTGCTGCGCAGATGGGCGACCGAGTTGCGCGAGGACCTGCTCGAACTGTTCGGGTATCGCCTCGAGGTCACCGAGACCACCGCACGTCTGTTCCCGGTGATCGACGCACTGGACGACAGCCAACCCGCGCGAACGTCCACCGACCGAATCTTCGACCGCCGCAGATACGCGTACCTGGCGTTGGCGCTCGCAGCACTCGGCCGGGCGGGCAACCAGATCACTCTGTCCGAACTCGCCGATCACGTTGCGGCCGAGGCGAGTCAGGTCGACGGCGTCGAGCTGACGACCGACCGAGCAAGTGACCGAGACGCGTTCGTCGACGCGATCGGCTGGCTCGCGACCCGCGGCGCCATCGCGTTGGCCGACGGTGATGCGACCGGCTGGGCGAACAACCCGTCCGCGGGCGAGGCGCTCTACGACATCGACCGTCCCGTCGTCGTCGCCATGTTCCGGCCGCCCCGCGCCGTGCAGCACCTGCGATCGATTCGCGGCCTGCTGGCCGGCTCGGACGCCCCGATCGATCACGAGGATTCCGAGCTCGGGATCCACACCGACTCCGGGCGTGAGGCAGACCCGAAAGAAACGCTGCGTGCGGTACGCCGAGCGTTGGTCGAGCAACCGGTCGTCTATCTCGACGATCTCGACCCGGACGGCCGCACCGCCCTGGCCGCGTCGCGCACCGTTGCCGACGTCGAGTTGTTGACCGGCCTCGTTGCCGAGCGTCGCTCCGAGGGAGTCGCCCTCATCGACACCTCGGGACGGCTCTCGGACCACCGATTCCCCAGTACCGGAACCATTGCCCAGGTCGCATTGTTGATCGCGGGCGAAATCTCGGACCGGGTGATCGATCCGGATGCACCCGCGCTGGCGACCTACCCCCTTCCCGACGGTGACGCCCTGATCGAGCAGTTGGACAGCGCCATTCCCGACGGCGGCATCTTCGGCGATCTCGCCGAGTTCGGGTTCGGTTCCGATGCAACGGTATTCGATGATGCTCAACAGAAGAAGCTGTATCCGTTGATCGAGGACAGTTGGCTGACAACGGTCGTCGACGATCTCGTCGAACGCTTCGGCCGCACCTTCGCAGCTCAGTGGCAGACCGATCGGGACGGCCTACGGGTACGGGCGATCGCGCTGTTGCACCGACTTCGACTGATACACAGCGTGTCCGGCGGTGTACTGGTGCTGCCGGTGATCGCGCGCTACCGCGACGTGATGGTCAGCGTGCGTGATCGGACCCCGCAGGACTCACTGTTCGGCACCGAACAAGCACCCAGCACCGCACAGGCCCCCAGAACCGCACAGCCCGTCAGTAACGAATCGTCCGAAATAGAGGCCTGAGTAGATGACCGCACACTCGACACGCTTTCGGCCGACACGAGCAGGGATCGTCAACCTGTGGGACTACCGCGATCAGGAGTTTTCCTTCGCCGACGGTCGCCTGGTACTGCGTGGTCCCAACGGATCCGGCAAGACCAAGGCACTGGAAGTGCTGTTTCCCTTCGTCCTGGACGGCCGCATCGAACCACGCCGACTCAATCCCTTTGCCGGAGAAGAGCGGACGATGAAATCCAACCTGCTCTACCGAGGGCAGGAAACCGCGCACTCGTACGTGTGGATGGAGTTCGGCCGCGGTTCACGCGAGGACCCCGAATCGGTGACGGTCGGAATCGGAATGCGTGCGAGCCGTCACAACGACAAGGTGACCCGCTGGTACTTCGTGGCCGACGGCCGAGTGGGCGTGGACTTCTCGTTGTTGGGTTCCGACGACCGGCCGTTGACGAAGAAGCAACTCGGTGAGCAGCTGGGTACCGACGCGTTGACCGATCGCCCGGTGGACTATCGCGCCGCGATCGATGCCCGCATGTTCGGGCTGGGCGCGCAGCGCTACGACCAGCTGATCAATCTCATTCTGACGCTTCGTCGCCCGCAATTGGCCAAGAACCTCGACCCCAAGGGGCTCTCGCAGGCGTTGACCGACGGCCTGCGTCCGTTGGACGAGCAGCTGGTGCTCGAGGCAGCGCGCTCCTTCAGCGACATGGAAGAAGTAGGCCGGGCACTCGAAGGACTGGCGCAGGCCGATCACGCCGCCAAGAACTTCGTTTCGGTGTACTCCAAATACCTTCGGGTACAGACCCGTTCGGATGTCGAGCAGGTCTCGCGCCGGCTGGAGGCGGTGACTCACGCGACCACCGCGCACTTTGCCGCTGCCGCCCTGAAGGACCGGCGGCTGCTGGAACGAGCAGCTGCAGAAACCCGATTCGACGAGGCCGAACGCGCACTGGATCAGGCCGTCGCAGACCGCGAAACCCTACAGCGCTCGAGCGCCTACGAGGGCAAGCAGCAACTGGACGACCTGGCCGAATCCGCCGCGAAGTTGGAGATCTCGACCGCCCAGCAAGCCGACCGCGCACGCAAGGCGCACGCCGAACTGGAACAGCGCACCACCGAGGCGGCTCGCGCCGACTCCGCACTCCGGGACTCCGTTGCCGGGGTTACCCGCGCCGAGGAGGAACTGCAGACTGCGGCCGAGGACGCGGGCATCGTCTGGACGCCACTGCCCGGAACAGCCCGCAGCGATCAGATCAGCACCGCTCTGCGTGGCCATGCCGAGGAGCGCGACGGCGACGTGCGGGCGGTGCGCGAGGCCCTGGGAACCGTCGAGAAGGCGTCGACCGAGCGCACTCGTGCGGAGAAGGCCGCATCGAAGGCTCGCGAGATGCTCGAGGCAGCGTCGGCTGCGGTCACCGAGGCCGAGGCGACCGTGGACCTGGAGAAGGCGCAGTTCGCCTCGGGACTGCGGGCCTGGTGGTCTGCCAATTCGGCGCTCTACTCCTCCGCGGGCATCACCTCCGCAGCGTTCGAGGCCCTCGACGCGGCGTTGGCGAGCATCGGGGACGACGACGCTCCGAGCCTGGAATCGGTGCTGGCCGACCAAACCGCAGACGCGGTCGACGGGCTTCGCGGCCGCCAGGCCCAGGCACGCGTCGACGTATCGACCCGCACGGCCGAGCTGAACGCGCTGCGTGACGAACTGTCCCTGGTGCGGGCCGAACACGATGACGCGCCGCCGCCGTTCGCGGCACGAACCGATTCTCGCGCCGAACTCTCGGGTGCGCCTCTGTGGCAGCTGGTTCGGTTTGCCGACTCGGTCTCCCCTGCCGACGCGGCAGGGATCGAATCCGCACTGCAGGCGGCCAATCTGCTCGACGGCTGGATTCACCCGGTCGCAGACTTCCCCGTCGACTCGAGTTCGGAGCAGTATCTCTCGCCGCTACCGGAGGCCTCGAGGCCAACCGGGACCACGTTGGCGTCCGTTCTCGAACCGGAGCCCGGTACCGCCGTATCCGAATCGCGCATCCTCGACGTGCTGAACTCGGTTGCACTGCAACAGGATCAAGGAACAGTCTCGGGCGGTGCCGTCTCGGTGGGCGTCGACGGTCGGTACTGGCAGGGGGTGCAGCAGGGCCGCCACACCAAGACCGATGCCGAGTACATCGGCGCGACGGCCCGCGCGCGGCGCCGAGAGCAACGGATCGCCGAACTCGGTGCCGCGATCGAAACCGCAACCGCCGCACTGGAGGCCGCGGCAGCAGACGAACGCTCTGCCCGTGAATCGGTACAGGCACTGGCCGCGGCCGCCAAACAACTCCCCCGGGTCTCGGCCATCGTGAAGGCGCAACGCGCCGTCACCGCCGCGGCCGGGGCGCTGCGCACCTCCAAGGAGGGGTCCGCAGCGGCCGACCGTGAATTCGACCAGGCGATCGCAGACCTGTCGGCGAAAGAGAAGCAGCTGCGCACCGTCGCCGTGGCTCATCGCACCCCACACATCGGCCGAGACATCGATGCCCTCGCCGCGGCGATTCGGCATTTCGAGCACCAGGGCTCGGTGGTGATCCGCAAGCGCGGCGATCACACGCGCGAAGCAGAACGCGCCCGCGAAGCAACCAACCGCCTCGAAGAAGCAAGTGGCCTGGCCGAGGAGCTCGCCGAGGAAGCCGCGATAGCCGACGAGAACTACCGACAGCAGGTGCAACGCCTCGAGCTCCTGAGCGAGAAGCTCGGTGCCACCGCCGAACAGATCGACACCGATCTCGAGAACGCGCGCGAACGCATCGAGAAATGCCGCGCCGAGCAGCGGGCCGCGCGTAAAGCGGACAAGGAAGCAGGCGAAGCGATCGGCAAGGCCGAGGGTGCCTGCAATACAGCGCTCGAAAGCCTGCGCGGTGCCGTCACCGAAACCCTGGGCGAGGCCGTGCGGCTCGCGCCCTACGCTCGCAAGGACCTACTCGGCATCCTCGGCGTTCACGAGGCGTACGCCTGGCCGGCGAGCGACTCGGCGTGGCTGACCGTGGAGCAGATTCTCTATCGAGTCCAGCAGGCCGAGGGTCCCGACGACGAGGTTCCGGTACTTCCGCCCGTGGTGCGCGCGCTGCATTCGGCGCTCGACGCGGCGACGGCGACGGTGAAAGTCAGTGACTCGAGCCGAAAGTCGACCCGGACGGCGCTGACGAGTGCGTTGCAGGAGTTCGACTCGCAACTCGCCGCATCGGGTCAGGACTACCGCCTGCAGTGGGATGCGCCGGACGGTTTGACCGTGGTCCGCGTTCAGGACGAGCAGGGCTACTCGTCGGTCGGAGACTTCGCCGACCGAATCGGTGCCGCGAGGGCCGATCAGGAGTTGCTGCTGACCGAGCAGGAGCGCCGAATTCTCGAAGATGCTCTGCTGACCGGCCTGGCGCAGCAGATTCACGAGCGCACCGTCGACGCACGCGAGCTGATCGCGCAGATGTCCGCCGAGATGAAACAGCGCCGCATGTCCTCGGGCAACACGATCGGTGTGCACTGGGTGCTCGCGGACAACCTCGACGACGGCGCCCGGGCGGTGTCCAAACTGCTCGACCGCGACGCCTCGGCGTTGAACCAGGACGATCTGGCCGCGATGCGAGCCCACTTCGCGTCGGAGATCAGGATCGCGCGCGCGGCGCATCCGGAACGGTCCTACCCCGAGATCCTGTCCACGACACTGGACTATCGCCGCTGGCGCGTGTTCGCCTTCACGCTCATCAGCGGCGACGGCAACGAAGATCGCCTCACCGTCGCACGCCACAGTGCGCTCTCGGGCGGTGAGCAATCGGTGTCGCTGCACCTGCCCCTGTTCGCCGCGGCACACGTGATGCTCTCGTCCGCCGATCCACATTCACCTCGGCTGCTCGCGCTGGACGAGGCGTTCGCCGGTGTCGACGACAACGGCCGCAGCGAATTGCTCGGCCTGAGTGTGCAATTCGATCTCGATCTGTTCATGACCGGATACGACCTGTGGATCACCTACGGGGACGTTCCCGGCTGCGCGCACTACGACCTGGCGCATTCGACAGCCGAGAACACCGTCAGCGCAGCTCTTCTGGTGTGGGAGAACGGCGAACTGTTCGCCGAGCACGACGGTACCGACCTCGCTGCCGCACTCGGGTCACCGCTGACGCGCCGTGTGCCGACCCGAACCGAAGGTGGGCTGGAGTTTGACCGGTAACAGCGAATGGCGCGGCAGTGTCGAATTGGCGGCACTGCTCGACGCGGCACGAAAGAAGTTGGAGTTCAACTGGCTTCGCGTCGGCGGCAACATCACCGTCGACTTGAGCGAGGCCCCGGAGCTGTGGCGTCTGTGCAGCGCGATCTCTCGGTCCAACTCCAGTCTGCATTCTCGGGCGCGCAGCACCAGGCTCGATCTCGAGCGGTTCGACGCGTGGCTGAGCCATCCGCTCAACGGTGGCCTCGGACTGATCGACACCCTCACTGGGCAGGCTCCGCTGCTGGACAAGAAGAAGATCGCAGCCGACAAGGCACAGGTCCGCGCGGATGCACTCGATCGGGCCAGGGAGGTTCTCGGCGGCGGCACCGATCGCGAGTGGATCGAGCACTGGATCGCGTCGTTGCTCAATCAGGACGGAACTCTCGGGGGCCGCGTTGCCGTCGATGCGCTCGCGGTGGCGACGCAGGTCCTGGCGCTGCTTCCGGTGGACGGGATGTCGCTGACCGAGCTCGCGGAACTGGCCTGCGGTGATACGAAGGCGCTCTCGGGCGGCGGTGCCCCGAAACTCGTGCTCGACGCATTGTCGTTGCGCGAGAACGTCCCTCGACCCGTCGATCCGGTCGGCATCAGGGCGTTGTGGGAGACCGCCGGCGTGTCGGTCGACGCAGTGTCCAGCCGGGTGCTGGTACTCGGCTACCGCGTCGACGAAACCCACGCGGTGGCTCGTTGGCTCAACGATGCAGCAGATGAGGGCATCCCCTTCCCGGTCACCGTGGACATGCTCTCGCGCGGCCCGCTCACCAACAGCTCGTCCACGGTGTTCGTCTGCGAGAACGTGGCCGTGCTCGCCGCCGCAGCCCGTACGCTCGGCTCGAACTGCGCGAGCCTGATCTGTACCGACGGTCAGCCCTCCGCGGCAGTACACCGGCTGCTGGCCTCCCGCGCGCCCGGCACCACGATTCGATGGCGTGCCGACTTCGACTGGGCCGGAGTGCACATGGTCACCCGAGCCATCTCCCGATACGACGCCTCGCCGTGGCGCATGGACGTCGACTCGTACCGGCACGCACTCGATGCACGGAATTCCGAACCCCTGAAAGGTCATCCGACGAACAGTCCGTGGGACCCGGAACTGGCTGCCGCCCTCCGTGATTCGGGCCGAGCAGTCATGGAAGAACGACTGATCGCGGATCTGCTGACCGATCTGCGGCCGGGACCTGCGACCTAGGTCGGGGGACGATCAGCGCAGCGGTACGCCGAGCAGCGCGTCGACCGCATCGGCGAAGGCGCCGGGTGCGCCCGCATCCGATCCGCCGCGTTCGACCGCGAAACTCGCCCACGCGTCGAGCGCATCGAGTGCCTTGGGGGTGTCCAGATCGTCGGCCAGATGCTGCCGCAACCGATTGATCACATCGTCGGCCGACGCTGCGCTCTCGAGCGCCGCTGCCCGGCGCCACAGTGCGAGCCGGGTGTGAGCCCGTTCGAGAACCTCGTCGGACCACGGCCGATCCTGCCGGTAGTGCCCGGCGAGCAGACCGAGCCGCACGGCACCCGAATCCACATTCTCGGCACGGAGTTTCGAGACGAACACCAGATTGCCGCGGCTCTTGGACATCTTCTCGCCGTCGAGCCCGATCATTCCGGTATGCACGTAGTGGCGCGCGAAGCGCGGATCACCGGTCGCGGCCTCGGCGTGGGCGGCCGAGAATTCGTGGTGCGGGAAGATGAGATCGCTTCCACCGCCCTGGATGTCGAAGGCGGTACCGATGCGGTTGAGCGCGATGGCTGCGCATTCGATGTGCCACCCGGGCCGGCCCGGACCCCACGGCGACGGCCACGACGGCTCGCCCGGCCGCACCGCGCGCCAGAGCAACGCATCGAGTGGATCCCGCTTACCGACCCGATCGGGGTCGCCACCGCGCTCGGCGAAGAAGGTGTCCATCGTGGCGCGGTCGTAGCCGGACTCGTAGCCGAACTGCTCGGTGGCATCGGCACGGAAGTACACGTCCGGGTATTCGGCGTCGTCGACGACGTACGCCGCGCCGGACGCGACCAGCTTCTCCACCAGTTCGACGACCTCGTCGACCGACTCGACGGCACCGATGTAGTCCCGCGGAGGGAGCACCCGGAGCGCTTCCATGTCTGCGCGGAAGAGTTCGATCTCACGAGCTCCCAGATCGCGCCAATCCTCGCCGTCGCGGTCGGCGCGCTCGAACAGTGGATCGTCGACATCGGTGACGTTCTGCACGTAGTGCACGTCCGTGCCCGCGTCCAGCCACAGCCGGTAGATCAGATCGAACGTCAGGTACGTCGCCGCGTGCCCCAGATGGGTGGCGTCGTACGGGGTGATTCCGCAGACGTACATCCGAGCCGTCGAACCGGGGGTGACAGGACGGACCTGGCGGTCGGCGGTGTCGAACAATCGAAGCGCTGGACCCTGTCCTGGGATTGTCGGAATCTCCGGGCTCGACCAAGAATGCATGCAGCCGAGCCTATCCGAGCCGGATCAGAAGGCGGGCCAGGGTATGGGTCTGCTCGAGCGAGGTTCGGGCATGACGGGACGGGCGATCAGCTCCTGGGCCCGGTCGAGAACTGCGACCGTTTCGGTCAGGGTGATCTTGTCGACCAGGCGCGGAGCGGTGACCGCGTCGAACGTCTCGACGAACCGCACCACGTCGGTCATCAACGCGTCGTCCACCGCCTGGCCTGCCCACCCCCACAGCACCGTGCGCAACTTGTTCTCGGAGTGCAGGCAGATACCGTGATCGACTCCGTACACGTAGCCGTCGAGACCTTCGAGTGCGTGCCCGCCCTTGCGATCGGCATTGTTGAGGATCACGTCGAGAACCGCCATCCGCTGCAGCCGCGGATCATCGGCGTGGATCAGAGCGATCTCCTCGCCCTCGCCGTCGTACGCCTGCAGTACCGGAATCCATCCCGCGGGCACGAGATCGGGACGGCAGATATCGACGAGGTCGACGCGTCCCTCGGTGCGCTCTTCCGGCGTGTCGATCCACTTCTGCACCATGCCCGGACCGAACGGCCCGTCGCGCAGCACCGTCGGCGGAATGACGCCCCAACCGAGGGCCTCGGAGATTTCGTAGGACGCCACTTCTCTGCCCGCAAGTGTGCCGTCCGGAAAATCCCAGAGCGGCACTTCTCCGCGAACGGGTTTGTACACGCACCGTACGGCCGAGTCGCCCTCGCCCGCCTCGCACACCAGCGTGGCGTTGCTGGCCGACACCACCCGACCGACGACGGTCAGGTCGGCGGTCTCCATGGTTTCGCGGCCCTCGAACGGCGGCAGTTCGACGGTCAAGACTCGTCGACCTCGGTCACCGGTCCGAACGTCGCACCGCGGCGGTAGCCGTTGGTTCTGATGCAGACATGTCCCTCGGGGGCCAATGGCTGTCCGCACAGCGGGCACGGCGCACGGCCGGCCGCGATGACGCGCTCGGACCGCACCGCGAATTCGCGGGCCTGCACCGGAGTGAGGAACACCCGGACCGCATCGGGGCCCTCGTCGGTGTCGTCGAGAACGACCGATTCGTCCACCTCGACCTCGCTGACGGCGAGAAGTTCCACCACGACGGCGTTGGCATCAGCATCCCAGCCGAGCCCCATCGTTCCGACGCGGAACTCGGTGTCGATCGGGGTCAGCAACGGACTGGTGTCGACCGGATCGGTCTCCTCGGCCGCAACGTCGGCTCCGAAGCGGCGGTGCACTTCTTCGAGTAGCAGCCCCATCCTGTCGGCGAGTACCTGGACCTGCTGCTTTTCCAAGGCGACCGACACCACGCGGGCGTCGTGCACCGCCTGGAGGAAGAACGTTCGGTCGCCCGGTTCCCCAACGGTCCCGGCAACGAAACGATCAGGGGTGCGAAAAACATGTATGGCGCGCGGCATTGCACCTCCTAACGACTCGAACAGCTCCGCGAAGCAATTCTCGGAACTTCCATTATCGGCCACAGATCGACCATGGACGGTATTGCTTGCCCTCCAGCCTGCCACCGATCGGGGTGCCAGTGCCGAATCGACGCTCTAGCGGCCTGCCCCACCACCGACGACCGCGTCGGAAGAGTCCGCGTTGCCCGATTCCGGCGTGCTGGGCTCCTCGGCCTTGGGCACGAACGCACTCAGATCGGACCCGGTGTCATTGGTCCGCAGCACGAAGGGCCGCGTCGAGGTGTAGCGCACAACACTGATCGATGCCGGGTCGGCGACGATGCGCTGGAAGGAATCGAGGTGGGCACCCATCGCGTCCGAGAGCACCGACTTGATGACGTCCCCGTGCGAGCACGCCACCCACAACACGTCGCGGCCGTGCTGCGCGGCCAACCGGGCGTCGTGCTCGCGCACGGCCTGCACCGCACGTTGTTGCACGGTCGCCAAGCCCTCGCCGTCCGGGAACACCGCAGCGGACGGATGCTGCTGCACCACCTTCCACAGCGGCTCGGCCAGCAACTCCTTGATCGCGCGGCCGGTCCACTGCCCGTAGTCGACCTCGACCAATCGATGCTCGACCACCGGAGAGAGCCCGAGCGCGGCGGCCAACGGCTCGACCGTCTGCTCGCACCGCAGCAACGGCGAGCGCACTATCTCCGCGACCGGCAGATCACCGAGACGATCCGCCACCGCCTGCGCCTGCTCACGCCCACGATCGTCGAGCTCGACGCCGGCGCTGCGACCCGCGAGAGTGCCTGCGTTATTCGACGTCGAGCGGCCGTGCCGAAGCAAGATGACTGTCATTGCACCGAGCCTAGCCAGTCTTTACCTCTGGGTCGTTCCGCAGGCTCCACTCCCGCACCACCAGGTCGTTCCGCAGGCTCCACTCCCGCACTCAGGTTGCCGAGACAACCCCGCCGGCCAGCAGACCGAGCACCACGACACCCAGCACGATGCGGTATCCCACGAACCAGTACAGCGAGTGGTTCGCGACGAACTTCAACAGCCAGGCGATCGAGGCGTAGCCGAGCCCGAACGCGATGATCGTGGCCACCAGCAACTGCGGGCCCGACGCGGCCAGGCCCGAGCCGACGGGCTCGAAGGCGTCGGGCAGCGAGAAGAGCCCGGAGGCGGTGACCGCAGGAATGGCCAGCAGGAACGAGAATCGCACTGCTGCCTCGCGTTCGAGCCCGAGGAACAGGCCGGCGCTGGTCGTCGCCCCGGAACGGGACACGCCGGGGATCAGGGCGAGACACTGCGCCAGACCCATGACGATGCCGTCGCGGGTGGTCAACTTCTCGATCGGACGTTCCTTCCGACCCACCTTCTCCGCGATCGCGATGACGACGGCGAACGCGATCAACATGAACGCGATGAGGTACAGGTTTCGGGCACCGGTTCGGATCTGGTCCTTGAACAGCAGGCCGAGTACGCCGATGGGAATGGTGGCGATGATCACGTACCACCCCATGCGGTAGTCGAGTCCGCGCTCGTCCTTCTGTTTCAGGCCGACGAACCAGGCCTTGACAATTCTGACGATGTCTCGCCAGAAGAACAGCAGCACAGCCGCTTCGGTGCCGAGCTGGGTCACCGCAGTGAAGGAGGCGCCGGCGTCCTCGTTCCAGAACACGCTGGACACGATGCGCAGGTGCCCGGACGAGGAGATCGGCAGGAATTCGGTCAGGCCCTGCACCGCGCCGAGGATGATCGCCTGCAGCCACGTCATGTCGATCATGCGCGCTCACCCTCCGAGATCGGTGTCGATGGACGGTTCACTATCGATGCGCGGCCGCCGGCCTGCCCCCTGAATTCGCGATTCACGGGCACGACCGTACCCGGCGCGGCACGTACGCACCGAGCGGCGCGGCGCACTACTGTGCACTGGCGGCAGTGCAGTTCGACACCGACGATCACACGTAAAAGGACATTCGGCACATATGAAACAGAGATCGGTCGGCACCAGCGGACTTCGAGTCTCCAGACTCGGCCTCGGCACCCTCGGATGGGGTAGCGGAACCGACGGTGACGACGCCGCAGCACAGTTGTCGGCGTTCGCCGAGGCCGGCGGCACGCTCGTCGACACGTCTCCGGCGTACGGGGACGGACGCGCGCAACGAGTGCTCGCCGAATTGCTCGACGACGTGGTCCCGCGGCACGAACTGGTGATCAGCAGCGCAGCGGGGCTGAGTTCGCGCTACGGCCGCTATCACGTGGACTGCTCGCGGCGCGGACTGCTCGGCCAACTCGACGCCACGCTGCGCGAACTGGGAACCGACTACCTCGACCTGTGGCAAGTGGCGACGTGGGACCCGATGACTCCGGTCGACGAGGTCGCCGCCACGCTCGACTACGCCGTGACCAGCGGACGGGTCCGCTACACCGGAGCCCGCGGATACCTCGGCTGGCAACTGGCGACGGCGGCAGGCGCAGCCGGTACCGGACACATCGTGGCCACTCAGGCGGAGTACTCACTGCTCGCGCGCAGAATCGAGGACGAGCTGATCCCCGCCGCAGACCACCACGGCATCGGTGTCCTCGCCGCGATTCCCCTCGCCGGCGGCGTGCTGACAGGCAAGTACCGCAACGGAATCCCGGCCGACTCCCGCGGTGCCGACGAGGTGCACGCGGAGTCCGTGCTGACGTACCTGACCGATTCTGCGGTCAGCATCGTCGACGCCGCCGTCACCGCAGCCGACGGGCTGGCGACCTCTCCCCTGGTCGTTGCGCTCGCATGGGCTCGCGACAGGCCTGGCGTGAGCAGCGCGATCGTGGGAGCGCGGGACCTCGCTCAGTTGATGGGCGCCCTGATGGCCGAGGAACTCGAGCTGCCGCCCGCGATCGCGTCGGCCCTGGACGACGTCAGCGCCTGATCACCCGCAAACATCGGACAGGCTAACCTTCCGTGGTGACCGTCAATCGTCTCGCCGCCGTGCTCCTCGTCGCCGGACTCCTGGTCGCCTGCTCGGCGAACACCCCCGGCGCAGGATCCTCGGACTCCATCGGTCCCCGCACCGCCGTCGTCGACGATCCGAATCCGGAACCCGTCACCGACGATCCGGCCGAGATACTGCCCGTCACCGTGACCGGATTCGACGGCGTCGCCGTCACCGTGACGGACAACAGCCGCATCGTCGCAGCAGACCAGTACGGCACGCTGGCCGAGACCGTCTTCGCGCTTGGACTCGGTGACAACCTCGTCGGGCGGGACACCTCTGCTGCATTTCCCGCAGCCGAGAACGTGCCCGACGTCACCCCGACCGGCCATTCTCTGAGCGCCGAGGGAATTCTGGCGCTGTCGCCGACCGTCGTACTGACCGATACCAGCATCGGTCCCCGCGCTGTGCAGGATCAGATCCGAGCCGCAGGCATTCCCGTCGTGTACTTCGATCCCACGCGCACGCTGGCCGGCGTCGGGGCTCAGATCGAGGCCGTGGCAGCCGCCCTGGGTGTGCCCGAGGCCGGTGCTGCCCTCGCCGAACGAACGAACACCGAGATATCGGCAGCAGCGAACGACACACCCCAATCCACCGAACCGCTGAAGATCGCGTTTCTGTACATGCGCGGGCCGGCGATCAAGATGCTCGCCGGGCCCGGTTCGGGAGCGGATGCATTGATCGAGGCTCTCGGTGCCAGGGACGCCGGTGTCGAATCGGGTCTGACCGAGCAGTTCGTGCCGGTCACCAGTGAAGCCTTGATCGCCGCGGCACCCGACGTCATTCTGATGATGACCAAGGGCCTGGAATCGATCGGCGGAATCGAGGGTCTCGAGCAGATCCCCGGAATCGCGCAGACCCCGGCAGGCCGAGAACGCCGGGTGGTGGACATGGACGACGGGACCGTCCTCAGTTTCGGCCCGAACACCGGAAAGGTGTTGGGCGCACTGTCGAAGGCCGTGTACGACCCGGCGTCATGACCGACCGCGCACTCGCCGAACCACACACGGGCCGAGGACGGGTTATTTTCACATTCGGAGCCCTGGTGGTAGCACTGGTTGGCCTGGCTTTGATCTCGGCCGTCGTGGGGCAGGTGCCGACGACTCCGCTGGAGGTACTGGGCAGCCTCGCACATCGGGTAGGGCTCGACATCGGCCCGATGCCGGCACATCCCAGTGGCGAGGTGACGCTGTGGCAGGTCCGATTCCCACGGCTGACGCTGGCAATCGTCGTCGGCGCGTGTCTGGGCTGCGCGGGTGCGCTGCTTCAGGGGGTGTTCGCCAATCCACTGGCCGAGCCGGGTGTCGTGGGGGTCTCCTCGGGTGCTGCCGTCGGTGCCAGCTCGGTCATCGTGCTCGGTGGCAGCTTCGCGGGAGCCTGGAGTGTGGCGTTCGCCGCATTCGTCGGCGGGCTCGTCACCACGATCGCCGTGTATTTCCTCGCTCGCAACGCAGGCCGCACCGAAGTGGTGACGCTCATCCTCACCGGCGTTGCAGTCAATGCCTTCGCCGGCGGTGTCATCGCGTTCTTCACCTTCGTCGCCAGTCCCGCCGCCCGCGATCAGATCGTGTTCTGGCAACTGGGGTCGCTCGCGGGCGCAACCTGGCAGTCGGTGGCCGTGGTCGGCCCGCTCGCGCTGCTCGGAATCGGAGCCTCCCTGGCGATCGCCCGCCGACTCGACCTGCTCGCGCTCGGTGAGAACGTGGCACGCCATCTGGGCGTGAACGTCGAACGACTCAGACAGTTCGCCATCGTCGTCGTCGCCCTGCTCGTCGCGTCCGGGGTCGCATTCACCGGCATCATCCTGTTCGTGGGTCTGGTGGTTCCGCACGCCATGCGGATGGTGCTCGGCCCCGCGCATCGACTGCTCATTCCGTCCAGCGCCCTCGCCGGGGCCGTCGTGCTGCTCGCTGCCGATCTCGTCACACGGACCCTCGTCGCGAACGTCGACCTGCCACTCGGCATGGTGACCTCACTTGCGGGTGCCCCGTTCTTCTTCTGGCTGCTCCGCCGTACCCGTGCACGCCAGGGTGGGTGGGCATGATGGGGCGCACAGCGCGCCGGGACATCCCGGTCATCCCCGAACCGGGCTCGTGCACCCTCGTCGCCCGCGGAGTCTCCGCACGGCGCGGGGACGCGACGGTGTTGACCGACGTCCACCTCGACGTGATGGCCGGCGAGATACTGGCGCTGGTGGGACCCAACGGTGCGGGCAAATCGACGCTGCTGTCGGTCCTGGCGGGAGACACCGAGCCCAGCGCCGGATCGGTTCTGCTGGGCGAAAAACCGCTGACCCGCATCCCCACGGTGGACGTGGCCAGGCAACGCGCTGTGCTGCCTCAGCAGCACAGCGTCGGGTTCGCGTTCACGGCCGGCCAGATCGTCCGGATGGGTCGAGCCCCCTGGGTCGGTACGTCGGCGGCACGCGACGACGACGACCGCGTCGCCGCAGCCATGTCCGCGTGCGACGTGACGGCGTTCTCACATCGGCCGTTCTCGTCGCTCTCCGGCGGCGAGCAGGCCCGGGTCGCGCTGGCCCGCGTCATCGCCCAGGACACCGCAACGATCATGCTGGACGAGCCCACTGCAGCACTCGACCTGGGACATCAAGAGTCTGTGATGGCCGTGGTGCTTTCGCTCGCTGCTGCGGGCCGTGCCGTGGTCGTCGTGCTGCACGATCTCGGCCTCGCGGCGGCCTACGCCGACCGCGTCGCGATCCTGGACTCGGGTGAACTGATTGCCACCGGTTCACCGCGGGAGGTCCTCACCTCCGAAAGGTTGGCCCGGGTGTACCGACACCCCGTCGACGTGTTCGATCATCCGGACACCGGCGAACAGCTGGTGGTTCCCCACCGGGTCAGAAACCCTCCAGCACGGAATTGACCCGGTTGAAGAAGGACCGCACTGCCGTGGTGTCCCGTTGTGACGCATCGGACAGCTGCTGCGCGTGGGCGACCGCATCACGCACCACCCCGACGATGCTGCGCTCGTCCGTCAGATCGACCTCGGTGACCGAATGCTCGGCAACCGCTTCGACCTCGGACCGGTCCGGTACCGGAGATTGCACGTCGGCGCGGTATATCTCCACGTACAGGGTGCTTCTATGCACCCGAAACGCGAACGCCCGGCCGTCATCGGTTCGCCCGAAGCCGTTCGGATGCGTTCCCGCGTTCACTTCCTCGACGACGAAGTGTGTTTCCTCGGTTCCCACGTCCACTCCCATGTCGTGCATTCCCTCGGACGATCACGCTACCGCGTCCTCGGACTCGACCGGACGGCAACAGATCCGGCGCGGTCGATTTCGCCGAGATCGCCGGACGCTGGTACAGATGTGGCAGCGCCTCCACAGGCAGCATCTTCTCGAGGAAGTAGGTTCGGCCTCATGCGAACACCGTCGGCTCGTTCGATTCGAGGGGCAGTCGCGTCCGCGATCGCCGTCGTCACGGTCCTGTCGGTCGGCGGGTGTTCCAGCGACGACGAGAACGCCGACGACATCTCCGTCGAACCCCGACCACCGGCGGAGTCCCCCGAGGCGACCGTGACCCCCGCGGGAACCGTCAGCGCGTTCGCGCCCGTGGACGCCATCACCTTCGACCCCGTCACCCGCACCGTGGTGGCGCTGACCGACGCATCGACGACGGTGACCCTGGTCCGCGACGGAGCCACGGCCGAGAGCCAGGTGGTCGACCTGGGCTCCACCGGCGCAGAACTCGTCGCCGGACGGGACTCGACCGTGCTCGTCCCCATGGACGGTGTCGTCGCGAGGATCGCCGTGGCGGACGGACAGCGCACCGACCTGACGGTCGACGCCGACGCCCTGTCCGCAGCAGACCTGCCGGACGGCACGACGGCCGTCGGGGACGACACCGGAGCGGTCCGTGTGCTCGACGCGAGCGGTCAGGTCACCGCCACGGTCTCGGGCGGCAGCGTGACCTCGGCCGATTCTCTGGCCAGTACCCCGAACGGGGTCTCCGTTCTCGATCGTCGTCAGACGTCGGTGACCGACCTGGATCTGGACGACGGCACCCTCGGAGTGGCCTTGCGCGCAGGCGAAGGTGCCGCGGAGATGACCAGCGACCAGTTCGGCCGGCTGCTGGTCACCGATTCGACCGGGACCGAGTTGCTCGTCTTCACCTCGCACGATCTGCTGATGCGGCAACGGTTTCCGGTCGGGTCGCAGCCGTGGGCGATCGCCTACGATGAGCAGTCCGGTATTGCATGGGTGACGCTGCCCGCTCTCAACGAGGTGGTCGGGTACACACTCGATACCGGAATTCCGGTCGAGGCCAGGAGGTTGGCCACTGTGCGGCAGCCGAATTCGGTTGCTGTCGACGCCGACACCGGTGACCTGTACGTGGGATCGGCAACCGGTGACGGTCTGCAGCGCATCCCCGCTGCGAGTCGTTGACTTCGGTTGAATGGCAAGGAGGCATGTGAACGCACATGAGAGTTCGGCACCTGGCCGCGCGAAGATGCCCGTCGGATGGGAAGTGTCGCCGTCCGACGATTGGGAGTACGTGCCGTTGCGGCTGCCGCCGGATGTGACCCGAGTGACGGCCTCGATGCGTCTGGCGATTCAGGCGGAATTCGGCGGCTGGGAACTGTCGCGGGTTCGCCTGTACACCGATGGCAGCAGGCGTGTTCTGCTCAAGCGCAAGAAGACCGCGCATCATATCCCCGAGCCCGGAATCTGAGCGTCTCGCAGTACTGTTCGACCGCACGATCGTCGAAACCACAGCATGTGTTCGACGAGCCAGATCGACCGGGGAGAAGACCGTGGGAGACCGCCTGTACCGCGTCCTGTTGCGCCTGATGTTCCTCGTGCCACCGGAGAGGATTCACCACCTGGCGTTCGCGGTGCTCCGCGCCGTCGCCGTCGTGCCGCCGCTCCGCTACTTGTCACAGAAGATGTTCGTTGTCGACGATCCCCGGCTGCGCTCGACGGTGTTCGGAGTCGACTTCCCGGCCCCGCTCGGTCTCGCGGCCGGCTTCGACAAGAACGCCGACGGAATCGATGCGTGGGGGCCGATCGGATTCGGTTTCGCCGAGATCGGCACCGTGACCGCGCAGAGCCAGCCGGGCAATCCGACTCCGCGACTGTTCCGGCTGCCCGCGGACCGCGCCATCGTCAACCGCATGGGCTTCAACAACCATGGTGCCGACCACGCTGCGCAGCGTGTCCGTGCCAGGCGCACCGATATCCCGATCGGTGCGAACATCGGGAAGACCAAGATCGTCGAGCCGGACGGTGCTGCCGCGGACTACACGGCCAGTGCCCGGCTGCTGGGCCCATCGGCGGACTTCGTGGTCGTCAACGTCAGCTCCCCCAATACCCCTGGACTACGTGACCTTCAGGCCGTCGAATCGCTGCGGCCGATCCTGGTGGCGGTGCAGTCGGTGGTGACGGTGCCGGTCCTGGTCAAGATCGCCCCCGACCTGTCCGACGAGGACATCGACGCCGTCGCAGATCTGGCCGTCGAACTCGGTCTCGACGGAATCGTGGCCACCAACACGACGATCTCCCGCGCCGGTCTGCGCACCGACGCAGACGTGGTCACCGCAGCAGGAGCAGGCGGCCTGTCCGGTGCTCCCCTGGCCGACCGATCGCTCGAGGTGCTGCGACGCCTGTACCGCCGAGTGGGTACGCGTCTGACTCTGATCTCGGTAGGAGGAATCGAGACCGAAGCGCAGGCATGGGAACGCATCACCGCGGGCGCTTCGCTGGTGCAGGGCTACACCGGTTTCATCTACGGCGGCCCGCTGTGGATCAAGAACATTCACCGCGGACTGGCCGCTCGGCTCGACCAACACGGGTTCGCCACGATCGCCGATGCGGTGGGCTCGGCGAACAGGCCCTGAACCGTCGGGTGTCGGAGACCAGTCCTCCGACACCCGACGACGGGGCTCAGGCTTCGTAGATGCCGGTGAGGACCGCACGACCGATGGCGTGCGAGAACAGATTGAACCCCAGGTAGGCCGGGGTGGCCGTCTCGTCCACTTCGAGCCGTTCGACGTCCACCGCGTGAACCACGATGAAGTAGCGGTGCGGGCCGTGCCCGGCGGGCGGTGCAGCACCGATGTAGCGGAACAGGCCTGCATCGTTCTTGAGCGTCACCGCGGTGCTGGGTACCCCGGTCCCGCCGTCGTCGCCCGCGCCGGACACCAGTGATGTCGTCCCGACGGGGATGTTCGCCACTGCCCAGTGCCAGAAGCCGGATGCCGTCGGTGCGTCGGGGTCGTAGACGGTGACGGCGAAGCTCTTGGTGCCCTCGGGGAATCCGGACCAGGACAGCTGCGGAGAGTTGTCGTGCCCACCGGCTCCCATGATCCCACTGACCTGCTGAGCGGCCAATGTCTTGCCGTCCTCGACGTCCTCGGACGTCAACTCGAAGGACGGTAGGTCCGGAAGCGAGTCGTATGGGTTGTACGCCACGATGGTTCCTTTCGTATCAGCTGTGCAGCAAGAAGTGTTCGAGTACCTGTGTACCGAACTCCAACGATTCCACGGGTACTCGTTCGTCGATGCCGTGAAACAACGCCGCGAAATCCAGTTCCGGCGGCAACTTGAGCGGAGCAAAGCCGAAGCAGCGAATACCGATGCGCGCGAACGCTTTTGCGTCGGTGCCACCGGAGAGCATGTAGGGAACGGTTCGACCGTTCGGGTCGTGCGCCAACACTGCGTCGTTCATCGCATCGACGAGATCACCGTCGAAGGTGGTCTCGTACGGTTCGAGTTTCGTGATCCACTCGCGTTCGACGTTCGGGCCGATCAACTCGTCGACCTCCTTCTCGAAGGCAGCCTGCCGCCCCGGCAACACTCGGCAGTCCACCACTGCGGTCGCCGTCTGCGGAATCACGTTGGCCTTGTAGCCGGCCGAGAGCATCGTCGGGTTCGCGGTGTCGCGCAGGGTCGCTCCGACGATGCGGGCGATGCTGCCGAGCTTGAGCAGGGTGCCGTCGATGTCCGGTGACGTAGGGTCGAAATCGAGCCCCGATTCCTCGGAGACCGCCTGCAGAAACTGCGAGACCGATTCGGTCAGCACCAGCGGAAACGTGTGATTGCCCAGTTTGGCCACGGCCTCGGCGAGGTACGTCACGGCGTTGTCGTCGTGCAGGAACGATCCGTGCCCCGCCCGCGCCTTTGCCGTCAGCCGCATCCACGCCAGGCTCTTCTCCGCTGTCTCGACCATGTAGAGCCGCTTTTCGGTGCCGTCCGGGCGGGCGACGGTCAGTGAGAACCCGCCGACCTCGCCGACTGCCTCGGTGACGCCCTCGAACAGATCCGGTCGGTTGTCGACCAACCAGTGCGATCCGTACTTGCCACCTGCCTCCTCGTCGGCCAGGAACGCGAACAGGATGTCTCGGGGTGGCACGGTTCCGTTGGACTTGAACTGGCGGGCCAGCGCGAGCGCCATGCCGACCATGTCCTTCATGTCCACTGCGCCCCGGCCCCACACGTACCCGTCCTCGACGGCCCCGGAGAACGGATGCACGCTCCAGTCGGCAGGTTCCGCAGGCACGACGTCCAGGTGTCCGTGGACCAGCAGCGCGCCGCGAGAGGAGTCCGCTCCGCGCAGCCAGGCGAACACGTTGCCTCGACCGGGGGCACCGGACTCGACGTACTCCGTTTCGTACCCCACCTCTTCGAGCTTGCTCGCCACCCATTCGGCGCATTCCTTCTCACCGACCGTGGTGTCGAGCTCCCCCGTGTTCGAGGTGTCGAAACGGATGAGGGAACTGACGAGATCCACGACTTCGTCGAGGGCAACGGTGGCATCGATATCGCTGTGGCTCTCGGAATTGCTCACGTCGGGGTTGCTCACATCGTTGGGCACACGTCGTTCCTACCACCAGAATCCGCTCCGGGCACCATGAGAAACGGCCTCGAGCATGAACTGACGTGGGGATTTGGGTTATCGGGAACCCGTCGGATAATCTTACGCAGCACACAGCGGCCGGCTGTGAAAGCAACAAAAGAATATGCGGCAGAGGTCGCACTTGTCCGAGTGGCGGAATGGCAGACGCGCTAGCTTGAGGTGCTAGTGTCCTATTAACGGACGTGGGGGTTCAAGTCCCCCCTCGGACACCGTCTGAAAGATGTAGCCAGACAGAGATTTTCACAGATCTGAGTTGAGACAGACGAAACGGACCCTGATTCTTCGGAATCGGGGTCTTTTTCGTTCTGCACTCGCTTCTTTCGGCTCGAAGGGGCCGATGCTAGGAGACTGACGATGGACGCGATCGACCCCACCGATCTCGAGACGTGCCTGCGAGTGCTGAAGCAGGCCGCAGAGCTGGACAAGAATCATCCGGATTCGATCGCTGTGCAGCGCGCGTCCGGTGCCATGTTCAAAGACCTCAAGCGTGCTCGACGCGTCGCCGCGCGCAATGCCGTCAACGCGGCCGACCGTGCCGTCGTCGCCGCCACCGCGACAGGATCCCCGGACCGGATCGACGACGAGACAGCAGGACTGTCTCTCACTTCGCGCGCCGACGGAGACATCGCAGGCACGCTGATCAAGGCTCGTCCCTGCTACATCTGCAAGCAGCGTTACACCCACGTCGATTCGTTCTATCACCAGTTGTGCCCGGAGTGCGCGACGCTCAATCGCGGCAAGCGCAACGCTCGAACCGATCTGTCCGGGCGGCGGGCGTTGCTGACCGGTGGTCGAGCGAAGATCGGTATGTACATCGCACTTCGTTTGCTCCGCGACGGTGCACACACCACGATCACCACTCGTTTTCCCAACGATGCCGTACGTCGATTCGCAGCGATGGACGACAGCGACCAGTGGCTGCACCGTCTGCGCGTCGTCGGTATCGATCTTCGCGACCCGGCTCAGGTTGTGGCGCTTGCCGATTCGGTCGCGGCCGAGGGTCCCCTGGACATCCTGATCAACAACGCCGCGCAGACCGTCAAGCGCTCCCCCGGGTCCTACAGCGCACTCGCCGATGCCGAAGCCGAACCTCTGCCTGCGGCGCTGACCGAGGGCGCAGGACCGGAGCGAATCACGTTCGGCAAGACCAGCGATGCTCACCCTGCGTCGCTGGCGAGCTCGTTGCCTGCCACCGCGATCGGCGGCAGGTCGGCCGCTGTTCTGAGTGCCGACGACGTGGCCTCCCTGGCCATGGTCGCCGGTTCGGTCACGGCCGAGAGGATCGAGAGCGGGCTCGCCATCGATGCCGGCGGCCTGGTACCCGATCTGGCCGAGACCAACAGCTGGATCCACACCGTCGAGCAGGTGGACCCGGTCGAACTGCTCGAGGTGCAGCTCTGCAATTCCGTCGCACCCTTCATCCTGGTCTCGCGGCTCCGCACCGCGATGGAAGCCTCGGACGCGCGACGAAAGTACGTCGTGAACGTCTCGGCCATGGAGGGCCAGTTCGGCCGCGCATACAAGGGGCCGGGTCATCCTCACACCAACATGGCCAAGGCCGCTCTGAACATGCTGACGCGCACCAGCGCGAAGGAGATGCTCGACAGCGGGATCCTGATGACAGCCGTCGACACCGGTTGGATCACCGACGAGCGGCCACACCCCACCAAGATGCGTCTCGCCGACGAGGGTTTCCACGCTCCACTCGACCTGGTGGACGGTGCCGCTCGGGTGTACGACCCGATCGTGCAGGGAGAACTCGGAATCGATCTGTACGGCTCCTTCCTCAAGGACTATCAGCCCTCACCCTGGTGATTTTCGCGTGCGTCCCCCTCGGCGAACGCGGACTGCGATACTCGTAGGCCGAAGTCGTTGCGCGCGAGCGAACGGCCCTTCTTCACGCACCGATAGGCGGTCACCATGGGCGAGGACGTCGAGCGCCGTAAGTTCACCAGGCAGGACCGGCACGAGTTTCGCCAGAAGGTCCAGGACTGTCTCGACGCGCTGGCGATCATGCTCGCCGACGAGACCTTCCACGTCGGTGAACCGCAGATCGGCATGGAGATCGAGCTCAATCTCGTCGACGACGACATGGAGCCGTCGATGGCCAACGCCGCGGTACTCGACGCCATCGCCGACCCCGACTATCAAACCGAGCTCGGCCAGTTCAACATCGAGATCAACGTCGAACCCCGGCCACTGCGCGGTGCCTCGATCTCCGAGTTGGAGACGGACCTGCGCAGATCTCTGAATGCAGCAGACGAACGCGCCCGCACCTCGGGCAGTCGTCTCGCCATGATCGGCATGCTCCCGACTCTGGACGAGGAGCACTTCGAGCACCGGTGGCTCTCGGCGAATCCGCGCTACGACCTGCTCAATCAGCAGATCTTCGCCGCGCGCGGTGAGGACATCGAATTGAAGATCAGTGGGGTTCGGCTGCCCGGTGCCGCGTCCGCCGAGGACCTCGACATCGTGACCGACACGATCCTCCCCGAGGCAGCCTGCACGTCGGTTCAGCTGCACCTGCAGGTGGCTCCGGACGAGTTCGCGTCGTATTGGAATGCAGCGCAAGCTCTTTCGGGCGTACAGGTGGCACTCGCCGCCAATTCGCCGTTCTTCGCCGGTCGCGCGTTGTGGCACGAGACTCGCATCCCGTTGTTCGAGCAGGCCACCGACACCAGGCCGCAGGAGCTCAAGAATCAGGGTGTCCGACCGCGGGTCTGGTTCGGTGAACGGTGGATCACCTCGATCTTCGATCTGTTCGAGGAGAATTCGCGCTACTTCCCTGCGTTGCTGCCGGTCTGCAGCGAGGAGGACCCCAAGGCTGCGCTGGCCGAGGGCAAGACACCGTCGCTGTCCGAACTGCGCATGCACAACGGAACCGTCTACCGGTGGAACCGGCCGATCTACGATCGGTCCGGCGACGGCCACCACATCCGATTGGAGAATCGCGTTCTCCCGGCCGGGCCGTCGGTGGTCGACACTCTCGCCGACGCGGCGTTCTACTACGGCACCGTGCGCGCACTGGCCGATGCCGACCGCCCGCTGTGGTCCCAGATGTCGTTCGACGCCGCCGAGGAGAACGTCCACTCCGCCGCCCGAGGCGGGTTCGACTCGATGCTCTACTGGCCCGAGGTGGGCTGGGTGAGTCCGCAGGAACTGGTGTTGCGTCGGCTGCTGCCACTGGCCGACGCCGGGTTGGCCGCCTACGGCGTGGACGCAACGGTCCGCGACCGGTATCTCGGGGTGATCGAAGCTCGGTGCCTGGCCAAGCAGTCCGGCTCGGTGTGGCAACGCAACGCCGTCGTCGCCCGTGAACGCGCCGGTGAGAAGCGCGATCGCGCGCTCGCCGGAATGCTCGGTGATTATGTGTCACTGATGAATGCCGGAGAACCCGTGCACACCTGGACGAACTGACGGCGCGTCGACTCGGCGGGGTGACCCGCGTTAGTGTCGCTGATATGAATTCGCCTGCATCCGACTCGACCGTCGGCCCCGATCGCACTCACGACATCGTCGTCTACGGCGTCACCGGCTTCGTCGGGAAACTGACGGCCAAGTACCTCGCCGAGCACGCACCGACCGACACCCGGATCGCCCTCGCAGGGCGCTCGAGGTCGCGGGTGGAGGCTGCTCGGAAGGAACTGGGCTCCAGGGCTCAGCAGTGGTCCGTTCTCGAGGCCGACGCCACCGACGTCGCATCGCTCGAGGCCATGGCCCGATCGACCCGAGTCGTCATCACGACGGTCGGTCCCTACGCCAAGTACGGCTTGGAATTGGCGACGGCGTGCGCCGAGGCCGGGACGGATTACGTGGACCTCACGGGCGAGGTGCTGTTCGCTCGCGAGAGCATCGACACCAATCACGAGATCGCTCAGCGCACCGGGGCCCGCATCGTCCACTCGTGCGGCTTCGATTCCATCCCGTCCGACATCGGCGTACACGCACTGTACGAGGCAGTGACGGCGGACGATGCCGGTGAACTCACCGACACGACCCTGGTGGTCACATCGATGTCCGGCGGTATCAGCGGCGGCACCGTCGACTCGCTGCGCGGGCAGATCGAGGCGATGAAGAAGGACAAGCGGGCCCGACGCATCGCCGCGCGGCCGTACTCGCTGAGCCCCGACCGAGGCCTCGAACCACAGCTCGGCCGTCAGCTCGACACCGTGCTGATCGACGGCAAGAAGATCGACCCCAGCCTGCGTGGGTGGAAAGCCCCCTTCGTGATGGCCTCGTACAACACACGAGTCGTGCGGCGCACCAACGCACTTCGCGACTGGGCCTACGGAAAGCAGTTCCGCTACAGCGAGGTGATGAGTGTCGGCTCATCGTTCGCGAGCCCGGTCCTCGCTGGTGCCTTGTCTGCGGGGCTGTTCGTCGGCGTATCCGCCATGACTGTGCTTCCGGGCAAGGTGCTCGACCGCATTCTGCCCAAGCCGGGCACCGGCCCCAGTGAAAAGGCCCGCGAGAAGGGACATTTCACGGTCGACCTATACACCCTCACCACGTCGGGCGCGCGCTACCGGGCGCGGGTCAAGGCCTCGGGTGATCCCGGCTACAAGGCCACCGCGGTCATGCTGGCGGAGTCGGCACTCGCGCTCGTGTACGGCGGCGACGCCTTGCCCAAGGCCAGCGGAGTTCTCACGCCCGCCACCGCGATCGGCGACGTCCTCGTCGATCGTCTCAACGCCGCCGGAATGGAGATCTGGGCCAAGCGGAACTGATCCCGTTCGTCGTCGTGGACAGGTGCTGGCACGATGGACCCGTGCCGAACCACAACTACGGACTCACGGTGAACTGGACGGGCAATCGCGGCGTCGGTACCACCGGCGCCGCAGCCTACGACCGCGATCACATCGTCTCGGCGCCCGGTAAGCCGAACTTGCACGCGAGCTCCGATCCGAGCTTTCGGGGAAATCCCGAACGCTGGAATCCCGAGGAGATGCTCGTCGCCTCACTGTCGAGTTGCCACATGCTGTGGTTCCTCGGGCTCGCCGCGGCATCGGGCGTCGTCGTCACCGAATACACCGACTCCCCCACCGGAGTGATGACCGAGCAATCCGATGGTTCGGGTCAGTTCGTCGAGGTCACACTGGCTCCGGTCGTGACCGTCCTCGACCCGTCGATGGTGCCGCGCGCCGAGAAGCTGCACGCGTCCGCGTCGTCGAAGTGCTTCATTGCGCGATCGGTCAATTTCCCGGTGCGGCACTCCCCGACGACAGAGGTGGCGTCGTGACCGTCCCCTTGATCGTCGACGTGGACACCGGAATCGACGATTCTCTGGCGCTGCTGTACCTGCTGGCCAGCGAGGATGCCGAGATCCTGGGCATCGCATCCACCGCGGGCAACGTGCCGGTGAACCAGGTTGCCGCGAACAATCTCGCCTGGCTCGACCTGTGCCGCGCGGGCGATGTCGAGGTCTCGCTCGGTGCGCAGGTACCCCTCGTGGCACCGCTGATGACCACCGAGGACACGCACGGGCCGCAGGGCATCGGCTACGCGGAGCTGCCGGTGTCAACACGGCCGCTGTCCGAGCGGGACGCCACCACGATGTGGGTGGAGTTGGTTCGTTCGCGGCCGGGCGAGATCACCGGGTTGGTGACCGGGCCGCTGACCAATCTCGCTCTCGCAATCCGTCGGGATCCCGAGCTACCTCGACTGCTGAAGCGACTGGTGTTGATGGGCGGCGCATTTCAGCACCAGGGCAACACGACACCGACCAGCGAATGGAACATCGCCGTCGACCCCGAGGCAGCCGCAGAAGTGTTCGCGGCCTTCTCGGGCCTACCGCCGGAACGACATCCCATCGTCTGCGCGCTCGACGTCACCGAGACCATCGAAATGACCCCCGAGCACATCCGTCGGCTGGCCGCGCGAGCGGGAAGCGATCCGGTGGAGTCGATCTCCACCGACGACGCACCGGGTGTTCGATCGATCGCGTCGAACCCGATCGTGCGGCACTTCTCCGACGCGGCGCGGTTCTACATGGAATTCCATCGCGATCACGATCAGGGTTTCCTCGCGCACATGCACGATCCCTTCGCGGCAGCGGTGGCCGTGCAACCGGACATCGCCGCGTATCGACATGCGACCGTCGACGTCGAACTCGTCGGAACCCTCACGCGCGGAACGACCGTCGCGGACTGGCGCGGGATGTGGGGAAAGGCCCCCAACGCGGCGATCGTCACGCACACCGATCCCGAGGCGTTCTTCGACCGACTGATCGAACGGGTCGGAGCACTCGCCGCCCGGCTCTACCCCGCGACCCCTGCGGCCCAAGCAGATTCAGGAATCGAACGCGTCGAGTAGCTCCTGGGCGGCCAACGCGGCCGTCAGGGAACCGTCGCGCACACGGGCTTCGACGTCGCCGCGAATCGCCTTGACGGAAGGATTCTGCGCCAACCGCCGCAGCAATTGGTCGTTGACCATCGTCCACGTCCAGTCCACCTGCTGCTTGCGGCGCTTCTCCGCGAATTGGCCTGCGTCGCTGAGTACTTGCTGGTGCCGCAGCACGGTGTCCCAGTACTCGTCGAGTCCGGTGCCCTCGATGGCGCTCATCGTCAACACCGGGGGCTTCCAGATCGCATCGTGCGGGTAGATCAGCCGCAGTGCTCCCGCCAACTCCCGCGCTGCGTTCTTCGCGTCGGTCGCGTGCTTGCCGTCGGCCTTGTTGACGGCCACCAGATCGGCGAGCTCGAGAACGCCCTTCTTGATGCCCTGCAACTGATCTCCGGTGCGCGCGAGCGTGAGGAACGTGAAGCAGTCGACCATGTTCGCGACCGTCACCTCGGATTGCCCGACGCCCACCGTCTCCACCAGAATGACGTCGAAGCCTGCCGCTTCGAGGAGCACGATCGTCTCTCGCGTCGCACGTGCGACTCCGCCCAGAGTGCCCGACGTCGGAGACGGCCGAATGTATGCGTCCTCCTGCACGGCCAATCTCGACATCCGGGTCTTGTCACCCAGGATGGAACCACCGGTCCGCGTCGACGACGGATCGACGGCGAGCACCGCGACCCGGTGCCCCTTCTCGATCAACCGCATCCCCAGCGCGTCGATGAACGTCGACTTGCCGACGCCCGGCACTCCGGTGATGCCGACCCGGTGGGAGCCGCCCGCATCGGGCAACACCCGCAGCAGCAACTGCTGAGCCAGATCTCGATGATCCGAGCGGGTGGACTCGACCAGGGTGATGGCACGAGCCAGACCGGATCGTTCGTTCGTTCGGACCGACTCGGCAACCGCGTCGATGTCGATGGCGCGGCCCTTGTTCGGAGAGTTCATATTCAGGCGTTGGCCTCGCGTGGTGCGTGCCCGAGCGCAACGGCCAGCTTCTCCACCAGCCCGATCGCCGCGTCGGCGATCACAGTGCCCGGAGGGAAGATCGCCGCGGCACCCGCCGCGTAGAGCTCGTCGAAATCGCCGGGCGGGATGACGCCACCGACGACGATCATGATGTCCTCGCGCCCGACGTCGGCCAAGGCCTGTCGCAAGGCGGGCACCAGCGTCAGATGGCCTGCTGCCAGTGACGACACTCCGACGACGTGAACGTCGTTGTCGGCGGCCTGACGGGCCACTTCCTCGGGCGTCTGGAACAGCGGGCCGACGTCCACGTCGAAGCCGATGTCCGCGAACGCAGTGGCGATGACCTTCTGGCCGCGGTCGTGCCCGTCCTGACCCATCTTGCACACCAGGACGCGAGGCCGGCGGCCCTCGTCCTCGGCGAACTGCTCAACCAGCGCGGTGGCGCGGGTGATGTTCTCGGATTTGCCTGCCTCGTCGCGGTACACACCACTGATTGTCCGGATTTCGGCCTGATGGCGCCCGTAGACCTTCTCGAGCGCGTCGGAGATCTCGCCGACGGTGGCCATCTTGCGCGCCGCGTCGATGGCCAGCGCGAGCAGGTTGTTCTCCATACCCGGCTGGTCCGAGGCTGCAGCCCTGGTCAGGTTCGCCAGAGCGGCCTCGACCTCGGCGGTGTCCCGCTCGGCCCGCAGTCGCTCCAGCTTCTCGATCTGCTCCCGCCGAACCTTCGAGTTCTCGACCTTGAGCACCTCGATGGTGTCGGGCTCGTCGGGCACGTACTTGTTGACGCCGACGAGGGGCTGACGGCCGGAGTCGATGCGCGCCTGGGTGCGGGCCGCCGCCTCCTCGATGCGCAGCTTGGGGATGCCCTCGCCGATGGCCTGAGCCATGCCGCCTGCTTCCTCGACCTCGGCGATGTGTGCCCGAGCCCGGTTCGCAAGCTGATGGGTGAGCCATTCGACGTAGTGCGAGCCGCCCCACGGGTCGATCGGGCGCACGGTGTTGGACTCCTGTGCGATGAGCAGCTGGGTATTGCGGGCGATGCGTGCCGAGAAGTCGGTCGGCAGGGCGAGTGCCTCGTCGAGGGCGTTGGTGTGCAGCGACTGGGTGTGGCCCTGGGTGGCCGCCATCGCCTCCACGCAGGTGCGGGCGACGTTGTTGAACACGTCCTGTGCCGTCAACGACCAACCCGACGTCTGCGAATGCGTGCGCAGTGACCGGGATTTGGCGCTTTTGGGCTCGAACTGCTGGACGAGCTCGGCCCACAGCAGACGCCCGGCACGTAGCTTGGCGACCTCCATGAAGAAGTTCATTCCGATGGCCCAGAAGAACGACAGTCGCGGTGCGAAGGTATCGATGTCCATGCCCGCATCCAGACCGGCCCGGATGTACTCGACACCGTCCGCGAGGGTGTAGGCGAGTTCGAGATCGGCTGTGGCACCGGCTTCTTGGATGTGGTAGCCGGAGATGGAGATCGAGTTGTACTTGGGCATCTTCTCGCTGGTGTACGCGAAGATGTCCGAGATGATGCGCATCGAAGGCTTGGGCGGGTAGATGTAGGTGTTGCGCACCATGAACTCTTTGAGAATGTCGTTCTGGATGGTGCCCGCGAGCTTCTCCGGCCCGACGCCCTGCTCCTCGGCGGCCGCGACGTACAGCGCCAGGATCGGCAGCACCGCACCGTTCATGGTCATCGAGACCGAGACGCTGCCCAGGTCGATGCCGTCGAACAGTTGCCGCATGTCGTAGATGGAATCGATGGCGACTCCGGCCATTCCGACGTCACCCTGCACTCGGGGGTGATCGGAGTCGTAGCCGCGGTGGGTGGCCAGGTCGAACGCCACCGACAGACCCTTCTGGCCGGCCGCCAGGTTCCGGCGATAGAACGCGTTGGACTCGGCCGCGGTGGAGAAGCCGGCGTACTGCCGGATCGTCCACGGCTGGTTGACGTACATCGTGGGATACGGCCCGCGCAGGAACGGCGGTGCGCCCGGGTAGCTGTGCAGCGGGTATCCCTCGGCCTCGGCGGCGGCGCGATCGGCCTCGGTGAACACCGGCTTGACGTCGATGCCCTCCGGGGTGGACCAGACCACCTGCTCGGGGGTGTAGAAGTTGGCCTTCGCACCCTGCTGCACATGGGCGGTGACGTCCTCGTCCGACGGCGGCGTCGGAGTCGGCTCATCGGGATCGACCAGTGGCACCTCGGCGAAACTTCCGATGGTGTGTGTGGTTCGGTTCTCGTCGGTCGTCACTTCGAGGCTCCCAGGGTGTCGAGAAGTTCGGTCAGCACGGCGACGGCGTCGACCTTTGCGGTCAGGAATCCATCGGGACGCGAGGTGCCCTCGATGCCGGTGAAGATCTTCTCGGGGCCGGCGAGCAGAACCTGTGTGACCCCTGCGGCCCGGAGTGCGTCCACGGCAGTGGCGGCCTCGTCGGCGTATCGCTTGTCGGTGCCGCACACCACGACAATGTGGGCTCCGGACGCCTCCACTGCCCCGGCAACGGCGTCCACGGTCAACGGGCCGGGGTTGACGGCCTCGATTCCGCCCGACGCCAGCAGGTTCGACGCGAATGTCGTACGGACGTTGTGTTCGGCGACGCTGCCCAGCGGCACCAGGAGCACTGTGGGACGCGAATCGTGCTCGGCCAGATAGGCATCCGACCGGTCGCGCAGCGACTCGAATGCCCGGCCGTAGCGATACACGGTGGTCGAGCCCTGCGGCGTGATTCGTTCGGGACTCAGCGGAGCCTCGGCCAGGTTGGGAAATTCGTTGACGCCTGTCAGCGGGGTCACTCGGTGAGCGATGTCGGAATCGCGTTCGGCGCGGGTCTTCTCGATCGCGGCCACGAGCGAACCGTCGTCGACGGCCGCACGGAATCCACCCGACGCTTCGATGCTCTGGAAGAACTCCCAGGCCTTCGCGGCAATCGCGGCCGTCAGTTCTTCGATGTACCAGGACCCGGCACCTGGATCCAGCACACGTCCGAGATGCGCTTCTTCGAGCAGCAGCAGCTGGGTGTTTCGGGCGATGCGGGCCGCGAACGTCTTCGAAACCCCGGCTGCGCCGCCGTCGAGTGCCGCATCGAACGGGAGCACGGTCACAGAATCGGCACCGCCCACTCCCGCTCCGAAGGACGCCAGCGTGGTCCGCAGCATGTTCACCCACGGATCGCGCTGCGACATCATCGCTTCCGAGGTCACCGCATGCTGAGGAGCGTCACCGGCGTCAGGGGCTCCGCACACCTGCGCGATGCGCGCCCACAGCGTGCGAGCGGCCCGGAACTTGGCGATGGTCTGGAACTGGTCGTCGGTGGCGGAGAACCGGAACTCGATCTGTCGCAGGGCATCCGAGATTCCGATACCGGCATCGGTCATCGACCGGAGGTACTCGAGGCCTGCGGCGATGGCCGCACCGAGCTCCTGTGCGTCGCCGCCGCCGAGATTGTGGAACGCGGTGCCGTCGACCGTGATCGCACGAACCGTCTCGGCACGACCGATCGACTCACGAACCAACTCGAGCGCCTCGGCCATCTCGATCGACTCGGTTGCGCTCAACCCCGCTGTGAGAGTGGACACGCCGAGCCGGATGTCGACTGCGGCGCGCTCGTCGATGTCGGCCGAATCGAGCACTCCGAACACTGCGGCTGCCGCTGCGGACACGTCCCCGCGCGCATCGAGCGTCAGCGGGGCGAGCTCGAGAAACACCCCATTCAGAACCTCCGGCAGAGCAGTCGGATCGACGCCACCGTCGCCGACCGTCAACCACAGGGCGCTGGTGCCGTTGGAGAGAGAATCGAGTATCCGAGTATTGAGTGTCGACGCGTCGTCGGCACCGTCGCCGCGGACCGAGCCGTGGCGGGTGCACACCTTCCAGCCCGCGTTGACGTCGCGGTGGGGGTCGCGCCCTCTGAGGTAGGGGAACTCCCCGGGTAGCGGACCCTCCGGTCGCTCGTCGAATGCGGTGTACAGCGGGGACACGGTGATCCCGTCGTACGTCGTGGAATCGAGTAGATGTTCGGCATCGGCCGGCAGATCGGCCACCTCGACCCGACGAGACTTGGCCAGGACACCGGCCACTGCCTTCTGCCAGGCCGCATGAGCGCTGCGTACGGCATCTTCGTGCGACGCGATGGACACGTGTGCTTGCTCCCTCGGTTCGGCGGGTAGTTCTGCGCCCGACTTGAAGTGATGCTAACCCCACCACACTGCAGGTTATCGTGAGGATCACCTCACGTTCGGTCGTGCAGCTCGGCTCTCGAACTCGGTGAGCAGCGAGGTGTCGTCTCGCGCCGGTACGCTGGCCTCTCGTGACCCGGCACCTGCGTGACGTTCGACTGATCGCGCTGCTGGCGGTGATTGCCGTCTTCGCTGCCGTAGCGGTGTTCGCACCCCATCCGAGTGTCGAACAGATTCGCGACTGGGGCACCTCCGTCGGCCCGACGTTCCCGCTCGTGTTCTTCGGCGTGCACGCGATCGTGACCGTCGCGCCTGTCCCGAGAACCCTGTTCACCCTCAGTGCAGGAGTCCTGTTCGGGCCTCTGACCGGTCTGGCGGTCACCATCGGCGCATCGACGGTCAGTGCGATTCTGGCGCTGCTGTTGGTCCGTGCGATCGGTCGCGAAGCCGTGGCAGCTCGGATGTCGCACTCGGCTCTCGACTCGGTGGACGAGAGTTTGCGCCGACGAGGTTGGCTGGCTGTCGGCTCGCTGCGCCTGATCGCACCGGTGCCGTTCTCGTTGGTGAACTACGCGTGTGGCGTGTCGGCGGTTCGGCCCGTCCCGTTCGCGGTGGCGACGGCCATCGGGATGCTGCCGGGCACTCTCGGAATCGTCGTGATCGGCGGAGCGATCGGAGGCCAGACGCATCCGGCGCTGCTGGTGTTGTCGGCGGTCTGTATTGCGATCGGTCTGAGTGGGCTGGTCGTGGATTGGCGTCTCTCGCGCGGTTCGCGATCCACGCCTGACCCCGCGGGCGGTCGACAGGTCGGGAACCTTGATTCCGACGAATCAAGCCTTGAAGCTTGACTGGATGACATCAACGATCTAGCCTTGTCCGATGTTCGTGCTGACCGTGGACCAACGCCGCAGTAGACGCGATATCGATCGCGTGCCCGAACTGCTCGATCGGTATCGCGACCACGACCTGATCCGGCCCTTCGAGCGCACCGCAGGAGACGAAGTGCAAGCCGTCTGCGAGGACGCCGCCGTCGTCGTCGCGATCGCTCTCGAACTGGTCTCCACCCCGCACTGGAGCGTCGGCGTCGGCATCGGCTCCGTCGAACTCCCGCTACCGGAGACGACACGCGCCGGACGCGGACCGGCGTTCGAGGCAGCCCGAGACGCCGTGACCCGAGCCAAGAATGCCCCGGCCGCACTCGCCGTCAGCGGCCCCGACACAGCTGCCGCCGAGGATGCCGAGACAGCATCGACCCTGGTTGCCCTGCTCGTCATCAGACGCTCGGACCAGGGCCGAGAAGCGGTCGAACTCATGGCCCGCGGGTTGTCGCAGACCGACGCGGCCGAACTGTTGAAGATCAGCAAACAAGCCATGTCGCAACGACTCTCGGTAGCCGGCTGGCACGTCGAGAACGCGGGCCGCACCCTGGCGACCCGATTGCTCGACACCGCGAACACGACGGGAAACCACCGGCCATGATCGTCGTCACCCTGGTGCTACTGGCACTGACCGCAGTTGCCGCTACAGTCCCCGCCGGCACCGGAATTCGCCGATGGTTGCCCACCGTCGCCGCGTCGAGTCTGCTCGCGGCAGCGGCAATCCTGGCCACGGTGGCCGGACCGGCGTATGGGCTCGGCCATGCCGTCGGAGTGGTCCTGAGCGTCGTCGCCGCGGCCCTGGGTGGAACAGCGTCGGTACCCACCGTGTTTCGCGTCGCACGACGACGAAGCGGCTCGACCGGAGAAAATCCGGTCGAGCCGCTTCGTGGTGGGCTGACCATCGGCATCCTCGAACGCGTGGCCGTCGCCGTGTCGATCCTCGCCGGTTGGCCGGAAGGAATCGCCATCGTGTTGGCAGTCAAGGGACTCGCGCGCTATCCGGAGCTGCGCGAATCCCATGCCTCCGAACAGTTCATCATCGGAACCTTCGCCAGCGTCCTGTGGGCCCTGGCCGCTGCCGGGGTCGGAACCGCCCTGATCAGCTGATCAGGGCCGAACTCAACGCTGTTCCGGCTCCGCCTCCGGCGACGCCGCCAGGGCGCCGACGTCGTATCCCTTCGACAGCTCGGGTGCGGATGCCAGCGACGTGTCGACCGGCTTGCGCGCCACTGCTTCTGCAGCCTTGACCGCCTCGGCGACCGCCGGATCGGTCTTGGTCTCGAACCATTCGGCAACCTCGTCCGAGTCGTCCTCGGGCTTGGGCTCGTTGCCGGCCGACTCGTTGGGCTCGTAACGGAACACACCGTCTTCGCCGGGCGCACCGAGTGTCTTGGCGAACCCCTTGAGAGCGTCCCCGAAATCGCTCGGAATCATCCACACCTTGTTCGCATCACCCTGAGCCATCTGCGGCAGCGTCTGCATGTACTGGTACGCCAGCAACTCGGGTGTGGGCTTGCCTGCCTTGATGGCACCGAACACCTTCTCGATCGCCTTGGCCTGACCCTGAGCCTCGAGGTACTTCGCGGCGCGATCACCCTGGGCACGCAGAATACGAGATTGACGCTCGCCTTCCGCGGTCAGGATCGACGCCTGCTTGCCGCCCTCGGCCGCGAGAATCCGGCTCTGCTTGTCGCCCTCGGCCGTCTTGATCGCCGATTCACGATGACCCTCAGCGGTGAGGATGGTCGCTCGCTTCTCGCGATCGGCCTTCATCTGCTTCTCCATCGATTCCTGGATCGAGGGCGGCGGATCGATGCTCTTGAGCTCGACTCGGGCCACGCGCAGGCCCCAGCGACCGGTCGCCTCGTCCAGCACGACGCGCAGCTGGCCGTTGATCGAGTCACGCGAGGTGAGGGTCTCTTCCAGCGTCATTCCGCCGACGACGTTGCGCAGAGTGGTGGTGGTCAACTGCTCGACACCGACGATGTAGTTGTTGATCTCGTACACGGCCGACTGCGGGTTGGTCACCTGGAAGTAGACGACGGTGTCGATGGACACGGTCAGGTTGTCCTTGGTGATCACCGGCTGCGGCGGAAACGACACGACCCGCTCACGCAGGTCGACCTTGGCACGAATGCGGTCGACGAACGGCACGAGAAACGTGAGCTGACCGGACACGGTGCGCGTGTAGCGGCCGAGCCGCTCGATCACGGCAGCCTCGGCCTGCGGGACGATCGAGATGGACTTGGCCATCAACACCGCGACGAACGCGACGATGACAGCCAGTGCGATGAGTGCTTCCACGTAGCTACGGTCCCTTCCATACGACGGCGGTAGCGCCGTCTATTTCCATCACGGTCACGGTGGTACCCGGGGCGTAGACCTCGGTCTCGTCGAGTGGACGAGCGGTCCACACCTCCCCACCGAGCTTGATCTGGCCTTCGTGGGCAGTGACCTGTTCGAGAACGACCGCACTCTTGCCGGTGAGCGCGGCCATTCCCATCGGAGTGTCGGGCGGAGTCGCGAAACGCCGCAACAGAACGGGGCGCAGCCCGAGCACCAATGCCAACGACAGGACGCCGAAGACGATCGCATCGGCCCACACCGGGAAATCGGTCAGAGCCGAGACGCCGGCGGTGCCGAGCGCGCCGCCGGCGATCATCAGAAGAAAGAAGTCGCCCGTCAGTGCCTCGGCACCGGCGAGTACCACAGCCGCTATGAGCCAAATGATCGCTGCCACAGCCTCCATCCAAGCACGAATCGGACAATTGCCGGTGCGTTGCTGGACACAGCCCTACTCGGTGACGAAGTCGACCAATTGTTCGACGGCCCCGATCAGTGGTGCTTCGAGATCACGGAAGCTCGAGACCGACGAATACACCCGACGCCACCCCTCCCGAGGACCACCCCACCCCAGCTCTCGGCAGATTCCGGTCTTCCAATCCTCACCCCGCGGGATCTTCGGCCAGGCATCGATACCGACAGCAGCGGGCTTGACCGCCTCCCAGACGTCGATGAACGGATGACCGGTGACCAGAACGTGCTCGCCCAGCGACCTCGTCAACTTCGACTCCTTGGACCCGGTCACCAAATGGTCCACCAGCACTCCGACGCGACGGCCGGGGCCTGGACCGAAATCCGCCAACCGCTCCCCCAGATTGTCCAGACCCTCGAGATGCTCGACGACCACGCCCTCCACTCGAAGATCGTGTCCCCACACACTTTCCACCAGGGCCGCGTCGTGCACGCCCTCGACCCAGATGCGGCTTGCGCGGGCCGTCCGCGCGCGTAAACCCTCGACCTTGGTCGAACCGGATGCGGAGCGCGTCGGTGCCGCCGCTGCTGCCGCAGGCTTGGGCCGAACCAGGGTGACCCGACGTCCGTCGATCAGGAATGCTGCCTCGCGGAGGGCGAACAGCCGCGTCGTGCGGGCACCGTCCTCGAGCCGGACGAAATCTCCGTCGTAGGTGCGCTCGAAGCCGACCACGGCACCGCAGTACCCGGTGCCGGCATCTTCGACGACCAATCCGCGCTCGGCCGACACCTCCGGTGCCGGAACCTTGCGCATGCGACTGTGCCCTTTGAGAATGTCTCCGCCGTACATGTCGTTCACGGCGACCAACGCTAGCGACACCGGCGTCCCGAGCACGGTTCGCCACGCCGACCTATGCTCGTGAGTCGTGTGTTCCTCGAGTGCAAGTCTCGCCCTGTGGGCCGGTTCCTGGCTGGCCGGTTCCAGCTCGCCCGACGACGTCATCGACGCCATGTCCGAGTGGGCACCGATGCATCTCGTGGGTGCGGGCGATGCGGACGCAGCCGAGAACTTCGGGCTGGAGTATCCCGGTTACGCCGAAGGAATCGCCGGTTTGCTGCACGCGATCAGAGCGGCTGCAACGGCGTCGACGCCTGCTGCCGGGGACGATCGGGTCAAGCTGGTTCTGCCTGTTCCCGGCGCGGTGAGCGGCCTCCCCGCGAACACGGACTTCTCCCGAGCTGCCCTCGACACCGGTCAGGCGGTGGTGATCGGAACCTCGGGTAACGCCGGGATCGGATTGGTACCCGTCGTGGAGGGACCGGACGTGCTGCGCTGGACCGTGTATTCGATCGTCGTCCCCGATCACGGTCATCGGGATCAGGGGTTGGGTGAGGCCGAGTACGAGATGCGTGAGGCCGTGCGCGGCGCGGCGGATGCTCTCGCGCAGATGCAGTCGCTACCCACCCGAACCCTCGACGCCGATCCACGCACCCGTATCGCCGCATTGATCGCCGACGCGGCACGGCATCGCTATCCCGCAGAGATGTCCGACAGAGCGTTCCGCGTTCTCGAATCGGCGGATCGGGTCGCCGCCATTCTGACGGTCGCGGCGGGATCGGCTCCGACGGAGGCACCCACCGCGTCGGCAACCGCAGCACGTGAAGAACTCGTTCGACCGCTGTGGGCCGCCGTGCGCACCGCACGCACCATCGCTGTCGCAACGAGCATCGAAGCGGCGATGCACTCTGCCTGACACCCGTCGGCGAGCGGGTGTCAGGCAGAGACGATCATTACTTGGCGGCGGCGGGCCTGGAGGGGCGGGTGGGCTGCTCACAGCAGCCGACGGCGCAGCGACTGCCGTCCAGTGTCGAACCGTAACCGGGCACGCTGCCGAGTCCGCGGCATCGGCCACCGACTCGGTATTCGTCCACGAGTTCGCGAATCATCTGCGGGAAACGCGCGTCGGATCCGGGAGTGCCCGCGCGAGCGAAGGCCATTCCGAGTTCGCGGGCCTTCTCCTCCGCCTCGGTGTCGAGGTCCCACACGACCTCGAGATGATCGGACACGAATCCGATCGGACACACGATCACGGCGTCGACGGATTTTTCCGACAGCGCTTCGAGGTGATCACAGATGTCGGGGTCGAGCCACGGCACCTGCGGGGGTCCGGAGCGGGACTGCCACACCAGGTCGTAGTCGTCGACACCCGACGCGGCCGCGACGAGCCTCGATGCCTCGGCCACCTGACGGCTGTAGAGATGGCCGCCGTCCTCGGGCGGGCCTGCGTTGGCGTCGGCGGCCGACGGGATGGAGTGTGCGGTGAACACCAGACGTGCCCCGGCGCGGTGCTGCTCGGGCAGTGAGGCTCGCGCCGATGCGACGGCGTCGCTGAACGCGTCGACCATGAGCGGGTGGTCGTAGTACTGCCGGATCTTGAGCAGATGCGGCGCATCGTCACCGACGGCGGCGCGGGCCCGGGCGATGTCCTCGTGGTACTGCCTGCATCCGGAGTATCCGCCCCACGCGGAGGTCGGAAAGACCAGAGCGTTCCTGATTCCGTCCGACTTCATCGTCGCGACGGTGTCCTCGATCATCGGATGCCAGTTGCGGTTCCCGAAATAGATGGGCAGATCGACTCCGGCGGAATCGAATTCGCCGCGGAGTGCATCGATGATGTCTCTGTTGAGTCGGTTGATCGGCGAGACGCCCCCGAAGTGCATGTAGTGCTCGACGACGGAGTCGAGCCGCTCGGGCGGTACTCCACGTCCGCGAGTGACGTTCTCCAGGAAAGGGCGTACGTCGGCGGGCTGTTCCGGCCCGCCGAACGAGAGCACCAACAGTGCGTCGAAGTCTTCAGGGGTGGTCATGTATTCCATTGTGCCCCCGTCGCCGACCGACCCCAGCGGGGGTCCGATCGGCGAACGAAACCTGTCGGTGGGCGAAACCACGTGCGGTTTCGCCCACGCGGCATCACATGTTCTCGGGCAGGTACGTGTTGTGGCTGGCTCCGCCGTCGACGTACACGATGGATCCGGTGGTGCCGGGCAGCCAATCCGAGAGCAACGCGACGATGGACTTGGCGACGACGGTGGGGTTGTCGACATCCCAGCCGATCGGAGCGGCACCGTCCCAGTAGACGTTGAGCTGATTCATCTTGGCCGCGTCGTCCGTTGCCGTACCCGCGATGGCCTTGGCGGCGAGGGTCTTGATGGGGCCGGCGGCGACGAGGTTGGAGCGAATGCGCTTGGCGGCGCCCACTTCCCGGGCGACGTAGCGGTTGACCGATTCGAGTGCAGCCTTGGCCACGCCCATCCAGTTGTAGTACGGCATCGACGTGCGTGGGTCGAAGTCCATTCCGACGATGGAGCCACCCTCGTTCATGACCGGCAGAACTGCACGCGCGAGCGATGCGTAGCTCCACGCCGAGATCTCGAATGCCTTCGCAGCGTCGGGACCCGGGCCGTCGAGGAACGGCTTCGCGTCGGGGCCCATCAGGGTGCGGGGTGCGAATGCGATCGAGTGGAGAACCCCGTCGATACCCTCGGGTGCTACTTCGCGTACGCGGTCGGCCAACGCTGCGAGGTGCTCCTCGTTGGTGGCGTCGAGCTCGATCGCCGGGGGCACCTCCTTGGGCAGACGCTGCGCGATGCGGTCGATGAGCCGAAGCCGATCGAACCCGGTGATGATCACCTTGGCACCCTGCTCCTGCGCCATGGCAGCGGCGTGGAACGCGATCGAGGCATCGGTGATGATGCCGGTGATCAGAATGGTCTTGCCTTCGAGCAATCCGCCCATAGTGCTGTGTTCCTTGCTTTCGAAGATGAAATCGATGACGTCGAACTTGAAAACTATTGTGCGAGAGCGACTCTCAGTGACCCATGCCCAGACCGCCGTCGACCGGGATGACCGCACCGGAGACATATGCCGCGTCAGGCGAAGCCAACCAACTTACGACGCCTGCCACCTCTTCGGCTTTACCCTTGCGTGCCAGCGGAATTGCTTTGACGGCCATCTCCTGGATCTTCTCGTCCAGGACCTGAGTCATCTCGGTGTCGATGAACCCCGGCGCGACGACGTTGGCTGTGATCGATCGGGAACCGAGTTCACGGGTCAGAGAGCGAGCCAAGCCGATGACGCCGGCTTTCGAGGAGGCGTAATTCGCCTGACCGGCCGTGCCGGTCATTCCGACGACGGAACCAAGGAAGATGAACCGGCCGTAACGGGCGCGAAGCATCGAGCGACTCGCCCGCTTCGCCACTCGGAACGCACCGGTGAGGTTGGCGTCGAGAACATTGGAGAACTGTTCGTCGGTCATCCGCATGATCAGCGTGTCGTCGGTGGTGCCGGCGTTCGAAACCAAGACCTCGACCGGTCCCTGCTTCTCCTCGACCTCCTTGAAGGCCGCGTCCACCGAGGCGGAGTCGGTGACGTCGCAGACGACTCCGAACAGCCCGTCGGGAGCGCCGGAGCCGCGGTGGGTGACGGCAACCTTGTGGCCGTCGGCTTGGAGCCGCTGGGCGATGGCAAGACCGATTCCCCGGTTACCTCCGGTGACGAGTACCGATCGCGCGATGAAGTCAGGTGTGGACATGCCTAGCAACCTATCTGTTCGTGCTGGAATGACAAAGCGAAACTTACTGGTGAGTAAGAACAAAGATCACGGCAGACGCTGCCGCATCACCAACGCCGAACCGAGACCCGCGGTGATGCACAGGACACCGAGAATCAGCCAGGGACGCGACGCGTCGCCGCGGGTGATCTCGAACCCGATCTGCTCCTCGAGGGTGTCGTAGACGTCTCTGAGATCCTCGAGCGAGGACGCGGAGAAGAAGCTGCCGCCGGACAGATCCGCGATCTCCCGCAACGACGGATCGTCGACCGGCACCGGGACACGTTCGACGCCGTTCTCGTCCTCGATTTCGACCGAGCCGTAGCTCGTGCCGAACGAGATGGTGGAGATGGGCACGTTCTTGTCCTTCGCGGCGCGCGCCGCGGTGTACCCGCCGCGTGCGTCGTCGAGGTTCTGCGGGACGGTCTGCTTGCCGTCCGAGAGCAGCACGATGCGCGCAGGAGGTGCCGCGTCGCCGCCGCCGAGTATCGCGCCGAGAGTGTCGATCGACTGGAGCGAGGTGAAGATCGCCTCCCCGGTGGCCGTACGCTCGCTGAGCTGCAACTTGTCGATGGCGGACTTGGTGGCTTCGCGGTTGGCAGTGGGAGACACCAGAACCGACGCTGTACCGGCGAACGCGACCAATCCGAGATTGATGCCGGGCGTCAGACCGTCGGCGAAGGATTTCGCTGCTTCCTGCGCGGCGGCCAACCGAGTCGGCTCGACGTCGGTGGCCTCCATGGACAGCGACACGTCGATCACGAGCATGACGGTCGCCCGGTTCCGCGGCACGCGTTGGTCGGCCGTGGGACCGGCCAACGCAACGGTCAGGAACATCAGGCCGACCAGAACGAGAGCCGTCGGCAGGTGCCGTAGCCGATTGGGCCGATCGGGCGCGACGGACTCGAGCAGTTCCATGTTGGAGAACCGCAGGACGTGCTTCTGCTTGCGCCGCTGGATCCAGACGTAGCCGACCGTCAGTGCGATGACGACGACGAGGAAGCCCAGCCACCACGGCGAGGCGAAATCGGTCAGGCTCATCGCGGCGCCCGCGCGGTGTTGGTGAACCCGGACCCGAAGGTGTGTCTGCGTGCGGTCACGAACCGTACGACGTCGGCGATCCAGTCACCGTCGGTGCGGAGCGTCAGACGAGGTGCACCGCACCGCCGTAGCGCCTTCTCCACGTCGTCGCGGTGTGCTGCTGCTGCGCGCGCGAAATCCGCACGCAGCCGCGGTGTCGTACTGAATTCGCGAGTGCGACCGGATTCCGGATCGTGGAGAACGACGTCACCGACGTCGGGCAGTTCCAGATCACGTGGGTCGAGTACCTCGACGGCCAGCACGTCGTGCCGAGCGGAAATGGCCCGGAGCGAGCGCTCCCAATCGATCGGCCCGAGAAAGTCGCTGATCACCACAGCCATCCCACGGCGACGTTCGGGGCGTCGCAGTGCTTCGATGGCAGCGCGCAGGTCACCGCGCACACCGTCGGCCGCAGCCGGCGTGGTGGCAATGGCACGGAGCATCGACTGAGTGTGCACGCGCCCGCCCCGTGCCGGAATGCGGTTGGTCTCGGAACCGGTGGCCACCACCGCACCGATTCGATTTCCGCCACCGCCGGACAGATGCGTGATGGCAGCCGCGGCCGCCACCGCGAGATCGCGCTTCTCGCACCCGGTGGTGCCGAAGTCGAGGCTGGCCGACAGATCGACCACGAGCCAGGTCTCCAGCTCGCGGTCGGCCACGGACTGCCGCACGTGCGGATGCGTCGTGCGCGCGGTGACCGACCAGTCCATCTGGCGGACGTCGTCACCCGGCTGATACTCCCTGGCGTCGCCCGGCTCGGATCCAGGACCGGGAATCAACCCGAGATGGTCACCGTGCAGCACCCCGTCCAGCCGTCGACGCACCGTCAGTTCCAGGGTCCGCAGGGCTGCGGCCAGCTTCGGATCACGCAGCTCACCCGAGCGGAACGACGGTGGCCGGGCAACGACGGCTGCGCCTGCGGTCGCGGAGGCGGTGTCGGATCCGCTCACTGACCCGGCGTACCGATCGATGATCCGTCACCCGACGGCTTCTGCAGAGACGGTTCAGGCTGGCCGTACTGCCCTGCTCGAGGTTGGTGCTGAGGGCCCGGCTGCTGAGGGCCGGGCTGCTGAGGGCCGGACTGCTGGGGCGCAGGCGGTTGGCCCTGGCCGGGAAACTGGCCGGGAGCCGGAAACTGCCCCTGGACCGGGTACGGCCCCTGCGGCTGGCGTCCGTCGAAGTGCGGTCCGTCCGGACCGGCTCCGTTGCTCTGCGGAACCGGTACTGCCTGCGGCGACACCTGCGGCAGGCCGACGGTCTGCAGCACCCGAGAGATGACCGTCTCGGGGGTCACCTCGTCGGCCAGAGCGTCGTAGGACAGCACGAGACGGTGCCGGAGCACGTCGGGAATGACCTCGAGAACGTCCTGCGGAACGACGTAGTCGCGACCCCGGAGCAGAGCCAGCGCGCGGGAGGCCGCGATGATGCCGAGCGTCGCGCGCGGCGATGCACCGTAGGCGATCCAGCTGGCCACGTCGTCCATACCGAACTGTTCCGGCGTTCGGGTAGCAGCGATGACCCGCACCACGTAGTCGACGAGCGCGTGGTGCACGAACACCGAGCCGGCCAGATTCTGCAGGCGAACCAATTCGACCGGGTCGAGGATCTGCTTGGGTTCAGGGGCCTTGGTGCCCATGCGGTAGACAATCTCGCGTTCCTCTTCGACCGTCGGATAGTCGACGATGATCTTGAACAGGAACCTGTCTCGCTGAGCTTCGGGAAGGGGGTAGACACCCTCGTTCTCGATGGGGTTCTGAGTTGCCATCACCAGGAACGGATCGGGCATCGGGAATGTCTTGCCGCCGATGGTCACATGTCGTTCCGCCATGACCTCGAGCAACGCGGACTGCACCTTTGCAGGCGCGCGGTTTATCTCGTCGGCCAGCACGAAGTTGGCCACGACCGGCCCGAGTTCGGTGTCGAACTCCTCACGGCCCTGACGGTAGATGCGGGTGCCCACGAGGTCGGTGGGTACCAGGTCGGGAGTGAACTGAACTCGCGAGAACGAGCCACCAACCACCCGTGCGAAGGTCTCGACCGCAAGGGTCTTGGCGACGCCGGGTACGCCCTCGAGCAACACGTGTCCGCGGGCGAGCAACCCCACCAGAATGCGCTCTACCAGCCGGTCCTGACCGACGATCACGCGCTTGACCTCGTACACGGCCTTCTCGAGAAGCTGGACGTCCTCGGCAAGTGCCGGACTGTCCACCTGCTTCGGCTCCACCCCCGGTGGATTCGGAGTCGGAGACTCGACTTGCGTCGACCCCTCGTCGTTCGAAATCCGGCCGTCACGTGATGTCACCAAGAATTCACCGCTTTCAGTCGAGCGTCGTCGGGCACGTTTCATACCGCCGCGATCAACTATTCCAGGTGATCGGTATGCGCGCCGAAAGGCACCCCCGACGCGCGCGCCGGATCCGCGCTCAGGACACCATGCGCACGGCGTACGGCGTCATTCCGCTGTATCGCACGTCGGACACCTTGACCACCGAACCCGACTGCGGCGCTTCGAGCATCTTGCCGTCGCCGAGGTAGAGCGCGACGTGCTGGCTGGCATTGGGTCCGTAGAAGATCATGTCGCCGCGCTTCATCTCCGAGGACGGCACCTGCTTGCCCGCGGTGTACTGGTAGCCGGTGTAGTGCGGCAGCGAGATGCCGAGACCTGCGAAGGCGTAGATCATCAGCCCCGAGCAGTCGAAGCCGACCTTGTTGTAATCGCCGTAGCTGTCTGCCACTCCGCCGTCCCTGATGCCCTTGGTCGGTCCGTTCTCGTCGCCGCCGCCCCAGGAGTACGGCACACCGAGCTGGCTCATTCCGCGGTCGATCGCCAACTCGACGGCTGCGCTCCCGGTGACCGACGGAGTCGTGGACGTCTTCGGTTTGGTGGGCGTCTTCGGGGTGGTGGGCGTGGCAGGTGTCTTCGGCGTGGTGGGGGTGGTCGCGGTAGAGCTGTCCGAGTCGGTCGATGCGCTCGAATCGTCGTCCACGTCCACGTGCGAACGCTGGCCCTCGGCGATGGCCGCCGCGCGTTGTTGCGCCGCCAAATTGGCCGACACTCGCGCAGCTGCCTGCACGGCAGCTTCCTTCGCTGCGGCCGTGGCGGCGGCAACGGCCGCATCCTCGGCCGCTTTCTGCGCCTCCCAGTTGCCGTACGCGGCACGCTGGTCCTGCAGACCGGCGACGTTGCTGCGGGCGGCATCGAGTTCGGTCTGCGCCGAGTCACGCTGTGACTCGATCGTGGCCTTCCGGTCGGCCTCTGCCTGCAGCGCCGCCTGCGCCTCGGCGATCGCCTGCTCGGCCTCCGCCTTCTTGGTCTCGGCTTCCGAGGCGGCCGCGTCGGCCTGCTGCTTGGACTCACGCGCCGCCGAATCGCGGTTCGCCTGCTCGGTACGGGCCCGCTGCAGGCCGTCGAGTACTGCGTTCTGACTGTTGGAGAGAACCTTCAGGACCTGGGCGCGGTCCAGGACGTCGTCCGGTCCGCTGGAGCCGAGGAACGACGCCATCGAGGCAACGCCAGAGCCCTGTGTGTAGCTCGACTTGGCGAACTCGTCGAACTTGGCTTGGGCTGCCTGGATCTGGGTGCCGGCATCGGCGAGAGCCTGTTGCGCAGCGCTGACGACTGCCGCAGCGACATCGGCCGCGTCACGTGCATTCTGCAGATCGACCAGGGCCTTGTTGACGCCTTCTCGCTTCGACGCGACCTCGTCGTCGAGTTGGGCCAGCTGCTGATTGGCCGACGCGATCGCGTCGATCAGCTGGCCTACCTGGCCCAGGCTCGAATCGACGGCGCTGCCCGCGGCGGCGAGGTCGGTGTCCGAGGGGTTGGGCGGTGGCGGTGGTACCGCGGCGGCAACCCCGGGAAGGGTAGCCGTCAACGCGAGAACGAGGCTTGCGCCTACCAGCACGAATCGGGTGCGGACGAGTGCACGGCGGTGAGTTCCGCGGACTTGACGTCGGCTCACAAATGTCTCCCTCGGGTCCGGCAGTCACTCGGGTTCGCGTCGAACCGTCGTGCCGTCGAGGTGCTCTCCGTCCTCCACCCCGATCGCAGGTGACGGTGAGCGTTCTCGCCGGGCGGGAAAGAAACGCGCAGCGATACGACAGGTGCGAACCACGTCAGTCACACCCGAAGCAGTGGCCTCCCGAGTTCCCCACGGATGACAACCGCCTTCTGCGACACTCCTTCCCCAGCAGTGCCAATGGCACCGTACGACACTTCGCACCCTAAAGAAACTCCAGTCACAAATGACACATCGGTAATTCCACCAGGCACAACGCCGTGAACTCGGGGTTTGCAGAAAACAATTCTTCCGACTTTTTCGGACGACCTCACGGTCACGATCGGGACCGGGTCGAACGGTGTGGGCGTCGGTCGGTCGAACGACACTCGGACGAGCGCGCTCAGTCGGCGACGGACTCGCTACGCGGGTGATCGTTCGACTCCGCACGAGAGCGATATCTGCGGACCTTGACGACAGCGGTCAAGGTTGCAACCGCGGCGACCACGACGACCAGGCCGCCCGTGAGCAGACCCCACGGTGTCTGATCCTCGACGAGGGTGTCGACGAAGTTGTCGGCCGCGACGACGTGGTTGCCGGTGTAGGTACGGTCCTGGCCTGCTTCGAGGGTCACCCGACTGATCGAGTCGCTGAACGTACCCACCTGGCCGGGGCTGAGCACGAGAACCGTGCCGCCCTCCCGTGCTCCGACAGCGGTGGCGAGATCTCGAAGTTGCGAGTCGTGGCGAGGTTCGGTCGGCACGATCACGATGCTCAGATCGATACCGTTGTCCTCGGCGCGCGCGACGGCAGCGGACAACCCGGCCTCCTCGCCTGCGGGGGCACTGACGCCGGACTCGCGGACCGTGGCGACGATGCTGTCGACGTCCAGACCTGCCGGTATGTCGGTGGCAAGTGGGGAAACGGCGTGAATCGGCTCAGGCATCTCTCGTCCAGTCGGTAGGAACCAGTCGGGTCGAACCCTACGTCACCGCCTCGTCCGTACCTGGTAGGCCCGCAGGTCCGGCGTGACTACTGAGGACGCCCTTCATTGCGCAGCCGGGAGCACTACGTGAGGATCGTCGTGTGGATCGGTCTCTCGACACCCACCGAGAACCCGACCGCAGGTTTTCACAGGACAAGCGTACTGTTAGACTTCCATCGAGACACTGACCGTGCGTCCGCCTCGAATTCTCACTACCGAGATTCGAGGCCGAGGCCCGCAGTCAGCGCCTCGCTTCAACCGTCGACACAGCCCCGTCGGCGGTGTGCCTCATAGACGAGTGGAGCTGAAGTGACCGCAAGTAATGATTCATTCGGTGCAAAGGGCACCCTCGAAGTCGGAGAGAACTCGTACGAGATCTTCCGTCTGTCGGCCTTGCCCGGTGCCGAGAAGTTGCCCTACGCGCTGAAGGTCCTCGCGGAGAACCTCCTTCGCACCGAGGACGGTGCCAATATCACCGCCGACCACATTCGTTCGATCGCTTCGTGGGATCCGTCCGCGGAGCCGAGCTTCGAAATCCAGTTCACCCCCGCCCGCGTCATCATGCAGGACTTCACCGGCGTTCCGTGCATCGTCGACCTCGCCACGATGCGCGAAGCGGTCACCACCCTGGGCGGCGACCCCAACAAGGTCAACCCCCTCTCCCCCGCCGACATGGTCATCGACCACTCGGTCATCCTCGACGTGTTCGGCCGCGCCGACGCTCTCGAGCGCAACGTCGACCTCGAGTACGAGCGCAACGGTGAGCGCTACCAGTTCCTGCGTTGGGGACAGGGCGCGTTCGACGACTTCAAGGTCGTCCCCCCGGGCATGGGCATCGTGCACCAGGTCAACATCGAGTACCTCGCACCGACGATCATGACCCGCAAGGGCCAGGCCTACCCCGACACCTGCGTCGGCACCGACTCGCACACCACGATGGTCAACGGCCTCGGTGTGTTGGGCTGGGGCGTCGGCGGCATCGAAGCAGAGGCGGCCATGCTCGGACAGCCCGTCTCGATGCTCATCCCCCGTGTCGTCGGTTTCAAGCTCTCCGGTGAGATCCAGCCCGGCGTCACCGCGACCGACGTGGTGCTGACCGCAACCGAGATGCTGCGCAAGCACGGCGTCGTCGGCAAGTTCGTCGAATTCTACGGCGAGGGTGTGGCCGAGGTTCCGCTCGCGAACCGCGCCACCCTGGGCAACATGAGCCCCGAGTTCGGTTCCACCGCAGCGATCTTCCCGATCGACGAGGAAACCATCAACTACCTGCGCCTCACCGGCCGCAGCGACGAGCAGCTCGCGCTCGTCGAGGCGTACGCCAAGGAACAGGGCATGTGGCACGACCCGAAGAACGAGGCCGTGTACTCCGAGTACATCGAGCTCGACCTCAACTCGGTCGTTCCGTCCATCGCAGGTCCGAAGCGTCCGCAGGACCGAATCCTGTTGTCCGAGTCCAAGGTTGCGTTCCGCAAGGACATCCACAACTACGTCGAGGAGAACCACCCGAAGCACGAGGGTGACAGCAAGCTCGACGAGGCCCTCGACGAATCGTTCCCGGCCAGCGACCCCGCTTCGCTGAGCTTCGCCGAAGAAGACTCGGTCGACGTGCGTTCTGCCGCATACGGTTCCGAGGGTCGTCCGAGCAAGCCGGTCCGCGTCACCACCGACGAGGCAGGCGAGTTCGTGCTCGATCACGGCGCCGTCGTGGTTGCGGGAATCACCTCCTGCACCAACACCTCGAACCCGTCGGTCATGCTCGGCGCAGCTTTGCTCGCCCGCAACGCCGTGGAGAAGGGGCTGTCCACCAAGCCCTGGGTCAAGACCAACATGGCACCCGGCTCGCAGGTCGTCACCGACTACTACGAGAAGGCCGGCCTGTGGCCGTACCTCGAGAAGCTCGGCTACTACCTCGGTGGTTACGGCTGCACCACGTGTATCGGTAACACCGGTCCGCTGCTCGAGCCGATCTCGAAGGCGATCAACGACAACGACCTCTCGGTCACCGCAGTGCTGTCGGGCAACCGCAACTTCGAAGGCCGCATCTCCCCCGACGTGAAGATGAACTACTTGGCTTCGCCGCCGCTGGTCATCGCCTACGGCCTGGCGGGCACGATGGACTTCGATTTCGAGACCGACGCTCTCGGCGAGGATCACGAGGGCAACCCCGTGTACCTCGAGGACATCTGGCCGTCCGCCGAGGAGATCGAATCGACCATCCAGTCCTCGATCAGCCGGGACATGTTCAGCAAGTCCTACGAGACCATCTTCGCCGGTGACAGCCGGTGGCAGAACCTGTCGACCCCCGAGGGCGACACGTTCGAGTGGGATCCCAAGTCCACCTACGTGCGTAAGCCTCCGTACTTCGACGGCATGACGATGGACCCGGCTCCCGTCGAGGACATCACAGGTGCACGCGTGTTGGCTCTGCTCGGCGATTCGGTCACCACCGACCACATCAGCCCGGCAGGACCCATCAAGGCAGGTACGCCTGCCGCGCAGTACCTGGATTCGCACGGTGTCGAGCGCAAGGACTACAACTCGCTCGGTTCGCGTCGCGGAAACCACGAGGTCATGATTCGCGGAACGTTCGCGAACATTCGCCTCAAGAACCAGCTCCTCGACGACGTCTCGGGCGGCTACACCCGTGACTTCACGCAGGACGGTGGACCGCAGTCCTTCATCTACGACGCGTCGCAGAACTACCAGAAGGCCGGCATCCCACTGGTCGTGCTGGGCGGCAAGGAGTACGGCAGCGGCTCCTCGCGCGACTGGGCGGCCAAGGGCACCTCGCTCCTCGGAGTCAAGGCCGTCATCACCGAGTCGTTCGAGCGCATCCACCGTTCCAACCTCATCGGCATGGGCGTCGTTCCCCTGCAGTTCCCGGCCGGTGAGAGCGCGTCGTCGCTCAAGCTGGACGGCACCGAGACCTTCGACATCGTCGGAGTCGCGAAGCTGAACGAGGGCACCACCCCGAAGACGATGACCGTCATCGCCACCAAGGAAGACGGCTCCAAGGTCGAATTCGAGGCCGTGGTTCGCATCGACACCCCGGGTGAAGCGGACTACTACCGCAACGGCGGCATCCTGCAGTACGTGCTGCGCAACATGATCAGAGGCTGAGTGCGCGTCGTCTGACGTATGCCTCGAACGGCGATGGGCCCGGAACCGACAACGTGTTTCCGGGCCCATCGCCGTATCGGTCGAGGCCCTCATCGAAAGTAGGAAACCCACACGTGCCCAAGGTCAGCGAAGACCACCTGGCCGCCCGTCGAAGCGAAATTCTCGACGGCGCGCGTAAGTGCTTCGGCGAGTTCGGTTACGAGGGCGCGACAGTTCGGCGTCTCGAAGAGGCCACCGGCCTGTCGCGCGGAGCCATCTTCCACCACTTCAAGGACAAGGACGGACTCTTCCTCGCGCTGGCTCAGGAAGATGCTCGACGGATGGCCGAGGTTGCGGCCACCCAGGGTCTGGTGCAGGTGATGCGAGACATGCTGGCGCAACCCGAACAATTCGAGTGGCTCGGAACGCGGCTCGAGATCACCCGACGATTGCGCACGGACGCGGACTTCCGAACCAGCTGGGCCGAACGGTCTGCAGAGCTGACCGACGCGACACTCGGGCGACTCGAGCGTCAGAAGACCGCAGGAAGACTGCGCGACGACGTACCCAACGACGTCCTCGCCGACTACCTCGACCTCGTGCTGGACGGACTGGTGGCCCGCATCGCGTCCGGCCACGGCAGGTCCAACCTCGCAGCGATCCTGGATCTGGTCGAGGAATCCGTCCGGCGGCAGGACTGACCCCGCCCGTCTAGGCGAGCTGGATCAGTTCGAGGTATTCCTGCGACCAGTGGTCCTCGGTGCCGTCGGGGAGCAGAATCACTCGTTCGGGTGAGAGCGCCTCGGCGGCACCGGGATCGTGGGTCACCAGTACGACGGCACCCTTGTAGCTGCGGAGCGCGTCGAGGACCTGCTCACGGGAGATCGGGTCGAGGTTGTTCGTCGGTTCGTCGAGCAGCAGCACGTTTGCCGCAGAGGAGACCAACCCGGCGAGTGCCAGGCGGGTCTTCTCACCACCGGACAATGTTCCTGCAGGCTGGTCGAGCTGGGGTCCGGTGAACATGAACGCTCCGAGCAGCGACCTCAGTTCCTGCTCGCCGGTGTCGGGTGCCGCATGCCGGATGTTCTCCCACACCGACGCCATGTCGTCGAGGGTGTCGTGCTCCTGTGCGAAGTATCCGACGCGCATGCCGTGACCGGGTTCGATCTCGCCGGTGTCGGCCTTCTCGGTTCCGGCGAGGATCCGCAGCAGCGTCGTCTTGCCTGCACCGTTGAGCCCGAGCACCACGACACGGCTGCCCCGGTCGATGGCGAGGTCGACGCCGGCGAAGATTTCCAGGGATCCGTACATCTTGGTCAGGTTCTTCGCCATCAGCGGCGTCTTGCCGCACGGTGCGGGCTCGGGGAAACGAATGTGCGCCACCTTGTCGGACACACGTTCGGCGTCGAGGTTGGCGAGCAGCTTGTCCGCGCGCTTCGCCATGTTCTGTGCTGCAACGGCTTTGGTTGCCTTGGCCCCCATCTTGGCGGCCTGCACGCGCAGTGCCCCGGCCTTCTTCTCCGCGTTGGCGCGCTCACGGCGGCGACGCTGCTCGTCCGTGGCGCGTGCGTCCAGGTATTTCTTCCAGTTCATGTTGTAGATGTCGGCTTCACCGCGCACGGCGTCCAGGAACCACACCCTGTTCACCACGTCTCCGAGCAGTTCGACATCGTGACTGATCACGATGAGTCCGCCCTCGTGGCTCTGCAGGAATCCGCGCAACCAGGTGATGGAATCGGCATCGAGGTGGTTGGTGGGCTCGTCGAGCAGCAATGTGGTGTTCGAGCGTCCGCCACTGCCGTCGGACGCGGCGAACAGGATTCGAGCCAGTTCGACGCGTCGGCGCTGACCACCGGAGAGGGTCCGCAGCGGTTGGCCGAGGATGCGGTCGGCCAAACCGAGGCTGTTGCAGATGCGGGCTGCTTCACTCTCGGCTTCGTAGCCGCCGAGCGAGGCGAAACGCTCTTCGAGTTCGCCGTATTTGCGGACGGCCTTGTCGAGCAGCGCCTCGTCGGCCACTTCGGCCATCAGGGCCTGCTGCTTCTCCATACTGTGCAGAAGAGTGTCAAGGCCCCGGGCCGAGAGCACTCGGTCCTTGGCCAGCACGTCGAGGTCGCCTTCTTTCGGATCCTGCGGAAGGTAGCCGAGCTCTCCGGTACGCACGACCTCGCCCGCATAGGGCTCGCCCTCACCGGCCAGGATGCGCAGAGTGGTGGTCTTGCCCGCACCGTTACGGCCCACCAACCCGATGCGGTCGCCTGCCTGTACGCGGAGCGCGGGCCCCTCGGTGGACAGAAGGGTCCGCACACCGGCACGAACTTCCAGGTCGGTGGCGGTGATCACGCGTGAGCTCCTAGCGATTGCCGAACAAGATCGTTGCCCGTCGACCGACGGGCGAACTATGCCGCCGAACGGCACAACAAACCCCCATTTTAGCTCAGCATTCACGTGCCCTCACCCAGGAACGACGGTGACACCGGTAACGTCTGATCGATGACCGACGCCTCCCCAACAGTCAGCCCTTCCAGCGCGCCGATCCCCGACCTCGTCGGGCGCACCGCACTCGTCACCGGCGGCAGCCGAGGGATCGGCAAGGCCATCGCCGCGGAACTGCTCGCTCGCGGCGCGAACGTCGCCATCACCGCACGCAAGCGCGAACCGCTCGTTGCGGCAGCAGCAGAACTCGGCGATTCCGTACTGGCGATCGACGGCAATGCGGGCGACCCCGAGCACCGACGCAGCGCAGTGGCGAGCACCGTGGAGACTTTCGGTTCACTGGACATCCTGGTCAACAACACCGGCATCAATCCCGTGTACGGCTCGCTGATGGATGCCGACCTGACGGGCGTGAGCAAGATCTTCGACACGAACGTGGTGGGCACTCTCGGCTTCGTCCAGCAGTCATTCCATGCCTGGATGGGCGAGCACGGCGGCGCGATCGTCAACATCGCCAGCGTGGCCGGCATCCGCTCCACCGGCGTGATCGCCGCGTACGGCGCATCCAAAGCCGCTCTGATCCGCCTCACCGAAGAGCTCGCCTGGCAGCTCGGTCCGAAGATTCGCGTCAACGCCGTGGCACCGGGGGTGGTGAAGACGAAGTTCGCCGAGGCTCTCGTCGCCAACGGAGAAGACGCGGCAGCGGCCGGCTACCCGATGAAGCGCCTGGGAAACCCCGAGGACGTAGCGGCCCTGGTGGCCTTCCTGGTGTCGGACGCGTCTTCCTGGATCACCGGGGAGACCGTGCGCGTGGACGGTGGTTTGCTCGCCACCGGCGGAATGTGAACCACTTCTCGGCCGACGTCGTGGTGGTCGGACTCGGTCCCGCGGGGCGGTCGGTCGCGCATCGATGTGCCGAGGCCGGACTCGATGTGCTTGCCGTCGATCCACACCCGTCGCGAACATGGACACCGACGTACTCCGCCTGGGCCGACGAGTTGCCGTCGTGGTTGCCCGAGACCGCTGTCGCCTCGACTGCGCCGAAGCCGGCGGTGTGGACCGATCACCATCGGATCATCGACCGGACGTACTGCGTACTGAACACACCTGCACTGCAAGCAACCTTGTCCCTCGACCGCGTGCGAGTGCTGGCCGGGACGGCCGTGGACGTCACCGGTTCCCGGGTGACGACCGCCGACGGCAGCATCGTCGATGCTCGTCACGTCGTCGACGCCCGCGGCACGCTCGATTCGCACGACCTGGCGCAGCAGACGGCATACGGAATCGTCGTCGAACGGCACCGCGCCGAGCCGATCCTCGAAGGATCCGACGCCTGGTTCATGGACTGGCGGACCGACAACGGCGCTCGGCCCGGTGAAGCCCCGAGTTTCCTGTACGCCGTGGCGCTGGACGCGGATCGGGTTCTGCTCGAAGAGACCTGTCTGGTCGGGCGACCACCGCTGGAACTCGCCGTGCTTCGATCACGGCTGCAGCACCGTCTCACCCGCCGGAACCTGGAACCGACCGGCCACGAGGATGTCGAACGAGTGCGCTTCTCGGTCGAACCACCGCCCCGGTCGCGGCTGCACACCGGGCGAGGCGGTCCGGTGCTGTTCGGGTCTCGATCGAATCTGATGCATCCCGCCACGGGGTACAGCGTCGCAGCGTCGCTGGCATCGGCGGATCACCTCGTCGAGAGATTCCGAGGTCGCGGTCGAACGCGCCCGAACCGTCCGGTGCACGTCTGGACGGTCCAGAAGCTTCGCAACCTCGGCCTGCGCACGGCACTGGCTCTCGAACCCGAAATGGTCCCCCAGTTCTTCTCCAGCTTCTTCTCGCTCCCGGTCGAACTGCAGCGCTCGTACCTGTCCGGCCACGACGACGCCCCCGGGACGATGACCGCGATGCTGAAAATGTTTCCTACTCTTCCGGCGTCCGCACGGCTCGCGATAGCACGCACGATCATGCGCACTCCTGGCCGCGGCTGAGTTTTCTCGCCAACGGTCGACACGCGGGCGCCCGGTCGGCGATCATGGACAGATGCGCAGCATTTGGAAAGGCTCGATCGCCTTCGGACTGGTCAATGTTCCGGTGAAGGTCTACTCGGCCACCGAGCAGCACGACATTCGGTTCCATCAGGTGCACGCGAAGGACGGCGGTCGAATCAAGTACGACCGGATCTGTCAGGAATGCGGCAAGTCGGTGCAGTTCGCCGATATCGACAAGGCATACGACTCCCCCGACGGCGAACGCGTCATTCTCACCGACGACGATTTCGACAAGCTCCCTGCGGCGGAGAAGCACGAAATTCCGGTTCTCGAATTCGTGCCCACCGAGCAGATCGATCCGATCCTCTACGACAAGAGCTACTTCCTCGAACCGGACTCCGCGTCACCGAAGGCCTATGTCCTGTTGCGCGAAACGCTCGAAGAAACCGAGCGCACCGCGCTGGTGCACTTCACCCTGCGACAGAAGACCCGTCTGGCCGCGCTGCGCGTGCGCGACGACGTGTTGGTGATCCAGACACTGCTGTGGCCGGACGAAGTCAGAGCCGCTGAATTTCCTTCGCTCCAGGACGCGCCGTCCGCACGCCCGCAGGAAGTGAAGATGGCGACGTCGCTGGTGGAAAGCATGTCCTCGGAATTCGATCCCACCGAGTACACCGACGATTACCAGACCGAGCTCCGCAAGCTGATCGACGAGACGCTCGCCAACGGCGGCGAGAAGGTCATCCACACCGAGAGCGAGAAAGACGACGACGGTGAGGATGCCGAGGTGGTCGATCTCGTGGCGGCCTTGCAGCGCAGCGTCGAGGCAGCAGGCAAGAACGCGAAGTCGGGATCCGCCTCATCGGCTCCGGCGAAGAAGACACCGGCCAAGAAAGCAGCAGCGAAGAAGGCCCCGGCCAAGAAAGCCGCGGCCAAGAAGTCGACCCCCACCAAGTCCGCCGACTCCAAAGCCGACGAAGCCAAAGGTGCGTGAGGGGCCGACTCGTCCGTACGTCAGACGGTGAAGCCGAGCGCCCTGAGCTGCTCGCGACCGTCGTCGGTGATCTTGTCCGGGCCCCACGGCGGCATCCAGACCCAGTTGATCTTGAGGTCGGCGGCCAGTCCACTGCGCACCAGCGCGCCGCGGGCCTGATCCTCGATGACATCGGTCAACGGGCATGCCGCCGAGGTGAGTGTCATGTCGACCGTCACGATGTCGTCGGCGTCGATCTTGATGTCGTACACCAACCCCAGGTCGACGACATTGATACCGAGCTCGGGGTCGACGACGTCGCGCATCGCTTCTTCGAGGTCCTCGAGCACCTTGATCTCGTCGGCGGTCAGTTCCACCGGAGTGGTGGTCACCGCTGGTGTCGTCTCTGTTGCTTCGGTCATGATTGCTGTCCTCCGGAAAGTGCCGACTGGGCGGTCCCGCCCGTCGTAGCTGTCGAATCTGCGTCCACTACTTGAACAACCGCGTCCTTGAAAGCCATCCACCCCAGCAGAGCGCACTTCACACGGGCCGGGTACTTGGCCACACCGGCGAACGCGATTCCATCACCGATGACGTCCTCGTCACCCTCGACGGTACCTCTGCTGCCCACCATCGCGCTGAACGCGTCGACCGTCGTCAGCGCATCGGCCACGCTCAGGCCGACGACCTGATCGGTGAGCACCGACGTCGCGGCCTGACTGATCGAGCAGCCCTGGCCGTCGTACGAGACGTCCGCGACGGTGCCGTTCTCGATCTGGACCCGCAGAGTCACCTCGTCGCCGCAGGTGGGGTTGACATGGTGTACCTCCGCGCCGAAGGGCTCGCGCAGTCCACGGCCGTGCGGGTGCTTGTAGTGATCGAGGATCACTTCCTGATACATCTGCTCCATGCGCATCTACTGCCGACCTCCCCCGGCGTTGTCGGTGGTGCCGAAGAATGACTGTGCGCGGCGAATAGCCTGTGCGAGAATCCGCACTTCCTCGACCGTGTTGTACAGCGCGAACGAGGCGCGCGCAGTCGCAGCCACACCGAACCGACGATGCAGGGGCCACGCGCAGTGATGCCCGACGCGGATGGCGACGCCCTCATCGTCGAGAATCTGTCCGAGGTCGTGGGCGTGAATACCGTCCACCACGAACGACACTGCCGAACCGCGGTCGACGTTCTCGGTCGGGCCGATCACACGAACACCCTCGATCTTCGCGAACTCGGCCAGAGTCGCTGCAACCAAGGTCTTCTCGTGCTCGGCGATGACATCGATACCGATGTTCTCCAGATACCGCACGGCTGCGCCGAGTCCGACGACCTGCGAGGTCATCGGAACACCGGCCTCGAAGCGTTGCGGAGGCGCGGCGAACGTCGTCTTCTCCATGGTGACGGTCTCGATCATCGAACCGCCGGTGATGAACGGAGGCATCGCCGCGAGGAGTGCAGCCTTGCCGTACAGCACGCCCACTCCCGAGGGACCGAGCATCTTGTGACCGGAGAACGCCGCGTAGTCGACATCGAGCGCGTGGAAATCGACCTTCATGTGCGGCACCGACTGGCATGCGTCGAGGACGACGAGCGCACCGACGGCCCTGGCCCGACGCACCAATTCCTCGACCGGAGCGACCGCGCCGGTCACGTTGGACTGATGCGTGAACGCGAGAACCTTGACGGCCGAAGACAATTCGAGCGAGTCGAGATCGATTCGACCGTCGTCGGTGACGCCGTACCAGCGCAGCGTGGCACCGGTTCGAGCTGCCAGCTCCTGCCACGGAACGAGATTGGCGTGATGCTCGAGTTCGGTGACAACGATCTCGTCACCGGGACCGAGATGGCGGTCGAAGCGCTGATCGGCAAGCACGTACGTCACGAGGTTGAGCGACTCGGTCGCGTTCTTGGTGAACACGATCTCGTCGACGTCGGCCCCGACGAACGACGCGATGGCCGCCCTGGCTCCCTCGTAGGCGTCGGTGGCCTCTTCGGCCAACTGATGCGCCCCGCGGTGCACTGCGGCATTGCAGGTGGTGAGAAACTCACGCTCGGCGTCGAGTACCTGCACGGGCCGCTGCGAGGTGGCACCGGAATCGAGGTACACCAACGGCTTTCCGTCACGGACGGTGCGCGAGAGGATGGGGAAATCGCGGCGAACCGTGGCGACATCGAACGATGCCGCCACCGCCATAGCTGCCGGTGCAGCCATACTCATGCTCCGGTGGTCGCGGCCTGGGAGTAGCCGGCGTACCCGTTGGCCTCGAGCTCGTCGGCCAGCTCTGCTCCGCCGGACTTCACGATTTCGCCGTTGACGAAGACGTGCACAAAATCGGGTTTGATGTAGCGCAGGATGCGGGTGTAGTGCGTGATCAGCAGAACACCGCCGTCTTCGCGCTCCTTGTACTTGTTGACGCCTTCGGACACCACTCGCAGGGCATCGACGTCGAGGCCGGAGTCGGTCTCGTCGAGGATGGCGATCTTCGGCTTGAGCAGTCCTAGCTGGAGAATCTCGTGACGCTTCTTCTCGCCGCCGGAGAAGCCTTCGTTGACGTTGCGCTCGAGGAAGTTGGCCTCGATCTCGAGTTCGCTCATGGCGGTCTTGGCTTCCTTGACCCAGTGCCGAAGCTTGGGGGCCTCACCGCGCACAGCGGTGGCGGCGGTACGGAGGAAGTTCGACATCGAGACGCCGGGCACCTCCACCGGGTACTGCATTGCCAGGAAGAGGCCGGCGCGGGCGCGCTCGTCGACGCTCATCTCGAGCACGTCTTCACCGTCGAGGGTGATGGTGCCGGAGGTCACCGCGTACTTGGGGTGGCCTGCGATGGCGTAGGACAGCGTGGACTTGCCGGAACCGTTGGGCCCCATGATCGCGTGCGTCTCACCGGACTTCACGGTGAGGTCGACACCCTTGAGAATGTTGATGGGCTCCGCGGTCGAATCGGAGTTGGCGACGCTGACGTGCAGATCGCGGATTTCGAGTGTGGACATCTTCAAATTCCTTTGTGCAGTCGAGAAAGTTTCGGGTGAGACCTACGCGCCGACGACGGCGAGTTCGGTCTCGATGGCAGCGTCCAGACGTTCGCGCACGGCGGGGACCGGAATCTTGTCGATGATCTCGTGGAAGAAGCCGCGGACGACGAGTCGGCGAGCAACCTCCTCGGAGATGCCACGAGCGCGGAGATAGAACAGCTGCTCGTCGTCGAAACGGCCGGTGGCACTGGCGTGGCCTGCCCCGACGATCTCCCCGGTCTCGATCTCGAGGTTGGGTACCGAGTCGGCGCGAGCGCCGTCGGTGAGAACCAAGTTCCGGTTGAGCTCGTAGGTCTCGGTTCCCTCGGCTTCGGCGCGGATGAGAACGTCGCCGATCCAGACGGTGTGCGCGTCGACGGTCCCGGGTCCGGTTTCGCCCTGCAGCGCGCCCTTGTACATCACGTTGGACTTGCAGTGCGGAGCCGAATGGTCGACGAGCAGACGCTGCTCGAGATGCTGGCCTGCGTCGGCGAAGTACACACCGAGCAGGTTCGCGTCGCCACCGGGTGCGCTGTAGCGCACGGTCGGGCTGATGCGAACCAGATCGCCGCCGAGACTGACGTTGAAGTGCCGCAACACGGCGTCGCGTCCGAGCATCGCGTGGTGTGCCGCGACGTGCACGGCGTCGGCCTGCCAGTCCTGAATCAGCACGACGTGCAGCTGCGAGCTGTCGCCGAGAACGAACTCGACGTTCTCGGCGTACGTGCCACTACCCCGCTGATCGATCACGACGGTGGCACGAGCGAACGTACCGAGTCGGATCTGCACATGGCCGTAGGCGACGTGGTCGACACCGGGACCGTCGACGGTGATCTCGATCGGATCGGCCACCTCCACTTCGTTCGGCACGGAGACGATCGTGGCCTCGGTGAACGCCGAGAATGCCTGAGCGGCAATACGATCGGCCGGAACGCCGGCCTTGCCCAGTCGCTCGTCGTCGCGGCCGACGGTCTCCACGACCACCGATTCCGCGGCACCGACGGTGACCTGAGCGGCCCCGTCGGCGACAGCGGAACCGTCGTGCAAGCCGCGCAGCCGACGCAGCGGCGTGAAACGCCACAGCTCGTCACGACCGGACGGGATCTCGAACGCATTCACGTCGTAGGACGTGAACTGAGCGCCCTTGTTCTCGACCAGCTTCGACTTGTCTTCCTTGGCCGACTCGGGGTTTTCGGATGCCACGGCACCCATCACTCCGGTGAGGGGGTTGTTCACTTATCCGACCGACCCTTCCATCTGCAGCTCGATGAGCCGGTTGAGCTCGAGCGCGTATTCCATCGGCAGTTCGCGAGCGATCGGCTCGACGAAGCCGCGCACGACCATCGCCATGGCCTCGTCCTCGGTCATGCCGCGGCTCATCAGGTAGAACAACTGATCGTCGCTGACCTTCGAGACGGTGGCCTCGTGGCCCATGGACACGTCGTCCTCGCGGATGTCGACGTACGGGTACGTGTCGGAACGACTGATCGTGTCGACGAGCAACGCATCGCACTTCACCGTCGAGCGCGAACCGTGTGCACCCTTGTTGATCTGGATCAGACCGCGGTACGACGTCCGGCCACCGCCGCGAGCGACGGACTTGCTGACGATGTTCGACGACGTGTGCGGGGCCAGGTGCAACATCTTCGAGCCGGTGTCCTGGTGCTGGTCCGGGCCTGCGAACGCGACCGAGAGAACCTCGCCCTTGGCGTACTCGCCGGTCATCCAGACGGCCGGGTACTTCATGGTGACCTTGGAGCCGATGTTGCCGTCGACCCACTCCATCGTTGCGCCTGCCTCGGCCTTGGCGCGCTTGGTGACGAGGTTGTAGACGTTGTTCGACCAGTTCTGGATGGTCGTGTAGCGGCAGCGACCACCCTTCTTGACGATGATCTCCACCACGGCGGAGTGCAGCGAATCCGACTTGTAGATCGGCGCGGTGCAGCCCTCGACGTAGTGCACGTAGGCACCCTCGTCGACGATGATCAGCGTCCGCTCGAACTGACCCATGTTCTCGGTGTTGATCCGGAAGTAGGCCTGCAGCGGGATGTCCACGTGGACGCCCGGCGGGATGTAGATGAAGGATCCACCGGACCACACCGCGGTGTTCAGGGCGGAGAACTTGTTGTCACCTGCCGGAATGACGGTGCCGAAGTACTCGCGGAACAGCTCCGGCTGCTCCTTGAGGGCGGTGTCGGTGTCGAGGAACAACACTCCCTGAGCCTCGAGATCCTCACGGATCGAGTGGTAGACGACCTCGGACTCGTACTGCGCGGCGACACCGGAGACGAGGCGCTGCTTCTCCGCCTCGGGGATGCCGAGCTTGTCGTACGTGTTCTTGATGTCCTCCGGCAGGTCTTCCCACGTTGCAGCCTGCTTCTCGCTGGACCGCACGAAGTACTTGATGTTGTCGAAATCGATGCCGTCGAGGTTCGATCCCCAGTTCGGCATCGGCTTGCGCTCGAACGTCTTGAGCGCTTTGAGGCGCGCCTCGAGCATCCACTCGGGCTCGCTCTTCTTCTGCGAGATGTCGCGGACGACGGCCTCGGAGAGACCGCGCTTGGCGCTTTCACCGGCTACGTCCGAGTCGGCCCAGCCGTATCCGTAGGTGCCGAGCGAGGCGATGGTCTCGTCCTGGGTCAGCGGCGCGGTGGGTGTCACCTGGTCTGGTGTGACGGTCATGCGGGCTCCTTCCGGAGGCGTGGGCGTTCTCCGACGCGGGGCTGCGCGTCGGGAGTCTTCTTGTCGGAACTATCGGTCTTCGAGTACCGAGTCGGTGACAGCGGTACGTGCGTCGTGCATGCGCAATTACCGTTCGCGATGGTCGCCAAACGCTGCACGTGCGTGCCGAGGATCTCGGCGAAGGCGGTCTGCTCCGCCTCGCACAGCTCCGGAAACTCGGAGGCGACGTGCGACACCGGGCAATGGTGCTGACAGATCTGCACACCGTTGCCCACCTGACGGGTGGTGGCGGAGAAGCCCGCCGCGCTGAACGCGTCGGCGATTCGGTCGGCGGCGTCCTCCACGGCATGCGCATCGGATCCCGTCGCCGGCTCCACGTCGGCCACGATGGTGTTGACGCGTTGCCGAGCAAAGGTCTCGATGGCCGCATCTCCACCGATCTTGCGTAGCTGCCGCATGGCGGCACCGGCAAGATCGTCGTAGGTGTGGCCGAGGCGGTTCCGTCCGGCTGCGGTGAGCTGGAAATGCTTGGCCGGTCGGCCCCGGCCACGTTGCCGAGCACCCGCGGGCGTGGTGATGCGGGCCTCGCCCGCGTCGATGAGTGCGTCCAGGTGACGTCGGACACCCGCCGCGCTCAAACCCAGTCGAGTACCGATGTCGGAGGCGGTGATGGGACCCTCTTCGAGGAGCAGAGTGACCACTGCGCTCCGCGTCTGACCCTCGGGGGCCGACGTGGGTCGCACCGACGAAACGCCTGCGCCGGCGGCCGACGACTCGACACTTTCCGGACGCACGAGCGAGCTCTCGGTTGTTTTCACAACACCAGTGTGACGGAATTGCGGTAACCGGTCCAGCAAGGGTGCCCTATGCGGGTCGCTCACCGAGCACGGTGGAGGTCGTGCGCGGGTGCACCGCTACGCTCCCACTGTGCCATCGACCGACAGTGAGCCCAGTTTCGAGAGCTCACCTTCCGCGAGCGGTCCCGAGTCTCGCCCGGGGTCCGGCACATCGAAGTCCACTGCGCTCGTCCACAGGTTCGTCGTGACCCCCGTACGTCGAGTCATCGGGCTCGAGGCCGGTCCGCCGGGCGGCGGCGTCGCCACCCTGCACGGAGACGAGCCGGAGGCACCGGGGCTGAATCCGTCGGAGACGAACCAGCTCAGGAACATCCGCCGATTCGGTGCTGCGGGCGCGCTGCTGATGGCTATCGGTGCCCTCGGCGCGGGCGCACAGCCGGTACTACAGAACCCGATCGCAGGCGTCCGATTCCTGAGCCTGCCGTCCCGGATGGCGACCTCCGCACTGACCGTCACGATGACCGGAACCGTCATCGTGGTGCTTGCGTGGTTGCTGTTGGGACGGTTCGCGCTGGGACGCACGCGATCGGGAAGCACCCCGCGTCGGCTCACTCGTTCCCAGATGGACCGCACGCTGCTGCTGTGGATCTTGCCGTTGAGTGTGGCACCGCCGATGTTTTCGCGTGACGTCTACTCCTACCTCGCGCAGAGCGAGATCACCGCACGCGGACTCGACCCCTACGAGATCGGTCCGGTCGATGCACTCGGGGCCGACAACGTACTGACCCGAACGGTTCCCAACATCTGGCGCGAGACCCCGGCACCCTACGGTCCGCTGTTCCTGTGGATGGGGCGCGGAATCACCTACCTGACCGGCGAGAACATCGTTGCGGGCATCTTTCTTCATCGCTTGCTTGCGCTGGCGGGCGTGGCGCTGATCGTCTGGTCGCTGCCCCGTCTCGCCCGACGCTGCGGGGTTGCGTCGGTAACGGCACTGTGGCTCGGTGCCGCGAACCCGTTGCTGCTGTTCCATCTGGTGGCCGGTATCCACAACGAAGCCCTGATGATCGGGCTGATGCTGGCGGGCACCGAACTGGCGCTGCGCGCGGTCGAGCACTCGGGTGCCCTACGCAGCACCGATATCGCGTTCCTCGTCGGCGGAGTCGGCCTGATCGCACTGTCGTCCACGATCAAGATCCCCTCGCTCATCGCGCTCGGCTTCGTGGGGATGGCACTGTCGAGGCGATGGGGCGGGACCCTCAGATCCGTGATGTACGCGGCAATCCTGCTCGGCTCGATCGCCGTCGCGGTCCAAGTCGCGGTGAGCCTGGGCAGTGGGCTCGGCTTCGGCTGGATCAACACGCTGGGTACCGCGGGAGTGGTGCGCAGCTGGATGTCGATTCCCACGATCCTCGGTCTGGGCACCGGATTCGTCGGCGTGCTTCTCGGCCTCGGCGACCACACAACCGCTGTGTTGGGTCTGACTCGCCCCATCGCTGCCGTCGTCGCGGCAATCATCGTCGTCCGCATGCTGATCGCCGTTCTACGCGGCCGCCTGCATCCGGTCGGCGCACTCGGCGTCGCACTCGGGGCCGTCGTCCTGTTGTTCCCGGTGGTACAACCCTGGTACCTGCTGTGGGCGGTGATTCCACTGGCAGCGTGGGCCACGACTCCCTCGTTCCGGCGTCCGGCAATCGCCTTCTCGTCGTTGGTGAGCGTGATCCTCATGCCGAACGGCAGTGAGTACCAGCCGTTCCAGATCGTGCAGGCCGCAGTCATGACCATCCTGACGATCGGAGCGCTGTACCTCCTCACGCGAAATCGGATGCCGTGGCCCACCCGCACCGGACCACCGGCACGCGACCGCAGCACCGACGAATACGCTGAGTCCTCGTGATCTCCGGGACGTCCGACGCGGCGCAACCTGTCGTGCAGCTGACCGACGTACGCAAGTCGTACGACGGTGTCAGTGCCGTCGACGGACTGAGCCTGAACATCGGCCCCGGCGAGGTTCTCGCGCTGCTGGGCCCCAACGGTGCCGGAAAGACCACCACCGTCGAGATGTGTGAGGGGTTCGTCGTACCCGACAGCGGCTCGGTCCGAGTCCTCGGTCTCGATCCCGTGGCACAGTCGGCGCAGCTGAGGCCACGTATCGGCGTCATGCTCCAGGGCGGAGGTGCGTATCCCGGTTCCAAGGCCGGCGAGATGCTCCGACTCGTCGCCTCGTACTCGGCCGACCCACTCGACCCGGCATGGCTGCTCGACTGCCTCGGCCTGACCTCTGCCGTCCGCACCCCGTACCGGCGGCTCTCCGGTGGGCAGCAGCAGCGGCTGGCCCTGGCCTGCGCCATTGTCGGAAGGCCCGAACTGGTATTTCTCGACGAACCGACCGCCGGGCTCGACGCCCAGGCCCGCCTGCTGGTGTGGGAGCTGATCGACGCACTACGTCGCGACGGTGTCGGGGTACTGCTCACGACGCACCTGATGGACGAGGCCGAGCAGCTCGCGGACCGGCTGACGATCATCGACAACGGTCGCGTCGTCGCCTCGGGCACACCGTCGGAGCTGACCAAGCAGGGTGCCGAGGGTCAACTGCGCTTCACCGCACCCCCGGGACTCGAACTGTCCATGCTCGACGCGGCTCTTCCCCCGGGTTACGTACCGTCGGAACCGACGCCCGGCTCCTATGTGGTCTCCGGAGTGATCGAGCCGCAGATTCTGGTGATCGTCACGTCCTGGTGTGCGCAGCAGGACGTGTTGGCCACCGAGTTGCAGGTCGACCAGCGCCGACTCGAGGACGTGTTCCTCGAGCTGACCGGCAGAGAATTGAGGAAGTGACCGTGCGCAGAGAAGCCCGGCTCGCCGACAACCGATTCGAGACAGGTCTGTTCACGCCTCGCCCGCAGGCCGCGTCGGCTGCGCGCATGCTGCTCGCGCAGACCCGCCTCGAACTGAAGTTGTTGCTGCGCAACGGTGAACAGTTGCTGCTGACGATGTTCATCCCGATCACATTGCTGATCGGGTTCACCCTGCTGCCCTTCGGTGAACTCGGCGTCGACCGAGTTGCTCGGGTGGTTCCGGCCGTGATGATGGTGGCCATCATGTCGACGGCGTTCACCGGCCAGGCGATCGCTGTCGGCTTCGATCGACGCTACGGCGCTCTCAAGAGGCTCGGGGCGACACCACTTCCGCGGTGGGGCATCATCGGCGGCAAATCCGCCGCCGTGGTGATCGTGGTGATTCTCCAGTCGGTTCTGCTCGGGTCGATCGGCGTCGCTCTGGGATGGCGCCCGAGCGTGACCGGTCTGCTGCTCGGGGCCGTCATCATCGCACTGGGAACGGTCACCTTCGCCTCGATGGGATTGCTTCTCGGCGGCACCCTGCGCGCCGAGATCGTGTTGGCGCTGGCGAATATCGCCTGGTTCGTGATGCTGGGCATCGGCAGCGCGGTGTTCGTGGACGACCAGATCCCCCAGGGACTGCAGAACGTCGCGCGCATCGTCCCCTCCGGCGCGCTGGGTGAGGCACTGAGCAGAGGAGTGTCCTCGTCCTTCGACATCTTCGGCGCGGTCGTACTGCTGGTGTGGGCTTCGGTGTGCGGCACCCTCGCCGTCCGTACGTTCAAGTTCACCTGACCGACGCTCGCCACCCAACGACGCTGTGTAGTTGATCGGCGTTTACCATCGTGGGGTGCTGTACAGAGCGTTCTTGCGCGTCGTCGATCTCCTGCCCTTGCCCTCGCTTCGAGTACAGCGGGTGCTGGCATTCATCGCGATCCTGACGCAGGGTGGCATCGCGGTCACCGGTGCGGTCGTTCGCGTCACCGGATCCGGTCTCGGTTGCCCCACGTGGCCGCAGTGCTTCCCCGGCAGCTTCACTCCCGTCGGGGTGTCCGAGGTGCCGATCCTGCATCAGGCTGTCGAGTTCGGTAATCGTCTGCTCACGTTCGTGGTCGTTCTCGCCGCTGCCGCTGTCGTCATCGCCGTCACCAGGGCGCGGCGTCGCCGGGAGGTGCTGTTCTTCGCGTGGCTGATGCCACTCGGTACCGTCGTGCAGGCCGTGATCGGTGGATTCACCGTGCTGACCGGCCTGCTGTGGTGGACGGTCGCCGTTCACCTCGTCGTCTCGATGGCGATGGTGTGGCTGGCCACGCTGCTGTACGCCAAGGTGGGTGAGAGCGATGCGGCATCGGAGTCGGTGCCGACGGTGCCCGGTGCTCTGCGAGCGCTGACGGGACTGTCCGGGATTGCTCTGGCGGGTGTGCTGATCGCGGGCACCATGGTGACCGGAGCCGGTCCGCACGCAGGCGACAAGAGCATCGAGGAACCGGTACCGCGCCTCGGTATCGAGATCGTGACGCTGGTGCACGCGCACTCGCAGTTCCTGGTCGGCTACCTGGCGCTGCTCGTCGGACTGGCCTTCGCCCTGTATGCCGTCCGCGCGCCCAAGACGGTCACGATTCGACTCAATGTCCTGATCGTTCTGGTGTTGGCACAGTCTCTGATCGGATTGGTCCAGTACTTCACCGGGGTTCCAGCCGTACTCGTCGCCTTCCACGTGGCCGGTGCGGGTGCCTGTACCGCCGCCACCGCAGCCGTCTGGGCCGCCTGCCGAACTCGCGGACCCGCGGCGACCGAGAAGATGGAGACCACCGAGGACGTCGCAGTTCGCTCGTGACGATCGGTCGAGCTTCGAACAGGGTGGAGGGGCAGCCGACCTCCCCCTCAGATGGCCGACTGCCCCTCCACTGACTTCGACGCACCGGGTACCGAGTTGGTTCCCGCCGAATCGAACAAGTTTTGCGACTTTTCTCCGCTCAGACGATCGCCTGGTTGCGCGCCTTCGGGAACTTCTTCTGATTGGCTACCCACCCGGCCATCTTCTCGTGGTGTCCGGGTGCCGGATTGACCGAACTGACCAGCTCGCGGTCCCACTCGGCCTCCGTCAACTGGTCGAGACCGTCGACGATCGCGCGGGCGATGGCGGTCGTCGCCACCACCTGGTCCCCGAGTACGCCGTCGGCACCGACCATGGTGAGCCGAGTCCCGGCCCGACCGACCGGCTGGATCACCACGTTGGCAGCGTTGCCGTGGTCGGCGAGGAAGCTCTTCACTGCCACGAGCGTTCCCTTGGGAACGTCGTTCGACTCGTTCTTCTCGATGCCCGCACTGTCGATTTCGGTAGCCATGCCGACACGATACCGAGGTCGTCCACGATCCCCGCATCGACCCGTCCAGTCGTTACTGATCGGTAACTTCAGTGACGTCCGTGCATCGAGCGGATCTGTGCAATCGGGTGCGACACGCCCGTGTAGAACGGTGTTCATGCGTGCCATTCGAATAGACAACACCGGCGGACCCGAGGTCATGAACGTCGTCGACGTTCCGGTACCGACTCCAGGACCCGGACAACTCCTGGTCCGTGTCGACGCAGTCGGCATCAACTACATCGACACGTACTTTCGGCGCGGGCTGTATCCCCGCGCGCTGCCGTACGTTCCCGGCGACGAGGGATCCGGGGTGATCGAACAACTCGGAGCGGACGTCACCGGCTTCGCACCGGGACATCGCGTCGCCTGGGCCGCAGCACCGGGAAGCTACGCCGAATACGTCCTGGTCGACGCCTCGTCGGCCATCGCGGTTCCCGAGGGTGTTCCTGCCGATCAGGCCGCCTCGGCACTACTGCAGGGTATGACGGCGCACTATCTGATCGAATCGACCTACCCCGCCCAGCGGGGTGAGACCGTCCTGGTGCACGCCGGCGCAGGTGGCGTCGGACTGTTGTTGACGCAGATGGCCGTAGCGAAGGGCGTGAACGTGATCACCACGGTCTCCACGGATGCGAAGGCCGAGCGGTCAACGCATGCCGGTGCAGCCCACGTGTTGCGCTACGAGGAGGACATCGCCGCTCGCGTGCGCGAGATCACCGACGGCGAGGGCGTCCATGCGGTGTACGACGGCGTCGGCGCCGACACCTTCGAGTCAAGTCTGGAGTCGCTTCGGATCAGAGGGACGCTTGTTCTGTTCGGTGCCGCGAGCGGTCCGGTTCCGCCCATGGATCCACAGCGGCTCAACGGCGCAGGATCTCTGTTCCTGACCAGGCCCACACTCGCGCATCACATCCGAGACCGGTCCGAACTTGAGTGGCGCGCCGGAGATGTGTTCGCTGCGATGTCGAGCGGCGCTTTGACGGTCGAGATCGGCGCACGGTACGCGCTGGAGGACGCAGCCACCGCCCATACCGACCTGGAGTCACGCAGGACGACAGGGTCGATCGTGCTCGTTCCCTGACCGATCCGCCGGGGGACGCTCGCTCAGGAGAGAAGCTGGGCGAGCGTCTGCCAACCCAGAACCGAATCGACGGCCAGGCCGCAGAACACCAGCGCCAGGTATTCGTTGGAGAGAATGAAGAGCTTGAGCGGCTTGACCGGAGTTCCCGCTCGTACGCCTGCGTACAGACGGTGGGCCACGACGAGGAACCATACTCCCGATGCCACGGCGACTGCTGCGTAGACGATGCCCGAGCCCGGTGCCAACGCGAGCGTTGCGGCAACGGTGGCCCACGCGTAGAGCACGATGTGCTTGGTGACCTTCGTTTCCGAGGCGACAGCAGGCAGCATCGGCACGTTGGCGGCCTGGTAGTCCTCCTTGTAGCGGAGCATGAGCGCCCAGGTGTGCGGCGGCGTCCACAGGAAGATCACCAGGAACATCACCAGTGCCTGCCACCCGATCGTGCCGGTCACGGCGGACCAACCGATCATCACCGGCATACAACCGGCCGCGCCACCCCACACCACGTTCTGCGAGGTGCGCCGCTTGAGCACGAGGGTGTAGACGAAGATGTAGAAGCAGATCGTCACGACGGCCAGCACACCGCTGAGCAGATTCGTGGTGGCCCAGAGCCAGAAGAACGAGAACACACCCAGGACGAGCCCGAAGATCAGCGCGTGCGAGACGGGCATGGCACCGCGGGCGAGGGGGCGCTTCTCGGTGCGCTTCATCACCTTGTCGATGTCTGCGTCGACCACCATGTTCAGGGTGTTGGCACTGGCCGCCGCCAGCATTCCGCCGAAGAGTGTGGTCAGGATCAGCCACGGATCGACGTTTCCCCGGTCGGCCAGCAGCATCGCCGGAATGGTCGTGACGAGGAGGAGTTCGATGACCCGGGGCTTCGTGAGAGCGACATACGCAAGAAAGAGTGCGAGTGCTCTGCGCGGGGCGGACGTCACCGGCGCGGCCTGCGTGGGCTCACCCTTGTCGTCTGCTCCGAATCCGGGGCCGCCGGCGAAACCGTGTCCGCCCGGCTGCTGCCCAATTCGCACTGCGTCTCCTCGCACGACTGTCGTTCTCTGGCGCTCGGCCACTTGCTCGCATGCCACCGGCACGCGGGTTGACTCTCCACGGCGACACTTCGGGCGCCTGCGCGCACGCGCGGCCGACCGCAATTGCTACCGCGGGAGCCGACGAACGTGCGCCTACTACGACCGATGGTAGACGGCTGGGTTTGCACCTCCAATTCGCAGGGCACCCAAAGTGAGGAATATGTCGCCTACGGGTAACCCGCGCGCAATCGCCCGGGGGAAGGCACGACAGTAGGGTCGGACGGAACTAGGCTGGTGAAGGACGTCCTTCGGCACCGACTGCGCACGTGCTTCTCCCAGGCGCATCGCAGTGGCCGCCGAGCGGCGATTCCTCGGAGCCACAACTCGAACGAATGTCAGGAGATTTCTGCTCGTGTCGATCACAGACGATATTGACGTCCTCACCACGGCGCACCACCCGAGCGACTGGACGGACCTGGACACCCGAGCGGTCGACACCGTTCGTGTTCTGGCAGCGGACGCAGTGCAGAAGGTCGGCAACGGCCACCCCGGAACCGCGATGAGCCTGGCCCCCCTCGCCTACACCCTCTTCCAGCGCACCATGCGCCACGACCCCACCGACACGCACTGGATCGGCCGCGACCGGTTCGTGCTCTCGTGCGGGCACTCGAGCCTGACGCTCTACCTGCAGCTGTACTTGGGCGGATTCGGACTCGAGCTCGCCGACATCGAGGCACTGCGCACCTACAAGTCCAAGACTCCCGGACACCCCGAGTTCCGCCACACCGACGGCGTCGAGATCACCACCGGCCCGCTCGGCCAGGGACTCGCCTCCGCCGTGGGCATGGCCATGGCGGCGCGCCGCGAGCGTGGCCTGTTCGATCCCGAGCCCGCTCTGGGTGAGAGCCCGTTCGACCACTTCATCTACGTGATCGCGTCCGATGGAGACATCGAAGAAGGCGTCACGTCCGAGGCTTCGTCGCTGGCCGGTACTCAGCAGCTCGGCAACCTGATCCTGTTCTACGACGACAACAAGATCTCGATCGAGCACTCCACCGACATCGCCCTCAGCGAGAACACCGCCGCGCGCTACGAGGCCTACGGCTGGCACGTCCAGGTGGTCGAAGGCGGCGAGAACGTCACCGCGATCGAAGAGGCCGTCGAGGCTGCCAAGGCCGTCACCGACAAGCCGTCGATCATCGTCTTGCGCACCATCATCGGTTTCCCGGCTCCCACCATGATGAACACCGGCGCAGTCCACGGTGCCGCACTGGGCGACGAGGAGATCGCGAAGGTCAAGCAGGCGCTCGATTTCGACCCCGCCAAGACGTTCGAGGTCACCGACGAGGTCATCGGCCACACCCGCAAGCTGCAGGAACGCGGCCGCAAGGCTCACGCCGAGTGGACCGTCGAATTCGACGCCTGGGCCGCGCGCGAGCCCGAGCGCAAGAAGCTGCTGGACCGCCTGACACAGGGCACGTTGCCCGAGAACTGGACCGACGTTCTGCCCACCTGGGAGCCCGGCAGCAAGGCCGTCGCGACACGTGCGGCGTCGGGCGAGGTCCTCAACGCCGTCGGACCCGTTCTCCCGGAACTGTGGGGCGGCTCGGCCGACCTCGCCGGTAGCAACAACACGACGATCAAGGGTGCGAAGTCCTTCGGCCCGACGTCGATCTCCACCGACGACTGGGACGCCGAGCCCTACGGCCGCACGCTGCACTTCGGCATCCGCGAGCACGCGATGGGTGCCATCCTGTCCGGCATCGTCATGCACGGACCGACCCGCGCGTACGGCGGAACGTTCATGCAGTTCAGCGACTATATGCGGCCTGCAGTTCGGCTCGCGTCGTTGATGGACATCGACCCCATCTACGTGTGGACCCACGATTCCGTCGGCCTCGGCGAGGACGGCCCGACGCACCAGCCGGTCGAACATCTCGCCGCGCTGCGAGCCATCCCCAACCTGTCGGTGGTACGCCCCGGTGACGCCAACGAAACGGCGTTCGCATGGCAGGCAGTGCTGGCCAAGTCCAGCAGCAGCGGACCCGTCGGCCTCGCGCTGACGCGCCAGGGCATCCCGATTCTCGAGGGCACCAGCTACGAGGGCGTATCCAAGGGCGGATACATCCTCGTCGAGTCGTCCAAGGCGACCCCCGACGTCGTGCTGATCGGCACCGGTTCCGAGCTGCAGTACGCCGTGGAGGCACAGAAGCAGCTCGAGGCTCAGGGCATCGCCGCCCGCGTCGTCTCGATGCCGTGCGTCGAGTGGTTCGAGAGCCAGGATCAGAACTACCGCGACCAGGTGATCCCGCCCACCGTCAAGGCCCGGGTGTCGATCGAAGCCGGCATCGCGATGCCGTGGTGGAAGATCGTCGGCGGCTTCGGCGAGATCATCTCGCTCGAGCACTACGGCGAATCTGCCGACGCTGCAACACTTTTCCGCGAGTTCGGCTTCACGGCCGAGGCCGTCACCGCAGCCGCACAGCGCTCCATCACCAATGTGAAGGGATAATTCATGACCCAGAACAAGAATCTCGCAGAGCTCTCCGCCGCCGGAATCTCGGTGTGGCTGGACGACCTGTCCCGTGATCGCATCCGCTCGGGCAACCTGAAAGACCTGATCGACACCAAGAGCGTCGTCGGAGTGACCACCAACCCGTCGATCTTCCAGGCAGCCCTGAGCACGGGCGAGGCCTACGACGAGCAGGTGACCAAGCTCGCCGGTGAAGGTGCCGACGTCGAGACCACGATCCGCACGGTCACCACGGACGACGTTCGCGAGGCCTGCGACATCCTGATGCCTCAGTACGAGGCAAGTGCAGGCGTGGACGGCCGGGTATCGATCGAGGTCGATCCCCGCATGGCGCACGATGCGGACAAGACGTACGAGCAGGCCGTCGAACTGTGGAAGATCGTCGACCGCCCGAACTTGCTCATCAAGATCCCGGCCACCGAGGCCGGAATCCCCGCTATCGCCAAGGTGATCGGCGAGGGCATCAGCGTCAACGTCACGCTGATCTTCTCCGTCGAGCGCTACGAACTGGTGATGAACGCCTACCTCGAGGGTCTGGAGAAGGCGCGCGCAGCCGGTCACGACCTCGACAAGATCCACTCGGTCGCGTCGTTCTTCGTCTCCCGCGTGGACAGCGAGATCGATTCCCGGCTCGATGCCATCGGTACCCCCGACGCCGAGGCACTCAAGGGCAAGGCCGCTCTGGCCAATGCTCGTCTCGCCTACGTGGCGTACCAGCAGATCTTCGAGGTCGCTCCTCGATTCCGCGAACTCGTCGGTAGCGGCGCGCGTCCGCAGCGTCCGCTGTGGGCGTCGACAGGGGTCAAGTCCGACGCCTACCCCGACACCATGTACGTCACCGAGCTCGTCTCACCGAACACGGTGAACACGATGCCGGAGAAGACCATGGACGCGGTTGCCGATCACGGCGAGGTCGTCGGCGACACCGTCTCGGGCAAGGGACCGGAATCGCAGGAGATCTTCGATCGCATCTCGGCGCTCGGTATCGACATCACCGATGTCTTCGTGACCTTGGAGAACGAAGGCGTTCAGAAGTTCGAGGCCGCCTGGAACGAGTTGCTCGAGGCCACCGGCGAGCAGCTTCGCCAAGCAGGTCAGAAGAGCTGACCGACTGTGCCCACCGCAGAAACCGAACCTCTCCATTCCGCGGACTGGCTCAACCCTCTCCGCGACGCGCGAGACAAGCGGCTCCCCCGTATCGCGGGCCCGTGCAGCATGGTCATCTTCGGCGTGACCGGCGATCTCGCGCGTAAGAAGCTCATGCCTGCGGTGTACGACCTGGCGAACCGGGGGCTTCTACCCCCCGGTTTCGCCCTGGTCGGATTTGCGCGGCGGGAATGGCAGAACCAGGACTTCGCCAAGATCGTGCACGACTCCGTGCGCGATCATGCGCGGACCCCGTTCAGCGAGGAAGTGTGGAACACCCTCGCCGAGGGATTCCGGTTCGTCCAAGGCTCCTTCGACGACGACGACGCGTTCGACGAGCTGTCACGAACACTGACCGAGCTCGACGAGACCCGCGGCACCGGCGGAAATCACGCCTTCTACCTGTCCATCCCGCCCAGCGCGTTCCCCGTCGTCCTCGAACAGCTGTCGCGCTCGGGACTGGCGCAGAGCAAGGACGGCAACTGGCGACGCGTGGTGATCGAGAAGCCGTTCGGACACGACCTGCAGAGCGCGAAGGAGCTCAATGCGGTCGTGAACCGAGTGTTCCCCGAGGACACCGTGTTTCGGATCGACCACTATCTCGGCAAGGAGACGGTGCAGAACATCCTGGCACTGCGCTTCGCCAACCAACTGTTCGATCCGATCTGGAACGCGCACTACGTCGACCACGTTCAGATCACGATGGCCGAGGACATCGGATTGGGCGGTCGCGCGGGCTATTACGACGGAATCGGTGCCGCCCGCGACGTCATCCAGAACCACCTTCTGCAGCTTCTCGCCATCACTGCGATGGAGGAGCCGGTCAGCTTCAACCCCAAGGAGCTGCAGTCGGAGAAGATCAAGGTGCTCTCGGCAACCAAACTTGCCGAGCCACTCGATCGAACGTCGGCGCGCGGCCAGTACTCCGCCGGGTGGCAGGGCAGCCAGAAAGTGAAGGGGCTCAAGGAGGAAGAGGGTTTCGACTCCGAGTCGAACACCGAAACCTACGCTGCCATCACCCTCGAGGTGGACACGCGGCGCTGGGGTGGGGTGCCGTTCTACCTCCGTACCGGAAAGGCACTCGGGCGTCGAGTCACCGAGATCGCGATGGTGTTCAAGCGCGCTCCGCACCTGCCGTTCGATGCCACGATGACCGAAGAACTCGGTCAGAATGCGTTGGTGATCCGAGTCCAGCCCGACGAGGGCGTGACGATGCGGTTCGGCTCCAAGGTGCCGGGATCGAGCATGCAGGTGCGCGATGTCAGCATGGACTTCAGCTACGGCCAGGCGTTCACCGAATCCTCGCCCGAGGCATACGAGCGCCTCATCCTCGACGTGCTTCTCGGGGAGCCGTCGCTGTTCCCGGTCAACGCCGAAGTGGAACTGTCGTGGAAGATCCTGGATCCGATTCTGGAATTCTGGGCTTCCGGCGGCACTGCGGAACCGTACGAAGCCGGTACCTGGGGGCCTTCCTCGGGTGACGAGATGATGCACCGCACCGGACGCGAATGGAGAAGACCGTGATTGTCGACATTCCCGCCACGACGACGGCCGAGGTCGGCAAGAAGTTGGTGGAGGTGCGCGAAGCGGGCGGTGCGGTGACTATAGGTCGGGTGCTGACGCTGATCGTGGCCAGCCGTGACCCGGCCAAGGCCGAACGAGCGATCGACGCAGCGAACGAGGCGAGCCGTGAGCATCCGTGCCGCGTGATCGTGCTCATTCACGGAGACCGATCAGCCGAGTCGAGCCTCGATGCACAGATCCGTGTGGGCGGCGACGCCGGTGCATCGGAGGTCGTCGTGTTGCGCCTGAACGGCGAACTCGCCGATCACGAGCACAGTGTCGTCATCCCGTTCCTGTTGCCCGATACCCCGATCGTCGCCTGGTGGCCGGACGAGGCACCGACCGTTCCGGCAAAGGATCCGCTGGGGCGGTTGGCAATTCGGCGGATCACCGATGCCACGAACTCCCCCGACACCACCGCGACTATCAAGAGCCGGCTGAGCAGCTACACCGAGGGCGACACCGATCTCTCATGGAGTCGCATCACCTACTGGCGCGGTCTGTTGGCCACCGCGCTCGATCAGGCTCCGTTCGAGGCCGTCGTCTCGGCCACGGTGTCGGGCCTGGCCGAGGAGCCCGCACTCGACATCCTGGCCGGTTGGCTGGCTGCGAAACTGGACGTGCCGGTCTATCGCCGTGCGGGTGAGCTGAAGGTGGAGCTGATCCGAGAGAACAGCAGCATTTCGCTGACGCGCCCGCAGACCGGCAAGACCGCAACCCTGCGGCGGACCGGTCAGCCCGACGCCGAAGTCGCACTGGCGCGTCGTAACACGCGTGAGTGCCTCGCCGAGGAACTGCGCAGACTCGACACGGACGAGATCTACGAACTCGCGCTGCACGGACTGTCGAAAGTGAGCTATGAGTAAGACATCGGTACTTCAGTACTTGGACGCGCAGGCCCTGGTCGACGCAGCACGATCGCGCTTCGTCGACGTGGTCACAGCCGCGCAGGCCGAGCGCGGCTCCGCCTCGGTGGTGCTGACCGGCGGTGGCACCGGAATCGCGCTGCTGGAGGCGTTGCGCACGGACTCCGGATCGATCGACTGGGGCAGAGTCGACGTCTACTTCGGCGACGAACGTTTTCTGCCCTCGGGCGATCCCGAGCGCAACGAAGTTCAGGCCTCGGAGGCGCTGCTCGATCACGTCGATGTCCATCCGGATCGGGTGTTCCGGATGGCCGCATCCGACGGACCGCACGGAAGCGACCCCGAGGTGGCCGCGGCAACGTATGCGCAGATCCTGCATTCCGGATCGGAGGGTGAGCCGACTCCCCGGTTCGACGTTCACCTCCTCGGAATGGGCGGTGAAGGCCACATCAATTCGCTCTTCCCCCACACCGATGCAGTGCGCGAGCAGCACCGCTTCGTCGTGGCGGTCGAGGACTCCCCCAAGCCGCCGTCGGTGCGCATCACACTGACGCTGCCTGCGGTTCGCCGCGCACAGCACGTGTGGTTGCTCGTCTCGGGAGCGAACAAGGCCGATGCCGTCGCGGCTGCTGTGGGCGGGGCCGATTCCGACGACGTCCCGTCGGCCGGCGCGCTGGGCTCCGAATCGACGGTCTGGTTCCTCGACGCCGGCGCAGCGTCCAAGCTGGACACTGTGTGATCCCACACCGTCGAATCCGTACCGGACAGCCACCGGCCTAGCCGGGTTCACCACCGAAGTCGCGTTCCCGAGGTTCGCCGTCGTTCTCGACGGTACGAGGCTCACGCTGGATGTCGAAACGTCCGATCCGCCTACCGTTCGCGCGGTAGGCGGATCCGTCGCGCCAGGTGTTCATCGAGCTGCTGCACTGCCTCATACCTCGTTGGACGCGATCGACCGCCGACCGGTTCCTCGCCCCCTCGTGCGGGGCTAGCCGCTGTTGCGCAGTGCCGTCGCGAGACCGTTCATCGTCAGCAGGATTCCTCGCTTGACGCGTTCGTCGTCGTCACCGTTGCGGTAGCGCCGGAGCATCTCGACCTGCATCTGGTTGAGCGGCTCGAGATACGGGAATCGGTTGTGCACGGAGCGTTCGAGCGACGGGTTGTCTTCGAGCAGTCGACTGTGACCGGTGATCTTCAGGTACATCCGCACAGTCGTGGCGTGTTCGGCTTCGATCATGCCGAAGATCCGGGCACGCAGGTCCGCGTCGGGAACCAACTCCGCGTACCGAGCCGCGATGCCGAGATCCGACTTGGCCATGACCTGCGCCAGATTGGACAGCACGGTCTGGAAGAACGGCCACTTTCGATAGAGGTCGGTCAGCACCTCGAGCTTGGAATTGTCGTCGCCGACCCACTCCTCGAACGCCGATCCGGTGCCGTACCAGCCGGGCAGCATCACGCGGCACTGACTCCACGACATCACCCATGGAATGGCACGCAGGTCGTACACCGAGTTCGTCGGCTTCCTCGATGCCGGACGGGAGCCGATGTTCAGCTCGCCGACCTCGGCCACCGGCGTAGACGTGCGGAAGTACTCGACGAAACCCGGTTCCTCGTGCACCAGCCGGCCGTATGCCGCGCGGGCCTTGGCGGCGAGGTCGTCCAGGATGTCGTACGCGGCTTCTGCGCCGTCCCCGAGACCCTCCACGTCCAGCAGAGTCGATTCGAGGGTTCCCGCAACCAGAGACTCAAGATTGCGACGCGCCATGGACGGCTCGGCGTATTTCGCCGCGATGATCTCGCCCTGTTCGGTCAGGCGCAGCGATCCCTGCACCACTCCGGGCGGCTGCGCGAGGATCGCGTCGTAGCTGGGACCGCCGCCGCGGCCGACGGTACCGCCGCGACCGTGGAAGAGCCGGAGCCGGATTCCCGTCTTGCGTGAGGCCTCGAGCAGATCCAGCTCGGCGCGGTACAGCGCCCAGTTCGCCGCGAGGTATCCACCGTCCTTGTTCGAGTCCGAATACCCGAGCATGACTTCCTGATTCATTCCGCGCCCGGCCACCAGCGCGCGGTAGATCGGAACGTCGAGTGTGGCGAGCAAAGTCGCGGCGCCCTGCTGGAGATCCTCGATGGTCTCGAACAGCGGAACGACACCGACGGTCGACGTCGGGGCCGAGCCGTCCGTGCCGGGGTCGAAGATGCCTGCTTCCTTGAGCAGCAACGCCGCCTCGAGCATGTCACTGACCGACTGACACATGCTGATGATGTAGTTCTGGATGGTGTCGGGGCCCAGGTGATCGATGGCCTCCTTGGCGGCCCTGACGATGCCCAGTTCCTTGGTGGCGAGCTCACTGAGCTGCGCGTTGGGGCCGACGAGCGGCCGCCTGGTCGCAAGTTCCTGCGACAGCACCGAAACTCGCTCGTCCTCGCCGAGGGACATGTAGTCGGAGTGAACACCGGCCCAGGCCAGCAGCTCGGCGACCACCTCTTCGTGGGTCTCGGAGTTCTGCCGCATGTCCAAGGCCTGCAGATGGAAACCGAACGTCTCGACCGACTGTCGGAGCCGCAGCAGTCGATCGTCGGCGATCAACGCATCACCGTCGGCGCGCAGTGCCCGGTCGATGACGTCGAGGTCGTCGAGGATGTCCTGCGGGCCGTCGTACTGCTGCGCTCCGAGGTCGAAACCGGAGACCGGCACCGCGTCGAGTACCGCCTCAGCGGTTGCAGTGAGCCGAGCCCGGATGCCGACAACCGCGACCCGATACGGCTCGTCCGACCGGCGATCGTCCGGTTCGGCCGATGCGCCGGCCAGAGCCGCGAGGTCCTCGGTGACGTCCACCAGGCGCGCGGACATCGACAGTTCCTTCTCCAACGCGACCAGCTCGTCGAGGTAGTGCTCGAACGCGACGTATCCCGCCTGATGTGTCGCGGTGTGCACCACGTCGGCGGTGACGTTCGGATTGCCGTCACGGTCGCCGCCGATCCACGAGCCGGGGCGCAGAATCGGGCGCGGCAGCAGGTCGTCCTCGGGCCACCGCGCACGCAGCGCCGCACGCACATCCGCGTTGAGGGACGGCATGACGTCGAAGAGAGACGACTCGAAATACCGGAGACCGACCTCGATCTCGTCCTGAATTCGCAACCGCGACAACCGAATCAGAGCTGTCTCCCACAGGGTCAGCACTTGCCTGCGGATCTGCACGTCGATGGCGGCCAGTTCCTTGGCCGCACTGGCGGCCTTGCCCTCACGCGCCGCAGCGGCGATATCGCGGCGACGCATCAGCTCGGTGATCTTCGACTGCACGTCGAAGATGGTCCGGCGACGTGTCTCGGTGGGGTGTGCGGTGATCACCGGAGCAACCAGAGCATCGGTGAGAGCGGCTGCCACCTGCTCGCGCGACGGTGCCGCGGCATCGATCTTGAGCCAGGTGGCGTCGAGGCTGCTGTCCTGCGGCGGATCCTCGCGGTCGAGGTGAATCGCGCGACGACGTTCGCGGTGCAGATCTTCGGCAAGATTGGCAAGAAGAGAGAAGTGGCTGAACGCGCGAATGAGTGGAACTGCCTGTGCCACTTCCACATCGGTGTAGCGTCCGACCGAATCGTCCCGCTCGATCTCCGATCTGCGTACCGCGAAGGATTCGACACGCGCGGCCTCGATCAGGTCGAAGACGTCCTCGCCCTCGTGCTCGCGAATGATCTCGCCCAGGATGCCGCCGAGATAGCGGATGTCCTCACGAAGAGGCTCTGTCAACTCCCGACCCTGAGCTGTCGGTGGGACGAAGGCTGGGGAACCGACTGACTCGTAGGAGGATTCGCTCATCCACCCAGTATCGTCGCTCCGTCACCAACTCGCACTCGGAGCCGAATTCGATCAGGTGTACTTGATCTCCAGACCGATACCGAGGATGGCGATGAGCCAGATGATGCCGGTGAAGACCGTGAGGCGATCGAGGTTCTTCTCGACGACGGTCGAACCGGAGAGGCTGGACTGCACTCCACCACCGAACAGGCTGGACAATCCGCCGCCCTTGCCGCGATGCAGCAGGATCAGCAAGATCAGTGCCAGGCTGGTGACGACCAGCAGAATATCCAGAAACAGATCCATGTCCACCTCAAACTCGATTCGATGCCTTCAGCAGCCTACCTGGCCCCGCGAACGGCTTCGGACACCCCGCCGTAGCGAGGTGTCCGAAAACCGTTGGTTGCAGCGTTGCCGATGGCCGATCAGGGCAGGGGTCCACCTGCAGCGATGGCCGACAACGTGGCGAACTCGTCGGCCTTGAGCGAAGCGCCACCGACCAGTGCGCCGTCGACGTCGGGCTGACCGACGATCTCGCCGACGTTCTTCGCGTTCACCGAGCCGCCGTAGAGCACACGCACACCTGCCGCGACCTCGTCCGAGGACAGCGACTTCAGTTCCTCACGGATGGCACCGCACACTTCCTGTGCGTCCGACGCCGACGCGACCCGGCCGGTTCCGATCGCCCACACCGGCTCGTAGGCGATGACGATCTTGGAGATGTCGTCGGCCGACAGTCCGTCGAGTGACCCGCGCAGCTGCGCGACGTTGTAGGCCACGTGCCCACCGGCCTCACGGATGTTCAGACCCTCTCCGATGCACACGATCGGAGTCAGTCCGTTCTTCAGCGCCGCCTTCGTCTTGGCGAGCACGACGGCGTCGTCCTCGCTGTGCAGGGTGCGTCGCTCCGAGTGACCGACGACGACGAAAGTGCACCCCAGCTTGGCCAGCATCGATCCACTGATCTCGCCGGTGAAGGCACCCTTGTCCTCGGACGAGACGTCCTGCGCACCGTAGGTGAGCAGCAGTTTGTCGCCCTCGACCAGGGTTTGCACGCTACGGATGTCAGTGAACGGCGGGATCACCGTCACGTCGACCTTGTCGAAGTACTTCTCGGGCAACGAGAAAGCGATCTTCTGCACCAGCGAGATGGCCTCGAGGTGGTTGAGGTTCATCTTCCAGTTGCCCGCGATGAGCGGCTTACGTGCCATGCGTTACGCCTCCAGGACGGATAGGCCGGGGAGCTGCTTGCCTTCGAGGTATTCGAGGGATGCACCGCCGCCGGTGGAGATGTGCGAGAAGCCGTCGTCGGGCAGTCCGAGGGTACGCACCGCAGCCGCGGAGTCGCCGCCACCGACGACGCTGAACGCGCCCTTCTCGGTGGCACCGATGATCGCTTCCGCGATTCCCTTGGTACCGGCCGAGAACTTGTCGAACTCGAACACTCCGGCCGGTCCGTTCCAGAAGACGGTCTTGGCGTTCGAGAGGACGACGGAGAAACGGCTGACCGAGTCGGGTCCGATGTCCAGGCCCATCCAGCCGTCCGGAATCTCGGACGCCTTCACGGTCTTCGCCTCGGCGTCCGCCGCGAACTTGTCTCCGACGACGATGTCGACGGGCAGGTGGATCACGTCACCGAAACGCTCGAGCAAGTCCTTGCAGACCCCGATCTGATCCTCCTGCAGCAGCGAGTTCCCGACCGAATATCCCTGCGCGGCAAGGAAAGTGAACGCCATGCCGCCGCCGATGACGAGGGTGTCGACCTTCGGGGCCAACGCCTCGATGACGCCGAGCTTGTCCGAGACCTTGGAACCGCCGAGCACCACCGCGTACGGACGCGCAGCGTCCTCGGTGAGCTTGGCCAGCACCTCGACCTCGGCAGCGACGAGGGTGCCTGCGTAATGCGGCAGCAACTGCGCCACGTCGTAGACCGACGCCTGCTTGCGGTGCACGACGCCGAATCCGTCGGAGACGAACGCCGCGTCGTCGCCGGCCAGAGCAACGAGCTCACGGGCCAGAGCAGCTCGCTCGGACTCGTCCTTGCTGGTCTCGCGCGGATCGAAGCGAATGTTCTCGAGCAGCAGAACGTCGCCGTCGGTCAGACCCTCGGCGCGAGCCTCGGCGTCCTGACCCACCACGTCGCCCGCGAGCTGAACGTGGCGTCCCAGCAGTTCGCCGAGTTTCGCGGCGACCGGAGCCAGGCTGTACTTCGCGTCGGGCTTGCCGTCGGGGCGACCGAGGTGCGCGGTGACGATGACCTTGGCACCCGCCTCCACCAGTGCCCGAAGAGTCGGGATCGACGCCTGGATGCGGCCGGGATCGGTGATCGCGCCGTCCTCGAGCGGGACGTTGAAGTCCGATCGCACGAGGACGCCACGGCCTTCGACACCGGCATCGAGCAGATCCTGCAGTGTCTTGACAGCCATCGGTGTCAGAGGGACTTGCCGACGAGACCGATGAGGTCGGCGAGGCGGTTGGAGTAGCCCCACTCGTTGTCGTACCAGGAGACGATCTTGACCTGGTCGTCGATGACCTTCGTCAGCGGCGCATCGAAGATAGACGAGTGCGGGTCGGTGACGATGTCCGAGGACACGATGGGATCGGTATTGTACTTCAGGATGCCCTTGAGGGGACCTTCGGCAGCAGCCTTCATCGCAGCGTTGATGTCCTCGGCGGAGGCCGACTTCTTCAGCAGCGCGGTGAGGTCGGTGACCGAGCCGGTGGGGATCGGAACCCGCAGCGCGTAGCCGTCGAGCTTGCCGAGCAGCTGCGGGAGAACCAGGCCGATGGCCTTGGCGGCGCCGGTACCGGTGGGGACGACGTTCAGAGCTGCAGCGCGGGCGCGACGCAGATCGCTGTGCGGGCCGTCCTGCAGGTTCTGATCCTGCGTGTACGCGTGAATCGTGGTCATCAGACCCGAGACGATGCCGAACTCGTCGTCGAGAACCTTGGCGATGGGGCCGAGGCAGTTGGTGGTGCACGACGCGTTGGAGATGATGTTCTGGCTGCCGTCGTACTTGTCGTCGTTGACGCCCATCACGATGGTGATGTCCTCGCCCTTGGCGGGCGCGGAGATGATGACCTTCTTGGCACCGGCGTCGATGTGGCCCTGGGCCTTCGCAGCGTCGGTGAAGATGCCGGTGGACTCGACGACGACGTCGACGCCCAGGTCACCCCACGGAAGTGCGGACGGGCCCTCGCGCAGCGACAGCGCCTTGATCTTCTGGCCACCGACGACGATGGTGTCCTCGCCCTCGAGCGAGACATCGTGCGGCAAGCGGCCCAGGATCGAGTCGTACTTGAGCAGGTGTGCGAGCGATGCGTTGTCGGTCAGGTCGTTGACAGCAACGATTTCGATGTCGGTGGTACCGAGCGCCTTCTGCGCATCGACAGCCCTGAAGAAGTTACGCCCGATGCGGCCGAAGCCGTTGACGCCTACCCGGATCGTCACTGTTCGCTCCTAAAAGTTGTGAAAACAGATGTCTGATTGTGCCTGCGTGCGGGGTGCCACACGCGGTTCCCACCCTAGTGTGCGCGCAGGCAGAGCGCGCGCATCACGTGATCGGACCGGTCATGCCTCGTCGAGCAGCTCGGCGGTGACCGCGGACTCGGTGTCCGGAATCCCGGTTTCCTTCGCCTTGCGGTCGGCCATGGACAGCAGTCGTCGAATTCGGCCTGCCACAGCGTCCTTGGTCATCGGCGGGTCGGCCAACTGGCCGAGTTCCTCGAGTGAGGCCTGTCGATGCTGGACTCGGAGCGAGCCTGCGGCGGCCAGATGATCCGGTACGTCCTCGCCGAGGATGTGCAGGGCCCGCTCGACGCGCGCTGCGGCGGCCACGGCGGCCCTGGCCGAGCGGCGCAGGTTGGCGTCGTCGAAGTTGGCGAGCCGGTTCGCGGTGGCCCTGACTTCGCGTCGCATGCGTCGTTCTTCCCAGATCAACCGGGTGTCCTGTGCGCCCATGCGGGTGAGCAGTGCCCCGATCGCTTCGCCGTCGCGGACGACCACTCGATCGGTGCCGCGGACCTCGCGTGCCTTGGCGGCCACTCCGAGGCGTCGAGCGGCTCCGACGAGCGCGAGCGCTGCTTCCGGTCCGGGGCAGCTGATCTCGAGGGCGGAGGATCGACCCGGTTCGGTGAGTGAACCGTGCGCCAGGAACGCACCACGCCATGCGGCCTCGGAGTCCCCCACCGTGCCGCCGACGACCTGCGCGGGCAGGCCGCGAACAGGGCGACCGCGCAGATCCAACAGGCCGGTCTGCCGCGCCAGTGCCTCGCCGTCCTTGGCGACGCGCACCACGTAGCGAGAGGTCTTGCGGAGCCCACCTGCTCCGAGCATGTGCACGTCGGAGGAGTAGCCGTACAGCTCGAAGATCTCCCGACGCAGCCGTCGCGCAATGGACCCGAGGTCCACCTCCGCCTCGACCACCACCCGGCCCGCCACGATGTGCAGACCGCCGGCGAATCGCAGGAGTGCGGACACCTCGGCCTTGCGGCAACTGACCTGACTGACGGTGAGCCTGCTCAGCTCGTCCTTGACCTCCGCTGTCATGGCCACGAAGTGATCCCCTCTCTGCGTGCGGCAGTCGGTGCGGTGACGTCGGTGGACGACACGATGGAACCGAGAGCCGCGGCAAGCTTGCCGTAATGATGTGCGTGGGTGCCGTTTTCGGCAACGTCGACGTAGACGACCTCGGCACCGAGCCGGGCCGCTGCCCGCGCCACGTGCTCGCGGTTGCTGCCTTCCGGGACCGAGGCGGAATCGACCAACACGTAGTCGATTCCCAAATCCGGTGCGTGTTGGGAGAGTACGTGGACATGGCGCTCGGCGGAGAATCCGGTGGTCTCCCCCAGTTCGGGGGCCAGATTCAACACCAGTACCTTCGGCGCGCTCGTGCGAGCCAGCGCGGTGAGCTGATCCGGCACCAGCACGTGCGGGATGACGCTGGAGAACCACGATCCCGGTCCGAGCACCACCAGGTCGGCCTTCTCGATCGCAGCGAGTGCGTCCACGGAGGCCGGCGGTTCGGGTGGAAGCAGTCGAACGCGGCGAACCTTGCCGGGAGTGGTCGCCACCGCGACCTGTCCGCGAATGACGCGGCTCACGCGTGGGTCGTCCTCGAGACCGGAGACGTCGGCCTCGATGTCGAGTGCGATCGGCGACATCGGCAGCACTCGTCCGTCGATTCCGAGCATCCGCACCATCTCGTCCAGTGCGGCGATCGGGTCGCCCAGTACCTCGGTGAGGCCGGCGAGGATGAGGTTGCCCACCGAATGCCCGGCGAGGGCACCGGTGCCACCGAAGCGGTGCTGCAGGACGTCGGTCCAGAGCTGCGTCCGCTCGTCCGAGCGTGCCAACGCGGCCAGTGCCATGCGCAGATCCCCGGGCGGAATGACGCCCAGCTCGGCCCGCAGCCGCCCCGAGGATCCCCCGTCGTCGGCGACCGTGACGATGGCGGTGACGTCGTGACCGAGCAACCGGGCCGCCGACAGCGTGGCGTACAGGCCGTGACCGCCTCCGAGCGCGACGATCTTCGGACCGGACAGCGGTACCTCGGTATCGACCTCGCTCATTCGCGACCCAGATCCCGATGCAGCACGCGCACCGACACATCACCCTGATCGGCGAGAATCGCGGCCAGTGCCTCGGTCATCGCGACACTTCGGTGCTTTCCTCCGGTGCAGCCCACGGCCACCGTCATGTATCTCTTGCCTTCCCGCACGTATCCCTCGATCGTCAGATTCAGCAGATGCGTGTATGTCTGCAGGTAGTCGCGTGCACCGTCCTGCCCCAGCACGTAATCGCGCACGTCGGCGTCCTGGCCGGTGTGTTCGCGCAGTTCGGGCACCCAATGTGGATTGGGCAGAAAGCGCACGTCGCACACCAGGTCGGCATCCATCGGCAGGCCGTACTTGAAGCCGAACGACTGCACGGTGACGCCGACGCCGGTGGTGTCGGCGTCACCGAACACCGTCTCGATCTTGCGTCGCAGCTGATGCACGGACAGGGATGTGGTATCCACCGTGAGATCCGCCGCTGCCTTGACCTGGGCGAGTCGCAACCGTTCGGCGGTGATGCCCTCGGTCAGCGTTCCGTCCTGACCGTCGTTCTGCAGAGGATGGCTGCGCCGGTTGGACTCGAATCGACGGATCAGCACGGCGTCGGACGCGTCGAGGAAGAGCACTCTGTTGCGCACGCCCTTGGAGTCGAGTTCTTTGACGACCCAGCCCAGATCGCCGGTGAACAGGCGGCTTCGAACGTCCATGACCAGCGCCAGTCGCTCGATTCTGGGCTTGGACTCGAGTCCGAGATCGACCATCTTGGAGATGAGCTCCGGCGGTAGGTTGTCGGCGACGTACCAGCCGAGGTCCTCGAGAATCTTGGCCGCAGTACGCAGTCCTGCACCGGAAACACCGGTGACCAACGCCACTTCGATCTCGTCGTGCCGCGACTCCCCCTGGGAGGGCTGTTCGAGGTGCTCTTCGGACGGTGGATGTCTCTGTGTCTGGTGTTCGCTCACTACGAAGCCTGTCCCGCCGATTCCACACGCGGTGCGATCGCATGTTCCGCCGTGTTCTCGCCCGATGTCGTTGCAGTTGCGGTGCCATCATCGCGTACATCGGCGTCGTCCGTGTCGGAACCCAGCGCGGCCAGCACCGACTTCGCTGTGGTCTCTCCGATCCCGGGTACCTCGACGATCTCCGCGACCGTCGCGCGCTTGAGGTTGGCGACCGAACCGAAGTGTGCCACCAGCGCCGTTCGACGCGACTCGCCGAGTCCGCGAACCGAATCGAGAGCAGACGCCGTCATCCGACGCGATCGCTTGCTGCGATGGAACGTGATCGCGAACCGGTGCGCTTCGTCGCGTACCCGTTGCAGCAGGTACAGCGACTCGCTCGTACGCGGCAGGATGACCGGATCCTCCTCCCCCGGAACCCACACCTCCTCGAGCCGCTTCGCCAGACCGACCACCGCAACATCGGTCACGCCGAGCTCGTCCAGTACCGCCGCTGCAGCGGCCACCTGAGGGGCGCCACCGTCGACGACGAACAGGTTGGGTGGATAGGCGAATCTCCGCGGCCTGCCGGTCTGCGGATCCAACGCCGCTTCCGGGGCCAGATCGCCCCCGGCCCCCTCGGCCGAACCGTCTGCGGAGTGTCGTAGGAATCGGCGACGGGTCACCTCGGCGATGCTCGCCACGTCGTCCGAATGCCCGTCTCCTGCCGCCTCCTTGATGGCGTAGTGCCGGTAGTCGCTCTTGCGGGGCAGTCCGTCCTCGAATACGACGAGCGAGGCCACCACGTCGGTTCCCTGCACGTGGGAGATGTCGATGCACTCGATGCGCAGTGGTGCAGAATCCAGATCGAGCGCCTCCTGAATACCCTGCAGCGCAGCCGATCTGGACGTGAAGTCGCCCGCCCGTTTGAGCTTGTGCTGCTGCAGGGCCTCCTTGGCGTTGCGTTCGACGGTCTCGGCCAATGCCTTCTTGTCGCCGCGCTGGGGAACCCGCAAGGTCACGTTCGAGCCCCGGAGCTCACTGAGCCAGACCTGTACCTCGTCGGCGTTGTCCGGCAGGACCGGAACCAGCACTTCCCTCGGGACGGCGTTGGAACCACCGTCGTCGCCGCCCGGCGCCTGTGCGGACAGGGCAGCCTGCTCGCCGTAGAACTGCGTCAGAAACTGCTCCACCAGGGCTGGCAGATCGGCCTCGTCCTGGCGTTCGATCACCTCTCCTGCCTTCTCCACCACCCAGCCGCGTTGCCCGCGCACGCGGCCGCCGCGGACGTGGAAGACCTGGACGGCAGCTTCCAGTGCATCGGTGGCGAAGGCGACGAGATCGGCGTCGGTACCGTCGCCGAGCACCACCGCCTGCTTCTCCAGTGCCCGACGCAGTGCACCGACGTCGTCTCGTAGCCGTGCGGCGGTCTCGAAATCCAGGTCCTCGGATGCAGCCTGCATCTTCTTCTCGAGTTGACGAACGAGCTTGTCCGTCTTTCCGGCCAGGAAGTCACAGAAGTCCTCGACGGTGGCACGATGCTCGGCGGCGCTGACCCTGCCGACGCACGGTGCCGAGCACTTGTCGATGTAGCCCAGCAGGCAGGGCCTGCCGATCTGATTGTGGCGCTTGAACACTCCGGTTGAGCACGTGCGCGCGGGAAACACTCGCAGCAGTAGATCCAGCGTCTCGCGAATTGCCCACGCATGCGCGTACGGGCCGAAGTAGCGCACGCCCTTGCGCCTGGGTCCGCGGTAGACGAACAACCGCGGGTATTCCTCGTTCATCGTCACCGCGAGCATCGGATAGCTCTTGTCGTCGCGATAGCGGACGTTGAACCGTGGATCGAATTCCTTGATCCAGTTGTATTCGAGCTGCAGGGCCTCGACTTCGGTGGTCACCACGGTCCACTCCACCGACGCCGCGGTGGTGACCATCTGGCGAGTACGTGGATGCAGCGAGGCTATGTCTGCGAAGTAGGAATTGAGCCGACTGCGGAGGCTTTTGGCCTTTCCTACGTAGACGACGCGACCGTGCGGATCACGAAATTTGTACACCCCCGGCTCCACCGGGATGGTTCCGGTGGCCGGGCGATAGGTAGCGGGGTCGGACACGACATCCACGTTAGCCGTCGGGTCCGACGTTCTCCGCATCCGCAGCTCAGCGGTGATGCGGAGGTACGACGTCAGTCCTGATCGACCGCGATGTCCGGAACGGCGGCGGCGGGTGCGTATTTGCGTTCGAGGGTGCGGAACTGTCGTACCGCCGCGACCGCATGGTCACGATCGTTGGACTGGATGGCCATCACGTTGATGAACTCGTCGTCGGGAATGTCGACCCGGGCCCACATCGCTCCGTCCGGGAAGGACAGACCACGTACCAGATCCCACTCGATCAGACGCTCCGACAACAGGTTCCGCACCGCGACACCTGCCGGCCCGACGCGAATGCGCGGGCGCGTCAGCACGAGCGCCAGACCTCCGAGAAGAAGTCCTATGCCCGCCATCGCAAGTTGGTCGGCAGTCCTGAAGTACACCCCGGTCGGGGACACTCGCAGCAGGACGGCGACGGTCGAGTGCGCCACCACGAGCAGTACCGCCGTCGCGATGGCGTAGCGAGCCGACTTGCGTGACTTCACCACCATGTCCCACTCGGCGGACGGTTCGCTGCCGGTCATGTGAACTCCTGATTCGTCCAGGGTTGGCGCAGATGCTTGAGAGTCAGCGCTGTGTCGATCGCGGCCGCGGTGGCCTGCGCTCCCTTGTCCTCGAACGAACCGGGCAATCCGGCGCGATCGAGCGCCTGCTGCTCGTCGTTGGTGGTGAGCACACCGTTGGTCACCGGAGTGCCCTCGTCGAGCGAGACTCGTGTCAGGCCGGCCGTCACGGCGTCGCACACGTACTCGAAATGCGGTGTGCCCCCGCGGATGACGACGCCGAGAGCGACGACGGCGTCGTGGTTGCGGGCCAGCGCCTGCGCGACGACGGGCAGTTCGATGGCTCCGGCCACCCGGATGACCGTGACGTCCTGAATCCCCGCCGACTGAGCTTTGCGGAGTGCACCGTCGAGCAACGCCTGGGAGATCTTTTCGTGCCACTGACCGGCGACGACAGCCAGCTTGAGATCACTCGCGCCTGCGAGCTGCAGGGTGGGTTCGCCTTCGCCGCTCATGATGTGGCCCCATTTTCGAAGTCATCCAACCCGGTCAGGTCGTGGCCCATGCGGTCGCGTTTGGTGCGCAGGTAGGTGAGGTTCTCGGCATTGGCGCGCAACGGCATCGGTACTCGTTCGGTGACGTGCAATCCGTAGCCGTCGAGTCCTACTCGCTTGGCGGGGTTGTTGGTCAGCAGACGCATCGAGGAGACGCCGAGGTCGACGAGGATCTGTGCGCCGATTCCGTAGTCGCGGGAGTCGGCGGGGAGGCCGAGCTGCAGGTTGGCGTCGACGGTGTCCGAGCCTGCGTCTTGGAGCTGGTACGCCTGGAGCTTGTGCAGCAGACCGATCCCGCGTCCTTCGTGTCCGCGCATGTACAGCACGATGCCGCGCTCCTCGGCGGCGACCATTTCCAGCGCCGCGTCCAGCTGTGGTCCGCAGTCGCAGCGCAGTGATCCGAACACGTCGCCGGTGAGGCATTCGGAGTGCACCCGAACGAGCACGTCGTTGCCGTCTCCGTCGGGGCCCGCGATGTCGCCGCGGACGAGCGCTACGTGTTCGACCTCGTCGTAGATGCTCTGGTAGCCGACGGCGCGGAAGGTGCCGTGGCTGGTGGGGATTCGGGCGTCGGCGACGCGAACGACATGCTTCTCGTGCTTGCGACGCCAGGCGATGAGGTCGGCGATGGAGATGAGGGCGAGGTCGTGTTCGTCGGCGAACACGCGCAGTTCGTCGGTCTGGGCCATCGCGCCTTCGTCCTTCTGGCTGACGATTTCGCAGATGACGCCTGCAGGCCGTAGGTCTGCCATGCGGGCGAGGTCGACGGCAGCTTCGGTGTGGCCGGGGCGACGCAGCACTCCGCCGTCCTTGGCGCGCAGCGGTACGACGTGGCCGGGTCGGGTGAAGTCGTTGGCTCCGGTGTCGGGGTCGGCGAGCAGTCGCATCGTTGCCGCCCGGTCGGAGGCCGAGATTCCGGTGCCGATGCCTTCGCGGGCGTCGACGGTGACGGTGTACGCGGTTCCGTGCTTGTCCTGATTGGTGGCGAACATCGGCGGCAGGCCGAGTCGGTCGCAGTCATCACCGGAGAGTGGAACGCAGAGATAACCGGAGGTGTAGCGGACCATGAAGGCGACCAGTTCCGGGGTGGCCTTCTCGGCGGCGAAGATGAGGTCGCCTTCGTTCTCGCGGTCCTCGTCGTCGACGACCACCACTGCTTTGCCCGCAGCGATGTCCGCAACTGCGCGCTCGATACTGTCGAACCTGGTCACCACGGTGTGCTCCATACGTCTCGGGCCTGGCTCAGCGCCCTGGAAATTCTCCGATGCACCAACGATTGCGTGCACGTCAACAGTACTTACTGTGCGTCGATCGTCTGCAGCCGCTCCACGTACTTGGCGATGACGTCGACTTCGAGGTTGACCGGCGATCCGACCTCGGCAGTGCCGAGAGTGGTCAGGTCGAGGGTGGTGGGGATCAGGGAGATCTCGAACCAGTGGGCTCCGTCGTCGACGCCGAGTCCGGAGACGGTGAGCGAGACGCCGTCGACGGTGATCGAGCCCTTCTCCACGACGTAGCGCGCGACCGAGGTGGGAAGTGCGATGCGCACGACGGTCCAGTTCTCGGACGGGGATCGGCCGATGATGGTTCCGGTGCCGTCCACATGGCCCTGTACGAGGTGCCCGCCGAGGCGGCTGCCGAGCGCCGCCGCGCGCTCGAGGTTGACGCGGCTGCCCACGTCGAGGGCACCGAGGCTCGAGCGGTTCAGCGTTTCCTGCATGACGTCGGCGGTGAATCCGCCGTCGGGCAGCACCTCGACGACGGTCAGGCAGACCCCGTTCACCGCGATGGAGTCGCCGTGGCCCGCATCCGAGGTCACCACCGGGCCCCGAACGGTGAACCGCGCGGCGTCGGGCAGTTCGTCCTTGGCGACGATCTCGCCGAGCTCTTCGACAATTCCGGTGAACATCTACTTCGCTCCTTCGGGCACGACGCCGATCAGAATGTCGTTGCCGATCATGGTGACTGTCTCCGTGCGGAACCGAATTGCGTCGGCAATTGTTCCGATGCCTGCATTCTCCACCGCTGTGGGTCCGCTGCCCAACACCGCCGGCGCGACGTAGGCCACGGCGCGGTCCACCAGTCCCGCAGCGAGGAATGCGCCGGCCAACGTCGGACCGCCTTCGATCTGGATGTCGGTGTGCTCGCTGAGAGCGTCGATCACGGCCGCGGGGTCGTGTGTGTCGAGGAACACCGTGGGTGCGTCGGGCCCACGGATTGCCGCGGTCGCCGGAATCTGCCGCGATCCGACGACGACGCGCACCGGTTGGTGAGGCGAAAGGGTTCCGTCGGGACGTCGTGCGGTCAGTCGCGGGTCGTCGGCCAGCACGGTGCCGGTTCCGACGACGATGGCGTCGAGCTTGGCTCGCTCGGCGTGGACGTGCGCCCGGGCCTGAGGTCCGGTGATCCACTGGCTCGTGCCGTCCGCCGCGGCGCTGCGTCCGTCGAGGGTGGCGGCATATTTCCACGTCACGTGCGGCCGACCGGTGCGTTGCTTGTGCAACCAAGCGCGCAGCGGCCCCTGCCGCACCGCCGTCTCCCCGATCCCCTGTTCGACGCGAATGCCCGCCGCACGCAGGGCTGCCCCGCCGCCCGATGCGAGCGGATTCGGATCGGCGACGGCATGCACGACCGTGGCGATGCCCGCGTCGATCAGGGCCTGCGAGCACGGTCCGGTGCGGCCGGTGTGGTTGCAGGGTTCGAGGGTCACCACCGCGGTGCCGCCGCGCGCTCGGTCTCCGGCCTCGGCCAGCGCGACGATCTCGGCGTGCGGACCGCCGGGCGGACGCGTCGAGCCGATGCCGACGACGAGGCCGTGTGCATCGAGGATCACCGCGCCGACCGGAGGATTGGGACTGCTGATTCCCCGGGCGGACTCGGATGCCTCGACGGCGAGGGCCATGGCGTCCGCGATGGACGGTGCTGTGCCCTGACCGTTCATTACGACAGGTGGTGTGATGCGCGGGCGGCTCGGTCGCGGAGGTCGCGCACGGCGGCTGCGGGATCGGCGGTGTTGTAGACGGCCGAGCCGGCGACGAAGCAGTCGATTCCCGCCTCTGCGGCCTGCTCGATCGTGTCGGAGTTGATGCCGCCGTCGATTTCCACGATCAGTCGCAGATCACCGGAATCGACAAGTGCCCGCACTGCTTTCGCCTTCGCGAGCACCTCCGGCATGAACGACTGTCCACCGAATCCGGGCTCGACACTCATCACCAGCAACGTGTCGAAATCGCGCAGGATCTCGAGGTACGGCTCGATGGGTGTTCCCGGCTTGACGGACAGTCCGGCTTTGGCTCCCGCGGCCCGGATGTCTCGTGCGACCGCGGACGGGTCGTCGGTCGCCTCGGCGTGGAAGGTGACGTTGTACGCACCCGCCTCGGCGTACGGCGGGGCCCAGCGAGCGGGGTCCTCGATCATCAGGTGGCAGTCGAGGGGGATGTTCGTCGCCTTCAGCAAGCTCTCCACGACCGGCAGCCCCAGGGTGAGGTTGGGTACGAAGTGCGCGTCCATGACGTCGACATGCAGCCAGTCGGCTCCGGACACGGCCTCGGCTTCGGCAGCCAGACGCGCGAAATCTGCGGACAGGATCGAGGGGGCAATCATCGGGGAAACCACGATTGACGAGCCTAGCCCAGCGGTATCGTTCGCCCATGACCACCATGGATTCCGTGACGGCGGTGATCGCCGAGTTGCCCGAGGTCACCGAGAGTGTGCGGTACGGCCATCCGGCGTGGTCGGTGGGCAAGAACGTGTTCGCGTGGGTCCGCCCGTTCAGCAAGGCCGATCTGAAGCGGTTCGGCGACGAGATACCGCCCAGCGGGCCGATCCTCGCCGTCCGCACCGCTGATCTCAACGAGAAGGAAGCCATCCTCGCCGCGCACCCGCGGGCGTGTTTCACCATCTCGCATTTCGACGGGTTCGCTGCCGTTCTGGTCGACATCGACAACACCGAGGACGACGAACTGCGAGAGCTGATCATCGACGGGTGGCTGGTCTACGCCCCGAGCACCGTGGCCGAGACGTTTCTGGCCGGCGGCTGATTCTGCCGCCCTTCCCGGTCACATCGGTTTACGCAGTGCCGCCATGAACATTGCATCCGTGCCGTGTCGGTGCGGCCACAGTTGTACGGACGTACCGTCGCCGAGTTGCGGCACTCCGGGGACCAGCTCGCGGGTGTCGAGCTGTTCGACGCCGTAGCGGCGGACCGCGTCGGCGACGACGGCGGTGGTTTCGGACAGGTGCGGCGAACACGTCGAATAGAGCACCACTCCGCCCGGGCGTACCAGCTCGATCGCCGCGGCCAGCAGTTCCTTCTGCAATGTCACCAGTGCCGCCACATCGGAGGGTTGACGACGCCACCGGGCCTCGGGCCTGCGGCGCAGGGCACCGAGCCCGGTGCACGGCGCGTCGACGAGCACACGGTCGTAGCCGCCGTCGAGTCCGGACGCTCGACCGTCGACGGTGTGCACCGTCACCGGGAGGTCCTTCGTCGTCTTGGACACCAGATCGGCTCGGTGCGGCGTCGGTTCGACGGCGTCCACTGTGGCACCGTCGATCTCGGCGATGGCACCGATCAGGGCAGCTTTACCGCCCGGTCCGGCGCACAGGTCCAGCCACCGGCCACTGTCCTCGCCGACCAGCGGCGCGAGGGTGAGCGCCCGGCCGACGAGTTGACTACCCTCGTCCTGCACTCCGGCCAGTCCGTCACGAACGGCGTCGATCTTGCCGGGATCTCCGCCGTCGAGGTGCACGGCGTACGGCGAATAGGGTCCCTCTTCTCCCCCGGTGATCAGCGCCAGCTCTTCCGCGGAGATCTCGCCGGGTCGGGCCACCAGGTGTACCGAGGGACGCGCGTCGTCGGCCTCGAGAACGGCGGCCAGTTCACCGGCGTCGGCACCGAGTGCATCGGCGAAGGCCTGCGCGATCCACTTGGGATGGGCGTACTCGAACGCGAGGTGGCCGACGGGATCGGCCGCTGCAGCGGGCGCGAGCTCGTCCACCCACTGCTGGGCCGTACGCTCGGACACGCGCCGTAGCACTGCATTGACGAAACCTGCTTTGCCGGTGCCGAATTCGGACCGAGCCAGGTCCACCGACGTGGCGACGGCCGCGTGCGGAGCCACCCGGGTGCGCAGCAGTTGGTAGGAGCCGAGCCGCAGAATGTCGAGCAGCGGCCCGTCGATCTCGGCGGCAGGCCGACCGGCGGCATGCGCGATCACCGCGTCCAGCACACCACGCGCTCGGGACGCACCGTAGGCGAGCTCGGTGGCCAGTGCGGCGTCGCGCGAGTCCAGTTTGCGCTCTCGCAGCAGGCCGGGGAGCACCAGGTTGGCGTAGGCATCCCGTTCACGCACCGCTTTGAGGACGTCCCGGGCGGCACGGCGGGCCGGGTCGATCGCGTCGACGGCACGCGGTCCTGCCCCCTGCGGGGGCCGGTTTCCCTTCGGGCCGCGGGCACCGGGCGACTTCTTGACGTGCTTGCGGGGTGGGCTCGACTCGCGCTTACGAGGCCTGTCGGGTTCTGTCATCGCGCTACCGCCGTATCGTCCAGCCGAGCGCCGCGCGCCCAGTCGAGTGCCTTCATGAGCTTCTTGCCCTGCGGTTGAACATCGCTGAGAACCACTGCAGTCGTGCCTGTTCCGATGTGCACGCCGGACTTGCGCACCGATATCTCGCCCGGAGCCAACGTGTCCTCCGAGCGCGTTGTGGGTCCGATCTTGACGCGGAGTTCACCGATCGTCGTCCATGCGCCCGGTGCGGGGGTGACCGATCTGATGTGCCGGTCGACGAATGCTGCCGATCGAGTCCAGTCGATCCGCGCGGCGTCGACGCTCACCTTGCTCGCGTAGGAGATCCCGTCCTCGGGCTGCGGATGCGCGGACGCCGTCCCGTCCTCGATCGCGTCGAGGGTGGCGGCCAGTAGGTCTGCTCCGCTCGACGCCAGACGGGTGAGCAGGTCCCCTGTCGTATCGGTTGCGCGCACTCGCTCGGTGACGACGCCGAGTACCGGGCCGGTGTCCATTCCCGCGTCGAGAAGGAAGGTGGAGGCACCGGTGATCTCGTCGCCTGCGGCGATGGCGGCCTGTACCGGCGCGGCACCTCGCCACGCGGGCAGCAGCGAGAAGTGCAGATTGATCCAGCCGAAGCGAGGGATGTCGAGCACCGGCTGCGGCAGCAGTGCCCCGTAAGCGACGACCGGACACACGTCGGGCGCGAGGTCGGTGAGCTGGGAGACGAAATCCGGATCCGAGGGCTTCGCGGGTGTGAACACCGGGATTCCGTGCTCGTCGGCGAGCTGCCCGACCGGTGAGCGCATCGTCTTGCGACCCCTACCGGCTGCAGCGTCGGGCCGGGTCACCACCGCGATCACCTCGTGGCGATCGGACTCCAGCAGTCGCCGGAGCGACGGGACTGCGGGCTCCGGTGTACCGGCAAAGACGACGCGCACTCGAGCAACTCCCTGGGATGGACGAAAAGATCTCGGGTGTTCATCCTAAGGAGTCGCGAGCGATGCGGACGATTCCGCACCTGCCGATCTCGTCGCGTCGGGGAAAAGCTGTCGCCTTCTCCTGTTCCCCGCCTCGTCTTTCGTCGGTGCCGAGTGCGCCTCGACGCAACCCCACGCCCCATCGCGCCCGGACGGCAGTATCAACCGATTCGAATCGGGTCTATCTGAATCCGCACGCCGCCGCCGAGTTTTTTGGCACTGCGAGATGCCTGAGCGGTGGCCAGAGCCCGCGCCAGCGCCGCCCCGGTGCTGCGCGGCACGCGTATCAACAGCCGCTGCACATCACCGGGAAGTGCGTCCTCACCGCCGCCCGCGGGCGCCCGTTGGCCGTCCGGCAGATCGACCGGTCCGAGTATTTCCACTGCCTCGGGCAGATCTGCACTCTCCACCAACGCCGTGATCGACTCGGTCGTTCCGTCGATCGCCGCGACGTGCACGGCGGGCGGGAAACGTACCTCGACTCGTTCGTCCAACTGACTTCTGGCGTGCCACAGCGGATCCCAGCGAACCAGCGCCTGCACCGTGGGTATCTCGGACTCGGCGACGACGACCACGCGGCCACCTTCCGGGCCCGGCCGGACCAAGGCCGCCGCCGTCATCCACCGACGCAGTGTCTCCTCGGCCGCGCGCAGATCCGCCCGGCCGAGCAGGGCCCAGCCGTCCAGCAACAGGGCCGCGCCGTACCCGCCCTCGACCGTCGGCTCGGCACCGACGGTCGACACGACCAGACCGGCACCGGGTTGGACGGCGTCGAGCACGGCGGCGCCTCCCGAGTTGTGTATCGGTACTCCGGGAAATGCCCGTCCGAGTTCCTCGGCGGTACGGCCCGCGCCGATCACGACCGCACGCAGGTTGCGTGATCCGCATACGGTGCACCGATGCGCGGTGTCGGCGATTCCGCACCACGAGCACGTCGGACTGCCGGCCCCGTCGCTTCCAGGGGCGGAGGGCAGGGCCAACGGCCCGTTGCACCGGCGACACCGAGCCGGATGCCGACACTTCGCGCACGCCAGTGACGGCACGTACCCGCCTCGCGGAACTTGCACCAACACAGGCGAATCGGCCTTCAGTGCGGCGCGCGCCGCCTCGAACGCGATCACGGGCAACCGGGCGACACGGGCTGCCGGATCTCGCGCGAGCGCATGGTCCGAGTCCGCCAAGGCCACCACATGGGGTTGACGCTCACGAACCAGCTCACGGGGAGCCACCAGGTCGTGTGCCCAACCGGAATCGACCAGAGCTTCCGCCTCGGCCGTGCGTGAATGTCCGCCGATCACCACCGCTGCTCCGGATACGTGCGCTCGGAGCAAGGCCACTTCTCTGGCGTGCGGATACGGCGAACGGGGCTCGGCGAAACTGTCGTCACCGTCGTCCCAGAGGGCGATCATGCCCAGAGTGGACACCGGAGCGAACACGGCGCTGCGCGTCCCCACCACCACGACCGGGCCCGATCGCAGACCGCGCAGCCATTGCCGATACCGCTTTGCCGGACCCAATCCGGCCGACAACGCCACCACCCGATCGGCGCCGAGCAGAACCGTGCAGGCCGCCTCCAGTCGATCGAGGTCTCGCTGATCGGGTACCACCACCACCGCGGATCGACCGCCGGCGACGGTCACGGCAGCGGCCTCCGCCAGTCGCACCGGCCACTGCTCACCGGGCAACGCCTGCCACACCGCTCGTGGTACGCGTCCCGATGCCAACGCGTCGAGGAAGTTCGAGCCGTGGGTGTAGGCAGACCAGGCTGCCCGGTCGATGGCCGGCTCGTCCGGCGGCTCGACGACGGGCGTCTGTTCCGCCTCGACTCGGGCGTGGCGAGCCGGAATCGCCAGACGCAGCACGTCCGCTCTGGTCCCGGCGTACCGATCGGCCACCGCCTCGGCCAGTTCCGCGATCTCCGGAGTCAGAACCCGCTCCGCCGACACCACCCGATCGAGCCAGCCGAGCTTGCCGGAATGCTCGGTCTCGGCCAGTCTGGCCAGCACGAAACCGTCGACCAGTCGGCCCGCGAACCGAACCCGAACTCGCACCCCGGGCTGAGCATCACTGCTCATCTCCTCGGAAACGAGGTAGTCGAACTCTCGGTCGAGATGCGGCAGCGGCAACATCGGGAGAATGCGCGCGATCGGAAGATCCGACGCCGCCACCCGCGCTACGCCCGCCACCGCACCTCCTCCTCGATTCTCACCCCACACTCGATGTCGGAGCACCGAGCCGGTGCGAGCAGGGTACGTGCAGAACGGTCGAAGCCGAACTCAGAGTCCGGCCGCCTCGCGGAGCTTGCCGGCGCGATCGGTGGACTCCCACGGAAGATCGATGTCGGTGCGGCCGAAGTGACCGTACGCCGCGGTGGGCGCGTAGATCGGTCGCAGCAGATCCAGGTCACGAATGATGGCACCGGGACGCAAGTCGAACACCTCGCTGATCGCCGCCTGAATACGCGCGGGATCGGTCTTCTCGGTGCCGAACGTCTCGACGAACAACCCGACCGGCGCAGCCTTGCCGATGGCGTACGCCACCTGGACCTCGATGCGATCGGCGAGCCCGGCCGCGACAGCGTTCTTCGCGACCCAGCGCATCGCGTACGCGGCGCTGCGGTCGACCTTGGACGGGTCCTTGCCGGAGAACGCGCCACCGCCGTGCCGTGCCATGCCGCCGTAGGTGTCGACGATGATCTTGCGACCGGTCAGCCCGGCGTCTCCCATCGGCCCACCGAGCACGAACTTTCCGGTGGGATTGACCAACAGGCGCACATCGGACGTGTCCAGCGTCGGCACATCCAGCTCGGCGAGCACCGAGCCGAGCACCTTCTCCCGGATATCGGGAGTGAGCAGATTGTCGAGATCGATGTCGGCGGCATGCTGCGTCGAGATCACCACGGTGTCGAGGCGAACGGCGTTGTCACCGTCGTATTCGATCGTCACCTGCGTCTTGCCGTCCGGGCGCAGGTAAGGCAGCACGCCACTCTTGCGGACCTCGGTCAGCCGCCGAGAGAGCCGGTGCGCCAACGCGATCGGCAACGGCATCAGCTCGGGAGTATCGGTGTTGGCGTACCCGAACATCAACCCCTGATCTCCCGCGCCCTGACGGTCGATCTCGTCGTCGGACAGTCCTTCGACTCGGGACTCGTGCGAATGATCGACGCCCTGAGCGATCTCGGGAGACTGCGCGCCGATCGCGACGTTCACGCCGCACGAATTTCCGTCGAACCCCTTGGCCGACGAGTCGTACCCGATCTCGAGCACCTTCTCGCGCACGATCTTGGGGATGTCGGCATACGCGGTGGTGTTGACCTCACCCGCGACATGCACCTGGCCGGTGGTGACCAGAGTCTCGACGGCAACCCGAGCGCGCGGATCCTCCGTCAACAGAGCATCGAGAATCGAATCGCTGATGGCGTCACAGATCTTGTCGGGATGCCCCTCTGTGACGGACTCGCTGGTGAAAAGCCGACTACCGGACTTGCTCACGGACTTCCTCTCGACGCATGTTCCTGCCCGACCCGACGCATCGCGCCGGTCGGGCACTCCACGAAAATTTGACGTTCCCTCGGTGTTATCGCCCCTGCCGGAGCCAGGCAAACCTTTACGGCACTACACGTGGTGCTCAGCACGGTAACCGGTGCGACATCGGTCGTGCACCCTCGCCGTCGTCACGGATTCGACTTCGGTCGAGGACTCCGTGCGTCGAGCATCTGCGCCACCGAATCCAGTACGCGGCTCGCGAGGAGCGCTTTGGAGCCTTCGCCGAGCGCAGCCTCGGAACCGTCGGAACCGAGCAACCAGCCGTCGTTGTGGTCCACCTCGAAGGCCTTGCCGTCACCGACAGCGTTGACCACGAGCAAATCGCAGCCCTTGCGTTCGAGCTTGGCCCGCGCATACGTCAACACGTCTCCGTCCGCGTCCCCGGTCTCGGCGGCGAATCCGACGATGACCGTCGACGATTCGAGCTCACCGTCGCGGCGAGCCGAGACGAGGCCGGCGAGGATGTCGTCGTTGCGGATCAGCGGGATCGAGGACGGCTCGTTCGACCCCTTCTTGATCTTGCTGCCCGCGATGGACTCCGGGCGGAAGTCGGCGACCGCGGCCGCCATCACCACTGCATCCACACCGACGGCATGTTTGCGAACGGCGTCCTGCATGTCCGACGCCGTCTTGACGTGCACCACGTCGACCGCGGCCGGAACGTCGAGGTCGCTGGTGTACCCGGCGACCAACGTCACCTGGGCTCCGCGTTGCGCAGCCACACGTGCGAGCGCGTATCCCTGCTTGCCGGAGCTTCGATTGCCCAGAAAACGGACCGGGTCGAGAGGCTCACGAGTGCCGCCGGCAGACACCAGAACGTGGCGTCCTTCGAGGTCCCGAGGAAGCGCATCGGCTCGCTCGGTCACGAGCATCGAGAGCGCGAAGATCTCGTCGGGCTCGGGTAGTCGACCCGACCCGGTGTCGCGTCCGGTCAGACGCCCCGACGCCGGTTCGATCACGTGTGTGCCGCGCGAGCGGAGGGTCGCGACGTTGGCGACAGTGGCGGGGTGCTCCCACATCTCCGTGTGCATCGCAGGAGCCAGGACCACCGGACACCGCGCGGTGAGCAGGGTGGCCGTCAGAAGATCATCGGCCCGTCCCCCGGCGATGCGGGCCATGAGGTCCGCGGTGGCCGGAGCGACGACGACGAGGTCCGCCTCCTGACCGAGGCGCACGTGCGGGACTTCGGGCACATCCGCGAAGACCCCGGTGTGCACCGGTTGCCCGGACAGCGCCTCGAACGTCGCGCGCCCGACGAACTCCAGAGCAGACGCGGTCGGAACAACCCGTACCTGATGACCGCTCTCGGTGAAACTGCGGATGAGCGAACAACTCTTGTAGGCGGCGATACCTCCGCCGACTCCGACGACAACGTGCAAGTCAGATGTCCTCTGTGAGGTTCTTATTCGCCTTCGGTGTGCTCGAGCAGGTCCGCGTGGATCTCGCGGAGAGCGATCGACAGCGGCTTCTCCTGCAGACCCGGCTCGACGAGCGGTCCCACGTATTCGAGGATGCCGTCACCGAGCTGGTTGTAGTAGTCGTTGATCTGGCGCGCACGCTTGGCTGCGTAGATCACGAGTGCGTACTTGGACGAGGTGCGGGCGAGCAGCTCGTCGATGGGTGGATTGGTGATGCCGAGCGGCGTGTCGTAGGCCGGCAGAGCGCTGCGTCCGTCGAAGTCGGAAACGGCCGCTGAAATGCTGCTCACTGATGATCTCCTGAAATTGCATCGTTGGTGCTACGAACTAGCTGGTCGGGGCATCGTGCGCCGTGAAACTGGTCAGCTGTTGCCGACCGACGACCTACCGACCAACAAGGATACCAACTGTTCGCACGAATGGTCGACATCGGTATTGACAACCACCGTGTCGAACTCGTCCTGTGCGGCCAATTCCACCCGAGCGGTCTCCAGTCTCCGCTCGGTGGCCGCGGTCTCCTCGGTCGCGCGCCCGACCAGACGAGAGACCAGGTCGTCCCACGTCGGTGGTGCCATGAACACCAGCAGAGCCTCGGGCTTGGACACCCGCACGGCACGGGCACCGGCCAGATCGAGCTCGAGCAACACCGGGCTGCCCGCCTCGAGCGCGGCCTCCACGGGTGCGGCCGGAGTCCCCGACCGCTGCAGACCACCGTGAATACTCGCCCACTCGAGCAGCTCGTCGTCGGCGATCATCCGATCGAACTCGCCGGCCGAGACGAAGTGGTAATCCTGACCGTCCACCTCGCCCGGCCGCGGTGATCGCGTCGTGACCGACACGCTGAAGACCAGCTCGGGCAGCGCCGCGCGCACGAGCCGAACGACACTGGACTTGCCGACGCCGGAGGGGCCGGACAGCACCACCAACCGGCCGCGCTTGTTCTCCGAGACCGATGTCGCCGCAGTGTCACTCACTGTCGTCAGGCCTCGAAATCGAACTTCGTCAACAGCGCCTTGCGCTGCCGATCGCCGAGACCGCGCAGTCGACGGGTAGGCGCGATCTCCAATTCCGTCATCAATTCCGCGGCCTTGACCTTGCCCACCTTCGGCAATGCCTCGAGCAACGCGGAGACCTTCATCTTTCCGAGAATCTCGTCCGTCTCGGCATCTTCGAGCACCTGCTTGAGATCGGTACCGCCGCGCTTGAGGCGCTCCTTGAGCTCGGCGCGCGCTTTCCTGGCGATCGCTGCCTTCTCGAGGGCAGCGGCGCGCTGCTCAGGGGTCAACTGGGGAAGGGCCACTGTCGGTTCCTCCGTCTTCTCGTTCTGGGCGGTACGACGCACACGATCACTGTCGGCGCGTCGACCATCGGTGTTCCACTGCCACCGGCCGCGGTCATCGGCGCTCCGCACTGGCGATCCGCGCTGTTCGTCGGCAGCGCTAGCGACCGTACCGACGACTCGCGTTCACCGCTAACTCGCCCCCGAGTGCCGGAGCGCAGCAGCGTCGACTATGCGAGACCCGCTTCGATCTCGTCGCGCAGCCGCGTCGCCGCGTCACGCAATGCCGTCACCGACGGGCCTGCCGCCAGCACACCCCGAGAGGAGTTGGGAAGCAACAACTCACGCGAATCGCGGAAGATCTCCGCGAGATCGGCCACCGTCGCTCCCTGTGCCCCCAGACCCGGCGCGAGGATGGGCCCGGTGTAGTTCGACAGATCGAGACCATGATCACGAGTGGCACCGACGACCAAGCCCACGGTGTCGGCATCGACGCGATTACGCGTCGCCGCCGCGTCGACGATCGACTGAGCCACCGACCCGCCGTTCGACGTCGCCGCCTGCTGCAGGGCCGTGCCCTCCGCATTCGAGGTTCGAGCCAGCACGAACAGACCGCGCCGGTGTTGCACCGCTCGATCGACGGTCTCCCCCAGCGAATCGAAGCCCAGGTACGGCGACACCGTGACGGCATCGGAGGACAACGGTGCCTCGGGGTCCAGCCAGGCCTGCGCGTACGCATCCATCGTGGTGCCGATGTCGCCGCGCTTCGCATCGGCGATCACCAGGGTGCCCGCATCCCTGAGCACACTGACAGTGCGTTCGAGCACCGCGTACCCGGCAGATCCGTACGCCTCGAAGAACGCCACCTGAGGCTTGACGATCGCCACCTCACCGACGAACGCCTCGACACACAGCTCGGCGAACACCTCGAGACCGTCCGCCGAACGCGGCAACTCCCACGCCTCGAGCAGAGCCGGATGCGGATCGATACCGACACACAGTCGACCGCGCGCACTCACCGCCGAGCGGAGCCGATCCGACCAACTGCGATCGTGCGTCATTCCACTACCGGCCCCTCGGGTCGTTCCGCAGGCTCCACTCCCAGCCCCTCGGGTCGTTCCGCAGGCTCCACTCCCAGCCCCTGCTTCAGACCCGCATGCAGATCCTGCAAGGAGCGAACACCGATTCCGCCGGCGATACCGGCTTCGATGCCCTGCACCGCTGCCGACGCGCCCTGCACCGTGGTGATGCACGGAATGTTCTGCGCCACTGCGGCGCTCCGGATCTCGTACCCGTCGACGCGGGGGCCGGAATTGCCGTACGGGGTGTTGATCACCATGGCGATGTCACCGGCGAGTATCCGGTCGACGATGGTCCGCTCCCCCTCCGGCACGTCCTCGCCGGACTGCTTGTACACCTGCTCGCATTTGATTCCGTTGCGCCGCAACACATCTGCGGTGCCCTCGGTCGCAAGAATCGTGAAGCCGAGATCTGCCAGTCGCTTCACCGGGAAGATCAGTGATCGCTTGTCCTTGTTGGCCACCGACACGAACACCGCGCCTTCCGCGGGCAACGAGCCGTACGCGGCGGTCTGACTCTTGGCGAAAGCGGTACCGAAATCGAAGTCGATTCCCATCACCTCGCCGGTGGACTTCATCTCGGGGCTGAGCAGAGTGTCCACTCCGGTTCCGTCCGCACGACGGAACCGGTTGAACGGCAACACCGCTTCCTTCACTGCAATCGGCGCGCCGGCCGGGACGGTGCCCCCGTCCCCGGTCTCGGGCAGGATGCCAGCGGTCCGCAGCTCGGCGATGCTCTCCCCGAGCATCACTCGGGCGCAGGCCTTCGCGAGCTGTACGGCAGTCGCCTTGGAGACGAACGGAACCGTACGGCTCGCACGCGGGTTGGCCTCGAGGACGTACAGGATGTCGTCCTTGAGTGCGTACTGCACGTTGAGCAGGCCGCGCACGCCGATGCCCTTCGCCAGAGCCTCGGTGGACCGTCGGACGTTCTCGATGTCGGTCTTGCCGAGCGTGATCGGCGGCAACGCACAGGCCGAGTCACCGGAGTGGATACCGGCCTCCTCGATGTGTTCCATGATGCCGCCGATGTAGACCTCGGTGCCGTCGCACAGTGCGTCGACGTCGATCTCGACTGCATCTTCGAGGAAACGGTCGACCAGTACCGGACGGTCGTCCGAGATCTCCGTCGCGTTGGAGATGTACGTCGCGAGCGATGCCTCGTCGTACACGATCTCCATGCCGCGTCCGCCGAGAACGTAGGACGGGCGCACCAGCACCGGGTAACCGATTCCTGCGGCGATCTCACGGGCTCCGTCGAACGTCGTCGCGGTGCCGTACTTCGCTGCCGGCAGACCGGCTGCGTCGAGCACCTTGCCGAACTCACCCCGGTCCTCGGCGAGGTCGATGGCTTCGGGTGATGTTCCGACGATCGGGACGCCTGCGGCCTCGAGTCGCTTGGCGAGTCCGAGCGGGGTCTGCCCGCCGAGCTGGACGATGACGCCGCGCACCGTGCCCGACGCCGCCTCGGCCCGGTACACCTCGAGCACGTCCTCGAACGTCAGTGGCTCGAAGTACAGGCGGTCGGCGGTGTCGTAGTCGGTGGAGACGGTTTCGGGGTTGCAGTTGACCATCACCGTCTCGTAGCCGGCCTCGGACAGTGTCTGCGCCGCGTGCACACAGCTGTAGTCGAATTCGATGCCCTGGCCGATGCGGTTGGGACCCGAGCCCAGGATGAGCACCTTGGGGCGGTCCGGCTGCGGGGCCACCTCGGATTCGGCGTTGGGGTCGAGCTCGTAGGTGCCGTAGTGGTACGGCGTCTTGGCCTCGAACTCGGCGGCGCAGGTGTCGACCGTCTTGTAGACCGGATGCACACCGAGCTCGGTACGCAGCGCCCGTACACCGTCCTCACCGTCGAGTTCGGGGCGCAGAGCCGCGATCTGGCGGTCGGACAGACCGTGATACTTCGCCTGCCGCAGCAGCGCCTCGTCGAATTCGGCCGCCTCGCGAACCTGGGCGCCGAGTTCGTGGATCTGCTGGAACTGATCGAGGAACCACGGGTCGATCTTGGTCGCCTCGAAGAGCTGCTCGAGGGTGGCACCCATCGCGAAGGCCTTCTCGATTCCGTACATCCGACCGTCCTGGGGAACGGACAGGTCCTGCAGCAGCGCTTGGAGGCTCTCTGCCTCGACCTCGGGGCCGGTCCAGTAGCCCGCGCGCTTGGTTTCGAGCGAGCGCATCACCTTGCCGAAGGCCTCGGTGAAGTTGCGGCCGATGGACATCGCCTCACCGACGGACTTCATCGTCGTCGTCAACGTACCGTCGGCACCGGGAAACTTCTCGAACGCGAACCGCGGTGCCTTGACGACCACGTAGTCCAGGGTCGGCTCGAAGCACGCCGGGGTCTCGCGGGTGATGTCGTTGACGATCTCGTCGAGGGTGTAGCCGATGGCCAGCTTGGCGGCCATCTTCGCAATCGGGTAACCGGTTGCCTTCGACGCCAGCGCCGACGAGCGAGACACGCGCGGGTTCATCTCGATGACGACGAGGCGCCCGTCCGCCGGATCCATCGCGAACTGGATGTTGCAGCCGCCGGTGTCGACGCCCACCTCACGCAGGATGTCGATGGAGAGGTCGCGCATCTTCTGGTATTCGCGGTCGGTCAGCGTCATGGCCGGCGCGACCGTCACCGAGTCGCCGGTGTGCACGCCCACGGGGTCCACGTTCTCGATGGAACACACGATGACCACGTTGTCGCGGCCGTCGCGCATCAGCTCGAGCTCGTATTCCTTCCACCCGAGGATGGACTCCTCGATGAGGACGTTCGCTGTCGGCGAGGCCGCCAGGCCGCCGCCGGCGATCCGGGTCAGGTCCTCGTCGTTGTAGGCCAACCCCGAACCGAGACCGCCCATGGTGAACGACGGCCGTACGACGACCGGGAAGCCGAGCTCGGCGACGGTCGCACGGACCTCGTCCATCGTGTAGCAGACGGCCGACTTCGCGGACTCGCCGCCGACCTTGGCCACGATGTCCTTGAACTTCTGCCGATCCTCGCCGCGCTGGATGGCGTCGAAGTCGGCACCGATCAGCTCGACGCCGTACTTGGTGAGAATGCCTTGATCGTGCAGCGCTACTGCGGCATTGAGCGCCGTCTGTCCACCCAGGGTGGCGAGCACGGCCTGAATGGGATGACCCTGCTCGGCTTCGCGCGCGAAGATCTTCTCGATGAATTCCGCCGTGATCGGCTCGACGTAGGTGGCGTCGGCGAACTCGGGGTCGGTCATGATCGTCGCGGGGTTGGAGTTGACGAGGCTGACGCGGAGCCCTTCCTCGCGCAGGACTCGGCAGGCCTGGGTGCCGGAGTAGTCGAACTCACAGGCCTGACCGATGACGATCGGGCCGGATCCGATGACCAGGACGTGGTTCAGGTCTGTGCGGCGTGGCATTACTTCTTCTCCTGAAGGACGCTGGTGAAACGGTCGAAGAGGTATGCGGCGTCGTGTGGACCGGCCGCGGCCTCGGGGTGGTACTGCACCGAGAAGGCGCTACCGGCGATCAGTTCGACGCCTTCGACGGTGCCGTCGTTGGCGCAGGTGTGGCTGATCCGAGCGCGGCCGAAGTCGGTGTCGAACTCCTCGCCCGCTTCGCCCTCGAGTGCGAATCCGTGGTTCTGCGCGGTGATCGCGATACGGCCGGTGGTGTGCTCGATGACCGGGATGTTCATGCCGCGGTGGCCGAACTTCATCTTGTAGGTGCCACGACCGAGCGCGCGCCCGAAGATCTGGTTGCCGAAGCAGATACCGAACAGCGGCAGCTCACGTTCGAGTACTTGCCTGGTCAACGCGACGCTGGTGTCGGCCGTGGCCGGGTCGCCCGGTCCGTTGGACAGGAAGACGCCGTCCGGGTCGAGTTCGAGAACCTGCTCGATGGTGGTGTTCGAGGGCACCACGTGCACGCGGATACCCCGCTCGGCGAACATCCGCGGAGTGTTGGTCTTGATACCGAGATCGACTGCGACGACGGTGAATCGAGCATCGCCGGTCGGCTCGATCGTGTAGCCGGCTCCGGTGGTCACCTCACCGGCGAGGTCGGCACCGAGCATCGACGGCTGACCGACCACCTGCTCGAGCATCTCGTCCGAGGTGCCGAGTGCGTCGCCCGAGAACACTCCCGCTCGCATCGAGCCACGCGTGCGCAGGTGCCGTACCAGGGCGCGCGTGTCGATTCCGGCGATGCCCACGACGTTCTGGGCCTCGAGCTGATCCTGCAGAGTCCCGGTCGAGCGCCAACTCGAGGTGCGACGCGCCGGATCTCGCACGACGTATCCGGCGACCCAGATCTTGTTGGGATCCTGGGCGCTGGCGGCTTCACCGTCCTCTTGGTTCCAGCCGGTGTTACCGATCTGCGGCGCGGTCGCGACGACGATCTGTCGGTGGTAACTCGGGTCGGTGAGTGTCTCCTGGTACCCGGTCATTCCGGTACAGAACACGGCCTCGCCGAGGGTGCGCCCCTGTGCGCCGAATGTGGTGCCGCGGAATGTCCGGCCGTCCTCCAGAACAAGAACTGCGCTGCTCACGCGGTTTCCTCCTTGGTTTCTCCGGTGGAACTCGCTGTCCACACCGGGTAGATCTGCTTGTCGTCGGCCCGGAAGCCGGTGTCTATCTCGGTCCCCGTCGGGAGCTCCCAGCGAATGACCAGGAGCCCGTCCTTGGTCATGACCTTGCCCGCCAACCCGCGTTCGGTGCGGATCGCGCGGATCGATTCCGCCGGAATCCAGATGGGCGATTCACCGTCTCGATCGAGCAGAATGCCCTTCTCGTATCGCGACAGCTCGCCGGTGGCGCGGTGGCCGATGTCGCCGACGGCGATGCGGTCCTGCCAGCTCGGCGCGATGGTGCTGCCGACGTACAGGCCGGTGCTCGGCTCGATGTGGGTGGCACCCAGGTCGTCCGGCACGGCTGGGAAGTCGCCGATTCGCTCTTCCTGGCGCTTCTGCCGTCCTCGCCAACCCCAGAAAATCAGCGCGATCATCAGTGCCCAGAACAGGATGAATCCGATGACGATGAGAACTCTGTCCACGGCTCTACTCTCCCGCTCTGTTCGCCACGACTCCGCCGCGGACGGTGATTCGTCCGCGCAACACCGTCGTGGTCACCTTCGTGGAGAAGGTCATGTCCTCGAACGGAGTGTTGTGCGCGACGCTGGCCAGCTTGTTGCCCGCGACCGTCCAGCTCGCATTCGGGTCCACCAGCGTGAGGTTGGCGATTTCGCCGACCTCGATGGGCCGTCCCTGATCGGCCAATCCGACGATCTGGGCGGGACGCTCGCTCATCACCCGCGCCACGCCGCGCCAATCGAGCAGTCCCGGGGTCACCATCGTGTCGACGACGATGGACAGTGCGGTTTCGAGCCCGAGCATTCCCGGACGGGCGATCGAGAACTCACAGCACTTGTCCTGCTCCGCATGCGGAGCGTGATCGGTTGCCACACAATCGATCACACCGTCGGCCAGGCCCTTGCGCAGGGCGTCGACATCGGACTTCTCGCGCAGCGGCGGGTTCACCTTGTTGATCGCGTCGTACGTCTCGAGCCGCGAATCGTCGAGCAGCAGGTGATGCGGGGTGACCTCGGCGGTGATCGAAATGCCCTGTCCGCGTGCCCATTTCATCAATTCGACGGTTCCCGCAGTGGATGCATGGCAGATGTGCACCCGCGCACCCGCGTCACGGGCCAGCAGGGCGTCGCGTGCCACGATCGATTCCTCTGCCGCGCGGGGCCAACCGGCCAGTCCGAGACGCGCCGCAGTGGGCCCCTCGTGTGCGACGGCACCGACGGTGAGCCTGGGCTCCTCGGCGTGCTGAGCGATGAGCACACCGAGGGAACTCGAGTACTCCAGCGCCCGACGCATGATCAGTGGATCGTCGACGCAGTGGCCGTCGTCGGAGAACATCTTCACCCGGCCGATTCCTGCTGCCATCGTGGCCATCTCGGCGAGCTGCTTGCCCTTCAATCCGACGGTGACCGCTCCGACCGGATGGACGTCGACGAGACCGACTTCCTGTCCCCGACGCCAGACGTGATCGGTGACCACCACCGAGTCGGCGACCGGATCGGTGTTCGCCATCGCGAACACTGCGGTGTAGCCACCCAGAGCGGCTGCTGCCGAACCGGTTTCGATCGTTTCGGTGTCCTCGCGGCCGGGCTCGCGCAGGTGCGTGTGCATGTCGACGAACCCGGGCAGCAGAATCTGGCCGCGAGCATCGACGACCTCGGCACCGTCGGCGTCGAGGTCCGAGCCGATTCCGGCGATCTCCTCACCGGTGATCAGGACGTCGGTTTCGGGGCCCTCGCCGTACAGCAGCACGCCGCGGAGTAGGACGGAGGTCGTAGATGCGTTCACGACGCACCCCCGTCCGAACCGACCAGCAATCGGAACAGCACCGCCATCCGCACGTGAACTCCATTCGTAACCTGTTGCAGGACCGCAGTTTTCGGAGAATCGGCCACCGAGGACGCGATCTCCATACCGCGCAGCATCGGACCCGGGTGCAGTACGACGGCATGCTCGGGCAGCAGGTCGAGCCGGCGCTGCGATAGCCCGTACGTGATCGAGTACTCACGAGCGGAGGGGAAGAACCCACCGTTCATTCGCTCGGCCTGCACTCTGAGCATCAGCACCGCATCCAGACCGGGCAGTTCGGCGTCGATGTCGTGCGAGACCCGCACCGGCCAGCCGGTCACTCCGACGGGCAGCAGGGTCGGTGGTGCGATCAGCACCACCTCGGCACCGAGCTTGGCCAGCAGGATCGCATTCGAGCGCGCCACCCGGCTGTGCAGGATGTCGCCGACGATCGCCACCCGACGGCCGGCGATGTCCCCGAGTCGTTGACGAATCGTCAAGGCGTCGAGCAGCGCCTGGGTGGGGTGTTCGTGCGTGCCGTCACCGGCATTGATCACCGCGGGGCCACCACCAGGAGTGGAGCCTGCGGAATGACCATCGAGGCCAGTGCCCTGATCGGCGGTCCACTGGGCGATCTGGTGTGCGGCACCGGATGCCGGGTGTCTGACGATGAGCGCATCGGCGCCGGCGGCGCGCAGCGTCATCGCGGTGTCGCGGAGCGACTCTCCCTTCGACACCGACGAGCTGCTGGCGCTGACGTTGATGACGTCGGCGCTCATCCACTTGCCCGCCACCTCGAACGAGACGCGGGTACGCGTCGAGTTCTCGAAGAACACCGTCATGATGGTGCGTCCGCGCAATGTCGGGAGTTTCTTGACTTCGCGGCCGAGAAGCGCCTGCTCGAATCGTTCGGCTTCGTCGAGAAGCTCGGTGGCCGATTCGGTCGTCAGGTCAGCGACCGAGAGCAAGTGCTTCATCGAGCGGATCCTCCCTCGGACAGGCTTACCCCGTCGCGGCCGTCGTGTTCGGAGAGCAGCACCGACACGTCCTCGGTGCGCGCGGTGGGGACGTTCTTGCCGACGTAGTCCGCACGAAGCGGAAGCTCGCGATGACCGCGGTCGATCAGGACCGCGAGTTGCACCGCACGGGGGCGGCCGAGATCACGCAGGGCGTCGAGCGCGGACCGGACGGTTCGCCCGGAGAACAGCACGTCGTCGACCAGCACCACGAGTGCGTCGTCGACACCGCCTGCGGGAACGGACGTACGTTCGAGCGGACGGTGCGGCTTGTTCCGCAGATCGTCGCGGTAGAGGGTGATGTCGAGGGAACCGAGCGGAGGACGCACGCCCGAGAATGCCTCGATTCGTTCGACCAGTCTTTCCGCCAGCGTGGTCCCGCGAGTGGGAATGCCGAGCAGGACCACGCGCGGCGCGTCTGCGGCATCGAGGGCCGTCTTCTCGATGATCTGATGGGCCATGCGGGAGATGGTGCGTCCCACATCGGCCGAGGACAGCAATTCGCGAACGGCGGGGTTCGCGGACGAGCTTTCGGGCGCAGGCAAACTACGACCTCCTTCTCCGCCTCTCTGGACGGATCGTTAAAGGATGTCTGACAACAACTGCGTAGAGCCTAGCAACGCTCTGCGAACCATGACCACCAGGCTCGCAGAGCGTTCGGTCACACGAGAGTCGAACGTCCGATCACTGCTCGGCGTCGACCGAGGATTCACCGGATGCGTCGGACTGCGTCCGGCTCGAGACCGCGGCGGCTGCGGCGCGTACCTGGGGCGCGACCAGGACGATCTGACCGAGCACGCCGTTGACGAAGCCGGGCGAATCATCGGTGGACAGCTGTTTTGCCAGCTCGACGGCTTCGTCGACGGCGACGACGGGTGGCACATCGGTGGCGTGGAACAGCTCCCACACCGCGACGCGAAGGATTGCCCTGTCGACTGCAGGAAGACGGGTGAGCGTCCAGTCCTTGAGGTGATCGGCGATCACTCCGTCGAGGCGATCGAGATTCTCGGCCACACCCTCGACCAGTGTCTTGGTGTAGTCACTGACGGGAGCGATCGTGTCGTCACCGCGTGCGAGTTCGATGCGCTCGGTGGTCAGGTTAACCGGGTCGACGTTGCGCGCCTCTGCCTCGAACAAAAAGTCCACCGCACGCTTGCGGGCCTTGTGGCGCGCACCCAGCTTCTTCGCACCGAGGGCACCGTTCTGCGAGGCGGAGGATGTCGACTTCTTCGATGACACGTTAGGAGTTCACACGCCCGAGGTAGTTTCCGTCACGCGAGTCGACCTTGAGCTTGTCGCCGGTGTTGATGAACAGCGGCACCGAGATCTCGGCTCCGGTCTCGAGCGTTGCCGGCTTGGTGCCGCCGGTGGAGCGGTCGCCCTGCAGGCCGGGATCGGTGTGCTTGACCTCGAGCTCGACGGTGACGGGAAGCTCGACGTACAGCGGAACGCCCTCGCGCATGGCGACCTGAACGCGCAGGTTCTCGAGCAGGAAGCGCGCGCCGTCGCCGACGGTGGCCTCACCGATCGAGAGCTGGTCGTAGGTGTCGGCGTCCATGAACACGTAGTCGCTACCGTCGTGGTAGAGGTACGTCATGTCGCGACGGTCGACCGTTGCGGTCTCGACCTTCACACCGGCGTTGAACGTCTTGTCGACGACCTTGCCCGAGAGCACGTTCTTGAGCTTGGTCCGCACGAATGCGGGGCCCTTGCCTGGCTTGACGTGCTGGAATTCGATGATCGACCACAGCTGGTTCTCCAGGTTGAGAACCAGTCCGTTCTTGAAATCGCTGGTGGAAGCCACTTGCTTCGCGTCTCCTCAATCGTTTGTGCGCGTGACGCGCCGTCGGTCACGAGCTTGAATTCGCTCCCGACCGCGCGCTAGACGGACGTGAGTTCCTTGCTTGTCAGGGTGAGCAGTTCCGGACCCCCGTCGCGAACGACGAGTGTGTCCTCGATCCGAACGCCGCCGCGACCGGAGAAGTAGACACCCGGCTCGACGGTGACCGCTGCACCGCTCAGCAGTGTACCGGTGCTCGTCTTCGCGATTCCCGGCGCTTCGTGGATTTCCAGGCCCACGCCGTGGCCGAGCCCGTGGAGGAAGTACTCCCCGTACCCCGCCTCCTCGATCACCGAGCGCGACGCTGCGTCGACCGAGGCAGTGGTCACCCCCGGTGCCAGAGCGTCTCGACCGGCCGTCTGAGACCGCTGCACCAGCTCGTACAGATCGCGCTGCCACTGCGCGGGAGTCCCGATGACGAAGGTCCGAGTCATGTCCGAGTGGTAGCCGCCCACGAGTGCCCCGAAGTCGAGCTTGACGAAGTCGCCGTCGGCGAGCACCGCATCGGTGGGCCGGTGATGTGGAACCGCCGAGTTGGCTCCCGCGGCGACGATGGTCTCGAACGAGATCGCATCGGCGCCGTGGTCGAGCATCGACGACTCCAGCTCGCGGGCGACTTCACGCTCGGTCCGGCCGGCGCGGATGCCGCCCCCACCGATCAACCGAGCCAGCGCGTCGTCGGCTGCGCGGCAGGCGTCCCTGAGCAGCCCCACCTCGAACTCGTCCTTGACCATGCGCAACGACTCCACGACACCCGGTGCGCGCACCAACTCCACAGCGCCGTCGAGTTCGGTCCACGCCCGATGAGCGTCGACGGTCACCACATGGCTCTCGAAACCGATCCGGCCGCCACGACCCGACACACCCGATCGGAGCAGGTGGATCGCCGACGCCCGATCGATCTCGGCTCGCAGATCCGGCACCTGCTCGGCCACCTGAGTGACGTAGCGACCGTCGGTACAGATCACCGTCCGGTCCTCGTCACCGGCCGAATCTGCTACCGAGACCAGCAATGCGGCGTTCGACCCGGTGAAGCCCGTCAGGTAGCGGACGTTGAGAAGATCGGTGATCAACATCGAATCGAGTCCGTCGGCGGCCAACAGTTCTCGTAGGGCACCACGACGGGCACCGAAATCGGCAGGCATGCCGTCGACATTACCGGTCGTTCCATGGGCTCCTTTTCACTCGACCGGGGCACCGAAGTTGTGGGCCCCGACACACGAAGTTCGACGTGCGGATATGCTGTGCCGCATGACTGGGTGGGCAGTGCGTGGCATATGTATGGGGTTGTTCAATGTTCTCGTTCGACTGCTGCTGGGGGCAGCAGTGTCGATGTGGCCGCTGAGCGGATCGGCACTGCGCTGGGTGGCATACGCCCTCGTGCTGCTCGTCATCATCGTGTGGGCCGGCATCGACGGAATCCGCGACCGACGCAAGCATCCTGACCCCGAAGACGGCGAGGACCTGACCATGGTCTGGCTCAAGGCCGCTGTGGTCGGTGGACTCCTCGGAGGTCTCCTGAGCTGGATAGTCGACTTCTTCGTCGACTTCAGCCTGGGTCAGAACGGTCTGGTCTTCGAGCTCACGTCCGGAGCCGCGTTCACCATTCTCACCATCTTCATCGCCGCCAGCGTCGCAGTGTTCGTGGGAAGGCACATCGTCAACCGCGAGGCCAAGAAGAAGTTGGCCACATCGGACGCCGCCCGCGCGCACGATCGCCAGCTGGTCAACGCCGGCCAGGAGAACCGGTCGAGTCAGGCCGAGACCACGCAGTCGGAAACTCCGCAGTCAGAAACTCAGTGGGCCTCCGAGCACGGCGAAGCCGACACCGAGGTGTTCTCGGCCGTGGACGCCGACGGCAAGCCGCGGCTGGACAAGCGCGGTCGTCACGGCAGCGCCGACGGTTCCTGACTTACCCCTACATCGACCTACGGGCGGGGGTCGACCCCCCCACCGGCCCGAAACCCCCGGGTTTGTGGGGCCCCCCCCCGGGGGCCCCCCCCCACACAAAAGAAAGGCCCACCCCCCCCCGG
>CAUQEL010000015.1:0-142218 GCA_963517305.1 uncultured Rhodococcus sp.
TCGGCACTGACATTCATCGACACACTGTTGAGTTCTCAAAGAACACGCACACACCGTAGTCACCGTGTGCACGGTGACTCAGGGGCTTACACGCTCGAACCCCAGACACGGCTGATACCATCTCGCCTTGCCTGGGTTGTTCAGTGCACACTCCGTACAACCTCGTTGTCCCGGTTTGTGAAGACCGGGTCGGTGTCCGTGTCGCTCTGACTCGACAAAAGTTACGCGAAGACCAACGCTTACGCAAATCGCCTGGTCAGATGTAATTTTCATGTGAACATCTGCTGCATGACTCGGTCAGAGGATCGCGACAGCATCGATTTCGACCAACATCTCTCCTCTGGGCAGTCCTGTGAACACTGTCGTGCGGCTCGGGAGGACATCCCCCGAGGTATGTGCCGTGACGAACTGGCCGTAGGCGTCGTTCATGGTCGAGAAGTCCTCGCGCTCGGTCAGGTACACCCTCAGCATGACGACGTCGTCGAATGTCGCACCACCGGCCTCGACGATGGCTTTGACGTTCTCGAGAGTGCGGATCGTCTGCGCGGCAACATCGCCTGGATGCAGGTACTCGCCGGTAGCCGGGTCGACCGGTCCCTGTCCCGAGACCTGCACGAACGGTCCCTTCCGGACTCCCTGGGAAAAGGTGTGAGCTGGTGCGGGCGCACCCGTGGTGCGGATTTCGATCTTTTCACTCATCGTGTTCGTTCCTTCGAGAACTAGTCCTGTGTCTTGCGGTCTCGGGTTCCTGCGGTCGCCAGCCCAATCCCTCGGAGATCGCGACAGCGGCGCGCTGCACTTCGGGGAGTGTGGCGAGCACCTGCTGGTGATCGAGCACCATGTCGGGCACGGACATCGACACCGCGGCCACCACATCACCGGTTCCGTTGCGTACTGCGCAGCCGATGCAGTTGACGAACGACTCGTGCTCCTCACGGTCTTCGGCGAACCCCTGCTCGAGCACGAGGTCGAGTTCGCGCAGATAACGCGCGGCCGTCGTGATGGTTCGTCCGGTGAACGGCGTGTACGTGATGCCGCGTGCAATCTGCTCACGCTCCGCCTCGGGACGGGCCGAGATCAAAATCTTCCCCACAGCTGTGCAGTGGAGAGGTGCAGGCTTTCCGATTCGCGAATACATCCGCACGCTCTGTCGGGCGTCGAACTTGTCGATGTAGATGACGTCGCCTGCCTCGTAGGTGGCGAGGTGGACGGTCTGACCGGTGATCGAGTTCAGTTCCGCCAGGTGCGGCCTGGCAATGCTCCGAACGTCACGCTGTTCGAGCGCATGGTTTGCGAGCTCGAACAGCCTGGATCCGAGCTGATATCGGTGATCCGCGTCGTGCTGGACGAATCTGTCGGCTTCCAACGTCCGCAGCAGGCGCAGCACGGTCGTCTTGTGGACCTCGAGGACCGACGCCAGCTCGTCGAGTGATCGCGGTCCGTCGCCGAGCAAGCCGAGAATTGTCATCGCCCGCGCGAGACTTTGACTCATTGTGATTCTCCCGAGTGACGCGCGGCAGTGGCTGCGTAGTCCAGCCTCGCCCAATCGGCGTCGCTCAGTTCGGACAGTTCGGTCAACACCGCCAGTGGTAGAACCGAGGCGCTGTCGCCGAGCCCGGTCAAAGCACCCGCTGCGCACAGATGCCCGAAGCGAACGCGCTCGACGGAACTCCTGCCCAACAGCAGTCCGGTCAGATATCCGCCCGCGAACGCGTCACCGGCACCGATCTTTTCGACTACGTCGAGCCTCAGCGCCGGTACGTCGACCCGAGAGGTTCCCTCGAACGCCGTCACGGTGTGCGCGTCGTTCTTGATCACCAGGTGGTGTGGTTGGGGAAACATCTCGCGCAGCTCGGCAGGATCGGATGTACCGAACACCAGCGCAGCTTCGTCGGCACCCATGGACACCACATCGCTTCCTCGAACATGTTCCCCGAGCGCATCTGCGGCTGCCTTCGGCCGAGACTTCCACAGCGCCGGCCGATAGTTCAGATCGAAGCTGACCACGGTGGGCAGATCCATCAACGACCTCGTCAGGTCGGCCGCGGTGTCGGAGATGGCAACGGTGATTCCGGTGAAGTGGATCAGGTCGGCATCGGCAACGAGATTCGCCGCATGACCGTCGATGTCTCCGGGCGACAGTGCGCTCGCAGCCGAGCCTGCGCGGAAGTACGTCATCGCACTGTCTCGGCAGGCGAGGTCGTGCCGGTCGCCGGAACCCGAGCCGCGTTGCTTCACATACATGCCTGTGGGTCGCTCGTCGTCGATCGTCACACCGGAGGTGTCGACCCCTGCTTCGATCAATTGGCCGACGAGGTACCGGCCGAATCCGTCGTCGCCCACTCGCGAGATCCACGATGCATCGACGCCCAATTGACCGAACACCCTGGCCACGTTGGCTTCTGCGCCCCCGGCCGTGCGGTGGAACGTGTCCGATTTCTCCAGCGGGCCCGGCTCGGCGACCAGAACGACAAGGCCTTCGCCCACACACACCGCTCGTGGTGCTTTCACGTCGATCTCCTCGAACTCTTGCGGGAACGCTGACTTTCGTCGCAGACTACAAATCACACACACATTGCGCAACGACTGTTGCAAAATACGCAACGCACTGCCAGTGTTTCGAGACCGAGGAGACGACCGTGATCGACACCGATGCCATCGAGGCACTCAGCCGACGAGTGCTCGGACCCGAGCACAAGGCACTGCCGCCCAGGTCGTGGGGGCACACCATCGAGAGCTTCCTCGCCACGTCGCCACGGCTGTCCGAGTTCACCACGCCCGTGCTCACTCTCGACCGTGCACGCATCGCATCGAACATCTCGGTGATGGCCGAGTGGACGACGCGCGCGGGAGTGCTGCTCGCACCCCACGGCAAGACGTCGATGGCCCCTCAACTGTGGAAACAGCAACTCGACGCGGGGAGCTGGGCCATCACCCTCGCAACCGGATGGCAGGTTCAGGCAGCGCGTACGTTCGGAGTCGAACGGGTCGTTCTCGCCAATGCCGAGATCGACCCTGTTGCGCTGACGTGGATTGCGGCCGAACTGGATTCGCATCCGACCTTCGAGTTCTACTGCTGGGCGGACAGCGTCGCAACGGTCCGCGAGATGGACCGCATACTGGCGGCGCAGGGAACACGCCCCATCCCGGTCATCGTCGAACTCGGTGGCCCGCACGGTCGGACCGGCGCGCGGACGACAGACGAGGCGATCGCGGTCGCTCGTGCGATCGCGTCGTCGCCGCGCCTGAGCCTGGCTGGGGTCGGCGGCTACGAGGGCGCACTCAGCCACGACCGGACCGACAGCGGCCTCGCAGCGGTTCGGACCTATCTCGACAACGTGGCCGCCGTCCATCGCACGCTCGATGCCGCAGGGTTGTACGGAGACCATGCGATCGTGACCGCGGGCGGCAGCGCCTACCAGGACCTCGTCGTCGAAAGGTTGCAATCCCTCACCACCGGGGAAGGTGTCCCTACCGACGTGGTGCTGCGCTCGGGTGCTTATGTGGTGCACGACGACGGCTTCTACTCGCAGATCTCACCACTGACTCCCGCCCGCACCGACGCGCCGCTGATGTCGGCGATGCACGGATGGGCTCGGACGGTCTCCCGTCCGGAGCCCGGTCTCGCGCTGCTCGATGCAGGCAAGCGGGACTTTCCGTTCGACGAAGGCCTGCCCGTCCCCCAGTTCATTCCGGGAACCGAGACCCTCGATCCCGATGCCGACATCACAGCGCTGAACGATCAGCACGCGTTCCTTCGCCTACCTGCCGAGGACGCCGCGGCGCTGCCAGTGGGATCGGTGGTGCGGTTGGGCCTGTCTCACCCATGCACCGCCTTCGACAAGTGGCGTCTGGTTCCCGTCGTCGACGACGCCGATGTCGACGATCCCCTCGTCGTCGATCTCGTGCACACATTCTTCTAGAGAACCGAAAAGTCTTGCCCGATATCCTTATTCGAGGTGCGGATTCTGGATCATCGCGAAGTTCTTCAACCTCACCGTCAAGCAGACACTGCAAACGTGGACGGTCCTCGAGGCGATTCTGTTCGTGGTCAGCTTTGCCGTCGCGGGAATTCTGTTGGCGATCTTCGCCTAGAGCCAGTGGCGCGATTCAGTGCCCTGGACGGCACCTAGTCGCGCCACTGCGTCCGCACTTGATCACCGACGAAGTGCGTGTTCTCGGCAGACATTTCCCGGCTCCCCGACCGCCCGACGAGGTCATCGATCCGGTCGTCCAAGCTGTGCGCGCGGGCCATCGCGTCGGAGGTGCGTGCCTCGGTCTCCGAGGACTCGACCACATTCGCGAGCCGAACCAGCGCGGCCACCCGCCCGGTCAACTGTTTCCACACCACTTCCAGTGCGCCACGGCGGGATTCGACCTGTGCTGCGGTCTCCTCGTCGACCATCGTTTCACCGATCCGATTCAGCTCGGTCGCTACCGTACGCAGCGACGTGGCATCGACCGAGATCTCGGTGAGTTCGACGAACAGGTCCAACTGATTGCGTTGGATCTCGAAGTACGTCGACTGCCATGCAGGCGAACGACGCACCCGATCGAACGACGTGCCGGCGAGGAACAGCAGGGTGTCGTAGCGATCGACGAAGCGGTCGTCCTTTCGGTCCACGAATTGATCGACCATTCCTGTCGCCCAGTCGACTCTGTCGCCCACCGGGGTTTTGCGCGCCAACGTGCTCACCCGATCCGTGGCCGCATCCACCAGCGACAGGCCACGCTCGGCGATCGGGCCGAACTTCTGAGGCGCAGGCGTTCTCGTCAACGCATCGAAGACCGCGTCCCGCTGGTCCAGGTCGAGATGCACACCTTCCCGGCGCTCTTTTCGCGCCGCACGCACTCCGGTGGCGTAGTGCCGATTGGACATCACCACGGTGGTGCGGTGGTGATTGATGCGTTTGGTCAACTCGGCAGCGCGGAGTCTGTACACCAGAGCCGATCCGGGCTTGCTCGTCGTGTCCTTGGCGAGCCAGCGATCGCGCTCGTCCACCAGATTGCGCAATGCGCCGAATCCACCGATCGACGGTAGCGAGCGTCCGGCATGCCATCGGTTGATCAGCACTGCACGCGTGGGCTGGTCCACTCGCCCGGCCGCTATGGCGACAGCGGCCGCGTCGGACAGTGGCTCGGACCGGCCGGGCAACCGGCAGTCGGCGCAGCGGCGGTGGACCTCGTCGTCGAACCGGGCACGCTGTTCGGCCGACTCACTACCATCGAACTCGGACATCGTCTCTCCTAGGTCAAGCCGCATCACCGGTGTCGTCGACGAATCGCTCGCCGTCGAGTGTTCCAGAAGTTCAGATCAGTCCGCGCAACGATTGCTCGGTCTGCGGCTTCTTCTCGGCCAGCAGGGTGCGCGCCACGTCGAGACCTTCCCAGACGTTCCACATCAATACGCCCCGAACGACGGCATCGTCGTCCAGGTAATAGACGACGCCTTCCTTCCCTACCGACTTCCAGTCCTCGACGACATCGAGCGTCGTGGACATCGTCCCGATCGCCTGATAGCCGTCGTCGTAGACGTCGGAGTAGAAGTACGGGGTGTACGTGTAGGGATCTGCGGCGCCGGCCATATTGCGTCCTGCGGCCTTGCCCATCTCGGTCGCGTTGTCGACATGCTCGATGCGTCGGCGTCCGAGGATGGCGTCGGGGTAGTTCGCCACATCACCGGCGGCGTAGACGTGTTCGTCCTCGGTCCGGAGGAACTCGTCGACGATCACGCCGTCGTCGGTTGCCAGCCCTGCAGATTCGGCCAGTTCCGTGTCGGGTCGCACGCCGAGTCCGAACACGACTCCGTCCGCCTCCACGGTCGAACCGTCGTCGAGTTGCAGTTGTACGCGCGCCGACGCCTCGGCTCCGGAAACGACCTTCGTTCCCCGGCGCACGGTCACACCGTGGCCGGCGAAACCCTTGTCGAAGCCGGCAGCCAGGCTCGACGGAAACATGTGTCCCCCGAGTACGGCGTCCGACGTCACCAATGTGACCTTCACAATCTGGAGAGACAGAGCAGCTGCGATTTCGGTGCCGATGTATCCGCCGCCGACCACGGCGATGTGATCGGCGGTCTTCGTCAACTCGCGCAACGCCCGGTAGTCGGCGAACGTGCGGAAGTACACCACGCGGGGGCTGGGAACCAGGTCGATGCGTGTCGGCGTTGCACCCGTTGCCAAAAGCAGCTTTCCGTACTCGTGGCGTTCTCCCGATTCCGTGGTGACCGAGCAGTTCGCACGGTCGACCGATGCGACTCGAGTGCCGGTGTGCACCTCTGCACCGGTGTCGGAGGCCGTGTCGAGCGAAACCTGATCGCGGCCGAACTCCGGGTCGGTCCACAGCTTCTTCGACAGCGCCGGGCGCGCGTACGGCGCGTCGGAATCCGCGCCGAGTATGCCGATGGAGCCCGTCGCGTCCTGCTCGCGGATTCCGCGGGCCGCGCTGTCGGCAACCATTCCCCCGCCGATGATCAGGTAGTCGTAACGCATCGTTCACTCCTCGAAAGTCGACGTTGTTCGCTCCCTGGCTACCCGAAACAAGTCGAGAAGAATCCTTCGAGCCGTTCACTCTGCAGAACCCGCAGGTGGCGGGAACCGACCGGACTGTATGCAGCATCACACCCCGAAGAGGTTGGCCCAGGCCCATCGAGTGGGCATCTTGGTCTGGGCGACGAAACATCGTTTTAACTCGGACCGAGCTGTAACGGTTCCGGCCGACCGAACGACTCACACCTCAGGACGCGAACAAAAGGAGACGATGTGACTGTTCAGATCGATTCGCTCGCAATTGGCACCGACAACGCCGACATCGCGACAGCTGACGTCGACCAGCTCTTCGACGAAGTTTCAACGCTTGACGCCACCATCCTCGACGCCATCGAGCGTCGTACCCGCCTGGCGCGCACGCTTGCTGCGGCAACGCCCGACGCCACCGAGTCGGACCAGGCAGCCGACCCCTATGCAGACCTCGGCAACGACGGCCACGTGTTCACGCGCATGCTGTCGCGCCTCGCGCAGATCGCGCGATAGCTACACGCCCCCTTCAGCTTCGCAGTCCGCGACCCCGTCGAGCATCAGCTCGGCGGGGTCGCGCCGTGTCGGCACATCTGCACCCGATGACTTTTCGGATCGACGGCTGTCAGTACGAACAAGATCGTCGTTCGACGGTTCGACCGCAGCAGGTTACTTCGGAAAAGGTGTGTATCCATGTCCCGTTTGCTGTTCGCCAACATGCCCGTCCGCGACGTCGTCGCCACCCGCGCATTCTTCGAGGGTCTCGGATTCGAGTTCAACGATGTGTTCAGCGACGAGAACTGTGCCTCGATGGTCGTCAGTGATCAGGCGACCGTGATGTTCCTGACCACCTCGCGATTCGAGGACTTCATCTCGGACTCGATCTGCGACACGGGCGCGGCCCGGGAGGTGCTGATGTGCGTCTCTGCCGACAGCCGTGCGGAGGTCGACTCGCTCACCGACGCGGCGATCGCCGCGGGTGGATCGAAGTGGATGGAGCCCCAGGATCACGGATTCATGTACGGCCGGGCGTTCCGCGATCTCGACAACCACGTGTGGGAAGTGATGTGGATGGATCCATCGGCCGTCCCGCAGAGCTGACCGACCGTTCGCCTAGAGGCGGTCGGGCAAACCGAATCGATCGAACAGCGTCAGATCGAAGAAGCAGGCCACGTGCCCGACCCCTCTGGCATCGACATCGAGAACATGCAGCTGAAACGGGCGGTGCACACCGTCCTCGGCCAGCATGTACAGCCCGTAAGCGGGCTGACCGTTGGCAGAGGTGGACACCATCCGCATATCGCCCGCTCCGTTTGCGGGGCAGTTGTTCCGGATGAGAGATCCGATCGTCTCGCCGCCCTGGTACCACCCGACGAACGGCGGCATTTCCCACACTGCGTCCGAGGTGAAAAGCGTCACCAATCGGTCTATGTCGTAGCTCTCGAAACACTCCACGTACTGGGTGAGAAGGTTCTGCAATTCCGCGGATTCGATGGGCTCGACGTTGTCGAGCTCCGGCGCGATCTCGTCGAGGCGTTCCCGCGCTCGCTGCAGGAGGCTGTTGACTGCGGTCGTCGTCGTGGCCAGTACCTCGGCAACCTCCGACGCTTTCCACTGCAACACTTCGCGCATCAGCAGCACCGCGCGTTGTCGCGACGACAGATGTTGCAGTGAGGCCACGAAGGCGAGCCGCACGGATTCCTTCGCCACCACGATCGAGGCGGGATCACTCGCATCGGCCAGATCGGAATCGGCGATCGGCTCGAGCCACGGAATCTCGTTGTTCTGCACGAGTTCATCGGTGGGTCCCGAACTCGGTGCACCCAGGCCTGTCGGCAAGGGACGCTTGGCCCGGCCGTCCAGAGCGGTGAGACAGGTGTTGGTTGCAATGCGGTACAACCATGTGCGCAGGGACGAACGGCCCTCGTATTTGGCGTACCCCCGCCACGCGCGAATGTACGTCTCCTGCAACAGGTCCTCGGCATCGTGGATCGACCCGGTCATGCGATAGCAGTGCGCGAGCAACTCACGACGAAAGGGATCGAACTGCTCGACGAAGTCGTCCTTCTGTTCCGAGGCCACGGTCATGCGGTAGAGCGTAAACCGGACGTAGTCGCGCCACAGCGCGAATGCGCGCCGCCGAAAGGATTGCCGACACTTCTGCGTTAACCTCGGCATCGTGACATCGGCAACGAGTATCGACGACTTGGTCGAAGAGCTGTACCTGCAGCGTCGTCGAGCGTGGGAAGCCGCTCTCGTCACCGCGCAGAATTTCCTCGAGACCATCGCCGACGAGATTCTCGAGGACGTCGATCGAGACCGCTTGAATGCGCAAACAGCACGAATCAAGGACCCGGGTCGATCTGCCGACAAACTGCGCCGCTATCTGTCCGAGGGCCGCATCACCGAGCCGACCGACGCCGATGCCGTCGCCGAGGCGTTGCCCGATCTCGTCGGCGTCAAGGTGCTGTGCAAGACACCGCGCGATCAGCTGACGTTCGTCGCTGCACTCGAGCGTGCGTGCAACGACCCGGAATGCTCCGTACGGTTCGCGCAGCCGCCCACCGACTACGTCGCCTTCCCCAAGCCGAGTGGCTACCGCGCGTACCACGCCGTGCTGGTCGTTCGAGTGGCAACACATCAGGGTGATCTCGATGTGAAGGTGGAGGTTCAGGTCAAGACGCGCCTGCAGGACGCCTGGGGCGAGCTGACGCACGAGGACATGTACAAGCCCGGTGAGGCGCTCAAGCCCACCAAGAAGCACACCGACTACGCAGCGCACATGGCCCACCTGCTCGATCAGGTGGATGCCATGGCCGACGATCTGGCCGCGCAGCTCGACTCGTTGACGGCCGCGTCGAAGGACGGGGGCGTGCTCGCGGCCGACCCGATTCCGAAGGATCCGGACTTCATCAGTGCCAGGGTCACCCGCACCGGTCCACGCTATGCACTCGCTGTCGGACCGGACGGCCGTAGAGGCCTCGTTCCCGCTCGATCGGTGAAAGCGGTCATCGGTTCGACCGACCGGATCGCCGTCAACGACTACCTCGAAGTGGGCGACTTCATCGATGTGGTGGTGGAGGACTCCGAGGATGCTCTCTACTATCACCTCACCTCGCAGCCACCACGACGCAAGCCTGCGAAGAAGCGCAAGCGCTGACCGGCGGTTCTCAGCAACATCTCACGTCGGTCCGGTAGACATGCCTTCTCGTGACCACTACCGAGGCATCCACGGTCGTCACCGACGCCGACAGTGTCGACACAGCGACCGACGAAACACCGACCACGGACCGACGCCCAACACTGCGCTCCGCCGAGACGCTGGTGCCGACCGTCTCGTTCGCCGTGCTGGCGACCCTGTACTCGGTGATGTCCGTCCTCGGCCATCGCCAGCTCCGTACCTCCGGATTCGACCTGGGGATATTCGTTCAACAGATCGCGTCGTACTCGCAGTTTCGCGCGCCGACGTCCGACCTGCTCGGCACCGGCTACAACACGCTCGGCGATCACTTCTCGCCCATCACCGCGTTGTTGGGACCTCTCTACCGGGTGTTCCCACACGCCGAGACCCTGCTGATCGCGCAAGCCGTGCTGTTCGCGCTTGCCGTGATTCCGATCACCCGATTGGCGGTACAGAAGTTCGGCACGATCGTCGGCGTCGTGACCGCCGCGGCATTCGGACTGTCGTGGGGTGTCCAGGCCGCGCTGAACTTCGACTTCCACGAGGTGGCGTTCGCGATGCCTCTACTGGCCATGTCGATGGTCGCGCTGGTTCGACAGCGCTGGCTGCCGGCCCTGGCCTGGGCTCTACCGTTGGTGTTCGTCAAAGAGGACATGGGCCTGACGGTGATCGTCATCGGGGCTTTGGTCGCGGTGTGGACGAGCGGGCGAACCCGCATCGCGGGGGCGCTGACTGCTGTCTGGGGACTGACCTGGGTAGTTCTCGCGGTCGAGGTCGTCATCCCGGCCCTCAGCTCGGACAACTCGTACGACCAGGGCTCGAAACTGCCTCCGCTCGGCGAAGGCATCGCCGACACCGCGCACGGTCTGGTTGCCGGGGATTCCCGGGCGGCCACCGCCTTTCTGCTGCTCGCGGTCACCGGCTTCTTCGCCCTGCGCTCTCCACTGCTCCTGGTCGCGGTCCCGACGGTCGCGTGGCGCTTTCTCAGTGACAACACCAACTTCTGGAAGCCGATCTACCACTACAACGCGATCCTCATGGTCATCGTGTTCGTCGCCTTGCTCGACGCGTTGGCGCGTAGTCACCGGCACGGTCAGCTCACCGAACGCGGCCGGAAGCTGATCGTCGCGTTCGTGGCAGCGTTCGCAGTTGTCGCGTTGCCATTCCTGCCCATGTCACGTGTGGTGCACGCGCAGGAATGGACGATCGATCCGCAGGCCGCAACTGCCCGGGAAATCTCCGAGTGGATTCCCGCCGGTGATCGAGTTGCGGCGTCGAACAATCTCGTGGCCCAACTCGTCGCCAATCACAACGTGTCGGTATTTCCGCAACGCACGACCGATTCGACCGTCCCGGAGTGGATCGTCGTCAACCAGCAGCGGCCTGCGGGTTGGCCGACGGACGAGACCGGCGATCGTCAGGCGATCGGCCGGGCGCTGGCGAACGGATACGACGTCGTCTTCTCCGTCGACGGAATCGAGGTCCTGCACCGCGAGTGAGTGGTCCCGATTAGTGTTCGAACAGGTCGACCTCCCAGTCGACTCACAGATACCACTACCGCAAGGCAGGTAAAGGACATCGACGCTCGAACCGGCGATCTCGGCGCCACCAAGACCGCATCGAAGCGCTCACCGTGGAACAGGAAGAATCCCTACCGCGCACAGATTCTGAGCAACCGACGCCTCTCCGGCCCCACATCGGCCAAAGAAGTTCGACACTTCTCGATCGCGCTCGGCGAGAGCGGTATCGCCTACGAGGCCGGCGACGGATTCGGCGTCAAGCCCGTCAACGACGCGGCGCTGGTCTCGGCGGTGATCGAGCGTCTCGGAGTGCCCGCCGACACCGCTGTCCACACCAAGTCCGGCGAGATCACCTTGGCCCATGCCTTGACGACGGACTACGAGATCGGCATCCCGTCCATGGATCTGATCGAGGCCGTGGCCGAACGCGCCGGTGACGCCGAGCTCGATCACGTTCTGCAGAACGGGGACCGCGCGTCGTTCGACGCCTGGACGTGGGGACGCGACGTGGTGGACGTTCTCGATCTCGATCGGTCGGCCGCGTTCGACCCAGCCGAATTCCTCGGTTTGCTGCGTCCTCTGCAACACCGGGTCTACTCGATCTCGTCGTCACCGATCGCGCACGAAGGCACCGTGCATCTGACCGTGTCCACGGTTCGATACCGGTCGGCCGAGCGTGATCGTGGCGGCGTCTGCTCGACGTATCTGGCCGATCGCGTCGGGGAGGAACACCAGGCCGGGGTGTTCCTGTCGGCCAACAAATCGTTCCGCCTCCCGTCCGACGACACCCCGATCATCATGATCGGGCCGGGAACCGGAGTGGCACCGTTCCGAGCTTTTCTGCACGAGCGTCGTGCCCGGGCCGCCACGGGTGAGAACTGGCTGTTCTTCGGCGATCAGCATCGCGCGAGCGACTTCCTGTACGAGGACGAAATCAAGGATTTCGAGCGCGACGGTCTGCTGACACGACTCGATCTGGCCTTCTCCCGCGACCAGCCGCAGAAGATCTACGTCCAGCACCGCATGCGTGAGGCAGGCAAGGAGCTGTACGGGTGGCTCGAAGCGGGTGCGCAGCTCTATGTGTGCGGCGATGCGGCTCGCATGGCCAAGGGCGTCGACGAGGCATTGCACGAGATCGTCGCCGAACATGGTGGCCGCTCCCCCGACGCCGCCGAGGATTACGTCAACGACCTCAAGCAATCCAAGCGCTACCTGCGCGACGTGTACTGATTCGGGTTCTTGTCGGACCCTCTCGCTACGGTCTCGGATACAGGCATCAGTTCTCGTCCGAGAAGAGGGTTTGCATCGTGACCGCACTGCAGAACGGCCATTTCGACTCCACCACCGCCCTCGCGTGGGCCACGTTCACCGAAAACCTGCATGCCCGTCTTCGGACTTTGCCGAGGCGGGACTACGTCACGGTCACCGCCGCTCAGGCGAGCCCCGGAGAGCGTGGATTGCGGCCGTACATCGATGTGGCGGTGACGGAGAACGGCATGTTGGTGTCGGTGGCAGCGTTGCCGTCACTGCTGTACCCGGATGCCCCGGACTCGACGGCCTCGGATGTGCAGCTCCTCGACTGCGGTTGGCTGGATCGAGGCAGGCCGGTCGCGGACGGATCGATCATCGATCTCACGCGAACCGACACCCGGGCAGATGCGGCGCTCGTCTCGGAGATGATCACGCGCGCGTTCCGAGAGATCTGGAACGTCCCGCATCCGTCGTTCCTGAGCGTGTGGCACGTGGCGGCCGACGGTGCGTCGTCGGGACCGGTCGACCTGCAGCGCGGGTTCGTCGGTCGCACGACCGGCGCAGCAACCGAAAGTCCCTCGGAGACATCCGACGACGTTCCTGCCGAGCTGAGGTCACTGCAAGCGTTGTGCCAGTTGGTCGGTCGGCGCGTCGATGCGCACACCGTTCGATCGGTGTGCGCCGACGGCGATATCGACGCGTTGAAAGCGCGAGCGCTGTCGCTGCATCGATCAGCCGCTGTTCGGGCTCGCCCTGACGCCGACGCGAGTGGGCAGAACTCGGTCGCGGTATGGAAAAACCTGGCCCGCACCTGGCTCCTGGTCGCACACAGCATGGACGCCGCGACGAGGACAGACCGACACGCGTGCCGGTGACGAACAGGATCCGACGAACTACAGGATTTGTCGGCGCAGCCCGCTCGCCCGCAGTACCTGACGTTCGACGCCCGCGCGGATCGCCTCTTCGCTACCGATCACCCGTACATGCGACCGCGCGCGGGTGATGGCGGTATACAGCAGTTCTCGGGTCAACAGTGTCGATGCCTCGGCGGGCAACAGAACCGAGACGGTGTCGTACTGACTGCCTTGACTGCGGTGGATCGTCATTGCGTACACGGTGTGTACCGAGGAGAGCACATTCGGGTGAATCAACACGTGTCCACGGCCTCGGGCAAACGCCGCCATTGGAGTTCCGTTGTCTCCCAACACCACAACACCGGTGTCTCCGTTGTAGATCCTCGCCTCGTGGTCGTTGGCCGTCACCAACAACGGCTGCCCGGGGTACCAGAGCGAAGGGTCGAGAAACGTTCCGCTTCCTTCTCCCACCCACTCCATCGCCTGCCGGTCCCACCGTGAGACCCCCCATCGACCCTCGCGGTGCGCGCACAGGAGGCGATGTTTCTCGAGCCCGAGCAGTGCTGCGGTGGCATCTCCACGTACCGCGGCGGCGCTGACCTCGGCTGCAGTGTCGATCACGTCCGAACGCAGCGCCTCGACGTCGTCGGGGCCGTGGAACGAAATCTCGTCCGCGCCGGACTCGAGCAACGCCATCACATCGTCGCCCCGACCGTCCCGCACCGCCACGGCCAAGCGAGCGATGGCTCCGCCGAACCGTCGACCACGGCTGAGTCGAACGACGCCGCCGCGCAATCGGTCTCGCTCGAAGGCGCTCAGAGCCGCTTCTGCGGGATCCTCGGCGGCGGCGAAGTCCGCGTCGACGAGTTGCGCCAAAACTGGGTTCTCGGTGCCGGTGACCGGCCTGGCCACCAGATCTGCCAGCACAGCGCCTGCGTCCACCGACGTCAGCTGATCCGGGTCGCCGACGAGAATCAACCGCGACTCGGGTCGCACTGCTTCGAGCAGCCGGCACATCATCGTCAGAGACACCATCGAGGTTTCGTCGACGACGATGACGTCGTACGGCAGTCGGTTCTCGGCGTCGTGCCGGAACCTCGTCTTGCTGCCCGGCTTCCATCCCAGAAGTCGGTGCAGCGTCATCGCTTTCAGGTCCGCAGGAAGGCCGAGGAGCCCGGCTTGTTCGGACACGGACTCCTGCAGTCGGGCTGCGGCCTTGCCGGTGGGTGCGGCCAGCCCGATGCGCAGATCGCTGCCGTGTTCGCGGACCAGGAGCGCCAGAATTCTCGCGACGGTGTGGGTTTTTCCGGTTCCGGGTCCGCCGGCGATGACCGTGGTCCATTGCGTAGCCGCCAGAGCTGCCGCTATTCGCTGCCGATCGGGAGCGGCCGTCGGTGCACCCGAGTCGTCCACGAACAGCGCGGCTAAGGCGTCGCTGATCTCGACGGCGTCGGCGGCCGGGTGGGATTGTGAACGCACGTCGAGGAGATCCCGAACGGTGCTCTCCTGCAGATGGTATCGGTCCAGGTACAGCAGCTCACCCTGATCGGTGTCGACCAGTTTCAGCGGTTTGAGCGGTCCATTCGAACTGCCGACCACCAGTGGACTCACCCTCAGCGCTCCGAGCACGTCGTCGAGCTCGGGCCACGGAAGTGCGCTCGGATCGACATCCGAATCCTCGTCGACCGTGACGTCTCGCAGTCGTCGCAGGTCCAGGCACACCGAGCCCGATCGCACCGAGCGCACCGTCAGAGCAGTGGCGAGCAGTACGTGCTCCGACGACTCCCCGGCGAGGGCACCGAGACGCAACGCCACGTGCACGTCGGATGCCGACAGCACACCCACGTCGTTGAAGGTGCGCAGAATTCCACTGCCGCGCAGCGCAATCGAGACGCCGGTCATCGGGTCACCTTTCCGGCCAGCAGGTCCGACAGCTCGACCACCAGAGCCGCGGGCGGATTCCAATCGAACACCCCGCACCCGGCGGGGGTCTGCGGTCCGACCATGCCCCGCACGAACAAGTATCGGATGCCGCCGAGGTGTAGTTGCGGGTCGTAATCCGCTTGACGCCAACGCAGATATCGATGCAGCGCAACAGCATACAGGATTGCCTGCAGCGGATAGTGCGAACGAATCATTTCCTGGGCCATCTTCTCGCGCGTGAAGTTGCCGGTGGTCAGATCGCCTCTGGCAATTCGATTCGTCTTGTAGTCCACCACGACGTATCGCGGTCCGGACACGCGCAGAACCGAGTCGATACTTCCGGTGAGGAAGCCGCGAAGCGGTGTCGCCTCGAGATCGTCGAGCAGATCTGCGTAGGGCGCGAGCACGTCCGCCGGATCGAGGTGGTGACGCAACAGGCGCGCCACGGACTTCAACGTGACCGTGTCCGCGACCGGATCGTCGCCGCCGGCCAAGGGCAGCTCGAAGTCGAGCTCGGCCAGATGGTCGGACGGCGCCACGTCGGCCAGCGTCCCGAATCCCAGCGGTGTCTGCATCACCGGTAGCAGGGCTTGTGCCAACGCCACCGGATCGACCTCCGCCATCCGCGACGCGACCGCCGCAGCGCAGCGACGTTCGAGTTCCGCGAGCAGATCGGGTGCGGAGGTATCGACGTGTTCGAGTGCCTCGTGGACGAGCGTTCCGAACGCCGCGCCTGCAGGCATGCCGTTCATCGGCGACGCGATTCCGTCCAGCTGTTCGTCGGTGTACTCGCTTCCTGGGTAGTCGCCGCCCACCGACGTTTCGGCGGGCTCGTCCGTCTTTTCGGGATGCTCGGCCTCGCTGGTCACTCCTACCTCGGGCTGGGCGGGCGCGGCGTCGTGAGCATGAGCTGTCAACGCGGAGTACGACGTCCGACGCCACAGCAGGTCGAGGGTTCGATCGAATCGTGCGGCAGCGACGTCGATATGCGGTTGCTCGGGACGAATCCAGTGTGCGGTCGACGGCTCACCGGGCCCAACCGGTTCGACCGAGACGAGGCCGGCTGCCGATCCGACCCAGGATTGGAGCCGGTTCGCAGTCGTCGCGTCGTCGAGAACCTTGTACGACGGCTCCGGCAGCGCAATTGCGGGGATGCGTCCGAACAGCATGCGATGCAGCGAGGACGTCGCGGTGTTTCGGCCCGGCGCCCACCACAGCACGATTCGGCACTCGGCGCGGGTGAGACCGACGTAGAGCAATCGCAGTTCCTCGCCTGCCTCCTCCTGGTCGTTGAGAATTTTTCTGGCCGCGTAGCCCGAACCGGACGGTCCACCGACGTCTCGGATCCGTTTGCCGTTCTCGTGCAGCAACAGCGTCGACGGCTTGCTGAAGTACAACGTGTCCCAGGCGTAGGGCAGATAGACGACCGGAAATTCGAGCCCTTTGCTGCCGTGTGTCGTCATGATCTGCACTGCTGCGGAATCACTGTCGAGTCGACGACTGCGGTCGGTCGACCCGCCCGCTGCCGGTTCCTTGATGCGGTCGGTCAGCCAGCGAGTGAGGGCGGTGATTCCGTAGGACTCGGATACCGCTGCGCGATTGAGCAATTGGGCGATGTGCCGCAGATCGGTCATGGTGCGCTCGCCCGCTTCGACCGCGAGCAACCGGGCATCGAGTCCGGACTGGGCCGACACCCGCTCGAAGACTGCCGCGAACCCGGCCTCGTCGAACAGCACCGAATACTCGCGCAGCCGACTGCTGACCTGGGACAGTGCGTCCTCGGCTCCGGAGTCGAGCTGCGCGGCGGTCCACCCGAGCAGCGGAGTCAAAGCGGCCAGACGTACGCGATCGGTGCGATGAGGTTGCTCGATCGCCTGCAGCAACCACAGCCAGTGCCGGGCACTCTCGGTGCCGAACACGCTGGTGCTGCTCGACACGACGGACGGGACACCGACCGCGTCGAGTGCCTCCCGAATCAACGCCACCTGCTTGGTCGTTCGGGTCAACACGGCAATGTCCCGCGGTTCGATCACCCGAGGGCCGTCGGGTCGCTCGATCACGGCAGATCCGGACAGCAGTTCGACGATGTCCGCCGCAACGTCTGCCGCAACCCGGGATCGGAGTCGGTCGACTGCGGGAAAACCCTGCCGCAGTGGACCGGCGCCGGTTCGGGAAAGGTAGCGCAACCGCAAGGGAGGATGTCCGACCATGCGCGAGAAAGGGTTTCGAGCCTCGACTCGGTGTACCACGATGTCGTCGTGACCGAGGGCTGCGCCGCCGTACAGATGATGCAGGGCGTCGAGCAGCCCCGAATCGCTACGCCAGTTGGCAGTGAGCTCGTAGAGGTGGTCGGCGGTCTGCACCGCGTCGAGGTAGCTCAGTACCTCGGCTCCGCGGAACGCGTAGATGGCCTGCTTAGGATCGCCGACGAGGATGAGCGTCGTGAAGCCGTGAAACGCCCGCCGCAGAATGTCCCATTGCATGGGGTCGGTGTCCTGGAACTCGTCGATCAACACGACGCGGAATCGGTCTCGTACTCGCGCGCAGGCGGCCTCGCCGTGAACGGGGTCTGACAACACCGAATGCAGGAGTCCCAGAAGGTCGTTGTAGTCACGCACCCCGAGCAGGCGTTTGCGACGTTCGATTTCCCGGCGTGCTTCCCGGGCGAACCGCACGCGGAGCGCGGGCTCGCGGTTGGCGTCGTCCAGGTCCTCGGTGTCGGGGTACAGAATCGACTGCTGGTCGCCCACGGCCGCCGACGCCAACTGCTGAGCATCCCGCCTGCTGAATGCCGGTGCCTCGTCGTCACCGCTGAACATCTGCAGATACAGGTCGTCCACAACCTGTTCGAGCAGGTCCGAGACCGATTCGACGAAGGCCGATTCCGGTTCGCGCTCGCCTGCGATGCCGAGCCCGTCGAGCATGCGCTGACAGAAACTGTGGGTGGTGACGATGGTTCCGGCGTCGAAGTCCGACAACGCCCTTCGCAACCGTCGACGCCGCCGGTCCACTTCGGCGTCGTCGACTTCTGCCAGAAACGCCACGAGTGGATCACCGGATGCACGAGCGGCGTCCGGGTCTGCCAGGTCCCGGGCGATCGACGCGAACCTGCTTCGGGTGCGATCTCGGAGTTCCTGGGTCGCGGCCCGACTGAACGTCACCAGGAGCAGGTCCGAGATCTCGGCGATCCCCTCGGCGATGTAGCGCGCGGCCAACCCCACGATCGCGTACGTCTTACCGGTCCCGGCGCTGGCTTCGAGGACGGTCGTTCCGGTCGGCATCGGACCGAGCAGGTCGAATCCGCGGGCGGCAGTCATGCGTTCCCCATGTTCTCGGCGGTCAGCAACGGGTCCCACAGCTTTCGGGCGAGAATCCCGAAGCGGCTCTTCTCGTTCGACGGCTCGGTCTCGTCGGCGAGCGGTGTCGCGGCGAGCAATGTCCGGAACGACAGGGTCGAACCGTGGACGTACCGCAACGATCGATCGGTCCCGTCGCCGAAGTCACCCCGCCAGGCCCACGTGGCCGAGTCGTAGCCGTCCTCGATGGATCCGCCACCGAACCGCTTCTCCGCGTACGCCGACGCGGTACCGGTCGATATCGGCAGCGGCGACGTCATTCCACGATCACGCATGTCCACCAACTCCCTCAGGACGGCGACGGGGTCCCGCGGGGTGCTCAACCGAGAGCGGCGAGGCGGGCGCATCCCGCTCGCTCGGCCGATGGTGACGGCGCTCCACTCCCCTTGCTGAGATGCGGCCACCGCCAGCAACCGCACCCACGCGGCCAGGCGATGCTTGGCGGCCAGGCGCGAGTACGACGAGCGCGCCAGCGTGCGGCCGTGAATTCCGGTGACGGTGCCGGTCAGGCGTCGTCCGTCGCCGAGATCGACCGCGACGTCGATGGTCTCGGCCGGACCCTCGTGGAAGGGAGCGGCCGCGTCGGCGATGATTCCGACGATCTGCCGAATGTCGGACATCTCCCGGCGGCCCTGATGGAACGGCGGGAGAGTGCCGCGCCGCCACTCGGCGTCGGCGAATTCTCCGATGTCCCCACCGGCGAGCACTGCCGCGAGCATCCGATCACCGATGTTCCACCGAGACAACGGATCCAACTCGATGTCCAGGCTGTCCGCCAGGTCGTCCTCGAGCTCCGGAACTCGAAATCCGAGCCGTTGTCGCAGAAAGGCCTGCACCGGGTTCTCGACGAAGGCGATGAGTTCGGCGAGTTCGACGTCCCCGCGATCGGCCGGAGGGAGCGCGTGGGGCAGAAACGGTGCCACTGGATCGGGCGTCCGTTGCTGGGAGACCGCTCCGGCCAGGGCAACGGTGTCGAAGCTGAACGGGTGTTCGGCTTCGAAATTGTGCGGGTCGAACGGCTGCAACGGATGCCGATGTTCGACGCTTCCGCCCGCGGTCACCTCGAGCACGTCCATCAACTCTCGCAGCGGGATCGCGGGCGGCTTGGCGGACCCGTCGACGGGGTCGGCTCCGGTGTAGAACAGGAGCAGCTTTTCCTCGGCCGACATCACCGCGTCGAGGAGCAGTTGTCGGTCCTCGCTGCGAATGTCTCGTTCGCCGACGGCAGGATCGCGGGCGAGGATGTCGTCTCCGTCGGTACTGCCCACTCGGGGGAACACCTCGTCGTCGAGCCCGAGCAGCACCACCACTCGGTGCGGCACCGAGCGCATCGGCACCATCGTGCACACGGTCAGCTCGCCGGTGCGGAAGTTCGCGCGAGTGGGTCGACCGGCCAGTCTGCCGGCCAGCATGGCACGCACGTCCGCGAGACGTAGCTCGGCGGCGGCGCCGTGTTCGGTGGCGTCGGAGATTTCGCGATGTGCTTGTGCCAGTTGCCATTCGTCGGCGGTGGGCACGTCGGCGAGGAGATCGAGGGCGCGGCCCAGCTGCCGGGTCCACTCGGTCACCGATGCCGGACCGGCAAGTGCTCGGAGCACCGAGGCGAGCCGGTCCACGAGTTCGGCGAAGCGGCCGGCGAGGGTGATGTCGTTGCTGTCGACATCGTCGAGCGGTAGCGCGAGGTCGAGGTATTCGTTTCGAGTCTCGTCCGCGGCCACTCCCAGCAAGATGCGATCGAGTGCCGATTTGAAGGTGTTCTGACGAAAACCGTTCAAGCCATATGCTTCTCGTTGCCGAACCGTCAATCCCCAGCGGGCACCGGAGCTCGTCACCCACTCGCGCAGGCGCTCGAGGTCGTCGTCGGTGAACGAGAACTTCTCCCGCACCGGACCACTCGCGGCGAAGTCCAACAGCTCGCTCGCCGTCACCCGGCCTTCCGAGAAGTCCAGCACCGTGGCGATCACGTCGAGGACGGGGTTGGTGCGGCGCAGGCCCCGATCGGCCAGGCGCACACGCAACCGGTGTCCGGGGTGCACCAGCGCCGACTGCCCGAAGTTCGCGCGGATCAGCGGCGCATAGGTCTCGACATCCGGGCACATCACCAGCACGTCCCGTGGTTCGAGTGTCGGGTCGCCGGTGAACAGATGCAACAACGACTCGCGCAGCACTTCGACTTGCCGAGCCGGTCCGTGACAGGCGTGAATCTGCACCGATCCGTCCACGAACGTTGTGCCGTCGTCGAATTCGGAAGATGGAGCCGAATCGGCGGTGATGTCCGCTTGAATTCGACCGAGCAGGGTGTTCGCTGTTTCCGGGCCCTCGTGATGCACGGTGTGCGTCGCCACCGACGCGACGGTGGCCTGAAGTTCTCGCACGTCTCGCGACAGGCCGGCCAGCAGTGGGTGCTCGACGGCCAGAGCTGTCGTGTCGTCTCGTCTGCGCGTCACCGCCGGAATCTCGGCGAGGGTGCGCCACATCGACGGGCTGGGATGCGGAACCCAGATGTGTACGTCGCGCGCCTGCGACAGCGCACTCAGTATCTCGAGTTGATCGGTTGCCAGCCGGGTCGGACCGAACACCGACAACCGGCTCGGTAGGTCCACCGAATCCGGTGCGTCCCGGAGTCGGGCGCAGGTCTGCGGCAGCCGTTCGGCCGGGCTCGGGCTGCCGATCCGCTCGCGCATCGCGGCCCACACTCGCGGTTGCCACAGCAGGTCCTCGTCGAGGTCGCCGCCGTGGCCGTCGGTGAAACGCCCGTCGAACCAGTCGCGCAGCATCTGGGGACGTTGGGATCCGTAGGTGCGGAACAGTTCTGCCACGTGCGATGCCGTCGACCAGCGGCGTCCCACCCGATGATCCTCGGACCCTGCACCGAGGTGCTTGAACAGCACCGCCGCCCAGGTTTCGGTGCGGCACTCGTCGATCACCTCCAGCGCCGTCCAGAGAACCCGGCCCGGAGCCCAGGGATCGTCGTCGGGGTCGATGTCGTCGACCGCAGCAATGGCGCGCGACACCAACCGCGTCGGGCTCGGGAATTCGATGTTCGCTGCGATGCCGTCGCCGTCCGAACCGCCCAGTGTGCTCGACAGACGCTGCGTGAGCCACCGCTCGACGCCCTTCGCCGGGACCGACACGATCTCTGGTACGAACGGATCGTCCAACGGCACGGACAGGATGTCGGCGAGTGCAGCCGCGAGTGTTCCGGCGCGTTCGGCGCGGTGGAGCGTCAACACCGTCGCGATCCCCTGCCTGCTCGTATCGGTGCCCGATTTCGGGCTCGTGACGACCCTACTCGAGCCTCCGACAGGTTCTGCGCGATGAGTTGGGCCGCCGGACCCGGTCCATATCTGCGAACCCGAACGAGACGAAGGAGAACGCAATGATCGAACAGGTGCTTGCCGTGGTGGCGGTGCGCGATCTCGACTCGGCGCAGGACTGGTACGAGAGGCTCTTCGATCGCCGCGCCGACAACAATCCGATGTCGAGTCTGGTGGAGTGGCAGGTGGCCCCCGCTGCCTGGCTGCAAGTGACCGTCGATTCCGAGCGGGCCGGCTCGTCGTTGTTCAACGTTGCCGTCGAAGACATCGAGGCGTTCGTCGATGCTGCTCGTTCCCGCGGCATCGACTTCAGCACCATCGCCGACGCGAACAAGGGGGTCAGACTGTCGACGGTCTCCGATCCCGACGGCAATTCCATCACTGCGATCGGCGGCTTTCGCAAGCACTACTGATCGGACAGTCCTCGAAAGCTAACCCACCAACCGCCGCGTCAGGTTCGCCGCTTCGCGGGAGTAGGCGACCAGCATGACGAGGTCGACCGACGGCCGCGCGGCCTTGACCGCCATGACCTGTTGGGTGACTGCGTCCTGCATCGGCCATCCGTAGGATCCGCCGGAGATCAAGGGAAATGCGATGGACTTCAGATTCATCGACGCTGCCAGCGCCAGACTTCGGGCGTAGCAGAGTCTCAGCAGCTCCGATCTGTCCTCGTGCGGTGAGTAGCGTGGGCCGACGGTGTGGATGACACAGCCGGCTCTGAGTCGGCCTGCTGTGGTGGCGACGGCTGCGCCGATGTCGAGGCCGTGGGGCAGGGTGGTGGCCCGCAGCGCCTTGCATTCCGCGAGGATGACCGGCCCACCGGCTCGATGGATGGCACCGTCCACTCCCCCGCCGCCGAGCAATCGCGTGTTGGCGGCGTTGACGATCGCATCTGCGGCCACGTCCGTGATGTCGCCCTGGACGACGTCGATGACTGTCATGAAAGCTCCTTCGCTGCAACGATGTTCGAGGTGATTCGGTCGAGATCGTCGGCGCGCAACCCTGGGTAGCCGTGGACGATGTCGCGCCATTCGCTCGGCACCGCCGATGCGCCCCAACGCGCTCCGAGGAGTCCTCCGGCTATGGCCGCCGTGGTGTCGGTGTCGCCGCCGGCGCGGACACACAGTTCGAGTGCGGCAGGCAGAGGCCGCTCCGCGTCGGCAGATCGATGGATTGCCCACCATGCCGTCTGCAGAGCGTGGACCACCCAGCCGTTGTTCGGGAAGTCGGACGGCTGCCCCGTCTGTGCCTGATGGAGCAGGGGCTGCCAGAATTCGCGGACATCGGCTTCGGCCTCGTTCAGGAACTCGGCCACGCCGTCGTAGGTGGAGTTCAGAACCGCGTATCGAATTGCGTGACTCCATATTTGGCACGCTTGACCGGCACGGGGATCGGAATGGGTGAGGGCACTGATCCGCGCGGCAGCATCTCGACAACCGGCCGGGTCGTCGAGGTAGGCCAGGGCAATCGGTGCCGTTCGCATGAGCGATCCGTTGCCGCCGGTTCTCCCTGCCAACGACGCTGCCGCCGCAGTCATGTCTGCACCATTGCGAGTTGGTTGCGCCAGCACCAGCCGGGTCTGGTTTCCCACGTCCGGAGGGTTCTGGTCGAACCAGTCGCGAAAGTGCTCGGCGATCTTGTCCACGTCGCCGCCCTGCTCGAGTGCGCGCGCGACGCAGAGCGCCATCGAGGTGTCGTCGGTCCATTCCCCCGGGGCCCAGTCGAATGCGCCGCCGCCGATCATGGCGATTCTCGTCTCGGGCGTGGGATATCCGAATTCGTATCCTGCGCCCAACGCGTCGCCCACTGCGGTTCCGAGCAGGACGCCCCTCGCCCGATCGTGCTGAATGTCCGTCAAACGCATGTCCACCCCTTAGATTGATATTGCGCTAACCATAGATCACATCAGCGCTAAGATGCAATGCATGACGTGGCGAGACCGAGACGGCAAGGCTCTGACCGACTATCCACGGCCCTCCGTAGCCGTCGATGTCGCAGTACTCACCGTCCGCGAACGGCGACTGCACGTCGTCGTCGTTCCGTCGGAACGCGGCCCCGCGCTACCGGGCACGTTCCTGCGACCGTCGGAGACTCTCGCCGACGCGGCAGACCGCGCGTTGCGGACGAAAGCAGGACTGATCGATCTCACTTTTCATCAGCTGCGGATGTTCGACGGCCCCGACCGCGACGACCGCGGATGGGTACTGTCGATGGCGCACAGCGCAGCACTGGCGGTTCGATCGCTCTCTCCCACAACCGAATCGATGCCGATCAACGGCTGCAGACCGGTGTCCCCGCTGGCCTTCGACCACGCGAACATGGTGACCGAGGCAGTTCTCGACCTCCGTGATCGCTACGCGCGTGAGGTCGATCCCGCACAGTTGACGGATACCGAATTCACCCTCCTCGAACTCCGCGAGCTGTACGAGATCGTGTTCGATCGCCCGCTGCCGAAAGACACGTTCCGACGCCACGTCATCGGCTCACTACACGGGACGGGCGCAACCTCGACCGCGGGCGGCGGGCGCCCCGCAGAGCTGTATCGCCGTGCATCGAATCCGGCTCTCCCTGCGTCTGCGGGCTCGTTCCTACTCCGCTGAGGGCACGGATCGACGAAACCGGACATGCCAACAGATAAGCTGGGTGGCATGGGATCGAAGCGGCCTGCCAACCGCGGACAGAAACGTGCAGAAAAGACCAAGGCCCGGCAACGGCGTCACCAGCAATCCCGACCGGCCCCGACCGGTGCCGTCACCGAACGCATCGCCGATCTGATCGACGGTTTCGTCGAATGGCTCGACGAGAGCGAGATGTCGGAACAATCGGAAGCGATCTCTCGGCTCGTATCGTCGACACTGACCCAACTTGCCGGTGCTCGTCCCGGCTTCTCCCCCAGCGCCTGGCTTCCCGCCGATGCGCACTTGCTGGTCGATGCAGCCGAACGCATCCTGCAGGAGGAGTCCGACACTGCGGAGGACACCGCGGTCAATCTCGTTCTCACCTCGCTGCAGTACCTGACCTTCCTCGATGAGACCGATCTCTGGGACGGCAGCCCCGAGGACTACGCGCACTGCATGGAAGACCTCTCGGACTTCCTCGAGGGCGACGAGCCCGACATGCTCGACGCCGACGACATCGACCTGCCCGACGTTTCCCTGGCCCAGGAACTCGCCGCGATCTCGGCGCTGCCGCTGCTGCCTGCCCTCGACGACATCGTCGCGCGTGTGGCCGACGGATTGGCGGTGGGCGACAATGCCGACCTGCAGCGCGCCGTCGGCTCTGCCCCGCTCGATCCCGCCCGGCCCGATGCGGGTGCCGCGGTCGAGTACTGGTCGACGGCCATCGCCACCGAACTGATTCGCATCGACGGAGACACCGCCAGGCCTGGAGACAATGCACATTCGCTGGCCGGCCGCGGAGCCGAGACCGTGCACGAGCTGGTTGCCGAACACGTCCGGGTGCAGCTTTCGGGAGATGGCGACGACCCCGATGTGTCACGGTCGCTGGCCAACACGTTCGCGGTGCAGACGCTTCTGGCCGCCATGACCGACGAGCTGCCGATCAACAACGAGGGCGAGGAGTATGCCGAGCTCGAAGGTGAGGATCTGCGTACGGCGCAGCTGATCGACCACCGCGTTCGATCCCTCATCGAGCAGGGAATCCTCGTCCGAATCGAGGAGGTGCTCGCCGTTCCGCACGCGTTGCGTCCGGCGGTGCTGGACGGTGTGGCCGAGGCGCAGCCGTTTGGCGTCATCGACGAGGAGTCGCAGGACGACCCGCTCTACAGCTCGGTCGAGGATCCGGCGTCGTCGTGACAGGCCCCGCGAGCGCCGAGACTATGTCGGTGGTCGCCGCTAGCGTCACCGACCGTGCGTTACCGCAACGCGATCTGGGTAAGGAGCCGACATGAGCGATTCACTCGAGTTCGACTTCGACGTCGACGCTGCCTGGATGCAGTTCCAGCGCAAGCTCGGCGATTACGTCAGCGCGATGCGCGACGGCGATGCGCTGGTGATCGAGTCGCGTTACGACACCACCGACGGTGTGCCCGACACCGCCGCCTGCGTGCAGTTCTACGCCTGGGATCTCGATATGGTCCGCTGCGAAATTCCGGCGAACGAACACCTGCACAGTGGCCGCGCAATCACGGGTGAGCAGCGAGAAGCACTGAGCCAACTGGGTTTTCGCACGTCGGTCGATTCCGAGCCCACGGCACCGCACGTGGACCACAATCGCTCGTGGTCCGACGATCTGGCAAAGAAGACCGTCGCGGTGTTCCGCGACATCTGGGGCCTGCCCCACCCGTCCTTCCTGAGCTCGCGCGCCACCGGTCGCTACGACGTCCCGAGCTTCGACGCCACCACCGCCGAGGCCGACACGACGGTCGTTCCACTGTGTGTGCAACCGAAGGGCAAGGAACACCTACAGCAACTCGTCGATCGCGCCCTCGAGCCATGGTTCGGTTTCCCGCCGGATCACGACCCGGACGGCGACATTCCCCTTCGGTTCGTGGGCGGTACCGCGTATGTGTCGGTCAAGCCCACCGAACCTGTGGTCGAGATCAATTCGACGCTGGTGCACGCTGTGTCGGGACGAACCCGCGCAGCCGAGTTGCTGGTCGATCTCAATCTGCAGCTCCCCGACGTGATGCTGCACCTGGTTCAGGACTGCATCGTCGCGCAGGTGCGAGTGAGCGGGTCACCCTTCGTTGCCGACCACCTGCTGTGGGCAGTGCGGATGCTCAGTCACGTGTGGGAGCAGGTCGACGAGAAGTTCGCCGAGGATTTCGGCGGCACACTCGGGGAACCGACGCCGCCGCCGATCGACGCGGACGACTTCCCGGACGGTCTGCTCGAATTGGTCGAGCTCATTGCCCGGTCCGAAGAATCCCTCGACCTCGACACCGTCCTCGGATGTTGCTCCTCCGATCGCGATGTCGTCGTCTCCTACCTGCGCATCAGCGCCGAGCAGGAGGCGTCGTGGCGCGGTATGGCCGTTGCTGCAGATCTCGGCGACGAGCACTGCGACGTCGACGAGGCAGATCGAGAAGCCGGCAAATGGGGCCGTGCCGTTGCTGCTCTGCGCGAGGTACTGCGCAGCACCCCCGAGCAGGCCACACCGGTGGTCGATCCGTCGGCGATCCAGTTGGAGCTGTTCGAGACCGACGAGGTGGCCGAGATCTCCGACGAGCGTTCGGACGATCAGTAGACGGCGGCCGAACAGGACTTTTCTCGCGCGCTTCCCTTTCGTGTTAACTGGGGTTACATTAACTCTATGTTCGCACCTCGTTTGGAGAAGCCATGACACCGACGACAGGCACCACGTCCGTTTCGGTCGACACCGACGCCACGGACGAACAGCGGTACATCGAGACACTCACCCTTTTGTCCGAGGGTTCTGTGCACAAGCACTTCGATCCGTACGTCGACATCGACTGGGAGTCCGAGAAGTTCGCGGTACCTCCGAACGATCCCCGCTGGGTGCTCCCGGCCAAGACGGACCCGATCGGTGGCCACGCCTGGTACCGAGCGCTGCCGCTCGACAAGCAGATCGAGATCGGCATGTGGCGTCAGGCCAACGTCGCCAAGGTCGGTCTTCAGTTCGAGAACATCCTGATCCGCGGCATGATGCAGTACGTGTTCTCGCTGCCCAACGGCTCGGCCGAGGCACGCTACTGCACCCACGAATCCATCGAAGAGTGCAACCACACCCTGATGTTCCAGGAGATGGTCAACCGCGTCGATTCCGACGCCCCCGGCATGAGCCGGCCCATGAAGATGCTCTCGCCGTTCGTCCCTCTGTTCGCCACGCTGCTGCCCGAACTGTTCTTCGTCGGCGTTCTCGCAGGCGAGGAGCCCATCGACCACATTCAGAAGTCGGTCCTGAGGTCTGGTGAAAAGATCCATCCGATCATGCAGAGCGTCATGGCAATTCACGTTGCAGAAGAAGCACGGCACATCTCGTTCGCGCACCAGTTGCTGCGTCGTCGCGTTCCCGAGATGTCCAAGGCAGGGCGATTCCTGCTCTCGCTGGCCTTCCCGATCACGATGCGCATCCTGTGCGACGTCATCGTCATTCCCCCGAAGAAGTTCTGGACGAAGTTCGACATCCCGAAGCAGGTCAAGAAAGACCTGTTCTGGGGCACCGAGGAATCCCAGCACGCGCTGCAGGATTACTTCGGAGATGTGCGCATGCTGGCCACCGACACCGGGATGATGAATCGCGCCGCCCGCCTGATGTGGAAGCTGTGCGGAATCGACGGCAAAGCGTCACGATTCCGCAGCGAACCCGACCGCAGTTCCAGCCAGTTCGCCGCATAGCCCCTCTCGCCGCCCAGCCTTTCTTGCCTCTGCCGTCAGGAAACCTCATGCCCCACGTCGTCACCCAGTCATGTTGCAGCGACGCATCGTGTGTCTACGCGTGCCCCGTCAACTGCATTCATCCCACTCCCGACGAGCCGGACTTCCTGACGGCGGAAATGTTGCACATCGATCCGCAATCGTGTGTCGACTGTGGCGCGTGCGTGTCGGCCTGCCCCGTCGATGCCATTGTGCCGCAGGCGAAACTGACCGAGGCGCAACTGCCGTTCCTGACGATCAATGCGGATTTCTACAAGCAGGAGCGCCCGCCGCGGCCCATTCTGGCCCCGGTCACCCCGGCAGCCTCGGTCTCGAGGGATCGTCAGCCGCTTCGAGTCGCAATCGTCGGCTCGGGCCCGTCGGCCATGTATGCCGCGGACGAGCTGCTCACCCAGCCGGGCGTGAGGGTCGATGTCTACGATCGACTTCCGCAACCTCATGGTCTCGCTCGACTCGGCGTCGCACCCGATCATCAGAAGACGCGTCAGGTATCCCGATTGTTCGAAACCATCTCCGCGCAAGAGGGATTCACCTACCACCTCGGAGTGGAGGTCGGCAAGGACGTCACCCACGACGAGTTGATGGACACCCACCACGCCGTGATCTACGCGGTCGGGGCATCTTCGGATCGCGAGCTCCGCATTCCGGGAGCCGAGTTGCCCGGGCGCAGTTCGGCAACCGACTTCGTCGCCTGGTACAACGGCCACCCCGACCACGCGCACCGCACGTTCGACCTCTCGCACGAGCGCGCCGTCGTCGTCGGTAACGGCAACGTCGCACTCGACGTCGCCCGCATTCTGACGATGAATCCGGATGCGCTCGCCCAGACCGACATCGCACCGCACGCCTTGGATGCCCTGCGCCACAGCGCAGTTCGCGAAGTGGTCGTCGTCGGCCGACGCGGTGTGGCACAGTCCGCCTTCACCGTGCCCGAGTTCGCCGGATTGCTGACCGTCCCCGATATCGACCTGGCCATCGACCGCAGCGAACTCGCGCTCGATCCGGTCACCGTCCGACTCGCCGCGGCCGACGACCTACCCCACGCCGTGGCGCAGAAACTGCAGTTGCTACGCCACGTCGACGAATCCCCCGAGCACAGCGACGGCCGCAAGCGAATCACTCTGCGCTACCTTCTCTCCCCCACCAGGATCCTCGGCACCGATCGCGTAACGGGTATCGAGTTCGACCGAATGGGCCTGTCCGCGGACGGCGACGACGTGGTTCGCAGCACACCGACCGGTGACGTGGACAGCATCGAGGCCGGACTCGTCCTCACCTCCATCGGCTATCGCGGTGTCGCGCTCCCCGGAGTTCCGTTCGACGACCGAGCCGGCATCATTCCCAACACCGGCGGCCGGGTGTTGCAGGAATCCGGTGGGCAGACTTCGGTCGGCAGCTACGTCACCGGTTGGATCAAGCGCGGTCCTTCGGGATTCATCGGCACCAACAAATCCTGTGCCCAGGAAACCGTCGGCCATCTGGTCGACGACTTCAACGCCGGTCGCCTGACGGATCCGATCGAGCTGCCCAGCACCTGGCCGACCGGGTCGAACCGAGGCACGCTGCGACGCTCGAAAGACAAGCTGCTGGCCCTGCGCCGCTCCTGATCGCTCACCCCCCTGTTGGGATCAATGCGGCTTTCAGTCACTCCAACTGCAAGAAAGCCACATTCATCCAGGTGACGAAGGCCGCAGAACCGGGGAAAGCGGCGTGAGGTTGAACCGTCTACCATCGGGGTAGCTACAGTCATCGGCCACCGATTCGCGGCGGGCCAACACCTCGAGGAGCACGAGATGCCGGCCCTGCGACGCATCTTCACAAGGACTGCTGTCCCAATTGTCGGTATCGCTGTGGCGTTGGTGTGCGCGGCACCAGCCCAGGCTCTGCCGACACCCGCGGACCTCGCCGATGTGCCGTCCCGAACCTCGATCTCGTACGAACACATCCCGACGGGGACCTATGTGGGCAGTGCGGAGGACAACTCGGCGCGCCCCGGACTGTCGACGGTCAAGCTCTACATGGCCGACTACGTCGTTCGCTTCGGCGACGGTTCGCCCAGAGACCTCGACCTGGCCGCCAGGATGGTTCAGGTCAGCGACGACGGTGCCGCTTCGACGCTCGACAACAAATACCCCCAGGCGATTTCGGCAACCGCCGCGGAATACGGACTCACCTCTACCTCGCGGGGCGGTTTCTGGGGCAACTCGTCCACGAGCACAGCCGACACCGTGCGATTCCTGGCGGCGAAGAAGCGCACCGATCCCGCCAGCCCCGTCCTCGCCTGGATGAACACCGCGGCTCCTGTGGCACGCGATGGAATGGTTCAGGACTGGGGCACCACGCAGCTACCCGGCGTGACCGGGACCAAGTGGGGATGGGCCGACGACCGATCGAGTGTGGTCGCGTCCGCGTCGATCGGCGATGACTTCGTCATTGCATCCAATACATACGGACCGACCCGATCCAACACCGACGACGTCATGGCGGGCCTCGGCGGCATCGAGTTGACGGCACCGCCCGCCGCCGCTCCTGTACCGAACCTTCCCGTGATACCCGGCCTGCCGTCGGTCGAGGAACTACTGCAGATGCTCGCTCCTCGCTGACACGTTCGAATAGTTTGTCGGACCCCTCCCCTACTCTGCGTCTCACCGAACAGTTCGGGGACCACACCGGGGGACGTGGAGGGGACGACGATGAGTCGTATCGATCTGGACAGTTTTCAAAATTTCTATCGCACAGGTCAAATCTGGCCGGACGCGGATCCGGTTCACCTCGTCGAGATGGGCCTCGACTACGCCACCAGAGGGTCCGGGTGGAAGGCGTACATTCGACTGGTCGCTGACCGCCTCGCGAAATTCGACAGCTCGACCGAAGTCGACCCCGCGTACGCCGTATCAGCACGGATACTCGATCACGCTATCGACAGGTTATTCGAGATCGGTTGGCAGCCGGCCGAGCTCGCGCACGCTACGCGAAAGATGGTTGGGGGCGCTGCCGGGGTGCTTTTGGTGGAGGCGATCGCAACGCATACGGGCCGTTCCTCGGCCCTCACCATCGCACCCGATTCCTGGCGAGAGCAACTGATCGATCTGAAAATCGATCCCACCGCAGGCATGACCGTCGAACGACTTCGATGGTGGTGTTCGCGGCCACGGGTCTCTGCGTCCGACGCCTGGAACACGGTGTTGATCGTCCTCGGCCATACGACCTCACTGGGTTCACTCGACAAGCTCGTTCCCATTCCATCACAGTGGTCGTCGGTTCGATCCTCGCCGACGTCGTCGCCGATCGGACGGATCGGCGTCTCGAATCCCAAGATGTTGGCCAAGATCCGGGGGTTACTGGCAAAGGCGGAGTCCACCCAGTTTCCGGCCGAGGCCGAGGCGTTCTCGGCGAAGGCTCAAGATCTCATGACCCGTTATGCCATCGACCATGCACTTATCGAGGCCGACAACCCGCGGGGGTTGATCGGTGACGTGACCACTCGCCGCATCATGGTCGACAGTCCCTACTCTGACGCCAAGTCACTTCTCCTGCACAATGTTTGCGAAGCAAATGGTGCCCGAACTCTATGGTATAAGCGATTCGCACTGGTCAACATCGTCGGGCTCCCAGTCGATCTGGATTTGTGCGAACTGCTGTACACATCGCTACTGGTCCAGTCGTCTCGTGCACTCGACGAACTCGCAGAGTCACCTCAGGCCCGAGGTCGCAGCTTCAGGAAATCATTCCTGATCGCGTACGCCCACCGTATCGGCCAGCGCTTGCTGGAAGCTCGGGAGCGGGCTACAACGGCCGCGTCGGAGCAACACGGCAGTGCCTTGGTACCGATCTTGGCCGAGCGGAGCCATGCCGTGAACAAGGCGTTCACGGCCATGTATCCGTCGACAACAGAAGTACGTATCGAGGCGAGGGATCATGCGGGACGACGTGCCGGTCGTGCCGCCGCCGAACGCGCCGACCTTACCGGCGGGCGCGAACGTGTCGACAAATCCGATCTGGCCTCGTAGTGCGCGCTACATTGGCTGACATGACAGGTCTGGATACTCCGCTGACGCCACTTCGCTTCCTCGAACGCGCTGCGGAGGTCCATCCTCACAAGACAGCAGTCGAGGATGGTCCGCGCACCTTCACTTACGAACAGTTCGCCGCCGACGTCACCCGGCTCGCGCACGCGCTGCGCGCGTCGGGTGTCGGCCACGGAGATCGGGTGGCCTACATCGCGTCCAACTCTGCAGAGCTGTTGTTCGCGCACTACGCGGTTCCACTGGCCGGCGCCGTTCTGGTCGCGATCAACACCAGACTGTCGCCCGCCGAGGTTCGCTACATCTGCGATCACTCCGGTTCGGTTCTGCTGGTTGGCGATTCGGACCTGCTGACCGGACTCGGAACAGATCCGATCGCCGACTCGGTCCGTGAGATCGTCGAGACACCCGGCGTCGACGGTACATACGCCAAGCTGCCGCACACCACTCGATACGACGCCTTCCTCGAACGTGGCTCGGACGATCCGATGGAGTGGGAGGTCGACGACGAGACGTCGACCATCACGATCAACTACACCTCGGGCACCACCGGTCGCCCCAAGGGCGTGATGTACACCCACCGCGGTGCCTACCTCAATTCGCTCGGAGAACTGCACCACCAGGGGTTCGGCATCGACACTCGCTATCTGTGGACGCTGCCGATGTTCCACTGCAACGGATGGTGCACAACGTGGGCGGTCACGGCCGCGTCGGGCACGCACGTCTGCCTCCGCGGTGTCCGCGGCGACGCAATCTGGTCGGCCATCGACAACGGCGTCGATCACCTTGCCGGTGCGCCGACCGTGCTGACCACTCTTGCCACTGCTGCGCAAGCACATTCACTCGACCGACCCCTGACCATCGTCACTGCGGGCGCTCCTCCGAGCCCGACGATCATCAGCAAGATTCGAGCGTTGGGAGCAACGCTCGTACACGTCTACGGCCTCACCGAGACGTACGGTCCGTACTCGGTGTGCGAGCCTAAGCAGGAATGGCTCGAGCTCGACGGTGACGAGCAGGCTCGACGCTTGGCCCGACAGGGAGTCGGCATGCTCACCGCCGACCGCTTGCGCGTGGTACGCGAGAAGTCCGGTCCGGGTGGAGCGCTGATCGACGTCGAACCCGACGGCGTGGAAATGGGCGAGATCGTCATGCGCGGCAACAACGTCATGAAGGGCTACTACAACGACTCCGCAGGCACGACGCAGGCCTTCGCGGGCGGATGGTTCCATTCCGGAGATCTCGGCGTGATGCATCCCGACGGGTACGTGCAGCTACTCGATCGCGCCAAGGACGTCGTCATTTCCGGGGGCGAGAACATCTCGACGATCGAGGTGGAACAGGCACTTGCCAGCCACCCCGCCGTCGCCGATGTCGCGGTGATCGGGGTACCGGACGACAAGTGGGGTGAACGGCCCAAGGCATTCGTGGTGTTGGCACCCGGCGCGGACGCGTCGGAGGCAGACCTCGTAGCGCACGTGAAATCTGCTATCGCCTCGTACAAGGCACCACGTGCCGTCGAATTCATCGTCGAGCTGCCGAAGACATCGACCGGCAAGATCCGAAAGAAGGAGCTGCGTGACGCGGAGTGGGGCTCGGCGACGTCGAAGATCAAGGGGTAGTGCGATACCCGGCCATCACGCCATCTGGACGCCGGCGATTTCGGTGACCCCGCCCTTGCCGTCGAACGACAACTGCCGAAAGGCCACCTTCTCGACGAAGAACCTGTCGTGGCTCACCAAGATCACCGCACCGGGGAACGCCATCAGGGCACGTTCGAGAACCTGGGTGCTCTGCAGGTCGAGGTGGTTGGTGGGCTCGTCGAGCACGATCACGCCTGCGCCGAACAACAGACACTGCGCCAGAGCAACTCGGGCCTTCTGTCCACCGGACAGGACACCGATCTTCGATTTGAGATCCAACTCCGAGAACTGCAGCAGGGTCAGAAAGCGATGGACTTCCTTCTTGGTCGCGGTCAGTGCGAGGCTGCCCGGCATCGCATTGACCGAATGCGACACGGTGTCGTCGAGATCGAGATCGGCCAGCACCTGGTTGTAGTAGATGAACGACGGCGCCTTGGTCTTCCACTTGATCTTGCCGCTGTCCGGTTGCTCGGCACCGACGAGGATGTCGACGAGGGTCGTCTTGCCGCATCCGTTGGGTCCGGTGATGGCGATGCGGTCCCCGCGGTGCACGGTGAACGAGATGTTCTCGAAGAGTCGTTGCTCGCCATAGCTTTTGGAGATACCCGTGATCTCCGCCAGGTTGTCGTGGACGTGCAGTCCGCCGTAGATCGCAGTGACCACAGTGTCGACCGGGCGTGGGCTTTTGCTCTTCTTGATGTTCGCGAGTCGACGCTTGAGCACCCCGCTGGGGTTCTTCACTGCTTCCTTGCGATCGCTGATCGCTTCCTGTTCGTACGCCAGCAGCTGTTGCTCGTTGCTGAACTCACGCTCGAGGTTCTTGAGTCGAAACTGTTTCTGCTGAACGTATTCCGAGTAACTACCGTCGTAGGTCTGCAGGTGATGGTTCTCGATCTCGACGATGCTGGTGACGACCTGCTCGAGAAACGCGCGGTCGTGCGAGACGACCAGAAGCGCTCCTCGAAAATCACGCAGCCAGCGCTCGAGCCACGCGATCCCGGCCACGTCGAGGAAGTTGGTCGGCTCGTCGAGGAGCAGCACGTCGGGTGCTTCGATCAAGATTTTGGCCAGAGCCGCGCGGTTGCGCCAACCCCCGGACAGTCGATCGACGGGCAGTGCACGCCGCTCCGCGTTGAAGCCGAGCATGGAGAGCACCGTGTCGATCTGTTGGTGATACGTCCAGCCGCCGCTGTTCTCCATGGCGTCGAGCAGTTCGGCCTGGCGATCGACGAGCTTGTACATCTGCTTCTCGTCGAGGTCGCCCCCTAGCGCGGCCTCGACCTCGGCCAACTCGACCTCGATCGCGTGGACAGCGACGAAGAGGGATTCGAGCTCCGCTTGGATGCTTCGATCGCCGTCGAGTTCCGAAAACTGCGAGAAGTAGCCGATCCGGGCGCCCTCGGTGACATCGACCGTTCCCGTATCGGGGGTCTCACGCCCGAGAAGAAGCTGCAGCAGGGTGGTCTTGCCCGTGCCGTTGCGCCCGATCAGACCGATACGGTCGCCATCGGCGAGGCGGAAGAACACCTCACGCAACATCACCTTCTGGTCGTATCCCTTGGCAACGTCGTTCAAGCGAATCCAGCTCAAGCGTTCACTTCTCCTGAAAACACGGGTCCGCTGAGTCGTCGAACCGGGCGCGCTCACTCTAGCGTCGGCGTGTTTCGAGCCGGATTTCGATCGAACGACGCATCGTTACCCTTTCGTTTTCATCGCCACGAAATCGCACTCTGTGGTGGCGATACGCGTCGATCCACCAAATTCCACAACGCTGTGTGCTGGTCATTCACACCGAATTCGGCAAATCACCGTGCTACGTTCAAGTTCGGACAAAGAAATCCTCACGCAGTACACAAGACTGCAACCGGTCCGGCCGAAGTGTTGTGCGTATCGCTCCCGGCACATCGGCGCAGGTCCGGTTTTCGAGCAGTCAAGAACCGGAAGGCCCCACGCATGGCACACAGTGTGCTGAACACAGGCTCGACGAAGAAGATCGTCACCACCCTCGCCGGTGCCGCACTCGTCGCAGGCAGCCTCGCAGGATGTACCTCCACCAACACCGACGACGGTGCCGATCGCCTGCAGTCACTGCGCGACGCCGGCACCATCACCGTCGGAGTTGCCGGTGAAGCGCCGTACAGCTTCGAGGAGAACGGCGAATTGACCGGCGCAACAATCGCTTTGCACCGCGAGATCTTCGGCAATCTCGGCATCGATACCGTCGAGGGTGTCAATGCCGACTTCGGCGCGCTGATCCCTGGCCTGCAGGCCAATCGATTCGACGTCGTCAGCGCCGGAATGTCGATCCTTCCGCAGCGTTGCGAGCAGGCCGCATTCGGCGACCCCGAGTTCAACTACACCACCGCACTGATGGTTCCGACAGGTAACCCGGCAGGTTTGACCGACATGCAGTCCGTGGCAGACAGTGGCCTGCAGTTGGCCACGATGACCGGCGCTATCGAGTCCGATTACGCCGAGGCACTGGGTATTTCGAGCCAGCAGGTCGCCGCACCGCAGGACGGCATGGACGCCGTCACCTCCGGCCGTGCCGACGTCTTCGCCCTGACCGCCATCTCGCTGAACTGGATGAAGACCAACAATCCCGACGCACCGGTGGACGTCACTGAGTCCTTCGTCGCCGAGATCGACGGTGAGCCGCAGGTGGGGGCCGGTGCCACCGTGTTCCGCACCGACGATCAGGAGCTGCTGGACGCGTACAACGAGGAGCTCGCGAAGATCACCTCGAACACCGATGCGTACCTCGACATCGTCGGGGACTTCGGCTTCACCGCCGAGGAGCTACCGGATCCGAGCTTGACCACCGCCATGCTCTGCGAGGGCTGATCGCTGCTGCAGGCTGATCGCCCGTGAACGAGAACATCGAGACCTTCCTGGATTCGTGGCCGCGAATCCAGGAAGGCATCCTCACGACCGTCTATCTGACCCTCGGCGGAGCCGCTCTCGCCTTCGCTCTGGCACTACTTCTGGGCCTGGCAGCGGGAAACCGGCACATGTACGTGCGCGCACCCGCTCGCTTCGTCGTCGAATTCTTCCGTGGCACATCGTTGCTGGTTCAGCTGTTCTGGCTGTTCTATGTGTTGCCGCTGTTGGGTTTTCAACTCGAAGCCATGTTCTGTGGAATTCTCGCGCTCGGTCTCAACTACGGTGCCTACGGTGCCGAGGTCGTGCGCGGATCCATCGCGGCCGTCGCGAAGCCGCAGTGGGAAGCCGCGTTGGCACTGAACTTCACCCCCTGGCAACGGCTGCACCGAGTCGTGTTCCCGCAGGCGTGGGTGCAGATGATTCCGCCGCTGACGAACCTGCTGATTCAGCTGCTCAAAGGCAGCGCACTCGCCAGTTTCGTTCTGCTGCAGGACCTCACGTACCAGATCACCCAGCTGCGACGCACCACCGGCGACACGCTGTTCGCCTTCGGTGTCGGACTTGTCATCTACTTCGTCATCGCGTACATCCTCACGCTGCTGATGAACCTGCTCGAAGTGCGGGCCAAGGGGCGCTTGGGATCCGGACCGTCGATGCGTGAAGTGCTGCGTCTCAAACCCGAACGCGTCGACCAGAACGTGGGGGTGGGTCGATGAGCGTCGACTGGAGTTGGGAACGCGCCTGGGACGCCCTGCCGTTCCTGCTCGAAGGCTTCAAGATCACCTTGCTGGCCACCGTGCTCGGATTCGTCCTCGCTGCGGCCCTCGGTCTGGTGATCGCGGTGGTACGGCACTCAGGACCGAAGTTCGTCACCGTTCCACTGCGTATGGTCACCGAGTTCATCCGTCTGACACCGCTGATCGTGCAGTTACTGTTCGCGTACTACCTGCTGCCACAGTTCTCTGCGTTGCAGATCGGTATCACCGTCCTCGGCATTCACTACTCGACCTACATGGCCGAGGTGTACCGCGCCGGCATCGATGCCGTCCCGCCGGGGCAGTGGGAAGCAGCTCGCGCCCTGTCCCTGCCGAGTACCAGGACGTGGCGCGCGGTGGTCCTGCCACAGGCCGTGCGCAGCACAACGCCTGCACTGGGCAACTACGCGATTTCGATGTTCAAGGACACGCCGTTCCTGTTCGCGATCACCGTCGTCGAGATGGTCACAGCAGCGCAGCAATACGGTGCGAGCACGTTCCAATACCTCGAGCCGATCACGTTGGCCGGCGTCATCTTCCTGTTGGCGAGCTACCCGACATCGATCCTCATCAGAAGACTGGAGAAGTCCCTTGCCTACTGACGATTCGGGCACCCTGCCGATGATCAAGTTCGACAAGGTGGTCAAGCAGTTCGGCGATCATGTCGTGCTCGACCATCTCGACTTCCAGGTTCGCCGCGGCGAACGCGTCGCGTTGATCGGGCCCAGTGGCTCCGGTAAGACGACGATTCTGCGTCTGCTGATGACCATCGAGAAGGTCAACGACGGTGTCATCTGGATCGAGGACGAGCCGCTGACGCATCAGCGCAAGGGCGACAAACTCGTCGTCGCGTCGGAGAAGCACCTTCGGAAAGTACGTACCCGCATCGGCATGGTGTTTCAACAGTTCAACCTGTTTCCGAACATGACGGTACTGCAGAACATCACCGAGGCCCCGGTTCACGTTCTCGGCAAGAGCAAGGCCGAGGCCACCGAACGTGCGCGCGAGCTGCTGCAGACGGTGGGGTTGGCAGACAAGGAGAATGCGCATCCGACCAAGCTGTCCGGTGGTCAGCAGCAGCGCGTGGCGATCGCCCGGGCGTTGGCGATGGATCCGGACATCCTGCTCCTCGACGAGGTGACGTCGGCGCTCGATCCCGAGCTCGTCGCCGACGTCCTCGACGTGCTGCGCACCATCGCCGAGACCACCGACATCACCATGCTCATCGTGACCCACGAAATGGGATTCGCTCGCGACGTGGCCGACCGTGTTCTCGTCTTCGACGAGGGCAAGATCCTCGAAGAGGGCCCGCCTGCGGACATCTTCAGCAACCCACAGCAGGAGCGGACGCAGCGGTTCCTGAAAGCTGTTCTTTCACAGTAGGAGTCACCGCCGAATCAGGTCGATTCCCACAACCACAGGTAGTAGTCGAGGCGCTCGCGGTCGAGTTCGACGCCGTACGCGTCCAAGAATGCCTCACTGTAGTTGCGCCCGAAGTTGTATTCGGTGCTCCAGATGGCCGGTGCCAAGTCCGCCCAACGGTCGGCGACGCCCATCGTGCCCATGTCGACGTGCGCTGCCCAGGATCCGTCGCCGGCGATCAGAGTGTTGGGCATGCAGGCATCGCCGTGGCAGACGACGAGCCTGTCGATCGACGGAGGATCGACCGGCAGGTCGCGGTCGCCGACTCGGGTACGCACCGACCAGTCGAACGGGCATTGCTCGACGGGGACTGCATCGTGAAACGCGCGAAGGCCGGTCGCGGCCGCGCGCACCGCACGTGCCGGATCTGCGAACCAGCGATCTGCCACCGCGCTCTCCCACGGCAAGGCCTCGGTCATCATCCAGGACCCCGAACGGTCAGAACCGCTCCCGAGAACCCTCGGCACCGGGCTGTACTGAATCACCCACCTCAGGCGTCGTGCCTCCTCCTTCAGATCTATCGAGGTTTCGACCGGCGTCCATTTGACGTACCGCTCCCCTCCGAGACGAAACGTCAACCCGCCCAGCTCATTCGACCACACCGGCTCGATGTTTTCCGACCCCGCCAACTCTCGCACCACGGTCGGGATCGAGACGTCACCGTCGGGCACACTCATCGGTTCGTGAGATTCGCAAGAGAATCGACGGGCGGCGACACCACCACGGGATCGCGACCCGACCACAGATCCAGTACCGCCTTGGGGCGCGCCAGCAACTCTCGCGCGTAGTTACGGACCACCGCAAGGGTGTTGCAGTCGATGCACTCCGCCGTGACTCCGTCGACGTCCAAATCCATGTCCTCACACAACGCTACGGCTCGCGACACATGGAGGGCTTGGCTGATGATCAGTCCGCGTTCGACCCCGAAGGTCTCCTTCGCCCGTGCGCAGGTGTCGTAGGTGTCGATGCCGTGATCGTCGCCGATGATCACGCTGGGGTCGATTCCATGCTCGACCAAGTAGTCGGTCATCGCTTGAATCTCGTTGCCGGAGTTGCCGTCTGCGTCACCGGAGACCAGAATTGCCTTGATCTTTCCCGCCGCCATCAAGGCAATCGCAGTGTCGAGACGTCCGGAGAGAAACCGCATCGGCTTGCCGTCGCGCACCTGCGCACCGAGAACGATGGCCACTGGGGCGTCCGGCGCATCGTCGACGTCGTAGACCTTCCCCGCCGTCGCGTACGCCACCCAACCGGCCGATGCCAGAACGACGGCAACCAGGGCGGCGACCACCGCACAGAAGGCACGAACGAGTCGTCCGGCCAATCCTCGGGGCTTCGATTCGGTACTCATGATCTCGTTTCGTCGGCGGGAAGAAACCTCAAGCTAACCCACGAACACGGCGTCGAAGCGTCGCCGAGGCGCACCCATACCGATTCCACAGTGATCCCTCAGAGCCCGCCCCTGCTTGATTGCGCAGTTCGCAGGCGGAGTACCGTTCGATCAGTGAATCCGCTGCTGACCTCTCGACGGTATGTCGACTTGCGTCTGCAAGCCAGCGCTACCTGTTGACGGTCCTCTAGACCGCGTCCCCTCCGATCGGCCCATCGGCCGACGAGCATTTTTGTCGCTTACCCCTGTCGACACCTCTCCTTTTCGAAAGGCATATCCATGTCTGCGCCCAGCGCTACCCGAACGCGCCGTGTCCCTACCTGGGCAACCGCGTTCGGTCCACAGATCGTTGCCGGCCTCGTTCTCGGGGTTGTATTCGGTCTCATCGCCCGCTCGATGCCCGACGCCGCCGACGGCAACGAGAACTGGTTGGTCGGAACCCTGTCGACCATCGGTTCGAGCTACGTCAAACTTCTCACCGTCGCGGTGATCCCGCTGGTGTTCACGGCGATCGTCAGTTCCATCGCCAACCTGCGCGAGGTCACCAATGCTGCCCGTCTGGCGATCCAGACGCTGTGGTGGTTCGCCATCACGGCATTCATCGCCGTCATCATCGGCATCGTGATCGGCTTGGTCGCGCAGCCCGGCTCGCATACCAGCGCGGGAGCGGATTCGGCGGGCGATCCGTCGAGTGTCGGGTCGTGGTGGTCGTTCCTCACCGGACTGGTACCGAACAACTTCCTCGCACTCGGCGCGAAAACCACGGTCGCCGAGAGCGGCACCGCAACCACATCGCTGAGCTTCAACATCCTGCAGTTGCTGGTCATTGCCGCGGCCATCGGTATCGCTGCACTCAAGGTCGGGAAGAAGGCCGAGCCGTTCCTCGCGTTCAACGCGTCGCTGTTGGCCATCGTGCAGAAGGTGCTGTGGTGGATCATTCGCCTGGCACCGATCGGCACCGCCGCACTCATCGGCAACGCGGTGGCGACCTACGGCTGGGACGCAATCGGTTCGCTCGGCGTGTTCACCGTGTCGATCTACATCGGCCTGGCCGTGGTGTTCTTCGTGGTGTACCCGGTGATCGTTCGCGCGCACGGCCTTTCGGTGCGCAACTTCTACTCGGGAGTGTGGCCGGCCACCCAGCTGGGCTTCGTCTCGCGTTCGTCGATCGGAACCCTGCCACTCACCGAGCGCGTCACCGAACGCAACCTCGGGGTTCCGCGCGAGTACGCGTCGTTCGCGGTACCTCTCGGGGCGACGACGAAGATGGACGGTTGCGCGGCAATCTATCCCGCGATTGCGGCCCTTTTCGTCGCTCAGTTCTACGGCATCGATCTCAGCATCACCGACTATCTGCTGATCATCGTGGTGTCCGTGATCGGTTCTGCCGCAACGGCTGGAACAACAGGTGCGACGGTGATGCTCACACTCACGCTGTCGACCCTCGGGTTGCCGCTCGCCGGTGTCGGCCTGCTGCTCGCGGTGGAGCCGATCGTCGACATGGGCCGCACCGCAGTCAACGTGACCGGTCAGGCATTGGTGCCGACCATCGTCGCGAAGCGCGAAGGAATCCTCGACCTCGCGCGCTACAACGCTCCGCGAAACGGTGACCCCTTCGTCGACGAGGAAGCCGAAGTGGAACTCGCTCGCTGACAGAGCAATTCGATCTGCGATTCCCGACGACCGAGCAATTGGGTCGTCGGGAATCTTCGTCTATCGCGGTGGCGACAGCGCTTCCACAGTGGCCGCAGTGTCGGCATCCGCCGCCTCCACACTGGCGAAATAGTACGATCGCCAATGCGTGAGGTTGTCGGCGGTTCCTCAGACAGACTGCGAGGACCGTATTTCCTGCGCCGACTTCTCGGATGCGTTCCGACGTTCTGCCGACCACACCCACAGGGCCAGTGAGATGAGCGCGATCACCTCGGCGACGACGAGCACCCGCTCCACATAGCCGAGAGTGACGACGCGATACCAAGGACGCGAGCCAGTTGCTCCCACAGCCAGCGCGTAGACGATCGGCATCAACGTCACAACGGACAGCGCGCTGAGTCCCATGGTCACGCGGGCGCGCACTGCCCACACAGCGTCATGAATCCACGGGCGAGAGAACGCGAACACCGCAACGGGGATGCTGACGAACGCCACCGCTGCTCCCAGTCGGTGGATCGTGCCTCCGACGCTGAGCGCTGCATCGTTCGACCAATCCTGCTTCGGCACAGCGACGACGGCGACGAGTCCCACGGTCCACAACACGAGGCCGATCGACGCGGCGGATGCGGGCCGGGTGAGTCGGTGCCGAAGTGCGACAGCGAGGGTGAGCGCCGAACCGAGAGCGAGTAGAACGACGCCGATCGAGAACACCCACTGCTGCGCGCCGAGTCCGTATTCGCTGATCGTTCGGCGCAGGTGGGAGGGCGTCTGCCAAGCGGTGTAAAGATCGAGAACCAGCACCACGAGTGCGCCCAGCACGATCGTCAGTGCGCCGATCATGGCCGGTCGAATCGGCACAACCTCTCCCCTCTCGGACGGCGTCGATCACCGTCCACACTCCATGTTGCCTGAAGGTCCGGTGCACCCCTTGACCTCGCGCGCAGCCAGGCATAACCTACAACCAAATGGTTGTAGATGAGATGGATGACGCCGAGGTCGATCGCCTGTTCCAGGCCTTCGCCGACAAGACGCGGCGCGACATCGTCGCGAAGGTCACCGTCGGCGAACGGTCGGTATCGGAGTTGGCGGCTCATTACGCCATGAGTTTTGCCGCTGTGCAGAAGCACGTCGCGGTGCTCGAACGCGCCGCGCTGATCACCAAACACAAGCGCGGGCGGGAGCAGATCGTGCGAGTTCGGTTGGACACCATCGCGAGAGCGCGAGCACTGCTCGATACCTACGAAGAGATCTGGCGACAACGCGTCGACCGGATCGACGACCTTCTGTCCGAGGACGAGAAAGGCTGATTATCTTCACCCCAGTCCCGAACATCTGCGACGTCGTGTGAGCGTCGGCGTGTCGGCTTTGTTCGTACGTGAGCTGATGGTTGCCTACACCCGTACGGGAGGTGGGTCTCATGGCTCGGACGCAGAAGGTGGTACTGCCGGACGGCGGGGTGACCTGGACTGTCCTCGACCAGAACTTCGCGGTGGTGAACCCTGTCGAGGAATGGCTGGAGTGGCTTCGGGTCGCGTGCGCGTTCAGCCCCAACACAGTGAAAGCGTACTCCCGTGGGCTCGCGTTGTGGTGGCACTACCTCGAGCAGAACGGGGTCGAGTGGCGCGATCCTGGCCTGACCGCGCTGAGCGGATTCATCGGCTGGCTCACCGGCGGGGATCTGCCCACCGCACGCCAACACCCGGTCAAGCCCACGACGTGCGGGCCACGAACGGTGTCGCTACGATTGGCGGCGCTGGCCTCGTTCTACGAATGGTCAGAACGCCAATACGGCGCAGTTGCACCGCGATTGGGGCGTGAACGGCGTGAAACGGAGTTCCAATCGTTCTTGACGCACCTGCAGAGCCGGCGGCGCGATCGACCTGCCGCGCTCGTCCCGCGTCGCCGCTGGCATACCGGTCCGACACCGGTGTTCCTGCCTGTGCATGTGCAGCGAATCCTGGACAGCGCAGCAACATTCGATCCAATCGGCCGGTCGTGGGCGGGGAATCTGCGTGACCGTCTGCTGTTCGAGATACTTGCCGAGACAGGCCTTCGCTTGGGGGAGGCGTTGGGTGTGCGGCACGAGGACTGGGTCGTCGGACGCGGCGGCACGCCGTATATCGAGGTTGTTCCCCGCGGCGACAATCCCAACGGTGCCAGAGTGAAGAACATGAAGGGCCGGCGCGTGTTCGTGTCCGACCGGCTCGAGCGGCTCTACGGGGACTTCCTCTACGAGGTCGGCGATTTAGCCGACCGTCATGGTTTGCCGCTTCGCGACACCGACCCCGTGTTGGTCAATACCGTTGGCGGACAGTTGCTGTCGGCGATGACACCGAGCGGGGTCTACCGGGTCGTCGAGCGGCTGCAGCGCCGTGTAGGCGGCGCCGTCCCCACCGGTTGGACTCCGCATTGGTTCCGGCATACCCACGCCACGGCGCTACTTCTGAGCGGGGTCCCCGAGCATGTCGTCATGCGGCGACTCGGTCACGCCCAGGTCCAGACCACTCTCGACCTGTACGGATGGGTGACCGAAGAGGCGGAGCTACGCAGCGTGGCCGAGTGGCGGACATATGCGCAGGGATGGCACCTACCAGCCGAGCAGGGATATACGACAACCCTGGAGAATCGATGAAGTCTGCTGCATTGCCGCTGCCCGAACACAAACAGGGCGGGGTCACCGACCACGATCTTTGGGAACTCGTTCCCGAACATGTCCGGCCCGGAACGACTCTCGACATGCTGGCCTGGCCGTGGAACGAGGTGATCTACCACTACCCGAGCCGGACCCACCAACATGTCGCACTCGATGTTCCCGATCCGATCCGCCACGAATTCATCTGGTGGCTGTGGTCGCTGCATGTCACCGGTGAACGGGTCTCGCCGTCCGCGGTGTCGACGTGGATGCATTCGATCGCCCACATCAGCACCTCGCGGGTCCAGCGAGGCCACCCACCGATCACATCCTTCCTCGACCTGGACCTCGACACGTGGATCACCGAGGCCCGGTCGGCGTTCACCGCCCGCCACCAACGTCTTCCGGGCGCACGGTTCAGCCAAAACCATCTGCAGATCATGCGCCGCCTCCGGCGGGCGGTCGGCATCGCCTATCACGAACAGGCGTGGTGGCAGGCCGAGCTGTGGGATCCCCTCCACGACTCCCGAATACCAGCACGCCGACACGAACCGCGCGGTCATGCCACGGTCGACTGGTCGACCGTGGAACCGGATTGGCTTCGTGCCGCAGGCCAATGGTGGCTCGGAACCCTTCTCAACGCCGACCGGATTCGGTGGGGCAGCGTCGGTCGATACCGAACCTCGTTGTGCGCTCATCTCGGGCCCTTCCTGATCGAACGCGGTATAGACAGTCCGGTACTGGTCACCGACCCGGCGACGATGCTGCGTCCGTTCGCGAATGACTTCCTCGGCTGGCTACGCACCCGCCGCGCGGCCAACGGGCCCAACAAAGGCCAACCGTTGTCCGACAAGACCATCTCCCTCACCCAGACCGCAGTGAACTCGATGTACGCGTTCTTCGTCGAACACCGCGACGAAGCGGCGTTCGTCCTGGGCGACCCGCGATGGCGTGAGCTCACCGAACGCCACCTCGTGATGTGGCCGCGAGGGGAAACGATCTCGGTCGTGCGCTCCGACGACGCACCCGAGTACCTCGACGACGAAGATCTCAGTCGCGTCGCCGCGCATCTGGATCTGATCGGTCTGCCGGTCAAGGAGAGTCGCACCATCGTCGTCGATGGGCAGGACAAGACGGTGTTCGGGCTCGGCGACCCGCAGGTCATGCGCGCCTATCTGCTGCTGATCCTCACCGGCCGCCGAGTCAACGAAATCCTGATGCTCGATCCGGACCCTCTGTGCCCTCTACTGACGACACCCGGTCGGCAATCCGATACTCAGGACTCCGCTCCCGAAAACCGGACGGCGGAGTTCTTCGTGGCGCGGCTGCGCTACCAGCAGACCAAGATCGATGGAGCCCCGAACACGATCCCCGTCGAGCAGGCCGTGGTGAACATCATTCGCGAGCAACAGGACTGGGTTCGCGACACTATCCTGCCGACGTTGACCGTCGGCGCGGAACCGAAGTATCTCTTCCTCGCGCGCAAGGGCAACCAACGGGGCCAGCGTCCACTCGGCGGCATCCGTCAACGACTCACCGACCTTGCTGCGTTGATAGAGCTTCGCGACAAACACGGCCGCCCTGTCGATTTCCAGCGCACCCACCGGTTGCGGCATACCAAGGCCACTCAGATGCTCAACGCGGGCACACCACTGCACGTCGTGCAGCGCTATCTGGGGCACGTCTCACCGGAGATGACACTGCGCTACGCAAAAACGTTGGCCCGCACTCATGAGGAAGAGTTCCTGCGGCTGACCTTGATCGGCACCGACGGGCGGGACCATGACGTCGATCAACATGCGCTCCTCGATGTACTGCAACTCGATCAGCGCACCGACCGGATCCTGCCCAACGGCTATTGCCTGCTGCCGCGCCCGAAAACCTGCGAACGGGGGAACGCGTGCCTGACCTGCGGCGAGTTCGCAACGAATGCCACCTATCTGACCGAACTCGAAGACCAGCGGGACTCGACGCTAAATCTGATCGAAACCCGACGCACACAACACTTTCAGCGCACCGGCAAGCACATGACCGACGACAACATGTGGCTCACCGCCCGCCGCAGCGAAGTATCCGCACTGAACCTGATCATCGCCAACCTCACCTCCCCCGACGGTGACGAGTCGACCACGGTGCAGGGAGCCGGCGTCGGTGGCCGAGACGCGGTCCGCAGGGCATCACAGCCACGGACACCGGTCGACCTGCCACTGGGACCCAGCCGGAAAGGACACCGACCATGACCCTCGATGCCGAACAACGCAGTCAACTGCTCCGCCGCTCCGCCGAGGCTCGTACTACCGCCGCAGTCCAGAAGGCAATGAAAGCTATTGCCGCACTGAACAAACGCGGCGAAGCGGTGAACTTCCGCAAGGTGGCACGTGAAGGGAACGTCAGCCTCGACTTTCTCTACCGCAACGCCGAACTACGCGAGAAAATCATTCGCTTACGGACCCGGAACCAACCGGCACCGAACACCCCCATCGAACCGGATAGTCACAGCACGATTGTACTCAGCCTCACCCGCCAACTACGCGAGGCGAAAGCCGAAATCACCCGGCTGCATGCCGCGCTCGCCGCAGCGCACGGCGAAAACCTCACACTGCGCCGAACCTCGCCCGCGCCCCGGTACGAGCCCGCAACGTGACCGGCGCGCAGGTGTCTCAGCAGCGAACCGGTCTGCGAATCGACCGACCAGACACTGCTATCGAGGGCATCGATTGATTGACCGCGGGGGGTAGACACCCACCCGACAGCCGTGTCACAGTGGTCGAACCCAATCGTTAGCAAGGGGACGTAATGAAAATCCGCACCGCACTTACTTCAGCTGTTATCGCAGCAGTTATCAGCAGTGTGTCCGTTCAGGTGGCGAGTGCTGCTCCAGTCGCTGCCGCCCCCTCATCGTCGGCACCGGCCGCCGCTTCTTCGGAAGAAGCTCAGGTGGCTAACCTTGCGGCGGCATTCTCGGCGTTGGAGCGGATGCCGGAAGATCTGCAACAGAGGGCACCGAGCGACCCGGAGGTGCAGGCGTGGATTCAGAACAACATCTCCGATCCGGCACAGCCCGGTGGCGTGGTCACACCACAGTTCAACCCGTTCTCGTGCGCGGCCGCAATCGCCGACTTCGCCATCGGTGTCGGCTTCCCGGCGGCAAAGATTATCCGGATTGCGCGTGAGGCAGGCGGTTTCACCAAGTTCGCTCGGTACGTATTCGATTTTGTGCGCGGTGGCACGTTCCCTGCCGAAGCGAGCGATGAGTTGATCGAGCTTCTCGGCAAGGTCACCGGTGTCGGCGGTTTGGTTGCGTGCCTTTAAGGTTGAGTGACTGTGGACATCGAACCGGCCCCGAAAGAAGGCGCGGGTACCAAAATTGCCCTCGCCTCGATTCTGTCAGTGTGCTTCTTCTTCGGCAGTTATATTGTCTCGACCATTATCAGTGAGGTGTTGGGGCGACGCGGGCTGCCTGGTTCACCGCTGATCTACGCTGTGGTCATTTTCCCACTCACGCTGTTGTTGGTGGTGTTCGAGGAACGCATCCAGGAATCGAGCTATTGGACACGTATCAAGCGGTTTTGGTACGTCGGAATCGTTGCGGTCGGCTCGGGTCCTCCCATTGTGTTGACGATCTTCACGCCGATGCTGTTTTGGCAGTCGCTCCCCCGCGGCGGACCCACCGGAGTCGCGATTGCCTCCATGATCGGTGTCGGGCTTGCGGTGATGGCACGCGGTTCCTACGCAATTCGCCGACATCGCTGACGAGACCAGGCGTCCGATATGGGACATCCACACGTCATGGCACTTCTCAACCTAAGGAGCCGACACTGATCGTCGCAGACATGCCAGTCACGACTCGTAAAGAGTGTTTATCAACCACAACAGCGCAAGATGCAGATAGGTATTCATCATGCCGTTCATCAGCTCACACAAGGATGCAGAGAACCTGACCATGACAGTGGTCGCGGAGTTCGACGCGAAAGTCGAACGCGTCTGGCAGATCTGGTCGGACCCGCGACAACTCGAGCGTTGGTGGGGCCCGCCGACCTGGCCCGCGACCTTCGAGAGCCACGACTTCGTTCCGGGCGGCAAGGCGTCGTACTACATGACCGGACCGGACGGCGAAAAGGCGGCCGGCTGGTGGCTTTTCACCGAGATTTCCGCGCCGACGACCCTGTCCTTCGACGACGGTTTTGCCGACGACTCCGGCAATCCATCGTCGACGATGCCCGTCACCCACGCCACCGCGACCCTCGAAGACGTCGGCGGCAGAACCCGGATGACCATCCGTTCGCAATTCGACAGCCTGAGCCAGCTCGAAGAACTCGCCGAGATGGGCATGGAGGAGGGCATGGCGTCGGCAATCGGTCAGATCGACGCCATCGTCGCCGACTGATCGTGGTGCATGGAAATTCGACCCCCACTACGAACTTTCGCGCACGTGCGGCGAAGCCGCTCTACTCCGGAATCGAGCTGACGGTGAACGGCTCGACGGGCTCTCCCCCGCGCTTGTCGAACTGACTGTTCACCACGAACAGCCGATCGTCCAGGGCTGCAACGGTTGTCGGGTACGCGAACGATGGGTCGGTGATCTCTCCGGTGACAGAGCCGATCCGACCATCGTCGTCGAGATCGACCGTCGCGATGAGGCCGTCGCGATTGCGAACGACGTACAAGGTGTCGTCGTCCATCTCGAGCCCGTCGCCGTTGGTGACCGTCGCGCCACCGAGGTCGACCTGAGTGACCTCTTTCGAGCTCTTGTCGATGCGGTACAGGTTGCCGGTGCTCGATTGCACGACGATCAACGCTGATTCGTCGTCGTTCTCGACGATTCCGTTGGCGTTGAATCCCTCCCCGTAGACGAAGGGGGTGCCGTCGAAGTTCACGAACGTCTCCATCGGAGCGTCCTGCACGCCTGCCGTCATCTGCTCGAACGGGATCCGGTACAGCGCCGGGTTCCGTGAGTCGGTGACGTAGGCATCGCCGTTGTCGGCGATGGCAACATCGTTGAGGAACGTGGCATCGGTGCCGAGGCCGTTGCCGAACGTGGCAACGAGGTCGCCGGAGTCGGCGTCGTACACCCACACCTTGCCCGTGGCTCCACCGGCGATCACCAGGTAGTCGGCGCGATCGTCCTCGTCGGTCACGTCGATTCCGGCGGCACCGGTGCGTCCGTCCGCGCCGCCGGGGAGAAACACCGACACATCCGGGGATCCGACAGTCCCGCGGAACACTGCGCCGTCGGACGTCGACGTCACGTAGAACGTGTCGTCGGCGGCGGTGATGCCCTCGGGGAACACGCCGCTACCCGGCAGGTTGTAAACGGTCGCGGAGCTCGGGTTCGACGCCGTGGACGATGCGGCTGCGGATGCCGATGCCGGCGTGGTGTCGTCCGCGGGCGGCTGTGTCGGTTCCGAGGACCCGCAGGCGCTCAGCAGGAGTGTGGCGGCGGCAACAGCGGGCACTATCCGGGAGGCTCGGTTCACACGTTCGAGTGTTCCATATGTCTCATTCTCCGGACATTTGTCCTGGTGAGAAGATTCGGACGGTCACAATTTCGTACAGTCGATGCCATGAGTGCCCTCTCCTCCCTTGCCGCAGCCGACAGCGAACTCGGAGGAATCGCCGGATGGGCAGTGAGTCTGATGGAAGCCATCGGCGGCCCAGGTGCAGGAATCGCCGTCGCAGCGGAGAACTTCTTCCCGCCCCTTCCCAGCGAAATCATCCTGCCCCTCGCCGGGTTCACCGCGTCTCAGGGCGGCATGACGTTGCTGAGTGCACTGTTCTGGACGACGGCAGGCTCGGTGATCGGCGCACTCGTCCTGTACTGGCTCGGCGTCAAGCTCGGTCGCGATCGGATGTATGCCATCGTCGACCGGATGCCGTTCGTCGGGACGGAGGATCTGACCAAGGCCGAGGACTGGTTCACTCGCCACGGCCGGTCTGCAGTGTTCTTCGGTCGCATGATTCCGATGGTCCGGTCGGGCATCTCGATCCCGGCCGGCGTCTCCCGGATGCCGATTCTGCAATTCGCCCTCTACACCACGCTCGGCAGCCTGATCTGGAACTCCATCTTCGTGCTCGCCGGCTTCTTCCTCGGCGAGAATTGGCACTACGTGGAGAACTACGCCTCGGTGTTCCAGTACGTCGTCATCGGCATCATCGCCGCGCTGATCGGCTGGTTCGCGGTCAGGAAGGTGCGATCCAGTCGCGTCGAGGCGCGGTAGCTGCTCACAGCTCGTCGATGTCGATGAACCCGTCCTGCAGAGCTCGCACCAGCAACGTCGCTTTGGTCGGTGCCGTTCGCCCCACTGCCGTGTACTTGGCTCTGATGCGCGTCAGATGTGTGTTGACGGTTCCCATCGAGAGATAGAGCGAGCGCGATGCCTCCGCTTTGGAATCCGAGATGAGCCAGGCCGTGAGTACTTCGATTTCACGAGCGCTGAGTCGGGGATCGGGTGCGTCTCCGACGCGGATGTCGAGCACTGTCATGGAGATCCTTGATTTCGGGCACCACCGCTGTCCCGGTGGCGCGATCACGGCCAATGACACAGCACTCGCTCCGCTGGGTCACTCCGAGGAATGACCCGGGTCGCTCTCACCTGAGAGTGAATACTGTCACCTGCGCCGACACGCTCGACCCCACCTCGGTAAAGTCCGCCTCTATGACCGAGCTCGACGCAACCGCCGCCCACTTCGTCGAGGCGGGTGTCACATTGTTGATCGCGCATCCGCAAAGGATTCTCGAGCGCGGATTACGTATCGAGGACGTCGTCCACGAGGCCGACTCGTCGACAGCGACGTTCTTCCGCAAGTTCAACACCAAATCCGACTTCCTCACCACGGTCGTCGAGCATCTGTCTCGAACTTCTCTGCCCGACGACGTTCACGAAACCGTTCGCACACAGATGACGAACAGCGGCGCATCGATTCGCGCAGCGGTGTCGGCACTCGTAGCGCACTACTTTCCGGTCGTCGTCGACCAGAAGAACACCACCTCAACTCTCCTCGACCATGCCTTCCGCGGACCTGCTTCCGCGGCACTCGCCGGGAGATACCGCGTTCGAGACGACGCCGTACTGGACGCATTCGAGGCACTGTTCGATCCCGAAGGCGGAGCCTTTCGCCGCCCCTTCACGGCCCGATCGTTCGCTGTGACGGTCAATGCCCTCGTCGACGGCTTTCGCCTCCGCAGTCACGTGGACGCCGCGTCGGTGTCGGCCGATGTGATGTCCGACGCGGTGCTCGCCTTCCTCGGGGCCATCGTCGACACGTCGGGACATCATCAGCACCTCGACGACGTCGTGGGGGAAGTCGGTATGCCGGTCGAGGAACGGCCGCTGCCCCGCGATCCGCGTGCTGCGATCGTCACCGCGGCGCGCGACGAGTTCGGAAAGCGTGGCTACTTCATGACACGTATGGACGACGTCGCCGACATCGCAGGAGTGCCGAGGGCGGCATGCAAGACATTGTTTCCGACCAAGCCGTCCGTCATCGTTGCAGCACTGCAGAGCCGAGTCGATAGTCTTCGTGAGTCGGTGGCCGACGACCAGTTGCTGGGCCTCGACGAGCTCACGATTCTGCAGAATCACATGCTGCGGTGCGCGCAACTCGCCGCCGACGAACTCGAATTCATGGACGCGCTCCTCGTCGCCGTCGCACACGACACCTACGGCGAGCCGGAGGGACTGATCTCGATCAAGGAGAAGCTCAACCTGCCGGCGATCATCGCACCGGTCATCTCACGAGGGCAGGACACCGGTATCTTCCGAAAGAGCTCGAGCCCAGTCGATCTCGCGGCAGGCATCACCAACACTCTGCTGATGCGGTGCTTCACCCGACGACAGAACAGCCCACAGGACAACGCGACGTTCGTCGGTGAACTTCTCCTCGACGGACTCAGTACGCACTGAGCATCGACCGGCTGCGTGTCATCGAACCCGAAACTGGCGATGCTGCAGCCACTCCCCTGAGTCAGTGCTTCGGCACCCGGTACCGGCCACCTTTGACGACGAACACCACGTATCCAAGAATGGCCAGCAGGTAGAGCGCTGTCGGTACCCCGAGCACCCAGACGCTGACCGAGTCACCCGTCGTCGTACCCGCAACGCCGGCGATGCAAGCGAAGAGCAATGCCGTTGCCGCGCCCATCCACTCGAGGTCCTCGGCCATCTTTCGGTTCAGCTCGGGGCGGTTCTCGGCGGCAGTCCAGTACTCGTGCATCGTCCGACTCGGCAGGTTCACCATCGACGCCGGGACCTTGGGGAACCACCAACCGATGCTCGCGAACAACGCGATCACCGCGAATCCGATGCCTCCCATCGTGAGCAGGAAGGACAATTTCGAGTCCATGCGATCGACCTGACCGGACCCGTCGAAGTGCGCGGGCACCTGATCCCCCGCAGTGACGGCGACCCAGATCAGAGCGCCGACGAACACCAGAGTTGACAGCAGTAGGGCCGCACGCGAAAGCTTCATCGACGTCCACTTTAGCGCCGGAGGCATCGATGCCCAACAACGAGTTCGGGGACTTCCAGACCCCGATCGAGTTGGCACGTGCGTTGGTGAACACCCTGCCACGACGACAGTGGACTCGCGTCCTCGAACCCACATGCGGCGTGGGGAACTTCCTGTCGGTTGTCGGCGAGAGCCACCCCGAGGCAGAACGCGTCGGAATCGAAGTGCAGCCCGAGTACGCCGCGGCCGCATCGGCATTCGGCAGGGTGATCACCGCCTCGATTTTCGATTTCGACTTGGCACGCGACATTGCATGGACGTCGGATCCGGGCCCGACCCTCGTCGTCGGCAACCCACCGTGGGTGACCAACTCTCAGCTCTCGGTTCTGGGTTCCAGCAACAGACCGGCTCGTGCGAACACCGGGAACACGCGCGGAATAGATGCGATCACCGGAAGCTCCAATTTCGATATCGCGGAGTTCATTTGGATCAAATTGCTCGCCGAGTTCGCAGATCGCCCGGCCACCGTTGCGATGATCTGCAAGACCCAGGTAGCCCGAAACATACTGTTGCACTGCGCTCGGCACGGCCTTCCGATCACCGGTTCGAGTCTGCGACCCATCGACGCCAAGAAGTGGTTCGACGCCGGAGTGGACGCGTGTTGGTTCGTGGTCGAACTCGGAACCGGTGCAACCGACCACACTGCACAGATGTATCCGAGCATGGATGCACCGCATCCCAGCAACAGAATCGGAGTGGTCGACGGACAACTCGTCGCGGATGTCGACGCCTACGAACGAAGCAAGCAGTTCGATGGCATCAGTCCACTGGTGTGGCGTCAGGGCATCAAACACGACGCGTCTGCCGTCATGGAACTGGCCGAGAACGACGGCCCGCGAACCAAACTCGGAGCTTCTGTGGACGTCGAGAAGGACTTCCTGTTTCCCCTGTTCAAATGCACCGACGTCTACCGCGACAAACTCAGCGAGGTGTCGCGGTGGATGATCGTGCCGCAATCGCACACCGGTGACGACACCGCGCAGCTGGCAGACAGCGCGCCCAAGCTGTGGAAGTACCTCACCGACAACGCGACAGCTCTCGACGGCCGAAAGTCGTCGATCTACCGAGGTCGCGCCCGGTTCTGCATCTTCGGTGTCGGGCCGTACACGTTCGCTCCGTACAAAATCGCGATCTCCGGATTCCACAAGGTTCCGCAGTTCAGGATGGTCGGACCCTACGACGGAAGACCTGCGGTGTTCGACGACGCCACCTATCTCCTGCCGTTCGAGGACCCAGCGGCATGCGCCGTCGCCCATGCGCTGTTGACCGGCCAGGAGGCCACCGATCTCATTGCTGCACTGGCATTCTGGGACAGCAAACGACCGGTGACCAAGAAGCTGTTGCAACGCATCGACCTACACGCGATCGCCTGCGCGACAGACCCCGGAGCTCTACGGGAGCGTGCTGCCGATGCTGCGGCCGCGCACGGTCTACCGTTCGAGACAGCATCGCTCATTCGCGCGGTGGATCTCGCGAGGGGATTACCACTATGACTGTATGGCCACTGTCGTCAAGTGGGACGCGTTGTTCATCGCGTCGATCTTCCTCTGCGTGTTCGCAGGTTTCGCAGCCTTGATCTCGACGCGGCTGTACCGTCAGAGCCGGCGAACCATCGCGCTTGCCACCGTTGCGGGAGTGGTTCTCACCGGCATCGGCACGGTGTACATGGTGAAGGACGCATCGGAACCCGTCATCTTTTCACTCGGTTTTCTTCTCTACCCTGGCGGCAGTCTCGCACTGTCCGGGTTCATCAACCTGGTGTCTCGCAGGCTCCGTCGTCACGCGGACTAGTTTCCGCCGATTCGTCGACACCGAGGCGATGTTCGCCGGGATCTTCGCCGAGCTACGTCGCCGGCGAATCATCCCCTGAGGGGAGCCGCCCGGTGTGACGCCGGAGTCGGCCGGATAGTTTGAATCGGCACGAACGCCGATCGAGACCTACGGGAGAACAATGCATCCGTTCGACACAGCAGTTGCCCTCGAGACCGTCGGTGCCGGCACGTTCGCCGGGCACACATCCGCGCCGTACAACAACATGGTCGGCCCGTTCGGTGGCATCACTGCCGCGACGTTCATTCGAGCAATCGAGCAGCATCCGGAATGCATCGGATCGCCGGTCTCGCTGACGGTCAACTTCGCCGGTCCGGTCGCCGAGGGCGAGTTCGAGATCTCGGCGCGAGCCGTACGAACCAACCGAAGCAATCAGCACTGGTACCTCGAACTGGTCCAGGACGGCGCCGTCGCCACCACCGCTACAGCGGTGTTCGGAACGAGACGCGAGACATGGGACAACACCGAGGCTGTGGCACCGGCCGTCCCCTCCCCCGCCGACACACCCCGAGGCACCTTTCCCGACGCGATCGCCTGGGCGCAGAACTACGAGATGCGCTTTGTTGCAGGCGCTCTGAACGATCAGGAATCACCGGACTCGACCGAGACTCTCTGGATCCGCGACACTCCGCCTCGTTCGTTGGACTTCGCGGCGCTGACGTCTCTCAGCGATGTGTTCTACCCCAGAATCTTTCAGCGACTCGGACGCTACGTGCCGGCCGGCACCATCTCGCTGACGACCCACTTCTTCGCGACACCGGAGGATCTCGAGAGCCACTCCGATGGGTACGTCCTCGGCACCGCACGCGCGCGCCGGTTCCATCAGGGATATTTCGATCAGACGGCCGAACTGTGGACCGAAGGCGGAACGTTGCTGGCCACGAGCCACCAGGTGGTCTACTACAAGGGCTGACCGACCCCGACCGACTGTTCCAGCACACGCCGCACTGCTCCGCGGGCACCACTGTCCTGAAGCGAGCGCTTGGCTCGTTGGTATGCCCCGCGTAGCCGCGGACTGGTCGACAGATCGCCGAACACAGCAGGATTCGCCAGGAAAGCGCCGGGGTTGTCGTGGTCCTCCCACGACAATCGTTGCAGGTGTTCGGCATTTGCGTCGACCATCGGAATGTCCCCGCGCTCGTGCACACCGCACCACGCGGCGAGCACCAGCGCTCCGTGGTCGACCGATCGATCCTGTGCGAGCCGGTCGCGGATCACCGGCAGCACGAACTTCGGGATGCGGGCGGACGCGTCGACGATCTGACGTTCGAGCGTGTCTCGCACTACGAGGCTCGAAAACCGTTGCAGTAGTTGCTCGATGTAGGTGTCGATGTCGATTCCGTCGACCGGGGCGAGTGTCGGGGCCGCCTCGTCTCGCATGTACGACGCGACGAACTCGTACAGGTCGGGGCTGGCCATCACCTCGTGAACGTGGGTGTACCCGGCGAGGATACCGAGGTAGCTCATCGCTTGGTGAGATCCGTTGAGCAGCCGCAGTTTCATGTGTTCGTACGGCGCGACATCGGCGACGAGTTGCACTCCGACCTCGCCGAAGGGCGGTCGCCCGAACGAGAAGGTGTCTTCGACCACCCACTGCGAGAACGATTCCGACCGCACCGGCCAGCCGTCGTCGATTCCGAAGTCACTGCGCACGTCGTCGATCACCGCGGTCGTCGTAGCGGGGGTGATGCGGTCGACCATCGAGTTGGGAAACGCGACCGTTGCGTCGATCCAATCCGCCAGGTCGGCGTCGTGCCGACGGGCGAAGGAGGTCAATGCCGTTCGGGTCACCGACCCGTTGTGGACGATGTTGTCGCAGGACATGACCGTGAACGGCGGAATTCCGTGGTAGCGGCGGGTGGCGAGAGCGACGGTCAGGAAGCCGAAGACACTCGACGGCACCGAGAGGTCCCGGAGGTCGTCGAGTACAGCGGGTTCGGTGGGCTCGAATGCACCGGTGCCGTCGTCGACGCCGTAACCCGCCTCGGTGATCGTCAAGGACACGATCATCGTGGCGGGTGAGCTGAGCACGTCCAGTACCCCCTGCGGATCCTCTGGAGCGAAAACGAAATCCGCGACCGCACCGATCACCCGGGCATCGCGTCGACCGTCCGGATCCACCGTGACCAGGGTGTAGAGGTGGTCCTGCGAGTCGAGGACGTCCCCGATCTTCCTGTCTCCCGGCAACACTCCCACTCCGCACAGTGCCCAGTCGAGATGTCCGGCCGCGAGCAGCCGATCGAAGTACACCGCCTGATGTGCGCGATGAAATGCGCCGACGCCGAAATGCACCACACCGCAGTGCAGTTCGTCCAAATTGTAGTCGGGCTTCGCAACGGTCGCGGGCAGGTGTTCCAACGTCGCGCGGCGAAGCTCGGTCATGACAGATTCCTCGGGTAAGGCGGGTCGGATGGGATTGGTGAGCGGTGGCGCTCCCGGGCATGTACTGCCACCAGGAGCACCACCGCAGTTCGAGGGGCTACAGGTCAGCAGGAGGACTTGTAGACGTACTGCGCACCGTCACCGTCGATGTTCTCGGCGGTGATGACGTGGAATCCGGTGGAGATGTCTGCGGTGACCGGCTCGTTGTCGATCGCAGCCATGGCCTGCTCCACGCCGTCGGTGCCGATGGTGTCGGGCTGCTGCGCGATCAGCGCCTGCACGGTTCCCTCACGGAGCTGCTTGACCTGGGCCGGGCCGGCATCGAATCCGACGATCTTGACCTGATCCTGCTTGCCCGCCTGCCGGACGCCAGTCGCGGTGCCCTCGGCTGCGAACGTGTTCGCGGCGAAGATGCCGACGATGTCGGGGTCCTTCGCCAGGGCGGCCGAGACCAGACGAGCAGCTTCGGCCGGGTCGTTGTGGCTGTACTGCACTCCGAGGTAGTCGAAGGCCGAGTTGGCACCGACGGCCTCCTCGAAGCCCTCGACCCGGGCATCGGCGGTGGAGACACCGGGATCGGTGGAGATGACCAGCACCTTGCCTCCGGACGGGTTGAGCTGCTCGATGGCGTTGAACGCTTCGGCACCGCCGCCCTTGTTGTCCGAGGAGATGGCCGAGACTGCGATGGACGGGTCCTCGATGGTGGTGTCGACGAGGACGACCTTGATGCCTGCGTTCGCTGCAGCAGCGAGCGGGGCCTGCATCGCCGCAACGTCGGTGGGTGCGATCAGGATGGCCGAGGGACGCGATGCGACGACGGAATCGACGATCGGCTTCTGCAGCGTGGGATCGAACTTGACCGGGCCCTGGGTGTCGACGGTGACGCCGGCCGCTTCGGCGGCAGCTTCGATTCCGCACTGCATGCTGATGTAGAACTCGTCGCCGCTGACGCCCTGGATGAAGGCGATCTTGCCGCTGCCGTCACCGCTTCCGGAGTCGGACGAGCAACCCGCCAGGAACAGGGCGGAGACCGAAGCGACACTCAGTGCAACGACGGCGGTGCGTGATGTGATCATGGTCGACTTTCTTGTAAGTGGTTGAACGAGAGTGAGATCCAAAAGAGTTGGGTCAGGTCCCTCTGGACCAGAGTTTCTTGAGCAAGTTGGGCGACTGACCTCGGCTCGCTGCGTCGCGTCGACGCTGATCGAAGTAGACCGCGGCGATGAGCACCGCGCCGACGGCGACCTGTTGCCAGAAGGGCTGCACTCCGACGATGACGAAGCCGTTCTGCAGCACCGCCGGAATGAACAGGCCGACGACGGTGCCGAACATGGTGCCGATTCCGCCGAAGAGGCTCGTTCCGCCGATGACCACTGCAGCAATGACATTGAGGTTGGTCTGGGACTGTCCGGCGATGGCGGTCGTTCCGTACTGGGAGAGCGACAGGATGCCCGCCAGCCCGGCGAGGGTGCCCGAGAGCGCATAGATCTTGACCAGGTGCATGTCCACCTTGATTCCGACCCGGCGAGCGGACTGCTCCTTCGATCCGACGGCGAAGGTGTAGAGGCCGAACTTGGTGCGATGCAGCACGATTCCGAAGATCACCACGAGTACGAGAGCGATGCTCGAGATCAGCGGGATGGTGGTGGCCGGCAGGTTTCCGTAGCCGATCGTGTCGACCAGAACCGGTGGTACGTCACGGATGTCGACGCCGCCGGTGATGACCTGCGAGAGCCCGAGCGCACCTCCCAAGGTGCCGAGGGTGACGATCAGCGGCGGCACATTGGCCTTGCCGATCAGAAACCCGTTGAGCAAGCCCCAGCACAGGCCGCAGAACAGCGACACCACGATGCCGATCGTGGCGACTCCCCATCCGTCGCCGCCTATCGCGGCCATGGTCTTGGCCGAGACGACACCGGAGAAGACGAGGACCGATCCGACGGAGAGGTCGATGCCGCTGGTGACGATGACGAAGGTCATGCCGATTCCGAGAACGGCCAGGATCGAGACGTTCTGGATGATCTGACGGATGTTGCCCCACTCGGGGAAGCTGCCGGGGGCCATGATCGAGAAGACGATGCAGATCGCTGCCAACACCAGCACGATCTGAAAGACCTGGATGCGGGCCAGCTTTCCGAGCGTCTCTACGACGTCGAAGCTGTGCCGCGACGGCTCGTGACTCGGTGGCAGCGGTTCGATGGACGGGGTGATGATCTGATTGCTCATCGCGTGGCTCCGGTGGTTGCGCCGGTCATCGCGCCGACGAGTTCTTCCATGGTCGTGTTCTTGGCGTCGAGGGTGGCGACGCGTTTGCCCATCCGCAGTACCTGGACGCGGTCGGCGACCTCGATGACGTGTGGCATCGAGTGACTGATGAAGACCACCGCCACTCCGCGGTCGGCGACTCTGCGGATGGTGTCGAGAACGTTGCGGGTCTGCACCACTCCGAGGGCTGCGGTCGGCTCGTCCAGGAAGACAACACCTTTGGCCCAGGCGACCGCGCGAGCGATCGCAATGGCCTGCTGCTGGCCACCGGACATGGCTCCGACGGGGACGGTGAGGCTGCGCACGGTGGCACCGAGCTCGTCGAGGGCGTCCTGGGACTGCTTGCGCATCGTGGACACGTCGAGGAACCCGAGGTGCCCCAGTAGCCCTTTCGCCGGAAGCTCCCGGCCCAGGAACATGTTCTGCTGCGCATTCAGGTGCGGCGCGAGAGCGAGATCCTGGAACACCGTCTCGATGCCGAGTTCGGCTGCCACGGTGGGGCTGTCGAGATCGACCGCGGTGCCGTCGAACAGGATCTCGCCGGTGTCGACCGCGAGACTTCCCGAGAGCGCCTTGACCAACGTCGACTTGCCGGCCCCGTTGTCGCCGATGAGGGCGACGACCTCGCCGGGGTAGATGTCGAAATCGGCGTCGTCGAGGGCGCGCACGTTTCCGAAGCTCCTCGACAATCCCCTCGCCTCGAGGATCGGTGTCGCAACAGGTGCAACGCTGGCCATGGATACTCCTTGGTCGAATCGATAACCGTCGGGTGCGGAATGGACACTCCCACCGGTGCCCGTGCAGCACGGTCGGTGATCGTGGTCTGCGAGGCAGGTCGAGCTCCCTGCGGGGCTCGTTGTGTAAACGAGTGTGACCCACGCAACCCCCGTTGTCACGTGTTTCGCGAAAATTCATGTCACCGGTGACATGCCACAAATGCTGCACACGGCTCGCGCCGCACTGTCGAACCCCTATCGGACCGAGCGGTACCGTCGTCGAGCTGCAGAAATGCTCGATCTGTTCGATTTTCGACCCGACGGAACCGCACTGCGGTACCGTCCATGACACCGATGACATCGATTTCGCTCGGCGGACATATGACATCGATGACATGCCCATTCAGAACAGCAAAGGTAGACCCCATGGCGAAGTTCGACGGCCGGAAGATCTTGGTGACAGGTGCCAGCGGCGGTATCGGCTCTGCAACGGTGCGACGGCTGGTGGCCGACGGTGCCGACGTCGTCGCGGCCGGTCGGTCGGTGGATGCGCTGAACAAGCTGGCCGACGAGACCGGCGCGCAACCATTGGCGTTCGACCTGACCTCCGAGGACAGTGTGCGCGACGCTGTCGAGGGCCTGGAGCTCTACGGAGTGGTGAACTGCGCCGGCTTCGGCGGCGAGATCGCGACGCCGCAGGACACCGACATCTCCATCTTCGACAAGGTCATTGCCATCAACGCGCGCGGCGCTCTGCTCGTCATCAAGTACACCGTCCCCGCGATGATCGCCGCCGGCGCGGGGGCCATCGTCAACGTGTCGAGCCAGGCCAGTCTCGTCGCTCTGACGGGCCACGTCTCCTATGGATCCTCGAAAGCCGCACTGGACAACATCACTCGGGTCTCGGCGTTGGAACTCGGTCGTCACGGGATCCGGGTCAACGGAGTCAATCCGACCGTCGTGATGACGGAGATGTCCGCGTTCTATTGGGGCCGTCCGGAGATCGAGGAGCCGTTCCTGGCACAGATGCCGCTGGGTCGGTGGGCCACCGAAGACGAGATCGCCGCGCCGATTGCCTTCTTGTTGAGCGATGATGCTTCCATGGTGACCGGGGTGTCGTTGCCGGTGGACGGCGGATACACCAGTCGATGACAAGCGGACGACGAGCAGACGGGGGTAGACCATGACCACCATGCAGGATGTCGCAGCACTGGCCAGAGTCAGCGCCAAGACCGTCTCACGGGTGTACAACAACGACCCACACGTCGACCCCGAAACGCGCGCTCGCGTCACCGATGCCCTGAATTCACTGAACTACGTTCCGAACACGATGGCCACGTCGTTTCGCAACGGTCAAGCGGCGGCAATCGGTGTGGCCGTACCCGATATCGACGATCCGTTCTTCTCCTCCATCGCGCGAGCGGTGGAAGAGCGCGCCCGCGAGGACGACATGGCCGTGCTGGTCACCAGCCTGGGGCACGACGGTGATCAGGAGCAGGCTCTCGTCGAGTCACTGTTGCGTAGGCAGTTGAGCGGCTTGATCATTGCACCCACGGGTGCCGATCACGGCTATCTGGAGCGCTGGATCGACAAGACTCCGACGGTGTTCGTCGATCGCGGACCCGACGGTCTCAAGGCCGACAGCTTCGTCGACGACGATCACGGTGGGGCGGTGTTGGCCACCGATCATCTGCTTCGGTTGGGCCACAATCGCATTGCGGTCATCGGCGACAGCGCCAATATTCCTACCAGCCGGAATCGGCTCGACGGCTATCGAGAGTCGTTGCAAGCCGCAGAGATCGAGTTCGACGATTCTCTCGTTGCGCTCGGCGTCATGGGCCGCGACGATGCACGCAGCGCCCTGACCGCACTGACCGCGCTCGACGATCCTCCGACTGCGCTGTTTCTCTCCAATGCACGCGTGGCGATGGCGTGTGTGCCCGTTCTGCAGCAGATGGAGTTGCTGCATCTGGCGTTCGTCGGGTTCGGCGACTTCCCGCTGGCGGATGCCGTGTGGCCGCCGGTGACGGTGATCGACCAGAACCCTGCTCGACTCGGCCGGTTGGCCATCGAGCGACTACTGGGCCGAATCGAGAATCCAGGCAAGCGCTTCAAACGGCGCAACATACTCGGGGTCGAGCTGATCGAACGCCAATCCTGCACGCCTGGAAGCGATCACCGCTGCACGTAGCGCTCGAGACTGTTTGCGACCAGCTCTACCTGCTGCTCGGTGGACAGTTCGGCATCGACGCGCAGATGAGGAACACGCGGCTTCTCCGCCGGGGTATCCGTCGGCCGATGCGCGTCGCGCTCCGCCCCGCGGGCGGCCCGTCGATGCGCCAGCAGCTCCGGCGAGCCGTCCACGTGCACGACCGACGTTGCGGCTGGTGCCAATTGCGCGATCAGATGCGCCCATTCCGCACCACCGATGAGTTCACGGGTGAACGGAGCAACGAGGACGGGCCGCTGACCGATCTCCACGAGATCCCGCGCAGCAGCCAGCAGGACTGCGTATCGGCCGGCTCGAATCTGCTCCGAATGCGGGCCTGCACTGTTCCAGTGTGGGCCGTCCAGTACCGAATCGAGTTGATCGAGAAGCGGATTGGTCAGGGTATCGAGGTCGAGAAATGGGATGCGCAAACGGCGCGCCAGCTCGCGCCCCAGGGTGGTCTTACCACTTCCCGCAGCACCCGCGACGAGCAGAACCGGCAGTCGATCCCGATCGATCACGGAAACATCTTGACAGACACGAGGCATAGCGGGAATCATACAAGACAACGTTGTCTCGCACCTTTGCTACAGCGAACAAAATCCCTCCGATCGAGAGTCCACGTGACCGAGCGCGCAAGCATCAAAGACGTCGCCGCATTGGCAGGCGTCAGCTTCAAGACCGTCTCCCGTGTCGTCAACGGCGTGGACACGGTCCTGCCCGAGCTGCGCGAACGCGTCGAGGCTGCGGTGCAGACCCTGAACTACGTCCCCAATTCGGCAGCGCGCTCGCTCAAATCGGGATCGGGCAACACCATCGGCATCGTCGTCGATTCGATCGACGACGTGTTCTTCGCATCGTTGGTCAGCTCAGTCGAGGACCGGGCTCTCGAACACGGACTGGCCGTCATCGTCGGCAGCACCGGGTTCGACGCCCAGCGCGAACGTGATCAGCTGGCGTTGCTGGCCGGTCAACACGTGCGGGGCATCATTCTCGCGCCTGTCGGTGATCACAGCGACTTCCTCGTGCCTCGGCGTCGAACATTGCCGACGGTGACGATCGACCGTTCCATCCCGGGATTCGATTCGGTCATCGTCGACGATTACGGTGCCGCAAAGCAGGCCGTCGAGAAACTGGTCGCGAGCGGGCACACACGAATTGCGTTGCTCGGCTTCGACGATCGACTGCAGACCGCGCAGCTCCGCCGCCAGGCGTACCTCGACGTCCTCACCGGCCTCGGCCAAACGCCGAACGCCGCTCTGGCACCCCCCGTCTCGCACTCCGCGGATTCGGTGCGGCCGGTAGTGAAGAAGCTACTGGCACTGCGCAATCCGCCGACCGCCTTCTTCGTCGCCAACGCACGGCATGCGACGGCCGTGGTGTCGGTGCTGCACGAGATCGATCGCACCGACGTTGCGATGGTCTCGTTCGGCAACTTCTCGCTCGCCGACGCCGTCAGCCCGTCGGTGACGTGCATCGACCAGGATCCCTACCGGATCGGCACTGTGGCGTTCGATCGCCTGGTGCAGCGCTTCGACGATCCCTATCTCGAACCGGAGCAACAGGTAGCGCCCACCACGCTGGTGGAAAGACTCTCGCATGCACTCCCCCTACCCGTACAGAAATGAGACCAACTCCGTGAACCCCAGACTTGTTGCGGGACTGGACCTCGGGAGCACCGGCGTCAAAGTACTCGTCACCGACGATGCCGGCACCGAAATGCTCATCGAGCAGAGTCCGACACCGTGGCGGCACGGGCCCGGCGGAACCACCGACCTCGCCGCCGAGGACCTGCTTGCCACCATCGCGAATCTGCTCGACGCCGTCGCGCGTCGACTGCCCGAGGTGACCGGCTTTCCCGCGTCGCGCATCGATGCGATCGCAGTATCCGGAATGGGTGAGACGGGCTTCCTTCTGGATGAAGACAACGTTGTCCGCGCGCCGGCATTCGCGTGGTTCGATCCGCGAGGGCAACAGCAGGTCGACGCACTGCCCCAGGATCTCCGTGACCGCTTCGCCGGCAAGACGGGCCTTCCCGTCGGTGTTCAGGTGTCGGTGGTCAAGATCGCGCACCTCCGTGACAACGGACTGAGCCTGGCCGGGCTGCGATGGTTCAATCTGCCCGAGTTCGTCGTGTTGTCCCTCGGTGGCCGCGCGGTGGCCGACTACTCGCTCAGTTCCCGAACCGGCCTGCTCGATCAGGACACCGGCGAGCCGTGGACGGAGATGTTGGCGCACTTGGGCGTCGGGGCCGAGTTCATCCCTCCCCTCGTCGACGCAGGTACGGATCTGGGAGAGGCAACCGGGCCCGCCCTTCCCGACGCCATCGTGGGGGCACGGTTGACCGTGGCCGGACATGACCACCTCGTCTCCGCCGTATCGGGTGGGGCAATCCCGAACGACCGCTATCACGTGTCGATGGGAACCGCCGAGGTTCTGCTGCGGGTGCTCGACGCTCCGTTGACTCCCGCTGCGCGGAGCCGTCTGGCCGATCATCTGATCAATTCGGTGCGCCATGTGGTTCCGGGCCAACACGTCCTCGTCGCCGGGGTCAAGACCGGACTGCTGATGCGACGGGCGTTGCAGTTGTGCGATATCACCGACCGCGCCGGGCGTGACCTGCTCGATCAGCGAGTGTGCGTGCTGTCTGCCGACGGACCGTCCACCGATGGCGGGATAGAGATCGCCGGGGCCCGCAACGACGACGGCGTGCTGTCCATCACCGTGCGCACCGACGGGGTCGACGCGGCGGAGTTGTTCCGTTCGATCCTGTTGCACGGCAACGACGAGATCGCTCGCCTCATCGCTGCCCTCGACGCAGAGGTTGCTCCCGCTCGGACCACGCTGCTCACCGGCGGCTGGGCGAGTATGGCCAGCATTCGAGAAGCCCGCGCGCAAGTGCTCCCCGATGTCTCGGTCTCCACTCGTGCACAGGACACCGCCTACGGCGCAGCACTGTTCGCTGCGCGACTACTGACGCTCATAGAAATCTGAGCCCACATTTCTGCAATGAGACAACGTTGTCTCATTGGCTCGCAGTCCCAACCCATCACCAGGAGAAGCAATGAACGAACTCACCACCCTCGAACGTCGCGGAATGACCGCCATCTCCACCGCCGACGGCAACATGCTCATCGTCGCCGGAGATCAACGCAACGGCATGAAGGCGGTCATGACGGACGCTCCCGACGGGCCCGGCTCGGTCACGTTCGAGCAGCTCGCCGACGCCAAGGCCGATCTGGTTCGCTACCTCGGCAATCACGCACCCGCGATCCTGCTCGACCCGGAGGTCGCACTGCCGAAAATCGTCGACGAGGGTGTGCTCTCGCGGGGCACTGCACTCGTCGTGGGCATGGACGCCTCGGGCTTCGAGGAGACCGATGGCCTGCGGTACACCCGGTACGTCGACGGCGTCACCCCGCGCGTCGTACGCGACCTGGGCGGCGATGTCGCCAAGATGCTGTTCTACATGCGCCCCGAACGGCAGGGTGTCGATTCCCGTGTCGCCGAGGAGATCCGCGACCTCGTCAAGGCATGTTCCGCCGAGGGTCTGCTGCTCATCGTCGAAATCCTGACCTACAAGCTCGAGGGCGAATCGGACGAGGACTACAAGGCCGGCTTCGGCAAGATCATCGCCGACTCCACCCGCATCTCGGTCGAGTGCGGCGCCAAGGTGCTCAAGCTCCCCTACCCCGGTTCCGCCGAGGCCTGCGCTGCCGTTACCGAAGCGGCACAGGGTGTTCCGTGGGCCGTGCTCTCGGCCGGCGTCGACCACGAGACGTTCATCGAGCAGGTGCGTATCGCCGTGGCCAACGGCGCGCGCGGCGCGATGGCCGGCCGCTCACTGTGGAAGGACAGCATGGCCGTCTCCGCCGAGACCCGCGAGGACCTGCTCACCAACCGCGCACTCCCCCGTCTGCGCGAACTGAACGAGGCCGTCGACAACTGATCACCGTCCTTCGACCGAGCCCGGACACTCCGTCTCGGGCTCGGTCGACGCCGTTGTGGGTAGCGTGAACCCATGACGCACCCCTCCACGCACCTCGACATCGTCGCCGCTCCCGGCGTGTTCGCCGATCTCGCGACGGCGCAGGAACTGGTCGCCAGGGCGCTGTCGACCTTAGGGCTGACGGGCGGAATCGTCGACGCTGCAGACGGTTCCGACGAGGTGGTCGTCGTTCCCGGAGGTGGCGTCCCCATCGACATGGCGTCGTACAGCAGTGTCGTTCGAGTCGATCTGGGGCAGTGCGAGGCGGACAGGTCCGATGGCATTCGCACACACATCCGGGGCCGCGGACTCGACGGCCTCCGGTTCGCGATCGACAGTGTGTTCTTCCACCGCTTCCACCCCGGGACGATCCTGTCGTACGGAGATCACCCCGAGCAACGCGTCGAGCAGCGGTTGCCCGAGGGCGATGGCCCGTGTCCCGTCGCGGTGCTGATCCACGGTGGATATTGGCGTTCGCGATGGGAATTCGATCTGATGGACGCGATGGCCGTCGATCTGACCACGCGGGGCTACGCCACGTGGAACGTCGAATATCGTCGCCCCGACGAACACGGCTGGGATGCGACGACCGACGACGTGGCGTCCGCTCTGGCAGCGCTGGAGACCGCGCCCGGCAATCTGGACCTGAACCGAATCGTCCTGATGGGCCACTCGGCAGGCGGCCAGCTTGCGATGCGACTGGCGGCCGATTCGGTCGGGAAGGCCGTGAGTCCTGCTCTCACAGTGAGTCTGGCCGGTGTCCTCGATCTTCGGGTCGGTGACGAGCGGTGGCTCGGTGAAGGTGCAGTGTCGACTGCGCTCGGTGCGCGCTTCGCCGATGCCCGGCAGACGTACGAGAAATCGTCGCCGATCTCGCGGCTTCGCTCGGAGTTCCGCAGCTGGTGGTGTGCGCGGTATCGGACGATCCCAACCTGCTCGAGATCAGTCGCGCCTACTGTGCCGCCGCGTCCGCGGGCTCGGATTCGGTCGTCTCGATGGAAGGACCCGGCGGCCATTTTCACGTCATCGATCCGGCGTCGGAGATCTATCGGGACATGGTTCGCGAGGTCGACGCCCGGATGTGAGGTGCCCGCGACCACCCGTCGGGGGAAGTCCGTAAGGTGCAAGGTGTGACGCACAGCACAGTGACGTGCGTGCCGAGACCTTCAGGAGCGAGATCGATGAAGAGCACCATGCAGGACACCCCACTGTCCATCGGCCAGCTGGTTCGATTCGGGACGTCCATTCACTCCTCGGCCGAGATCACCACCTGGACCGACGGTGGACCCACCACGGTGACGTTCGGCGAGTTGGGCAGGCGGGCAGCGCAACTGGCGCACGGTCTGCGGTCGATCGGTATCGACGACGATCAGCGAGTCGCGACGTTCATGTGGAACAACGCCCCGCACATGGAGGCCTACATGGCAATTCCTGCGATGGGCGCAGTACTGCACACGCTGAACATTCGACTCTTCCCCGAGCAGCTCACCTACATCGTCAACCATGCCGAGGATCAGGTCATCATCGCCGACGCGAGCCTGCTGCCACTGTTGACGCCGTTGCTGCCCACGTTCGAGACCGTGCGACATCTCGTTGTGGTCGGCGTCGACCCGGCGCAGGTCGAGGCCCCGGATGGCATCGAGGTGCTCGGCTACGAGGACCTTCTGGCGGGCAACTCGGAGGAGTTCGACTGGCCCGAGCTCGACGAACGATCCGCTGCCGCAATGTGTTACACCTCGGGCACCACCGGCGACCCCAAGGGGGTGGTGTACTCGCATCGCTCGATCTATCTGCACTCGATGCAGGCGTGCATGAGCGACGCGATGGCAATTGCGCAGTCCGACAAAGTGTTGGCCATCGTGCCGATGTTCCATGCGATGTCGTGGGGCCTGCCGTATGCGGCCTTGATGGTCGGTGCGTCGCTGATCATGCCCGACAGGTTTCTGCAGCCGGCTCCGTTGGCGGAGATGATGTCGACGCTGCGGCCGACGGCTGCGGCAGCGGTCCCGACGATCTGGCAGGCACTGCTCGAATACGTGGAGGATCACCCAGCGGATCTGTCGAGTCTGCGTGACGTGGTGGTCGGCGGCAGCGCGTGCCCGCCGAGTCTGATGCGGGCATTCCACGAGAAGTACGGCGTGCACATCTCCCAGGCGTGGGGCATGACCGAAACGTCCCCTCTGGGCACATCCGGCAAGCCCGATGCAGGCCTGTCGCCGGAGGAGGAGTTCGACTTGCGTTGTACGCAGGGCAGATTCGTGGCCGGGGTGCGGGCACGACTCGTCGACGATGCAGGCACGGTGTTGCCGTGGGACGGCACGACCGTCGGGGAACTCGAGGTGCGTGGTCCGTGGATCACCGGCAGCTACTACCGCGCAGATGCAGACGACAAGTTCGACGACGGTTGGCTACGGACCGGGGACGTGGGCACCATCTCCGAGGGCGGCTACCTCCGGTTGACCGATCGCTCCAAGGACATCATCAAGTCCGGCGGCGAATGGATCTCGTCGGTGGAACTCGAGAATCAGGTGATGGGACATCCCGCAGTGCGCGAGGCCGCGGTCATCGGTGTGCCCGACACCAGGTGGGACGAGCGCCCCTTGGTTGCCGTCGTCGTTCGCGACGGCGCGTCGGTGACGGCCGAAGAACTGAAAGAGTTCCTCGACAGCCGCGTCGCGCATTGGCAGTTGCCCGAACGCTGGACCTTCATCGACGAGGTACCGAAAACCAGTGTCGGCAAATACGACAAGAAGAGGCTGCGCAGTTCCCACGCCGACGGGGCGTTGGACGTCATCGAGCTGGTCTGATCCGGTCGGCGAGTTACACGCCCCTCACACGACCTGCGAATACCAGAAATGGTCTACCCCTAGCGTCGTAGCCGACAGCGACGACAGGGAGCCACGAGAAGTGTTGATCAACCGTTGTGCAGCAGCACTTGCGGTGATCTCGGCCGTTCTTCACCTGAGGATGGGTATCGGTAGCGCGGTCGGTTTAGTAGTGGCCGCCATGGCCGTGGTGTGCCTGCTGTGTGCTGCCGATCTGTGGCGGTCGGACAACAATCGTCCGTGGGTGGTCATGGCGGCGTCGAGTGCCGTGATGCTGCTTGCGCATGCCCCCGGTCCGACAGGACATCATCAGGCCGTCGTTGTCGGCGGTGTCAGCGACGTGTCGGCAGCTTCGATTGTCGCGGTGGTCGAACTCACGCTCGCCGCCGTCGTCGTGTTCCTTCGCACGCGCCGCATTCCGCCAGACCTTCTCTACTGACCTCTGCAGGAGCCACGATGACCGATACCTTTGCGCCCGTTGTAATTCACCCCCTCGAACCGCTGACCCCGCAGGAGATTTCGAGGACGTCGGCGATAGTCGTTCGCGAGCAGAATCTGACTTCCGCTGCACGCTTCGTCTACATCGAGCTGCTGGAGCCTACGAAAACTGCTCTGCAGCAATCGGATACGGACCGTCGAGCATTCGTCGTCCTGCGTGACCGTGACGCCCATGCCACTTTCGAGGCCGTTGTCTCGCTCACCCACGACGCGCTGATCAGCTACACCGAGATTGTCGACGTTCAACCACCCATCACGTTGGAGGAATTCCTTCGCTGCGAGGACGTCATCAAGGCCGACCCGCGCTGGCAGGAAGCGATGGTCAAGCGCGGCGTCACCGACTTCTCGCTGGCAATGGTGGACAAGTGGGCCAGCGGCCACACGATGGAGGGCGACAACCCCGGTGGTCGACGCCTCGCCCGGCCTCTGACGTTCGTGCGGAGCGAAGCGCAGGAGAACGGTTACGCGCGGCCTGTCGAGAACCTCGTCGTGACGGTCGATATGGACACGATGGAGGTCGTCGACGTCGCAGACACCGGCGTCGTCCCCATCCCGCACACGCCAGGCAACTACCTGCCCGGATTCTACGAACGCCCCGGCAATGTCCCTGAGTTCGCGCAGCAGCGGGCACCGATGAAGAAGATCGACATCACTCAACCCGACGGTCCGTCGTTCACGGTGGACGGCCACTACGTCGAGTGGGCGAATTGGCGCTTGCGCGTGGGGTTCACGCCGCGGGAAGGCCTCGTGCTGCACGAAGTCGGATACGTCGATCGGGGAACCCTGCGCCCGATCGTTCATCGAGCATCCCTGTCGGAGATGTACGTGCCCTACGGCGATCCGGGCGACAGCCAGTGGAACAAGAACGTGTTCGACGAGGGTGAGTACGGGCTCGGCGTTCTCGCCAATTCGCTTCAGCTGGGCTGTGATTGCCTCGGTGAGATCCACTATTTCGACGCCTACGTCAACGATCAGGACGGTCAGCCGATCGAGCTGCCGAATGCGATCTGCATGCACGAGGAGGACTTCAGCATCGGTTGGAAGCACACCGACTTTCGCGACAACGTAGGCCAGGTCCGACGCAACCGTCGTCTTGTCGTGTCGTTCTTCGCCACCGTGGGCAACTACGACTACGGCTTCTACTGGCATCTGTATCTCGACGGATCGATCGAGTTCGAGATCAAACTGACCGGCATCATCTCCACCGGTGCGATCGAGCCGGGCACTGTCCCCGAGTTCGGCACCCTCGTCGCTCCCGGTCTCTACGGGCCGCATCATCAACACTTCTTCAGTGTTCGTCTGGACATGAACGTGGACGGGGAACGCAACAACCTCTACGAACTCGAAGCCGAGGCAGTCCCCGCCGGGCCGGAGAATCCGCACGGCAACGCCTGGCGACAAACCAAACGACAGCTCACGAGCGAGTCCGAAGCGCAACGCGTCGCAGATCCACTCAGGGCCCGCTCCTGGTTGATTGCCAACGCGGACAAGAAGAACAAGCTCGGTGGGCACATCGGATACAAGATCGAACCCTCCGGTGCGGTCGCTCTGCCTCTCGCACAGCCAGGTTCGCAGCAGGCACGCCGAGGCGGGTTCGCCACCAAGCACCTGTGGGCGACGCCGTACGCAGAACGTGAGCGCTATGCAGCCGGTGAGTACGTGGCGCAGAACCCCGGACCCGACGGGTTGGTGAAGTACACCAGCGGTGACCGTTCCCTCGAGGACGCCGACCTCGTCATCTGGCCCACTATCGCTGCACACCACGTGGTGCGCCCCGAGGATTGGCCGGTGATGCCGGTCAGCCATGTGAGTTTGCACCTCAAGCCCACGGGATTCTTCGACGGCAATCCGATGCTCGATCTGGCACCGGAGACGCCGAAATCCACGGGGCACTGCTGCAACGAGTAGCTGTCTGCGTCCAGGCCCGGGGACCACGGTCTCCGGGCCTGCTGTTTACGTCGACGTCTCGGTGACCGACGCACTCACCAGCGACGAGGTGCGCACACTCAATCGCGTTCGGTCGGCTCGGAACAGGTCAACCGAATATTCGACGGGTCGTTCGGACTGGTCGTATCCGATGCGTTCGAGTTTCAGGATGGGCGTTCCCTCGGGCTGCCGGAGCAGCGAGCCTGCGGGCGCACTGATCGTCGCCAATTCGATGGATTCGTCTGCCATGCAGACCGATACGCCGAGCCGTGTACGCAGAGCCTCGTACACCGAGTCCAACGAGGTCTCGAGCACTCGGCCACAGATGCTGTCGCTCAGGTACATCTGCTCCAGCGACAGCGTGTCGCCATCGGCGAAGCGCAGCCGCAGCAGCGAAACCACCGGTCCGTCTCCCAGAACCTGCGCCGCCTCCGGGCTCGGCTCGGAGATGCGCGCCGAGATGACTTTGGTCCCGTCTCGAAAGCCCTGTTCGTGCAGCATCTGTGGGACGCCCTTGACGGTGTTGAGGCTTCGCAGCAGTCGCCGGCTCTGGCAGAGGGACTGCGCACTTTCCGGCGACGACGAACCCGGTGTCACCGAGGTCAGGAACGCGCCGCCGGCTCTACCCTTCGTCCGTCGGATGACGCCGTCACGTTCGAGGAGATCCAGCGCTTTGCGCAGCGTCGTCCGTGACGTACCGAGCCGCTCGGCCAGTTCGCGTTCGGGAGGCAACCGGGCAACGGACCGCGATTCGAGCTCGGCCGCCAACCGAAGAAGCGCGGCGTGGGTCTGCTCCATCAACAGCACCGGACCACCTCGATTTCTCCTGGAATGACTGCAATGTCTATTCAATCTTCGATCAGGGCCGCGCAACACCCCTCGACCTGGGCATTAACGCACGATTAACACGGCGGGTGTCCTATGACCCGCAACCAGGTCACGCGTTACACGACGTTCACGTATCGACGAGAAAACCAGAAATGGTCTACGCCCATCGTTGCACCTACCCGAGAACGCAACATCTACCGAAGGGTGCAACACCGTGGAGGATTCCAGGTCGGCACGCGCCGCTCTCGGCGTGGAGCTCGCCCGCTCGGCGGGCGAGATCGCTCGTCGCTGGTTCGACACCTCAGCCCTCACCGTCGAACAGAAACAGGACGGTTCCCCTGTTACACAAGCGGATCGCGATATCGAGACGCACATCAGAGCCGGCGTCGCCGAGCACTTCCCCACCGACGGCTTTCTCGGGGAGGAGTTCGGTGAAACCGGCGGCACCTCCGACTACCGCTGGATCGTCGACCCGATCGACGGCACCAAGTCGTTCGTGCACGGAGTTCCGCTGTACGCCAACCTGATTGCGATCGAGGAAGGCGGCGAGATCGTCTTCGGCGTCATCAACCTGCCCAGCGCCGACATCCTCATGCACGCCGAGCGCGGCAAAGGGTGCTGGAAAAATGGTGAGCAGGTACATGTTTCGAGCAGGACCGATCTCGACGGTGCCTACGTGATGGCAACCTGGCTCGAGGACTGGCACCCCGATACCATCGTCGACCTCCACGCCACGGGTGCCGTGCTGCGCACGTGGGGCGACGCCTACGGCTACATGATGGTCGCGAGCGGCCAGGCCGATGCAGTGGTCGACTACACGACGCAGATCTACGATCTTGCCCCCATGCCGGTGATCATCGAGGAAGCCGGCGGCACGTTCACCTCGCTCGACGGAGCGCGAGACTTCGACAAAGGCAACGGGATTGCGACCAACGGCGCAATCCACGACTCGGTTCTCAAAATAGTCAACCAAGGATGACGCACATGAAAGAGTACATTCGCGGCCTGAGCCGAAAAAGCATCATGACGTTCTTCGGCGGTATCTACGCTCTCGCCCTGCTCTTCGCGCTGTTCCCACCGCTCTACATGTGGGGCAGCGGAATTCGCTACGAAATCCTCGGCATCCCGTTCGCCATCATGTACTGGCTGATCAACGGAGTCGTGCTCGGACTGACCCTGTGGGGCCTTTACATCGTCGAGGACATCCGCGGCGAACTCGACGAGGACCTCCTCCCCGCTACCGCACCGCTGACTGGAGAATGACATGTTGATCATGCTGGGAATGCTCGGCGTCTTCTACGCCGTCGTCATCTTCATTCTGTACACCACCCAACAGAAGACCTCCCCCACGTTCGACGAGTACTCGGTGGGCGGTCGTAGCTACGGCCCGTGGTACGTCGCGATGAGCTACGTCAACTCGTGGTGGCCGGGCTCGGTGTTCATCGCGTTCTTCGGACTCGCGAGCGGCGCAGGCGTATTCGGCCTGTACGGCCTCGCGTACTCCAGCCTCGGTGTCGCCATGATGTACTTCATGGCCACCCGCGCCTGGCGGTGGGGAGCGAAGTACAACCTCCGCTCACAGCCCGATCTGCTCGGCCTGCGCTTCAACTCGCGCGGCACCAAGATCGTCGCCAGCGTCATCGGTATCGTCTCGCTCTTCCCCTGGGTGGTGCTCGGCATGCAGGCACTCGGCGAGGTCTTCCAGATCACCAGTGCCGGAGCATGGTCGGTCACCACGTGCCTGTTCGTCGGCCTGGCCGTCATCGTCATCCGCCAGTACTGGACCGTCAAGATGGGCATGCGCGGCCTGATCATGACCGACATGTTCCAAGGCATCGTCGCGTATGTCTTCTCCGCGGCACTCTGCCTGATCCTGCTCTCCGGTGTCGCCGGCGGTCCGATCAGCTTCTCGACTCTGGGAGACGTCGCCGACGAGTATCTCCGCGTCCCCGGCGACGGCGACTCCTACGGCCCGTTCTACCTCTTCGCCCTCATCTTCACCGGCGTCGTCGGATCGCTCTGCTGGCCGACGAGCTTTCAGCGCATCTACACCGCATCCAGCGTCCGCGCAGTCAAGTCCGGCACCATCCGCACCGTGCTGATCTCCGGCGTCTTCTACTCCCTGCTCATGCTCGTCGGCATCGCCGGCACGGTCATCCCCGCCGTCGCCGATTCACCGCAGACCGGCTGGTTCACCATCATGGAGAGCTACGGCGGAACCTGGCTCCTCGGACTCGGTGCCACCATGGTGTTCGCCGCATCCATGGGCCACATCGACGGCAGCGTCCAGGTCTGCGGCCTGCAGATCGCCAACGACCTCGTCAACTCCGACAAGCGCAAGCTCACCGACAGCCAGCTCACCAAGGTGGCCAAGAGCAGCATGCTCGCCTTCATGGCCGCCGCGGCCATCGTCGCCTACGCCACCTTCAACATGACACGGCTGCAGCTTCTCGCGCAGATCTCGTATCAAGGCGTTGTGCAGCTTGCCATTCCACTGTTCCTCGGAGTGTTCTGGCGCGGCGGTAACGGTAAGGGCGCAGTCGCGGGCATGATCTCCGGATTCTCCGTTGCCCTGCTGCTCACCGCGATCTACCCGGACGACATCGCCGGACTGGGCAGCCTCACCGGTGGCGTCGTCGGCATGGCCGTCAACCTGACCGTCTTCCTCGTCGTCTCCAAGGTCACCGGAACCACGGCCGAGGAGAAGGCCCGTGTCGACGAGATGTTCGAGGTCGGCAAGCGTCCTACCCGCACGGCACCGGTCGACCTGTCCTTCGAGGACCAGATCGAAGAACTCGCTGCCAACCCCGCACCGGAGAAGATCTAGTGGCTTTTCTCGACGATTTCGCAGCGATGTCGCAGTTCGGTGCCACCGCCGCCGGTGGTGTGCACCGCGAGGCAGCAACCGCGGACGACGGTCGAACCAGGCGGTTCCTCGCCGACTGGTTCGACCGGCACGGCTTCACCACCACCGTCGACGCAGTGGGAAACATGTACGGCACCGTCGACTTCGTGCCCGGTGCACCGTACGTCCTCGTCGGATCGCATCTCGACAGTCAGCCGACGGCCGGGAAGTACGACGGGGCCTACGGGGTCCTCGCCGCAGCCCACGCCGCGTACGAGGTCACAGAATGCGTCGAACGTGGCTCGGTCGCTCCACAATTCAATCTTGCGGTCGTGAACTGGTTCAACGAGGAAGGTTCCCGTTTCTCGCCCAGCCTCATGGGAAGTGGGGTCTTCATCGGCAAGTTCGATGCCGACGACATCCTGAAGGTCACCGACCGCAGTGGCGTCAGTGTGCGGGATGCCCTGTCCGATATCGGGTTTCACGGCACAGGCGATGCACCCGAGGCCGCCGCCTACGCCGAGATCCACATCGAACAGGGGCCTATCCTCGAGAACACGGGCACGACGATCGGCATCGTCACCGCCAACTGGGCCGCACGGAAGTACTCGATCACCGTGCACGGCGAGCAGTCGCACACCGGCGCAACTCATATGGCCCTGCGTCACGACGCGTTGGTCGGCGCATCGCGCATCGTGCTCGCTGCACGGGATCTCACCACGCAGTTCCCCGAGGAGGCGCTGCTGGCATCGGTCGGCGAGTTCGATGTCGAACCCAACTCCCCCATCGTCGTGCCGTCGAAGGTCACCTTGGCCATCGACCTCCGGTCCGCCGATCCCGAGGTTCTCGAGCAGGCCCACTGGAAGCTGCTTGCCGCAATCGATTCCGTCAACACCGACGGGGAGGTGCGGGTCAGCATCGACACCTCGGCGCTGCGGCCGTCCACGAGCTACCAGATCGAGGGCGTCGAACTGGCCGAGGAGGCCGCCGAGGCCCACGGATTGTCGTCTCGGCGGATGCTCACCATGGCCGGCCACGACTCGGTGAACCTCAAGGACGTCGTCCCGACGGTGATGCTGTTCGTCCCCAGCGTCGACGGCATCTCGCACAGCGAGAAGGAATTGACCCACGACGGCGACCTGCTCGCGGGCGTGAAGATGCTCGCCGAAACCGTCGCACGGCTCGTCCGCGGCGATATCGGAGTCGGCCCGAACGTCGAACTCGCCGGCATGAAAGGCACTCGATGAATCCCCTTCTGACGAAGACGATCGCCGAGATACGCGAGGCGTTCGGTACCGGTGAGCTCACTCCCGTGCAGTTGCTCGACGCCACGCTGGAGCATCTGGCGGCCACCGACCCCGTGATCAATGCGATGGCGTACGTGGCCGAGTCGGGTGCCCGTGCAGCCGCCGAGGCCGCGACCGATCGACTCGTATCCGGCCGTGCCCGAGGCGACCTGGACGGCATTCCGGTGACGATCAAGGACAGCGTCCATGCGATCGGGATGCCGTGGCGGCACGGCGTCGCAGCCAATGCAGACCTACCGATGTCGACCGTCGATGCGCCACCGGCTGCCCGGCTGAAGGAAGCGGGTGCCGTGATCGTCGGCAAGACCACCATGCCGGACATGGGGATGATGGCAGCCGGCGTCAGCTCGCTGTACGGCGTCACCCGCAACCCCTGGGACCTCTCCCGCAACACCGGTGGGTCCAGTGCCGGCGCAGGTGCATCGCTGGCGTCGGGCATCGGGTTCGGTTCTGTCGGTTCCGATATCGCCGGGTCGGTGCGGTTGCCTGCGGGGCACTGCGGGCTCGTTGCGTTGAAGCCGACGCAGGGCCGCATTCCGCACACCGCTCCGTCGACCATGCGATCGGCCGGTCCGATGGCACGCACCGTCGACGATCTCATCGACCTCTACGGCGTCATCTCCGGACCCGATCCGCGGGACACGTGGAGTCTGCCCTACGAGGACACCACCGACATACACGCGATTCTCGCTCCTGCCGGATTTCGCATCGGCGTCATGCTCGACATGGGCTACGGTCCCCCCGTTTCCGACGACGTACAGGCCGTGGTGCGTTCTGCAGCAACGCAACTGAGTGCAGCGGGTGCCGTGGTCACCGACATGCCGCCGATTTTCGGCGCAGATCCGTACCCGGCGTTGGATCGATTGTTCCAGGTTCGTGCGCGTACGGAGTGGGAGGCAATTTCCGAGAACCGTCGATCGCAGGTACTGCCCGCCGTCGCGGACTGGGCCTCGGCGGCGGCGGAGTATTCGGCGGCTCAGTTCTCGCGCGACACCGATGCGGTGATGCGCTCGCAGGAGTCGGTTCGGGCGCAGACGGCCGAGTTCGACTTCGTCATCTCCCCGGTCGTTCCCACGGTGGGCTTCGGTGCCGAAGAGGTCGGGCTCGACCCGGCACAACCATTGGGCCACTGCAGTTTCACCGCGTGGTTCAACCAGACCGCACAGCCTGCCTCGGCGCTCTGCTTCGGCTTCAGCGCACACATGCCCGTCGGGATTCAGGTCGTCGGACCTCGGTTCACAGACCAGGCGGTACTACGACTGACGAAATGGCTCGAAGGTGCACGCGGCTTCGAGATGAACTGGCCGACGGCTGTGGCCGCAGACACGATCGGAGTACTGGGATGACTGTGCGGCAGACACTGAGCGAATTGGGTATCTGGACAACGGGCGACCTGACGTTGGACCCCAGTACCACCATGGCGAGCCCCAGTTGGTGGGGCGCGGACTCCGAGCGCTATTCGGCGCGAGCAGAGGTTGCGGACTCCGGCGCGGGCTCGGCCGCGTATGTGAAGGTGATGGAACCGCATGCCCGCGACTACGTCGATGTCGCAGCGACGTTCTCGGCTGCGACCGCGGCCGGTGTTGCGGGCATCGGCCCGACTGTCTTCTTCTCCGACGCGGCTTCCGGCGTGTTGGTGATGGAGGACTTCACCGGACTGTGTTCGACCGCAACGCTCGATCTGTTCGACGAGGACGCGAATGTCGAGAAGCTGGTGGCGTTGCGGACATCGGTTCACGGGCTCAGCGGAATCACCAGACGTGCTTCGGTGTTCGACGACCTGACACACGTCATCGATTTGGTCGAGAAGGTCGGGGGCCTGTTTCCGGCCGACTTCGATTGGATGCTCCGGACTCTCGCGCCTGCTCGAGTCCGCATCGACAGTGCCGGGTTCGACGCGGTCCCCTGCCACGGCGACGGCAACGTCTCCAATGTCCTGATGCTCGACGACGGCGGTATGCGGCTCGTCGACTGGGACGTTGCGGCGCTGATGGATCCGCTGCAGGACATCGGTGCGTTGCTCGCCGAGATCCGCCCGTTCGACACCGACGCACGTGAGGTGTTCGAGATGATGTGGGGGTCGTTCGACAGTGCGCTGTTCGATCGCGCCCGTATCTACGGCATCGCCGACTCCCTGCGGTGGGCCCTCATCGGCTCGTATGCAGACGCGATGAGGCCGGGTACGCAGGAGTATTCGAAGTTCTCCGACTGGCAGTTCCTGAGGGCGCGCGCAGGATTGCGCGACCCCCATTTCGACGACCGAGTACGGAACATCTGAGGTGGCCATGAACGAGATCGCACTGGGATCTGCCCGCACCGAACCCGAACTGCAGGTGGAGAAGGCTCTTGCCGCCGTTGCGCAGTGGGAGGGCCTGAACATCACCTACGCTCCGGTACCCGGAGGGTTGATGAACAGCAATTGGCGCATCACCGTCGACGGGAAGCCCAAGCGCTACTTCATGAAACTTCCCGGTGCCGGGACGGATTCTTTCATCGATCGGTCGCTGGCGAACGAAGCTGCCCGTCGCGCAGGCGCTCTGGACATCGGGCCCGAGGTGGTGCTGTTCGATCCGGTGACCGGGGTGGAGGTGATCGAGTTCCTGGAAGGCTACCGGGCGTGCACCAACGGTGATCTCAAGCGCCCGGAGATTCCCATGGGCATGATCGATCTGTATCGGGTGCTCCATTCGGGAAGCACGCTCAGTGTCACCAAGACGATATTCGACATGATCGACGAACACCTCGATCAGGTTGCCGAACTCGGCGTGCGGTTGCCGCGCGACGCCGAGGTGATCCTCGCCGAATACGCGCAGGCCAAGAACGCAATGCTGGCGTCCGGCCTGGATCTGGTTGCGTGTCACAACGACCCGATGCCCGGCAACATTCTCATCGGCGACGGCCTGCCGATGAAGTTGGTGGACTACGAGTTCGCCTCGAACAACGACCGCGCCTACGAGCTCGCCGTCATGATCACCGAGATGTTCTACGGCGAGCAGCAGACGATGGAATTGATCGAGGAGTTCTACGGCAAGGCCGAATGGTCGATGATCTCCCGGGTACAGGTGTGCAGCGCCCTCGCCGACGTCAAGTGGGGCCTGTGGGGCTGCATGAACCACAAGCTCAGCACCGCATGGGATTTCGACTACCACAAGTACGGAACCTGGAAGCTTGCCCGCGCGAGGATGAAGATGGCGGATCCGCGATGGGCGTTCTGGCTGCAGGGGTTGTGAGGTGACCATCCTCGATCGCGTCGGAGCCCTCAGCGTCAACGGTTTCGACGGGTCGTCGGCCGCTCGCTTGAGTGCGCGCACCCGCGATCTGGTCGAACGCCGGAGGCGGGTCCTCGGGCCGGCCTACCACCTGATGTACGAGACTCCGCTCGAGCTGGTCCGCGGCGAGGGTGCGTACGTCTACGACGCCGACGGCACTCGGTACCTCGACATGTACAACAACGTTGCCAGCGTGGGGCATTGCCATCCCCGGGTGGTCGACGCCGTCACGCGGCAGATGTCGTTGATCAACACGCACACGAGGTATCTGCACGAGGCCGTGATCGGATACGCAGAAGATCTGGTCGGTACTTTCCCTGACGGGCTGAGTACGGCGATGTTCACGTGTACCGGGTCCGAGGCGAACGACCTCGCTCTCCGGATCGCTCGGCACGCGACCGGCCGTCAGGGCATCATCGTCACCGAAAGCGCGTATCACGGTGGGACTGTGGATGTTGCGGCGTGTTCGCCGTCGATGGGTCCGGCGTCGGTCCGCGACGCGGCCTGGGTGCGTACGGTTCCGGCACCGGATTCCTACCGGGTGGACGGCGATCTGGGCACGTGGTTCGCCGAGAAGGTTCAGGCACAGATCGACGACTTGGTCTGCAGCGGTATCGGTTTCGCCGCGCTGATGGTCGATTCGATCTTCGCCTCCGACGGGATCTTGCCGGAGCCGACACCGTTCCTGAAGCCTGCAGCGGATGCTGTTCACGCCGCAGGTGGGCTGTTGATCGCCGACGAGGTGCAGCCGGGGTTCGGTCGCTTGGGCGCGTCGATGTGGGGATTCGAGCGGCACGGGTTGCTGCCGGACATCGTCACCATGGGCAAACCGATGGGCAACGGTATGCCCATCGCGGGTCTGGTGATGCAGGGGTCTCTGGCCGAGTCATTCGGCCGAGACCTGCGCTACTTCAACACCTTCGGCGGTAACCCGGTTACGATCGCTGCGGCGCAAGCGGTGCTCGACGTCATCCGTGACGACGGGCTCGTGGCGAACTCGGCCTCGATGGGTACGCGCATGCTGGCAGGACTTCGAGAGGCCTCCGATCGCGTCGATTCCGTCGGGGACATCCGGGGTGCGGGGTTGTTCGTCGGAGTCGAATTCATCGGCCCGGCAGGTGAACCGGATCCGGCCGAGGCACTGCGCGTGGTCAACGCCATGAAGGAACGCGGGGTGCTGATCTCGGCCACCGGTTCGTACGGAAATACACTGAAGATCAGACCGCCGTTGACCATCGATGCGGCGGACGTCGACCTGTTCCTCGAAGAGTTCGCAGGGGTCGTGGCCTGACCAGCCGTCAATGGGCGATCGAATGCACCGACCCCAACGAAGCAAGCGTCATCTCTGCCACGTGTTCGAGTTGACGCCGCGTTGCGCCGTCCCGGGCACGCTGGGACATGCCCTGAATGATCACGCCGATGAAATCCGCGACATCGACCGGGTCCCATGACGGTGGCAGAATGCCGTCGGCGACGTTCCCGGTAATGCGTTCCGCCAACAGGGACACGTTGGCATTGCGCATGTCGCGCAATCGATCTGCGATGCCCCGGTTGGCGTCGGTGACGCCGACGGCCGAACTGATGATCAGACAGCCGCCCGGGCACGACTCGTCGGTGTAGTGCGACGCCGCGTCGTACAGCAGTCTCGAGATCAGCTTGGCCGCGTCGGGCTCCTCGGCGAATGCCCGGTCCATGAAGTCGCCTCGAGTGGCGAGATATCGCTCGATCGTGGCGAAGAACAGCCCTTCCTTGCCACCGAATGCGCTGTAGAGACTCGGCGGGTTGATGCCCATCGCGCTGGTGAGCATCGAAACCGAGGTGCCCTCGTATCCGTGCTCCCAGAAGGCGAACATCGCCTGATCCAGCGCTGAGTCGACATCGAACTTCCGCCCCTGTCCTCGTACGCCGGCCATAGGCCCTCCTGGTCTCGAATCTCGTCCTGCTCCGGAAACTGTGATCTAGTCTACTCCTGTAGCGATCGATAAACGAATCCCTTACGCTTCTGCAAGAACTTCGGTTCGGCACAGCACGGAAGAGAGCGAATACAGCCCGAGAGTGCATATCACCGTCCAGGGGGATCGAAATGCGTAGTGCCGCTTCATTCAAACTCGGACTCAGTCACAGCGCGGATACCGACTCGGCGTGGAAGGTCGAGGCCATCAAGCAAGTCGAATACCACGTCATCGCCGCACGCAACTTGTTCAGCCCGGAGAACACCCAGCTGCTGGACGGCTGCAGCGCAGCACCGTTGACCAGGGGAGACAGACGCCTCGTCGTCATCGACTCCAATGTCGACCGCATCCACGGCGATCGCATCAGGGGATACCTCGAGCACCATGGAGTGGCCGCGTCGTTCGTGTCGATGCGCGCCGACGAGACGGTGAAGGAATGGAGCTCGGTCATCCGCGTCGTCGACGCGATGAACGGGTTCGGTATCGACCGACGTCGCGAGCCGGTCATCGCCATCGGCGGCGGCGTACTGCTCGACGTCGTCGGATTCGCCGCGAGCGTCTATCGGCGCGGCACCCCTTACATCAGAATTCCCACCACCCTCATCGGACTCGTCGACGCCGGCGTGGGCGTCAAGACGGGCGTCAACTACGGCATGGGCAAGAACCGCCTGGGAACGTACGCCCCCGCCATCGCCACCTACGTGGACCGCGCATTCCTGCGCACCCTCGACGACCGGCACCTGTCCAACGGCCTCGCCGAGATTCTGAAGATGGCGCTGATCAAGTCGGTCGACCTGTTCGAGTTGCTCGAAACCTACGGCCAACGCCTGATCGACGACAACTTTCAAGGAACCTCCACCGAACTCGACACTGCTGCAACACAAGTCATCGCCGAATCGATCCACCTCATGCTCGAGGAGCTCCAACCGAATCTGTGGGAGTCCTGCCTGGAGCGGTGTGTGGACTACGGCCACACGTTCTCACCGACCCTCGAGATGGAGGCTCTGCCCGCCCTGCTGCACGGCGAGGCAGTCAGCATCGACATGGCGCTCACCTCCGCACTCGGATTCCTGCGCGGAAGCCTCAGCAGTGATGACCTGGACCGAATTCTGACGGTGATGAAACGACTCGGCCTCCCTGTCTGGAACGACGTGCTGTCCACGGACGGCGTACTCGACGCCGCACTCGCAGACACCATTCGCCATCGTGACGGACGGCAGAGACTGCCGCTGCCCGTCGGTATCGGCGGACATCACTTCGCCAATGACGTGACGAACGAGGAGATCGCGTCCGCGCTGTCCCTGCTCGCGCGGAAGAACGCCGGTCTGCCTTTCAGCGGACCTTCGGTGTCGAAGGTCGCGTCATGAAGTGGGAAAGCTTGTACATCGAGGGCTTCGGATCCTATCTACCCGAGAGCCGAGTACAGGCCGCCGCGATGGTCGCGGCGGGTCGCTTCGAGTCGGTCGAACACCAGAAGACCGGTCAGACATCGGTCGCGGTCTCTAACCCCGACCTCGGCGAAACCGCCCCGGACATGGCCGTCCTCGCAGGCCGAGCTGCCCTGCAGGACAGCGGAATCAATACTGACGAGATCGATCTGCTCGTCCACGCCGTCGTTCTGCACAACGGTCTCGAGGCCTGGAACTGCGGTGCCTACATCCAGAACGAACTCGGCATCGACGACTGCCTGCCCATCGAGATCCGCACCGCATGCGCCGGAGCGATCGTGGGCATGGAGATGATCGGTCGCTGGTTCGACGGACGCGGCAAGGGTTTGGTGACTGCTTCCGACGCCTGGCGTATGCCGCTGTTCGACCGGTGGAAGTCCGATAGCGGTCTCGTCTACGGAGACGGCGCGGCCGCCGCCGTCGTCGGCCCCGATCCCGGCCCGTTCCGCATCCTGTCCACGTCCGTGGTGAGCGATGCACACCTCGAACAGATGCACCGCGGCCACGACAGCCTGGACATGCCGGTCTACGACACCGACGGACCCATCGACCTGCGAGCACGCGTCGCCGGCTTCGCCGAAACACACACCATCGACGAGTTCTGGTCACGCAACGCAGCAGCGTTGTCCCGTTGCGCCGAAAACGCACTGGGTGACTCGGCGACCCACCACGGCGAGATCAGCAGATGGATCGTCCCCAACTTCGGCAACGTTCTACTGCGCAAGCAGTGCTTCGAGCCCCTGAAGATCAAGCCCGATCAGACGCTGGTCGAACTCGGCCGCGAGATCGGCCACACCGGTGCCGCCGACCCACTGCTCGGCCTCGATCTGCTCCGGCGCACCGAGACTCTGCAGCCGGGCGACCGAATCATGCTCACCGGCATCGGCGTCGGATTCACCTGGGGATGCGCAGTCGTCGAATACACCGGACACGACAACACCACGAAGGGATAGAGCAATGGTCACCGAGACACGCCACGAAGCGCCGCCTGTCAATGCGAACGCCGCCATCATCTGGATGCTGCTCGCAGTGTTCGGGGTGGGAACCGTCGAATACCTCGTCGCCGGAGTTCTTCAAGACATCTCTTCCGATGTCGGCGTGGGTAATTCGACTGCGGGCCTGTTGATCACCATCTACGCCGTCACAGTCGTCATCGGCGGTCCACTGCTCACCATCGCCACCACCCGTGTTCCTCGCACACCGCTCATCGTCGCCTTGATGGCCTTGTTCATCATCGGCAACATCGGCACCGCACTGGCCCCGAACTTCGCGACGCTGGTGATCTTTCGCGTCATCACCGCCCTCCCCCACGCCACGTTCTTCGCACTGTGCCTGGTCTTGGCAACCTCGTTGGTGGAACCGGAGTTTCAAGGCCGCGTCATCGCACGAGTGACGCTCGGCCTCAACCTCGCGACCGTCCTCGGAGTTCCGCTGGGGACGCTGATCGGCTCGCAGCTCGGCTGGCGCTGGTCGTTCGCCACCGTCGCACTCTTCCAACTGTTCGTCACCGCCGCCCTGATCGCTTCGACCCGACGCGCAGCACCGTCACACCACACCGGCAGTGTCACCTCGGAACTGAGCGTGTTCACCCGAGGTCCGGTGCTGTGGGCGATCGGCCTCACCGCGCTGAGCCAGGCCGCACTGTTCGTGGTGTTCACCTACATCGCCCCGTACCTCACCGATCACGCCGGCGTCTCGGCATCCACCGTCACCATCGTGCTCTTCGTCTTCGGTGTCGGCTCCGTCGTCGGCAACCAGCTCGGTGGGTACTTCGCAGACAAGGCCCTGGACAAGACGCTGTACACAGCGTTGACTGCACTCGCAGGTGCGCTCGTCGTCCTGTTCCTCTTCGGCGGCACAGCGTGGTTCGCTTTCGCGTGGATGTTCGTTCTCGGTGCCGCGGGCTTCTCGATCATTCCGCCACTGGCCTCCAAATTGATCGGCGCGGCCAGCGAAGCACCCCACCTCGCGGCCACAGTCAACATTGCCGGGTTCCAACTCGCCAATGCCGCGGGTGCCTGGATCGGCTCCATCGCACTGTCGGGAGGCAGCAGCGTCTCGGTATTGCCTGCCATCGGTGCAGTTCTCGCCGTCGGCGCGGTGTTGCTGCTCTTCGTCAGTCGTCGTGCGGCCAGGGTGGCCGGATGAGAGCCGCAGTGATCGACGCGCCGCATTCGGTATCGATCGTCGAGCTCGACAACCCCGTCTGCGGCCCGGACGACGTCGTCGTCGCAATCTCCTACGTCGGACTGTGCGGCACGGATCTGGAACTGCTGCACGGCACATCCTCGTACCTGACCGATGGGAAGACGACCTTTCCACACCACTTCGGACACGAGTGGGTGGGTGTCGTCGACCGGACCGGCAGTGGCGTCCGCGATCTCGAGGCCGGTGACGCCATTACCGGCAGCACCATGCTTTTCTGTCAGTCCTGCACAGCCTGCGGATCGGGTAAACGGAACCAGTGTTCGGATCTCAAGGAAGTCGGCCTGTACGAACACGGCGGCGCAGCAGCACAATTCCTCGTCATGCCCCGGCGCGCCGTGGTCTCGCTGGGCCGCGTACCCGCCGAACCCGAACACGTGCTCATCGAACCGCTGGTCACCGTGCTCGAAGCTCTCGACGCGGCGTCGGTGTCCCCGGGCGATCGAGTGCTCGTCATCGGCGCGGGAACCATCGGAAGTCTCGCGGTGGCCATGCTGTCCCGGTGCCCCGTCTTCGTCGACGTTCTCGAACCACGATGCATCGAGCACCTCGGATCCGGCGCAGTGGCGCAGAGGTTCACGACAGCCGATTCTCTGACCGGGACCTACGACATCGTCGTCGAAGCATCGGGTGGGGCCGGCGCGCTGAGCACGGCAATCGGCGCACTCCGTCCCGGCGGAAAATGCATCCTCGTCGGCGTCGCCGCGCACTCCGAATCCATCGACCCCGGAATGGTTGCGCTGGCGGGTATCTCGATCATCGGGATACGTCACGGTGTCGATCACTATCGCCGTGCGGCAGCGCTCTTTCCTCTGATTCGTCCCGCACTGGCGGCACTCATCGACAGCGTGGTGCCGTTGTCCGACGCCAAAGCGGCATTCGATCGTCTCGAAAGCCACAGGACACGACCGAAGGTAGTGATCGCAGTTGAGTAGGCCCGGCTACACAGTCGTCACCGGTGCCAGCAGCGGAATCGGACGCGCGATCGCCCTGGCACTCGCACGCGAAGGGCACAATCTGATCCTCGGGTACGGCAACGGTGCCGACCGAATCAGCCGACTGGTGGACGACATTCGAGCCTCGTATCCCGTCGACGCGACTGCGCTTCACCTCGATCTACGTGACGCGCGTGCCACGGTCGCCGCGGTCGAGGGCGCGGTAAGCGAGCTCGGTGAGATCCGGTGCCTCGTCAACAACGCCGGCGTCAACGACCGATCCTCGGCCGACAGGCTCGATGTCCAACGGATCGAGGATGTCCTGGCGATCAACACCATCACTCCGCTGGCATTGGCGTCGGCAGTCGGTCGCCGCATGACCTCCGACGGCACCCCGGGCTCGATCGTCAACATCACCTCCGTTCACGATTCGGTGCCCATCACCGGCGGCGCGATCTACTGCGCCAGCAAGGCAGCGTTGGCCGCGTCGGGCAGAGTGCTCGCACTCGAGTTCGCGCGGCACGGTGTCCGCGTCAATTCCGTGGCACCCGGGGAAACAGCAACCGCGATGAACGGCGTAGCCGACGAATCCTCGTACACGGCGATTTCGAGGCCGGCCATTCCCCTGGGAAGGCCCGCCGGAGTGCACGAGGTTGCCGCGGCCGCAGTCTTTCTCGCCGGGCAGGAATCGAGCTACCTGACCGGAACCACCATCACCGTCGACGGCGGCCTCGTGCTGACCGCCGCAGAAGAAAACGCACGGTACGCGGGCGAGCTGGTGCCCGCGGCCGGAAGAGAGGAGATCGCATGAGAGCCGTTGTCATCACCGCCAAGGGTGAACCCGAGGTACTGACTCTCGCCGACATCGACGAACCCATTGCCAGGCCAGGGGACATCGTCGTGTCGGTTGCTGCAGCAGCCGTCAATCCGGTCGACCTCAAGACTCGTTCGGGATACCTGGACATCGAATTGACGTACCCCGCAATCCTCGGTTGGGACGTGTCGGGAACTGTCGTCGCCGTCGGGCAGTCGGTGACCCGATTTGCATTGGGCGATACCGTGATCGGGATGGTTGCGCAGCCGGCACACCGTTTCGGTACTTACGCCGAGCGGGTCGTTGCCGACGAATCCCTGTTCGCGCACGCGCCCACCGGCGTCAGCCTCGCGCATGCGGCCGCGATCCCGCTCGCATCTCTCACCGCCGTTCAACTGCTCGACAAGATCACCCTTGCAGCAGAATCGACGGTCTTGGTGACCGGAGCTGCCGGCGCAGTGGGCCGCATCGCGTCGGCGATTCTGCTCAGCCGCGGACACCGAGTGGACGCCCTCGCGCGAGAGTCCGATACCGAGGATCTACTCGCGTTCGGCGCACGGCGAGTGTTCGCCAAACCTGTCGACCTGCAGTCCGGTGAGTACGACGCCGTCGTCGACACCGCCGGCGTGGTCGACACAATCGACTCGGTGCGCGACGGCGGTGCGTACGTCTCGATCGAGGACGGCGACCAACCACAACCGCAACGGGGGATCACACCCGGGAAAAGCTATGTGAACGAGGACGGACCGGGACTCGAAGAGATCGCCGCGCTCGTCTCGGCGGGCACGCTCACTGTGCCGGTTGCCCGCGAATTCGGATTCGACGAGGCCGCGCAGGCGCATGCGCTCCTTGCGGCCGGTGGAACACGAGGAAAGGTACTGCTGATCCCATGACCACGACCGAGAAGACCGAAACATCGCTCACCACAATCGGTATCACCGTGCCCGACGCCCACCGGGCAGCTGACTTCTTCGCACCGCTCGTCGGCGCCAGCGCCACCGACGATGCCTCGGTGCCGGTCTCGGGCAGCATCACCGTCGAGTTCACGTCCTCGGCTCTCGCGGATCAGGGCCCGCCGCGAATAGTCGATGTGGGGACCAATCACCTGTGCTTCACCGTCGGCGACATCGATGCTGCGGCGAGTTACCTCGATGCGAGGCAGGATGTGTCGTTGCTCGGCGAGGTGATCACCGTCCCCGAAGGTCCGATTGCGGGCAACAGGTGGATCTACTTCCGATCTCCGTGGGGCACATTGTTCGAGCTACAGCAGTGGCCCGAGAGGCCGGGCTACTTCGGTAGCACCGACGCCCGGCTGCATCATCGACGCGAGGACATTCCGTCGGCGCTGCTCCCCACCTGCCGAGGGCTCGACCACGCCGGGTACAGCGTGGCAGATCTCGACGCAACCGTCGCCCGGCTGGTGGCATCACACTCCGCAACCGAGGTGCTGCGAACCGAGATCGAAGCGGATCGCGGTTTCATGCGTGCGCAATTCGATCTCGATGTCGAGGGCACGTCCCGGATGGCGATGGTGTCCGTCGGTGAGCTGAACGTCGAACTGTTCGAGCACAATATCGGCCGCAAGCACGGTGCCCGGCCGCTGACGGCCAACGGTGGCAACTTCCTCACCCTGCCCACCGCCGATCGGAACACCGGTGCAGTTCGACTGTTTCCCGGTGCGCTGTGAAGTACGGAATCAATCTCCCGAACTTCGGACCGCAGATCGACCCAGACGGGCTGCTCGGGTGGGCACGCACGGCCGAAGCCGCCGGATTCGACAACATTCTCCTCTCGGATCACGTGGTGCTGACCGACGACGCGCATCGCCGCTCTCCCGCGCCGTTCTACGAATGCTTGACGACATTGTCGTGGCTTGCGGGTCAGACCGATTCGATTCGCCTCGGTAGCGGAGTGCTGATCGGAAGCCACCGCCATCCGGCGTATCTCGCGCATGCCACCGCAACGATCGACCGGCTCAGCGCCGGACGACTCATCGTCGGAGTCGGTGTGGGATGGACCGCGCAGGCGTTCGACGTGCTTGGCGTTCCATTCCACCGCCGGGGCAAGTTGACCGACGCCGCGCTCGACACCCTGGCCGCCGCGTGGGCGTCGGAGACCTACGAATACCCCGGTGCAAGTGGCACATCCCGCCGTATCCACGGTGGGCCGATGCCGGTGCAGTCGCCACATCCGCCGCTGTGGATCGGTGGCAACGGTCCCGCTGCGATCGACCGGACCAATACCCGCGGCACCGGTTGGCATCCGCTGCACCCGTCGCAACAACTGTGCATCGCAGGATCGCGCGCCCTCGACGAGGGCAAGGAGTTCGTCCCGAGAATCTACTTTCTCCCCACCGACACTCCGGTACAGTCGCCCAATCGTCCGCTCGGCTACGGGACCGTCGAACAGATCCGCCACGACATCGAATTCCTCGGCGAATTGGGTGCCGGCACCGTGGTTCTCGATACCGATCCGGGCGACCAACGACTACGCCGATCCACCGCACACGATCTCGAACTCGTCCGTTATGCCGGCGACGTGCTCGGGATGCGAGCGGAGGCAACGGTATGAGTGTGCAGTCCGGTTCGATCAGTCAGTCCGTCACCGCTGCCGCATTCCTGTTCGACATGGATGGGACGCTGGTCGATTCGCATGCGTCGATCGAGGCGGCGTGGTTCGAGTTCGCCGAGCGCCACGGAGTCGACAAGGCAGTGATGGCCCGGGCACTGCCGGGCCGACTGGCTGCAGACATCATTCTGCGTGTGCTCGGCCCCACCGCAGACCTTCGCGCGGAACTGGCATGGATTCGGGAGCGCGAACAGCAGTGCTCGGTGCCGGTTCGTCCCATCGCCGGTGCGGAGCAGTTCCTCGCCTCGCTCCCTTCGGACCGGTGGGCGGTGGTGACGTCGGCGTCGCGTTCGATGATGGTGCGGCGACTCATTGCGGCCGGACTTCCGACACCGACAGTCGCCGTGTGCGCCGAGGACGTCTCCGTCGGCAAGCCCGATCCCGAGGGATTTCTCTCTGCCGCAGAGCAGTTGGGCGTGTCCATCGAGTCGTGCATCGTCTTCGAAGACGCAGATGCTGGGATTGCCGCAGCTCACGCCGCCGGTGCGCGGTGCATCTCCATCGGCAACGAGTCCGGTCCGCAGGTTGCCCGCGTCGAAAACTTCGAACCGTTGGGGGTCGCGGTTCGCGATGGAGCCCTGGTGATCGACGTGGATCCGGTGCGATGAGCGCAACCGTCTCGGTCGATCTCGGCGGGACGTGGCTGCGCATTCGATGCGGTGACGCCACCGAGCGGTTACCGTCTCCCAGCGCAATCAGACAGCCCGGCACGTCGTCCGATGACCTCCTCCGACAACTGGTGGACACCCTCGATCTCCATATGCCGCAGGGTGCAAACGCCAACATTTCGTGTGGCGCTGCACTCGACGAGCAGAACGGTGTTGCCCTCGGTTCCGGACCCTTGTGGGGTGGAGCGCCGAACGGCGAAATTCCACTGTTGCACGTCCTGACAACACGGCGCCCCGACGTGCGCTGGAGGCTCGTCAACGACGTGACGGCCGGGTTGGCGTCGTTCGCGCTCGGCTTCGCTCGACCCACCGATCGTCACATCGCCTACCTCACGATCAGCAGCGGCATCGCCTCTCGCACTGCGTATCTCACCGACAGAACCATCCCGGTCGACCACCGAGGCCTACAGGGTGAGGTCGGTCATCTCCGGGCATCGAGTTCCGCCCCACAAGCAGTGCGGACGTTGCCCTGCGCATGCGGCGGCGTCGGGCACGTCTCGTCCATCTCGTCCGGGTCTGCAATACAGGCGGTGGCAGATGTTCTCGACATTCGCTACGACGTCGATACCTTCGCGGCGTCGCTTACGGCCGCAGACGCAGACGCGGCCAGGTTGCTACGGATAGTGGTGGAACCGATCGCAGAACTGATCAGAACCATGATCACCCTCGACCCTCGTTTGGACCGCATCGGCATCGGCGGTGGCGTCGCGGAGGGACTGTGCGAGTTCTACGAACGTGAGCTCGAGGGGCAACTCGTGGAGACACGCTCGTACGCCGATTCCCTCACCTCGGAGCGCATCGCCGACATCGTCCATCTCTGCCGGCCCGGCGACATCGACACTCTCGCCGGGGCCGACGCCATCGCCGACGGCTATCTGCGCGTCACCAAGCTGTGAAAAGAGGAGACATGACAACACACTCGACGCATCGAGCCATCGTTCGGCACGGCAGTCACTCGGCCGTCGAAGAGCGCCCGACGCCGGCACCGGGACCCGGCGAACTGCTGATTGCTCCGGAATCGGTGTCGCTGTGCGGTACGGACATTCAGATCGTGCGTGGCGATCGGGACGATCCGTCTCCGATCGTCGGTCACGAGGGAGCCGCCCACGTCGTCGAGGTAGGTTCCGGGGTAACGGAATTCGCCGTCGGTGATCGTGTTGTCGTCAATCCGACGCACCCCCACGACTCGTCGTTCCTGCTCGGCCACAACGTGGAAGGACTGTTCCAGCAGCGGGTCGTGATCGGCGCGTCCGCTGTCAGCGGCGGATTGGTGTCGCTTCTTCCGCCCGGTTTGTCCAGTGCCCGGGCGACTCTCGTCGAACCATATGCCGTTGTGCGCTACGCGCTCTCGTGCCTGGCACGGGAGACACCGCAGACGCTCCTGATCTTCGGGGACGGCCTGATCGGTAATCTCGCCGCCACTCTCGCGCCTTCCGTCCTGTTCCCCACTGTGGACGTCGCGATGGTGCATCGCACCGAACTGGGCGCGAAGTGGACCGCGAACTATCTGCCATCGGTGAAGAACTTCTCCACCGATGATGACTGGGAACGCCACCTGACCGGATCGGTCGCGGTTCTGGTGGCCACGCACCGCGCCGGGACGGTGGCGTCCATCGATGCGGCGATGCGTCGGCTCGGCGACCGAGTAGTGGCTGTGCATCCGATAGGCGGTGTTCCGGCCAAGGCCACCTCCGACCTGCTGCCCGGTGTGGACATCGCCGGTGTTCGGCAGGCCAACACCGGCGGCCCGACGCCGCCGGCAGTCACGACATTCACCCGCGGCGCTCAGCGCGTGGCACTGACGGGCAATCGGGGCGTGACCAACAGTCAACTCACCGCCGCAGCAACGGCATTGACCAAAGCCGACAACTCGATCGACAGACTCCTCACACATCGGCGCGGAATCGACGAGGGAACCGCGCTGATGAACACCATCTGCGAGCAACGAACGCGAGTCGTCGACGGGGAACTCGTGATCCGATTGGTCGTGGACCTCAACAGCCACGACTGACCGCTGCTCGCTCCGGACTATCCGTCGACCTCTACGCCGTAACGCACGGCCGGTGTGTGCTGGCCGGATGCCGTAGCGAGTCCCGCGCTCACCCGATCACCGATGCTTACGCGTGAGAACGCATGCATAACTGCGGGGAGCGTGGCTCCATGTTCATTCGACTCTTTTATGCCTATGATGACAGGCATAGGTGCTATCCGCCGAATAGTTCGCGATGTAAGCTCCGATATGCATGCCTGCGCAAGCACAAGGAGAGATCATGGCCGAACCACGACGACGAGCTCGGAAGCACTCCGGCGACCTGGCCAGAGCCTTCGTCGCGCGTCGGCATCAGTTGCGCATGACTCAAGCCGAGTTGGCGCTACTCGCCGGCGTGGGCCGCTCGACAGTCCAGGCGCTCGAGGGCGGAAAAGACACGGTGCAGCTCGACGGCGCGGTCGCTGTCGCGGAAGCGTTGGGCTGTGAGATCACATTGCTCACGCGCGCCGGATCGCCTGTGCCGCCACTGGACGCGACATGATCCCAGTATCCGAGCTGCGGGATGTCGATGCAGCCGATGTCTACAAGGGCGATCTTCTCGCCGGCTCACTGACGCGTGTGGGGAACGACGTCGTGTTTCGGTACGGCAGCGATTACCTCGACAGCGCTTCTGCGCCGGATCTCGCGTGGTCGATTCCGAAGTCGTCACCCGAGACGCGGGCATCGGGCGGTAGCGTCCCTGCCTTTTTCGCGGGCCTACTGCCGGAAGGCGTTCGTCTCACCGGAGTGGTAACAGCTACCAAGACGTCCGAGGACGATCACTTCACGCTGCTGCTGGCGGTCGGATCGGACACCATCGGGGATGTTCGGGTGCTTCCACGCGGTCAAGAGATGTCGTTGGTGGGCAATGCATTCGATTCGAGGCACCGCGTTCCAGATCTTCGTCGCCTCTTCGATTCCCTGTCCACAGGTGAGTCGGTGAGCCAGGATCCGTCCGCTCTGCCGGGCGTCCAGGGCAAAGTGTCCGCTCAGATGTACTCGACCCCGGTGTCGACTACCGCCGGGCCCGCCATTTTGAAACTCGCCCCACCGGCGCGACTGCCGCGATTGGTCGAGAACGAGAGCTTCTTCATGAATCTGGCACGTAGATGTGGGCTTTCGGTGCCGGAACACCGCGTGATCGAGGACGACAACGGAATCAGCGGTCTACTGGTGGCGCGATTCGACCGGGTCGGTGAACAACGGCTACCGCAAGAGGATGCGTGCCAAGTATCCGGGCTGTATCCCGCGTCGAAGTACCGAATGAAGACCGAGACGGTGATTGCGCTGCTCGCCGACAATGTCGAGCGCGGCGGCGGTTCTGCGCGGCAGGCCACCGCCGAACTTGTTCGCTTGACGGTTTATTCGTATGCGATCGGAAACGGTGATCTGCACGGCAAGAACTATTCGATCCACAAGAACACTCGAGGAATCTGGTCGATCACGCCCGCCTACGACCTTCTGTGCACGCAGCCTTACGCGTCGTGGAGCGATCCGATGGCGTTGAACTTCTACGGGCGCGCAAACCGTTGGACGCGTTCACATTTCGTCGAGTCCGCCGGCCGGTTGGGAATGCCCGAGCGAGCAACTCTGCGAATCCTCGACGACGTCTGCGCAGGCGTTCGAAACGCAATCGATGAAGTCGACGTGATCAGATTCGATGACAAGCAAACGCGCCAGTTGAAGCAGCTACTCGATCAGCGCTGCACCGAGCTGTCCTGACCTCGACCTGTGGTTGGAGTTCGACACCAGACCAGGCCCAGTGGCCTGGGTCGACAACTGAGACATTGCGCGAAGTCTTCTCTCGCTCGATGTCGGTGAATCGTCTCGCCGAGGTCGAAGGCAACGTTCCATGCACGTTCCTGAGGTGCCGAGCCCGGTGCCGGGAACTGCAGATTCATGCTGTGACCGGTGTAGGTGGCCCAAGTTATGGACGATGATGTTCGATGCCGATAGCGTTCCACGAACGAGACTGCGCGCTGCTCACCTCGTGCAGAGCGGGTCGCTGACGACCATGTCGAGCCCACGCTATTCCAACCAAGATTTGCGCTGGTAGTAGGAATCACCGTTCTGCTCAGGCTCGTCAGGGCCACGGCTCGGAGGCTCTGAATTTGGCTGACCCGAGAAGCCATGCTGCGCAACGGAAAAGTCACCGAACTGCGCAGGTTCGACCGCCACTTCAGAGTTTGCTCTGCTGCTGGTCGCGTCGACGATGCGAGCCACGGATGGGTCGTCCCGCAGCTCCGCCAGCACCGCTGCAGTGCGCCGCTGGACGTCGTCAGCCGTCTCACCGTACGCACGCATGATCAGGTCGGCCAACACGTCGGGTCCACGGACGTAGGCGTCGCGGCCCACCTGAAGCCCGGTGAGGCGACCGTTCGCATCCGTCCGGACAGTGACGCCCTCGAGTTGAGTGATGCCATGGATGTCGGCAACGGCTTGTTGCAGTCGACGAACCCTCGCGCCGAGTTCTTCGTGGGAGCTGATCACAGTATTGGCCTCTTCGTTGAAACGATGTACTGCTGGATTTCTCAGCTAGCGGGATCTGGCCAACCAGGGTAGGCAGGCTGTACCGGTGGCGCAGTGTCCATGGCATCACGCTCGATAGTGGCGGTCGTGTCCGGATACAGCGATCGCGCCCACTGAGTGCAGCGGCCGACCCCTGCGGTGGCCGGATCGTTATCAACGAATCCGTCGATTTCCCAACCGATGAATCGATCATCGACAGGTGCCTGCCACTGCGCCTCCTCGGGCTGTGGTCCGGCCGGAGGCTGGGTTGCGATGGTTGCCCCTGCTGCGCCGCCGGCGCGAGTGAATCGCGTTCGCAATTCTTCGCCCTCACCGTTGGCGAAACGTGCTGGCGAATACTTCTCGTTCTCCAGCACTCCGACTCCGACAGACAGCACGCAGACAACAGCGTCGAAGCCACGTTCGCTCGGGATGATTTGTTGAATGTGACCGTAGACGGTTCCTACAAAAGGACCTTGGCCGGTATCAGTAATGAAATCCCCCTGATATATCCCGCCGCCCGTGCTACGCGAACTTTCCGCGAACCCTAAGTACGAATATTTGAGACCAACCATCATCGCAATGACGGCGGACTCATCGGCCGCGCGAACCAGTGTTCCCTCAGCCGAGAAGAGGTCAATTCCCGGTTCCGCCGACCACACCATCGTTGTATCGCGTAGTTGATCGGGAACCACATAGACATCGGTGGCTGGCCAGCTCGGTGCCAGTGTAGTCGCCGGAGCAGCTCTGTCTTTTGCCTCGAAGCCACAGGCAGTCATCCCAGTTGCCACAATCAACAGTATCGCGCTGACATTTCGCAGACTTCTACTCATACTCATCCGTAGATCGCTGTCGGCCAGGCATTGCGTGGACTGAGCGCCGATTCCTCACTTGCCAACCACTTCAAAATCTCCTCCCTATCAGGGCTATTTCCCACCGGACGAATCGCAGTCCATAGTAAATCTTCCTGCTCATCACCCGTCGCATTCTGCGAGTATTGTTCAAGATTCGAGATACCGGCACGCTCGATCAGCTGGGCAACAATGTGCGACGCATCAGTACGCACTCGGTATGGCTCATCCAGATAGTTTCTTACGGCCTCAGAATACGGAAGCAGTGCCGTCCCATCCTCATTCCTGTACGAATCAGGAACATCCTGGATATTCACCGCACCAGCGCTGACCAGTGCGTCGAGAACGCTATGTCGCCTGAAGTCCGGGCTGCCCCACTCACTCGCCGAATACTCATCACTCCTGCGATCGAATCCGAACTGCGATGCATCGAGAGTCAGCTCGGGAGCCACCGGCGAATCGAGATCCTCGACAGACAGCACGTACGGCTTCAGAAACTCGGAGCCAGCCGCGACGGCGATTCCACCGGGGCCCAATCCACCGGCAACGATTTGCCCCGCTGTCCACGCTGCAGTGAACTTCGAGTTCCGTGCATCGGCTGCTTCCTGCTTGTCGACTCCGTCCTGCACACGTTGGTCCATTTCGGTACTGAGCCCGTGATCGACAAGCCACTGCAGGCGATAAGCCTGGTCCCCCAGCGACGCATCGCCGGTTGTCGCGAACAGCCGATCCATCCGTTGACTCTCAGCGAGCGCAGTGCCGTTGATGATCTGGCTGGCCTGGTCGTCGGAGTCGAGAATACTGAAAACACGAAGCGGCTCAACAGGTCCGCCGATGTAGTCTTTGCTGCCGCCGAACTCGCCGAAGCCGTGCGTCTGCGTGAGATCACCCGGCATACCGGTCATGTCCCCCACGAACGGAGCGAGCGCCTCGGCGACCTGAACCGCCGTACCGCCACCGATCTTCGAATCACCGGACAGGAGTGTCGTGTAATTGTTTGTGCCATCGGATGATTCGGTACTGGCCATGATCTCTGCCAGACCACGTGCCGCGGCCCCTGCCCGCACCGAGTCCTCGAACTCGGCGGACCCTTCCGGCGCTGTCGACTGCGCATCACGCGGAATCCAATCGGTCAGAGATGCCATGGCCGTACCGTCGTCGCGCTGCAGCAACGGCATCACCGCAGTATCTGCGTGGTACCCGGATCCGAGGATCTCCGGCCCGCCTTGGCCGGTGAGAATCGCGTGCGCACCGTCGGTGTTGCGAGAACCGAGTTCTATGGCCTTCTCCAACACTTCCGTGTGACCAGCAGCGTCGATCGGTTCGTTGCTGAAAGGCAGGGCTCCGCCATGGGCATCGATCGACGACAGGTGCATACCCTGTCGAATCAGCTCGGTCGACATCTTCGTCCCGGGCTCGTTGCCCGCCTCCGCCAGCGACAGGGCGTCGAACAGCTTGCTCTGGCCCTCGACGAAGTTCCGGTGATCATCGACGATCGGACCGTCACCGGGATACGTGAACGCATTGCTGTCCAGTCCGTCGATACCGAGACGTGGTCGGGTAGAAATGAGATCACGCATGTCCTGAGGCAAGTTTTCGTAGCTGCCGGCTCCGGTGAGAGTCCCATCCGCGCCTCGGCCGGTGCCGACGTTCTCGTTGGACAAGACCATGACGCCGTTGGCGAGTAAGGCTGCCGCCTGCTGACCGGCCGGACCCTGGGATTGCAACTCTCGGCTGGCGGCGGTGAAGCCGTCGACACCCGCGGCGTCGTAGAACTCCTTCAGAAACTGCTGGGTGCTCGCAGGGATCGTTGCAGTGCCGCCGCCCAGGTAATTCTCGAGCTGCGCGGGTTCGATCCCCGTGGCCCGCAGGTCCTCGGTGAGTTCGGCGAGGACGTCAGCGGGGATCGATTCACCGTCACCGATGGCATCTCGCACCGCAGTACCGATCGCCCTACCGTCTTCAGCCGAGAGCACCGCGGAACCGACACTGGTGCCACCGGGACCTCCGTGTAGTTCGAGGTCTGCCAGACCATCGGTCAGTGCCGACCTCATCGCTGTCAGAGCGGATCCACAGTGAGCCAGATTCTCTTTCAGGCTGATCTGGTAATCCGCCGCTTGCCGGTCGAGTAGGCCCTGCAACATCGGACGGAGTGGGTCATCGTTCGCACCGGGAACCGTTGGGCTGGTGACAGCTCCGTTCGGTGCGACGGACATGCCGTTGAGGTCGACAGCGGTATCGCGAACGGTCAGAAGTGCCGTGCGATAGGCATCGAGCGCCTCTCCATGCGTGACCATCGCGTCACCTGCGGTGTCGGTCGCGCCTTTCGACGCCGTTGCGGTAAGCACCTCCGAGACCGCAGACATCGACGCGGCCGCGCTTGCGTCACCTACCCACGTCTGTGCGCACCGGTCGACCGCGAGGTCCACTTCGGCCAAGCGGTCGACGAGAGCCGTCCCCGCTGTCTTCATCGCGCTGCCCGCCGCAACCAGCGTCTGCGGGTTCCACGACTCGACCTGGGGAATCGTCGGAGTCATCACTGGCCGAACCCGCGGGTCAACGAGCCGAGCTGTCGACCGAATGCGTCCTCGACGGCGTCGTAGGTGGCCGCGGACGTAGTAGCGCCTTCAGACAATGCGAGCACTGCGGAACTGTGTTTCGCCACGGTGGTCTCGAAAGTCGCTGTCAGCCGACCCAGAAGATCATCGATACCGGCGTCCGGCATCACCACCGCGTCAGCACTGGCCTTCGCGGGCGCGGCAACCTGCGCGAGCTCGTCCGCTTTGACCTTCAGCTGCGCCCCCAACGACCTGATCTCATCGAGATCGGCTTTCAGTATCTCCCCCACTGAACCTCTCCCCCAGAGTTTCGTCACCATCTCACAGCCACAACGGTCGGTATTCGACGAACAGAATGCGCAATGGCCCCGGGCTCCGCCCGGTCACTTGCCCGCGCCCTCGGCGATGTCGGCGATGGACTTCAACGTCCGCTGGTCTGCATGTTCGGCCTCGTCGAAGTAGCGCCTGAACACTGACCGCATCAATTCGATGACTTCGATGTGCTGCAACAGCACGACGCGCAGTGATCGATCGCCGCTATAGGCAATCTTTTCGAACTTCCTGCCGAGCTGGCGGGCCGAATCAAGGGTACCGAAGGACTCGACGTCGACGAGCGACTTGGTCTGGCCCAACATGTCTTGCAAGTGCCTGATGTATGCGGCACAGACGTCGTCGCACTGGAACGCAACGCCCTCTGGGATTTCCAGCACTCCTGCATCTGCCTGCGCAGACAGCGACTGCCACTGAATCATCGACGACGCCAGTTCATTCGGTTCCATTAATTCCCCTGTCACTTCGAGGACGGCAGCGACGAACGAAGCGACCGAGCCAGGCGCTCGACCTCAGCACATGGATCGGCGAGGGGCTCAATCCGTGCAAGACCATCGAGCATGAAATAGACAACGCCTCCGTCGCGCCCGAAAGCAATGCCGCAACTGACTTCGTCGTACTTGATCTTGCGTTGAAACCGCAGGCCGTCGAACCCGTCGACCGCGGTGAATTGCTCGAACGGTCCCTCGTCGCGCAGATAGTCCAACGAAAACACGGACGAGAAGACGCCGAGGTGGTACCACGATTCTGGGAGCGGATTCCTCCAAAAGCACGTCGACCAATTCGGCGAGATCGGCCGTTCACCAATTAAAGTTGCCTTTTTGGTTTCTACCGCCAATCCAGCGGCTTCGATCGCCTCATCCGGAATGGTGCACGGATCCCATGCTTCAGTCGACGCGGACGCAGCGATGGCCGAAGTCGTCGATGGTGCCGCGGTCGGCGCACCGTCGGTCGTACCACCGCATCCGGACACGAGCAGCATTACGCCCACAACGCCCGCTGCCCACACTCGCATCGTGCTCACACCACTCCGTTCCCTCAACCCCGTCCACGCCATTGGACGCAGTCCGTGACGAATCGGTTCCACCGCACCATGCGAATCCATTCAATTCAGGAGCGGGAGCTCCGACGCGTTCTTCACAGACCCAACATGTCGCGCAGTCGACGCACGCTCATCGAACCAGCTCGCTCTTCTTCCGGGAAGGAGTCGAGAAGACGAATGAGATCATCGCGACGAGTCGGATCTGCAGCGGCTTCGCGTGGCGTCCAACCTTCGAGTGCGGGGATGGACTCGCTGAGCCACTTCTGTTCGTATGCACGTACCTGTTTGTCGAGGAGCGCAGCCAGCTCCGGCGTCACCTCGACAGGCTCTGCGGCCTTCCCCGACCTCTCGGCCATCGCTTCGTCAGCCGACAGGCGGCTTTGGCTCATCTGATCCGCATCGGGGTGGAGGGTCATCAGGTCATCGATCAACGTGTCGATTCGGCGTTCGGACATTGCTTCCAGCGTCAGATGGGTGCCGTCCAGGGTGAGTGTGCCGAGGATGCTCGTTCCGACCGTCCAGTGCCAACGATCGCCCTCCGCTGCCCCGTATTTGCGGCTGAGCCTCCGCCGTAATCCCCCGACTTCACCGAGCTCGAAGACTGCCTCGCACAACACCATCGGATCACCGTCACGCGTTTCGATTCGGCGAGGAGCCAGCCGGGCACTGAGAAAGCTCACCAAAGATCCGGGATCGACAGGATCGGCGTCGAGGATCGCGATCAACGCCGTGCGTTGCGCTGGATCAACAGGTTCGATCCCACCAAAGATCTGATACCTCTCACCGATGGGTACGACGCGCGAGCAGATGAATTGTCCTGCAGCCAACTGCCGACTCGCCGAACGTTCGGCGACGTCGTACCGATCGCCGGTGCGAATGTCGCGCAGAGACATGCCTTTTCCAGGTCTTACCGACTCGATCTCGTGCACCGACCGTTCCACCAACAGCCACTGCCGGGCCAGCATCAACTCGTCGGCTGGGAGCAGAGGCCCGCGCGAAGCCACGAACTCGGCGAACCCTCCGCCCTCGAACAACACGACATCGCTGACGAACGGGTCATCGAAGGCCTTCGACAGAGCATCGTCACCACCGCCGAGATGCGCAGTGCGGATCTCGGCCAGACCGATAATGAGATCCGCTGCGTTCGCCGTGGCCGCGTAGCCGCCGGCCTTTTGGTACAGCCACTGTGCGCGCTCCTCGAGCGAGAGAACGTTCTTCCCGAGATGACACACCTTGTACTTTCGCCCCGAACCGCACCAGCAGCGGTCGTTACGCCCCAGATCGGGGCGATCCCGAGGAACGTACGGCTCCAACATCTCTCGTAGGTCCGCGCCCGCGGCGGGATCGATACGACCGAGTAGAGACAGACCACGGACCGCGTCTCCCCGCGTCGACGCATACTCGGCGAGAGACAGCACCGCTGGTTCGAAGTGCGAGTCGGCGTCGAGTGCCTTCTCCAGCGCCTTCTCAGCCGATAGTGCGTCCCCGAGCCGGTCCAGCGCGGTAGCGCGGAACCAGTGCGCAGCTGCGGTCACCCGCCGCGGCCCCGCAGTCAGCAGCGCATCCGCAACGTTCAGCAACGCCTCCGAAGCCCCGTCGCCCTCGAGCTGTCTCCGCAGAGCCAGTGCCGCAACTTCGGATCGAGCGAGTGGGGCGAGCTCATCTGCACCGTCCGAGACCGCCGCCTCGGCACGCTGTCGCGCGTCGTAGGCGGCCTCGCCGCGGATGTCCCGCATGATGTCGCCGAACAGGACCAGAGCCCGAGCCTCGGCGGCATCGACTCCGAAAGTGTTGGAGACGAGGTTCGTTCGAGTGGTGGCCGCCTCGGCGTCGAAGTCGAATCCTGTTCGGGCCACACTGTCGTCCGACTGGTCGAAGCCTGCATCGGCAAAAAGCTCGGACAGCGGCGGTCCTGGCTTCGTGAAGAGGTCCGGTTGGTCGTACATCATTTGGTAGACGACAGCATCGCGATCGACACTCTCGTCCTCGGGCACAATCTCTCGCACGGCAGCAGAGACGTCGACATGCTCCAGCGGTCCATCGACCGACCGAATCCGAACCTCGCCGCCCGCCACGACGAGCGATACGAGTTCACCTGGTTCGTAGTCGCTCAACGTCCCCTGTGGCAGAACGAGCGCTTCACTGGGCGGCCACTGCGGGTCGTCGATGCCGCGGACGGTGAAGATCTCGTCGTCGCCGATACCTCGGTACCTCAGGCGAAGGCCAGCGGGATCGTCGGCGAACTGCAAGAGGGTCGTGATGGGCGACAGGTCGTCCATCGACTCGATGATGTCCGACGCCACCTCTCGGTGGTTGAGCCGGTGAGTGAGGGCGCGGCCCTCCAACAGCGTGGCGACTGCGATGTTCCGCATGTCCGGCAGAAAGGCCAGATCGACCGAATCGACAGTGTCGACGAGTTCGTACATCTCGCGTCGGCGTCCGAATCCTCGGTCGGACATGGCAATCGCCCAGTCCTCGGTGCTCAGCGGACCGAGCTCCCGCAAGACATCGAGAGCTGCGGTATCGAGCTCGTCGTAATCATCGTTGTCGTCCATCGCGGCCAGCATAAACGTGACGATCGGAAAGGTGGATACCAGCGCGAGCTCCCGCGTCTTCCATAAGATGTGCCTGTGACTCCCCACCGCACAGGTCGCGACCTCGCCGAAGTGATTCCACTGTTCGGTCGCCGGGGATCTCGTAACACCACGGCGGACTTCGCCGACGACGTCGAGCCGGCAGTCGAGTCCCCGGTCGAACGGGTGACGCCCCACGGCATCGAGCCCGCAACGCCGGACGCCAGCGAAGAGTTGGCAGCGCTGACCGCATCGAAGCCGATTGCGCAGCTTCGCTCGCTCCTCGGCTGGCTCGGTACATCACGACCGATCACCGGCACGGGTGTTCCGCGGCCAGGGTCGGTTCGCGAGCTGGCGAAAGCCGTCGGCGTGGAGTTGGATGGGAGTGCATCTAGGTCGAGATCGATGCTCGACATCCCGGGGTTGATGACACTGTGGAATGCGGCGAAGGCGGCCGGATTGATCGAGTTGACCTCCACCACAGCAGTTCCTGGTCCGCACGCGCACGAGTTCGCCCACTCACTTGCCAGCTCCCTGGCCGCCCACCGGACGGCCCTATCGCACGTCATTCGTCGTTACTTCTTCAGCGAGGATCCCCTCCGACCGTCCCCGGCCGTCGACGTCGTTGCCGGACAGATCGTTCTCGCCGCAATGACGAGCACTCCGCGGACGCGGCTCCCGGCAGTCGGCCCGGCCGGTGCCGGGGATCTGTACGAACACATCGAGGCGTTGATACTTCGCGGCATGCTGGAGCAATTCATTGCCGACGGGTGGTTGGTCTGCGACGGCAAGTACACAGTGCCGCAACCATTTCGCCCGACCGTTCTGGATGCGATGAAATCACTTCCCTACTACGAAACAGGTGACACCAGCCGATGATCATCACCGGGTTGTTCTTCGCGGAGTACGCACGGGTCAGCGAAGACATGCTCGACATCCTCGGCGGTGTCTGGGATACCTGCACCGTCCCTCGCGACACGCGCATGCTCGAATGCCGTCTGGTCGCGCTGCTGCAGACTGGCCCCGACGACATCGGTAAAGACTTTCCCGCGACGCTCGAAGTACTCGACGCGAACGGCGAACACATCGTCAACCAGCGTGGCCTCCAGATCTCCGGTGCCGGCTTCACCGGCGAGAATCGGTTCTGGTTCCTGCCGATGCAGATGGTGTTCCGCGACGAAGGACGGCACAACTTCATCCTCAGCGCCGGTGGGGCGACGGCGAGCGTCGGGCTTCGCATCTCCTTCGACTGACGTCGGAACGCGATGCTCATGGCCGCGCCGACATCCGATCCCGATCGCATTCTCGGTACCGCTTGCTATAGGTGGTGCCCAGGTCCATTCGAGGACACGAATTGCATACGCCGTTTCAGAACACCGAGGAGAGCATGTGAACAGTCCATTGCGCACCGACGAGTACTTTCTCGCCCTTGCACTCGAACAGGCGAGGATCGGCTGGAAAGAAGGCGGCGTTCCGATCGGCGCGGCGCTGGTCCACGAGGGCAAGGTTCTCGCGGTGGGACGCAACCGTCGCGTCCAGATGAACAGCGCAATCCGTCACGGTGAAACCGACTGCATAGAACGAGCAGGCCGACTACCCGCGTCGGTGTACCGAAACTCAGTGCTCTACACAACCTTGTCTCCGTGCTTCATGTGCGCGGGAACCGCTCTGCTGTACGAGATTCCGCGAATCGTCGTTGGTGAGAACCGCTCGTTCCAGACATCGGAGAGCTTGCTACGCGAGCACGGCGTCCAGGTCGACGGCGTCGACAACGCCGAATGCGTCGAGCTGATGGAGCGCATGCTCGCCGAGCGCCCGAGCCTGTGGTTCGAGGACATCGGGGAGGACGCATAAGCGGCGCCGCCGAACCGGTCCTGTCTGCGCTCGATTAACTCAGCGAGCCAGCGCCTGCCAGGTCGCCTCGCCTGCGCGATACCCCGCCTCGAACAGCCATGGCCATTCGGAGAAGTCCTCGGGATCGACCACCACCGTCTCGACACCGCCGTTCCCGCGCCGCTTCGGCATGTTCTCGGGATGGAATGGGAACCGGTCCTTCAGGTACGCGGGCTCGAGGCTTTGTCGGAATATCATCCACGTCTGCGGCGTGAAGCCTACTGCTTCAGCACGTTTCGCAAGGTCGATCCAGGCTTCGGCATTGGCGTACCCGCCTTCGAGCACCCGCCTCCGGGTCTCGATCATCGGGAACACGCCGTACCAGATCGGCGGGTAACTCAGTAGCGTCTGGCACCAAGTACGACGGCGTTCCGGCGGAATGGGTTCCCACTTCGCCTGCGCTGCTTCGAGTTCGTCACTACCGGACATCGTTCACCTCGCTCCGGAGGTGTAACCCTCCATCGACTTGCGCGCCTGCGATTGCGGGACGCGCCGGTTCTTCCCCCGGGGCACCCTGTCGATGGAGACGGGGTTGCCGGACAGCCGGCCAGGTACCGACAGCTGCCACTCATGAACCTCTCTCGACCATAGCCGAGTGGACCGACCTACTCCACAGTCCGTGTGATAGACATATTTCAGTTAGATGCACTATGCAATTAAATGAGGAGGGATCGTGCGCCATCTGCTTCGCGGCGTCATTGCCACCGCCGCTGTGCCGCTGCTTCTCGCGGGATGCGCGGGCTCGGGCAGCACCGAACCGGAATCCATGTCCGATGGCGGGACGACGACTGCCGCTTCCAGTGCCGCCTCGGCCGCCGAACAAGCAGGAGCTCAGCAGGCCACCGAGTTCCAATATGACGGCGAGTTGGGTCCCTCTACCTGGTCGACCCTCAGCCCCGAATGGGGCGCGTGCGCCGACACGTCGGCCCAATCTCCGATAAACCTGCACGACGCCACCGCCGCCGACCTACCTGCACTCGAATTCGATTACCGGCCAGGTGATGTGGCGTTGAAGAACACCACACACACGGTGCAGGCCGACGAGGGTCCCGGTTCCGAAGTGGTCGTCGACGACAAGCACTTTCGGTTGACCCAGTTCCATCTCCACGAACCGGCCGAGCACGAACTGGATGGCGTCCGTCACGACGCCGAATTGCATCTGGTGCACACCGCGGACGACGGGAGCATCACTGTTGTCGGGGTCCTCATCGACAGGGGCGCACCCAATGCGGCACTGGGGAACTACTTCGATGAGTTGCCTCCTGTCGGTCAGACTGCCGAACTCGATAATTTCGATCCTTCACAACTGCTGCCTGCCGATCGCACGAACGTGCGCTACACCGGATCCCTCACCACTCCCCCGTGCACCGAGGGCGTGCAGTGGATTGTCATGACCGCTCCGGTACAGGCCTCGGCAGAACAGCTCGACGAATTTCGAGCGGTGATCGAAGAGAACGCGCGGCCGCTACAGCAGCAAGGCAGTCGCAGCGTTCTACTCGACAGTGAAGGACACTGACAGAGCGCTGCGCCGGATGCTCCAGACGCCGTCGTCAACTGGCGATGTCACCAACGAAATCAGGAACCAACAGAATCCGACGAATACGACTGTGCCTCACAAAAAGAATCCAACCAAGGGCGGTGCTGACGTACTCGGACGCGGACTGCTCGTCACCGCCAAGTGCATACGCGATCGTCAGCGTGAGTCCGCACCTGCCACGCAGAGATTCGTGTGTGACTCTCAATTGTCCCTCTAGTCGATGCAATTCAATCAATAGCGAGTCTCAGCGCGAACACCGATTCATCAGCACGGCTGCGGCTATTCAGATTCATATCGGCCACGCGAACCTCAGCATGAAATTTCACTCGCCCAGACCCTCCGCGATATCCCCGATGGACTTCAAGGTCCGCTGATCGGCGTACTCGACCTCATCGAAATAGCGCTTGAACACCGACCGCATCAGCTCGATGACCTCGATGTGCTGCATGAGCACGACGTGCAGAGAACGGTCGCCACTGAAGGCAATCCTCTCGAATTTCTCCCCGAGCTGCCTGGCTGAATCCAAGGTGCCGAATGCCTCGACGTCGACCAAGTTTTGCGTCTTGACGACCATATCCTTCAAGTGCCTGATGTAGGCAGCGCACACCTCGTCGCACCGGAACGCAACGCCTTCTGGGATCTCGAGCTTCCCAGACTCTGCCTGCATCGACAGCGACTGCCACTGCTGCATCGACGACGCCAGCTCGTTCGTCTCTGAACCCATCGATTACCTCCAACTACTCTTCTGATGGCAAAGACGCCCGGAGCGAACGCGCCAACCGTTCGACCTCGACACACGGATTTTCAAGAGGTGGTGTCATCACCAACCCATCGAGATTCAGGTACACGACGCCACCCGGGTGGCCGAAAGCGACGCCGCAATTGACCTCGTCGTACTTGATGGTCCGCTGGAAGCGCATGCCGTCGAACCCCTCGATGGGCTCGAAATTCTCGAACGGTCCCCGCTCACGCAGGTAGTCCAGGCCTTCAGTGGACGAAAAGATGCCGACGCGATACCACGGCGTGGGGAGCGGATTAGTCCAGAAGCACGTCATCCAGTCTTCCGAGATCGGAAGATCCCCCACCAAGTTCGAGGTCTTCGTTTCTACCGCCAAGCCTGCGTCTTCGATGGCCGAGTCTGGGATGGTGCACGGATCCCACGCACCATCCGCCGGAGCGGTTGTCATCACCGATGTCGTCGACGATGCCGCAACGGGTATGCCTTCGGTCGCCCCTGCGCATCCGGTTCCCACCAGCATCACACCGACCGCACTCGCGATCAGCAATTGCATCTTGCTCACAGCACTCCGTCCATGGAACCCATCCTTGATGTTGGACGCAGCTACCGATGCATCGGTTCCATTGGATCGGACGCGGCTGCGCCTGGCGTTTGCCGATCGGTGCGACGCTGTCCCCACTCGAGTGAACACCGTCGCGCCCTGGGGTCGAAGCCGTGGCAGGGCAACACCCGGGCCGAATTGCCCTATGCAGATCGGACATCCGTCATCATTGGCACGTGATCAAACAGGGAAGTGGTTTTGCTTTGCTCGGCGCAGTGATTGCGGTGCTGGGTCACTCGGCGACCGCGACTGCGGGGTACTCGGCGTACGTCTCCGGCGGGTCGTTCTATGGTCCGGACACCACGCTGGGGCCGTGGGTGCAGCCCATTGTCGCTGCTTCAACCGGCGCAGTGGTCGGCATGCTCGCGGGCCTGGTGCTGTACTTGTGCGGCTTTCGATTCGCCGTCGACCCGTCTCGGCGAGTGGGGCTCGTCGTCGTTGCCGGTCTGATCGGAGTGACGCTGGGGATGGCGCCCGCGCTGATTCTCGTCGGAACGAGCTTTTCCGGTCTGAACTCGAGCGTCTCGACCGAGTACTTGCTGCCGCTATACGCAGGCACCGGAGTTTTGGCCTACGCGCTCGGAGTCGTCTCGGTTCGGTTGCTGCTCAGGGCAAGTCACGATCCGTTGTCGTACCGGACGAGCAAGGTTGTGGCTGCCTTTCTCCCGCTAGGAGGTGTCCTTGCCACTCTCGTCGGAACGGGGACTGCCTGGATTCGCGGATTCTCCACGACGGCATCGACCTTCGTCGCCGTGATCGTGGCGGTGCTGTGCGTACTCGTGGCAACCTTTGCACTCGCGCGGGCGTGGGCGTTGCGTGCGACGGCATAGGAGCTCGAGGCTCGACCGCCGCCTAGAGTTGTGTGCGTGACCGAGGCGGTCGACGCGGTCAGCCAAGGTCGCCTTAGCCCAAGGCAATTCATGAACGAAAGAGGAGGCCGATGATCATCACCGGGTTGTTCTTCGCGGAGTATGCGCGAGCCTCCAACGACATGCTCGACATTCTCGGCGGCGTCTGGGATTCCTGCACGGTCCCTCGCGACACCCGCATGCTGGAATGCCGCCTGGTCGCGCTCCTGCAGGCGGGGCCCGACGACATCGGCAAGGACTTCCCCGCGACGCTCGAAGTGCTCGACGCGAACGGCGAACACATAGTGAATCAGCGTGGCCTGCATATCCCCGGTGCCGGCTTCACCGGCGAAAATCGGTTCTGGTTCCTGCCGATGCAGATGGTGTTCCGCGACGAAGGACGACACAACTTCATCCTCAGCGCCGGTGGGGCCACAGCGAGCGTCGGACTTCGTATCGCCTTCGACTGATGTCAGGTCCTGATCGTCTCCCCCGATGCCCGCTACCTTGTCCTTCGGCGCACGAAAAGCATTCGTGCAGTGGCGAGTTGAGCCGGATGAATACAAGCGCGCGCAGAAACCGAGACCAGCATGATTTCGCCTATCGACCTCGAATCGATTGGCATCCATCCGTACTGATACCGCCCCTCATTCCCAGACCGTAAGGCCGCCGCCGGCCACACTGACTGCCTTGAACCCTTGAGGTGCCGCAACGGTCCAGGCCTCGAAATCGGGGTCGAAAGGAACTACCAGACTTGTGTGGTCGGCAAACTCGATCCGCAGGTCGCCGTCGTCGGAAGCGTGCGCGCGTACGACCTGTCTGCCCTCGAGACGCCTGACAGCGGTGTTTTCGGAGAGCGTTGCGTCGGGCGCACCTTGGAACCCGTCGGACTCAGGTTCATCGAGCCGAAATGTCGATTCGATACGCAGTTCGTAGTCATGATTCGTACGCAGCGCGAGGGAGAACCCGAACTCCAGAGACGCGATCACTTGACCTACCAGAGGAATGTCCACGTGCTACCACCCTCTCGGGACTGAAAATGAGCCGTCCGGCTCGATGGGAAAATGGGTCTCAGGGTTGGGCCCCGGTTTGCCGTCCAGGTTGATGGGCTGACCGTGTTCGTTGTAGTAGCGAACATACCCGTTCGGGTACCGCGCAGTCGGATCCATGATCCGCATCGAGTCGGAATTTCCGGGGGATCCCGGCTTCTGCCACATCTCGCCTTTTCCATTCCTTGCGGGGGAACGTACCCACCCGGTAGGAACATGCGGCGGCGGTCCCACCGGGGCAGGCTTCGTCCGCCTTCCCAGATCCTTGATACGTCCTAAAGTTGCACGCAGTCGCTTGAGGTCCTTCGTGAATTCAAGCCTGGTACCCAGACCTTTGGTTGATTTCCAGAGGACGATCGCATCTCGGACGATCTTGCCGTACTTCAGTACTGCTCTGGTCGACGCACCAGCACCAGCAATAGCCCCGGCCCCAAAGGTGATGAACGAGGCCGCGATTGCCACGGATGCGGTTACCGCAAGTTCCTTAGCAAGGTCAGTGAGGATCGACTCGAGATCCTCACGCAGCTCCACTAACGACGCCTTGTATTCGGCGCACGCGTCGCGCAGTTCAGCTGCTGCGGCGATCAAGTCGGATGCGGCTGTGCACAACTCACGTAAGTCGTCATCGATGAATTCGACGTCGGGGCCGATCGTATCGGCGAACAACGCTGCCGCGGCGGCGAGATCCTCTGGCAGATTGGTCGATCCACTGCCCGTAGCGAGAACGTTCCACGCGCCCCAGGCGAGCTCCAGTTTGGCTGTGTCACCGTCTGGAATCGGTATTCCGATCTCCCCCATCAGCCCGAGACCGTCATCGAGCAGCCCTTCACTGGTTCCCCCTGCCGCCGGCGCTGGTGTGAGAACGGTCGTTTCGATGTAGTTCGGTAGCTCAGGCATAGTCGGCAGGCCACCTGACTGGCTGGCTGCCCACTCTGCGACGGCGTAGTTGTAACCGGCCTGGGTCAACACGTCGCCGTAGTTTTCGAGCGCTTCCACCAGATCGTTTGCACCCAAATAGAAGTCGTTGACATGCTCGTCGTATCTTCCGGCCCAGGTGGCACCTTCGGGGTAGGCACCTGCCATCGAGCCACACCGATCCAACACACTCCCCGCGGAGCGCACTGCGTCGCACAAGCCCGATGCCACCCTGAAACACACGTTGGCGGCGGCGTAGTAGGTGTTGGGATCCACATGGAGTTTATTCGGAGCCACAGAATTTCATTTCCGCCCAAGCATTTTCAGGTTCGTCGCTACGGCATCCGAATACTGGTGGTGCGCGTTTCTCAGGCGCGCCTGAACATCGGAAATTTCGTCGGTCAACTCACTCACTGCGGTATGCCAAGCAAGGTGTCGTTCGGTGTAGGCGTCAGCTGCCTCACCGGTCCAACACGACCTCACACTCGCTGCCTGCGCGGACAGCTCAGCCACGTTTCGATCGACAGACTCGATCAACCCGTCGAGCCGCGTGATTAAAGTTTCAAGATCGCCCAGCTCGACGGCGAACTCAGCGTCGGGTTCAGTCAAGGTCGAGAACCGATACGCGCAGTGCGATCACATCATCTGCATCGACATACTCCCGAGCTGCTCGCTCGAGATCGACTGCGATCGATGCGAGCTCCTGTGTCACAACCCGGGCACGACTACACAGCTTCTCCCAATGAGCATCGAACGCACTACCGGCAGCGCCGACCCAACCATCGGCCACACGGTCGACATCAGGTTGTACTGAACCGAGTGCGCGAGCAAGCTCATCGGCAACACGGTAGGTCGACCGACACAAACCATGCAATTCCCCCGGCACCACCGACAACGGTTCAGATCCCATCAACACCTCCCCCATCGAACGTCCAGCATCTGTTGACCTATCGAGCAGCTGTCCGGTAGACGCAGCAGCGCCGTCCGCGGTTCCACTCGGATGGCAGTCGAGAGTCTGCAGCGAGTGACCATGCACCTACTCGTCGCCCACTTCTGCTAATCCCCTCGCGCTCGTCTTCGTTCCTCCGGGGTGAAAGCCGATACCGAACGCGCATCGACACCGGCCGATCGCTTCCGGTGCTGGTAGTCCGCCACCGAATCGAAAGCTGCCGTCACACCGACCGACGTCGAGACGTACGTCATCGACTTGCCGGGCTGAAAGCCCAGATCTGCACCCACCTCGACGGCATCTATGTTCGATCCCAGGAACACGAAGTCCCAGCTGTACTCGGACTCCTGCCGCTGAATCAGCTCCCGCACAGCAGAATTGGTCCACTCCCGGCTCGCATTCTCGTGACCGTCGGTCATCACGAGCACCGTCACCGAGCCTGGACGGTCATCCTCCGGCATCGTGGCCAGCCCGGTGCCGACCTCGCTGACGAGCCGGCCGATCGCGTCGTACAACGCGGTGCTTCCCCGCGGCTCGAGCACGAGCGGGTCAACGTCCTCGATGGGTGTGTTGTCGTAGACCAGCTCGTACCGGTCGTCGAACTGCGCGAGCGTGACCACGGTCCGACCGTCGGCCTCACGCTCCTTGGTGATGAACGAATCGAATCCGCCACGGGTGTCGTCGGCGATGGAATGCATCGAGCCGGACCGGTCGAGCAGTGCGGCGACGAGGGACAGCTGGGTGTTGGTCATAGTTTCCTCCTTCAGGTCGCAGCCGACACTGCAACGAGTGAAATAGATTCGGAGAGAGCAGGAGTGCTATTCGCGGCGATCACCGGAGGGCGACCGTCGTACCGCCCGAGAACGCCGAGTCGTGCAGCTCGATTTCGGCAGGCACGGTCCCGACGGGGACGTCGAACACGACGGTCGTGTCCAGCGCGTTGCCCGGATTGATCTGTTCGTAGCCGATGCCCTCGTCGAGGTAGGCGGTCGCGAGGCTGTCGACGGAGTACTGCTTGCCGTCCGCGTCGAGCAACTTCTGCGAGGATGCGTCCAAGCTCTGTGCTCGGTCGCCGATGTTGCGCACGGTCATCGTCACCTGGACGTACTCACCCTGAGCGGTCTGCGTCAGGTACTCCGAGCCGACCGTCGCGACGGGTGGTGCGACCGCAGTGACAACGAACTCGAACTTCCCGTCGCGCACTGGGACGCCGATTCCCGGCTGAGTCGGCTCGGCCGGGGCCGCAGGAGCCGCTTCTTCTGACGACGGGGATCCGGCCGGCGCCGGAGCTGTCGGGCTCTCCGACGAACCACCACCGATGAGCCGAATGAGGACACCCAGCACGACGATCGCCAAGATGACGGTCAGGATCTTGTGCCGGGCAAACCAACTCTTCTTCGGCTCGGGAGCGGGCGGGGCGTACTGCTGCTGGGGATTCGGGTTGTGGTTGGTCATGTCGAAATTCCTCTCGTTCGGCGATGCATCAACCACACCGCAATCGGCCATGCCCGCGCCTCGGCTGACTGGTCGGTGCACCTCCTCCTTTCGGTCGCATCCGATCGGCCATGCGGGCCGTTCGGACGATCCGCCGTGTCGGTGCTCGGCCGTACGCTGCAATTTGTGAGCACGCATCGGGCAGGCACCCTGCGCCGCAAAGCCTGGACTACGGCGGCGGTGGTCTTCAGCCTGTTCTGCTCGCTCATGACCGCCGGGCTGGCGGGCTCGTCAGGGACACCGGGATGGAACCTGGGTATCGGCGTCGCGCTCAACCTGATCGCGGGCATCGCCTTGATCTGGCGACACGAACGGCCATGGGTGGTGCTGGGACTGGCGTTGGCCGGGCCACTGTTCTTCGCCACCGATGCGACGGCAGCGTTGATTGCCCTGTTTGCCGTCGGTGCGTTTGCGCGCACCAAGCCTCTGGTGATGGCCGCCGTCGCGGTGTTCATGGCGTGTGGGGTGTCGTTGACGTACGACGCGCATCGGAGTCGGTACTACTCCGTCCTGACCATCGGCTCGACCAAGACCGAGGATGGGTCGACGCCAGTCGAATGGGACGTCGCGGCGTGGATTCCGTGGGTCGTCGCGGCAGTGCTCGTCGGGTTGGTCGTGGGTGGAGCAATGCTGCGCCGCACCAGATCGGATCTGACGGAGGCCGTGGTCACGCGTGACAAGGTGACGGTGGAGTCCAACGCTCTTCGTGAGGAGATGCTGCTGAATGCGGAACGTGCCCGCATCGCCCGCGACATGCACGACACCCTCGCTGCCAGCCTCAGCCGCATCTCACTGTTTGCAGGCGGAATGCAAGTCAACAGCGCCGACGGGCCCGAGAAGGTCGCCCAAACTGCATCGATGATTCGGCAGACCGCCCATGATGCGCTCGATGAGCTCAAGCGCATCATCGGCGTGCTCCGCGGATCAGCCGATGCCTCGAACGGTGGCCAGCAGAGTGTCGAGGGCATCTCCGATCTGGTGCACTCGGCCCGGGACGCGGGCTTGCACACGTCGCTGATGTTCGACGTGACGCCCGGTGAGGTCGGCGCTGCGAGCAGTCATGTGGCGTATCGGGTAGTGCAGGAATCGCTCACCAATGCGCAGAAGCACGCCGCCGGTTCGACGATTCGGGTGGCGGTGCACGGGTCCGATCGGACGGGAATTCGCGTCGATGTGCGCAATCAGCTGATCGGGCAGCCGGCGTTTGCACATGGTTCGGGTACGGGGTTGGCCGGACTGGCCGAACAGGTCCGTGGGGTGGGCGGCACGTTCACTGCCGGCGCGCAGCCGAACGAGTTCGTGGTGTCGTGTTGGTTGCCGTGGTACTCCTGACGGGCAGTGTCGGAGTGACGTTCTAAGCTCAGCGAACCATGACAGCGCCAGCCGTGATCACCGTTCTGATCGTCGACGACGACCCCTTCGTTCGACGTGGAGTGACCGATATCTTCGCCAAGACCCCGGACATTTTGGTAGTGGCCGATGTGGAGGACGGCGACCAGGTCCCTGCTGCGGTTTCGGCGTTCCGGCCGCACGTGGTGCTGATGGATCTTCAGATGCGCCGGGTCGGCGGACTGGATGCCACCCGCGAGTTGATGACGCTGGCCCATCCACCGAAGGTCATTGCGATGACGGCGATGGATGTGGACGATCTGGTGGTACGAGCCATCGAGGCAGGGGCGCACAGCTTCCTGAGCAAGAGCGAGGCACCCGAGACGTTCCATCAGTCGGTCCGGGCGGTGGCATCTGGCAACACGTTGTTCAGTGAGGATTCGCTCCGGAAAATCGTCGCAACGTCGGTGTTGCCGACGGCGCCAAATTCAATGTCGATGGACGTGCTGAGCCCGCGGGAGCGAGTTGTGTTGCGCATCTTGGCTACCGGCTCGACCAATGCGGACATCTCCTCCGAGCTGTACCTCAGTGAGACGACGGTGAAGACCCATATTTCCGGGATCTTCGTGAAACTCGGCGTGCGCAATCGAGTCGAGGCGGCACTGGCTGCCTTTCGGGCGGGAATGGTCACGTGAGTGAGCCGGGCCAGATGTACTGATCGCCAACGGAATTCACTGTCCGAGCATCTCGCTTCCTTATTGGTACCGTCTCTGCCCGAATCCATCTACACGAATAGTCACGTGACCACACCGGTTGCCGACCAGCCCACGACGAGCATGTTGTCCGGACATTTGTTCGTGGTTCGCGGTCTTCTCGAGTCCATTGCGTGCGATGCGGTCATCGTGCCCACCAGCTCGAGCTTTCGCCCTTGCTACACGTGGTTCTCGGTGTCGAGGACGGTGGGGTTCACGTCCTACAGCAACGTGTCGCCGTCTCACCCGGCGTTTCCCACCGACGTATGTTGTCGGCTTGAACACCAGACGGGGCCGGCGTTCCTCAATAGAGGGCAACCGGTAGCGATCCGAACACACTCGATAGATTGGCGTCGAAGCTGGTCTAAGAAATAGGAAGGCACATGGTGGGAATGTCCGCTGAAGTCGTATTTCGCTCACTCGGGAACGCCGAATTCGAATGCGAGGTTCGCAGCCCGGAAGGGTTGACGATGCGCTGCAACGGCGCACTCAACGATCTGGAGCCTCGCGTCCTGGGCGACGATGCATTGGGAACCAACCCCGCCTTGGTCCACAACGCGTGGGCCTTCGCCAAGCACGACCACCTGTACCGCACCCTTACCGACGGCGCTGAGCGGGAAAGCCATCACACGCAGGCAATGGCACATCGTAAGACTGCGGCTGGCATCGCAGAACTGGTCGACAAACTAGGAACAGCGTCGAAGAATTCGTGGTGTTCAGCATGCTTCACCCGAAGCGACCATCGGCGCTTGACACAAGGATTCGGCACGATCCCTGCGTACCTGTGCGAATCGTGCGGTTCGCCGACACTGGGATGCGCAGGTCCAGGGTGCGGCAACATGGCCACGCGAGGTTTCGCAGCGGTACTGGTGCCGCGGTACTGCGCCGAGCACAAGCACGAGATCCCCGGGTTCGAAAAGGCGTCCCTGAACTTTGGCGCGCTGGAGGATTACCACGAATTCCTGAAATTCGAGCGTCGTAACCTCGCACTAGGGTCACGTATCGCAGCGATCTCTGTTCTTTCCGCGGGTGCACTCGCGACCGGTGCCTTTCTTGCTGCCCCGGCGATCGGCGGGGCAATCGGCAGTCTGAGCATCGCGGGGGGTGGCTACGCGGGAGCCGCGGCCAGCAGTTACGGGTTGGCTCTGCTTGGTGGTGGCTCGATCGCTGCGGGTGGGCTGGGGATGGTTGGCGGGACAGCAGTCGTCGCAGCCGTTGGCGGAGCCCTTGGCGGTGCACTCGGCAGTTCGGTGACAACTGCTTACATCGGTGCTGACAAGTCGTTCAACATCGAACTGATCAAGCCGGGGTCCGGGGTAGCCGTGATCGTCGCGAATGGACTGTTCAGCGAAGGGGCGGACACACGTTCTGATTGGAAGAAGCTTGTCGCACAACGCTACCCGGGTTCACCAATCTATCGAGTTCACTGGGGGAGCAATGATCTCGGAGACTTAGCAGCAATGGCCAAGGCAATGGGTGGACAACCGGCAGCGGCACTCGGAATCAAAGGGCTGGCTGCAAAGGCGACAAAAGCAGGCGCGAAGAAGTTGGGGCCGTTGGCACCCGCGCTGGCAGCGGCAGCCATTGCCAAAAACCCCTGGCATACTGCGAGAGTCAAGGCAGACCGAACGGGTGTGGCTCTGGCTGGACTGTTGGCGAGAACCGACGCTAAAAGCTACGTGCTTGTTGGACACAGCCTCGGTGCCCGCGTTGCAGCAACCGCTGCCGAAACCCTTTCGAGGTCAAAGAGTAAGCCGAAGATCGACACGGTACACCTGCTAGGTGCCGCAATGGGGTCGAAAGGTGACTGGCGACTTCTCAGCAATGCAGTCACCGGTGCTGTGCACAACTACCACTCGTCGAACGACAAAGTCCTCAAGTACGCCTATAAGACCGCCCAAGGTGGACAAACAGCGGTCGGATTCGCAGGCTTCCGCACCGAGTTCGCCCGCATCCACGACCACGATGTCTCCGCTATCGTCGATGGGCATTCAGAGTATCTGCAGAGCGTGGAGCTCAGCTTATAGAGCTTCGCTACCGAGTACTGCTCTCCTGCAGAGAGTTTCGGTCCATATTGCGCGGTTGGCATAGATGTGCACTGTCGCTGAATGCACAGCTACCGCACCGTCAGGATGGGACTCCCACGTTCCGTTGACTCGTGGATCTGTTGCCTGTCCCCGGTTCACCCGGGGACAGACAACAGGGATCTTCTACAAACCTGTCGGTGCCCTCGTGTACACATGAAGTTGCAGGCGGTCCGGTAGTCCGGACTCCGCTCTCGCCGAGTTTCTCGGCAACCCTTTCGCGCAACTGACGAGGAGAACTATGGAACAAACACGCCTCGGGCCCAACGACATACCCGCTGGAGATCCCGGATTCATGATTGCAATCGAGCTCGACCATCCGTTTTCGGACCTCACGCCCCAATGGCACACCGACCTACTTCGCAGCGTCGACGTCCAGTCCGCGCTAGTGGAGGAGTCCGCGTTCGGGAATGCCCGGGTTGTCTTCCACACCGCACACTGTGGATGGTGGGACGCCGGACGTCTCGCCCTCCGAACAGAAGGAGCTATCCGCCGGCTGCGGCCGACTGTAGGGATCGAAATCTGCCGCGCGGACATGTGGAGCGACGAACCGTTCTTCGATCACGAGCCTTACGGTCTCGGCGAGTTACCCGACTGGTGCCGTCGAAGCGATCCACGACGCCATTCGACAGTGATCGTGGAGGTCGAACCCGAAGGCGAAATACCTCCCCGCGTCCGAGACTAAGACCTGGTGAGCGTCATGTACACGCCGCGGGATGCACGAACGAGTCGCTCCTCCATCGGCCGACCACAGATGATCGTCGAGCAGCACTTCCATGCCGCCAGCGCCGCGATGTCGACGGCCAAACCCGCAATTTCGATCGGCATGAATCGATCGATTACCCGCATTCGATCCGTGCGATCCGATGTCTATCGTGCCGAGGTTTCACATCGCGCGACGGCCAACAGTCTCGCAGCGATGCCGCAGATTCCGGACTGGCATTACAACCTCGACGACGAGGGCTATCGATATGTCGTGGTGACCGACGTCCGAGTCCGGCTGGAGGGGTGGAGTGTCGAAAGTATGGATGCCGACGAGACCGTTACGCGAAGTGACTTCACCTTCGGTGCCATCTGGGCCGATCAAAGTGGACGCGTGAACAGCACCGACGACGGCTGGGCGAAGGACGTGTGGGAAGCGCCGGTCGAACCAGGTTCACTAGTCCGTGCGTTCATCGTCGATGGTCGACGGTTGGAGGTCGATCAATGGGACTCGTTGGCCGCATGGATGATCGAGTCGCTGTTCGACAAGCCGGTCGGATTCATCGTCGAGGTGGGTCCCAGCGACTATGTTGCCGACTCCACCGATGACGCCCCGGTAGTGTGCTCGCAGGTGGTCGTCCTGAGCGGCGGTGTGTTGATGCTCAGACGATCACGGACCGAACTCGGCCATCTACTTCTTGCGGACTATTCTTCCGCGGGCCTGCCTCTCGACGAGTGGCAGAACGACGGCCATTTCGAGGACTGCACCGACGGATATCTGTTCACAAAGGACATTCGTCTGGTCGCGCGGTCGTGCATCGCGTGGATCCGAGTCAATGCCGGCGTGAACACGACAGGCAACATCGGTTGTTCCTACCGTTTTGCCGATGAGCTCCCCCGATCCTCATGAAGCAACACCGAACAGCGACTTTCCCCTACCGACAGGAGACAAAAATGAAGAATCTTGCATCCATCTACCGCGCAACCAAGCTGAAGGACATGGACTCGGCCGCTTTGGTGTTTGCCATCCTGCACGAGATCGACGCCCACCGTGTCGACCGAACGCAGCTTCACAACGCCATGGAGCTGGCGACGGCAGCGCATCTGTCCCAAAAGCGGATCGGACGTGCCGCATACCCTGTAGACCCGTACATCGTGCATCCACTTAGGAACGTCCTACGCCTGATTCGGCTCGGCTGCGCCGATACCGATGTACTCACTGCGACAGCTCTGCACGACACAGTCGAGGATCAACCGCGGGAGATCGTGTCGATTCTGGATGAGTCACGGTTGTCGGACGAATCGAACCAACAGGCGGCACTGGATCTCATCACCGAGCACTTCAACACAGAGACCTCCAGACTGGTTGCTGCAGTGACCAATATGCCCGCAGACACCTCGCTGACCAAGGCCGAGAAGAACGCCGCCTACGCCGAGCACGTCGCTGACGTCATCAAGGACCCCAAGGTCTTCCTGGTGAAGTTCGCCGACTTCGTCGACAACGCAGGAAGCGTGAAGTACCTCGAGGACGAGACCAAGCGAACGAAACTTGCGGCCAAGTACGCGCCTGTGGTTGAGGTCTTCGCCGATATCTTCGACGCCAACCGTGAATACCTCGGGCTGCCCAGGAACGGTCTCACCGCGATCGATGCCCGTCTAACGGCGTTGTCAGAGAGTCTGACCCGCTAGGGCGAGTTGCCGAACTTCATCCCGCGGGGCCAAGAACTATTCACCGAAGCTCATCGTCGCTGTCGGCCGCGAAACCACTTTTTCTCCCATCACCTGTTCACTGAGAAATCTGCTCACTTTTTGAGGGTCCGGTTCGACACGTTCCGCGTCCAAGACATATTGCCACGTCGAGTGGTCCGCGGGGTCTGCGAATCGAATGAAACCCACTCCGTGAGCCGCCGCGACGGACCTCACTGCCTCGATGTCATCACTCAAGGCATCTGATAAATGAGCCGGAACATGTACGGCGACATGGGCATGCGTAGCGGCCCGACGATGAGCGACAGCCTCGTACACGGCCGAAACGTCGATGGCATTGAAGGGTTTGACTTCAATTGTCGAGACTTCAAGGAATTTTCCGGGCACATACTTGAACTCACGTAGGCGAACAAGCGTGACGTCCGGACGTGACCACCGCCCACCTGTCTTCTTCGAGCCGGAGTTTGCAGTGTTGTGCACACCCGCCGGTGGGAACACTGCCGGATCATTCTGCCAGCGATCCCTCAGAGTTTGAACGATCGGCTCGTAAAGGACGGACTCCTTAGACGATGCGGGAACGAATTCCCACGGCTCGACATCGTTGCCTTTTGGCTCCCGTGCAACCCAACCTGAAGGTGGATCGACTTTTCTCAGGCTGCCGCGGTGGCCGAGGACGACCAGCCTCAGCTTTAGCAGCTCCTCCTTGGCCGCTGCATATCTCTGCGGAGTCCACCTGAGCCGACCCGCGAGCGAGGTGTGACCGGGTGGCGGGTCCGGGCTGTGCAGGAGACTGAGCAACTCGTTGGAGTCGAGCTCCATCTGGTATTTTGACGGCAATCGTTCATCTTTCCATCAGGCGGGTTCACAACCTGTTATTACCGGATCAGTCGGTATTACCCTCGGAGTGGCGAAACCGGACTTGCGTCATCAAGAAAGAGCTCGATGCGGTGCGACCGACGCTCGATAATCGTTTGCCAGCGAGAAGTCCGAGTCCTCGATGCCAGCGACTGCGTTCGCGATCAGTTCCGAGTGGTCCTGCAAGACTGTAGCTTTGACCGAACTGTCCGTCACCACAGGTTCTTCGATGTCATTTCCTACCGCCGACGTTGCAGCGCGGAGCAATTTGAGCGCTTCCTTCTGCTGCCAGGGCGTCAGCGGTTGCGACGTCACCAGGTCGATGACGAACGTCCGAGTCACTGGCGTCATCGCTATCGACCGCACCGATGATGCAGCGAGAACTGGCGTCCGGCGAGGCCTATTCAGCGGGATAACCGTGCGGGGTTCTCCAATCAAGAAGTTCCCCGGCAGTTCATGGGCTTTCGCTGCCATCAGCGAAACCTGGGCCGAAACTGCCGACCCCTTGAACCAACCGCGGCCGACAGTGACCAATCCGCGATCGGCGAGATGGCGAACCGCGGGCAGAAACTTTGCACTGGTCTGCGGCGTCAGCTGTCCGATGCGGTGACCCTCCACGCGTACCTCGACGAGCTTCTTCTCGGTCTTCGCTGTGCTGACGTCGATTTCGTGCAACGTGACCAACAGTTCGAGCTCACCTTCTGGCTCGACGAAATGTCGGAGGATCTCGAAATGCTCGTCGACCTTCGTCACCTGAACCGAGTATCCGTGCGGCAACACCGTGTACGGCACGTCGGGAGGTTCGTTGCCAGGAAGAATCAGGTGTGGCTCGCTGAGTTGCACGTCGATGTTGATGGCCAGATCGACTGGGATACCTGGCCTGTCATCCCACCGGTTTTGGTCGTAAGCGCGAATGGACGCAGGCACCGTCGGAACGAGTCCTCGATCGATGAGGCCAATCAACCGGCTGTGGAACAGAATTGCCCGCTCACGCGACAGATAGCCGATCAAGTAATTCGATGCCCGAACTGACACAGCGTATCGATCGTGCGGATTTCCGGGCTCAGGGATCAACTCGACCGTGCGACGAACGGTTGAGCCCGACGGGTCGAAGTCCGAACCCAGGGTGGCTCGGATCGCATCGACATAGGCGTGAACACCGACAACTTCTTCGTTGCACCAATCTCCCCGGCCGCCCCACAACGGGTATGGCTGCCACTGCCCACCTGCATCGCTCATCGAAAGTCCCCTCGTCTCGCCGAACAGACAGCACGCTATCCGACCGGACGGACACTGCAGAACCAAACCACCCAAGCGGTCTGGTCGACATCATTCATCCGAATGAACCCCGTCGCCACGATTGGACACGATCACCGTGACGAGGTGAGCGATCCCCGTTTCGCTCGAGTGACGGCGTCGGCGAGACGGTCGTACAGATCGTTTCCCACCCCCGCATCATGTCCGACAATCACCGGCTGCGTCCGCCACTCGGCCGATGCGGCGCAGTGAACACCGACTATTCGAGCCAGATCCGCTGTGCGAAGCCTCCACGTTCCGCCCGTTTGTCTGCCGCCAATCCGTCCAGAACCGCGTCGGTCAGGCCAAGATGCGCGGCCAGTGCGCGGACGACCTCGAGGACGTCGGCCAGCTCTTCGGGCCTGTTCTCCGGCGTTGAGTCGCGAAACTCCTGCGCTTCTTCAAACAATTTGTCGATCAACGCGTTTCCGTAACCCTCAGACTCAAGGGTTCGATATTTCGGGACGCGGCCCGAGGCTTCAATGATCGATGGAATCAGATCACGAACAAGTTTTCCCATGCTCAGTAGTGTGCAGGTATGTCGATTCCCTCGTCCGCTGATCCGCTGACGCTGGGCCAGCACCTGGTCAGCGTTCTCGACTCCGGCGCACGCGTCGCCACCTACAAGCTGGCCGTGTTGGTCGCTCTACTCGAATTCTCGGTCGAGAACGTTCCCCATGACCATAGTTCCGCCGTGGACGTCGATCTCGACGACTTGGCCGAGCGCGTCGTCGGTCTCTACTGGCGACAGGTACGTGACTTCGACGGTCACTATCTCCGCCAGTCCACACAGGCCAAAGCGACGATTCCTGACACTGTCCGCGAGTTTGCTCGAGGGACGGCGACCGCCGGCCGGGAAACGCCCTTGGACATCGCTGCACGGAGAAACCCTGGTCTGTTCCGCGAGATGGTCAAGAAGGTGAAACTCGTTCTCGCTCGACAGCCGTTGAATCGCCTACAGCGGGTTCCCGGCGGATACGCGGGCGAGTCATTTCTGTACGACGACAATTGGATGAGCGCCAAGATGAGCATGAGCACCGTCCTGGCCCACGGAAACCGAATCACTCTGTACCCCGGAGTGTGTTTCGCTCTGGCGCGATTGTCCTCACTGCTCAAACCCGCGTTGATGCTCGCTTGGGTCGACGACGTCAGGCAAAAGAACAGCTTTCTCGACGATGACGTCCCAGATCTCGAAGGCCACCTGTTCGGCAACAACCGAATCGCGCTTGTCCGTCCCAAAGCTGCGCTGATCGAGGCCTTCGGTCCGTCTTGCTTTTACTGTTCGACGCGGGTGGGAACGGAGGCGCATGTCGATCATGTACTTCCATGGTCGAGGGTCGGGATCGACGGCCTCGCGAACTTGGTGTTGGCTTGCCCATCCTGCAACACAAGCAAGTGTCAGCTGTTGCCCGCGCGATCACACGTCCTACGTGCGCTCGACCGCGGCTGCGATTCCATCACCGAATTGGCTGCAACCATCGACTGGCCGGTTCAATTCGATCGAGTGGTTACATCAGCGCGGGGGCTGTACGCCTCTCAACCAGAGGGCTCCCCAATCTGGTTGGGTCGAAACAAGATCACAGCTCTACGAGTCGATTTTTCTTGGCTGCAGGGATACCGCATCGAACTATCGGGCATCGCGGAACACGAGTAGCCGACCAACTCAATGTTGATTCTGAGGTTCTCCGTCGCGCTCATTCGACAACGTAGATCCGCGGACATCGTCGGCATTCCATGGAACGTTCCCGCAACTAGCGACGATCTCTTACGGTGAGAGCAATGTCGTTCTGCTACCCACAAGTGGAGCGGCAACGACCGAGTAGTGCGGAGATCAGATGACCCAGCCCCAACCGACTGACGCGACTCACCGAATAGAGGAAGGTGGCCTCGTCGTCGAGTTGTTCGCCCATCCGGCGGTGAACCTCGCGCTGGTCCACAACGGGGTTCCTTTGATCACGGCTCTGTCTATCCGGAATGCGTCGAACCAAGACGCGATCGACGTCCAGGCGTCGGTCCAGCTGTTTGGCCGTGGGCATCCCATCTCTCCCGAGTTCGATGAGGTTAACGACGGTCCGCTCGCTCCAGGCGCTGCTCTTCAGTGGGATAACTTCGCCGAAGTCGTGCCTGAGGTCGATCATCTGCAGGAACTCAACGAGAGTTATCCGGCGACCATCTACGTGAGCGTCAAGCATTTGTGGAGTCGACCGATCCAGCTCAAGGTGCCAATCAGGGTTCTGGCACACAACGAGTGGTTCAACGCACCGGTTTATTTCTCGTCCTTGGCCGCGTTCGTGCAGCCCAACACTCGGGCAGTTTCGTCGGTCCTCGCCATCGCCAGCACACTCCTGGAGAAGCAGACCGGCAACTCGTCGCTGGGTGGATATCAGTCCGGGCCGGAGCGCGCCGCCTACATAGCAGGCGCGATCTACGAAGCCCTCCGATCCAAGGTCATTCGATACATCAGCCCGCCTGCTTCGTTCGAGCAGTCCGGCCAGAAGATTCGCACTACAGCGCAGGTGCTCGAGGAGAGGTTCGGCACCTGCATCGATTTGGCAGTCACGTACGCTGCGTGCCTCGAAGCCGCTGGGCTGCGTCCTGTGCTGTGGCTCAAGCAAGGTCACGCGTTCGCAGGCTTCATGCGTGATGAGACGAATCTCGCGAGCGCCACGGTGACCGATACGAACACGATGGTCAACCTGGTCGAATCGAACACAGTCGTCCCCGTCGAGGCTCAGTTCTACGACACCGCACGGACCGGGACTTTCTCCAATGCAGTCGCCACGGCTCGACGACACTTCGCGTCCCCGGAGATACTGTTGGGTGTCACGGCGGTGACGACGGCGCGCAAAGACGGTATCCGGCCCCTTCTTACCGACGACGACGTCGTGATCGAGACGGCCGACGACAACTCCGACGCAGAGGCGGCCAGCATCGAGCTTCCGTCCGATCTGGTCCGAGCTGCCGCTGAGCACGACGCAGTGTTCGACCCCACCGATAACTCTCCGGCTCGCGTACAGAAGTGGAAACGATCCCTGCTGGACCTCAGCACTCGAAACAGGCTGCTGAATCTGAAAGCTGCCAAGGAGGTCATCGATCTCCACATTCCGAAGTCTGGATTGGCGATTCTCGACGACCTCGTTCACACCAACGTCGCTATCGAGCTGATGCCTAGCGACGAGATCAGCGACATCCACGAGCTCCGGGGTGCGCGGCTGGCGCAGAACATCGACAACGATGTGCTGCTGGAATACCTGCAGAAGAGTAAGAAGCTTTATGCCGCTGTCACCAAGGCGAAGTACGCGACTCAGCTCAAGAGTTTGCAACGGTCGGCCCGAACGATGTTCGAGGAGACCGGATCGGCCAATCTCTATCTGACTTTTGGTGCGCTCGTCCACACCACGTCCACAGGACGCGAGGCACGAGCTCCCCTGTTTCTGCTTCCGGTCAAAATCACGGGAGGCACCGGGAATGCACCGTTCAAGGTCGCAATCGATTCGTCGGAGACCTCCAACCCAAACTATTGCCTGGTCGAATGGCTACGTCTGAAGCACAACGCATCCATCCCTGCGCTGGAGAGCCCGCCGACCGACGACTCGGGAATCGACATCGATCTAGCTCTGCAGCAGATCCGGGGTTCGTTGGTCGAGCACAACTTGTCGTTCCGCATCGACGAATGCACATCACTCGGGATCTGCCAGTTCGGCACCTTCGGAATGTGGAAGGACCTCGACGAACACTGGGAGATATTGCAGAAGAGCCCGATCGTGCACCACCTCGTGCACTCCGCCGGCGAGTCCTTCGTCGACAACGCCCGCCCGCAGGGGCAGGATCTCGACAATGTGCCGGTCGAAGAGATCGAAGTGCCCGTTCCCATTCCGGCGGACGGATCCCAGCTACGCGCCGTAGCACTCGCGGCCGATGGACACAGCTTCGTACTCGAAGGTCCTCCTGGTACGGGAAAGTCGCAGACGATTACCAACCTGATCGCCCACACCCTCATGCAGGGGAAGTCGGTGCTGTTCGTCGCCGAAAAACAGGCAGCGCTCGATGTGGTGAAGCGACGACTCGAGAAGATTGGCCTATCCGATTTCACACTTGATCTACACGGCAAAAACCAGCGACCACAAGCCATTCGTGACCAGCTGAAGAAGGCCATCGATCTGGACGCACACTACAACGAGCGGTTGTGGCAAGCCAGCCTCGCTACCATGCGTTCGCGACACGCGCCGCTCGCGGAGTATCCGAAAGTCCTGCACGACACCAACGGAGCGGGCCTGTCCATGTGGTCGGCCACCGACACCGCGATGGGCCTACCAGACGGACCTTCAGCGGACATCCCCCACAGCTTCGTCGCGCAGCCGGCCGTTCCCATCGCCGACATCGAACACTCTCTACGACTCTTCGCTCGATCCGCGCGGACCGCTCGTCCGACGACCGATAACGAATGGAACCTGGTCGGGACCCTCGACGACGCGATCTCCGAATCGACGTTATTGACCCTCGCCACCGGAATGGACCGAGACCTCGCTTCTGCGCACTCGTCCGCGTTCGCGCGTGGCGCGCTCGAACGGGCGACCGACGCAGCGTCCCTCCACACAATGGCGGACAAAGCCGAACAACTGTCTCGGTTTCCTGCTCCTTCAATTGAGCTGCTGGACAAACCATCTCGCAGGGACTGGGATGGCGAGCGAGACGCTCTTCTTCGTTCTATCAACGATTTTCAGAATTCCGTGCGGGCGGTATCCGACACCTTTACGCCCTTGTTCGTCGCCACCGGCGAAATCGAGCCCGTAGTTGTGGCCGCGACCGAAGCAACCCACGGGCTCTTCGGCAAGAAGAAGCGGGTCGAGGCCTTCCATCACCTGACCGCGTCTCTAGTCGCTCCTGGCGTGTCACTCACCCCAGAGCAGGCTCTGCCTCTCTTGCAGACACTTCCGGGCGCGCGGTCCGACGCTCTCGACGTCACCGGGCGCATGACGGACCTTCTGCTCGACTTCGCACCGCAATGGTGGAGCCCGTTCGACCCCGACGCTGCAGTTCAACTGCAGCCACTTATCGAGCACGTCGAGAAAACGTCTGCGCTGCGGCGGAACGATCCGGCGTTGTGGTCCTTCATCGTCGAATGTGGGTCGATTCCGGAGACCGATCTTGCAACAGTGCGCTCGCTCGCCGCGGGGTGGACGCAGTGGATTGCTGCGCTCGGCACAACCCCGGAGTCGTTCGCCCGCTGGCTCGGCGACGATCCTTGGCCTCAGAAGTTGGCCAAGGACTGCCGGCGATGGGTCTCTTCTCTCAGTATCGACGGCATCCACACGGTTCAGCAATATTCCTCGACGACTTCGTATCTGGACCCGCTCAGGTTGGCTGGCCTGCAAGGCTTCGTCGATCAGTTGCTCAGTGGGTCGATTTCGTCGTCGGACGCCGAGCTGTCCTTCATTCGCGGTGTAGCTGCGACCTCAGCACAGGAACGCCGGCGGCGAGCCGGCCTGGTCCACTTCGATCCTGAGCAGCGCTATGGCGAGGTCGACGATTTCTCTGCTGCGGCCGACGCTCAACGTAAAGAGCAAGTGGTGGCACTTCGATCACTTCTGTTGGGACGCAGGCCGTTCAAAGCAGGGCAGCTGACCGATGAGGTGGGCAAGCTCCGTCGCCTGCTCGATGCGAAGCGTGGCGGTCAAACGTTCCGCCAATTGATCACTCGGTACCCGGACCACATCGTGTCAGCAACGCCGTGCTTCTTTGTCAGCCCGACCTCGCTGGCACAGTTCGTCCCGCCAGGGACAGTGACGTTCGATGTGGTCGTGTTCGACGAAGCATCGCAAGTCACCGTCCCCCAAGCAGTCGGTGCCCTGGGACGTGGTCGGTCGGGTGTCATCGTCGGCGATTCGCAGCAGATGCCACCGACCGCCGTAGGCAAAGCGACGGCCGGCGACGGCGACGACGTTTTGGACGACGAGGAAGTAGTTCCAGAAGATCTCGACAGCATTCTCTCCGAAGCCGTCGAATCCGGGATCCCACGCCAGTGGTTGTCGTGGCACTACCGGAGCCAGGACGAGTCGTTGATCGCGTTCTCCAACGAAAAATATTACGAAGGCCGCCTGGCCAGCTTGCCCACACCGGGCGGGGACGAGTCGCTCGGCGTCGAATGGCGTCGCGTACAGGGACATTTCAATCGCGAGAACACCAAACAACGCCATCGAACCAACCTCGTCGAGGCTGAAGCGATCGTTGGGGAGGTGCGTAGGCGACTTGCGAACGCGCAAACGGCCAACGAGAGCATCGGAATCGTCACGTTCAATACCCAGCAGCAGACTCTCGTACGCGATCTTCTGGAGGAATGCCGAGACCCCCTGGTGGCGGAGCAGCTCAGAGAAGACAAAGAAGACGGCCTTTTCGTAAAGAACCTGGAGAACGTGCAGGGCGACGAAAGGGACGTCATTCTGTTTTCGACGGCGTTCTCCAAGAAGCCAGGTGACTCCAAGCTCGTACTCAATTTCGGTCCGCTCACCCGAGCCGGTGGTGAGAAGCGGTGGAACGTGGCCATCACTCGGGCGCGGCGCAAGGTCATCGTGTTCACCTCGTTTGATCCAGCGGATATCGACCTGAACCGAACGAACTCCGTCGGTATGGCACATCTGCGTGGCTACTTGGAACGGACCGCGCAGCTCGGTGAAGTCACTGAGACCGACGTTCGGTGGGAGTCGGTCGACGCCGTCCTACGCTCGCTCGGTCAGAGCCTGATCGAACGCGGCTACGAAGTACGCCCCGGATACGGGTTGTCCGACTTCGTGCTCGATCTTGTTGTCCGTCAATCGGGCAGTGCTCATTGGCAAGTAGCGGTGCTGACAGACGGACCACAATGGGCAAAACGCCCTACCGTTTCCGACAGGGACATGACTCCCCTACTCCTCCAGTCGATGATGGGGTGGGGCGGTCTGGTTCGTGTCTGGCTGCCGGAGTGGATCGACAACCCGAACGCAGTTCTCGATCGTATTTCCGACGCCGTTGCCCGCGCAGCACAGTTAGACGAAGAACGCGCAGCACGTCGTGAATCCGACGCCGAGGACTGGCAAGCGTCCATCGACGAGCTGGCCGAGATTGCCGCCCTCGACACCCCCGACACAGAGTTGGAGGTCTCTGCGGACATAGAGCTCGAGAACGTGCCCAAGCCTGTGGAACCGGATCTCGAGTACGCCAGGATCGCGAGTGCCATCGAGGAGCAACATCAGATACGACTGTCCAGCACGCGCGACATCCACGAGAAGGCCGCGCTGTATCTGGAGGCACCGACCACGCGTCTCGGCGGACGTGAGGACCTCGAGCGGGACCAGTCTCCCAGCGTTCGCGCAACCATCGTCGACGCGATACGTGCTGTTGTGGAGATCGAGGGCCCCATCGAAGTAGACAGGCTGTGTCGGCAGATCGGCACTCGTTTCGGCTTCGATCGCTTGCGAGCCGCTCGGAAAGAGTTGATAGAGCGGTGCATTCCCGGCGAGCTGCTCCGCAGTGGCCTGGGCGGCGACTTCGTCTGGCCGGCAGGGTTGGACTCCGAGTCGTGGCGAGGGTTCCGCATCACTCAGACGGGAATCAATCGACCACTCCCAGAGATCAGCCCGGAAGAGATTGCGAATGCGATGATGTTTGTGGCCGACGGCAACGCTCTGGCACAGCGGGAACTTTTCCAACAGACGCTGGCTCAGTTCAATCAGAAGCGCCTCACCGAGCAGACCGTCGAACGGCTCCGGTTTTGCCTAGATCTCGCGCTACGCACCAGCCGAATGATGCAGGTCGGTGATCTTTACTCGAGCGGTTCCTGACTCCCATTCCACGACTCACCTCAATCGAAAGGTTTAGTGCAGCATGACCTTGGACGAGTTCCTCACCGACGCCGCGAGTAGGTCTGCGGACAACGCAGTGACGCTGACTATCAGGGACTTGCTCGGCCGGTGGGGAGCGAAGCGCCGCGACGCAGAGACGGTTCAGTCCATATCGTCGGACCTCGCAGCGTACGGATTACAGGCGTCACCGTCGTTCGATGTCAGCTGGATCGACACGGAAATCAAACTGATCGCTCATGCTGCGCCTGGCGAGCCCAGTACCGATGATTGGGAACCCGGGCCAACCTCGACAGACACCGAGGATGTGTCGCTGACCGTCTCGAGTCTGCAATCCGCGACCGCTGGGGTCACGCGTGTACGGCCCGACGAGAGCGTGATCAAGGCAAGGTCACTCATGCATCGCCATGACTTTTCGCAGCTACCCGTGATGAAAAGTGAACGCGCGCTGGTCGGCGTCATCAGCTGGGAATCCATCGCGAAGGGCCGGCTCGACGGCGATGTTGACACTGTGAGCAGCGTGCTTGCACCGGCTGCGACCGTCGCTTTAACAGCCGACCTTCTTGCGTCCATTCCCCGTATCATCGAGTCCGGGTACGTATTCGTGGAGGACAACACGAAGCGGGTAACCGGCATCGTCACAACCTCCGACCTGAGCCAACAGTTCGAGCTGCTGGCGGGCCCCTTCTTGCTGATCGGCGAGACCGAGAGGCGGCTGCGTCGGCTGATCGATAAGTGGTTCTCGACCGATACCATCAAGGATGTGGTTCACGATTCACCGGAACGTCGAAAGAAGGTGGTTGATGCGTCCGGTTTGACCATCGGTGAGATGATGAAACTGTTTGAGCCCGAATCGAACTGGCAATCGCTGACCTCTTTGGTCGATCGGAAGACTTTCGTACAGGCTCTGGATGAAATGCGGCGACTAAGGAACGACGTCATGCACTTTAACCCTCGACCGCGCGACCAAACGGCAATCAACGGAGCTCGAAAGTTCGCCAAGTGGTTAGAGTACTTGGATGGTGCCGCGGGACCAAAGGGAGCATCTCACTGACCCATTCGGGGGGCCAGTCGCGCGCCCGGGACGACGTGAAGTTCACCTACCCAACCGACCCGAAAGTCAGCGACGGCCAGTCACGATAGATTGCGACGATGTCGCTGTGGCGGGTCCCCGGATACCGGCATACACCTGGCGAGGCGCCCGCCAAGAACCTCACTGCTGCGAACGTATCCCGGCAATCTGCGAAGAGTATCGATCGCGACGCCTCCGCAAGGTCGCAATCCGCGTTTCGTCATCACCGACGTTCGAGGCTGAAACCAATGCCGAAATTCTTGTGTCAAGACTGTCGAGGGCACGATGAAGCTCCGCAACACGTTCGGCCTCAGCTGTGGGACCGGGTTTCGGGGTTTTCGACTTCGGTGAAGGCTTAGGAGTCGCCCGCGCGACCTTCAGATCTTTCAGGGTCTTCTGCGCCGAGGCCGCTGCTTTTCGGTGCTTTGATTCCGCTTTCGATGTACCCGAAATCGAGTTGTCAAGCGGTCGAAGCTTATTGGAAGCTATGTAGCCCTTTGCTCCCTGAATGACCAACTCCAGTCCATGGCAACGCTTACATCGACGTGCCACCGATCGCGAAGCAGCCTTTCGTCCACAAAAAGTGCACGGCGCAGATCGAGTGCGCGGATCAACTGTACGGGGCTGCGAAACCCTGGTCGTCCGGGGCGCACCGGCCTTCGGATTACCCGTATGAAGCAGGACTCGTCCCATTTCAACTCCTCCCACGCCGATTTCCGACCAATAATCTCAGAGTCGGTCATCGTCCACTACAAGAATGAATGGATCCACCGTTGCGATCGGTCTGGGCGAGCGGAGCCCTGCTGTCTGCCGTGTCCTCCACAGGCTCTTGATCGTGACTGTGCATACCGGGTTACTAGGGTTCGTAACCACGGCAACATCACCGAGTCGGCAGGCAGTCGACGAACTGTTCGGTCAGATTTTTCTCGACAGAGTTCTGAGCTCACCTCGCTTCGATCTGAACCCGACTGCCCTGAAGCAGTTCGAGATGTTTCGCGCCGAGTTCGAGCGGAGCGCGCCGATCGCCCTCGACGAAGAAGTTTCGAGATTTGTGCAGACCGGAGGCTGGACTCACTGGCGGATCTCCAAACTGAAGTTCCTGCGCGAAAGTGACCACTCAGCGGTCCAATTCAACGAGCACTGCACGATCTCGGGCATTCCCGGCACCGCGCACACCGTGTGCATCGGACAGCTGACACCCGCCGAGTGGGTGCTCGATCGCTGCCAGCTGACGCTCGACCCCCGCTCGAGGCGCATCCTCTTCGATCCCAACGACGTTGGTCGCCGACACGGGCGGCCTCGTGCCGTCGTAGATTTTCTTGCCACGACTATCGCTGCGAGCGTCGCGTGTCTGGGCTGACATTTGAAAGTCGAATGTTAAAGAGTTGCGAATGTGTCGTGACTCTCTGGGCTTGATCACCCGAGACAGACACGAGCTCGAGCGATACTGCGGGCACCCAGCGAGCAAACAGGATCGGCATTCGGGGCGAGGGTCGTGGCGTACCCGGTGGATGGTAGTTCGCGCGGCGATGTGGCTGTTCGCGCCCGGCGGTGGTCACCTGACAAAGAAGTACGAGGAGTTTCGGACTCGCGGCTCTTCCACGACCCGGTGTCTCGAAACCATTGTGACACTTCCGAGTTCGAGACTATCTAGCCCGCTCCAGCGTCTCAGCCGACGTCGTTCTCGCAAACACCAGCGCTAGCCGATTAACCTGCTCCCCCGTCGCCCGTCCAAGCAGGTCCGCGTACACCGACAACTGAGTCCAGTAGGCCTCCAGCGTCTTTGCCGTCACCCCCACATCGGTTTTGTAGTCCACGATCACCAGCGACCCGTCGTCTTCGCGATACACCAGGTCCGCGATTCCCTCGACCACGATGGTCTCGTCCGGAGACATGCCCGCGAGCTGCATCTCCTGCCAATGCTCGCGCGCTGCAGCCCGCTTCACAGGCTCAGAGTTGAACACCGACTTCGCCAGAAGCACGAACCGATCGAGATCGACCAAACCCGCCAAAGTGCCCGCGCTTCGGGCCTTCTCGTCGAACTCAGAATCCAGAGCCGCATCGAGCGGCACCGTTTCCAACAGCGCGTGCAATGCGATACCCAGCGTCGTGCCACTCTCGACAGACCCGACCAGTGGCGCAACCACCTCGATCGAGCTCGCAGGGAAGACAAGGCCTGCCGACCGGTACTCCGCCAACACTGCCTCGTGCACAGGCAGAACAGGATGCGCAATCTGCGTCGCGGACACTGTCGACGGCAGCGCGGAGATCTCAGCCACCCTCGCAGTCTCAGCCTGCCATTCGTCCCAGCTCTGCAACGCAACCGAACTCGACTGACCGCCGTCCTCGACCCGCACTGGCTCGATCAGATCGGGGACGACATTGGGAACGCCTGCGGTGCCCGCAGCCACAGTCTTGCCCCAACTCCCCTTCGCACCGACATAGCCCGACACAGCAAGGAAGCTCTCCGCTCGCGTACACGCCACGTACAGGAGACGGACGCGTTCGGCCTCTGTGTGCGCCTTCTCGATAGCGGAGACGCTCGTGTAGTCAACGGATTGCACTGCAGCGCATACATTGAGATGCATCGTCCCGTCATCACCCCACACCACCGGATCGGACGTCGTTCGGAACCCACCGCTCATTCCCGCAACGATGACCATCGGAAACTGCAGTCCCTTCGCGGCATGCATGGTCATGATCCGGACAGCATTGACCCCGACCTCGGGCAACACCGCTTCGGTGACGCGCGCGTTCTCGTCCTGCTGGGTTTGTGCCCACGCAAGGTAATCCCTCAGATCGCCGCCGTCCTCGCCGTACCACGCGTGCGCCTGATCGATGACGAACCGCAGTCGACGCCACACATCCCGATGCCGTGGCGAATCCATCGACACCTCGAACACCCGACGATCGGCAGCCAAACGACTCAGCAGCGCGCCAGGACTCAACAACCCCAACTCGAACCATACCGACTTCAGATACGCACGTCCCGCCGCGACCGGCGAATCTTCCAGACCCGCGGGTGCGTCAGAGAAGAAGTCCCACCGTCCTCCCGCTGCCTTCCACCGCAGCAAATCATCGTCCCCGCAACCGAACAGCGGCGTCCGCAGTGCAGCAACAACCGCAGCTTCGTTCGCAGTATCTGCCAGAGCGCGGCAGGTCACGAGCAGATCATGGACCTCCTGCGTCGAATAGACCAACGATGATGCCTCGGAACGGAACTCGATACCGACGTGATCAAGAGATTTCTCAAGAAACGGCAGTACTGCGCGCGACGGGATGAGGATGCAGATATCGCTCAGGGTCACTGGCCGATGGGTGTATTCGCCGAACCCGCCGGCCTCCTTCTGCCACCCCTGGTCGAGCGCAGTCGCGATAATGCGCGCGACATCCCGTGATTCCCGGGCGCGCAGCACTTCCGAGGCAGTCAACAAGTGCTCGTCGTCGACGGCGTCACCGGAGCCCTCGAAGACGAATGGTGCCGGACCCCACTCTGTTCCGACGGACCATTCCGGTCGGCCAGGTGCTGGATCGAGCGGCGTGTAGTCGGGCTGAACATAGGCGTTGGGGACGACCAGGGACCCGAACACCGAGTTCACCCAACGCAGAACAGGTTTCGTGGATCGAAAGTTCGTGGTGAGTCGAACCACGTCTGTGGTGTCCGTAGCATCACGCGCCGCCATGTACGACGCGATATCTGCGCGGCGGAACCTATAGATCGACTGCTTCGGATCCCCCACCGTGAACAACCGGCCCGACTCATCCGGACCGTCGACGATCAACCGGGCAATCTCCAATTGCAGAGGGTCGGTGTCCTGGAACTCGTCCAGCATGATCCGCTGATAGGAGCTGTGGACGATCCGACGAACGTCGTCATGATGCAGCACGTTTCGGGCGTAGACAAGCAGATCGTGAAACTCGAGCTCACCCCGTCGACGACGCTCGGCGGCCTCGTCGACAATCACCCGGGAAAGATGATGCACGACGATCGCCAGAGCTGACGCGACATACCGAGTCCTCTCGGCAGTGGCCGCAGCGTTCAAGTCGTCGATCGAGTTCTTGATCTGCTTGACCTGCGAAGCGCCGCCGACCCAGTTGGATCCCTTGCCGCCGCTGCCTTTCGACGGGCATTCCGCCGCGAGTGCGATCCAGGCTGTGGAGGACCGGGCGTCTGCCATAGCGACTCGCCACTCTGCGATCGAGGACAACCGCATGGCCAGCTTGTCGGACTGCTCGGAGCAGTCAACTCCAGAATCGACCACCTCATCGGCAGCACGCAGGAGAGCATCGATATTCGCGGCGGCCATCGTCGGGGCAACGTCGGCGACGACCAATCTGTCCCAGCTTCGATCGAGAGCGTCCGCGAGAATACGTACCTGATCGAGTGACGCTCCTGCGCCCAGGATGATGCGCAGTGCGTCGGTGAGGCCGCTGGGCGCGGCGTGTTCATCGGCGAAGAGCGCAGCCCGCATTCTCCGCCAGCGGCGCTCGAACGAGAGCTGCGAACCCATGGCATCCACGACGGCCACACGCGGCGGCACCCCCGCCTCCAGCGGATGTTCGCTCACGATGCGTGCGGCAAACGAATGCAGCGTCCCGATCGCCGCTGTATCGATCTGCTCCATCGCCTTCTCGGCAGCATCACCGGAGAAGGACGCGAGATGTGTGCGGACTCGTTCGCGAAGTTCGGCCGCAGCCTTCTCGGTGAACGTGATGGCTGCGATGCGGTCGAGTTCTATCCCATCGACGAGTACGAGGTGACAGATGCGCTCGACGAGTGAGTGCGTCTTGCCGCTTCCTGCGCCGGCTTCGACGAACAGCGTTGCAGAGGTGTCGGTTGCGATGCGTGTTCGATCGACGCGGTCGACCAAAAGGGTGTCTTGGTTTGCCATGTCAGTCTCCGTACTTCGCGCGGTAGTCGGCGAGCTCGGGCACGTCTCGCAGACTCGACCATGCTCGTTCCAGTCCGGCTGTCCCGATGAGGTCGATCAGCGGGTTGGCCCAGAAACTGTCCGGTGGACGCGGCGGGAAGTACCCGGCTCGAATCATCCGGTGCACCCGAAAGATGTCTGCCTTCAACACCTCGACCGCGGCATCGGTGAGCGGATAGCCGATCGTCTCGTACCTCGCTTTGTGGTTGACGAACCAGTAGCGCGTCGTGACGTCGTCACCCATCGTCAGCGCCAGGAGTCCATACACGGGAAGCTGGAACTTGGTACCGCCGTCGGTCGGCTCGGATCCGGAGAGCTTCTTGTACGACGTCGCCTGACCGGACTTGTAGTCGGTCACCCGAATTCGGCCGTCGGTATGCCGGTCGATCCGGTCGATCTTCCCGGCGAACGCGATCTTCTCGCCGGCTAGGTCGAGCACCACGACATCGGGTTCGACGCCGAAGTTCTGTTCGACGTGCATTGGCGTCCATCCCGTTTCGCGGTCGGTTCGGTCGAGCTCGAACCACTCGACGAGTTCACGACGGATGATGCTGCTGTCTTTCTCCCACAGCTGCGGCAGCCATCCGGGAGCGTCGACGCGGGCGTCGGCCAGGACCTCTTCGGAGACCTCGATGAGGTGCTCGAGAGTTGCGTCGACGCCGTCGATCGTTCCTTGGACGTAGCGCTCGAGGGAGAGGTGAATCAGGTTGCCGCGGGTCAGCGGATCGAGCTGCGCGGCGTCGTCGGGGTCATCGAGTGTGTCGACGCCGAGGACTGTCTTGACGAAGAAGCGGTACGGACTCGCCACCCAGTCTTCGAGCCTGCTCGCCGACACCGGTTTATCGAAGAACGTGACGGCGTTCTCGATGTGGGAAACGTTGCCGTTGAAGCGGGTGAATTTGCCCTTCAGTCTGTCGCTGCGAAGTTCCATCCCCGCGTTGACAATCGAGTCATCCAGGGCACCCCGGCGGTCATCTGCTGCGTGCTCTGCCAGTGCGCGCAGACGCCATTCGGTCTCCGAGGCTGCACCGACGCCGATGCGATGATCGACGGTCTGCGTCGAGACGTCGAACGACTCGACCGTGACGATGGACTCGACGTCGGCTGTCTGCTTCTGCCAGTCGACGACGCCGATCTTCCGTCCGGACAGGGCATCGAGCGTGGGCATGAGCCAGCGCGACGGCACCTTCTCCGCTCCCCCGCGCATACTCCCGCGAGGGAAGGACACGATGCGGTGCTTCTGTCCAGACGCCAGCGTGGCCAGGAATTGCGACTTCTGTTGCTGAAGCTCGTCAGCGAGAGTGCCGCCGACGTGAGCGCTCGGCAGCAGCGGATCCTCGCGCCGTGTGGCAGGGAAAATCCCCTCGGCTGTCCCGACCACAATGCATACATCGAGGTCTCGTCCTGCGCCGGCAGAGAGTGGGCCGACGGTGACAGCGGATGTTGTGGTTCCGACTGTCTCCGGCACAGCATCGATTCGCACGGAGATCGCATTGAGGATTCCCGACAGGTTCGGCGGCGGTGCCACGCCGTCCAGCTCGCCGAGCTCGAGGCAGATCGTCGTCAAAGCACGTAAGTCATTGGTGGTTGGATCATCTGAGTGTTTCGACCGGCCGTTGAAGTAGCGCCCTAAGACGTCGATCACGCATCGCGATGCTTCAGACCATGTCGCGGCACTTGCGACCGCATTGAGATCATCGCGGAGGGTGATCACCAAGGAGTGCAACGCTGTGGCGACGTTGGCGTCCCGGTCCTCAGGGTCCAGCTCTGTGAGTCTTTCCCAATCGGAGCCGCCGACAATCTTTATCCTTGCGCGAGTCAGTCGCTCTACGCGCCGAAGTGGAAGAGCTGCGATAGGAGTTCCGTAGTACCAGGTCACGACGCGTTCGGACAGGATCGACAGCAGTTCGCGTCGAGGCGTGGAGTCTGTGTCGATACTGAGTAGTCGACGTAGTGATCGTGCGGCCGGCCGATGTCTCATGGTGTGGCACTGCTCGCCAGCGAATTCGATTCCTGCGCTGCCGAAGTGCTCGTGGATCAAACGTGGGTAAGGATCGGAGTTCGCAAAGAACAGACCGATCCGGTGTCCCGGAACTCCAGCTGAGAGATGCTGCCGGACAAGCCTGGTGATCGACCGAACCTCGTCGTCGGCGTCGGAAGCGTGAATCACCATGGTGCCGAGCGGTTCAACATCGCTTTCAATCAGCTGACCAAGGTTCGTAAGAGCTTCGAGAAACTGCGACGCTCCGGCGTCCGCTGCTGTCGGGAGAAACACCACCACCTCACCCAGCTCATCGATGCGCGATGTTGCGGCGGCGTATGCCTCGTGCGGAAGGTAGTGCGTATCGGTGTGCGCGGCGGTGGCGGCAGTGTGGACACGGAGCATGTCTCGCACGAGAGGAGTCGCTTCGGCGGGCGATGGGTCAGCTACCGCACCGAGCGTGCGCGAGGCAGCGGCTAGAGCTTCGGCGGTGATGGGCTGATCTGCAACATCCACGAACACTCCGGGCTCGTCGGCGAGCACCTTCTGCACTGACGCGGCGAGATACGGGAACGGCAGTGGCACAAGGGGTGCCGCTGCGGGGGTAGCCAGCTTTTCGACAGCCAGATCGAGTGTCAGGACTCGAGTGTTGGCCACCCCGCCGTGCCGGGCAAGGTACTGCAGAACGTCTCGGATAGCACCTCGACTGGGAACGATGACGGTGACGAGCCGAAGTGGGCGATCCCCTTTCGCTCGGGTGACAGCGTCGGAGAGTCGGCCATACAGATCGTTTCCCACCCTTACATCATGTCCGACAATCACCGTCCGCGTCCGGTGCTTGACCAACGTAGCGATGTCAAAAGCGGCTACTCGAGCCAGATCCGCTGCTCGAATCCACCGCGTTCTGACCGCTGGTCAGCAGGTACTGCGTTCAGAGTCGTGTCTGTAAGCCGCAGATGTGCGGCCAGCGCTCGGACGACCTTGAGGACGTCGGCTAGCTCTTCGGGCCTGTTCTCCGGCGTTGCGTCACGAATCTCCTGTGCTTCTTCAAACAGTTTGTCGATAAACGCATGCCATAACCCTCAGACGCAAGGATTCGATATTTCGGGACGCGACCCGGGGCTTCGATGATCAATGGAATCAGATCACGAACAGGTTTTCCCATACTCAGTAGTGTGCAGGTATGCCGATTCCGTCGTTCGTCGATTGCCCGGTCAAGGGTCACCACTTCCGACTGACGCCTGTGACGCTAAATCCGCCTGAGGATCCGCATTAATCATCACAACCTGACCTGCGGGCTGCCGTGAGCTTCGGGGTTCGTCCCAAGTCTAGAGTTCGCGAAACATGCCCCAACGCCCCAGCAGTAAAGGGTTCGTCTGCATTTCTTCCAAACGCGGTGGGTCGTCGATCAGTAGCTCTCAGCGGAGCCTCGATGGAAGCGGAGGTTCAATGCAGGTGTCGCGAGCTTACTGTCAGCAAAATTCAAAGGCAGGACCTGAACGCTGGCGAGTCCGCGGCGCTCTGCGAGTCACGGTGTCGCATGTCGAGTTGTGTTGCGAGGTGGGCCCGGCGACCCCGATCTTGACAGGCGTTGCTCCGGTTTCCGCCCGAGACACCGCTTGGGCAAGCCTCTTTCAGGGCTCCCTAGTCATGGCTGACACATCAACTGCACCCTCGACTCAGAACCCACTGGCGGTTGCGACAACGCCGTCATCCCTGATGCACGTGAAACCCGTGGCATTCATCTCGGCGACGATTTTTTCCTCGTCAGCAGCGTCGAACTCTAGGAACGTTCCGTTGAAGACGCTGTCAACCTTGTTGCCATACCTGTCGGCGATGGCACTCGGTACAAGTTTCAGCATCAGTTGTGCTGGCCACTCAGGCCAGTCGCCGTCTACGTACCCAGGGATATCGTCCAGCGCGAACACCTGGTCATCCTGAGGCAAGTCGATTTCTGCGTCGGCCAGTATTTCCGTAATCTCGTTCCACCGGGATGGCTTGAGCATGGTTCTCGCTGTCCCCCACGTTGGCACTCCGGTCCGGAGCAATACGAGTTCGTGGGCAAGGGACCGCTCGATGAAGATCAAGTGGTCTGCTTGGACACCGTAGATGAGGTCAGTACCAGAAATGTCGATCTCCTTGGTTGACTTGATGGGTACGTTCTGTTCATCTCAAAAAGGCTCTCGGGTGTTTCATTAAAGAGACTTGCCAGTCGCTTCGTGAGCACATCCCCAGTGAACCGGGCTATCCCGTCTGTGAGTCATGCTGCCCATGAGCTGGGAGGGTCCGACGGTGAAGACCGCAGGTGGACGAAGCTGAGCTCCGCCGAGGACGTCGTGGGCAAACTGGGCCAGGCCGATGAGCTCGCAGCTGCGGGCGAAACTCAAGAGCAAGTCGCTGCAGTACCGGGGACTCGATGGGAGTGACCGCGCGCACCAACACCCTCCGGGACGCTTTCAGTGACACCGCAACCTGCAGTGACGCTCAAACCTCATGCGTCTTGCGAACTTTTAAGGGTGGGTTCGATAACGTGACAGATGGGACCGCACGGTCGGGTGAACGGTTCCGCCGCTACAACGGAGTAGGAGTGGTGTGAAAGACGGACGATGGATCGAGGTGTCACCCTCACAGTTCAAACATGAGCAGGAGGGGCTCGAGACGGTTAAGACGCTCCTACCCGACGCAACGCCCTTCCGAGCGTGGTCGAACTTCGAGTTCCGGGACAAGTCTGGCCGGTGGCACGAGGTCGACCTGCTGGTGTTGGCCCGAGACACTCTCTACCTAGTCGAACTCAAGCACTACCGAGGGACGATCAAGGGCAATGACCATGTGTGGTCACGCGATGGTCGCAGGTCAGAAGACTCCCCACTCCTCCTGGCTCGCCGAAAAGCGCAACGCTTCGCGTCGCTCCTGCGGGACACACTTAGCGAGCGCGCCGGCTCGGTACCCCGTGGTGCTCTCCCATTCGTTCAAGAGCTCGTATACCTCCACCACCCGGACACGCGGTGCGCTCTGCCTGAGCACTCGAAAATCAATCTCTACGGGCGGGACGGCGACGAACAGTCCAGTGGGCTCCCTGGCTTGTCTCAACGCCTCCTTGCCCCCGCCACACGAGCGCCGGTGAGTGAAGAGGGCGGTCTCCTCATAGCGGAGCTGATGAAGGTGATCGGCCTTGCGCCTCGACGCCAACGAGAGGTTGGTTCGTGGATCATCGACGAGACCCCACTAGCGGATGGCGAAGGCTGGCAAGACTGGCCCGCCTTCCACCACGTCGACACAGAACGCCACGTGCGAATCCGGTTTTACATACCGCGGCCGGGTGCGTCTGCCGCAGATGAATATGCACGCAAGCGTGCCGTCGAGCATGAGTTCAGGTTGCTCGCGCGTCTGAAGCACGAAGGTCTGCAAGTTCCCACCGATCTGGTGAGCGACGCTGAACTAGGTGTCGGCCTGGTTTTTCCTTCGTCGAAGGACGATGTTCCGCTCGATTTGTGGCTGGCTGACCGTCGCGGATCACTGACAATGGAACAACAACTCGATCTGGTCGCGCAGCTGGCAGAGATTGTTCAGTACGCACATCGAAACCGAGTCGTGCATCGGTCGCTGAACCCAAGAGCAGTTTCGATCAGACAGCGTGGCAGCAGATCTTCCGTCCAGATTCTGGACTGGGACACAGCAGGTGTTCTTCCCGCCAACGCGGACACAGGCGTCACTCGCTTGTCGGAGGGTCCTTTGAGCTTGATGGCAGGGACACTCAACGAATCCGCTCGCACGTTTGCTGCGCCGGAGGGTATGCGTCCCGCCGATCCCGCGCGTCTCGACGTTTTCGGCCTCGGCGCGTTGGCCTTCTTCATCTTCACTGACGGTATTGCTCCTGCTTCCGAGCTCGGTGGTCTTCACGACCGCCTCCGTAGGGACGGCGGCCTCGACCTCGCCGCAGAGCTGCCACAGGTTCCAACACCTCTTCGGCAATTCGTCTTACAGGCGACAAATGGCAGCCCCGCAAGCAGGACAGACAGCGTCGCAAAGTTCATCGACGAACTCGTCGCGGTCCGCGAGGATCTCCTCGGGCGCGACGAGGGCACGGACCCACTGACCGCAACCCCCGGAACCGAGCTTGGAAATGGACGCTTCGTAGTGAAGCGCAGACTCGGATCAGGTTCCACTGCGGTTGGCCTGCTGGTCGACGACAGGCAGGTCGGCGCCGAGCGAGTTTTGAAGGTTGCACTCAATTCAGATGCAGCAGAACGAGTCCGGGCGGAGGCCCAGGTTCTCGGCAAGTTGGAGAACGAGGAGCGCGTCGTCACACTGCACGGCGTCGAACAAATCGGTGGCCATACCGCTCTAGTACTAAAATTTGCCGGCCGCACAACTCTGGCCGAGCAGATGGCGTCCAGGTCCGGCGGTCTATCACTGGACCAACTCGAGCACTGGGGGGCAGATCTGCTCGCTGCTGTGGTCGGCTTGGAGCGGTCTGGCGTGATGCACCGCGACATCAAGCCCTCGAACCTCGGAGTTTGGCAACCAACACCCACGTCGGACACCCATCTCGTGATGTACGACTTTTCGATGGCAGGAGTCGACGTCAAAAACATCGAGGCGGGATCTCCCCCGTACCTCGACCCCTTCCTGGGAACGGAGAACCGTAAGCAGTACGACACCGCGGCCGAACGCTATGGCGCTGGCGTAGTTCTGTACGAGATGGCGACCGGTTCGACGCCTCAATATGGCATGGACCCGAATGCTCACCCCGCCGCCATACTTGACGACATTGCCGTCGCCACCGAGCTGCTCGACCCAGCGATTCGGCTGGAGTTGACTGCCTTTTTTCAGTCCGCACTGGCCCGCGCACTGCACAGTCGACCAGACACAGCAGAGGACATGCTGCGCCAGTGGCGCGAGATATTCACGACGATCGGGATCGCCGGGCAGGTTGACGCCGATTCTCTCGCAGCAGACGCAGACGAAGGAACACTGCTTAGCCCCGCTGATTCACGGGCCGGTGTAACTGCTGATGTCGGGTGACGGCGGGC
>CAUQEL010000016.1:0-135069 GCA_963517305.1 uncultured Rhodococcus sp.
GAGTGGAGCCTGCAGGAACGACTCGGGTAGCGCGAGTGGAGCCTGCAGGAACGACCCGGGTAGTCGGTGCATAAACTACTGACCATGACTGCTGCAACCGTCGATTTGATCGATTACGACGATGTGCTCGCCAAGTTCGACCCTGTGTTGGGCATGGAGGTCCATGTGGAGTTGGGCACGGCGACCAAGATGTTCTGCGGCTGCCCCACCGAGTTCGGTGCCGAGCCGAACACCCAGGTGTGCCCGGTGTGCCTGAGCCTTCCCGGCGCGCTTCCGGTGGTGAACTCTGCTGCGGTGGAGTCGGCGATTCGGATCGGGCTGGCGCTCAATTGCTCGATCACCCCGTGGGGGCGGTTCGCTCGCAAGAACTACTTCTACCCGGACCAGCCGAAGAACTACCAGATCTCGCAGTACGACGAGCCCATCGCGACCGAGGGCTACCTCGACGTGCTGCTCGACGACGGCAGTACGTTTCGCGTCGAGATCGAACGCGCGCACATGGAGGAGGACACCGGTAAGTCGACGCACGTCGGTGGGGCGACCGGCCGCATCGAGGGGGCGTCGCATTCGCTGCTCGATTACAACCGTGCCGGTGTGCCGTTGGTGGAGATCGTGACCAAGACCATCACGGGGACCGGTGCGCGTGCGCCCGAGGTTGCACGCGCGTACGTCACCGCGCTGCGTGACCTGTTGAAGTCGCTGAACGTGTCCGATGTGCGGATGGATCAGGGCTCGTTGCGCTGCGATGCCAACGTGTCTCTGATGGAGAAGACGGCAACCGAATTCGGCACGCGCACCGAGACGAAGAACGTCAACTCGCTCAAGAGCGTCGAGGTTGCCGTTCGGTACGAGATGCGGCGTCAGGCAGCGGTTCTCGAATCGGGCGGAGAGGTGACGCAGGAGACTCGGCACTTCCAGGAGTCGGACGGAACGACCACCGCCGGCCGCAAGAAGGAGACCGCCGAGGACTACCGGTACTTCCCCGAGCCCGATCTTGCGCCCGTCGCCCCTGATGCGGCCTGGATCGAGGAGCTTCGGACGACGTTGCCCGAGCTGCCGTGGTTGCGCCGCGGTCGGATTCAGAAGGAGTGGGGTGTCTCCGACGAGGAGATGCGTGATCTGGTGAACTCCGGTGCACTCGAACTCGTCGCGGCGACGGTCGAGGCGGGTGCGTCGGCGCAAGCAGCGCGGTCGTGGTGGGTGTCGTACCTGGCGCAGCAGGCCAATATCGCCGGCGTCGAACTGACCGATCTGTCCATCACTCCGGCTCAGGTTGCAGAGGTGGCTGCGTTGGTTGCCGACGGCAAGCTCAACAACAACGGTGCCCGTCAGGTAGTGGACGGGGTGCTGGCGGGTGAGGGTGAGCCTGCGCAGGTCATGGCCGCGCGAAATCTCGTACTGGAGAAGGACGACACCAAGTTGCAGGCCGCAGTGGACGAGGCGCTCGCAGCCAATCCCGGTGTGGTCGAGAAGATCCGCAGCGGCAAGGTTCAGGCTGCCGGGGCAATCGTCGGTGCGGTGATGAAGGCGACACGCGGCCAGGCCGATGCTGCTCGCGTCAAGGAACTCGTACTCGAGGCCTGCGGCCAGCCCTGATCACGACAGAGAAACGACTGCGGCCGAGCGCGATATGCGCTCGGCCGCAGTCGTTTCTCGTTCAGTCGAAGCCGCCTCCGCCGCCGCCGGGGAACGGCACCTTGACGACGCGGTCGTCGGTGGGTCCGGCGGTGGGTCCGTTCTTGTTGATTGTGCCCACCAGAATCTGTCCATCGGCCGAGCTCGTCGCACCGTTCAACTGGCCGTATTCGTCCTGGATCAGCAGTGTCGGTTCGGCCGAGACAGCTCCGGTGTTCGGGTCCGTGGTCAGTGCTGCAACAGCTTCGGCCGTTGTGAGTGCAACAGCCACTCCACCTGCGCCCGCTGCGCATCCGGCAACACCCGGACGGTCCGGCCACGTCCACACAGGGTTGAACACCGCGCCGAGAGCGTCGATGCGTTGCAGGCGATCCTCGAGCGCGGTGCGGTCGGTGACATAGATGTTTCCGGTGCCGTCGGTGCAGACGTCGCCCGCCGTACCGATGCCGCTCAGTGCGATCTGCGGCCGCGGTGGGTTGGTCGTCGGCGACAGTGAAGTCACCCGTAACAACTTGCCGGACAGGGAGTTCGGGCTCGCAGCCGCAGCCGGATCACCGTTGTCACCGGTCAGGACGAGTAGTTCGTTCGGCGTGTAGAAGTCGATTGCCCCGCGATTGCCCGTCGTGCCGCGGGGGATGCCGGTCAGGATGTCCTTGGGTACATCGCCCTGAGCGAGTCGGACCACCCTGGTGTCCGCGGACGTGGTGATGAGGGCGTAGAGCAACCCGTCCTCGATGTACGTCGGAGACAGCGCGATGTCGAGAAGGCCGCCGTCACCGGTGCCGTCGACGTCGATTCGAGCGACCTCGACCGGCGTCCGGCCTGCAGCGACCTCCATGATGCGGCCGGTGCGACGCTCGGCAACCAGTGCCGACTGTCCGTCGGGGAGCGCGACGAGCCCGCCCGTGGTGTCCAGACATGTCGCGATCACCGCCGAATCCGGGTCGACACAGGGACCGGACGGCGGGGGCGGTGCGCCCGGGTCGGACGGCGGCGACGTTTCGCTGGGTGTGGTCGGCTCCAGCTCGGCCGCACCCACCTCCGGCGCGGGAGTGAACGGCGTCGCGTTCGAGTCGTCGAAACGGGCGCACCCGGCGAGCAGGGCAACGGTCATCGACAAGGCGACGACGGCCGCGGTTGCAGTTCGTGGCGACGCTCCGACCGGCTTCATGCTTCGAACGTTACGGAACGTCGGGGGAGACTCGCCACGCGGCCGTGAGCGTCAACGTCGGTGAGGAGTGCACATCGGCTCTAGTGTGGAGAGGTGACCGATACACCGCGCGACCCCAACCGTCCGGATCCGTCGTACGAACCGGCCGAGAGCCCGTACGACAATCCCACGGAGAAGATTCCACCCTCGCGCTCCACCTCGGAGACGTCGGCGTCCGAGCGCACCGATGACTCGGGTGCGCCGACCACGGCATTCGGCGCTCAGCGCTCGGACCGCCTGCCGCGAACCGACGACGAACTGGACTTTCCGCACTCGTCGTCGTCCGACGCACGCTCGGCCGATGCTCAGCCCACGGAGAAGATGCAGACCTATCGGCCGTCGGCCTTCGCCGATTCGCCGACCGATCGCCCGTCGACCTCCGACAGCACGTCGACGGGTGCGTACTCCGATCGCTCGACCGAGTACCTCGGAACCACTGCAGCCGCAGCGCCTGCGGCGGCTGTCGCCCCGGAGCCCGAGATTCGTACCGAGACCGTCGAGGTTCCCGCACGCCGCGGCAGCACCGACCTGGGTCTGTTCGTCCTCCGCGTCACCATCGGAGCGGTGTTTCTCGGTCACGGACTGCAGAAGCTCGTCGGACTGTGGGACGGCCCCGGCCTCGACGGATTTCAGAACCTGCTGGAGAGTTCGGGATTCCGCTACTCGGAGATACTCGCGATCGCGGCCGCGGTGGGCGAAACTCTCGGTGGAGCACTGCTGATCCTGGGTCTGGCTACACCACTCGCCGGCGCGGCCGTGCTGGCCACGATCATCAACGCCTGGTGCTTCAAGCAGGCCGTGGAGCCCGGATTGCAATTCTCCGGCACCGGCGGCGTCGAGTACGAGACGGTTCTCGGCTTCGCTGCAGCCGCAATCATCCTCACCGGCCCGGGACGCATCGCGTTCGACGGCCGACGTGGATGGGCCACCCGCCCGCGGATCGGTTCGTTCCTCGCGCTCGTGGTCGGCATCGCCGCAGGCGTGTGCATCTGGATCTTCCTCAACGGGGCCAACCCCGTCGTCCGCTGACCTGGGCCTCGACCACGTGAGCGGAACTTCGTAGCGCGCTACGAAGTTCCGCTCACCTGATCTCTGCCCTCAGGGGACGTAGCGAACAGCACCCTTGTCCGCCGATGTCGCCAAAGCGGCGTATGCGCGCAGAGCGGTGGTCACCGTGCGCTGGCGATCGACCGGCTGCCAGGGCCGCTCGGATGCGTTCATCTTCGCGCGTCGCGTCTCGAGAGTCTCCTCGTCGACGAGGATCTCGAGGGTGCGGGTGGCGACGTCGATTCGGACCTGGTCGCCGTTCTCGACGAGCCCGATCACACCGCCGGCAGCGGCCTCGGGGGAAATGTGCCCGATGGACAGTCCCGAGGTTCCGCCGGAGAAGCGGCCATCGGTGATCAGTGCGCAGACCTTGCCCAGTCCAGCACCCTTGAGGAAAGCCGTCGGGTGCAGCATTTCCTGCATGCCCGGACCGCCCTTGGGTCCCTCGTAGCGAACGACCAGCACGTCACCGGGCTGAATCTTCTTCTGCAGGATGGCCGAGACGGCTTCTTCCTGCGACTCGACGACCAGCGCCGGTCCCTGGAATGAGAACAGGTCCTCGTCGATGCCTGCGGTCTTGAGGATCGCACCGTCGACGGCGATGTTGCCGCGCAGTACCACCAGGCCACCCTCGACCGTATAAGCATGTTCGAGATCGCGGATGCAGCCGCCTGCGGCGTCCGTGTCGAGCGAGGACCAGCGGTTGCTCGTGGAGAACGGTTCGACGGTGCGGACACCGCCCGGGGCGGCGTGGAACAACTCGACGGCCTCGGCGGACGCCTTGCCGGATCGGATGTCCCAGGTGTCGAGCCATTCGTCGAAGCTCTCGGTGTGCACGGTCGAGACGTCGGTTTCGAGCAGGTTCGCGCGTCGCAGTTCGCCGAGGAGCGCCGGAATTCCGCCGGCGCGGTGCACGTCTTCCATGTGGTAGTCGGAATTGGGGGAGACCTTCGACAGGCACGGGACCTTGCGGCTGATGGCGTCGATCGAGTCGAGGTCGAAGTCGACCTCGCCTTCCTGTGCGGCAGCGAGGGTGTGCAGCACCGTATTCGTGGATCCGCCCATCGCCACGTCGAGAGCCATGGCATTGCGGAACGCGGCCGGAGTGGCGATGTTGCGGGGGAGGACGGATTCGTCCTCGTCGCGGTAGTACTTCAGCGCTGCCTCGACGATGGTGGTGCCGGCCCTCGTGAACAGCGCTCGGCGGGCCGCGTGAGTGGCCAGGGTCGAGCCGTTGCCGGGCAATGCCAGTCCGAGCGCCTCGGTGAGGCAGTTCATCGAGTTCGCCGTGAACATGCCCGAGCACGACCCGCACGTGGGGCACGCGCTGCGCTCGACCTCGTCGAGGCCCGCCTCGGACACGGCGTCGTTGGCGCTGGCGGAGATCGCGGTGATCAGGTCGGTCGGTGCCTGCGCGACGCCGTCGACGACCACGGCCTTGCCCGCTTCCATCGGTCCACCGGAGACGAACACGGCCGGGATGTTCAGGCGCATCGCGGCATTGAGCATGCCGGGAGTGATCTTGTCGCAGTTGGATATGCAGACGAGCGCGTCGGCGGTGTGTGCGTTGGCCATGTACTCGACGGAGTCGGCGATGATCTCGCGGCTGGGCAGCGAGTACAACATCCCGCCATGGCCCATGGCGATTCCGTCGTCGACGGCGATGGTGTGGAACTCTCGGGGTACGCCGCCTGCGGCTCGCACGGCGTCGGCAACGATCTCGCCGACGTTCTTCAGATGCACGTGGCCGGGGACGAACTGGGTGTAGGAGTTCGCGATGGCGACGATCGGTTTTCCGAAATCCGAATCGGTCATTCCGGTGGCGCGCCACAGCGAGCGTGCGCCCGCGGCATTGCGTCCGACAGTGGTGACCCGTGAGCGTAGCGGCGGCATAGTGCGTTGTCCTCGTTCGTTGCAGCGGTTTCTCGCATCGACGAGATTACTCGCCGCCGGCTACTGCTCCTTCGCTGCCTGCTCGCCGTCGTTATCGGCGTCGTCGGCTTCCTCGCGGTCTCGATCCTCGGCGGCGGCAGCGGCGGCAGCGGCGTAGGGGTCGGTGATGCGTCCGCCACTGGCCGCGGCGAGTTGGGGGAGTAGATCGAAACGCACCAGCGGCAGTGACTTCTCGCTCTTGTCGGTCAGGACCACACGCGCCCACCGGCGATCCGGGAAGTGCAGACCGGCCACCGATTCCCACGCGATCACATCCGAACCCACGAACCGGCGAGCCGTGATCGCCTCGGGTGAGATGACCGTGCGCACTCGAAACACCCAGATGCACGCGACGATCGGCAGTATCAGCAGCCATCCCATGGCCGTGGGCCAGCTGGCGGCAGTCAGTCCCGTGCCGAACAGCAACAGGCCGACGCCGAGGAGCGCGAGACGCGGGACTCGGATGACCTGCGTTGTCGATGGTTGCGGTCCCTCGGCACCGTTCGGTGACTCGGGTGTGGTGTGGGAGGATGGCCGAGGTGGTTCGGACTGCTGCGAAGACGACACCCATTCATCTTCGCATTGCATCTACGCGATCTCACATAATGGGATTGCGTCGTGACGAGTTTGACTCTTCCCTGTGCGCGCGCCTACCGTCGAGCGCGTGAAGCGGAATTGGATACTCGTAATCGGCCGGCGCGTCAACGCCTGAGCCGGTTGTTCAAACTCGCATCGACGCGCCACCCTCGTACAGCTCACGCTGACGGGGGTTTTTTCTTGCCCAGAGATCGCCCAGCAATTTCACATTCCTGAGGAAGCATTCAGTGAGCGCACCAACCGCACGCCCAGGGCCCACGACCCGTAAGTCGGGGACAGCCTCCAGCCCGTCGACCAGCCCGTCCGCAGAAGCGGCGACCAATGGATCGCGACGCCACGTCGCACCGGAGAAGGTCACCGGCGCACAGTCGGTCGTTCGGGCCCTCGAAGAACTCGACGTCGACACCGTATTCGGCATTCCCGGTGGCGCGGTTCTCCCGGTCTACGACCCACTCTTCGACTCCGTGAAGGTGCGCCACATTCTGGTGCGCCACGAGCAGGGTGCCGGCCACGCCGCGACCGGCTACGCGCAGGCGACCGGCAAGGTCGGAGTCTGCATGGCAACGTCCGGTCCCGGCGCGACCAACCTCGTGACCCCACTCGCCGACGCCCAGATGGATTCTGTTCCCATCGTCGCGATCACCGGTCAGGTCGCCCGCAGTCTCATCGGAACCGACGGCTTCCAGGAAGCCGACATCTCGGGTATCACGATGCCGGTCACCAAGCACAACTTCCTCATCACCGACGGTGCCGACATTCCGCGCATCATGGCCGAGGCTTTCTACATCGCCGCCTCGGGCCGTCCCGGTGCCGTGCTCGTCGACATCCCCAAAGACGTCCTGCAGGCGCAGACCACGTTCTCGTGGCCGCCGGAGATGCGTCTGCCCGGCTACCGTCCGGTCACCAAGCCGCACGGCAAGCAGGTTCGCGAGGCAGCCCGCTACATCGCCGACGCCAAGCAGCCGGTGCTGTACGTCGGCGGCGGCGTCATCAAGGCCGACGCCTCGGCGGAACTGCTCGAGCTCGCCGAACTGACCGGAATCCCTGTCGTGACCACCCTGATGGCCCGCGGCGCGTTCCCCGACTCGCACAATCTGAACCTCGGAATGCCGGGCATGCACGGCACCGTCGCCGCGGTTGCCGCGTTGCAGCGGAGCGATCTGCTGATCACGCTCGGTGCCCGATTCGACGACCGAGTCACCGGTCAGCTCGCGTCGTTCGCTCCGAGTGCCAAGGTCATCCACGCCGACATCGATCCGGCCGAGATCGGCAAGAATCGCTACGCGGACGTGCCGATCGTCGGCGACTGCCGTGAGGTCATCACCGAGCTCACCGAGGCGCTGCGGGCGGACCGGGCGACCGGAACCACGCTCGATCTCGAGCAGTGGTGGGTCTACCTGAACGGCATCCGCAAGACCTACCCGCTGAGCTACGACCGCCCGGCCGACGGATCGATGTCACCGGAGTTCGTCATCAGCTCGGTCGGCAAGTTCGCCGGTCCCGACGCGATCTACTGCGCCGGCGTCGGTCAGCACCAGATGTGGGCCGCGCAGTTCATCAACTACGAGAAGCCACGTACGTGGCTCAACTCGGGTGGCCTCGGCACGATGGGGTACGCGGTCCCGGCCGCAATGGGCGCCAAGAGGGGCCTCCCCGACGCCGAGGTGTGGGCCATCGACGGTGACGGATGCTTCCAGATGACCAACCAGGAACTCGCGACCTGCGCGGTCGAGGGCATCCCGATCAAGGTCGCACTCATCAACAACGGCAACCTCGGCATGGTCCGCCAGTGGCAGACCCTGTTCTACGAGGAGCGCTACTCCAACACCAATCTCGGTACCCACGGTGCCGTCCGTATCCCCGATTTCGTGAAGCTCGCCGAGGCGCTGGGTTGCGTCGGGCTGCGGTGCGAGCGGGAAGAGGACGTCGACGCAGTGATCGCTCAGGCACGAGCGATCAACGATCGCCCGGTCGTGATCGACTTCATCGTCGGAGCCGACGCACAGGTGTGGCCGATGGTCGCTGCCGGAACCGGCAACGACGAGATCATGGCCGCCCGCGGAATTCGTCCGCTGTTCGACGAGGACGAGACCGTGGGCAGTGAGCCCGGGCTCGACGAGGCCATGGAACGCGAGCAGGCCCCGCACCCGCAGATCGACGACGTGAAAGGCACCGACAAGTGAGCACGAGCCATACCCTCAGCGTCCTCGTCGAGGACAAGCCAGGTGTGCTGGCCCGCGTCGCCGCATTGTTCTCGCGCCGTGGATTCAACATCTCCTCGCTTGCCGTCGGCGGCACCGAGATTCCCGAGATCTCGCGGATGACGATCGTGGTGACCGTCGACGAATTCCCGCTCGAGCAGGTGACCAAGCAGCTCAACAAGCTCATCAACGTCATCAAGATCGTCGAGCAGGACGACGACTCCTCGGTGGCTCGCGAGTTGGTGCTGATCAAGGTCCGCGCCGACGCCAGTGTGCGCAGCGAGGTCATCGAAACGGTGAACCTGTTCCGCGCCAAGGTGATCGACGTGTCTCCCGAGGCCGTGACGGTCGAGGCGACGGGCACCCGCTCGAAGCTCGATGCGTTGTTGAAGATGTTGGACCCCTATGGAATTCGAGAAATAGTTCAGTCGGGAGTCGTTGCCGTCGGACGTGGACCGAAATCGATCACAGCGTCGCGCTGAGCGACGGACGTGATTTTCAGCGAAATCGAAGAGGAAAGGTTACAAACAGTGGCAGTCGAGATGTTCTACGACGACGATGCTGATCTGTCGATCATCCAGGGCCGCAAGGTCGCTGTGATCGGTTACGGAAGCCAGGGCCACGCGCACTCGCTGAGCCTGCGCGACTCCGGTGTCGATGTGCGCATCGGCCTGGCAGCGGGCTCGAAGTCCCGCGCCAAGGCGGAGGAGCAGGGCCTCAAGGTCGGCACTCCCGCCGAGGTGTCCGAATGGGCCGATGTGATCATGGTGCTCGCACCCGACACCGCACAGGCCAAGATCTTCTCCGAGGAGATCGAGCCCAACCTGAAGGACGGCGACGCGCTGTTCTTCGGCCACGGACTCAACATCCACTTCGACCTGATCAAGGCTCCGGAGTTCGTCACCGTCGGCATGGTCGCACCCAAGGGCCCCGGCCACCTCGTGCGTCGCCAGTTCGTCGACGGCAAGGGTGTTCCCGCGCTCATCGCCATCGACCAGGACCCCAAGGGCGAAGGCCAGGCACTTGCCCTGTCCTGGGCCAAGGGCATCGGTGGAACGCGTGCAGGCGTCATCAAGACCACGTTCAAGGAAGAGACCGAGACCGACCTCTTCGGCGAGCAGGCCGTGCTGTGCGGTGGCACCGAGGAGCTCGTCAAGACCGGCTTCGAGGTCATGGTCGAGGCCGGATACGCGCCCGAGATGGCGTACTTCGAGGTGCTGCACGAGCTCAAGCTCATCGTCGACCTCATGTACGAGGGCGGCATCGCTCGGATGAACTACTCGGTGTCCGACACCGCGGAGTTCGGTGGCTACCTCTCGGGCCCGCGCGTGATCGACGCAGGCACCAAGGAGCGCATGAAGGCCATCCTGGCCGACATCCAGTCGGGTGAGTTCACCCGTCGCCTGGTCGCCAACGTCGAGAACGGCAACACCGAGCTCGAAGGCCTGCGCAAGGCCAACGCCGAGCACCCCATCGAGGTCACCGGCAAGAAGCTGCGCGACCTGATGAGCTGGGTCGATCGCCCGATCACCGAAACGGCCTGATTCTCATCGAATCACGTTCTCACGCATGCTGATCGAAGGGCACCCCTGCAGCGGTAGGGGTGCCCTTCGATGCGTGAACCAGGTGGCGTCACAGTTCGACGTCTCCGGCCTCTAAACTGTTTCTGCTGCACCAGCTCCGAATTTTCACCGACAACAGTCTCGAACCGACATAGGGAGTTTTTCACGTGAGCCAGCCAGGCCGTCCTGTCGTTCTGATCGCCGACAAACTTGCGCCGTCCACCGTCGAGGCATTGGGCGACGGCGTCGAGGTCCGTTGGGTCGACGGCCCGGATCGCCCCGCGCTGCTCGCCGCGGTTCCCGAGGCCGACGCGATCCTGGTGCGTTCCGCGACCACGGTCGATGCAGAGGTTCTCGCCGCTGGAACCAATCTCAAGATCGTCGCCCGCGCCGGAGTCGGCCTGGACAACGTCGACGTACCTGCAGCCACCGAGCGCGGTGTCCTCGTCGTCAACGCACCGACGTCCAACATCCACACGGCGGCCGAGCATGCGGTGACGCTGCTGCTGTCGGCCGCGCGCCAGATTCCCGCTGCCGACGCCACCCTGCGTCAGCACGAGTGGAAGCGCAGCAAGTTCAACGGTGTCGAGATCTTCGGCAAGACCGTCGGCGTCGTCGGACTCGGCCGCATCGGACAGCTGTTCGCACAGCGTCTCGCCGCATTCGAGACCCACATCATCGCCTACGACCCCTACGTCTCGTCTGCGCGTGCCGCCCAGCTCGGTATCGAACTGGTGAGCCTGGACGAGCTGCTCGAACGGGCCGACATGTTCTCCGTTCACCTGCCGAAAACCCCGGAGACCAAGGGAATCATCGGTAAGGAAGCTCTGGCCAAGACCAAGCCGGGTGTCATCGTCGTCAACGCCGCTCGCGGTGGACTGGTCGACGAGCAGGCCCTGGCCGACGCCATCACCAGTGGCCACGTCTTCGCCGCCGGAATCGACGTCTACGCCTCCGAGCCGTGCACCGACAGCCCCCTGTTCGAGCTGCCCCAGGTCGTGGTCACCCCGCACCTCGGCGCATCGACGACCGAGGCCCAGGACCGCGCGGGCACCGACGTCGCCAAGTCGGTTCTGCTCGCTCTCGCAGGCGAATTCGTGCCCGACGCCGTCAACGTCAAGGGTGGCGCAGTGGGCGAAGAGGTGTCGCCCTGGCTCGAGATCGTGCGCAAGCAGGGTGTGCTGCTCGGCGCTCTGTCCGCCGAACTTCCCACGTCGCTGTCGGTCGACGTGCGCGGCGAACTGGCCGCCGAGGACGTCGAGATCCTCAAGCTCTCGGCGCTGCGCGGACTGTTCTCCGCCGTCATCGAGGACTCGGTCACGTTCGTCAACGCCCCGTCGCTCGCCGAGGAGCGTGGCGTCACCGCCGAGGTCACCACGGCGTCCGAGAGCGAGAACCACCGCAGTGTCGTCGACATCCGCGCCGTATACGGCGACGGTTCGGTGCTCAACGTCGCGGGCACTCTGACCGGCACCACGCAGGTCGAGAAGATCGTCAACATCAACGGTCGCAACTTCGACCTCCGTGCCGAGGGCAAGAACCTCATCGTCAACTACGCCGACCAGCCCGGCAGCCTCGGCCGAATCGGCACCCTGCTCGGCGATGCCGGCATCGACATCCAGGCCGCCGCACTGAGCCAGGACTCCGAGGGCGACGGTGCAACGATTCTGCTGCGGGTCGACAAGGACGTTCCGGCGGAACTGAGTGCGAGCATCGCCAGCGCGGTCGGCGCGTCCACCATCGAACTGGTCGACCTGTCCTGAGCAGCGCTCGCCGTCGATCGAACGAAGTCGAAGAATCACGAGGAGTGAGATGAAGCTGGCCGTCATCGCCGGGGACGGAATCGGACCCGAGGTCGTCACCGAGGCGCTCGCCGTGCTCGACGTGGTTGCACCCGGTGCCCAGAAGACCGAGTACGACCTCGGTGCGCGTCGCTACAACGCCACCGGAGAACTGCTGCCGGACTCGGTGTTGGCGGAACTGCGTGAGCACGACGCAATTCTGTTGGGAGCCATCGGAGATCCGTCGGTGCCCAGCGGCGTGCTCGAGCGTGGACTGCTGTTGCGAGCTCGGTTCGAGCTCGATCACCACATCAATCTGCGTCCGGCCAAGCTGTATCCCGGAGTCGTCGGCCCGCTGGCCGGTGACAAGCAGATCGACGTTGTCGTCGTGCGTGAGGGCACCGAGGGTCCGTACACCGGAAACGGTGGAGCGCTTCGCGTCGGCACACCGCACGAGGTGGCCACCGAGGTCAGTGTCAACACCCGCTACGGCGTCGAACGGGTGGTGCGCAACGGTTTCGAGCGGGCTCTGACTCGGCGCAAGCATCTGACGCTGCTGCACAAGACCAATGTGCTCACGTTCGCCGGCAGCCTCTGGGCTCGCACGGTGGACGAGGTCGCGGCCGAGTTCCCGGACGTCGAGGTCGCGTACCAGCACATCGATGCCGCGATGATTCACCTCGTGACCGACCCGGGCCGGTTCGATGTCATCGTCACCGACAATCTGTTCGGAGACATCGTGACGGACCTGTCGGCGGCGGTGACCGGTGGAATCGGTTTGGCCGCAAGCGGAAACATCGACGCGACCGGTACCAATCCGAGCATGTTCGAGCCCGTGCACGGCAGTGCTCCCGACATCGCAGGGCAGCAGAAGGCCGATCCGACGGCCGCCATCCTGTCGGTGTCGTTGTTGCTCGATCATCTGGGCGATGCGGCAGGAGCGGCCCGAGTCGAAGCTGCTGTCGCAGCGGATCTCGCCGAGCGAGGAACCACCACCGCGTCGACCAAGGAAGTCGGCGCGAGAATCGCAGCGCGCCTGTAACCCTCACGCCACGACATGCCACGGTGGGCCGACAGCCCACCGTGGCATGTCGTGTTTTACGGGCACGTCACCTTCGGCACGTCATCGTGCGCGGTCTGCACTCTCGTCGGAAGGTTCGTTCGAGGGCTGGGGAGCCGGATCGTCGGGGACGATCGGCACCGAGAGTGCAGGGAAGATCGCCGAGACCAGGAATGCGATGGGAAAGCTGACCGCCGCAAGCGCCCCGAACATCGGCGGTACGGCCGACGCGAACACGTATTGACTCGTGTTCTGCACGCCGAGGGCGCGTCCGCTCCAGTACGGTCCCGATATCTCTGCAACAGCGGTGAAGGCAAGACCGTTCGGGGCAACGGTGGCGACGGACGCGACGACGAGCAGGACGATCGCGGCGGGGGAGTCGAACCAGTCGGCGATGCCGAGTCCCAGCATGCTGACGGTGGCAGTAGCGGCAACCCACCGTAGGGGCCGCATGCGGCTACCGACACGATCGGACAGCGCTCCGACGCTCATCCGGCCCAGTGCACCGAGGATCTGGGTGACCGTGACGAGGACGCCTGCGGCCGCAGCAGTCCATCCCCGGTCGGTCATCAGCCAGACGAGTGCAAATGTCCAGACCACGTACTGCGGCACCACCAACAGAATCGACGTCGCGTGAATACGCCACAGTTGGCTGCTGCCTCGGTACGGATTGTCGAGCAGACCCTGCGCCGCCGCATCGACACGGTTCGGACGGGGAGGGTCGACGACCGCCAGGCACAGCAGGGCGCTCGCAGCGCACACGGCAGCGGGTACGAGCAATGCCGCTCCGACGCCGTGGTCACGGGCGATGGGTGGGATGGTCAGTGCGGCAAGGGCAACGCCCAGGGGCACCGACATCTGCCTGATGCCCATTGCCAGTCCACGACGATGCGGCGGGAACCATCCCACCACCACGCGTCCGCTCGCGCTGTTCGCACTGGCCGCTGCCATACCGCCGATCAACAGCAGGACGGCGAGCACCGGGATGGAGGTGCTGACCACCGCGGCGAGACTCACTGCGGCCGTGAGCCCGAGCCCGATCACCAGAACGAGACGTTCGCCGATGCGGTCGACGAGTACGCCCCATGCGATGAGGGTCGCCATGATGCCCACGGTGGGCATGGCAACCACGAATCCTGCAGTCGCAAGGCCGAGTCCCCGGTCGTCGTGCAGGGCGGGAATGAGAAATGCAGCACCGTTGATGAAGACGGCGCCCGCAGTCTGCGCGAGCATCCCGAGCACGAGCATGAACCACCGTCGCGTCTCGCCGATACCGGACAACTGCTTCGTGGCACTCATTCCGGCCTTTCGTCTCAGTATATGGACTCACATTCTTGCTATGTGGATCAACTGCGAACATTACACCGGCGAAAGATCTGCGGATCGGACGGCGTCGACGTGCGGAGAACGACGGTCGATAGACTTCCGGCATGCGTCTCGGTCGAATTGCAAGTCCTGATGGTGTGGCATTCGTGAGTATCGAAGGTGAGGGTGACTCGCAGACTGCGAAGGAAATTGCCGAACATCCCTTCGGCACACCCACGTTCACGGGTCGGTCGTGGCCTCTGGCCGATGTGCGACTGCTCGCGCCCATCCTCGCCAGCAAGGTCATCGCCATCGGTAAGAACTACGCCGCGCACGTGGCCGAGATGGGCGGTGAGGCACCGAAGGACCCCGTGATCTTCATCAAGCCGAACACCTCCATCGTCGGGCCCGGTGCGGCCATCGTGCTGCCTCCGTCCTCCAACGAGGTGCACTTCGAGGGCGAACTGGCGATCGTCATCGGCCGTCCGTGCAAGGATGTTCCCGCTTCCAAGGCGTACGAGGTGGTGCTCGGATACACCGTCGCCAACGACGTCTCGGCCCGCGACCACCAGAAGCACGACGGACAGTGGACTCGCGCCAAGGGACACGACACCTTCTGCCCACTCGGGCCGTGGATCGAGACCTCGCTCGACCCGACCGATCTCGAGATCAAGACAGAGGTCGACGGCGTGGTCAAGCAGCAGAGTCGCACTTCGCTTCTGCTGCACGACATTCCGAAGATCATCGAGTGGGTGTCCGCCGTGATGACACTGCTCCCCGGAGACGTCATTCTCACCGGAACCCCCGAGGGAGTCGGACCCATCACCGACGGAGACAGCGTGTCGATCACCGTCGAGGGAATCGGTACCCTGACCAACCCCGTCGCAGCGAAGAAGTAGGGCGAGCATGACCACAGCAACAGATGTCCGAGTTCGGTTCTGCCCGTCGCCCACCGGTACCCCGCACGTCGGTCTGGTCCGCACCGCCTTGTTCAACTGGGCGTTCGCCAGGCATCACGGCGGCACCTTCGTCTTTCGTATCGAGGACACCGACGCCGCGCGTGACTCCGAGGAGTCCTACGCTGCCTTGCTCGACGCGTTGCGCTGGCTCGGCCTCGAATGGGACGAGGGCCCCGAAGTGGGCGGCCCGTACGAGCCCTACCGTCAGTCGTTGCGCCGCGACCAGCACATCGCCGTCGTGCAGCAATTGCTCGACGCCGGCGAGGCCTACGAGTCCTTCTCCACGCCCGAGGAAGTCGAAGCCCGTCACAAGGCTGCCGGACGCGACCCCAAGCTCGGGTACGACAACTTCGACCGCGACCTGACGCCGGAGCAGCGACAGGGCTTTCGGGCCGAGGGGCGCGGGGCCGTCGTGCGGCTGCGGATGCCCGATCACGATCTGACGTGGAACGACCTCGTGCGCGGGGAGACCACGTTCAAAGCGGGGACCGTACCGGACTTCGCCCTGACCCGTGGCAACGGAGTTCCGCTGTACACGTTGGTCAATCCGGTCGACGACGCGCTGATGAAGATCACCCACGTCCTGCGCGGGGAGGACCTGCTGTCGTCGACGCCTCGTCAGCTCGCTCTCTACGAGGCATTGATCCGGATCGGTGTCGCAGAACGCACCCCCGAGTTCGGGCACCTGCCGTTCGTCATGGGCCAGGGCAACAAGAAGCTGTCCAAGCGTGACCCCGAATCGAATCTGTTCATCCACCGTGATCGTGGGTTCGTGCCGGAAGGGCTGCTGAACTACCTCGCTCTTCTCGGGTGGGGCATCTCGGACGATCACGACGTCTTCTCGCTCGACGAGATGGTGGCGGCGTTCGAGATCTCGTCGGTCAATTCCAATCCGGCCCGCTTCGATCAGAAGAAGGCCGACGCGATCAACGCCGAGCACATCAGGATGCTGGCAGCAGACGATTTCGCGACGCGATTGCGCGAATACCTCGTTGCACGAGGTCATCTCACCGAGCCGATCGACGAGAAGATGTTCGCCGTCGCGGCCGATCTGGTGCAGACCCGCATCGTCGTCCTGTCGGATGCCTGGGGACTGCTGAAGTTCCTGTTCGTCGACGAGGCGGACTTCGAGATCGACCCTGCAGCCGCGGCGAAGAACCTCGGTGCCGATGCCGCACCCGTTCTCGACGCCACAGTCGAGGCACTGACGGCGTTGCAGAGCTGGACCACCGCCGAACTGGAGGCCACTCTCAAGGACGCGTTGATCGAGAAGCTGGAACTCAAGCCGCGCAAGGCTTTCGCCCCGATTCGGGTGGGAGTGACCGGGTCGCACATCAGCCCGCCGCTGTACGAGTCCATGGAATTGCTCGGGCGCGAGAAGACCTTGGCGCGCCTGGCTGCAGCACGCGCCCAGGTGGCGTGACGGCGTACGGCCGTCGGCGCACCCCGGTCCTCGGGGACAGCCTCGAATGAGCGTCTCCGATCGACTGGATCGACTCCAGCGCAGGCGGCCGGTTCTCGGCTATCCCATTGCGGTGGTGTACAAGTTCGTCGACGATCAGGGCGGCTACCTCGCCGCCCTGATCACCTACTACGCCTTCGTCTCACTGTTTCCAGCGCTGCTGCTGTTCTCGACGGTTCTGGGCATCGTGTTGGCCGGTAGTCCGGAGCTGCAGCAGCAGATCCTCAACTCCGCGCTCGGTCAGATCCCGGTGATCGGAGACGAACTGGGCAGGCCCGAACGTATCGGTGGAGGCACCGTCGGTCTCGTGGTGGGTGTACTCGGCTCCCTGTACGGCGGACTGGGGGTGGCCGTGGCGTTGCAGAACGCGATGAACACTGCGTGGACGGTGCCGAAGAACTTACGGCCCGACCCCATCCGGTCTCGGGTGCGCGGATTGGGTCTGCTGAGCACTGTCGGTCTGGCCGTCCTGGCCATCACAGCACTCAATGTGCTCAGTGCCGCAGGATATTTCGGTCCGGAATCCGGCCTCGTGGTGTTCGTGGTCGGCACGATCTTCTACGTCGGCGTGTTCGTCGTGGCGTTCAGGCTCGCCACGGCGAGACCGGTGTCCATCCAGGAGGTTCTTCCCGGAGCCGTCGTAGCCGGTCTGATCTGGCAGTTGCTGCAGACTTTCGGCAGTGTCTACGTCAAGTACGTCGTCAGCAACGCCACCGTTACCAACGGTGTGTTCGCCGTCGTACTGGGACTGCTGGCGTTTCTGTACGTGACGTCGGTGTCGATCGTGATGTGCATCGAGATCAACGTGGTTCGCGTCGATCGGCTCTTTCCGCGCGCGTTGCTGGCCCCGTTCACCGACGACGTCGAACTGACCGAGGGCGACAAGCTCACCTACACCGGACAGGCAGAAGCGCAACGCAGCAAGCCGTTCGAGGACATCGACGTGACGTTCGTCGACCCGCCGCGAACTCAGTCCGAATCCGGCTCCGAACCGGCAGCCGAAACGCCGTAGAAGCGGTCGATTCTCGTTTCCATCGGAAACCGGACGGCCGTATCGCCGAACATCAGCCGAGTTGCCGCCAACGCCGACTCTGCAATCGCTTCGGCGGCACGACCGGAATCGGCGACGGGACAATGCACCACCACTTCGTCGTGCTGAAAGAACACCAACTCGCTGCGGGCCCCGAAATACTGGTCGCTCCTGCGGGCTCCGCTCCCGGCCAACCGACCACGCAGATCGGCCAGCAAACACAGCGCCCACTCGGCGGCGGTGGCCTGCACGACGAAATTGCGAGTGAACCGGCCGCGCGCGTGGGCGTCACCGGCGGACCACCACTGCGCCGAGGGCGGTGGGCAGGCCCGTCCCAGCCACGAACGAACGACCTCGCCACGTTCACCGGCGCGGGCGGCTTCCTCCACCAGTGCGACGGCTCCGGGAAACGAGGCCCGTAGTCGCGTCAGCAGGGCGCGCGCCTCACCCGAGGTCGCGCCGTACAGCACCCCGAGAACGGCGACCTTGGCGTGGCCGCGATCGCCGCCGAACGATTCTGCCGCCACCGGTGCATACAGATCTGCGGTGCCTGCAGCGGCCACCATGCGGGGATCGCCGGACATCGCAGCGAGGATGCGTGGTTCGAGCTGACCGGCGTCGGCGGCCACGAAGGTGTAGCCGGGATCGGCGATCACACTGGCGCGCAGGGGCTTCGGAATCTGAAGGCCGCCTCCGCCGCGACTGGCCCACCGGCCCGACACCACAGCACCGGGAACATAGACCGGACGGAAACGATCGTCGCGAACCCACGCGTCGAGCCATGCCCACCCGTTCGCGGCGTGCAGCTTCGAGAGATCACGGTGGCGCAACAGCAGTGGAACTGCCGGGTGGTCGATATCGCGGATGACGTGTGCGCGAGTCGATGTCAGTTCGATTCCGACGCGCGCGAACGCGGCCACCAGCTCCGCGGGCGACGCGGGGTTGACGCGTCGGCCGAACGCCGAGGAAATCTGGTTCTCGAGCTCTACGAGAGCCGGGGGAGGGGATCCGTCGAGCGGCCGAGCGCCGAGCATCGTGTCGAGATGACGGCGATGCGCCGACGCCGAGAACGGCAACCCGTCGAAGGTCATCTCCGCTGCGGCCAGACCTCCGGCCGACTCGGCCGCCGCCAGCAGGTGCAGTGGGCGATCGTCACCGATGTCGCGAAGCTGACGCCGATACTCGGCGAGCACCCCCGCCGGATCGGAGTTCGGGTTCGCCTCGAACAGGCCCGGTCGCAGGTCGGCGGGAGCCGACGGGACAGTCGCGGAGCCGGCCCGCATCGCCAGAATCGCACCGACCAGTGCGAGATCGTGACAACGGCGTACGCGTACCCCTCGTTCGAGCAACCGCGGGTAGATCCGGCTCGTCTCTTCCCATACCCACCTCGGCCGTTCGTCTCGCTCGAGCTCTGCCACGGCCGCGGCCGGATCCTCGGCCACTGTGGGATCGCTCTGCGTCGAGCCGTCGTCGGCGAGGTACGTCAGCACGGCCTGCTCGCCCTGAGGAACGAGCAGAACCTTCATCGGACGCGGCGGGGTCTGTGATCGGTCACGGAGAACCAGTCTGCTCCACTCGTCGGCCGATGCGTGGAGGGGGCTCGCGGGTCCCGGCAGGACGGTGCCTCGGGCCGCTCCTGACGCACCCATGGCGCAGTTTCGGTGGCTCTGAGCAGCCGATTTGGAGAATGGGTAGTCACCTTTGATAGTCTCTATCCCGGCTCGAAACGCAGCGCACATCGATCGTGATGAGCAATTCGATTCAAGTCCATTGGGGTATGGTGTAATTGGCAACACAGCGGTTTCTGGTACCGCCATTCTAGGTTCGAGTCCTGGTACCCCAGCGAGCAGATGAAGGCGATTTTGTCGCCGAGGCCGAGGCAGTTAAGCTGGCTCAGCACTACAAGCTCGAACAACAATGCAGGTGAAGTTCCTGGCCCCGTCGTCTAGCGGCCTAGGACGCCGCCCTCTCAAGGCGGTAGCGCGGGTTCGAATCCCGTCGGGGCTACAACAGACAACACCCTCTCGATCCGCGGATCGGGAGGGTGTTGTCGTTTCGGTGCGGGCGTCTCAGACGCTCTTGCGGCGGAACATCTTCTGATGGTCGGCCGGACCGTGAGCGTTGTTGACCTTCGGTCCACCGTCCTTGTGTTCGACGGAATTGTGGGACTTGCTGTTCTTCTGTTCCAGAACCTCGCGGAACTTCTTCTTCAGTTCTTCACTGCCGGATTCGGGCATGGGTGACTCCTCGCAGACGACGACCGGCCGGGTAGGCCGCTCGAGACGAAGGTACCCCACTCTCGCAGCTCGATCAGCTGGTTTTACTCGGGCCGACAGGTCTAGGGGCTTGCCTCAGAGTCGCTTGTGCAGTGCGTCCGCGGCCGCCAGGAGATCCGCAGCCCAGCGCGCTCCGGGCTTGCGCCCGATTCGATCGATCGGTCCGGACACCGAGATCGCCGCCACCACAATGTCGTTGCTGTCGCGGACCGGCGCGGCAACGCTCGCGACGCCCGGTTCACGCTCGCCCGCACTCTGAGCCCAACCGCGCCGACGAACTTCGAGGAGAACACGCTCACTGAATTCTGCGTCGGGCAGAACTGTTCGTTGTGTCTGCGAATCTGCCCATGCCAGAAGGACTTTGGCACCCGATCCTGCCGTCATCGGCAGACGTGCGCCGACGAGCACGGTGTCTCGAAGTCCGGTCGGAGGCTCCATGGACGCCACGCACACCCGCACCGTCCCTTCGCGCCGATAGATCTGCACACTCTCGCCGGTGATTTCGCGCAGGCGTGGGAGTACCGAGGCGGCAGCATCGAGCAGGGCGTCCGATGCGCTCGCCGCAAGCTCGCCCAGTCCCGGCCCGGTCCGCCACAGGCCGTCGGCATCTCGCACGAGAAGTCGGTGGGCCTCCAGGCCGACCGCGAGGCGGTGAGCCGTGGCCCGGGGCAGGCTCGTTCGAGCGCACAGATCGCCCAGATTGCAGGGCTTGTCGGCCACTGCGTGCAGCACCGTCATCGCCTTGTCGAGGACACCGATACCGCTCGATTTGTCGACGAGGCCATTGGGGCTATGCTGTCTCATAGAACGATATTAGCCTCCCGAATGCTGAGATTGCACAACTACGAGATCTTCAGTGCGCGCCAGGGGCATGATGTCGAGACGATCACGCGAGGTGGGCCAGCGAAGTTCACCGGTGCGACGACGACAGGGAAGACGAGGTCCGCGACAGCGATGTCCGAAACACCGAAGACTTTGGCGGAGAAGGTATGGGACCAGCACGTGGTGGTCCGAGGCGGCGGCGAGGGCGGAGCGCGTGAGCCGGATCTGATCTACATCGACCTCCATCTGGTGCACGAGGTGACGAGCCCGCAGGCGTTCGACGGACTTCGGTTGGCCGGCCGTGGACTCCGGCGTCCCGACCTGACGATCGCGACCGAGGACCACAACGTCCCGACGGCCGACATCTTCGCGCCCATCGCCGATCTGGTCTCGCGCACACAGGTCGATACCCTGCGACGCAACTGCGAGGAATTCGGTGTTCGGCTCTACCCGATGGGCGACCTCGATCAGGGCATCGTGCACATCATCGGCCCACAGTTGGGGCTCACCCAGCCCGGCATGACCGTGGTGTGCGGAGACAGCCACACCTCGACGCACGGTGCCTTCGGCTCGATCGCAATGGGTATCGGTACCAGCGAGGTCGAGCACGTCATGGCCACGCAGACCTTGTCGCTGCGTCCTTTCAAGACGATGGCGATCACCGTCGACGGTGAGCTCGCTCCCGGTGTGACGAGTAAGGACTTGATCCTTGCTGTCATCGCACAGATCGGCACCGGCGGCGGTCAGGGCTACGTCCTCGAGTACCGCGGTGAGGCCATTCGCAAGCTGTCGATGGAAGCGCGAATGACCATCTGCAACATGTCGATCGAAGCCGGAGCGCGGGCAGGCATGATCGCACCCGACGAGGTCACCTACGAGTATCTGAAGGGACGCCCGCACGCTCCTCAGGGAGCCGACTGGGACGCGGCGGTCGCGGCGTGGAACGAACTGGCAACCGATCCGGATGCGGTGTTCGACAACGAGGTCCACATCGACGCCGACACGTTGACGCCGTTCGTCACGTGGGGAACGAATCCGGGTCAGGGTGCGCCACTTGGCGATACGGTGCCCGATCCGGAGGCGATGGTCGACGAGAGCGAGCGGGTGGCAGCCCAGAAGGCCTTGCAGTACATGGGTCTGGAAGCGGGCACACCCATCCGCGAGATCGCCGTCGACACCGTGTTCGTGGGCTCGTGCACCAACGGTCGAATCGAGGATCTGCGGGCCGTGGCGTCCGTTCTCGAGGGGCACCGGGTTGCCGACGGAGTGCGAATGCTGGTGGTACCCGGTTCCATGCGGGTGCGAGCGCAGGCCGAAGAGGAAGGTCTGGGCGAGATATTCACGGCTGCAGGAGCGGAGTGGCGTCAGGCCGGTTGCTCGATGTGCCTGGGAATGAACCCGGACCAATTGGCGTCGGGCGAGCGATCTGCGTCGACCTCCAACCGCAATTTCGAGGGTAGGCAGGGCAAGGGCGGTCGCACTCATCTCGTGTCACCGTTGGTTGCAGCGGCAACTGCAATCCGCGGAACCCTGTCCTCTCCGGCGGATCTCGCGTAGACGCGTCCTCGCTCGGATCGATCGAACTCATAGGAGCACATTCGATGGAAGCTTTCACTCGACACACCGGTATCGGGGTTCCGCTACGACGGTCCAACGTCGACACCGACCAGATAATCCCCGCGGTCTACCTCAAGCGCGTCACCCGCACCGGATTCGAGGACGGGTTGTTCGCCGCCTGGCGCTCGGACCCGAACTTCATCTTGAACCTCGAGCCCTACAACCGAGGCTCGGTGCTCGTTGCCGGGCCCGATTTCGGCACGGGATCGTCACGCGAGCATGCCGTCTGGGCACTCTCGGACTTCGGATTTCGGGTTGTGATCGCCTCCCGCTTCGCCGATATCTTTCGCGGAAACTCGGGAAAAGCCGGACTGCTGGCCGCCGAAGTGGATCAGTCGGACGTCGAATTGCTGTGGAAAGCCTTAGAAGAACAGCCTGGTCTGGAAATAATTGTCGACCTCGTCGACAAGACCGTAACGGCTGGAACTTTGGTGGTGCGCTTCGCGATTGACGACTACACGCGGTGGCGTCTGCTGGAGGGTCTGGACGACATCGGATTGACATTACGCCAGGTAGAGGCCATTACGGAGTACGAAAAGTCAAGGCCTTCATACAAACCCCTGACCCTTCCGGCGCGGATCGAGGCCCCCACCGAAAGCTGACCGGGCAGCGGTCCGACACGCTTTGCGGCCGTGAATCATTCCGCGACGCCGGAATGAAAATTGGCGTGGCGCATAGACTCTTGACGACTTGGGGTTTACCGTTGTAGTAGTCGGTCCGACGATGGGCCACCATATAGCGGAGGAAATCCATGAACAAGGCAGAGCTGATTGACGCCCTGACCGAGAAGTTGGGGTCTGATAGGCGGAGCGCCACAGAGGCTGTCGAGAACATCGTCGACACCATCGTGCGCGCAGTGCACCGCGGCGAGAGTGTCACGATCACGGGCTTCGGCGTGTTCGAGCAGCGTCGTCGCGCAGCGCGAGTTGCCCGTAACCCCCGCACCGGTGAGACCGTTCGCGTGAAGCCGACCAACGTTCCGGCGTTCCGTCCGGGTGCACAGTTCAAGGCCGTCATCGCGGGTGGACAGAAGTTGCCCGCAACCGGTCCTGCCGTCAAGCGCGGTGCGGCTGCGGCTCCCGCCAAGAAGACTGCGGCTGCGAAGAAGACTGCTGCGAAGAAGGCGGCCGTGAAGACGACCGCCCGCAAGGCAACCACCGCTGCCGCCAAGAAGGCAGCACCGGCAAAGACCACGGCTCGTAAGGCAGCGGCTCCCGCGAAGACCGCCGCCAAGAAGGCAGCTCCCGCAAAGACCACCGCGCGCAAGACCGTTGCGAAGAAGGCTCCGGCCAAGACGGCTGCGCGCAAGGCTGCAACGACTGCTGCTCCCGCCAAGAAGGCTCCGGCCAAGACGGCGGCCAAGAAGACCGTTGCCAAGAAGGCCCCGGCCAAGAAGGCTCCGGCCAAGAAGGCCCCCGCGAAGCGCGCAGCGAAGAAGTAGAGCCTGCAGGCTTCACTTGCGAGGCGCAGTCGCTGATGCGGCAGCGCACGTGCGACAGCGTGGATACGACAGAAGGCCCCCGACTCGTGGATCGAGTCGGGGGCCTTCTGTCGTTCGTGTCGAGCCGCTCAGCCGTCGGCGGTGAGGGTTGGCAGTGGACTGGCGATGTGGTCGGCAGAGATGAGCCTGCCGTCACGGCGCGAGAGCACCCATACGCTGCCCTTGCGATTTCTGTTGGCAGGCAACGTGATTCCGTCTTTCTCGGCCCACCAGCGCATCAAGTCGGGGATCACTTTTCCCTGGCTGCAGACCACGGGGGTGCCGGGCAGTTCGGCGATGTCGCGTGCGCGATGTCGCCCCTTGCGAGGGTCGTCGGCGTACCCTTCCTCGGACAAGAGGTGCTCGGGAGTGATGTCCACACCCAACGATTCCGCGAACGGAGCGACTGTGTGGACGCATCGAGCGCGGTCGGCCGCATAGACGGAATCACCGCCGAATGCCCGTAGCAACGAGACCAGGGATTCGGCCTGTCGTCGTCCGATCCTGTCGAGTGGACGGTCGACGTCGTTGCCCTTGTACCGCGAGCGCGACCCGGCACTGCCGTGCCGAACCAACAGCACCGTGGAGGTGTCTGCAGGCTTGGCCACGAACCGGCGAAGGATCTTGTGGTCCATGGGGTACGAGAGTTCGCGGCCGACGGCCTCGGGCGCTACCCAGCGCAGTTGGTCCACCTCGACATTGGGGACGAACTCGCCCCCGGTGGCCTCGGCCGCCCAGTAGAGAACCTTCTTGACCCGACGGTGCCCCGGGATCGGGTAGGTGACGTAGGACAGCGATCGCCCCAGTCGTGAGTCGAATCCCGTCTCCTCCTTGACCTCTCGGACCGCCGCTTCGACAGCCGTTTCACCGGGATCGAGCTTTCCTTTGGGGAACGACCAGTCGTCGTACTTGGGCCTGTGCACCAGTGCGACCTCGACGCCCGAGTTGCCGGTCGGTGAACGTCGCCACAGGATCGAGCCCGCCGCAAAGATGTTGGCGCGGGGAGAGCCGTCGGAAGTGCCCATCAGGAGCCCTGATTCCTCCGACTGCGCATCAAGTCCACCTGATGCTCACGAACTTTCTCACCCTGAGCCGGTGACGCGACCCAGCCGCCGTCCGGTCCCAACTCCCAGCACCGAGTGGTCGGGTCCAGCGCAGAATCGAAGATCTCGCTCAGCTGGTTCGCCAGTCGCGGATCCTTGACCTGAGCCATCACCTCTACTCGGCGATCGAGGTTGCGGTGCATCATGTCTGCGCTGCCGATCCAGAACTCGTCCGCACCCTGGAAGTGCAGAACTCGCGAGTGTTCGAGGAATCGGCCGAGGATGGAACGGACTTCGATGTTCTCCGACAGACCGGGAACTCCTGGCTTGAGTGCACAGATTCCGCGCACCACCACCTTGACCGGAACCCCTGCCATCGATGCTCGGTAGAGCGCGTCGATGACCTGCTCGTCGACCAAGGCGTTTGCCTTGAGCCGAATTCCGGCGTCGCGGCCCTCCTTGAGGTGTTCGACCTCGGCCTCGATGCGTTCGACGATGCCGCGCCGCACCCCGTACGGTGCCACGAGAAGATTGCGGTACTTGGACTTTCGCGAGTATCCGGTCAGCGAGTTGAACAGATCGGTGAGGTCGGCCCCGATCTCGGGCGACGACGTCAGCAGGCCCACGTCCTCGTAGATCCGTGCTGTCTTGGGGTTGTAGTTGCCGGTACCGATGTGGCAGTACCGGCGAATGACGGACCCCTCTCGGCGCACGACCAGGCAGGTCTTGCAGTGCGTCTTGAGGCCGACGAGCCCGTACACCACGTGCACGCCCGCCTTTTCGAGCTTGCGTGCCCACTCGATGTTGGCCTGCTCGTCGAAACGCGCCTTGATCTCGACCAGTGCCACGACCTGCTTGCCCGCTCCGGCGGCATCGACGAGCGCGTTGACGATCGGGGAATCTCCCGACGTCCGATAGAGCGTCTGCTTGATGGCGAGCACCTGCGGGTCGGCCGCGGCCTGCTCGATGAAGCGTTGCACGCTGGTGGAGAAGGAATCGTAGGGATGATGTACCAGCACGTCGCCGTCGCGCAGGGTGGAGAAGACGCTCTTGGGGGTCTCGCGCTCACCGAATGCCGGGTGAGTGGCCGGGACGAAGGGGGCATCCTTGAGATTGGGGCGGTCGACGCTGTAGACCTGCCACAGGCACGACAGATCGAGCAGTCCGGGGACCTGAATGACGTCGCCCGGATCGACGTCGAGTTCGCGAAGCAGCAATTCGAGCATGTGCTCGGTCATGTCGTCGGCGATCTCGAGACGGACCGGCGAGCCGAAGCGCCTGCGGGCGAGTTCTCGCTCCAGTGCTTGCAGGAGGTCCTCGTCGCGGTCTTCCTCGACCTCGAAATCGGCGTTGCGCGTGATGCGGAACGCGTGAGACTCGACGACCTCCATTCCGGGAAAGAGGACGTCGAGGTGAGCCGAGATCAATTCCTCCATCGACAGGAAGGCGTCGATGCGGTGATTGCCCTCGCCGCGCTTGACCCGCACGAAGCGATCCACGTTGTCGGGAACCTTCACGCGGGCGAAATGCTCACCGGTTGTGGAGTAATCCTTCACTGTCACAGCAAGATTCAAGCTCAGGCCGCTGATGTACGGGAAGGGGTGGGCCGGGTCGACGGCCAGCGGCGTGAGAACCGGAAAGACCTGCTCGGTGAAATACTCCGACAGCCGAGCGCGCTCGTCGCTGTCCAGATCGGACCACCGGATGATCGCGATACCCTCGGCGGTGAGCTCGGGAAGGATCGAATCGAGCAGCACTCGCGCATGTTTGAGCGCAAGTTCCTGGGTGCGCTGCCCGATCACCGCGAGCTGCTCGCGCGGAGTCATACCGTCGGCGGAACGAACCGACAGACCGGTTTCGTCACGGCGCTTGAGGCCGGCAACCCGAACCATGTAGAACTCGTCGAGATTCGACGCGTAGATCGCGAGGAACTTCGCCCGTTCGAGCAGGGGGAGCGACGCGTCCTGCGCGAGCGCGAGAACACGCGAGTTGAAATCCAGCCAGCTCAATTCCCGGTTGAGATAGCGATTTTCGGGGAGCACGGTGGCAACGTCCACCGATTCCGGTGTGGCAGCCGGTAGCGCCGATGGGATACTCGGCATCGTCGCCGCGATCGGAGCGCTCCATGCCGGCTCCGAACCGGTGGCCTTCCCGGTCTCGATCGGCGGATCCTGATTCGGTGGCTGCACGTCGTCTTTGCTCACCGCACGATCATCCCTCATACCGGGCGTGGGTGAAACTCCGATGGCCGAACTCGGGTCCGTGTTCACTCGACGGCGGCGGCGGTCCGCACGCTCACGCAGTCGTCGCAGATGCTTCGTCACTCCACCCGAGCGAGTGGAGGACGGCCGCCGTCGCCGGTCCGACTCCCAGACGGTGCGCTCTGCGGACGTCGTCGGCAGTGTCCACGTCCAGTCGAAGACCCGGCCACGTGCCGTCGAGTTCCTGTGCGCCCGACTCGGTGTGGCGGCGTGCGGAGTTTCCTCCGAACAATGGTGCCAGCTCGTCGGGGGAGTCCTTGAGGATCAGTGCGGCGGTCCCGGTGCCGTGATGGTCGACCACGAGTGAACTGCCTCCCCGGCGGGCACGGGTGTAGGCCTGGGCGAGTTCTGCCGAACGCATCGCCGGAAGGTCTGCTTGCAACGCGATGACGTCGACGCGGTGTGCGGGGACGGTCTTGCGCCCACCGACATCCGCGTCGACGTGACCGTGCCGCAGTGCGTGCGCCGCTGCCGCGAACGCGTGATTGAGGCGTTCGTCCGGTAGCAGCGCAGGATCGCGGACCGGTTCGTCGAACACTCGTGCCCCGATTCGGCGGGCGGTCTCTGCGACGAGAGGGTCCGGGGTGACCACCGTGACCGAATCGACCATCGACACCGCGTCAGCGGCCGCCGCGGTGTCGCTGAGCATCGCGAGCACCAATCGTGTCCGGTCGGGCGCCGAGAACTCCGCCGCCAAGCGCGACTTCGCCGCGGTGAGATCCTTCACCGCGATGAGAACCCTGACGATGCGTCGGGCAGAGTCGGGCGACGCGTCCGACCGGTGGCGGTCGTCGTCTCGTGATGCACCCATGGTGCTCGATCCTGCCAGCGCCTTCGGATCTGTGCCGACTCCGACCGCCCGAGCAGGTCTGCGAGTTAGGGTGATGCGCGCGTGGACAGGGCATCGGCGAAGTAGGCGAGGGGTTGGCGGAATGAGCAGAGCAGCGGTATTGGGGTCGGGTTCGTGGGGGACCGCATTCGCCAAGGTCTTGGCCGATGCCGGAACGGACGTCACCATGTGGGCCCGACGCGAGGAACTCGCTGCTTCCATCACCGACGACCACGAGAACAAGGACTATCTTTCGGGAATCGAGCTGCCGTCGTCGATCCGCGCGACGAGTGACCCCGTCCGCGCACTCGACGGAGCCGACATCGTGGTGCTGGCCGTGCCGTCGCAGAGCCTGCGAGCCAATCTCGAGTCGTGGACCGACTCCATCCCGCCGCACGCGACGCTGCTCTCCCTGGCGAAGGGGATCGAGACCGGAACGCTCATGCGGATGAGCCAGGTGATCTCGCAGGTCACCGGTGCGGATCCCAGCCGGGTCGCGTGCCTGTCCGGTCCGAATCTTGCGCGCCCGATAGCCGAGGGGCAGCCGGCCGCAACCGTCATCGCGTGCTCCGATTCCCAGCGTGCCCTCGAGATTCAGAAGTCCTGCGCCACCGGATATTTCAGGCCCTACACCAACAGTGATGTCATCGGTGCCGAGATCGGGGGTGCCTGCAAGAACGTCATCGCCCTCGCCTGCGGGATGGCCGCAGGCGTCGGATACGGCGAGAACACCCTCGCGTCGATCATGACCAGGGGTCTGGCCGAGATCATCCGACTCGGAGTAGCACTCGGTGCCAAGCCGTCGACGCTGGCGGGCCTGGCCGGCGTGGGCGATCTGGTCGCCACCTGCTCGTCACCACTCTCGCGCAATCGCACGTTCGGGGAACGACTCGGTTCGGGTGGCTCGCTCGAGAGTGCGCAGGAAGCAGCGCACGGACAGGTGGCCGAGGGCGTCAAGTCCTGTACGTCGGTGCGTGCGCTCGCCGAGAGTTACGACGTCGAGATGCCGCTGACCGACGCCGTGCATCGGGTCTGTCACGGCGGCATGTCCGTCCCGGATGCGGTCGGGCACCTGCTGGGACGTCGTATCAAGCCCGAGTGAGGCAGGGATCGCGGTCTTGCGACGAACAGGGCGAATCCGCGTTCGGTGACCCGCGACGGTACGGTTTCTCATCGTGAGTACTCCCCGCATCAAAGTTGCCGTCGTCTTCGGTGGCCGCAGCAGCGAGCACGCTGTGTCCTGTGTATCGGCAGGTAGCGTGCTGCAGAACCTCGATCCGGCCAAGTACGAGGTGGTTCCCGTGGGGATCACCGGAGACGGTGCCTGGGTACTCGGCTCCTCCGACATCGATGCGCTGACGATTCACGACCGGGTACTGCCGACCGTGGACAAGACGGGCGCAGCGCTTGCCCTCAGTACGGACCCGGGGCACGCCGGCGCTCTGCTCGCCCTCGGCGAGGGAGAAGGCGGGACGGTGCTCGCCTCCGTCGACGTCGTGTTCCCGGTTCTGCACGGACCGTACGGTGAGGACGGCACCCTGCAGGGTCTGCTCGAAATGGCCGGCGTTCCGTATGTCGGGCCGGGCGTGCTGGCCAGCGCCGCGGGGATGGACAAGGAATTCACCAAGAAGCTGCTCGGTGCGGAGGGATTGCCGATCGGGCGACAGGTGGTACTTCGGCGCGCCGTCGACGACCTGACGGCGGCCGAGCGTGACCGAATCGGCCTGCCCGCATTCGTCAAACCGGCTCGAGGCGGATCGTCCATCGGAATCTCGCGCATCACCGCGTGGGACCAACTCCCCACCGCGATCGCCGTCGCGCGCGAACACGACCCCAAGGTGATCGTCGAGGGCATGATCCACGGCCGCGAGGTCGAGTGCGGGGTGTTGGAATTTCCCGACGGCACCGTGCGCGCGAGCGCCGTCGCCGAGATCCGAATTCCCGACGCGGACATCGACGATCATGCTTTCTACGACTTCGACACCAAGTACCTCGACGACGTCAGTGAGTTCGACATCCCGGCCGCCCTCGACGACGCCACGAGCGACCGCATTCGTGAACTCGCCGTCGCCGCCTTCCGAGCGCTGGACTGCCAGGGACTGGCGCGCGTGGATTTCTTCGTCACCGAGAACGGTCCGGTCATCAACGAGATCAACACGATGCCCGGGTTCACCTCGATCTCGATGTACCCCAAGATGTGGGCGGAATCCGGCGTCGACTACCCGACGCTCATCGCCACCCTGATCGACACCGCTCTCGCCCGCGGTACCGGTTTGCGTTAGAGCTGTTGCGGCCCAGCGTTACTGCAACGGAGCCGGGTCGAGAGGCTGTTGGGGCAGCGCGTCCGACACGGCCGAGGACGCGTCCTGCAACGGGGTAGGGCCCGAGTCGCCCGGAATCGTCAGGGCAACGTACACGCCGCGATCGACGACGAACCATGTGCTGGCGTCGATCCCGTCGTCTTCTCCCGACACCTCGAACCACTGAACGCCGTTGATCACCTGCAACGGTGCAGCCACATCGAACCCGATCGGACGGGGCAGGCCGCAGCGCAACACGACCGGCTCCGCGTTCTCCTCGGCCGAGACCCACGCACGGACTCCGACCGGGGCCGGGTCGGCCAACTCCGCTCTGGTGTAGTCGCCGAGGTCCTCGGGCAACGCGTCGAGCAGGGACGTGCACTGCGTACTCGCGGCATCGGGGGAGTCGACCGGGCCGAGAGCGACCGGATCCTGGACGGGTGAGCGGTTGACCGCGATGGCGGCAACCAGAACCCCGACCACCAGCGCGACCGGTAACGCGATCGCGGTGGCGATGACTGCGGGATGGCGCTGCTCGCGAGTGGCCTCGGTCTCGGCCGAGCTGTCTTCGGTTCCGGCGTCGTTGCCGGTGTCGGGGGACGTCATGAGCTATCCGACGGACGTCGTCGGCTGCGGGGCCACCGGGCAGGTGAGGGTGCGAGTGATGGCATCGACCTTCTGGATGCGGGAGACGATCTCGGCGATCTCGGCGTCGGAGGCACCGTCGGCGCGTGCGATCACGTCGTAGGGCCCGACCACTGCCTCCGCCGACACGACACCGTCGACGGCCTCGATCTGCTCTGCGACAGCCGTCGCACGGCCGACCTCGGTCTGAACGAGAACGAATGCTTGCACCATCGGTGGTCCCTTTCCCCTGCCGGACTTCTCGACTGTAGGTTGGTTCGACTACGTTCTTTTCGCACGTAACCTGCTGCATCGGTGCTGTCCCGACCGCCGCTAAAAGGTACCGCAGGCGCGGCGCGCGCTCCGCGTGAGACCGTCGCGCACGCACAGCGTTCTCAGGGAGGAACATCATCGACGACACCGTCATCGACTCGGCCGACGGCGGCGAGCGCACCGTCGCGCAGGTCGGCGAATTCGACGTCATCGCCCGCGCCATCGCAGATCGTGTGCAGCCACCGTCGACCATCGTCGGGCCGGGCGACGACGCAGCCGTTGTCGTCGCGTCCGACGGTCGGATCGCAGCATCCACCGATATGTTGGTGCACGGCAGGCACTTTCGGCTCGACTGGTCGAGTCCGATACAGATCGGCCGCAAGGCGATCGCGCAGAACGGCGCGGACATCGCCGCAATGGGCGCGCAGTGCTCGGGTTTTCTCGTCTCTCTCGGCTGCCCGGCCGACACGCCGGTGAGTGTGACCGACGGCCTCAACGAGGGCATGTGGCTCGAGGCAGTTGCTGCAGGTTCGGCCGTCGTCGGTGGCGATGTGGTGCAATCGCCGGAGCTGGTGATCTCGATCACCGCGCTCGGCGATCTTCAGGGCCGGGCCCCGGTCCTTCGATCGGGGGCGCGTGTCGGTGACGTGATCGCGTACGCGGGACGGCTCGGCTGGTCGGCGGCCGGGCTGGCCCTGTTGCTCGGCGACAGGGACAGAACCGGGCACGACGCCGTGGTGGACGCCCACCGAGTGCCCGTCCCGCCGTATCGCGCCGGGATCGAGGCCGCAGAAGCCGGAGCGACCTCGCTCACCGACGTCTCCGACGGGTTGGTGGCCGACCTCGGCCACATCGCCGATGCGTCGGGCGTGCTGCTGGACGTCGATCCCGCCCTACTGGACATTCCCGTCGAAGTGCGGTCGGCGGCAACGCTGATGGCGCACGATCCGCTGGACTGGGTACTCACCGGAGGGGAGGATCACGCGCTCGTCGGCACCTTCCCCGACGACGCCGCCGTTCCCCGGGGATGGACGGTGATCGGCCGCGTCGAGCACGGAGACGGTGAGCCTGCGGGTCGGGTGACGGTCGGCGGAGAAGTCCATGCGGGTAGATCGGGATGGTCGAGTTTCGAGAGCGAGTGAACACCGGTCGGGTTCGTCGAGTCGGCTAAATTGCAGGGATGGCTATCTATGCGCTCGGTGATCGTGAACCCGACATCCACCCCGACGCCTACGTCCATCCCGACGCCGTCGTCATCGGAGCGGTGACCTTGGCTGCCGGATCGTCGGTGTGGCCCACTGCAGTTCTGCGGGCCGACTACGGCACCATCTCGATCGGCGAGGGCACCAACGTGCAGGACGGAACCGTGGTGCACTGCACCCCGATCGACGCAACGGTCATCGGTTCCGGGTGCGTACTGGGCCACAATGCGCACGTCGAGGGTGCGACCATCGGGGACAACTGCCTCATCGCGTCGGGCTCGGTGGTTCTGAACGGTTCGAAGATCGGAGCCGGCTCGATCGTCGGTGCGGGCGCGGTGGTGCCGTTCAAGTTCGTCGTTCCCGAACGTTCGATGGCGCTCGGTGTGCCCGCCAAGATCCGCGAGGGCTACCAGGTTCCCGACGGCCACGTCGACATCAACGTGCAGATGTATTCGGCCAACGCCGCGTACTACCGCGATGCGCTGCGCCGGATCGACCGGTGACGCCTCCGCCGCTCGCCGATACCGTCGAATCGGGATGGGCGCGCGCCCTCGCTCCGGTCGAGACGAATGTCGCTGCGATGGGCGACTTCCTGCGAGCCGAGCTCGCCGCCGGACGGCACTACCTGCCCGCGGGCGAGAACGTGCTGCGCGCGTTTCGCTACCCATTCGATCGGGTCCGCGTGCTCATCGTCGGTCAGGATCCGTATCCGACGCCGGGACATGCAGTGGGGCTGAGCTTCTCGGTCGCGCCCGACGTGCGACCCGTACCGCGGAGTCTGAACAACATATTCAAGGAGTACTCGGACGATCTGGGTTTGCCCACGCCCAGCAACGGTGACCTCACGCCTTGGGCGGACCGAGGTGTGATGTTGCTCAACCGCGTGCTCACCGTCGAACCGTCACAGGCGGCGTCGCACCGTAAGAAGGGGTGGGAAGCGGTGACGGAGCAGGCGATTCGCGCACTCGTCGCCCGCGCCGAGAATCCCGATGAGCCCGGGCTGGTCGCGGTTCTCTGGGGCCGCGACGCATCGACTCTGAAGCCGATGCTCGGATCGGTGCCTTTCATCGAATCGGCGCACCCGTCACCGCTGTCCGCTTCACGCGGGTTCTTCGGATCCAAGCCCTTCAGTCGCGTGAACGATCTGTTGGTCGAGGGCGGAGACGAACCGATCGACTGGACGCTGCCGTGATCGGATCAGGGGAAGTCGGGCCGACGTTTATCGATGAACGCGTCGACGCCCTCGACTCCGGCAGGAGATGACGCGGCCGCCGAGATCGACGCCGACTCTGCGTCCAACTGCTCTGTCAGAGTTGTCGATTCGGACGCTGCGAGCAGTGTCTTGATTCCCTGGTACGCCGATGTCGGTCCGTTGGCGAGGGTTCGAGCAAGGCGCTCGGCCTCACTGTCGACGATGTCGTCGCCCACCAGCCGGCTGAGGATTCCGAGCCGAACTGCGTCCTCTCCGTTGATGATCGAGTCGTTCAGGAGAATGTCCATCGCGCGGCCCGAACCGACGATTCGGGGGAGTGTCCAGGACAGTCCTCCGTCCGGAGTGAATCCGATCGAGGGATACGCGGGACGTAGTTTGGTCGACGGCCCGCCGATGGCGATGTCGGTGAGACAGACCAGACTCATGCCTGCCCCGGCCGCCCACCCGTGGACACCGGCGACGACAGGGACGGTGACGGCGGCCAGTTCGCGGACGAAAGCATGGAAACTCTCGGCGACGGATCCGACGAACGCGCCGCGGTCGTCGGCTTCGGCGAAATCGCGCACGTTTCCACCCGCGCAGAAGTTGGGGCCGCGGCCGATGAGAAGGACGCTGCCGATCTCGGTGGCACCGGCAACGACGGACCGAAGCGCCGCCGCGCCCTCGTCGATGCCCTCGAGGTCGAGAGAGGCACCGCCGGCCTCGGTGGCAACGACGATTCTCAGTACACCGTCCTCGACAGTGACCTTGCTGGGACTGTAGTCATCCGAATCAATCACGCCCGAGACTCTAATGGACGTCCAAGTGTTCGACTGCACCGACAACTGTGCCCCGCCTCCGAGTACGGGGGCGGGGCACAGTTCTCGCACGCGAGGAACGCCGTGGAGGAAAACGAAGAGCGAGGCCGAAATCAGCCCCGGACCACCTTGCCTGCCTTCAAGCAGGAGGTGCACACGTTCATGCGCTTGGAGTTACCAGGCGCAACCTGAGCGTGAACGGTCTGGATATTCGGGTTCCAACGACGGTTGGTCCGTCGGTGCGAGTGCGAGACCGACTTACCGAAGCCGGGCCCCTTGGCGCATACGTCGCAGACGGCAGCCATAGTCGCGAACTCCTTGATAGATGTTGATCGATACATGTGGTCGAAGACATCGAAACGAACTACGAGCAGATGCAAGGATTGCAATGCGTGAAGATCGCCTCGAGGCAACCCTGCAAGAATAGCGGCGTCGCACGCAATCACCAAACCGCCACGGCAGACGCTCCGCGAGGGCTCGTGGACGGCGCGCCACCGATCATGCCCGACTAAGCTTCGGGCACTGTCCGCGAGGGAGTTCGGACGAGGTAGCGGACGCGACGCGGGGGGAGGCTGCTCGAGGTGGTCGACGTACTCGAATCGATCGATGCCGCAGCCCTGCGACGGTGGGCCTACCGCTGCGTCGATTCCCTCACCGCGCGGTGCGACGAGATCAATGCACTCAACGTGTTCCCCATCCCGGACTCGGACACCGGCACCAATCTCATGTTCACCTTTCGTGCCGCGGTGGAGTCGATGCGCGCAGCCGGGCCCACAGCGGACGCCCGCGCGATCGGCCGGGCACTGGCGGTGGGGGCAGTCGCGGGCGCGCGAGGCAACTCGGGAGTGATCGTGTCCCAGCTGTTGCGCGCTGTTGCCGAGGCGGCAGCGGACGGCCCACTGGACACAGTGTCGATCCAGGCCATGTTACGACGCGCGAAAGTCCTGGTCGCGGCAGCGGTCAGCGTTCCCGTCGAGGGCACGATGCTCACCGTTCTTGCGGCCGCCGATCGCGAAGCCTCCGCCCACGATGCCAATGTCAGCCTCTCCACGCTGGTGGTCGACATCGCCGAGGCCACCGCTCGCGCTGTCGACAGCACGACGGACCAACTCGCCGAGCTCCGGGAGGCGGGGGTCGTGGACGCAGGCGCTCTCGGTCTCTCGGTGATCGTCGATGCACTCGTGGAGGTGGTGATCGGCCGCACTCCGCCGCGCCGGCGATACCGTCGCCCACACGAGCACGAACGCCGGAAGGTCGGCGATGCGTCGAACGTCTCGTCGGACTGCGGCGGCGCACCCGAGGCGGTGTCGGTATACGGGTCACCTCGCCCCCTCGGGTACGAGGTGGTCTACGTCGTGCGCGGCCCGGACGACGCGAGGGCGGCGGAACTTCGCCGGGCTCTGGCCGATATCGGAGATTCGGTCGTGGTCGCCGGTGACGGTTCCGGGGCCTGGTCCGCGCACGTGCACACCACCGACCCCGGTGGTGCCGTAGACCGAGGAATCACGGCCGGAGATGTTCGCGGAGTGCGTATCTCGTGTTTCGGTTTCGCCGAGATCGCCGGAGCGGTGAGCCCCGAAGCGCACGACGACGCCGCGTTGTCGGTGGGCCGCGATATTTTGGCGTTGGTGGCCGGTGACGGTGCCGCGGATCTCTACGTTCAGGAAGGCGCGACGGTGGTGCGATGCGACGAGGCGATCGACTCCTCGGTGCTGCATCGAGCGATCGTCGGCATGAAGCATCGCGAGGTGTTGGTGTTGCCGAACGGCGCGTTGTCCGCGCAGGAACTCGTTGCCGTCGGCGCAGCTGCCCGAGCGGACGGCAAAGACGTGGTGATGTTGCCGTGCTCGGCGATGGTGCAGGGTTTGGCCGCGCTCGCCGTTCACGACGCCGCCCGGGCCGCAGTCGACGACGCGTTCACGATGTCCGAGGCCGCGGCGGGCACGAGGTGGGGTTCTTTGCGTATCGCACAGGAGCGGTCGCTGACGTGGGTCGGCACGTGTGAGCCGGGCGACTGCATCGGGCTCGCAGGGCAGGAGGTGGTGATCGTCGCCGCTCGGCCGCTCGATGCGGGGTGTCGGTTGCTCGATCAGCTCCTGGCCACGGGAGGGGAGCTGGTGACAGTGCTCGTCGGAGCCCAGGCATCGGATGGCTTCGGCGATCGGCTGGCCGAGTACGTGTCGGGCGCACATCCCGGAGTCGATGTGGTGGTCTATACAGGTGGGCAGCCGGGGGATCTCGTGCAATTCGGAGTGGAATAGGGAATCTCGGACAATGGCAACGCTGGTGGACCGGCTCGATCACGTCCTCGGAGCCGCGGCGGCGACGCCGCTGGCAGACGTCTTCGGTATTCACACCGTCGAGGAACTGCTTCGGCACTATCCGCACCGCTACATGACGCACGGTTCGGAGCTGGGGGAGAAGGAGCCGCCCGAGGGCGAGCACATCACCATCGTCGCCACGGTCGAGTCCGCGACGCTGCGTTCGATGAAGAACCGCAACGGTCAGTTCCTCGCAGTGACACTCGCCGCCGACGGACAGCGAATCGACGCCACCTTCTTCAGTCCGCACAAGCTCAAGCACGTTCTGGTTCCCGGTCGCCGTGGAATGTTCTCGGGCAAGGTCAAGTACTTCGGCAAGCGGTGGAATCTCACGCACCCCAGTTACGTGATTCTCGGCGGAGACGACAACGACGGTGCGATCGTGCCGGCAGGAAGAATCGTCGGCGGCGGCACCCTGGCCGGACTCGCTCGTGGCTCGGTCGACTCCTCCGGAGCCGTCGACATGTCGGTGTTCGATCGGGCATTCGTGCCCATCTACCCGGCCGCGAAGGATGTCGAGAGCTGGACCTTCATGCGCTGCGTGCGGCAGGTGCTCGATCAACTCGACGACGTGGTCGATCCACTGCCCGAGTCGGTACGTGCGCAGCGCGGTCTCGTCGACATCGACACCGCGCTCCGGTCGGTCCATTTCCCGGATACCGCACAGGACAAGGATTCCGCACGTGAGCGGTTGAAGTTCGACGAGGCGCTCGCCGTTCAACTTGTTCTCGCCGATCGCCGTCGCGACGCATCCACCCGGGTGGCAGCGCGATGCCCACCGATCACCGACGGTATCGCCGCGGAGTTCGATCGGCGTCTGCCGTTCGAGTTGACGGCCGGCCAGCACCAGGTCGCAGCCGAGATCGCCCACGATCTGTCGGCACCGCATCCGATGTCGCGGCTGTTGCAGGGTGAGGTCGGCTCGGGCAAGACAATCGTTGCGCTGCGGGCGATGCTGCAGGTGATCGATGCCGGGCATCAGTGTGCGCTGCTGGCACCGACGGAGGTTCTCGCCTCTCAACACGCGCGCTCGATTCGGTCGATGCTCGGGAGCCTCGCGGCAGGCGGCGAACTCGGATCGCACGAGCTGGCGACCAAGGTCGCCTTGTTGACCGGCTCGATGTCCACGGCGGCCAAGCGGTCCGCGCTGCTCGATGCCGTTACCGGTGACGCGGGCATCGTGATCGGTACCCACGCCCTGATCGAGGACCGAGTCGAATTCCTCGACCTCGCGATGGTCGTCGTCGACGAACAGCACAGGTTCGGCGTCGAGCAACGAGATGCGTTGCGCGCGAAGGCACGCGACAACACCGGTCCGCACTTGCTGGTGATGACTGCGACCCCCATCCCGCGCACGATTGCGATGTCGACCCTCGGCGACCTCGAGACATCGGTGCTCACCGAACTACCCCGCGGCCGATCGCCCATCGTGAGCAACGTGGTACCCGCCAGGAGCAAACCGGGTTGGGTGGATCGAGCGTGGCAGCGTATTCACGAGGAGGTGGCAGCCGGTCGCCAGGCGTACGTGGTGTGCTCCCGCATCGGGGACGACGAGGACGCGGAGACTGGGAAGAAGAGCGCTGCGAAGAAGAAGAGCGCGAGCTCGGAGGACGGCCCCGAGACGACCGCTGCGGTGGACCTGTACGAGACTCTGTCCACCGGACCGATGCACGATCTGCGAGTGGGGCTGCTGCACGGACGACTGTCGGGAGACGACAAGGACATCACCATGTCCGAGTTCAACTCCGGCGAGATCGACGTTCTGGTCTGCACCACGGTGGTCGAAGTGGGAGTGGACGTTCCCAACGCGACGGTCATGGTCATCATGGATGCGGACCGATTCGGCGTGAGCCAACTGCATCAGTTGCGTGGCCGGATCGGCCGTGGCGGGCACCAGGGCCTGTGCATCATGATCAGCTATCTCAGCCCCGCGGGCGGATCCTTCGCCCGGCTCGAGGCGGTGGCAGCGACCAACGACGGTTTCGAGTTGGCCAAGCTGGATCTGGCCACTCGTCGCGAGGGTGACGTTCTCGGTGCTGCCCAGTCGGGCACGGTCAGCGGGTTGCGGCTGCTCTCGTTCATCGACGACGAGGACATCATCGCCGACGCACAGCAGTGCGCGCGGTCTCTGTTCGCGCAGGACCCGTCGCTGGCGAACGATCCTGGCATTGCGTCGATGATGCGGTCGGCTTGGCGATCGGATCGAGTCGACTATTTGCAGAAGTCCTGACGTAGGGACTCACTGCACCGTTTCAGTGGAGAAAATCGAGCACATCGTCCCGCATGATGAGATCAGTACACCTCGGTGGCTGACGCTGCCGGGTAAGTTGAGCCAATGTTCTCCAAAGTTTTGGTTGCCAACCGCGGTGAAATCGCTATCCGCGCCTTCCGTGCCTCCTACGAACTCGGGGCCTCGACCGTTGCGGTGTTCCCGTTCGAGGACCGGAACTCGGTGCACCGGACGAAGGCCGACGAGGCGTATCAGATCGGGGAGAAGGGGCATCCCGTTCGCGCGTATCTCTCGGTCGACGAGATCGTCGCCGCTGCCAAGCGCAGCGGTGCGGACGCGGTGTACCCCGGGTACGGATTCCTTTCCGAGAACCCGGATCTGGCCGCAGCGTGTGCCGAGGCGGGCATCACCTTCGTCGGCCCGTCCGCCGACGTGCTCGAGCTGACCGGCAACAAGGCGCGGGCCATCGCGGCAGCCAAGGCCGCGGGACTTCCGGTGTTGGCGTCGTCGGAACCGTCGTCCGATGTGGACGAGCTGGTCGCGGCGTCCGAGACGATGACGTTTCCGTTGTTCGTCAAGGCGGTCGCAGGCGGTGGCGGCCGGGGTATGCGCCGAGTGGCCGAGCCGGAGCAGCTGCGCGAATCCATCGAAGCTGCTGCGCGCGAGGCGGAATCGGCCTTCGGTGATCCGACGGTGTTCCTCGAGCAGGCCGTGATCGATCCCCGGCACATCGAGGTTCAGATCCTTGCAGACGGCCAGGGCAACGTGGTGCACCTGTTCGAGCGCGACTGCAGCGTGCAGCGTCGGCATCAGAAGGTCATCGAGCTCGCTCCGGCTCCGAATCTGCCCGAGGGATTGCGTGAGAAGATCTGCGCCGACGCCGTCGCGTTCGCGAAGGAGATCAATTACTCCTGTGCCGGCACCGTCGAGTTCCTGCTCGACACCCGTGGTAATCACGTCTTCATCGAGATGAACCCGCGAATCCAGGTGGAGCACACCGTCACCGAAGAGGTGACCGATGTGGATCTGGTGCAGTCCCAGCTGCGGATCGCTTCGGGAGAGACGCTCGCGGATCTGGGTCTGCAGCAGGAGAACATCGTGCTGCGCGGTGCGGCCCTGCAGTGCCGCATCACCACCGAGGATCCGGCGAACGGATTCCGGCCGGACGTCGGACGCATCACCGCGTACCGCACGCCGGGTGGTGCGGGCGTGCGCCTCGACGGCGGAACCACTTTGGGCGCCGAGGTCGGTGCCTACTTCGACTCCATGCTCGTCAAGCTCACCTGCCGAGGCCGCGACTTCGACACCGCCGTGGCTCGTGCCCGACGAGCGTTGGCGGAGTTCAGGATTCGTGGTGTCGCCACGAATATTCCGTTCCTGCAAGCGGTTCTGGTCGATCCTGACTTCACCGCGGGCCGCGTCACCACCTCGTTCATCGAGGAGCGCCCCGAACTGCTCACCTCGCGATCCTCGGGCGACCGCGGCACGAAGATTCTCGCCTATCTGGCCGATGTGACGGTCAACAAGCCGCACGGCGAGCGTCCGTCCCCGGTGTACCCGCATGACAAGCTCCCCGCGGTGGACTTCTCGGCTCCGATTCCCGATGGTTCGAGGCAGCGTCTGCTCGCGCTCGGACCCGAAGGTTTCGCTCGCGATCTGCGTAACCAGAAGGCGCTCGGCGTCACCGACACCACGTTCCGTGACGCACATCAGTCGTTGCTGGCGACGCGCGTGAGGACGAGCGGACTGCTCGGAGTCGCTCCGTACGTAGCGCGCACGACGCCGCAGTTGCTCTCCATCGAGGCGTGGGGCGGTGCCACCTACGACGTGGCACTGCGGTTCCTGCACGAGGATCCGTGGGAGCGCCTGGCGAGCCTGCGAGAGGCCGTGCCGAACATCGCAATTCAGATGTTGCTGCGCGGCAGGAACACCGTCGGCTACACCCCGTATCCGGAGAAGGTGACCCGCAGCTTCGTTGCCGAGGCCACCGACACCGGCATCGACATCTTCCGTATCTTCGACGCGCTCAACAACGTCGATCAGATGCGTCCGGCCATCGATGCCGTGCGCGAGACCGGCACGGCGCTCGCCGAGGTGGCACTGAGCTACACGGGTGATCTGTCGAACCCGAACGAGAACCTCTACACGCTCGACTACTACCTGAAGTTGGCCGAGCAGATCGTCGACGCGGGCGCGCACGTGCTCGCCATCAAGGACATGGCAGGCCTGCTCCGCGCACCCGCGGCCAAGACGCTGGTGACGGCACTGCGCTCGAACTTCGATCTGCCCGTGCACGTACACACGCACGACACACCTGGTGGACAGCTCGCGACGTACCTCGCGGCCTGGGAGGCCGGGGCTGACGCCGTCGACGGTGCCAGCGCGGCGATGGCAGGCACCACCAGCCAGCCTGCGTTGTCCGCGATCGTCGCGGCGGCGGCGCACACCGAGCGCGACACGGGTCTGGATCTGCAGGCCGTCTGCGACCTCGAGCCGTACTGGGAAGCCGTGCGAAAGGTGTACGCGCCGTTCGAGTCCGGGCTGCCGGCACCGACGGGCCGCGTCTACACCCACGAGATCCCCGGTGGACAGCTCTCGAACCTACGGCAGCAGGCCATCTCGCTCGGGCTCGGTGATCGGTTCGAGACCGTCGAGGCCAATTACGCTGCAGCCGACCGTATGTTGGGCCGTTTGACCAAAGTGACGCCGAGCTCGAAGGTCGTCGGCGACCTGGCTCTGGCTCTGGTCGGTGCAGGCGCGTCCGCCGAGGAGTTCGCCGAGAATCCAGGTCGCTACGACATCCCCGATTCGGTGATCGGATTTCTGCGCGGCGATCTCGGTACACCTGCGGGTGGATGGCCGGAACCGTTGCGCACGAAAGCGCTGGAAGGTCGCGGCGAGGGCAAGCCGGTGACACCGTTGACCGACGAGGACGAGAAGAACCTCGACGGCACCTCCGCTCAGCGCCGCGAGACCCTCAACCGTCTGCTGTTCCCCGGTCCCACAGCCGAGCTCGCTGCTCATCGCGAGAAGTACGGCGATACGACGCGGCTGTCGGCCAATCAGTTCTTCTACGGACTGCGGCAGGGCGAGGAGCATCGGGTGGCGCTGGAGAAGGGCGTCGAACTGCTCATCGGGCTCGAGGCCATCTCCGACCCCGACGAGCGTGGAATGCGCACCGTGATGTGCATTCTCAACGGACAGTTGCGGCCGGTGTCGGTGCGCGACCGATCCATCTCGAGCGAGGCCCCCACGGTGGAGAAGGCGGACCGATCCAATTCCGGGCACATCCCGGCACCGTTCGCCGGCGTCGTCACATTGTCCGTCGAAGAGGGACAGAAGATCTCGGCCGGGGACACCATCGCCACGATCGAGGCGATGAAGATGGAGGCTGCTATCACTGCTCCTCGCGGCGGCTCGGTGACCCGGCTGGCGATCTCGGGTGTGCAGCAGGTGGAAGGCGGCGATCTGCTCGTCGTCATCGGTGGGGGGTCGACGGGCGAAGAGGCCGGCAGCGAATGACGCGGATCGTGGCGGGTGTCGCGGGTGGTCGGCGACTGTCGGTCCCCGGCCAGGGCACCCGCCCCACCTCCGAGCGAGTTCGCGAAGCGCTGTTCAGCTCGCTGGAGAGTCGGATGGAACTGGGTGGTGCGGCGGTGCTGGATCTGTTCGCGGGATCGGGAGCACTAGGGCTCGAGGCGCTCTCGCGTGGAGCGTCGTCGGCGGTGTTGGTCGAGTCCGACGCCCGAGCGGCGGCGGTGGTGCGAAAGAACATCGAATCGGTGGGGTTGCCCGGCGCTTCGGTTCGGTGTGCCCCGGTGGCCTCCGTGCTGGCTGGGGCTGCGGATGCGGCGTACGACCTGGTGTTGGCCGACCCGCCGTACGCCGTCACCGACACTGCCGTCGCGGGCCTACTGGACAGACTCGTCACCGGGGGATGGCTCACCCCCGATGCGGTCGTCGTCCTCGAACGGTCGTCGCGTTCGCCGGAGACCCGATGGCCGACCGGACTAATTCCGGAGAAGTCGAAGAAGTACGGCGAGAGTCGGATCGAGATCGCGTCACGAGTAACGAGCGAGCCCGGGATCGGCTGATAGGTTCGCGGGCATGACTGGCGCACTCTGCCCTGGATCCTTCGACCCGGTGACCAACGGTCACCTCGACATCTTCGAGCGGGCGGCCGCCGCCTTCGACGAGGTGGTGGTGACGGTGATGGTGAACAAGAGCAAGAAGGGCATGTTCAGCATCGACGAGCGGATCGAGATGCTCGAGGTCGCCACGGAGCATCTGCCCAACGTCAGGATCGGTTCGTGGTACGGATTGTTGGTCGATTACGCTCGGCAAGAAGGCTTTTCGGCGATCGTCAAGGGTCTGCGCAGTGCCAACGACTTCGATTACGAGTTGCAGATGGCGCAGATGAACAGAACGTTGACCGGTGTGGACACGCTGTTCCTCCCCGCGAATCCCGCACACAGCTTTCTGTCGAGTTCGTTGATCAAGGAGGTCGCGACCTTCGGGGGAGACGTCACCGGCATGCTGCCGCCCTTCGTTCAGGACCGTCTGCTCGCCCGTATCGCCGAGCGGGCAGCGGAGTAGTTCGTAGAGCGACACACCGGGCCGGTATAGCGCAGACGCGCGCGTCGGCGGGCAGACTGAACAGCGCAGCACTGCGAGTGAAGACCGCGCAGTGGCAGATTCGACGATTGGGGTAACCGGTGTACCGCGTATTCGAGGCGCTCGACGAGCTCGTCGCCATTGTCGAGGAGGCGCGCGGCGTTCCGATGACTGCCGGGTGCGTCGTCCCTCGCGGCGATGTCCTGGAACTGCTCGACGACGTCCGCGACGCCATCCCCGGCGAGCTGGACGACGCCCAGGACGTACTGGATCATCGCGACAAGCTCGTCGGCGACGCCAGGGCCACTGCGGAGAAGACGGTCGGCACGGCCAATGCCGAGGCCCAGGACACGGTCGAGAACGCCAGGGATTCGGCCGATCGCATTCTCGCCGACGCCAAGGCTCAGGCGGATCGGATGGTGTCCGAGGCGTCGGCGCACGCCGACCAGCTCGTGGCCGATGCCGAGGCGGAGGCCGAGCGAACGGTGCTCGAAGGCCAGCGTGAATACGAGGGTCTGACCGTTCGCGCCCGCACCGAGGCAGATCGGATGATCGAGTCCGGAACGGCGTCGTACGAGCGATCGGTGGCAGACGGTACCGCCGAACAGAACCGTCTCGTGTCGGAAACCGAGGTCGTTCAGGCCGCCCACGCCGAGTCGGCTCGGGTGATCGACAGCGCTCACGCAGAATCCGATCGGATGCGCAGCGAGTGTGATGTCTACGTCGACACCAAGCTCGCAGAGTTCGAGGAGTTCCTCAGCGGCACCATTCGTTCGGTCGGCCGTGGGCGCCAGCAGCTGCGAACCGGTTCGGGTGTACCGGAATACGGTAGCGAGCCGTACGGTGAGTCGCCGTACGGGAGCCCGGAGCAGGGGCGTCGCAGCCGCCACTGAACGGCAGCGATTTGCCCTCGTATGCGCGTATGCGTATCGTTGTGGGGTTGCTTACCGACAGTAGGCAAACCGACAGTAAGGAAGAACAGCCGTGCCCCCGCCCAAGAGAACGACTCGTCCGGAATTGGACGACGGATTCGTTCTGGACATTCTCAACCTCGGTCGTCGACCCGGGTCGACGAAGGCCATCGAGCGGACGGTTCCGGCTCCTTCCCGAATCGGCCTCGATGCCATTGCCATCGAAGCCGGTGTTCCGGTCTCGCTCGATCTGCAGTTGCAGGCGGTCTCGGAGGGCGTTCTCGTCACCGGTTCCGTACAAGCAGCCACGGCCGGCGAGTGCACACGCTGCCTCGACCCGGTCGGTGGCAACGTCGACGTCTACTTGACCGAGTTGTTCGCTTACCCGAACAGCATCACCGAGGAGACCACCGATGCGGACGAGATTCACCGCATCGTCGACGACCTGATAGATCTCGAACCCGTCATTGTCGACGCGGTCGGTCTGGAGCTTCCACTCCACCCCGTTTGCAGTGACGAGTGCGAGGGATTGTGCCCAGAATGCGGCGTTCGCCTGGCGATTGCTGAATCCGGCCACAGTCACGATACAATTGATCCTCGCTGGGCTGGTCTTGCAGCCAAATTTGGCGTGGATCCAGAACCGAGCACAGAACTTGTGAACAACGAAGCCGAGGAGAAGTAAGTGGCTGTCCCGAAGCGCAAAATGTCGCGTTCCAACACGAGGTCGCGTCGTGCACAGTGGAAAACCACTGCGCCCACCCTCGTGACGTGCCCCAACCGCGGTTGCGGCGAGAAGACTCTGCCCCACATCGCGTGCCCCTCGTGCGGCACCTACAAGGGCCGCCAGGTCGTCGCAGCGGTCTGATTTCCGCTCACGTGACACACGAAGTAGTGGATCGGCACAACAGCGGTTCACAGAAGAATAGCTCCACTGCCGTCAGCGGCGGGGACGACCGAGAGTCGCTCCTCGCCGCTATCGGTGTCTCCCTGTCCGAGCCGCTGCTGACGTTGGCTCTGACGCACCGGTCGTTCGCGTACGAGCACGGTGGTCTGCCGACCAACGAGCGCCTCGAGTTCCTGGGCGATTCCGTCCTCGGCCTTGCGGTGACCGAGCACCTCTACGCGGTGCACCCCACCAAGTCCGAGGGCCAGCTGGCCAAGATCAGGGCGAGCGTGGTCAACATGCATGCCCTGGCCGAGGTCGCGCGTGGACTCGGCGACGGCGGACTGGGTCGTCACCTGCTGCTGGGCAAGGGCGAGGAACAGACCGGTGGACGCGACAAGCCGAGCATCCTTGCCGACGGCATGGAGTCGATGCTGGGTGCGATCCACCTCCAGCACGGCATCGACGTCGCGCGCACCGTTGTTCTGACGCTGTTCGCAGGCCTCCTCGATCGAGCTCCCAAGCTCGGTGCAGGGCTGGACTGGAAGACGAGCCTGCAGGAACTGACCGCCGAACGTGCACTCGGCGTTCCCGCGTACGAGATCTCGTCCACCGGGCCCGATCACGACAAGGAATTCACCGCGACCGTGTTGGTCGGCGGATTCCCGCGCGGAGTCGGTATCGGTCGGTCGAAGAAGGAAGCCGAACAGAAGGCTGCCAGTCTGGCGTGGAATACGCTGTCGAACAACGACACTGCGATTTCGGCCGAGTCGGCAACCGACGAATCCTGATGCCGGAACTGCCCGAGGTCGAGGTCGTCAGGCTCGGCCTGGAATCTCATGTCGTCGGCAGGACGATGCAGTCGGTCGAGGTGCTGCACCCCCGCGCCGTGCGGCGACACGATCTCGGTGGTCTCGACCTGATCGGCCAGCTGCGCGGTCAGCGCGTCTCCTCGGCTCGGCGGCGCGGGAAGTACCTGTGGCTGGTGATGGAACCCGGCGAATTCGCGACCGTCGTACACCTGGGTATGAGCGGACAGATGCTGGTGCAGCCGCCGTCCGCCCCGGACGAGAAGCACCTGCGCATCCGGGCTCGACTCGACGACGGCACCGATCTGCGTTTCGTCGATCAGCGCACCTTCGGCGGCTGGGCGCTCGCCCCGATCGTCACCGTGGACGGCACACAGATACCCGAACCGGTCGCCCACATCGCCCGCGACCCGATCGATCCACTGTTCGACGCCGAATCGGTGGTGAACGTGTTGCGCAGCAAGCACACCGAGATCAAGCGAGCCCTGCTCGATCAAACCGTGCTCTCAGGCGTGGGAAACATCTATGCCGACGAGGCTCTGTGGCGCGCGAAGATCCACGGCAACCGAATTGCGGAGACCCTGACGCGGCCGGCGCTGCGGCGCCTCCTCACCGCTGTGCACGCGGTGATGGGCGAGGCCCTGGCGCAGGGCGGAACCTCGTTCGACGCGCTGTACGTGAACGTCAACGGACAATCCGGCTACTTCGACCGTTCCCTCGACGCCTACGGTCAGGAGGGCCTGCCCTGCTCGCGATGCGGAGCCCCGATCAGACGCGAGAAGTTCATGAACCGCAGCTCGTTCAGCTGCCCCACCTGCCAGCCGAGACCCCGATACGTGCGCGGCTGACACTGCACAGCCAGTCCGCTTCAGGTCTTTGTGAACCGCAGCTCCTAGAACTGCCAGTCATGTCGACGCCCATCCCGCCGCCGGGGACTGACCGACATACCACGCTTTTTCTTACAGGTGGCCAATCAGCTGCGCGCGCATCAGAAGGCATCAGGCAGGAATAGAGGGACACTAGCCTCGGCCGGCAGGCCCCTCCGAGACTCGTGCGTAGCAAGGAGCGCGACAAGATAGATAAACGCGGCGCGAGCCACCGTTAGGGACTGGCGGCAGGCTTCCCGCATCCCCGACAGGGTCATTGCCTGCATCGTCGAGTTCGACGTAATCTCAGACATCCCCTGATGGACAATGATGAACCTGTGTGTCCCTGCATTGCGCACGTCCTGTGCATGCTCGTACATCCCTCCGCGTGCCATATCGAGGGCGAGTTCAGCCATGGAAAGAACTGCGGTGCTCAATCCGTCGTGCGTGACGAGTGCCTCCCTGAGACGGGTGCACTGTTTGTCCTCGAACCAGAACTTGCGAAACCAGACTTTTGTCGGATCGTCCCCAACCTTGAGGTGGTCGTTGACGGCGACGGCTGTCTTGTCAAGAACATCTAGCGCAGCCCGGTGTGCAAGAACGAGTTTCGAGGCTGCTTCGCCGTGGACCTCGTACTGCAGCGTGTCGGTATAGGTACCGGTATCAGACTCGTGGAGATGCCATCCGCCGGTCTCATCGAGCACCTGCTCCGCCTCGAATGCCAAACGCCGCGCAACCAAGAAGTCGCCCTTCAGCACGTTCAGTATGGAGAAGACTTGCGGCGCAATGGACGAATGGGAGACGTCGGTGACGGAATTAAGCCCAATGGTGTCCCAACTACCGTCCTGGGACCTAAACCCAGTTCCCTCAAGTGCAGCGATTAATGCGAGCCGGTGACGAGCTACCCAGTCCCGGTAGGCGTCTTGGTGCGGTGGTTCAAAAACAGCTTCGTCACTTCCGAGCATCTCCATTGCGTCGTATTTTCTGGCGGCGTGCTCACCCGCGACTGATACGGTCACAGCTCTGTTCGCCTTCGCCTGCCCAAGGTAGTGGTCGTACAGTGAGCAAAGATGCCCATCGAAATCCCATCCATTGCCGATGGCCCTCTGAATCAGCACAGCCGCGTTGCCCGCCGCAGCGCCGTTCTCCGGGTCGGCTTCCAGCGCTCGCACGTAGGCGTCGTACGCCTCTACCCATCGACCAGAATGGTCGAGAGCATTTGCGAGGTTGCATAAACTCATGCCCTTGGACCGAGGGTCTGCGGTCAGATTCGCCGCTCGCGTCAACTCAACCCTAGCGAGGCGGAGACGGTCCTTGTCAGACGTGCGCTGCGCCGCAACTGCCCGAATTCGCTCCTCGTGGTCCTCCCCGCCTAGCGCTTGCGAGTAAGAGATGTCAGTCAGAGCGAGTCGGCTATTCGCCAGGTTGTACAGCGCAGCAGATTCCCTCTCCGCGATATTCAGGAACCCTGAGTCGACAACTGCTTGCATCCACAGTTCACCAGTCGCGAGATTTTCCTCGTTGTCGGTTCGGCTGCCCGCGTTAATGAGGACGCTGCCTGCGTTCATGAGAATGACTGCTTCCGTGAATGACGTCAGCACCGGCCGTGCGCCGAAGGTATCGTTGATGGTCGTAGTGATGAGGCCAGCGGCCATCTCTGGGTGCTCGTCGACCTTGTCGAACAGGAACATCGTGAGTCCTTCGACCTGCTTCAGCGCGTGCTCGTCCATGTGCAGAAGTCTGCAGCATTGAGCAAACCGAAAAGTCAACGAACGGCGACTTGGCTTGTAGATCGCCCCGGTAAGTCGGAGTGGTACTGATGCGACTGTTGCCTATCGAGGGACTTCAGATTGAAGCGTGCTTGGCGTTCCACCCCAAGAAAAGCCATGTTTCCCTTTAGGTCTTCTCGAAAGTCGGATCCTGTTGTAGTCGGCCGACTTCGATCGTTCCCTCGACGCCTACGGTCAGGAAGGCTTGCCCTGCTCGCGGTGCGGCACCCCGATCAGACGCGAGAAGTTCATGAATCGCAGCTCGTTCAGCTGCCCCACCTGCCAGCCGCGACCCCGACACGGGCGCGGCTGACAGCGCACAGTCCATTCCGCAGGCTCCACTCCTGAACAGCCCGCCTAGTATTTCCGTCATGGCAGAACAGAGCACGCCGACCAACCTCTGGGTCGAGCGCACAGGCACCCGTCGCTACACCGGCCGCAGCTCCCGAGGAGCCGAAGTGCTCATCGGGTCCGAGTCGGTGGAGGGCGTCTTCACCCCCGGCGAGCTGTTGAAAATCGCACTCGCGGCCTGCACCGGGGTGAGCTCGGACCTACCGCTCTCGCGTCGACTGGGCGATGACTACTCCGCCACCGTCGAGGTGTCCGGTGCCGCCGATCGCGAGAACGAGCGGTATCCGGAACTGAACGAGATCCTCCGAGTCGACCTCAGCGCGATGGACCCCGAGGCGCAGGAGCGTCTGCTCACGGTGGTCGAACGCGCCATCGACAAGGTGTGCACCGTCGGGCGGACCCTGAAGGCCGGTACGACGATCAACCTGGACATCGACGTGGACGCCTGATGAAAGCAAGGGCAGCCGTCGTCGTCACGGGTCTGCTCCTCGGCGCGGCGACCACACTGGCTCCCACCGCGGACGCGTCGAGCAGCTGCACTCCGTGGTCGGTGAGCACCGTGGCGTCGGGATTCGGGATGCTCGAGAATCTGGAGTTCGACGGCCGCGGTTCGATGATCGTGTCCGAGACCTCTCCCATCGGATCCGGCGCGCTGCGTACCGTGGCTCCCAACGGTGACCGGGGCACCCTGGTAGCCGACGTCGAGTCGCCGGGCGGACTGGTCACCGACGGTGACACGTTGTATTTCACGACCGGAAACAGCGCTGCCGCAGGGCTTCTCGATACCCGAACCGGCACCGTCGACACGATCGATCTCGGTACCGGGGTTCGATCGACGTACGCGTCGGGCCTGGCGATGCCCAACGGGCTGGCGCGATCGGAGACGGGTGATCTGTTCACCACCCGCAACCTGGGCAGCCTTTCCGGCCTGACGCGCGTAGCGGTCGACGGTTCGGTGACGACGGTGCGTACCGACCTGGGATCGGCCGACGGCATCGGCATCGGCGAGGGAAAGATCTACGTGGCCAACACGTTCGATCTGGAGACGACGCTCACCGTGCTCGACGAGAAGGATCCGTCCGGACCGTCCGGGCGCATTCGCATCGACGGTGTCGGGCCGCTGGCGATGTCGGACGACCTGACCGTCGGCGACGACGGAACGGTATATCTCGCACAGAATCTCGCCGGCAGGGTGGTCAGTATCGACCCGGAATCCGGGGCGTCCTGTGTGATAGCGACCGGCGTTCCGCTGACCTCGTCGGTCGCCTTCGGTGGGGTCGGATTCGACGAGGAAGCGTTGTACGCCACCAGTTTCGACGGAACCGTCCGAAAGTTGGCTCGCTCGTGAACGACGAACGGTTGACGGCGTGGGTGCACGGGCTCGTTCAGGGCGTCGGGTTCCGGTGGTGGACTCGCTCGCGCGCACTCGAACTCGGTCTCGTCGGGCACGCGACCAACCATGCGGACGGGCGAGTCCTGGTGATAGCGGAGGGCCCACGTGAGCGTCTTGAGGCACTCCTGGAATTACTCCGAGGCGGAAGAACTCCGGGCACGGTCACCCTCGTCGTGGAGAGTTGGGACACCGCCCGCGGCGATCTGACGGGCTTCGTCGAACGCTGATCGTCGGTTGCGGGAGGCTCGGCGCACTTTCGGGCAGCGTGCCGGTAAAGTACGGACGCTATGTATCTCAAGAGTCTGACGCTGAAGGGCTTCAAGTCCTTTGCTTCGGCGACGACTCTTCGTTTCGAGCCCGGAATCACCTGTGTCGTCGGCCCCAACGGCTCCGGAAAATCCAATGTCGTGGATGCCCTGACCTGGGTGATGGGCGAACAGGGTGCCAAGGCGTTGCGCGGCGGAAAGATGGAAGACGTCATCTTCGCGGGCACGTCGGGTCGAGCCCCGCTCGGCCGCGCCGAGGTCACTCTGACGATCGACAATTCCGACGGCGCACTGCCGATCGACTATTCCGAGGTGTCGATCACCCGGCGTATGTTCCGCGACGGCGCGGGTGAGTACGAGATCAACGGCAGTTCGTGCCGATTGATGGACGTCCAGGAACTGCTCAGCGACTCCGGTATCGGCCGCGAGATGCATGTGATCGTGGGGCAGGGCAGGCTCGCCGCGATCCTGGAATCGCGGCCTGAGGACCGGCGAGCCTTCATCGAGGAAGCAGCCGGGGTGCTCAAGCACCGCAAGCGCAAGGAAAAGGCCGTCCGCAAGCTCGACGCGATGCAGGCCAACCTCGCGCGGTTGACCGACCTCACGACCGAATTGCGCCGCCAGCTCAAGCCCCTCGGAAGGCAGGCCGAGGTTGCGCGTCGCGCGCAGACCGTCCAGGCCGACCTGCGCGACGCCCGGTTGCGACTGGTGGCCGACGACCTGGTGGCCAGGCGCGAGGAATTCGCGAACCAGACCCAGGACGAGGAAGCGGCGCGTGAGCAGTACGCGATGGTGCAGGACGCCCTCGAAGCCGGCTCGGTGGCACTCGGCGAACACGAGCAGGCCGTCGCTCGGCTGACCCCGAGCGCCGAGGCGGCCGGGCAGACGTGGTTCCGTCTGTCGGCTCTGGCGGAGCGCGTCAACGCGACGGTGCGCATCGCTCACGAACGAGCTCGGCATCTCGACTCCGTTCAATCCACCGGTCGGGGACAGGACCCGGACGAGCTCGAAGCGCAGGCCGAGCGGGTCGCCGAAGAAGAATTGGAACTCGTCGAAGCCGTCGAGATGGCACGCGAAACCCTCGAGGCCGCACGAGAGCAGTTGGCCGAGCGCGAGGCTGCGGCGTCGGCCGCCGAGCGTGCCCACCTCGCCGCGGTGCGCGCAGTGGCCGACCGCCGCGAAGGGTTCGCGCGCCTGTCTGGCCGGGTCGACACCTTCCGAACCAAGGTCGAGTCGATCGACGCGGAGGTGGAGCGCTTGTCGGTGGCCATCGACGAGGCCCGAGAACGCGGCGAATCGGCTCAGCGTGAGTTCGAGAGTGTGCAGGATCAGATCGGCACCCTCGATGCGAGTGAACTGAGCCTGGACACCAACTACGAACGAGCCGTCGCCGCGCTGCGACATGCCGACGCCCGAGTGACCGAACTGCAGGCCGAAGAACGCATCGCGGGCAAGAAGGTGGCGTCGTTCGAGGCCAGGATCGAAGCGCTCACGATGGGCCTCGAACGCAAGGACGGTGCCGGGTGGCTGGTGGAGAACCAGCAGGACGGTCTGTCGGGCCTGCTCGCAGGCCATCTCACGGTCGAGCCGGGATACGAGATCGCGGTGGCAGTGGCCATGGGGCCGGCCGCCGATGCCGCACACGCCGAATCGTTCGATGCCGCGCGTGATGCCGTGTTGGCGCTGCGTGCGGCCGACGGCGGTCGCGCGTCCATCGTGCACGGCAGTGTCGTTGCAGCACAATCGGTTCGACGCCCGGACCTCCCGAGTGGGGCTCGGTGGGTGCTGGACTTGATCGAGTATCCGGACCGTTTGGCCGGGGCCATGGCGGCCCTGCTCGACGGCGTGGTCGCCGTCGATTCGCTCGACGCTGCCCACCGTCTCGTCTCCGATTCCGGTGAGCTGCGTGCGGTGACCAAGGACGGCGACGTCGTCGAAGCCGGCTGGGTCACCGGCGGCTCGGACCGTCGCCCGAGCACCCTCGAGGTGCAGTCGGCGATCGACACGTCGACAGTGGAGTTGGCGGCGGCAGTCCGCCGCGCGGAGGAGCTCGACGCAGCGCTGTCGGGAGCGTTGGAAGAACAACGAGACCGGCGCGAATCGGCCGAGCAAGCGCTCGCAGCGCTCAACGAATCCGACGCCGCGATGGCCGCGGTATACGAACAGTTGGGCCGATTGGGTCAGCTGGCGCGTTCGGCGCATGCGGAGTCGGCGCGATTGACGACGCAGCGTAGCTCCGCCGAGGCCAGTCGAGAAGAAGCGATTGCGCGGCTGGCCGAGCTCGAGGAAAACCTGCGGTCGGCCGAGGACGAGCAATCCGGTTTCGCGGGAGACGGCGAGAGCGGTGATGCTGCGACCACCATGGAACGGGAGATGGCGGCCGCGGCACTGACCGAAGTGCGCGCCGTGGAGGTCGAAGCTCGGTTGAACGTGCGGACCGCCGAAGAGCGTGCACAGTCCGTGCGAGGACGAGCAGATTCGCTTCGACGGGCGGCGCGAGCCGAGCGTGAGGCCAGGGCGCGTGCCGAGCGCGAGAGCGCAGCGCGTCGGCATGCGGCCGCAGTGGCGGCGGCGGTCGGAGAATCGGGCGAGGAGGTCGCCGCTCGATTGGCCACGGTCGTTGCCGCCGCCGCACGCAGGCGCGACGAGCTCTCCGCTGAACGAGCAACGCGCACAATCGAACTCGACAAAGTCAAAGAGCAAGTTCGCGCCCTGCAGGGTCAGCTGGCGTCGATCACCGACGCCGTGCACCGGGACGAGGTGGCCCGCGCACAGGCCGCGCTGCGGATCGAACAACTCGAGACGACGATTCTCGAGCAGCACGGCATCGGCCTCGACGATCTGGTGGCCGAGTACGGGCCCGATGTGGCCCTTCCTCCCACCGAACTCGAGATGGCCGAGTACGAGGCGGCCAAGGAGCGGGGCGAGCAGGTGGTGGCACCGGCCCCGATGCCGTTCGATCGCGCCACTCAGGAGCAACGCGCCAAACGCGCCGAGCGTGACCTCGCCACCCTCGGCAAGGTGAACCCACTCGCGCTCGAAGAGTTCGCGGCCCTCGAGGAACGCTACAACTTCCTGTCCACTCAGCTCGAAGACGTCAAGTCCGCGCGCAAGGACCTGCTCGGCGTGGTCGCCGACGTCGACGAGCGGATTCTGCAGGTCTTCACCGAGGCCTGGCTCGACGTCGAACGAGAATTCACCGGGGTGTTCGCCAAGCTCTTCCCCGGCGGCGAAGGACGACTGATCCTGACCGACCCGTCGGACATGCTCACCACCGGAATCGAGGTCGAGGCACGCCCGCCCGGCAAGAAGGTCAAGCGGCTCTCGCTGCTCTCCGGTGGCGAGAAGTCGCTGACAGCGGTGGCCATGCTGGTGGCCATCTTCCGTGCCCGACCGTCACCGTTCTACGTCATGGACGAGGTCGAGGCTGCACTGGACGACACCAACCTGCGTCGACTGATCGGACTGTTCGAGCAGCTCCGCGAGAAGTCGCAGTTGATCGTCATCACCCACCAGAAGCCGACGATGGAAGTGGCCGACGCGCTGTACGGCGTCAGCATGCGCGGCGACGGCATCACCACGGTCATCTCGCAGCGGTTGAACCGTGAACGCGTCGCCGTGGACGCACTGCAGACGGATACAGCCGAGCCGGATGCGGCACCTGTCGCCGAACCCGACACCGACGCCTGAGGTTAACTCCGTACGGAGTTACTGCTTCGGGTAGAGCTGCTCGGCGTAGGACGGTCCGTAGTACTCCCGCAGTTCCTCCACCGTCTCGGGAGCCTGCGGAATCAACGCTTTCGTCAGCGTGGCGACGTCGGGGAGGGCGTCTGCATCCCAGGTCTCGGGCTGCCACAGCTTGGATCGCATGAACGCCTTCGCACAGTGGTGGAATACCTCCTCGATGTCGACGACCAGGCACATGATCGGGCGGTGACCCTTGACCTGAAGTCGGTCGAAGAACGGGGCGTCGGTGACCAGGGAGGCTCGACCGTTGATGCGGAGGGTGTCGCCGCGGCCGGGGACGAAGAAGTTCAGCCCGACGAACGGGTTCTCGAGAATGTTGCGATAGCCGTCCATCCGGCGGTTACCCGGCCGCTCGGCGAGAGCGATTGTGGCGTCGTCGAGGATGTGCACCAGACTGCCGGGCGGATCGCCCTTGGGCGAGACGTCGCACCGACCGCCGGCGTCGGAGGTCCCGAGGAGACAGAACGGTGAGGCAGCGAGCCACTGCACGTCCAGAGGGTGCAACGTGCGTCGGTCCTTGTTGGCGGCTCTGAAGCTCGGCTCGCCGAATATCTCGGTCAGTTCGGTGGCGTCGCGCACCGTGGTCCACTCCATGACCGTGAATGCTATCGACACTCCACTCTCGGGCGGAAGCGCATTTTCACGGTCGGTGCACCACCGGTGACGAACCGCCGTGATCGCCTGAGAGGATGTTCCACGTGAGTAACCAAGCGTGGATCATCGTCGCGGCGATCGCTGCCGTCCTGCTCGTCGCCCTCGTCGTCGGGCTGGTGCTGTCCCGTCGCCGGAGAGTGTCCCTCAAGTCGGACGAGGCAGCGCGAATCGAGGACTCGGCCGCCAAGGACAGATCCGGTGGCTACACAGCGGGCAGCGGCTTCTCGTTCAGTCAGGGTACGGCGACGGCCGAGCCCGTAGTCCCGAAGGCCCCCAAGCCGGCCGAGCCGAAGCCGGTCGAGGTCGAGCCGACGCCGGTGGTTCCCACGCCTGAACCGGTCGAATCGGAGACCGTCCGGATCGAGCCCGAAGTGCTCGAACCCGAGGCCCCGGAGACCGACGGCACCGTCGCCGAGCCTGTTGCGCCCGAGCCCCCGGTTGCCGACACTACTTCTCATGCCCCTGCCCCTGCCCCTGCCCCTGCTCCTGCCCCTCGCCGCTTGGACACCATCGACCCGACCGAGGGACGGCTCGACCGTCTCCGCGGTCGGCTGGCGCGATCTCAGTCCGCGGTGGGCAAGAGCCTGCTGGGTCTGCTCGGCGGCGGTGACCTGGACGAGGACTCGTGGGAAGAAGTCGAGGACACTCTGCTGATCGCCGATATCGGTTCGGCCACCACCGCGGAGATCATGCGCACGCTGCGAGAGCAGATGGCGGCGCGCAGTATTCGCACCGAAGCCGACGCCAGGGCCCTGCTGCGCGAGATTCTCGTGGCGCAGCTGCACCCCGAGTTCGACCGGTCGATTCGTGCTCTGCCACACGACGGCGCGCCCGCCGTGTTGCTGGTCGTCGGAGTCAACGGCACCGGCAAGACCACGACGACGGGAAAGCTTGCTCGCGTGCTGGTCGCCGACGGGCGGCGAGTGTTGCTCGGCGCTGCGGACACGTTCCGCGCAGCTGCGGCCGATCAGCTGCAGACCTGGGCCGAACGAGTGGGTGCCGAGGTGGTGCGCGGCAAGGAGGCCGCGGACCCGGCTGCGGTGGCCTTCGACGCGGTGAGCAAGGGGATCGAGAACGGCGTCGACGTGGTTCTGATCGACACCGCGGGACGGCTGCACACCAAATCGGGTCTGATGGACGAACTGAGCAAGGTCAAGCGCGTCATCGAGAAGCGGGCCCACGTCGACGACGTTCTGCTCGTTCTCGACGCAACCGTGGGCCAGAACGGGCTGACACAGGCCCGTGTCTTCGCCGAGATCGTGAACATCACGGGAGTCGTTCTGACCAAGCTCGACGGAACCGCGAAGGGTGGCATCGTTTTTCAGGTGCAGCGTGAGCTCGGAGTGCCTGTCAAGCTCGTCGGTCTCGGTGAAGGGGCCGACGATCTGGCACCGTTCGAGCCCGGGGCTTTCGTCGACGCTCTGCTGGGCTGATGTCGATTCTCGGGTAGTTCGTAAACCGGGCAAAAGCACAAACGCCAGCACGAAACCTTTTTGCAACAGAATTCGGTCATGCGTTCACATATCCGAAACACGTGAGTGTCACGGATGAAACCTCGTGAAACCACTCTTCTTGCGTAACGGCGCGCCAACCGGTGTGCAGGAGAATGGAGGGTGTACGTGAGTCCCGAGGATATGTTGGCCAACTCCGGCAACGCCGCGTGGATGCTGATGGCAGCATCGCTGGTACTGCTGATGACGCCGGGCTTGGCGTTCTTCTACGGCGGTATGTCGCAGTCGAAGTCCGTGTTGAACATGATGATGATGTCGTTCGGAGCGATGGCCGTCGTCTCGATCATCTATTTCCTGTGGGGCTGGTCCATGTCCTACGGAACGCAGGACATCGGCGGTGTCTTCGCCAACCCGTTCGAGTTCTTCGGACTCAAGGATTCGATCACCGATGCGGACGGTAACTACATTGCCGGCGCATGGGGTTACGCCAACATCATCGACGTGGCCTTCCAGGTCACCTTCGCCATCATCACGGTGGCACTGATCAGCGGCTCGATCGCCGGTCGCGTCAAGTACGGCACCTGGCTCGCCTTCTCCGGCATCTGGGTCACTCTGGCCTACTTCCCGCTGGCTCACATGGTCTGGGGTGGCGGACTGCTCTCCGGATCCGAGGACGGTCTTGCGGCAATGATCTTCGGCACCACCGACGACGGTGACGGTGGGCTCGTCGCCAGCGTCGCTCCGATCGACTTCGCCGGTGGCACCGTGGTGCACATCAACGCCGGTATCGCAGGCCTGATTCTGGCGATCATCATCGGCAAGCGTGCCGGCTTCGGCAAGGTCGCCTACCGCCCGCACAACCTTCCGTTCGTCATGCTCGGCGCAGCACTGCTGTGGTTCGGCTGGTTCGGGTTCAACGCAGGCTCCGCCTTCGCAGCCGACGGCATCGCCGGTGTGGCCTGGGTCAACACCACCGCAGCCACGGCAGCCGCAATCGTGGGCTGGCTCATCACCGAGCGCATTCGCGACGGACACGCCACCAGCCTCGGCGCTGCCTCGGGCATCGTCGCAGGTCTCGTCGCCATCACCCCGGCCGCAGGCACTCTCACGCCGGTCGGAGCCATGATCCTCGGCGTCATCGCCGGTGTTCTCTCCGCACTTGCTGTCGGACTGAAGTTCAAGTTCGGCTACGACGACTCGCTCGACGTCGTGGGCGTTCACCTCGTCGCAGGCCTGTGGGGAACGATCGGAATCGGCTTCCTCGCATCCGAGACCGGCCTGTTCTACGGCGGCGACTACAAGCAGCTCGTCGTGCAGATCGTCATCGCACTGTTCGCCCTGGTCTTCACCGCCATCGTCACCGCGGTCGTCGCCTTTGCGCTCAAGCCTCTCGGCTGGCGCGTATCGGACGAGGAGGAGGCCAACGGCATCGACGAAGCCGAGCACGCCGAGACTGCATATGATTTCGCCTGACAAGGTAGAGATAGACGTGAACGCTGCACCGTCCGACAACGGGCACTCGAGGTCTTGTGAAGGGAAGCAAAAATGAAGCTGATCACGGCAATCGTCAAACCGTTCACCCTGGAGGACGTCAAGACGGGGCTGGAGCAGGCCGGCGTACTCGGAATGACAGTCAGTGAAGTTCAGGGTTACGGCCGCCAGAAGGGCCACACCGAGGTGTACCGAGGTGCCGAGTACTCGGTCGACTTCGTGCCGAAGGTCCGTGTCGAGGTAGTCGTCGACGACGCCGCTGTGGAGAAGGTCGTCGAGGTCATCGTCGAGGCTGCTCGCACCGGCAAGATCGGTGACGGCAAGGTTTGGGTTTCCCCGGTCGACTCGGTCATCCGAGTCCGCACCGGAGAACGTGGCGCTGATGCACTCTGACCCCAAAGGGTCTCGGGCCGTGGGCCCCGGTTCTGGCGCGAAAGCGTCAGGATCGGGGCCTTCGGTCTCCACGGGCTCCGCATCGAAGGGCACGAGCGATGCTGCAGCAGATCTCGCTCGGGCCAGAAAACAACTACTCGACGGCGGAACCCGCAATCGCCGTCTCGATGCACCCTCGCTCCGGCAGGCTCTGGTCGATCTCCACGAGTTCTGGCTGACCACCAAGGGTGCCGAGCTCGGGATCAAACCGGACTCCGGTTTCGCGATCGTCGCCGTCGGCGGTCTTGCTCGTCGTGAACTGCTTCCGTATTCGGATCTGGACCTGATACTGCTGCACGACGATCTCGACCCACGCATCGTCTCCGATGTCGCCGACAAGCTCTGGTACCCGCTGTGGGACGCACACATCAAGCTCGACCACAGTGTGCGAACGGTGCCGCAGGCTCTGCAGGTCGCTGCAGCCGACATGACGGCATCTCTCGGAATGCTCGAGGCGCGTCACATCGCCGGTGACGTCGAATTGAGCAATCTCCTCATCGGCGGCGTACGTCGCCAGTGGCGCAACGGTATTCGAGGCCGTTTCGACGAGCTGATCGAGCAGACCCGCGGGCGGTGGTCGCGCAGCGGTGAGATCGCACACCGCGCCGAACCCGATCTCAAGAGCGGCCGCGGGGGACTGCGCGACGTTCAGTTGCTCGATGCCCTGTCCATCGCGCAGTTGACCGACGGTATGCCCGGGCTCGGACCCGAATCACCCGGTGGTGGTTTGGCGTTCGCGCACGGACGCCTGCTGGACGTGCGCACCGAACTGCACCGCGTCGCCGGTCGAGCACGGGATCAACTGCGGGCACAGGACGCCGACGAGATCGGTGCCGCGCTGCGGATAGGTGACCGCTTCGATCTCGCTCGCGTACTGAGCGATTCGGCCCGCACCATCAGCTACTCGGTCGACGTCGGACTGCGCACTGCCGGCAATTCGCTTCCCAGACGTGGACTTTCGCGACTGCGTCGAGTCCCGGTCAGGCGGCCGCTGGACGAAGGTGTCGTCGAACACGGCGGCGAGGTGGTTCTCGCCCGCGATGCTCGACCGAACAAGGACCCCGGCCTGATCATGCGCGTGGCCGCCGCCTCGGCGCAGACCGGCATGCCGATGTCGGCCTCGACTCTGAACCGGCTGTCCGACAGTGCGCCCGAGCTTCGGGAGCCGTGGCCCAAGGAAGCCCTCAACGATCTGCTCGTGTTGCTCGGATCGGGTCGCAAAGCCATCGCGGCCATCGAAGCGCTCGATCGAACCGGGCTGTGGGGCAGGCTCATTCCGGAGTGGGGCGCAGTACGCGATCTTCCGCCGCGAGATGCCGTGCACACGTGGACAGTAGATCGGCATCTGGTCGAAACTGCCGCCTACGCAAGCGCATTGACCACCCGAGTTGCACGTCCGGACCTGTTGGTTCTCGGCGCGCTGATACACGACATCGGCAAGGGACGCGGCGGCGACCACAGCGTCGTCGGTGCCGATCTGGCCATCCAGATCGGCAACAGGCTCGGGCTGTGGCCGTCCGACGTGGCACTGCTGACGGCGATGGTGAGATACCACCTGCTGCTGCCGGAGACCGCCACCAGACGCGATCTCGACGACCCCGCAACCGTGCAAACCGTCGTCGATGCACTCGGTGCCGACACCATTCTGCTCGAGCTGCTGCACGCATTGGCCGAGGCGGATTCGCTCGCCACCGGACCCGGGGTGTGGGGTGACTGGAAGGCCTCGCTCATCCGCGAGCTCGTGCGCCGCTGCCGATTGGTGATGGCGGGGGAGAGTCTGCCCTCCCCGGATCCACTCGACCCGGCGCACATCGAACTCGCAGCGCGGGGAGGCGTCCACGTCGACATCGCGCCGACCGACGGGCTGCACACCTTCGTCGTCACCGTCATCGCCCCCGACACCCCCGGGCTGCTCTCCGACGCCGCGGGAGTCCTCGCACTGCAGTCGCTGCGCGTGCTCTCGGCCTCCCTCGGAAGTCACGAGGGGTCGGCCATCAACTCCTTCGACGTCGCGCCGCTCTTCGGAGCCCCGCCACAGGCCGGTCTGCTGCGGCAGGAAATCATCCGCGCCCAGGCCGGCGAACTCGACCTCGTCGCCGTGCTCGACGCCAAGGAACGCGACGCCAGAGCCGAAACCGTCGAGGACGACGCAGAGGATTCGGCCGTCCCGGTTCTCTACGCTCAAGCTCCGCCTCGGGTGCTGTGGTTCGACGCCAACGAACCAGGCCAGGTAGTGCTCGAACTACGAGCAGAGGACCGGCTCGGTCTGCTGTGCCGATTGGCCAGTGCAATCGAACAGCAGGGATCGGACATCCGGTGGGCCCGCGTTTCGACCCTGGGCAGCTCGGTGGTCGACTCCTTCTGCATCGACCTGGCGGGAGCAGACAGCAGGGCGGTCCGCGAAGACCTCGAGCGAGCGATTCTCGCGGTCGTACCGGCCCCGGAACCGCCCAAGCCCCCGGAAAAGCCGGAAGGCACCTGACCGCGGGTCGGAATGCGAAAGCAAACCGACTCGCGCTGGTGACATCTCACGAACTTCCGGCCGACGGGTCTGCCGCCGATGCCGATTTGTTACATTCGTCCCCAACGCAGAAACGACACTCTCAGCCCGTTCCTGCAGGCTCCACTCTGCTCGAACCACGTCGTTCCTGCAGGCTCCACTCTGCTCGAACCACGCCGTTCCTGCAGGCTCCACTCCTGGTCATTCGAGAGGCACGAACTGTGGGATCCCACCGACGGTCGACCGTCCACACACCGACCGACATCGCAGCGCGTCCGACGCGCGGCAGACACCGCGCCGTGCAGGACACACCCGACCTCGGTCGACGAGCGGCAACCATCGTGGCCGCGACCGGCGCGATCGTCGTCGGCGCAACATCGATGGGTGCCGGCACCGCCGCGGCTGCGCCGATCCCGGAGGCACCCGCAGCCGGACTCCCGTTTGCCATACCGGAGGGTCTGCTGCCCGCGGGAATCGAGCTGCCGCAATTCGAGCTTCCGCAGTTCCTTCCCCCGCAGTTCGCGCCGCCGCCCCCGCCGTCACAGCCCGCACCACCCGAGGCAGCGCCCATCGAGGCCGCTCCCGCCGCGGAACTCGCACCGGCACCGACCTCCGACCCACTGGCCGTGTTGGGAGCAGGCGATCCCGGTGCCGCCGCCCAACAGTGGCTCGACGACGTCGGCCTCGGGCAGTTGGGTGCGCAGTCCCCCCTCGAGAGCCTGCGCTCGCTGAAGACGGGCACAGTGCAGCCCGTGGCAGGGGTGTTGACGTCCAACTTCGGCTCGCGATGGGGCACCCAGCACAGTGGCCTCGACATCGCAGCACCCATCGGGACGCCCATCTATGCCGCCGCCGACGGCACCGTGTCCGACGCAGGACCGGCATCCGGCTTCGGTCTCTGGGTCAAGGTGCGGCACGACGACGGCACCGAGACGGTCTACGGACACGTCAACGACTTCTCCGTTCATCCCGGCCAGCGCGTGTCGGCCGGCGAGCAGATCGCCACCGTGGGCAACCGCGGCCAGTCGACAGGCCCGCATCTGCACTTCGAGGTGCACGATCCGTCCGGCATCAAGGTCGACCCGGCGCAGTGGCTTGCCACACGTGGTGTGGCAGTGACGTGGAACGATTCGGCGCGCAAGGCCTGATCGGTCGGCATCGCCACGTTCGACACGACAGTCGAACGCCCCAGCGACGGCGCGGCGTGCTGCCGCTAGTCTGGTGACCGTGCCGGATTCGGCTCGTTTTCGGTGATCGGCTAGCTCAGGAGTGCAATCGGTGTTCGAATCCCTTTCCGACAGGTTGACCGGGACTCTCAAGGACCTGCGTGGCAAAGGTCGACTGTCCGGCGCGGATATCGACGCCACGGCCCGTGAGATCCGTCTGGCCCTGCTCGAAGCGGACGTGGCACTGCCCGTCGTACGCGAGTTCATCGGCCGCATCAAGGTCCGGGCCAAGGGTGCCGAGGTTTCGGGCGCGCTCAACCCCGCCCAGCAGGTAGTCAAGATCGTCAACGAGGAACTGGTCGGCATCCTCGGCGGCGAGACTCGCAGGCTCGTCTTCGCCAAGAACCCGCCCACGGTGATCATGCTCGCCGGTCTTCAGGGTTCGGGTAAGACGACGCTGGCGGGCAAGCTCGCGAAATGGCTCAAGGGCCAGGGCCACACCCCACTGCTCGTCGCGTGCGACCTCCAGCGCCCCGGTGCCGTGAGTCAGCTGCAGATCGTCGGCGAGCGTGCCGGTGCCGCGGTCTTCGCGCCGCATCCGGGCACGTCCATCGGCGGCGGCGAGAATGCACTCGGAGTTTCGGCTGCCGATCCCGTCGAGGTCGCCCGGGCCGGCATCGCCGAGGCTCGCAGCAAGCAGTACGACGTGGTCATCGTCGACACCGCGGGCCGCCTCGGTATCGACACCGAACTGATGAGTCAGGCCGCGGGAATTCGCGACGCGGTCCAGCCCGACGAGACACTGTTCGTCCTCGATGCGATGGTCGGTCAGGACGCCGTCAGCACGGCCGAGGCGTTCCGTGACGGCGTCGGCTTCACCGGTGTCGTTCTCACCAAGCTCGACGGTGATGCTCGCGGCGGTGCCGCACTGAGCGTCCGTGAGGTCACCGGCCAGCCGATCATGTTCGCGTCGACCGGTGAGAAGCTCGAGGACTTCGACGTCTTCCACCCCGATCGCATGGCCAGCCGCATCCTCGGCATGGGCGACGTACTGAGCCTCATCGAGCAGGCCGAACAGCACTTCGACGCCGAGCAGGCCGAGGCGACGGCCAACAAGATCGGCTCGGGGCAGCTCACGCTCGACGACTTCCTCGAGCAGATGATGGCCGTCCGCAAGATGGGGCCGATCGGAAACCTGCTGGGCATGCTGCCCGGTGCCGGCCAGATGAAAGAACTCGCCAACGTAGACGAGAAGCAACTCGACCGGGTTCAGGCGATCATCCGCGGTATGACGCCGCAGGAACGTACCGACCCGAAGATCATCAACGCGTCCCGGCGGTTGCGTATCGCGAACGGTTCGGGTGTGAAGGTCTCCGACGTCAATCAGCTGGTCGACCGGTTCTTCGAGGCTCGCAAGATGATGTCGGCCATGGCCGGTCGAATGGGCATGCCGGGCGCACGCAAGCAGGTGCGGAACAACAAGAAGGGCAAGAAAGGCAAGAAGGGCGCTCGCGGTCCGACGCAGCCGAAGATCCGCGGCGGATTCCCCGGCATGCCGGGCGGAATGCCCGCGGGCATGCCGGACCTGTCGTCCATGCCCAAGGGCCTCGACCAGTTGCCGCCGGGGCTCGAGGGCATCGATCTCTCGCAGCTGAAACTGCCGAAGAAGTAAGCGCGCGCACGTGTCGGCAATGCGGGTGCGGGGCCGCGGACTGCCGGACGGGACGGAGATCGACCTCTGGATCGACGGCGGTGTTCTGTCGACCGAGCCGATTGCGGACGCGGATTTCGTCCACGACGGCGGCTGGATCCTGCCCGGTTTGGTCGACGCCCACTGCCATGTCGGAATCGAATACGGCGGGGGACATACCGACCTGACCGGGTCTATCCGTCAGGCCGAGACCGAGCGAGGCGTCGGCGCGCTGCTGTTGCGTGACGCCGGGTCCCCGGTCGACACACGCGCGCTGGACGAGTACGACGACCTCCCTCGCATCATCCGAGCGGGCCGTCACATCGCATCACCCAAGCGATACATCCCGGGTCTGGCGATCGACATCGAGGACGAATCGCAACTGCCCGAGGCGGTGGCTCAGCAGGCGCGATTCGGCGACGGCTGGGTCAAGCTCGTGGGCGACTGGATCGACCGCTCGGTGGGAGATCTCCGGCCACTGTGGAACGACTCGATCCTCGTCGACGCCATCGCCGCTGCCCACGCCGAGGGCGCGCGGGTGACCGCCCACGTGTTCGGCGAGGATGCCCTGCCCGGACTGATCGCGGCGGGAATCGACTGCATCGAACACGGCACCGGCCTGACCGACGAGACCGTCGAGATGATGGTCGATCACGGCACCGCTCTGGTACCGACGCTGATCAACATCGAGACGTTCCCCGGAATCGCCGACTCCGCCACCCGGTATCCGGTGTACGCCCGGCACATGCGGGCGCTGCACCAACGCGTCGCCGATACGGTCGGACGAGCTCACGACGCAGGCATTCCCATCTACGCAGGTACCGACGCCGGTGGTTCGATCGCGCACGGGCGCATCGCCGACGAGGTCGCCGCACTCGCGGCCGTCGGACTCTCGCCGACCGACGCACTCGGTGCTGCCTGCTGGGACGCCCGGTCGTGGCTGGGTCGGCAGGGGCTCGAGCACGGCGCGCCCGCAGATCTCGTCGTCTACTCCGACGATCCGCGAGGGGGACCGGAGGTGCTGTCCAACCCGGATCTGGTGATCCTGCGCGGACGCGTGACCGACCGGCGCGGCCGCACGACGAGCGGACCGGCGGGCCGACGGTGACCGATCCGAGAAGCAATGCAGGACAGCCCGATCCGAACCGACCCAGCTGGGCCGGCATGGCACCGATGAATCACGTTCAGCAGCAGGGATCGGGGTTGTCCGACACCTACTGGCGAGCCGAGCAGGCCGCGCTCGAACGCAGAAGCGGTCAACGGTGGGGACTACCGGCCGCGGCACTGGTGCTGGGGCTGAACCTGGTGGGATTCCTGATGCTCGGGCTCGTCGTGACGTCGGACGCCTCGGCCGTGTTCGTGGTGGGCATCATGATTCCGAGCCTGCTCGCTACGGGACTGGCGGTGGCGATCTCGATGACTCGGGGCAACGGCCCCGTCATCGACTTCGGCCTCCCCAGGTCCACCCCCGAATTCCTCGGTCACCTCCGATCCGGGTTGGCGTGGGGTGGCGTCGCGGTGGTCGGTGGCCTCCTGCTGGCGCTGATTCTGTTGTCCGGTATCGAGTTGGACGACCCTACGCCGCTGGGCAACGTCACCGATATTGCCGTCGGCTGGAAAATTGCTCTGGCCGTGTGGATCTGGCTCGGTGCGCCGATCTGCGAGGAAACGATGTTCCGCGGCATGCTGTGGGGAGCACTCGAAAAACGCACCCGCCCGATGCCCATGGCGTGGTTGGGCAACCGATGGGTCGTCCTGGCGATCACCGCGGTGCTGTTCGCGATCTGGCACCGCGAGTGGTGGCGCTTCGTGGTGCTGCTGTGGGGAGGATTCGCGATCGGCATCGCACGAATGCGCTCCGGTTCGATCGTCGCGTCGACCACGGCACACTCGGTGAACAACACCCTCCCCGCCCTGGTGATTCTGCTCGCGTGACGGGAGTGGTTCTGCAGGCCCGATTCACCGATCGCGCTGCCCGTCTGGCACAATGAACAGCTGTTCGCCCGTCTTCCGGTTACGTACCGCGCGGCGGTCACAACAACCCTCAACGCAAAACCGGGCTCGCATGCCGTGCGAACCGCTGAATTGCGCCGTGACCAACTTTCGAAAGGCTCCACCAGAACATGGCTGTCAAGATCAAGCTCATGCGTATCGGCAAGATCCGCACCCCGCACTACCGCGTCGTCATCTCCGATGCTCGCACCCGTCGTAACGGCCGTGCGATCGAGACCATCGGCACGTACGAGCCCAAGCAGGACCCCAGCATCATCGAGATCAACTCCGAGCGGGCTCAGTACTGGCTCGGCGTCGGCGCACAGCCGACCGAGCCTGTCGAGGCACTGCTCAAGATCACCGGTGACTGGCAGAAGTTCAAGGGCCTCCCCGGCGCCGAGGGAACCCTCCGCGTCGCCGAGCCCAAGCCGTCCAAGCTCGACGTGTTCAACGCCGCACTGGCGCAGGCCGACTCCGAGCCCCAGGGCGAGGCCACCACCGCCAAGAAGAAGAAGGCTCCGAAGGCCGACGACGCCGCTGCGGAGACCACCGACGCTGCAGCAACCGAGACGGCAGACGCGCCGGCCGCCGAGGCTGCTGAGAAGTGAGTGCCGTTGTCGCCGATGCCGTCGAACATCTCGTTCGCGGCATCGTCGCCAATCCCGATGACGTTCGCGTCGAGATGATCACCGGCCGTCGTGGCCGCACCGTGGAAGTCCACGTGCACCCCGACGATCTGGGCAAGGTCATCGGACGTGGCGGTCGTACCGCTACGGCGCTGCGCACTCTCGTCTCGGGAATCGGTGGTCGCGGCATCCGCGTCGACGTGGTCGACACGGACGCCTAGGTCACACACCCATCATGGAGCTGGTCATCGGCCGTGTCGCGAAGTCGCACGGCATCAAAGGCGAAGTCGTCGTCGAGGTTCGCACAGACAATCCCGACGACCGCTTCGCCGAAGGAACCGTTCTTTCGGGACGTAAGCCCCGATCGAACGCGCAGCCGGCCTCGTACACAGTGGACGCCGTCCGGGAACACTCCGGGCGGCTTCTGCTGCGTCTGAACGGTATCGACGACAAGACGGCGGCCGACCAACTTCGGGGTATCTTGTTCGTCGTCGAATCCACCGACCTTCCGCCGTCCGACGACCCGGACGAGTACTACGACCACGAACTCGAAGGCCTCACGGTGATCCTGACCGACGGCACCGTCGTGGGAACGGTCCGTGAAGTCCTCCATTCTGCAGCGGGGGAGCTGCTCTCCATCACGCCGAGCGCCGGTTTCGGCGAAGCCACCCGCGCCGAAATTCTCGTGCCGTTCGTTGCGGCCATCGTGACCTCGGTGTCGTTGGCCGACAAGACGATCGAGATCGATCCGCCCGAGGGTCTGCTGGATCCGGAGTAGATCGTGCGCCTCGACGTCGTCACCATCTTTCCCGAATACCTCACACCACTCCGAACTGCGTTGCTGGGCAAAGCAATCGACCGCGGCCTCGTCTCGGTCGAGGTCCATGATCTGCGATCGTGGACTCACGACGTGCACAAGGCCGTCGACGATTCGCCCTACGGCGGTGGGCCGGGAATGGTCATGAAGCCGACAGTGTGGGGAGACGCACTCGACGACGTGCTGACAGACGATTCGCTCCTCGTAGTCCCCACTCCGGCCGGCGTGCCGTTCACTCAGCGGACAGCCGAGCGATGGTCCTCCGAACAGCATCTCGTATTCGCCTGCGGCCGATACGAAGGCATCGATCAACGCGTGTTCGACGACGCCGCGCGCCGCGTCCGCGTCGAGGAAGTCAGCATCGGCGACTACGTGCTCATCGGCGGCGAAGCGGCCGTCCTCGTCATGGCCGAGGCCGTGGTGCGATTGATGCCAGGGGTTCTCGGCAATCAGCAGTCGCACCAAGATGATTCGTTCTCCGACGGGCTGCTCGAAGGGCCGAGCTACACCCGCCCCGCACAGTGGCGCGATCTCGACGTTCCGCCGGTACTTCTCTCGGGTGATCACGCGAAGATCGCTGCGTGGCGTAGAGAGCAATCACTGGACAGGACTGCCGAGCGTCGTCCGGACCTGTTGCCGGACTGAGGAAGTCAGCTGACGGTGCCGTCGGGGAAGAGCATCGAGACGAAGCCGGTGAGAGTATCGCGGGCATGCAGCGCGCTGGCGTCGTCGCTGACGTCGACGACGGCGGTGTCCGGATAGCGTTCCATGTCGTCTGCGTAGAAGATGTCCTCGCGTGACGACAGAGCCAGAACGTAGCGGTTGTCGAGACCGATCGTGCCTGTCGACAGGTGTACCCACCTATCGGCCACGCAGCACATCCAGCCCTGTTTCACAGCGTGCACGCTCTCGCCGGGCAAACCGTCGACAATTCCGAAATGTTGCTTGTAGCCGTCCGCGGCAATCGGTGCCGAACGCCGCAGCATTCCGACCACCATGTCCGTCGAGGCAGTCGTCAGGCCGCCGCTGCCGTTGAGCAACCCCGCGTAGTAACCGACCAGGTCGCTGGGCGTGGTCTCGGTGTTGTACCACTGGTCGTCGCCGGGAGCTGTGGTGCTCGTCAAGCCGTAGCGAGCCACGACCGTGCGCACGATCTCGGACGACCCGTAGCGGTACCAGAGCGTGTACGCGGCGTTGTCGTCGGACAACTCGAGCATGCTGGTCATGGTGGCCAGGTCGTCGGCCGAGACCGGACGGTTCTCCGACTGCGCTCGGAACAGCACCTCGTCGGCGATGAAGAGTTTGGACACCGATGCGGTTTCGACCCGAACATCGGCATTGCTGCTGTAATACGAGCCTGTCCGACGATCCAGCAGCGCGAAATCGACATCGGCACCACGGGTCTGGGCCGACGCGATCGCCATCGGGATACGAGATTCGAGGGCTACGCCGTCGACCTTCTCCATATCGGGAAAGGGCGATGCCGACGTCTCGGCGGTGTCCTTCGAGGCGGAGTCACCGATCTGATCGTCGGGAGGAACCGAGCATCCGGCCAACAACAGGGAGGCGCAGGCCGCAGCCAGGAATCGAGTCCCCCTGACCATCCGCGTATCTCTCCCACACGTTGAACCGCCGACCGACTTGTCCCACAGTAGCGGTAGGGTCCATCGCCGTGACCACTGCTCTGAAATCTGTGAACAAGCGCATAGCCGAAGAACTCGACGTTCGTGAAGAACAGGTTCGTGCCGCCGTGGAACTGCTCGACGGCGGGTCTACGGTCCCGTTCATCGCGCGCTACCGCAAGGAAGTCACCGGCACCCTCGACGACACGCAGCTGCGTCAGCTCGATGAGCGGCTGAGATATCTGCGCGAGCTCGACGAGCGCAGAGACGCCGTCATCGAGTCCATCCGCTCTCAGGGCAAGCTCGACGCCGCGCTCGAGCAGTCGTTGATGCTGGCCGACACCAAGGCACGCGTCGAGGACATCTATCTGCCGTTCAAGCCGAAGCGTCGAACCAAGGCTCAGATCGCGCGGGAGGCCGGGCACGAGCCCGTCGCCGACGCCCTGTTCTCGGACCCCACCACCGACCCGGCCCAGTTCGATCAAGAGCAACTCGACGGCGCACGGGCGATTCTCGTCGAGCGATTCGCCGAGGACGCGGATCTGGTCGGTGAACTGCGCGAGCTGATGTGGACGTCCGGCAAGCTCGTCGCGTCGGTTCGCAAGGGCAAGGAGGAGGAGGGTGCCAAGTTCTCCGACTACTTCGAGTTCTCGGAACCGTTCACGAGCCTGCCTTCGCACCGCATCCTCGCCACCCTCAGAGGCGAGAAGGAAGAAGTACTCTCACTCGGCTTCGAGCCCGAGCGTGATGAACCGACCCCCGGGGTGCCGAGCGTCTACGAGGGTCGGATCGCCACCAAGTTCGGGATCGCGAATCGAGGACGGCCCGCCGACAAGTGGCTGCTCGACACCGTCCGATGGGCGTGGCGCACCAAGATGCTGGTGACCGTGTCCCTCGATACCCGGATGCGACTGCGACAATCGGCCGAGAAGGATGCCGTCGACGTGTTCGCGAGCAACCTCAAGGACCTCTTGCTCGCCGCACCGGCAGGCAACCGCACCACGATGGGCCTGGACCCGGGCTTCCGTACCGGCACCAAGGTCGCCATCGTCGACGCCACCGGAAAGGTCGTCGACTTCGACACCATCTACCCGCACAAACCGCAGGGCAAGTGGGATCAGGCGGTGGCCACCCTCGCCGGCCTGGCCGCCAAGCACAAGGTCGAACTGATCGCCATCGGCAACGGCACCGCATCGCGTGAAACCGACTCTCTGGCAGCAGAGTTGATCGCCAAGTTCCCTGCCGCCAACCTGACCAAGGTGGTGGTGTCCGAGGCCGGTGCGTCGGTGTACTCCGCCTCCGCGTACGCCTCGAGCGAGTTGCCCGAACTCGACGTCTCGATCCGCGGCGCGGTCTCGATCGCCCGCCGATTGCAGGATCCGCTGGCCGAGCTGGTCAAGATCGATCCCAAGTCCATCGGTGTCGGGCAGTACCAGCACGATATTTCCGAAACTCTGCTGGCCCGATCACTCGGTGCCGTCGTGGAGGACGCGGTGAACGCCGTCGGCGTCGACGTCAACACCGCGTCGGTACCGTTGCTCTCGCGGGTTTCCGGTATCGCCGGCTCGCTCGCCGAGAGCATCGTGGCGCACCGCGACCAGAACGGTCCGTTCTCCAGCCGCAGCACCCTCAAGGACGTACCGCGCCTGGGTCCCAAGGCTTTCGAGCAATGCGCCGGCTTCCTCCGCATCTCCGGGGGAGAGGATCCGCTGGACCGGTCGAGCGTGCACCCGGAGGCCTATCCCGTCGTGCGGCGCATCGTCGGCAAGGCCGGCGTCGGCGTGCGGGAGGTCATCGGTAACACGACACTGCTGCGCGGACTGGACCCCGCCGAATTCGCCGACGAGCGATTCGGTCTGCCCACGGTCACCGACATCATTTCCGAACTCGAGAAGCCGGGACGCGACCCTCGTCCCGAGTTCAAGACCGCGACCTTCGCCGTCGGTATCGAGAAGGTCGCCGACCTGAAGCCGGGCATGACGCTCGAGGGAGTCGTGACCAACGTGGCGGCGTTCGGGGCATTCGTCGACGTCGGTGTGCACCAGGACGGGCTGGTGCACGTCTCGGCGATGTCGCACAACTTCGTCAAGGACCCGCGCGAGGTCGTCAAGTCCGGCGACGTCGTACGCGTCAAGGTGATGGAGGTCGACATCCCCCGTCAGCGCATCGGTCTGAGTCTGCGGCTGGACGACGAACCCGGTGCGGCAGGCGGCAAGGACGCCGCCCGCGGACAGCAGGGTGACCGTCCTCGAGGCCAGGGACGGGCCGCGGGCGCGAATCAGGCCGGCCGCGGACGAGACGCCCGCCCGCAGCGGGATCGCCGAACGGCCGGGGGCGCAGGCGCGGCGACACCGGCTGCCGGTTCGATGGCCGACGCGCTACGGAAGGCCGGATTCGGAAAATAGCGAGCGGGTCTCCGGTCGTTGCTGCCCGTGGCGGTCTCGGACGCGAATAGTGTGAAACGCGATTCACCGGTCGTTCGGCCGTTCGGCAGGAAGGACGTGAGGCACACGTGAGGTGGTTGCAACACGGGGTCATCGATCACGGCCGCCTGCCGCTGCTGTGTTTCCTACTGGGACTGTTGGCGGGGTTCCTGCTGATCCGACTCAGCGTCAGGATGATTCGGGCAGATGTGAAGTGGTGGCCGGGAAACATCACGCCCGGCGGTCAGCACATCCACCATGTCGTGTTCGGAATCGTGCTGATGCTGCTGGCGGGGATCGGCTTGATCGCGGTGTACGTCGACGGTTCCGAATCGGTCGGCGCGGTACTGGCGGCGATCTTCGGTGTGGGCGCTGCCCTCGTCCTCGACGAGTTCGCGTTGATCTTCTATCTCCGTGATGTCTACTGGTCCGAACAAGGCCGTACGTCGGTGGACGCCGTGTTCGCGGCGGTGGGGTTCACCGGCCTGCTACTGCTCGGCTTCCACCCGCTGGAGCTGCTCAGCCCGGCCGATTTTCGGGCCGATCCCGACCCGTGGGTGCGCGGCACCGTGGCGGTGTTGGCCCTGGCCAATCTGGCGCTCGGTGTCATCGTCCTGCTGAAGGGCAAGATCTGGACCGGACTGCTCGGGCTGTTCGTCCTGCCGATCCTCGTTCTTGCCGCAGTCCGGTTGAGCAGACCAGGTGCCCCGTGGGCGCGGTGGCGCTACACCACCAGGCCGAAGAAGATGGAACGCGCTCTGCGCCGGGAGAAGCGGTGGCGACGGCCGATCATCCGAGCCAAGATCTATCTCCAGGACGCGATCGCCGGCAAGCCGAGCATCGTGCATGCACGTGAGGCCACCGAGGACGAATTGTCGCGGACGGTACTACCTGCGCCGATGGCGAGCGGAGCGGCTGCAGGCCGAGAAGCGCCGATTTCGTCGAACGCCTGATGGTCTGGCACAATGGTCGGGTTGCCTCTAGCAGGCACGGACCTCACTCGGAGTACGAACCAGTCGAGCCGTTGCATCAGCGAGCCGCTCGGTTCCTCTACTCATGCGCAGAACGCAAGGATGGCACAACCGATGAACACTCTGGACTTTCTCGACAATCAGTCGCTGCGTAGCGACATCCCCGATTTCCGCCCCGGCGACACTCTGAACGTGCACGTCAAGGTCATCGAAGGCTCGAAGGAGCGCATTCAGATCTTCAAGGGCGTCGTCATCCGACGTCAGGGCGGTGGCGTTCGCGAAACGTTCACGGTCCGTAAGGTCTCGTTCGGCGTCGGCGTCGAGCGCACCTTCCCGGTGCACAGCCCCAACATCGCGCAGTTCGAGGTCCTCACCCGTGGTGACGTCCGTCGCGCCAAGCTCTACTACCTCCGCGATCTGCGTGGCAAGGCCGCCAAGATCAAGGAAAAGCGCTGACCGGTTCCGCCCGGACACTTTCAGTTCACACCATGCCGCGTTGCCCGTCAGGGCGACGCGGCATGGTGCTTTCCGCCCACGCTCGTCCCGCGTTCCACCCCGCCGACGAGCGGATCGACAGCCGCGAACCGCCGGTGCGCAGACCGTCCGGCCGTGCGGGCGACGGTTCCGGCTAACCTGATCACGTGACGCAGTCCCCGCAGGATCCAACCGACGAACCCGACGACGAGTCTTCACGGCAGAAGCGTCGGGAACGCAAGCCCCGATCGTTCTGGCGTGAGCTTCCCATTCTCATTCTGGTAGCACTGGTACTGAGTTTCCTGCTCCAGACGTTCGTCGCGCGGGTGTATCTGATCCCGTCCGAATCGATGGAGCCGACCTTGCACGGCTGCACCGGCTGCACTGGTGACCGCATCGTGGTGGAGAAGATCGGATACCGGTTCGGCGACCCGAAGCCCGGAGACATCGTCGTCTTCCGTGGCCCGGATTCGTGGAACGACGAATTCGTGTCTCAGCGGTCCGACAATTCGGTGATTCGTGGGGCACAGGAAGTCGGCTCGTTGATCGGAGTTGTCGCTCCCGACGAGAACGATCTGGTCAAGCGCGTCATCGCCACCGGCGGTCAGACCGTCGAATGCTGTGACGACCAGGGTCGAGTTCTCGTCGACGGACAGCCGTTGGACGAGCCGTACATTCAGATGGATTTTCCGTTCACTCCGGGGACGATGACGTGCGACACCGAGTTGAAGTCCGGACGTTGCTTCGACCCCGTCACCGTGCCGGACGGCAACATCTGGGTCATGGGTGACAATCGGAGCAACTCGCGAGATTCCCGCTATCACGTCACCGACGAATTCACCGGCACGGTTCCCCTCGACAACGTGATCGGTAAGGCCGTCTTCATCGCGCTGCCGCCGTCCCGAACCGGCATCCTGGATTCTCCCGACATCCAGGGTCGATGACGGCAACCCCCCGACGTGCACCGCGTGCGCGCGCAACTCTGACTCGGTCGTCGTGGCCGCCGCGTCCGATCATTCGACGAGCGGCCGGCCTACGGACGATGGAGGCGGCGCTGGAGCGCAGTGGTCTCGGGCCGGTCGCAGGAGTCGACGAAGCGGGAAGAGGAGCTTGCGCCGGTCCGCTGACGGTTGCGGCGTGTGTTCTCGGTGCGCGGGCTCATGCAGCTCTCGCGGACCTGGACGACTCGAAGAAGTTGACCGAGCGACGGCGTGAGGAGCTCTTTCCCAAGATCCAGAGGCTGGCACTGGCATGGAGCGTGGTGTCGATCGATGCGGCCGAGGTCGACCGCATCGGAGTCCACGTGGCGAACATCGAAGGAATGCGACGCGCGGTTGCCGGGCTCGGCATGACCCCGGGCTACGTACTCACCGACGGCTTTCGAGTACCCGGTCTTCCGGTTCCGTCGTTACCGGTGATCGGCGGTGACGCCACGGCAGCGTGCATCGCCGCGGCGAGCGTGCTGGCGAAGGTCTCCCGGGATCGATTGATGGTGCAGCTGGACGAGGAGATCCCCGGCTACGGGTTCGCAGTGCACAAGGGCTACAGCACACGCGCGCATTCCGCCGCGATGACGGCACTCGGCCCGAGCAGAGAACACCGCATGTCGTACGCCAATGTTGCCGCCGCGGCCGCAGGCATGTCGCGCGAGAAGGTCGACGCCCTGGGGCGAATGGACTGCCGCGACGCAGGTGCGCGATGATTGCTTCTCACGCCCGACTGGAGGATGAAAGAGACCGATGAGTGCCGAAGATCTCGAAAAGTACGAAACCGAGATGGAGCTCTCGCTGTATCGCGAGTACCGGGACATCGTGGGTCAGTTCAACTACGTCGTCGAAACCGAGCGTCGGTTCTATCTGGCGAACTCCGTCGAACTCATTCCGCACAACGCCGACGGTGAAATCTACTTCGAATTGCGAATGTCCGACTCGTGGGTGTGGGACATGTACCGCCCCGCCCGTTTCGTCAAGCATGTCCGGGTGATCACCTTCAAGGACGTCAACATCGAAGAGTTGGACAAACCAGATCTTCGTCTGCCGGAATAGCTCTCCTCGTCCGACGGTGCGGCGTGGTGTGGCGGAGCTGCCCGAGGATCGGACCGGAGTGAACGCGCTCCACATCCTGCGTCGGATCGACGGGCTGCGAAGCGCCTGATTCGATGCGATCGCTGTTGTTCCGATCGTATTGGTACGCGAAAAGCTGGACACCCGCCCAAATCGGTCCGCATGTCCTGTTTTCGTGTTCGATGTCGCGGACATTTGTTCTCGATCGAACGGTGCGCGTGGGCTGCGCACGCGAAACCGATTGCGCAACACTGTTATTCGATTTCATCGATTAGTCACTCGAAAAGCTGATCAATTTCTGCGCTGATATTCGTCGATTCGACACGTCACGAAACGCCTGCAGTTCTTTGCGTGGATACGAGAATGGGTGGTAGAACTTGAATATCACATCCCCCAGACGTGTAAGAGGTACGAGATGGCACGCAAGACACTTGTGCAGATGATCGACGATGTAGACGGATCGGTCATCAAAGACGGCCAAGGTGAATCCATCGAATTCGGCATCGGTGGAAACCAGTACCGCATCGATTTGAATCTCAAGCATGCCAACGAATTGCACGAACAGTTGGCATTCTGGATCGAGCATGCCGAGAAGATTTCCGGACGCCGCACCCGCAAGGGTGGTGCTGCAGCAGCACCGGTTCGCGGCAAGGTCGATCTGCAGGACATTCGAGCGTGGGCACGCGAGAACGGCCACGAGGTCAGTGCCCGCGGCCGCATCAGTCAGGATGTGCAGGCGGCCTACGAGGCTGCTCACTGACCGTTGTTCCGCACCGAGACTCGAACTCTCGGAACCACGTTTTCGTACCGGTACTTTCGATGTCGGTACCGATACACCGCATCAGCTCCGTCCGATTCTCGAATCCGGACGGGGCTTTTTGCGTATCGGGGTCTGCTCTCACCCGGTAACTCGGACACGATCGAGCCCTAGCACGGCGGTCCGACACTACGGACGAATGAACGCCGCCGATGGGCCCGTTGGTCCACAGGCGAGTAGTTGTCCACAGAGCAATCTCCCACCTGCACTTTCTTCGCCTTCCCTCGTTCGGATCGTGCCACCGTCGGTACGACCGAATCGGCCGCAATGCACGGCCGGAGAGTGGAGGAATGGCGGACATGGCAACCAACCAGGAACTCGGTGCGCGCGGTGAGGAGCTCGCGGTGCGCCATCTCGAGGACATCGGCCTGGATGTGATCGAGCGGAACTGGCGGCATCGATCCGGAGAACTCGACATCATTGCGCGCGAGGGCGACACCGTGGTGTTCGTCGAAGTGAAGACTCGATCGGGAATCGGATACGGAACACCCGCCGAAGCGGTGACGTACACGAAACAGACTCGGATCCGAGGACTCGCGCTGCGGTGGCTTTCGCTGCAGCAGGGACCGTGGGTGCAGATCCGGTTCGACGTGATCGCAATAGTGGTCGGTCGCCACGACGAACCGGTCATCACGCACGTTCGGTCCGCATTCTGATGCCACTCGGACGGGCCCACTCGGTGGCGGTCAACGGGGTCGACGGTGTGCTGGTGGAAATCGAAGCAGATATCGGACAGGGCCTGCCGGGTACGCATCTGGTCGGGTTGCCCGACACTGCCCTCAACGAATCGCGAGATCGCGTCAAAGCCGCGGTGAAGAACTCGGGTGGCACGTGGCCGGACAGTCGGGTGATTCTCGCTCTGTCTCCCGCGACCCTGCCGAAGGGCGGATCGGTGTACGACTTGGCGTTGGCATTGTCGGTTCTCGACGCCGCCAAAGCCATTCCCCGTGGATGTCTTTCGGAGACCGTGTTTCTGGGTGAATTGGCACTCGACGGCAGGCTGCGCGCAGTTCGTGGGGTCCTGCCCGGGGTGCTCGCGGTCAAGAGCGGGGGTTGGCAGCGGGTGGTCGTTCCGCTGCAGTGTCTACCCGAAGCGGGTCTGGTGGACGGAATCGAGGTGCTGGGTGCGGGTTCGCTCGGGGACGTGGTTGCTTGGCTTCGCGGTGAGCTGGCCCTCGAATCACCCATCCCGACCGAATGGCACGAGGAGATGTACCCGGACCTCAGTGATGTCGCCGGACAGGCGGATGCGCGATGGGCCCTGGAGGTCGCCGCCGCAGGCGCACATCACATCATGCTGACCGGGCCACCGGGAATCGGAAAAACGATGCTCGCGCAACGTCTTCCGGGGATTCTCCCGCCGCTGACCGAATCGGAAGCACTCGAAGTGACAGCCATCCACTCGGTGGCCGGCCTGCTGACCACGGCGCGGCCTCTCATCACGTCGCCGCCGTTCATCGCGCCACACCATTCGACCTCGGTGAGTGCCTTGGTCGGGGGCGGAACCGGAATGGCCAAACCGGGAGCGGTCAGCCGAGCACATCGCGGAGTCCTGTTTCTGGACGAGTGCGCCGAGATGAGCGTTCGGGTACTCGAGGCACTGCGTACTCCGTTGGAGGACGGCGAGATTCGTATTGCTCGGCGCGACGGTGTGGCCAGGTATCCGGCCAGATTCCAGTTGGTTCTCGCAGCCAATCCGTGCCCGTGTGCGCCCGCGCGACAGGTCGACTGCGTCTGCCCGCCCACAGCGCGCCGCAAGTATCTGGGCAAGCTGTCCGGTCCGTTGCTGGACCGCGTCGATCTGCGCATTCAGATGATGGGTGTCGCGACAGGCGCACTGGTCGACGAGGTGGGAGAGGGTACGAGCGAGATTCGCGCGCGCGTGACCGGGGCCAGGGACGCTGCTGCGGAGCGGTGGCGGGAGTTCGGGTGGAGGACCAACGCGGAGGTTCCAGGACCTGCTCTGCGACAACGATTCCGGTTGGCGCGCTCGACGCTCGCTCCGGTGGAGCGCGCATTGCGCAACGGATCGCTGACCGCGCGTGGCGCAGACCGAGCCATTCGGGTGGCGTGGACACTGAACGATCTCGCCGGTGGGTCGGTCCCCGGTGCCGACGAGGTCGGAGCAGCGTTGGACTTCCGCGACAGGGGAGTGGCATGACCCACGACTCGCGCCGACTCGCCTGGGCGTATCTCTCTCGCGTGGCGCAGGGCCCGCATCGACCGGTGGTCGATCATACCGCAGCGCACGGCCCCGAATCGACGGCAGCAGCAGTGCGGGCGGGTGGGCTGGGGGAGCGGCTGGCGGTTCGTGCCCACATCGACACCGCGGCAGCAGATCTCGATCACATCGCCGCGCTCGGTGGGCGGTTGATCACGCCGGACGACGACGAGTGGCCGGCGTGGCGCTTCCTCGGATTCGACGGCCCTGGCATGACCGCAGGGGTGGACACCTGTCCACCGATAGCGTTGTGGGCATTGGGAACTCAGCCGGTGGCAACGATCACCGAGCGGTCGGTGTCCATCGTCGGCACACGCGCATCGAGTCCCTACGGTGATCATGTGACGGCGGAGATAGCCTCCGATCTGGCGCTCGACGGCTGGACAATCGTCTCGGGAGCGGCGTTCGGTATCGACGCCGCGGCACATCGGGCGGCTCTCGGAGTCGAGGGGACGACGATGGCGGTACTCGCCTGTGGCGTCGACCGCGCGTATCCGGCGGGCCACTCTCGATTGCTGCGACAGATAGCCACTCGCGGGCTGGTCGTCAGCGAATACGCGCCGGGCACGACCCCGGCCAAGCATCGTTTCCTCGCCCGCAACAGACTTGTCGCGGCACTCGGATCGGCCGTGGTGGTCGTCGAGGCCGGGTGGCGCAGCGGTGCTCGCAACACGGCGGCGTGGGCAGCGAAACTGGGTCGGCCGGTGCTGGCGGTCCCCGGGCCGGTCACATCGCCCACGTCCACAGGCTGTCACCGCATGATCCGGGACGGCGAGGCCGTGCTGGTGTCGAGCTCTCACGACGTGGTCGCCGAGGCGGGCGCTCTCGGGTCCCCGGAGGAGTCTCGGCCCGACCTCTTTCGCGAGACCGATGCGCTCTCGGAAATCGCCCTGTTGATCTACGACGCGTTGCCGGCAACCGGATCACTGTCGAGTCGAGAGTTGTCCGAGCACTCCGGAGTGCCGTTGAGCAAGGTGCGTGCATCCCTGCCGGTACTGGAGATGGACGGATTCGTGGCCAGCGACGAGACCGGATGGTTCCGCGTGGTGCGTGGGTGAGTGCACCACGATTCTCGAGCCCGAACGGTAGGGTGTTAGGTAATGCTTAGTCGATGCATCGGGTATCGGCATCGCTCGCTCGAAGAGGGGTCAGAAGTGCCACGCAAGAAAACCACCCTGTCCGTCCTGCGCACCGAAGCGCTCACTCCGCACATGCATCGGGTCTACCTGGGTGGGGCCGACTTCGACGACTTCGATGCGATCGACGAGACCGACGCCTACGTCAAGTTGTTCTTCGGGACCGATGACGAACCGATCATGCGCACCTACACCGTTCGCTCGGTCGACACCCGCGCGCGGGAGATCGCCATCGACTTCGTGGTGCACGGAGACGAGGGAGTCGCCGGGCCGTGGGCCACCCGGGCGAAGCCGGGGGACGAGATGTCGTTCTTCGGCCCGTCCGGAGGTTATGCCCCGCGTCCCGACGCGGACTGGCACCTGTTCGCCGGCGACGAATCGGCGATTCCGGCGATCGCGGCTGCAGTCGAGGCGCTCCCGGAAGACGCCGTCGCCAAGGTCTTCATCGAAGTTGCCGACCGGCACGACGAGATCTACATGGAGACGCTCGCCGTCGTCGATGTGACCTGGGTCCACCGGGGTGTGTCGTCGAACGAGGTCGGAGGCGACCGGGCCGGAGACAACGCGCCGTTGATCGCCGCGGTGAAAGAAACGGAATGGCTACCGGGGCAAGCTCAGGTCTTCGTGCACGGAGAAGCGCAGGCAGTCATGCACAACATCCGGCCCTACATCCGTAAGGAGCGCGGGGTCGGTGCCGAGTGGGCCTCGATCTCGGGCTACTGGCGTCGCGGCCGAACCGAGGAGACGTTCCGAGTGTGGAAGCGCGAACTCGCACAGGCCGAATCCGGAGTCGACGCCTGATCCGGCGACAACCCGTGCCGGACGGCGTGTCCGGTTGTCGCGCGGCCTGCGAGCGCTCAAGCTGAGTCGATGACCGATTCGCTGCCGCCTCACCTCGGCATTCACGTCGAGGAGTTCGCCGAGCACCTTCGACTCGGTCGAGAGCGTTCCGAGCACACTATTCGTGCCTATGTCGCCGATGCTCGGTCATTGCTCGCCCACTTCGCGAAGTCCTCACCGGATGCGACCATCGCCGACCTCGACCTCCGCGCGGTGCGCTCGTGGTTGGCCAGTCACTCGGCCGCCGGATCGGCCAGAACGTCGATGGCGAGACGAACATCGTCGGCGAAGACTTTCGGGAAGTGGCTCGAACGGGTGGGAGCGGTGGCGGCGGCACCGGCGGAACGTCTGGCCGGTCCGGCCGGCCACCGCACATTGCCCGGTGTTCTTCGCCACAGCCAGGCAGCTCACGCGTTGGCCGCTGCCGAATCGGGTGCCGCCGAGCTCGACCCCATCGCGCTTCGGGACAGGCTCATCGTCGAGTTGCTGTACGCAACCGGGGTGCGCGTCGGAGAGCTGTGCGGACTCGACATCGACGACGTCGACACCGAGCGTCGGTTGATCCGCGTGATCGGCAAGGGCAACAAGGAACGCTCGGCTCCCTACGGTGCACCGGCAGCGCATGCGGTCGAGAACTGGCTGGTCAGTGGCAGGCCCGAACTGGCCTCCGGTCGATCCGGTGCGGCATTGCTGCTGGGACGTCGAGGTGGACGGCTCGATCAACGGCAGGCCAGGACGGCGGTCCATGCCGTGCTCGACACCGTCCCAGGTGGTCCCAGCCTCGGCCCGCACGGCCTGCGGCACACGGCAGCTACTCACTTGCTCGAAGGAGGAGCCGATCTGCGGGTGGTACAGGAACTGCTCGGCCACGCCTCTCTCGCGACCACTCAGATCTACACACACGTCTCGGTGGAACGGCTGCGGGCCGTGCACGATCAGGCGCATCCCCGAGCGTGAGCCGAGCGTCGGCGGCACAACGTTTGGTAGCGTCGTGCTCGACTGACTACATCGAATACGGGGGACCGTGGACCGCGACCGACCGCAAGGTACTTCGGAGACGTGGTCCATGCATGTCCGGAACGGCTCCGCCGCGAGCCAGCAGAATCCCCCGGGTCGGTCGGACGGCTCACGAGAGAACGGCGACGGGCCCGTATCGTCGGAACCGATGTCCACTCCACGCTCGACGCCTCGGCAGCCGCCACCCTGGCAGACACCCGACTCGATCGATCGACAGCCCCTGCCACCCGGGTACAACCCTCCGGTACCGCTCGAGCCCGGGCCGTCGGCCGCGCAGTCGGACCAGTACCGGCCGCCGCCGCACACCGAGGATTCTTGGACGCCTCCCGATCGACGGTCACCGCAACCGTGGTCGGGGGCACCCAATGCGTATCGACCCAACAGCCAGGAGCTGGGCGCGGATTCGTTGCTCAAGCGGCCCAAGCGAGCGTCCAACTCGGGCTGGCGGCGAGGAGTGCACCGACTCACCGGCGGCGTCATCAACCCTGGCGAGTCGACGGCGGAAGAGCGTTATCGCAACCAGGTCGAGCGCATTCGTCAGCCGGTGCTCGGCGACTACCGGATCGCGTTCCTGTCACTCAAGGGTGGCGTCGGCAAGACGACGACCACTCTCGGCCTCGGCTCGACCTTCGCGTCGCTGCGCGGAGATTGCGTCATTGCCGTGGACGCCAACCCCGACTTCGGCACTCTCGGTGAGCGAGTTCCGCGGCAGACGTCGTCGACCGTCCGCGACCTGTTGGCCGCCGCGCCGAACATTCGGCGCTACTCCGACATTCGCGAGCACACCTCGCAGGCACCTAGTCGACTCGAGGTGTTGGCCGGCGAGCGCGACCCCGCCGCATCGGAGATGTTCGGTGAGGAGGACTATCGCGCCGTCATCGACATGTTGCAGGTGTACTACAACCTGATCCTGACCGACTGCGGTACCGGGATCATGCACTCGGCGATGAACGGGGTGCTGCAGCTGGCCAATGCGTTGGTTCTGGTGAGCTCGCCTGCGGTCGACGGTGCGCGCAGTGCTGCGGCGACGCTGGACTGGCTGGAGCTGCACGGCTACGGCCACCTGGTCGAGCGGACCGTGGTGGTGATCAGCTCGGTTCGCCCGGGTTCGTCGGCGGTGGACATGAACTTGCTGCAGCAGCACTTCCTCGAGCGCTGTCGCGCCGTGCTGGTGGTTCCGTTCGACGAGCACCTCGCCGAGGGTGCCGTGGTCGACCTCGACCAGTTGCGGCCCCAGACACGAAGAGCGTTCGTCGAGCTCGCCGCCATGGTGGCCGACGATTTTCCCGCGGCGTCCGGTAGGCACTCCGGCCCACAGCGCTGACGATCATCCGGCTTCTTCGACGAGGGGTTTCAGCCTGATCGGACTCGTGCTCACCAACGCCGTGGGATCGAGATAGTCGCGGCCGCGTCTGATTCCCCAATGAAGGCAGATCGACGAGCAACTCTCGTGACCCGATGTCAACGAACCCAGCACGGTCCCTCGCCGAACCCGCGCGCCGGCGACAACCGACGCCAGCACCGGTTCGTACGTCGATCTCAGGCCGCTCGGATGATCCACCGATACGACGGGCTTTCCCGCGACCGTCCCGGCGAACACCACGGTGCCGTCGGCGACGGCCAGAACCGATTGTCCTTCCTGTGCGGCGAGGTCGACACCACGGTGGCCGGGTAGCCAATTCTGCTCGGGACGGTCGAAGGGGGTGACGATCTGCGGCCTCGGAGCCAGCGGCCAGGCGAATGCGCCGGTCTGCGCCGTTGCTACCGGCGTCGAGAGCGCTACCGCGGTCGCGAGGCACACCGCGAGTGCGCGGCGCGGGGGAGAGATGTTCACCCGTCGACCATCTCCTGGATCGGAGCGTCCGAACGGACCCGGAGGTGATTTGTGGACAAGGGAATTCTTTGTCCACAGGGCCTGAAAACTCTTGACAGTCGGGCCTGGTTATGACGGGGGCGGTGGCAGGTCTACACTCGTCACTTGCGGCCTGTGCGTGCACGGGTCGACTTCGCGCGTCCGCGTCATCGCATCGTCTGCCTCGAGCAGAATCACCGATACGAGAACCGGTTGTCGGCGGTCCTGAGATCTTCGGATGTCAGGTCCGGCAACTTCAGCGGCCGCCAGGGCAGAGGTCACCGACACTCTGCGTCAACCGCACCATCGAAAGAGAGTTCTTCAGCCATGGCTGTAGTAACAATGAAGCAGCTGCTCGACAGCGGCACACACTTCGGACACCAGACCCGTCGCTGGAACCCGAAGATGAAGCGATTCATCTTCACCGACCGCAACGGCATCTACATCATCGACTTGCAGCAGACTCTGACCTTCATCGACAAGGCCTACGAGTTCGTCAAGGAGACCGTCGCCCACAACGGCACGGTTCTGTTCGTCGGCACCAAGAAGCAGGCGCAGGAGTCCATCGCAGCTGAGGCAACCCGCGTGGGCATGCCCTACGTGAACCAGCGCTGGCTCGGTGGCATGCTCACCAACTTCCAGACGGTGCACAAGCGTCTGCTCCGCCTCAAGGAGCTCGAGGCCATGGAGCAGACCGGTGGCTTCGAGGGACGCACCAAGAAGGAAATCCTCATGCTCACGCGTGAGATGACCAAGCTCGACCGCACCCTCGGTGGCATCCGGGACATGTCCAAGGTTCCTTCGGCCATCTGGATCGTCGACACCAACAAGGAGCACCTCGCGGTCGCCGAGGCGCGCAAGTTGAACATCCCGGTTATCGCGATCCTCGACACCAACTGCGATCCCGACGTGGTCGACTACCCGATCCCGGGTAACGACGACGCGATCCGTTCCGCTGCGCTGCTGACCAAGGTCGTCGCATCCGCAGTGGCCGAGGGCGTGCAGGCGCGAGCAGGTCAGAACACTGCATCCGACGCCAAGCCCGAGGTCGGCGCAGGCGAGCCCCTCGCCGAGTGGGAGCTCGAGCAGCTCGCTCAGGCTTCACCGGCAGCAGAGGCTCCCGCAGCGGACGCTCCGGCGGCAGAGGCTCCCGCAGCCGATGCTCCGGCGGCAGAGGCTCCCGCAGCCGATGCCCCGGCAGCAGAAGAAGCACCGGCCGCTCAGGCTTGATCGAATTCGGTCCCGGTTCACCCTCAGGGGGTGGGCCGGGACCGCTTCGGTATGTCAGGGTTGTGGTCGGTACGGCTCCGCTGTGAGCCCGTCGATCACACCCTGAGAACAGCATTTTTCGTCAACGCCCGTACCCAGACTTTTGAGGAGGCTCGCCCACGATGGCGAACTACACTGCCGCCGACGTCAAGCGGCTCCGTGAGCTCACCGGCTCCGGAATGATGGACTGCAAGAACGCGCTCGCCGAGAACGACGGCGACTACGACAAGGCCGTCGAGTACCTGCGTATCAAGGGCGCCAAGGACGTCGGCAAGCGCGCCGAGCGCAACACCGCCGAAGGCCTCGTCGTCGCCGAGGGTGGAGTGCTCGTGGAGATCAACTCCGAAACCGACTTCGTGGCCAAGAACGATGAGTTCCAGACGTTCGCCGCGTCCGTTGCTGCGACGGCTGCTGCAGGCAAGCCGGCCGACGTCGATGCCCTCAAGGCGCTCGACCTGAACGGCAAGACGGTCGAAACGGCTCTGAACGAGCTGTCGGCGAAGATCGGCGAGAAGCTCGAGCTGCGTCGCGTCGTGTCCTACGACGGAAACACCGCGACGTACCTGCACAAGCGCAGCGCGGACCTGCCGCCTGCCGTCGGCGTGCTGGTCGAGTACACCGGTGACGGAGATGCCGCGGGCGACGCTGCGCGCGCTGCCGCTATGCAGATCGCCGCGCTCAAGGCCAAGTACGTCACGCGCGACGAGGTCCCCGAAGATCTGGTTGCCGCCGAGCGTCGCATCGCCGAGGAGACCGCTCGCGAAGAAGGCAAGCCGGAGCAGGCACTGCCGAAGATCGTCGAAGGTCGCGTGAACGGATTCTTCAAGGACGTCGTTCTCACCGAGCAGAAGTCGGTGCAGGACGGCAACAAGACCGTCAAGGCCATTCTCGACGAGGCCGGCGTGACCATCACCCGCTTCTCACGATTCGAGGTCGGTGCCAGCTAGTCTGCGCACCGGTTCGATCGAGGCGATGCCGTTCATTCGATTCCATCGAGTGGGCGGCATCGCTCGTGCGCAGGGCAGGTGAGTGTGCATGCCGGAGCCCTGTCCACCACCCGTGCCTCGATAGGGCAGGATGATCCAAGAGGAAACCGTAGTGTTCGACGAGTACCGAGGAGAGCTATGACCGATCCGGCCCCTGACCGTCCCGGGTTCCGACGCGTGATGCTCAAACTGGGTGGGGAGATGTTCGGAGGCGGCCAGGTCGGTCTCGATCCGGATGTCGTGAACAACGTTGCCGAACAGATCGCCGAGGTGGTGGCCACCGGAGTTCAGGTCGCCGTGGTGATCGGCGGCGGCAACTTCTTCCGTGGTGCCGAGCTCCAGCAGCGCGGGATGGACAGATCGCGTTCCGACTACATGGGCATGCTCGGCACGGTCATGAATTGCCTTGCGCTACAGGACTTCCTGGAGAAGCAGGGAGTGGCGACCAGAGTGCAGACGGCAATCACGATGGGCCAGGTCGCCGAGCCGTACCTTCCGCTCCGCGCGCGACGGCACCTGGAGAAGGGGCGCGTGGTGATCTTCGGAGCCGGCATGGGCATGCCGTACTTCTCCACCGACACCACGGCTGCGCAGCGCGCGCTGGAAATCGGTGCCGAGGTGTTGTTGATGGCCAAGGCAGTCGACGGGGTGTATTCGGCGGATCCGCGCCTCGACCCCGATGCGACGATGTTCGACACCATCACGCACCGCGAGGCCATCGAACAGGGACTCAAGGTTGCCGACGCGACGGCCTTCAGCCTGTGCATGGACAATCAGATGCCGATGCTGGTGTTCAATTTGCTGATTCAGGGAAATATCGCTCGCGCTGTGTCCGGTGAGAAGATCGGCACGCTGGTCACGTCGTGATCGTCGCCGACGGTGACGTGAGCGAATCGAAGACGAAGACGATGGAGGACAGATCGTGATTGACGAAGCTCTCTTCGATGCCGAAGAGAAGATGGAAAAGGCCGTATCGGTTGCACGTGACGATCTGTCCTCGATTCGCACCGGACGTGCCAACCCCGGAATGTTCTCCCGCATCGTCATCGAGTACTACGGTGCGTTGACGCCGATCACCCAGTTGGCCAGCATCAGCGTCCCCGAAGCGCGCCTGGTGGTCATCAAGCCGTACGAGTCCAGTCAGCTCGGACCCATCGAAACCGCTATTCGCAACTCCGACCTCGGTGTCAATCCCACCAACGACGGCAACCTGATTCGAATCGGAGTTCCGCAGCTCACCGAGGAACGTCGCCGTGAATTCGTCAAGCAGGCCAAGGGCAAGGGCGAGGACGCGAAGGTGTCGATTCGCAACGTCCGCCGAAAGACGATGGAAGAGCTCAAGCGAATCCAGAAGGACGGCGAAGCAGGCGAGGACGAGGTCGTCCGCGCCGAGAACGATCTGGACAAGACCACTGCGAAGTACACCGCCTCCGTGGACGAACTCGTCAAGCGTAAAGAGGGCGAGCTGATGGAGGTCTGACTCGACCTCGACAGCTGCTTTTCACGACGGACGACGATGAATTTCGAGGAGATGACGACAGTGGTGGGACCGGATCGGCAGGAGGGCAGCGGTACGCCCGCTGCCCCGTCCGGGGTCGCCGCAGCGAAGTCGACAGGAAAGGCAGGCCGCAATCTGCCTGCCGCGATCGGAGTCGGTGGGTCGCTGGGAATCGGCCTGATTCTCGTACTCGTCTTCGTTCCGCTGGTGTGGATCGGGGTGGTGGCCGTCGCGCTGGCGGTCGCAACCTACGAGGTGTCCAAGCGCCTGCGCGAGGGTGGCGTTCTGGTACCCCGCATTCCCCTGATCATCGGCGGTCAGGCGATGATCTGGCTCGGCTGGCCGTTCGGGGCAGTCGGTGTCCTCAGTGCGGCGGTCGGAACCATCGTGGTCTGCATGGTGTGGCTGCTGCTGCGGCAGGGATTCGGCACCGCTCCGAAGAATTACCTCGAAGAGCTCTCCGTCACCGTCCTGGTGGCATGTTGGCTGCCTCTGCTGGCCTCGTTCACCGTGCTGATGGTGCTGCAGGACAACGGCGCAGGCCGCATCCTGGTGTTCGTCATCGGCGTCGTGTGCTCGGACATCGGTGGTTACATCGCGGGTGTGTTGTTCGGGAAGCACCCGATGGCACCTGCCATCAGCCCGAAGAAGTCCTGGGAGGGGCTCGTCGGGTCGCTCATCTTCTGCATCATCGGATGCCTGCTCACGGTCACGCTCATCCTCGAGGCCAACTCGCTGATCGGCATCCTTCTCGGTGTCGTGCTGGTGGTGACCGGCACATTGGGCGATCTGATCGAATCGCAGGTCAAGCGTGATCTCCGCATCAAGGACATGGGCACCCTGTTGCCCGGCCACGGCGGCATCATGGACAGGCTCGATTCGCTGTTGCCCTCGGCTTTCGTGGCTTGGCTCGTCTTCACCGTGCTCCTCTGAGCAGAGTGCTCACCGCGTGCGCAGTGATCTGACCGGGGTGATTCCGAGCCCGAACATCTGGAACTGGCCACATCTGTACGAGGCGGAGAACCGTGCTCAGGACGTCGACGGAGCACTGTTCGATTCGATCCGGTCCGTGGCGGACTGGACAGCCAAGACAGTCGTCGACGTCGGCTGCGGAAGCGGCTTCCATCTTCCGATGTTCGCGGCGGACGCAGGACGGGTACTGGGCGTCGAGCCGCACGAACCACTCGCTGCCGCGGCGAGACTACGAGTTGCGGATCTGCCGAACGTCGAGGTGAGGACTGCGCAGGCGGATTCCCTCCCGATCGGCGACGGAACCGTGGACGTTGTCCATGCGCGCACCGCGTACTTCTTCGGACCGGGCTGCGGGCCTGGAATCGTCGACGCCATGCGAGTGCTCGTGCCGGGAGGGGCGTTGGTCGTCGTGGATCTCGACGCGACCGCATCGCCGTACGGGGACTGGATGCGGGCCGATCTACCGCACTACGACCCGTCGACGGTCGAGGCGTTCTTCGATGCGCAGGGTTTTGCACTCACTCGTGTCGACACGAGGTGGTCGTTTCCGAATCGCCGCATTCTGCGCGACGTGCTGGGAATCGAGTTCGGACCACGCGTTGCGCGCGATGCCATGAAGTCGGTGGATGGTGTCACGTTCGACGTGCGGTACCGAGTCCACGTTCGATACAAGCCGACCGGAATCGAGTTGCGTTAGCGAGCCGGCGCGAGTCGGCCGCCGCACCTCGATTCCGGGGGTGTCAGGATGCGGCGGAGATTCCGAAGATCTCGGCCAGCTCGTTGATCTTGAGGGCTTTCGCCAGACGAGGTAGGTCGCTTCCGTCCTTGACGTGCGCTCCGTCGGCACCGAGGGCATCGATGACGTCATGGGCCCACGACACATCGGTGGGTGACGGGGCCAGCTCGCGGTTGACGATGGGAGCCTGCTCCGAATGCATGCACAACTTGCCCGTCATGCCCATCGACAGGGTCAGAGCGGCATCGCGTCCGAGGATGCTGTCGTTGGCCGTCAGCGTCGGTCCGTCGATCGGTCCCGGAATTCGCGCTACGCGCGAGGAGACGACGAGGCGCGAACGCGGATACGCCATCGCCAGCGGGTCGTCGCTCATGCCCGTGTCGCGGCGGAAGTCGCCACTGCCGAAGGCGAGACGGAACGTCGAATCGGCGCGGGCGATCTCCGTTGCGGCTTCGAGTCCCATCGCCGACTCCACCAGTGCCAGGATCGGGGTGCCGGGTGCCAGGCGGGCTGCCGTGGCCTCCACCTGGCCGCCGCTCTCGGTCTTCGCGAGCATGACGCCGACCAGCCCGGGTAGCCCGGACAGTGCGGCGAGATCGTCGGCCCAGTAGGGGGTCGTTGCATCGTTGATGCGGACCCACGCAGAGTTGCCGTCACCGAGCCACCGCACGACTGCCTCGCGCGCTGCCGGCTTCTTGGCCGGAGCGACAGCGTCTTCGATGTCGAGGATGACAGCATCCACTCCCGACGCAACGGCGTCGCCGAAGGTCTCGGGCTTGGTGGCCGGCACGAGCAGCCAGGACCGTGCGCGGTCGGGGGCAACGCCGGATGCCACAGGTGTCTCCATGAAAGTTGTCACGTCATGCTCCTCGAGTGAAGTGGGGCACGTAGAGCCTGATCGATTCAGTCGCTCAGTGCCAGCTTCTGTACATAGTGTTCACGATCCGTGCCGCTACTTCTTCTTCGCAGCGCGTCGGACCTGAAGGATTCGAGCGCCGCCGACCATCGCCATCACCAGTGCGCCTGCGATCGCGGCCAACAGCATGCTGATGCCCAGCGGCAGATCGAGCTGCCAGGCGAAGATCTGGACGGTGACGGAGTCGAGATTCTGCACGATGAACACGAGCAGAACGACCAGGACCACGGCCCCGACCACCAGGCCGGTCCACAGCGCGGCGGTGCGGGTGTGCGCGATGTCGGTCGAGCTGTTCGCCTGGGGCTCCGGAACGAATTCGGGATCCGGCGCGGAATGACCGTCCGAATCCGGAGTCGTGATCGGAGCGAGGTCGCCCGAAGCGGCGTGTTCGCCGGGGCCGGCCGCCTTGGATGTGTCCAGCGGTGTCTCGTGGCTGTCGTCTGCTCTGGTGGCCATGTCGATGATCCTTTCGCACGCGAAGGCCGAATGCACGTGCATTCGGCCGCGACCTCGATACCCATCGGGTAACGGACGGAAACAGACACGAATAGGACTGCGAGGCGATCGGGTGGACAATGGAGGAATGAGTGAGGCCGCCGACGCAACGAACACTTCGACCGAGCAGAAGAGGCCGAATCTCCCGCTGGTCTTCACCGCTCCACGTCGCGGTATGCCGTCACGTCACCTCGCCGATCTCGACAGAGAGGGATTGCGCGAGGCCGTGAAGGCGCTCGGTCTGCCTGCGTTTCGCGCCGATCAGCTGGCCCGGCACTATTACGGCCGCCTCGAAGCCGACACCACGAAGATGACCGATCTGCCCGCCGAGGCGCGCGAAAAGGTGGGCGCAGATCTCTTTCCGACCTTGCTCACGGCGATCAAACATCTGGCGTGTGACGACGGCGACACCCGTAAGACCTTGTGGAAGGCCAACGACGGAACGCTGCTCGAAAGTGTCCTCATGCGCTACCCGGATCGCGCGACGCTGTGCATCTCGAGTCAGGCCGGCTGCGGAATGGCCTGCCCGTTCTGTGCCACCGGTCAGGCCGGCCTGACCCGGAATCTGTCGACGGCGGAGATCGTGGACCAGGTGCGTTCGGCGGCAGCGGACATGCGCGACGGTGTGGTTCCCGGCGGTGAGGGGCGTCTGTCGAACGTGGTGTTCATGGGGATGGGCGAGCCACTGGCCAACTACAAGAGGGTCGTCTCCGCGGTGCGCAAGATCGTCTCGCCTGCACCCGACGGACTCGGCCTCTCGCAGCGCTCGGTGACGGTGTCGACGGTCGGTCTGGCACCGGCCATTCGGAAGTTGGCCGACGAAGGACTGTCGGTGACGCTGGCGGTGTCGCTGCACACGCCCGACGACGAACTCCGCGACACTCTGGTCCCGGTCAACAACCGTTGGTCGGTTGCCGAGGTGCTGTCCGCAGCGCGGTACTACGCCGACCGGACCGGACGACGGGTGTCCATCGAGTACGCAATGATCAGGGACGTCAACGACCAGCCGTGGCGGGCGGACATGCTGGGGAAGAAGCTGCACAAGGCACTCGGATCCCGAGTGCACGTGAACCTGATTCCGCTCAATCCGACTCCGGGCAGCGAGTGGGACGCCAGCCCGAAGCCGGTGGAGAGAGAATTCGTTCGACGGGTGATTGCACAGGGCGTCTCGTGCACCGTCCGTGACACCCGCGGTCAGGAAATTGCCGCGGCGTGCGGGCAGCTGGCAGCCGAGAACTGAATCGGTTGCTAGCGGGGCTTGCGGCGAACGATCACGTCTCGCACGACGAGGCCGACCAGCGTCGCGGAGAATCCGATCAACCACAGATCCTCGACCTTGCCGGTGTGGTTGCCGATCATCATGAACAGCAGGAATATGGCGACGACGATGGCGGCCACGCGCATCGCGCGGTTCGATTCACCACTCCACCCCCACTCGGCGGACGGCACGTCCGGCACCTCGTTGCGGGTATCGACGACCGGGTCGTACGAAGCGGATTCCAGTTCGGTATTTGCCACCGGTCGGTCCTCTCGGGTGATGAATTCTCGAAGTCGTCCTTCACGAGGCGTCGAGCCTGCCGCGTTCGCACAATATTGGCATACGACCGCCCGTCGTAGCCATCAGGGTTGTGTGCTCACCCGGCGCGACTGCCGACTTCGGTGAGAGACTGCGGCGGTGACGTCCGAGCGCCTTCCGCATCCGCTGACCCAGTTTCCCCTGAGCTACCCCCGAGACATGGTGGGGTACGGCCGTACGCCGCCGCACGCGCAGTGGCCGGGTGAGGCCAACATCGCCGTCCAGTTCGTCCTCAATTACGAGGAGGGCGCGGAGAACAACGTCCTCGACGGAGACACCAAATCCGAGACGTTCCTGTCGGAAATGATCGGTGCACAAGCTTTTCCGAACCGCCACATGAGCATGGAGTCGCTGTACGAGTACGGCTCGAGGGCCGGCGTGTGGCGGGTGCTGCGGGCGTTCGAGAAGCGAGACCTACCCCTGACGGTGTTCGCCGTCGCGAAGGCCATGGAACGAAACCCGGAAGTGGTTGCCGCACTGGCGGAATTGGGTCACGAGATCGCCTGCCACGGACTGCGGTGGCTGTCCTATCAGCAGATCGACGAGAACGTCGAGCGCGAGCACATGGCCGAGGCCGTGGCCATTCTTCAGGGCCTCACCGGCTCGGCCCCGCTCGGGTGGTACACCGGACGTGACTCTCCGAACACCCGCTCGCTCGTCGTCGAGCACGGCGGATTCGTGTACGACTCGGATTCCTACGCCGACGATCTCCCGTACTGGGAGAAGGTCACTCGTGGCTCCGAGGTGGTCGATCATCTGGTGGTGCCGTACACACTCGACACCAACGACATGAGATTCGCCTCGCCGGGCGGCTTCTCGACCGGGGACGAGTTCTATGCGCATCTGCGGGACGCGTTCGACGTGCTCTACGCCGAGGGGGAGAATGGCAGCCCCAAGATGCTCTCGGTCGGATTGCACTGCAGGCTGGTCGGCAGACCGGCTCGTATCGCCGCGCTCGAGCGATTTCTCGACCACGTTCAGTCTCACGAAAAGGTATGGGTCGCAAAACGAATCGACATCGCCGAGCACTGGCGAGCGGTACACCCACCGCTCCTCTGATCTGGAGAGTTCTCGATCAGCGCGGCGACCGGCACGCTGTCTTCAGTGCAGTCAGATACCGGGCGGTGAACAGGGCCTGGACTCGTTTGCCCACCGGACCACCGAGCTTAGTGTACCAGCGGCCAGGGTTCGAGAACGCGGTGATGTGCGCGGAGACCGTCCCGTCCTCGGGGGAGTAGTCGACGTGGAACAGTTCCTCGCCGGACTCGGGGTGACCGTCGAGTGTGCCGTAGGCGAAGCCCTGTCGGTTGGCCTCGTCGATGACGTAGACGACCCGGCACGGGATGCGGACGGGCCCGAGCGTGAGAACGACCACGGCGTCGGGGACGGCGTGGTCGTCGCTGGAGTGGACCGTCAGTCCGGTGCCGCGATGCATGTCCCAGCGCATCAGCGCGTCGGCTGCGGCCACGAAGTCCTCGAGTCCGGATCCGATGACCCGCGACTTTTCGACATGGTGATAGCCGGCCGGGAGCCTGCCACTCGTTGCCCCTACATCGGCGTAGTTGAACGATGCCGCGCGATACTTCGAGACGTCCATGGCCTCCAGCGTGCCAGCTACGGCCGGCGCATAGGGGTTTCTCAGGCTCGGTAGGCAACAATGGACCGGTGCCAGACCATCGTGAGCGAACGACCTCCTCGGACCGTCCCGAGCCGATTCGCGTGCTGCTGTTGGGGAGCACCGGCTCGATCGGAACCCAAGCGCTCGACGTCATCGCCGCCGACCCCGACCGTTTCGTCGTCGTCGGTCTTGCGGCGGGCGGTGGAAACATCGACCTACTTCGCCGTCAGATCGCCGAGACCGGTGCTCGACGCGTGGCCGTGGCCGACCCCGCCGCTGCCGCAGAGCTCGACTTTCCCGGGGTGCTGAGCGGGCCCCGCGCGGTGACCGAGCTCGTCGAGTCCACGCAGGCCGACGTGGTGCTCAACGCACTGGTGGGCTCGCTCGGTCTCGAGCCGACGTTGGCGGCGCTCAAGACCGGAGCCCGGCTGGCGTTGGCGAACAAGGAATCTCTGGTGGCAGGCGGCGAACTGGTGCTCGCTGCCGCCGCACCGGGACAGATAGTTCCGGTGGACTCGGAGCACTCGGCGCTGGCGCAGTGCCTGCGCAGTGGCCACCTAAGTGAGGTGGATCGGCTGATCCTGACCGCATCGGGCGGACCGTTCCGGGGCTGGAGCGAAGCGGAACTGACGTCGGTGACGCCTGCCCAGGCCGCGGCTCATCCGACCTGGTCGATGGGTCCGATGAACACGCTGAACTCGGCAACCTTGGTCAACAAGGGCCTCGAGTTGATCGAAGCGCATCTGCTGTTCGGGGTGCCCTACGAGAAGATCGACGTCACCGTCCACCGGCAATCGATCGTCCATTCGATGGTGACGTTCGTCGACGGATCCACCATCGCCCAGGCCAGCCCACCGGACATGAAGCTGCCGATCGGGTTGGCGCTCGGGTGGCCCGATCGAGTGCCCGACGTCGCGCGCGCACTCGATTTCACCGCAGCTTTCTCCTGGGACTTCGAGCCACTCGACGATCGAGTGTTTCCTGCCGTGCAGCTGGCCCGCGAGGCCGGAATCATGGGCGGGTGCATGACGGCGGTTTACAACGCCTCCAACGAGATCGCCGCCGACGCGTTCCTGGCCGGCCGCATCGGATTCCCCGAGATCGTGCACACGGTGCGGGCGGTTCTGAGCGACGGCGGCGGCGACTGGTCGGCGGTGCCGACTACCGTGGACGACGTCCTCGCGGCGGATTCCTGGGCTCGCGCACATGCGCGTGAGCTCCTGAAACAGAAGGGTCTCTGACTCACATGGCGTTCGCTATAGGTGTCGTGCTGTTCGCCGTCGGTATCGGTGTGTCGATCGCACTGCACGAGGCCGGACACATGTGGACCGCGAAAGCGCTCGGCATGAAGGTTCGCCGGTACTACATCGGTTTCGGCCCCAAGATCTTCTCCTTCCGACGCGGCGAGACCGAGTACGGGCTCAAGGCAATCCCGGCAGGCGGGTTCTGCGACATCGCCGGAATGACGGCGATCGACGAGCTCGCGCCCGACGAGGTCGAGCGTGCGATGTACCGCCAGAAGACGTGGAAGCGCATCGTCGTCATGGTCGGCGGAATTGCCATGAACTTCGTGCTCGGAATCGTGTTGGTCTACACATTGGTCCTCGGCTGGGGAACGCCGGATCGGGTCACTCCCACGACCACGGTCCAAGGTGTCGTCTGCGTCGGAACGACGCAGACCGAGGACGGTGAGATCGCGGACTGCTCGGGTGACGGTCCGGCCGCAGCGGCAGGGCTGCAAACGGGCGACATCATCACCGCGGTCAACGGCGAGCCGACAGAGGTCTGGTCCGACGTCGTTCTCGCTATCCGGGACTCGACCGGGTCGGTCGAGCTGACGGTGGACCGCGACGGTGCTTCGCAGACTCTCAGTGTTCCGATCCTTCAGGTTCAGCGATACATCATCGATCCTGACACCGGAGCGAAAGAATCTGCGACGGTCGGGGCAGTAGGTATTACCGGCGGTCCACCCCCGCGCATCCAATACAACCCGATCGAGGCGGTACCCGAGACGTTCGTCTTCACCGGCGACATATTCGTGCAGACCGGCAAGGCTCTGGTGCAACTGCCGACGAAGGTACAGGCGCTGTGGGAGTCGATCTTCGGCGGTGAGCGGGGTCTCGACACTCCGATGAGTGTCGTCGGAGCCAGCGTCATCGGCGGCCAAGCGGTGGAGCGTGACGACTTGGTGACGTTCGTGGGACTGTTGGCGTCGCTGAATTTCTTCCTCGGTGCGTTCAACCTCGTGCCGCTGCTGCCGTTGGACGGCGGCCACATCGCCGTGACGATCTACGAGCGCATTCGCAACATCTTCCGCAACCGGCGCGGCCTGCCCGACGGTGCGCCGGTGAACTACATGAAACTCATGCCGGTCACCTATGTGGTCATCATTGTTTTCATCGGGTTCTCCTTGTTGACGCTCACCGCGGACATCGTCAACCCGATCCAGATCTATCAGTAGACTCGTCAGTCGTAGCTAGGAAAGAAGGCCAGTTGTGACCGTGTCAGTCGGATTGGGAATGCCGGCACCGCCGGTGCCCGTACTCGCGCCTCGCCGCAAGACGCGGCAACTGCAGGTCGGATCGGTGGGAGTGGGCAGCGACAGCCCCATCTCGGTGCAGTCGATGTGTACCACCAAGACCCATGACATCAACGCCACGCTGCAGCAGATCGCAGAGCTGACGGCGTCGGGTTGCGACATCGTGCGTGTGGCATGCCCCACACAGGACGACGCGGATGCGCTGTCGATCATCGCCAGGAAGAGCCAGATCCCGGTGATCGCCGACATCCACTTCCAACCCAAGTACATCTTCGCGGCGATCGATGCAGGCTGTGCCGCTGTGCGCGTCAACCCGGGCAACATCAAGGAATTCGACGGACGCGTCAAGGAGGTCGCCAAGGCCGCCGGCGACGCGAACATTCCGATCCGTATCGGCGTCAACGCCGGATCGCTCGACCCTCGCCTGATGAAGAAGTACGGCAAGGCGACGCCGGAGGCGCTCGTGGAGTCCGCGCTGTGGGAGGCGGGCCTGTTCGAGGAACACGGATTCGGGGACATCAAGATCTCTGTCAAGCACAACGACCCCGTCATCATGGTCGCCGCGTACGAGCAGCTGGCCGCGCAGTGCGACTACCCGCTGCACCTCGGCGTCACCGAGGCAGGCCCTGCCTTCCAGGGCACCATCAAGTCCTCGGTGGCGTTCGGTGCCCTGCTGTCCAGGGGAATCGGCGACACCATCCGCGTCTCCCTGTCGGCACCGCCGGCCGAGGAGATCAAGGTCGGTAACCAGATTCTGCAGTCGCTCAACCTGCGTCCCCGCAAGCTCGAAATCGTCTCCTGCCCGTCGTGCGGGCGTGCGCAGGTGGACGTGTACACCCTCGCCGACGAGGTCACCGCAGGCCTCGAGGGCATGGAAATTCCGCTTCGCGTCGCCGTCATGGGATGCGTCGTCAACGGTCCGGGAGAAGCACGCGATGCCGATCTCGGCGTGGCGTCGGGCAACGGCAAGGGCCAGATCTTCGTCAAGGGCAAGGTCATCAAGACGGTGCCCGAGGCACAGATCGTGGAGACCTTGATCGAGGAAGCGATGCGCATCGCCGAGGAATACGACAAGGATGAGACTGCAGAAGGTGGCGCACCGGTCGTGACCGTCAGCTGAGCAGATTCGACCGATTCGGTGTCCGGTTTGCCGCTCTGCCACCGGTGGAACAGGTTCTCTGGAATGATTCGGTACACGCTCGGTCGGTGTGTATGCGGTAGGTGGGTCAGGAGGTCGGTAGGTGCTCAAGCTCCTCGGTGCGAAGCCTCTCGGTAATCGGGACGTTGCGCATGTCCTGCGGGTGCTCGACGCCGACCCGGTCGCCACCTGCATGGTCGCCGCTCGGGTGCAGGAATCCGGACTGGATCCGAGGTCGTTCCACGGTGAGATGTGGAGCAGAGGCGGACCGGACGAGTCGTTGTGTTTCTACGGTGCCAACCTCGTCCCTCTGCTCGGATCCAGCGACGATCTGCGCTCGTTCGCCGATCGTGCATGCCGCGGCCCACGGCTGTGTTCGTCACTGGTCGGTCGAGCCGAACTGACACTTCCGCTGTGGGAGATGCTCGAGACCGACTGGGGCCCCGCCCGCGAGGTTCGCGGTGAGCAGCCGCTGCTGGCCACGTCGGTTCGGTCGTCCATCACGCCCGATCCGCACGTACGCCTCGTTCGTCCCGACGAACTGGGCGTGTATCTGACTGCGGCAGTGGCCATGTTCATCGAGGAGGTCGGAGTCGACCCGAGACAGAACGACGGCGGCCGCGGATACCGGCGACGGATCTCGAGTCTGATTGCCGCGCAGCGTGCGTGGGCTCGATTCGAGGACGGTCGGGTGGTGTTCAAGGCCGAGATCGGATCGCAGTCGGCGACGGTGGGGCAGATCCAGGGGGTATGGGTCCATCCAGATCGGCGCGGACACGGTCTCGGCGCGTCCGGTACTGCGGCGGTGGTGAACTCGGTGGTCCGCCAGGGCCGCACCGCAAGCCTGTACGTCAACAGTTTCAACTACGTCGCCCGGCGCGCGTACGCGAAAATCGGCCTGACCCAGGTGGCGACCTTCACGACGGTGCTCCTCGACTAGCTCGAACGTCCCTCGATCTGGTTGCGGCGAACCGCGATTCGTTGCCGTGGCCGGAGGCAACGCCCTATTACGATGGGGCGCAATGAGATCACGTGGTGCAACCGAAGCGCGGTATCGAGTCGGAGCGGTATCGGTGGTCGCAGCCGTCATAGCTGCTGCCCTCACCGGATGTACCCCCAAGCCCGACGGCCCGGAGCCGGCCGCCCAGGCATTTCTCGCGGCGTTCGAGTCCAACGACATCGCCGCTGCGGCCGCGGACACCGACAAGCCCGACGCGGCGGCCGCGGCACTGACCGAGGCGTGGACCAATCTTCAGGCCGAGGCTCTGGAAGCCGAGACGACGTCGGTGGAGGTCGAGGGGGACACGGCCACGGTGGGCTACACCTACACGTGGCAGCTTCCGAAGGATCGGGTGTGGACGTACGACGGTCAACTGAACATGGGTCGCAGCGAGGGCGAGTGGGTGGTGCGATGGACGGCGTCGGACATCCATCCCAAGCTCGGCGACACCCAGACGATGTCCTTGCGGTCCACGGCGGCTCCGCGCGCACGAGTCAACGAGCGCTCCGGGACCGATGTGCTGGTGCCCGGGGTGGTGCACCGAATCAAGTTCGACGCGGCGAATGCGAACAACGTGGTGGCCTCGGCAACGGCGCTGTCGACGTTGCTGACGCCGTTCGATGCGTCCATCACTGCGCAGTCCATCGTCGAATCCGCCACCTCGGTCGACGGCGACTACCCGGTGGTGTTGCTTCGAGACAGTGACTACCAGCCGATCTCGGCCGCACTGACCGAGATACCTGGAGTCACCGCGTCCGACGAATCGGATCTGGTGTCGACCGACCCCACCTTCGCACCGGACCTGGTCGGCCAGGTCAAGAAGGCCGTCATCGACGAGGTCGACGGCAAGGCGGGGTGGAGCGTGGTGACCACGAACCGCAACGGTGTCGACATCGATGTCCTCACCGACACTCCGCCCGAGCCGTCTCCGTCGTTCTCGATCAGTCTCGATCGCAACATTCAGGTCGCCGCTCAGCGGGCGGTGAATGCGCGCACCGAACAGGCGATGACGGTGGTCATCCAGCCGTCCACCGGTGCAGTCCTGGCGGTGGCACAGAACCCGGCTGCCGATCGGGACGGGCCGGTCGCGTCGGCAGGCCTGTACCCACCAGGATCGACGTTCAAGATCGTCACCGCCGGTGCCGCCATCTCCAGCGGACTCGCGACTCCGGGCAGCACCGTCCCGTGTCCGGGTCGGATCGTGATCGGCGAGCGCAGTGTGCCCAACTACAACGAGTTCGCACTGGGTGACGTGACGATGAGTACCGCGTTCACTCGATCGTGCAACACCTCTTTCGCCAAGCTGGCCAGCGAGATGGCCCCCGACGCATTGACCGTCGCGGCGTCTCAGTTCGGCGTCGGCCCGGATTACGACGTCGTCGGATTGCCGACCGATTCCGGTTCGGTGCCACCGGCCGAAGAGCTCGTCCAGCGCACCGAGGACGGCTTCGGTCAGGGCCGAGTGGTCGTGTCGACGTTCGGTATGGCCCTGGCCGCCGCGACGGTGGCTCATGGCTCGACGCCGGTGCCGAACCTCCTGGTCGGACGCGACACCGTGATCGACGGAGACCACCCGCCGATCGAACCGGCGATGGTCGACGGACTGCGCGGGATGATGCGGTCGGTGGTCACCAGCGGTACCGCCGAACGCATCGCAGACCAGGGCGAGGTCTACGGAAAGACCGGTGAAGCGGAGGTCGACGGCGGTTCGCACTCGTGGTTCGTCGGCTACCGCGGAGACATTGCCTTCGCCACCCTCGTGGTGCGTGGAGGCAGCTCGGACAACGCGGTTGCGGTGACCCGAGAGATGTTCGAGCAACTGCCGCCCGGGTACTGACCGCGCTGCGGCGCTCGGTTCAGGAAGACAGAACCCCGAGTCGACGGCACGCCACCACGGCTTCGTATCGGGTGTGCGAATCGGTTTTGCGCATCACACTGCGCAGGTAGGACTTGACCGTCTCGGCACCGATCGACAGGCGCGCAGCGACTTCGATGTTGGTGCAGCCCAAGGCAACCTGCGCGATGACGTCGATCTCGCGTGGCGTCAGCGACTGCGACACCTCCAGGGCCCGCGCGTCGTGGGGTGTCTCCTGACCGAGTGACGCGGCCACACGTGCAGCGACTGCGTCGAGTCTGCGCCGGATCGATGCGTCACCGATCGACCGGGCCAGATCGGACAGTTCCTCGTGGACGCTGCGCAGCTCGGCCGTGCGCGAGACATCCGAGTCGAGCGGCGAGCGGATGGTCGCCAGCAGACGGACCCTGCGGTCGACCTCGTCACGCACCGAGATCTCCTGGCCGAGACGCCTGGCTGCGGTCGTCATGATGTCGCCGACGCGATCTCCTAGCGGGCCGCGTTCGCGTAGCGCCGCGTACATCACTATTCGCGCGACTCCGGCCACGACCACCGGTACCGCGAGTATCGATTTGAGGCCCTCGCCGAGTACCGGTCGATCGAAGTGATGGGTGATCGACATCGACGCGCCGTAATCGCTCACGGCCGCGGGTCTGCGCTGTTCCATGACCCGTCCGCCGAGGCCGGATCTGGGTGGGATGGCGAGTCCGTCCAGGCCGCGCGTTCTGGTTCCGTGGAACTCACTCAGGTACAGGGTCTCCGAGGAGACCTCGCCGCCGAACACCACGGGCACGTCGGACATCGCTGCCACCTGGCGCAGCTCGGCGCGCAGGGCATCACCGTCACGGGGCCGCAACAGATTCGAATGGACCACGGTGCTTCCTTCCTCGTGTCGGTTGCACGAGCGATGAACGTGATCCAGATCATATCCGCACCGGCATGCGGTGTTTCGACTGGTACGGGCACTGCGCTGCGGTTCGGGCTCCGATTCGAGCCGACTACTCTGGACGCCATGTCTGTGACCGCCGAGAGCAAGCCCCGTCAGCCACTCGTACCAGGCGTCGTATCGCCCGTCCTTCCGGTGCCCAAGTCGATCGAGCGCCCCGAATACGCGTGGAAGTCGACCGTGGCCGAAGGTAGCGAGCCCTGGGTTCAGACCCCCGAGGTCATCGAGAAGATGCGGGTGGCGTCGAAGATCGCGGCGAGGGCGCTGCAGGAGGCGGGACGGGCGGTGGTGCCGGGCGTCACCACCGACGAGTTGGACCGCATTGCCCACGAGTACATGATCGATCACGGCGCGTACCCGTCCACGTTGGGCTACAAGGGGTTTCCGAAGTCTTGCTGCACCTCTCTCAACGAGGTCATCTGCCACGGCATCCCGGATTCCACGGTGATCCAGGACGGCGACATTGTCAACATCGACGTCACCGCGTACATCGACGGCGTCCACGGCGACACCAACGCAACCTTCCTGGCCGGCAACGTCTCCGAGGAAGCTCGCCTGCTGGTCGAGCGCACCCACGAGGCCACCATGCGTGCCATCAAGGCGGTCAAGCCGGGTCGCGCCCTGAACGTGATCGGCCGCGTCATCGAGTCGTATGCGCACCGGTTCGGCTACGGCGTGGTGGAGGATTTCACCGGCCACGGCATCGGTACCACCTTCCACAACGGTCTCGTCGTGCTGCACTACGACCAGCCGTCGGTTGACACCGTCATCGAACCGGGAATGACGTTCACGATCGAACCGATGATCAACCTCGGCACTATCAACGCCGAGATGTGGGACGACGGCTGGACGGTGGTCACGCACGACAAGAAGTGGACCGCGCAGTTCGAGCACACGCTCGTGGTGACCGAGACGGGTAGCGAAATTCTGACACTGCCGTGAGCGGAGCCTGCGGAGTGAATAGAAATGTGATACTGCCGTGAGCGGAGCCTGCGGAGTGAATAGAAATGTGATGCTGCCGTGAGCGGAGCCTGCGTAGCGAATCGAGATCTGGTTCTGCCGTGAAAGGCGCTCTGTTGGTCGCCGGGACGACGTCGGACGCGGGCAAGAGTGTGTTGGTCGCCGGTCTGTGCCGGATGTTGGCGCGGCGGGGCGTGCGGGTGGCTCCGTTCAAGGCGCAGAACATGTCCAACAATTCGGTGGTCACGCTCGACGGCGGTGAGATCGGTCGAGCCCAGGCGATGCAGGCGGCGGCCTGTGGCCTCGAGCCGAGTGTGCGTTTCAATCCGGTGTTGCTGAAACCGGGCAGTGACCGGACGTCGCAGTTGGTGGTGCGGGGGCGGGCCGTGGCGCAGGTGAGTGCGAGCAACTACATCGAGCATCGGCAGTCGTTGCGCGCCGTGGTGGCGGACGAGTTGGCCTCTTTGCGTGCAGAATTCGATGTGGTGATCTGCGAGGGTGCGGGCTCGCCCGCCGAGATCAATCTGCGCGCCACGGATCTGGCCAACATGGGGTTGGCGACGGCGGCATCGCTGCCGGTGATCGTGGTGGGTGATATCGATCGCGGGGGAGTGCTGGCTCATCTGTTCGGCACCGTGGCCGTGCTGTCTCCGCAGGATCAGTCGCTCGTCGCCGGGTTCGTGATCAACAAGTTCCGCGGCGATCCCGCTCTGCTGGCACCCGGTCTCGACCAGCTACGCGCGTTGACGGGACGGCCGACGTACGGTGTCGTCCCCTTCGCCGACGGATTGTGGATGGACGCCGAGGATTCACTCGGAACCGTCCCCGATGCACCGGTGGGGCGGCCGCGTCCACCGCACGGCTCGCAGTGGTTGCGCGTCGCGGCAGTGCGGTTTCCGAGAATCTCCAACACCACCGATGTCGAGGCGTTGGCGTGCGAGCCCGGGGTGTCGGTGCACTGGGTCACCGAACCGTCCCGGCTGGAGGACGTGGATTTGGTGGTCGTCCCGGGCAGCAAGTCCACCGTGTCGGATCTGGAGTGGCTGCGGCGCAGCGGTCTTGCCGATGCGATCGCGGCACGCGGGGCGGCGGGACTTCCGGTTCTGGGGATCTGCGGTGGGTATCAGATGTTGGGTCGAACGATCGACGACACCGTCGAATCCGGAGCCGGTTCGGTCCAGGGGCTCGGTCTGCTCGATCTCTCGGTCGAGTTCGCGGCCGACAAAGTGCTCGCGCAGGTGACGGGACGATCGATACAGTTCGGCTCGAATTCCGTGTCGGGCTACGAAATTCACCACGGGCGGGTCGTGCAGAACGGCGACGATGCGCTTCTCGCTGCTGCGTCGGGTGGCCCAGAGGGCAGTGTGCGCGGGACTGTCGTGGGAACCCACTGGCACGGACTGCTCGAATCCGATGATTTCCGGCAATCATTCCTCACCTGGGTGGCAGGCAAATCTGGCCGTTCCGACTTCGTGGTGGCCCCCGCTACATCGGTCGCTGCGTTGCGCGAGCAGCAGTTGGACCTGCTGGCCGATCTGGTGGAGCACAACCTCGACGTCGACGCCGTGCTCGACCTCATCGAGCACGGCGTCGATCCTGCGACGAAAAAGATTGTCACGCAGTTGCTTTGAGAAGACCGAACCAGCTGGCCACCGACAGCACTGCGGTGATGATCAAGGGGATCACGACCAGAAGAAGAATACGTGGGGTGTCGGTGAAGAAGGCGCCGATGTTCGGCCACCACCGTTGCCAGGTCACGAGTATCGATCCACCGCCGAAGAATACGAGCGCACCGAGCCCGAGGGTGAACAATCCATTGACGCGGTACCGCCGATAGACGACGCCGATGAATGCGCCGATTCCACCGATCACCAGCAGTCCGGTCACGAGCGCCGCCCATTGGAGCACAGGATTGTCGGTGGCAGCGCGGGCGATTCCGAACATTCGGATCTTCTTGCCGAAACCACCCGTCGCGGACTCGACGGCCGACAGCACGTAGATGATCGTGCCGATCGCGATGGATTGCGTAATGCCCACCAACGCTGTCGCCGTGAGGAATTCGCGCCGGGTGATGCTCAAACCCAGCGCGTACGGAAAGACCTGGGTGATGGCGGAGAGATAGAAGGCGAGGGCGAAGCCGTAGACCGCGAAGACTCCGCCGGTGAAATTGGATTCCGATTCGGTGTCCGGAACGACGGAGAACAGCCCGTACGTGACTACGAACACTATGGCGAGAATGCCCAGTGGCCAGGCGAATGTCGTTGCCCAGGACGTGTTGTGGATTCGAGCGACGTTGAGTACTCGTTTCATGACGCTGCCTCCTCGGGTTCGGCGGTGGTGCGTTCGATAATCAACTGCTGCAACGGGACCGGTTCGATGGTGAGCCCTACTGCAGCACCGTCCGATTTCTGCCGGTCGGTCAGTCGGCCGTCGATCGTGGCCCGAGCGCTCGCGCCGAGTGCCGTGCGACGCAGAGTGCGATGGCCCGAGGCGAAGGAGTCGACGGCGCGCGTCGGTCCGGTGATCTCGAATGCGCTCTCGCGGAGATCGTCCGAGTCCGCGTCGAGCAGGATCTTGCCCTTGTCGATGAGAATAACGTGTTCGATCAGATCGCTGACTTCGTCGATGAGGTGGGTGGACAGAACGACGGTCCTGGGGCGTTCGGCGTAATCGGCCAGCAGTCTGTCGTAGAACAGGTGTCGCGATACCGCGTCCAGTCCCAAGTAGGGCTCGTCGAAGAAGGTCAGTGGTGCCCGCGACGCGAGTCCGATGACGATGCCGAGCGCCGAGGTCATTCCGCGGGAGAGCTTCTTGATCTTGCGGCCGAGGGGCAGGTCGAAATCGCGCAGCAAGTCGGCGGCGAAGTCGTTGTCCCAGTAGGGAAGAATGTGCGAGGCATGCGAAACGGCGTGCTTGACCTTCAGATCGTCGGGGTACTTCTGGCTCTCCTTGACGCAGCACACGTGACCCAGTGCAATCGGGTTCTCCCACGGATGTTGCCCGAATATCGAGACTTCGCCCGCGCTCTGGCGCATCTGCGCGGTCATCATCTGCATGACGGTGGTCTTGCCTGCGCCGTTACGGCCGAGAAGGCCGTAGATCTTGTTCTGTTCGATCTCGAAGCTCACGTCGTCGACAGCGGTGAACGATCCGAACTTCTTCGTGAGGTGGGTGGCCTTCGCGATCACGCGGCCATCGTCGCCGATCGAACCGAATTCATGGATGCTCATCGCGCTGCCTCCCAGTTGTCGAGCATTGTCTTGAGTTCGTCGACGGTCATGCCGAGCTTGCGTGCCTCGGTGACGAGCGGGTCGATGTACTGGCGAGCGAAGAGGTCGCGGCGACGGAATCGAAGAGCGTCGCGAGCCCCGGTGGTGACGAACATTCCGATTCCTCGTTTCTTGTAGACGACGCCGTCGGCGACGAGCTTGGCAAGTCCCTTACCTGCGGTGGCCGGGTTGATTCGATGGAATGCGGCCAGTTCGTTGGTCGAGGGAACCTGCTCTTCCTCTGCCAGTGAGCCGTCGATGATGGAGTTCTCTACGATCTCGGCGATCTGCAGAAAGATGGGCCTGCCCTCGTCCATCAGAACCACCGCCGATGCGTCGAGGTTGGTCGCCTCGCTGGTTCATTACTCATGTAACTAACCATAGAACCGATGTGTGGTCGGCGCAAGAGGCAGTACCGTCGTCCCCATGGAGTTCACGCATGTGAGTGCTGCGGGTGGGCAATGTTCGGTGCGGGTCGCAGGCCCGGACAGCAGGCACGCCGTTCTCTTGCTTCCCGATGCAGGCGATCCGGTGGATGTGTACGACGCCGTCAGTGAACGGCTGCATAATTCGGATCTGAAAACCGTTGCGCTGGAAAGCATCGACGGTGTCAGCGACGACGCGATTTTGACGGTTCTGGACGAGCTGAAGCTGTCGTGGGTGCATCTCGTCGGCAGCGGCGCGGGTGCGGAGTCGGCCTGGACGCTGGCTGCCAAGACCTTCGGGCGTTTCGCCAGCCTGATCGCGGTGAACCGTTGCCACCCCGCGATCGCCGACGAGCAGGGCACCGTGCGCGCCGCGGACTGCCCGCCGGTCGAGTTGCCGACGACACTGGTCGTCGGGTCCTCACTGGGCCGCGCATCCGCCGACGCGAGCGGGCGGTTCGTCTACTCGGATTTCCGCGTGGTCCAACTCGACGGCAGCGCGAATGTCGTCGCCGACGAGCCGGCCGCGCTGGCAACGGAAATCGTGCTCCGCACCAGTCCCTGGTGATTGGAACTACAGGTCGAGACCCAGCAGAGCGTTCTCGACAACCTCGGGCAGGCCGGGGTGAATCCAGTACTGGCCACGGGCCATGTCCTGGGCGGACAGGCCGAAGCTCATCGCCTGGATGACGGGCTGAATCAAAGTCGGGGCCTGAGCGCCGATGATGTGCGCACCGAGGATCTTCCCGGTGCCCTTCTCGGCGATGATCTTGCACAGACCTTCGCTGTCTTCCATCGCCCAGCCGTATGCGACATCTCCGTAGTTCTGGACCTTGACGGTGATGTCCAGGCCTGCGTCGCGGGCTTGATCCTCGGTCATGCCCACTTCGGCTATCTGCGGATCGGTGAACACCGCCGCGGGAACGAATCGGTGGTCGTTGGTGCGCAGTGCGGCGGTGTCGCCGCGCCACGCGTCGTGCAGCAGGTTGTGCTGGACCACTCGAGCTTCCTGGTTGGCCACATGCTTGAGCTGGTAGGGGGACGAGACGTCGCCGAGCGCGAACACGCCCTCGGCAGTGGTGCGGCCGAACTCGTCCACCACGATGCGGCCTTCGACGTCCATCTCGATGCCTGCCGTGTCCAGACCGAGACGGTCACCGTTCGGCTCACGGCCCACAGCGACGAGGAAGGCATCGCCGAGAACCTTGGTGCCGTCGGCCAGTTCGACTCCGTGCAGTGTGCCGTCGGTCGCGGGCCGGGTCTCACCGCAGTCGAGATGGACGTCCCACTTGGCGCGGGCGAGATCGGTGAACCGCTGCGAGATATCGGCGTCCAGTGCGCGCAGCAAGGCGTCCTTGCGGGCGACGATCGACACCTTGGAGCCGAGGGCGGAGAACACGTGCGCGAATTCTGCTGCGATGTAACCGGATCCGAGAATCACCAGATGCTCGGGCAGCTCGCGCAGACGCATCACGTCACCGTTGGTGTGGTACTTCACGTCCGAATCGGCGATGGACTGCGGCACCACCGGCCGGGATCCGGCAGCGATGACGATCTGGTCGGCGGTGATGACGGTGCCCGTCCCGGTATCGATCGTGCGCGGGCCGACGAAGGTGGCGTGACCCTCGAACAGGGTGACGTTGGGGCTGCCGTGGGCGCGATAGCGTTTGCCGCCCTCCGAAATGGGGTCGATGCGGCCGAAGACGCGGTCGACGATGTCCGGCCAGCGCACGCCGTCCACATGAGCGTCGACACCGTACTTCGCGGAATCCCGCACCGTCCGAGCGACTTCGGCGGCATAGACGAACATCTTGGTGGGAATGCAACCGACGTTGAGGCAGGTGCCACCGAAGGTCGAGTTCTCTTCGAGCAGAGCGATCTTCTTGTCCTCGAAACGCGAATCGGCGATGGAGTTGCCGGATCCGGAGCCGATGATCGCGACGTCGAAATGCTCGGTCATGAAATGTGCCCGCTCTCGGTGTGGTCCTTGCCCGACGCGTGGTCGGTGCCCTCGCTTCGATGCAACCACTCGATCCACTCGTCCATTTCCTCGAATGCTCGCGCGCGTGGAGCCTCGGTGGACAGGAAGACGTCGTGGCGAGCCCCCTCGATGGGCACGATCGTGGTGCGGTCACCGAGGCAGCCGGCCCAGCGGGCGATCTGGCGAACGTCCAGTACGGCATCGGCGGCGTCGACGGCGGAGCTGTACCGGCGTGAGAAGTGCGTCACTTTCGAGCGCAGAATCAGTGCGGGGATGCCGATGTCGAGGCCGCGATGGAGTTCGGCATGACCGCGGCGGACGGCGCGGATCCAACCGAAGGTGATGGGGAAGCCGGCGAGTGGCTTCCAGTCGAGGTCGTAGTCCCATTCGCCTTTCTCGGACGCGGCGAGCGACAGACCGTAGGTGTCGAGGCCGCCGCCGGGGACCTGCGCCTTGGACCGGAATCGGCCGATGACGTCGATCGCTGCGGTGCCGACGCTGCGAATGGCGGGTGGACCCTGCAGGTCGAACCAGGGGCTGTTGAGCACCACGCCTGCCAGGCCGAGCGCGTCGGTCCCGCCTTCTCGGCGGTTGAGGCGGTTCAGCCAGAGCGGCAGTACGAGCCCACCCGTCGAGTGCGCCATGAGCAGCACCGGGGCACCGGCGCGTTCGGCGTGGACCAGGGCGAGAGCCTGGTTCAGCTCGGTGTCGTACATTGCCAGATCGGTCACGAAGTGCGCGGTCTGACCCTCACGGCGCGAGCGGCCGCACTTACGCAGATCCAGCGCGTAGAACGCGTAGCCCTTGGCGGCGAAGTGCTCGGCGATGTGCCGCTGGAAGAAGTAGTCGGTGAAACCGTGGACGTAGATCACCGCGCGGTCGAAGTTCGCAGCGCCCGGCGGTTGATACCGCACGAGAGTGGCCTCGACCTGCCCCTCGCCGTCCGGATCGTCACCGAGTGGAATGGTCGTCTGTTCGTAGCCGTCGCCGAGGACATCGGGCACCCAGGTAGTCACAGATCACAACTGTAGTGGGCGCCGCGGACGGCGTCCGAGGAGCACAATCGAGACCGGGTTGACGTGGTGTCCGATGGGGTAGGCCCAGCTAGTAACCTGACCGCATCGGGTGAGTAGCCCTCTACAGCAGAGTTCTCCGGTCGATACCGCCACCGGCCGAGACCTCCACAGACAAGGAAGTCGATTCTCCAGTGTCCAAAGATGAGCAGGGTAAGCGGATCAAGACCGACGTCGTTCTGGTCGGTGCCGGAATCATGAGCGCCACCCTCGGTGCGCTGCTCCGTCAGCTCGAGCCGAACTGGTCGATCGACGTCTACGAGCGGCTCGACGCGGCCGCGGCCGAGAGCAGCGACGCGTGGAACAACGCGGGTACCGGCCACTCGGCACTGTGCGAGCTGAACTACACGCCGCAGAACAAGGACGGCAGCGTCGATATCGCGAAGGCGCTCAACGTCAACGAGCAGTTCCAGGTCTCGCGTCAGTTCTGGGCACACGGCATCGAGACCGGTGTTCTCTCCGACGCCAAGAACTTCATCAATCCCATTCCGCACGTGAGCTTCGTGCACGGGGCCGAGAACGTGAAGTACCTCCGGGCGCGATACGAGGCGCTCGTGGGCAACCCACTGTTCGCCGGTATGGAGTACATCGACTCCAAGGACGAGTTCTCGGCGCGACTGCCGTTGATGGCCAAAGGCCGTGACTTCTCGGATCCGGTGGCACTGAACTGGAGTCAGGAGGGCACTGACGTCGACTTCGGTGCGCTCACCAAGCAACTGCTGAACTACCTGTCGTCCGCAGGCGGCACCGTGCACTTCGGTCATGATGTGCGCAACATCACCAAGCAGTCCGACGGCACCTGGGACGTCAAGGTCGCCAATCAGCGCACCGGAGCGAAGAAGACCGTCAACGCCAAGTTCGTGTTCGTCGGCGCAGGCGGCGGCGCACTGCACCTGCTGCAGAAGTCCGGGATCGCGGAGATCAAGGGATTCGGCGGCTTCCCGGTCAGCGGCGAGTGGTTGCGATGCACCGATCCCGCACTGATCGAGCAGCATTCGGCCAAGGTGTACGGCAAGGCGTCGGTCGGCGCTCCGCCGATGTCGGTGCCGCACCTCGACACCCGCGTGATCAACGGCCAGCAGGGTCTGCTGTTCGGCCCGTACGCCGGTTGGTCGCCCAAGTTCCTCAAGCAGGGCAAGATCACCGACCTGCCCAGCTCGGTCAAGCCCGGCAACCTGATGTCGATGCTCGGAGTCGGCGCAACCGAACTCGGACTCGTCAAGTACCTGGTCAGTGAGCTCGCTCAGTCGCAGGCGGATCGTGTCGAGACGCTGCGCGAGTTCGCACCCTCGGTGCTTGGCGAGAACTGGGAGCTCGTCACCGCAGGTCAGCGCGTCCAGGTGATCCGCAAGAAGGGTCGCGGCGGGGTGCTCGAGTTCGGCACAGCCGTGGTCAACGCTGCGGACGGCACGATCGCGGGACTGCTCGGTGCCTCTCCCGGCGCATCCACCGCCGTGCCGGCCATGCTGGACGTGCTGCAGCGGTGCTTCGGAGACAAGTACGACGCTTGGCAGCCCAAGCTCAAGGAAATGGTCCCCTCGCTCGGGGTCAAGCTGGCGCAGAACAGCTCGTTGTTCGACGAGGTCTGGGGCTGGACGTCGAAAACACTGGAACTCGAAAACACGCGTGAGCTCGCACAGCCCACGGGTGTGTGATAGCAAAAGGTATGAATACGCAAGCAGCAGCTCTCAAACGATCATGGGCACTAGACCTGTCCAACAGCACGTTGTACGACCTGTTGAAGCTGCGTGTCGAGGTGTTCGTGGTCGAGCAGGCATGTGCGTACCCGGAGTTGGACGGGCGTGACCTGCTGACCGAGACACGGCACTTCTGGCTCGAACGGGACGGCGAAGTGGTCTGCACACTCCGCCTGCTCGAGGAGCACGACGACGGCGAGAAGGCATTCCGCATCGGCCGGCTGTGCACGCAGCGCTCGGCCAGGGGGCAGGGCCACACCACGCGAATTCTGCGGGCCGCGCTCGCCGAGGTCGGCTCTGCGCCGTGCCGGATCAACGCTCAGAGCTACCTCGTCGACATGTACGCCAAGCACGGCTTCCTGCCCGACGGCGAGGAAGTTCTCGAGGACGGCATTCCGCACACCCCGATGCGTCGGGGCGGCGGCACCGCCTGGAGCGAGGCCTGACCTTTCGTAGTACTGGACGAACGAATGCCACACCCGGTCCACACCGTGTGTGGCATTCGTTCGTTCGGCGGTAGTGTTCCGTTCGAAGTCGGTCGCGGAGAAGTCCTGTGTCAATCAGGCGCGGTCCCGCCACTGTGTTCAGGAGACTCTTCGATCAGGAGATTCCCCTGTCAGCCAGATCGCCGCCCGGCTTCGCGTATCTCGACCGAACGTCCGGCGCGGAACTCCGGGCACGAAGGGAATTGGCTGTGCAGCGAAGTGGGAGTGTTCCCGAACCGGGATATCCGTTCAGTGCGATCGTCGGTCAGGATCAACTGAGGTTGTCGTTGATTCTGTGCGCCGTACACCCCGGTATCGGCGGTGTACTGGTGCGAGGGGAGAAGGGCACCGCGAAATCGACGGTGGTGCGCGCACTCGCGACACTGCTGCCCGCGGTGCAGGACGAGAACGGCTCGCGCCCGGCGAAGCTCGTCGAACTTCCGGTGGGGGCGACCGAGGACCGAGTGGTGGGGTCCATCGACCTCGAGAAGGTGCTGCGCGACGGCGAACGTGCGTTTCAACCCGGTCTCCTCGCGGCCGCGCACCGTGGCGTTCTCTACGTCGACGAAGTGAACCTGCTGCACGATCATCTGGTCGACGTGCTGCTCGACGCGGCCGCGATGGGCCGGGTGCACGTCGAGCGTGACGGTGTATCTCATTCTCACCCTGCGCAATTCGTGCTCGTAGGCACGATGAATCCCGAGGAGGGTGAGCTTCGCCCGCAGCTGCTCGACCGGTTCGGTCTGGCTGTGGAGGTGACGGCTTCGCGGGACGTGGACGTCCGAATGAACGTCGTCCGCCGCCGGATGAACTACGAGCGTGATCCGCACGCGTTCGCCGCCGAATTCCGCAACGACGATATCGCCGTGGCCGAGCAGATTCTGGCCGCCCGGAAGATTCTCGACGATGTGGTGTTGAGCGACAAGGAACTTCGTCGTATCGCCGCGCTGTGTGCGTCCTTCGACGTCGACGGTATGCGCGCCGATCTGGTGCTGGCTCGTACCGCGTCCGCGCACGCCGCGTGGCGAGGCGCGAGCGAGGTGGCCGAGGAGGACGTGCGGATTGCCGCCGAACTGGCTCTGCCGCACCGGCGTCGGCGCGATCCCTTCGACGAGCCGGGCATCGACGACAAGCAGTTGGACGAGGCCATGCAGGACGCCGCCGAGCAGGCCGAGCAACAACCCGACCCGGAGCCCGACCCCGACGGCGGCGGGGGAGCGCCCGAGCCCGAGGCTCCCGACGCGGACGACTCCCAGTCCCCGTCCTCCGATACACAGTCCTCCGACCCGCAGAGCGAGTCGGCGCAACCACCGTCGTCCTCGGGTACCGGCAGCGAGAAGCAGGCAGGTACTCCGGGAGCACAGTTCAGAGCGCGGTTGCTCGAGGTTCCCGGAGTGGGCGAGGGCGCGCCCGGCCGACGCTCACGGTCACGGTCCTCGCACGGACGGTCGGTACGGCCCACCGTCGAGTCAGGCAGGGGTCTGCACCTGGTGGGCACCCTGTTCGCCGCGGCCGAGCAGCAGGTCGTCCGCGGCCGCAGGTCCGGCCGGTTGAAGCTCGAGCCTGCGGATCTGCGGGGTGCGATCAAGGAGGGGCGCGAGGGCAACCTGATCGTCTTCGTCGTCGACGCCTCGGGTTCGATGGCTGCGCGAGATCGACTGTCCGCGGTGACCGGTGCGGTCCTGTCGTTGCTGCGCGATGCGTATCAGCGCCGCGACAAGGTCGCCGTCATCACCGTGCGCGGCACGGAAGCCGAGACGGTGTTGCCGCCCACGTCGTCGGTGGACGTGGCCGTGACGCGGTTGCGGAAGATGAATACCGGCGGCAGATCTCCACTGGCGCAGGGCTTTCTGCAGGCACGGGAACTCGTTCTGCGGGAGCGTGTTCGGGATCCGCTGCGCCGCGCTCTGGTGGTCGCGCTGACCGACGGACGGGCCACCGGCGGTACCGATCCCGTCGGCCGGGCCCGCATCGCCGCCCGGCGCATCGCGTCGGACAAGATCGCCTCCGTCGTCGTCGACTGCGAATCGGGAATGGTCCGCCTCGGACTCGCGGCCGATTTCGCGGCGTGCCTGGGCGGCGGTTACGTGGCGCTTGCGGATCTGTCGGCCGAGCAGGTCGCCGCCGTCGTTCGCGCAGCGGCGTAGGGGGTACGCGATGCCTCAGGGTGTACCGGCTCCCGGAACCGTTCCGCAGGACGGCCTCACGACGCGTCAGCGCCGCAACCTGCCCGTGCTCGCCGTGCACACCGGACCGGGAAAGGGAAAATCGACGGCCGCATTCGGAATGGCGTTGCGGGCCTGGAATCAGGGTTTCGACGTCGGCGTGTTCCAGTTCGTCAAGAGTGCCAAGTGGAAGGTCGGCGAGGAAGCGGCGTTTCGCACACTCGGCGAACTGCACGAGAGCACCGGGGTCGGCGGAGCCGTCGAATGGCACAAGATGGGCGAGGGGTGGTCGTGGACTCGCAAGAAGGGCAGCGACGTCGACCACGCCGAGGCCGCGGCGGAGGGCTGGCAGGAGATCGCCCGGCGAATCGAGCAGCAGTCGCACCGCTTCTACGTGCTGGACGAGTTCACCTATCCACTCAAGTGGGGGTGGGTCGACGTCGCCGAGGTGGTCGACGTCCTGACCCACCGACCGGGAAGCCAGCACGTCGTCATCACCGGACGCGACGCACCCCGTGAACTGATCGAGGCGGCGGATCTGGTGACCGAGATGGCCAAGGTCAAGCATCCGATGGACGCGGGACGCAAGGGTCAGCGAGGCATCGAATGGTGAGCGCGTCGTGTCCCGCAGTTGTGATCGCGGCCCCCGCGTCGGGCAGCGGAAAGACGACGGTTGCGACCGGCCTGATGGGTGCGCTGCGCAGCGCCGGCCGCACCGTCGCACCGTTCAAGGTGGGGCCGGACTACATCGACCCCGGTTATCACTCGCTCGCGGCCGGGCTCCCCGGCCGCAACCTCGACGCCGTGATGGTCGGTGCCGACCGCATCGGGCCCCTGTTTCGACACGGCAGTCGGGGCTGCGACATCGCGGTCGTCGAGGGCGTCATGGGACTGTTCGACGGCAAGATCGACATGACCGGCCCGGGGGAGGCGTCCGCCGAGGGATCGACCGCACGAGTGGCCGCGATGCTCGGTGCCCCGGTGATTCTGGTGGTCGACGCCCGCGGCCACAGTCAATCGCTTGCCGCTGTGCTGCACGGGTTCTCGACGTTCGACGCCAGCGTCCGCATCGGCGGTGTGATTCTCAATCGCGTGGGCAGTCAGCGGCACGAGGACGTGCTGCGTCAAGCCTGCGAACGGGTGGGTGTTCCGGTCCTCGGCGCGTTGCCGCGCATGAGCGAACTGGTGGTCCCGTCACGGCATCTGGGGTTGATCACCGCAGTCGAACACGGTGGTGCCGCAACCGATGCCGTGGACGCGATGAGCGCCCTCGTCTCCCGGTTCGTCGACATCGAGGCAGTGAGCGCGCTGGCTCGATCGTCGGTGACGGCGCCGCAGTGGTCCCCGGAGAACGAGGTACGTACCTCCGAGGGATCGCCCGTGATCGCGGTGGCCGGTGGCCCCGCATTCACCTTCGGCTACACCGAACACGTCGAACTGCTCCGCGCCGCCGGGGCCGACGTCGCCGTGTTCGATCCGCTGCGTGACGGATTGCCGCCCGGCACAGCAGGAGTGGTACTCCCCGGCGGATTCCCGGAGGAACATGCGGCCGCACTGTCGGCGAACGAACTACTGCTCGCCGACATTCGAGCAGCGGCAGCCCAGGGCTTGCCGATCCACGCCGAATGCGCCGGATTGCTCTATCTGGCAAGGCGATTGGACGGTCATGCCATGGCGGGGGTCGTCGACGTGGACGCCGAATTCGGGAACACCCTCACTCTGGGATACCGCGATGCAGTTGCCCTCGAATCGTCGACACTGTTCGACGCGGGCGCCCGCGTCACCGGCCACGAGTTCCACCGAACGAAGCTCGTTGTGGGAGTGGAGCCTGCAGGAACGACCCGATTCGGGGACGTGCGCGAGGCGGCGTCGGCGGCCTGGGGCTGGCACAGGCACACCGCCGACGGCAGAACTGCAGCGCGGGAAGGCTTCGTGCAGGGCGGAGTCCACGCGTCGTACCTGCACACCCATGCCGCAGGCAATCCCGAGTCGATCACGCGATTCGTCTGCGCCGCTGTCGACTACGCGCGAGTGTAGGGGGGTCGCGAGAATGCGGGTGGTCGTCGGAATCGGTGCTCGAGCCGGCGTCGACGCCGCCGACGTCGTGGCCGCGATCTCCACAGTGCTGCAACCGAACTGGTGTGTCGAGACCATCGCCTCGATCGACCGAAAAGCAGAACTGGTGGCGGCGGTGGCGTCGAGCATGGGGGTTCGGGGAGTCACCTACTCGGCGAGGGAATTGTCGATCGTCGTCACGCCCACGGCATCGGTTCGGGTGCTCCGTGCCGTCGGAAGTGCCAGCGTCGCCGAAGCGTCGGCGTTGCTGGCCGGCGGTTCGACGGAGTTGACGGTGCCCAGGTTCGGTTCGGCCGGTATCACCGTCGCCGTGGTCGAGCTCTGCCTTGACGGTGGACCGGGGGTTCGGGCCATCCTGTAGGTATGACCGAGACGATGAACGCCGTTGCCTACACCCGCTCGCTTCCGATCGACGACCCCGCCAGCCTCACCGATGTGGTCGTCGACGTGCCCACCGCGGCGCCGCGAGACCTGCTGGTCGAGGTGCGAGCAGTGTCGGTGAACCCGGTCGATGTCAAGGTCCGTGCCGGCAACGATCCGCAGGGCGAGCCGAAGGTTCTCGGGTTCGACGCCGCTGGTGTGGTGCGCGCCGTCGGTGCCGACGTCACCATGTTCGCACCGGGGGACGAGGTGTACTACGCGGGAGACATCGGCCGACCCGGAACGAACTCGCAGTTTCACGCGGTGGACGAACGCATTGCGGCGAAGAAGCCGACGACTCTGGATTTCGCTCATGCTGCGGCGTTGCCGCTGACCGTGATCACTGCCTGGGAAGGACTGTTCGACAAGCTCTGCATCACTGCCGAGACTACCGGGACGTTGCTCATGGTGGGGGCCACGGGAGGTGTGGGATCTGTTGTGTTGCAGCTACTTCGGACACTGGTTCCTGGCGTGCGCGTGATCGCGACGGCAGCGGGCGAGGACGCCGCGGAGTGGGTTCGTTCTCTCGGAGCAGCCGAGGTGGTCGATCACCACCGCGATCTTCGCGACGAAGTACGCCGAGTGGCACCGGACGGCATCGACTACGTGTTCACTGCCCATTCCGCCGGCCAGGTCGAAATCTATGCAGACCTATTGACGCCGTTCGGACAGATAGTGGCGATCGACGATCCCGAGACACTCGACGTTCTCCCGCTGAAGACCAAGGCGATCTCCTGGCACTGGGAGTTCATGTTCGCTCGCCCGATGCACGAGACCGCGGATCTGATTCGTCAGCACGAGCTACTGACCAGGGTGGCCGATCTCGTCGATGCAGGTTCGGTGCAGACGACCGCGACGACGGTCCTCTCTCCGATCGATGCCGAGCAGCTACGTGAAGCACATCGGTTGGTCGAGACCGGGCACGTCCGGGGAAAGATCGTGGTCGCGGCCCGCTCGTGAGGACCGATCCATGCCACTGACTGGCGAAAGCGGGCCGACGCAGGCAATGTGGATCCAATGACTTCCGACAGCACCGTCCTACTCGGCCCGATCGTTCGGTACGTCGGCACCGAGACGGCGACCCTGTGGTTCGAGATGGCCGAATCGGCGCACATTTCGGTCGTCACCGACGCCGGCGTCCGGGGTTCCGAACGAACGTGGGGAGTGCACGGGCACCACTACGCGCTGGTGCCACTCGAGGGACTACCGGCCAATGCAACGGTGCATTACGAGGTGTTCGTCGACGAGAGTCGCGTGTGGCCCCCGGAGGGTCGGACGGCCGCCATCCACACCGTCGATGCCGACGGACCCGTCACGTTGGCCTTCGGATCCTGTCGGCGGGGTGACAACTACAGCGACGAATCGTTGAAGCAGATCGGAGCCGACGCGCTGGCCGGACTCGGGAACGCGTTGATCGAGGAGGATCCGAGTCGATGGCCGCAGGCGCTGCTCCTCCTCGGCGATCAGGTCTACGCCGACGACCCGTCCCCGGAAATCGTGGACAGGCTCCAGGCTCGCCGTGGGTCCGGCGAGGGGCCACAGAGTGCCATCGGTACCGACGCGGAGAACGAGATCTGCGATTTCGAGGAGTACTCCTGGCTGTACCGGGAATCGTGGGGACTCGAGCCGGTGCGAACTCTGATGGCGAGCATTCCGTCGTGCATGATCCTCGACGACCACGATCTGCGCGACGACTGGAATTCGTCCGCGTCCTGGCGTCGAGACATCGTGACCCGTCCGTGGTGGAACGACCGTGTCATCGGCGCGTATTCGTCGTACTGGGTGTACCAGCACCTGGGCAACCTCTCGCCCAAGGAACTGGCGCAGGACGAGATGTACGCCGCAGTTCGGTCGGCCGACACCGACGCTGATCGTGAAAAGCTGTTGGCCGACTTCGCGATACGCGTGGACCGCAAGCCCGAGACCGGACGCTGGAGTTTCTACCGCGATTTCGGCGATACCCGGCTGATCATGATCGATTCGCGGTGCTCACGGAATCTGGATCCGAACAACAGAGAGATGGTGGACGAGAAGGAATGGGCGTGGGTACGCGAGCGCGCACTCGAAGAGACCCCGCGACACCTGCTGTTCGGCTCGTCATTGCCTTACCTCATGCTGCCTGCCCTGCACTACCTCGAACAGTGGAACGAGGCTGTGGCGCAAGGGAGTTGGGGGTCCATGCCGGCCAAGGTGGCCGAGAAGATGCGGATCGGCCTCGATCTCGAACACTGGGCGGCCTTCACCAACTCGTTCAACGACATGGCGGCGCTGACGCGTGAGCTCTCCCGCGGCGAGAACAAACCCGCCTCGATCATGTGGCTCTCGGGCGACGTGCACTGCTCGTACGTGGCGAACGCGAACTTCGGGGTCGGCGGGCGCGAGGTACCGGCCACGTATCAGCTGACCATGTCGCCGTTCCGCAATCCGCTCGATCTGCCGATTCGTGCGGTCAACAAGCTGGCCATCAAACGTCCCGCCGCCCGCATTCTGTCGAAATTGGCGCGCGCGGCACACGTGGGCCCGTCCGGTGTCGAGTGGGAGGCCGAGGCAGGGCCTTGGTTCGACAACGGCGTCATGCTGCTGACCCTGCACGGCGACTCCGCTCGGTTGCGGGTGCACCACGCCCACGTCGACGACGCCGGTAAGCAGGTTCTCACGGAGACGTCGACCCTGGCCCTTGCCTAGTGGTCGAGTAAACGATTGGCCATCGCCGGGCCGATGAGGTTGGCTGGTTCGTTGTGGCCCACCTCGAACTCAACGACATCGTCTACTTTCTGCCAGACGGACGGCAGCTGCTCAACGGTGTCGGGTTTCGCGTCGGCGACGGTGCCAAGACCGCCCTGATCGGGCCCAACGGAACCGGCAAGACGACGTTGACGCGCATCATCGCGGGGGACGAGACCCCGGACGAGGGGTCGGTGTCGAGCTCCGGCTCGCTCGGGGTGATGCGGCAGTTCGTCGGCCAGCTGCGAGACGACTCGACCGTGCGTGATCTGCTGCTGTCGGTTGCTTCCCCGGCCGTGCAGACGGCCGCTGCGGCCCTCGACGCCGCCGAGAACACGATGATCGAGGTCGACGACGAGAAGACGCAGATGAAATACGCGCAGGCACTGTCGGATTGGGGCGATGCAGGCGGGTACGACCTCGAGCCGTTCTGGGACAAGGTCACCACAGCAGCGCTCGGAATGCCGTTCGACCGCGCGAAGTGGCGGGCTGCGTCCACTCTCAGCGGCGGTGAGCAGAAGCGCCTCGTACTCGAAGCGTTGTTCGCCGGCCCGGACAATCTGCTCCTTCTCGACGAGCCGGACAACTACCTCGATGTGCCGGGCAAGCGCTGGCTCGAAGCGACCATTCGCGATTCCGACAAGTCCGTCCTGTTCATCAGCCACGACCGGGAGCTCATCGCCAACGCCGCGAACCGGATCGTGACGCTGGAACCGGGCGTCAGCGGTGCCACCTCCTGGGTGCACGGCGGCGGGTTCGCGACCTATCACGCCGCGCGCGAGGACCGAAATGCTCGGCTCGACGAACTGCGACGGCGGTGGGACGAGGAACTGGTCAAACTTCGGGCGCTGGTGCTGCGCCTGCGGGAGAAGGCCAAGTTCAACGACGGCGTTGCCGCTCGCTACCACGCGTCGCAGACTCGGTTGGCCAAGTTCGAGGAGGCCGGACCGCCCGAAGCTGTGCCGTTGAAGCAGCACGTCACCGTTCGGCTGCGTGGCGGCCGAACTGCCAAGCGCGCGTTGGTCTGTACGGCTCTGGAACTGACCGGACTGATGAAGCCCTTCGACACCGAGATCTGGTACGGAGACCGCGTCGCCGTTCTGGGCTCCAACGGTTCCGGCAAATCGCACTTCCTGCGGTTGCTGGCCAACGGTGGCACCGATCCCGAGAAGGAGCACGAGCCGGTTCAGGAACTGGCACTCGATCCGGTTCCGCACACCGGCACCGCGGTGCTCGGTGCTCGCGTTCGGCCCGGCCTGTTCGCGCAGACCCACACTCGGCCGGATCTCGCGGGCAACACACTCCTCGACATTTTGCACATGGGCAACGAACATCGCGACGGCATGGGCCGGGAGGCCGCTGGTAGGGCGCTCGACCGCTACGGTCTGGCAAGAGCTGCCGAACAGTCGTACGACAATCTTTCCGGCGGCCAGCAGGCGCGCGTGCAGATTCTGCTTCTCGAACTTTCCGGCGCCACCCTGCTGTTGTTGGACGAGCCGACCGACAACCTCGACCTCATGTCCGCCGACGCACTCGAAGACGCGATCGCAGCGTTCGACGGCACCGTCATCGCCGTGACTCACGACCGCTGGTTCGCCCGCAGCTTCGATCGATTCCTCGTGTTCGGCAGCACCGGGCAGGCCTACGAATCCGATGAGCCCGTATGGGACGAAAAGCGGGTGCAGCGCGCGCGGTAGCGTTTCCTCTCGTGAACGCGACTGACTCTCCCTATCTGGTCGGCCTCAATCTGGAAGGTCGACGCGTAGTCGTGGTCGGTGGCGGCACCGTCGCGCAGCGTCGATTGCCACTGCTGATCTCCTGTGGTGCCGTCGTACACGTCATCACTCGGGAGGCCACGCCCGCTGTGGAGGCGATGGCGACCTTCGGACAGGTGACGATGGAGTTGCGTGATTATCGGGAGGGCGACCTCGCCGACGCCTGGTATGCCGTCGCGTGCACCGACGAGGCCGAGACCAACATCGCCATCGTTGCCGAGGCCACTGCGTCCAGAATCTTCTGCGTCCGAGCCGACATCGCCAAGGACGGCACCGCGGTCACCCCGGCGTCGGCCGAATGGGACGGGTTGACCCTCGGTGTCCTCGCCGGCGGTGAGCACCGTCGATCGGCCGCGGTACGCAATGCCGTCGTAGAAGCTCTGCAGTCCGGTGTGGTCGCCGATTCGGCCCATGCGCCGCTGACGGGCGTCGCGTTGGTCGGCGGCGGACCAGGCGATCCGGACCTCATCACCGTCCGTGGGCGCAGACTGCTCGCCTATGCCGACGTCGTGGTGGCCGATCGGCTCGCACCGCCCGAGTTGTTGGCCGAACTGGGTCCGCACGTGGAGGTCATCGATGCCTCGAAGATTCCGTACGGCCGCGCGATGGCGCAGGAGGCGATCAACCAGGCGCTGATCGACGGCGCGAAGGCAGGCAAGTTCGTCGTCCGCCTCAAGGGCGGCGATCCGTACGTGTTCGGCAGGGGATACGAGGAACTCGAAGCGCTCGCCGCCGAGGGAATCCCGGTCACCGTGGTGCCCGGTATCACCAGCGCCATCTCGGTGCCCTCGTCCGCCGGGATCCCGGTGACGCACCGCGCCGTCACCCACGAGTTCGTCGTCGTCAGCGGGCACGTGGCACCCGACCATCCCGATTCGCTGGTCGACTGGAACGCGCTCGCCAAGCTCAAGGGCACCATCGTGTTGCTGATGGCCGTCGAACGCATCGGTCTGTTCGCCGACGTTCTCATCGCCGGTGGCCGGCCGTCCGACACCCCGGTGATCGTCGTTCAGGAGGGCACCATGCGCACCCAGCGTGAAGTGCGCGCGACTCTGAGCACCGTGGCCGATGCGGTTCGCGACGCGGAGATCAGGCCTCCGGCCATCGTGGTCATCGGAACCGTTGCCGGTTTCTCTGTACACGCCGGTAACGTGAACGCCCGTGCCTGAATCATCGATGTCCGAGACCTCCAGCACCGAGATCAAGTACCCGGTGACGACCCGAGCGTTCGGGTTGGCGATCATCGTCCTGAGCGGCCTGCAGCTGATGGTGGTGCTCGACGGCACGGTCGCCAATCTCGCTCTGGCACCGTTGCAGGCCGATCTGGGACTGTCCGACGCCGGTCGCAACTGGGTGCTGACCTCGTACGCCCTGGCCTTCGGCGGGCTGATGCTCCTCGGCGGCAGACTCGGTGACGCCTTCGGCCGCAAGAAGATGTTCCTCGCCGGCGTGGTGTTGTTCACCATCGCATCCCTGCTGTGCGGGCTCGCGGTCAACGAGGCAACGCTGGTGGCGGCCCGCGCGCTCCAGGGTGTGGGAGCGGCGGTGGCGTCGCCCACGGCGTTCGCGTTGGTGGCGACCACGTTCGCGCCGGGCCCGGTTCGGAATCAGGCCATCGCGATCTACGCGGCCATGACGGGTGTCGGCTCCATCGCCGGGCTCATCATCGGCGGTGCGTTGACCGAGGTGTCGTGGCGCTGGATCTTCCTGATCAACGTGCCTATCGGTGTCGTCATCGTGGTGCTCGCGGTCGTGTCGCTGCAGGAGACGGTGGGGGCGAAGTTGCCGCTCGACGTGCCGGGAGCAATTCTGGCGACGCTCGGCTGCACCGGAGTGGTGTTGGCCCTGAGCGAGGGCACCGAACTGGGCTGGACCAATCCGATCGTCATCGCCTCGCTGCTCGCCGGACTGCTCTTCCTCGGGCTGTTCCTGCTGGTCGAGCGCCGCGCAGACAATCCACTGCTTCCCTTCTCGCTGTTCGCCAGCCGAGACCGGGTAGCGACGTTCGTGGCCATCTTCTTCGCCGGTGGCGTGATGTTCTGCCTCGCCGCGTACGTCGCGCTGTTCGTCCAGGACATCCTGGGATACAGCCCGTTGCACGCGGGCCTGGCGTTCGTGCCGTTCGCCTTCGGGCTCGGTGCCGCGGCGTTCCTGGCCTCGCAGCTGGTGACGCGCATCGCCCCACGGTGGTTGATTCTGAGCGGTGCCGTGATCATGGTCGGCTGGCTGATGGTGTCGGTCGCGACCATGAACGCGGACTCGTCGTACTTCCCCGGACTGTTCTTCCCCGTCATCGGCATCGGATTCGGCGTCGGCCTGACGGTCGTGCCGCTCCCGCTGTGCGCCATCGCCGGAGTGAGCCCCACCGAGATCGGCCCGTTGACCGCGATCGCCCTGGTTGCCCAGACCCTCGGCGGTCCGCTGGCGCTTGCCGTGATCGGCGCGCTGGTCACCTCGCGAACCCTGTCGCTGGGCGGCATCTCGGGACCGGCGACGCTGATGAACGACAATCAGCTCGATGCACTGAGCTCGGGCTACATGTTCGCGTTGTTCTGCTGCGCCGTCTGCGCCGTGGTCGCGGGAATCGCGGCGGTGTTCATTCGCTTCACCCCGCAGCAGGTTGCTCAGGCCCAGGCTGCACAGGAAGACGCCCAGAAGGGCTGATTCGGGGGGTTTGCGCACAAGATATTCACCTGCCTACCTGTACAGGTAGGCAGGTGAATATCTCGTAGGCAAACCCGTTTCCGGTACGGGCGTCCTGCTATTGATCCACAGGGGCCGAGTTGTCCACAATCGGCGTTCGGCTCGGTTTTCGGACTCGATGTCGGCGCACTATCGCTGCATGCATCCTGACGTCCATGGTCTGATCTACCGCGCTTCGGCGATTGCGGCGGGGTTCACCAACACCGATCTACAACGATTGTGTGCTTGCGGTGAACTGAGCCGAATCGTTCCCGGCGTCTATGCGCAGCGGCAATTGTGTTCGACTCTCGATCCGCAGGGAATGCACCAGTTGACGACCGTGGCATCTCTGGCCGCCAACGCCGACGCTGCAGTGGCCAGTCATGTTTCGGCTGCGGTTCTGCATGGGCTCGACCTGTGGAACACCGACCTCGGCCGAGTGCACCTGACGATCCCCGGCGGAAGAGGGCGCACGACGTCGCGATTGCACGTTCACTCGACGCCGCTTCCGGCGGAATTCGTGACGACGGAGATGGGAATACCGGTGACCTCGTCGGAGCGCACCGTGGTCGACTGCGCGCGGCTGCTCGATCTCGATCATGCCGTCGTGATCGGAGACTCGGCTCTGCGATCGAAGAAGGTATCGATGGATCGGTTACGGGCAGCGTTGGAGGTCTCGGCGCGCACGAACGGTATCGGCGCGGCCCGCCGGGCGATCGCCGCAATGAACGGTCTGAGCGAAAGCCCCGGAGAATCCCTCAGCCGGTTGCGGATGAAGGAATTCGGATTCCCGGACCCGGTTCTGCAACAGGTGCTTCGAGTGGGAACGGCGTTCCTCGCGCGCGTCGACTTCTACTGGAAACGCTGGCGTGTGATCGGCGAATTCGACGGCATGGGCAAGTATGCGACCGGAAACACGTTGGCGCAGGAGAAGGTTCGCGAAGACGATCTCCGGGACCGGGGAATGGAGGTGTTCCGTTGGACCTGGAAGGACCTGTGGCAGTTCGACACGGTCCGCGAACGATTCGATCGCGCGTGCGCCCGGGCCGAGCGTCGACGCTGAGTATGCCGACAGAATGTGCAGCTGCGCACCTGTACAGGTAAGCAGCTGAATATTCTGTGGGCAAACGTCACCCGATGTGGGCGTCGTCGGCCGCGGCCTGGCCCGAATCCCATCCTTCGGCGTCCAGGCGTGGACCACGCATCGGCTTCGCCGTCGGGAACAGTCGATCGAATTCGGCCTCGACGGCGACGGTTTGGGCAGCCAGAACAGGGAGCAGATCGGCCGATTCGACCGCGACCTCCTCCAGTGCGTGTGCATCGGCGTCGGTGAGGCGGTCGCCGATGCGGACGGCATAGGCGTAGAGGAACGCCTTGCCGAACGCCGCCGACCCGGCCTTCTTGCGCTTCTTGGCCTGCGGTGAATGCCCGAGGGCGCGCGTCGCCTGAACCAGCAGCGAGGTGAACAGCAGCTCGGTTTGTTCCACGTCCACCGGAGCTCCGACCAGGGTTGCGACGGCGAACTCCGGATCCCAGATCGCCTTGACGCGGTTGGCGGTTCCGACCACGTGCAACAGCTGCGCCTTGGCGGGAGCATGCGGGCCGTCGACGTGGACACGTCGGCCGTGAATATCGATGTGGCCCTGCGAGAGCAGCATGGTGTCGATGGAGTAGCGCGTCATCAGCTCCTGCGCCTTGGCCGTCAGCGTCTCGGCCTCCTCCTCGAAATCCGTGGCGTCGGCCTTGGCCAGCAGACCGCGAATCTTGCTCAGCATCTTGGTGTTCGGTGAGTCGGAGCCGGCGACACCGGTCACCGTAGGACGAGTGCGCGGCCACTGGGACGGCTTGGGGCCGAGCTGAGGCCACCGGGGGAGTGTCTGCCATTGACCTAGCAGGGTGAGTACGTTCAGCCACTGATCACTGGCAGCGATGTAATCGGACTTTCCGGAGGAGTTCAGGTATGCGGTCAGGAAGTCGGGTGTGGCCTCGACTCGGGCCGCAACCTTGGGGAACTGCTCGCAGATCGTGGACATCTGATCCACCCAGTCCTGCGGGGCCCGTGCGTCGGCGTCGGTGAGATCGGCCCGGTGCAGCAGCACCGCGGCAGCGAGATTGGCCACGGCCACCGTGTGCTGACGCCGCACGACGTGCACCAGATCCATGGGCTGCCAGCCGTTTTCGTACATCGTCTCGATCATGTTCGTCAGCGCCCGGGAGCCGAGTTCGGTCGCGTCCATCGACACCAGTCGATCTGCGACGTCGTCGGCGACGCGTTGGCTCTTGGTCTTGCCGACCGATGCGTCGGCGCCGCGGCGGAGCAGTCCTGGAATCTCGTTCATTCGGTGAGCACGATCAATTCGGTGCTCGACGCCACTTCGACTCGCAGGCCTGCCTTGGATGCCACGCGCGCAACGGCTTTCACGTCCTTCGGCTCGGCGGTGGTCAGGGTCAACGCGCGTGCCAGCAGACCCTTGTGATGCTTGTTGAAGTGGCTCACCACCGATCGGCTGCCGTCGGGCTTCTCGGTGAGCACCGTCGCGGTGATCGCGCCCGGAACAGGACCGAGTTGTTGATAGGTGCCCGATCGGAGGTCGACGACGATGCCCTCGTCCTCGGCGTCGATGGCATCGGAGAGTTCCGGCTTCCAGTGCGATCGCAGCGTGCCGAAATTCGGCACGGTCGATCCACCGGAGAGTCGGTAGGACGGAATCGGATCGGAGGCACGGACGGCCCCGAACAGGGCCGAGCCGATCCACAGTCTCGCGTCCGCTCGGGCGCGACCGGCCCGGGTGAACGACGCCGCGTCGAGGGCGTCGTAGAGCACGCCGGTGTACCGCTGCAGCGCAGGTGTGGTGGGTGAGGTCCACAACCGGGAGTTGCGTTCGATCTCGTCCACCTGGGTGGGACCGAGGCCGAGCGCCGCGATCGACGCGTCGTCGTCGGCGGACAGTTCCACCAGCGCGTCGGCGAGCTTTCGACGAAGCGGAGTCAGCGAGGGCAACGACAGTCGGTCCAGATCGAGAGGTGCTCCGGAACCGCCGTCGGACTTCGTCTCGGAGGGAGGCAGCAGAATCAGCACGGGCTCGAGGCTACTCACTGTACGGCCGCCTGCTCACAGGCACTGCGGGAGCGACTAGTCTGACAACCCGTGATCACCCGTCTTTCGCAGTTGTTCCTTCGTACCCTTCGCGACGACCCGGCCGACGCCGAGGTCGACAGCCACAAGCTGTTGGTCCGCGCCGGCTACGTTCGTCGTATCGCGCCGGGCGTCTACTCCTGGCTGCCGCTGGGTCTGCGGGTGCTGCGCCAGGTCGAGCGTGTCGTGCGCGAGGAGATGAACGCCATCGGTGCGCAGGAGATATCTCTGCCCGCACTGCTGCCGCGCGAGCCGTACGAGACCACCAATCGCTGGACCGAATACGGCGACGCGCTGTTCCGGTTGCAGGACCGCAAGGGCAACGACATGCTGCTCGGTCCCACCCACGAGGAACTGTTCGCGCTGACGGTCAAGGCCGAATACAACTCGTACAAGGACCTGCCGGTCACGCTGTACCAGATTCAGACCAAGTACCGCGACGAAGAGCGTCCCCGCGCAGGCATCCTGCGCGGCCGCGAGTTCGTGATGAAGGACTCGTACTCCTTCGACATGGACGAGGACGGACTGAAGAAGTCCTACGACGCCCACCGCGAGGCGTACCAGCGCATCTTCGCCCGCCTCGGCGTCAGCTACGTCATCGTCGCCGCGACGTCCGGTGCCATGGGAGGCAGCGCCTCCGAGGAATTCCTGGCCGAGAGCGACATCGGTGAGGACACCTACGTGCGCTGCATCGAATCGGGGTACGCGGCCAACGTCGAGGCCGTCACCACTCCGGCACCTGCGCCGCTGCCCATCGAGGGGCAGCCCGCTGCCGTCGATCACGAGACCGGCGACACCCCCACCATCGCGACCCTGGTGGAGTGGGCCAACTCCGCCGATCTCGGACGCACCGTCACCGGCGCGGACACGCTGAAGAACATTCTGCTCAAGGTGCGCAATGCCGAAGGGGAGTGGGAGTTGCTCGCCGTCGGCCTGCCCGGTGACCGCGAGGTCGACGAGAAGCGCCTCGAGGCGTCGCTGGAGCCCGCCGAGTTCGCTCTGCTGACCGACGCGGACTTCGCGGCCAATCCGTTCCTCGTCAAGGGATACATCGGGCCTCGCGCGTTGCAGGCCAACGGAGTTCGCTACCTCGTCGATCCCCGGGTGGTCGACGGCACGTCGTGGATCACCGGCGCTGATGTCAAGGGCAAGCACGTGGTGAACCTCGTCGCCGGTCGCGATTTCGTTCCCGACGGCACCATCGAAGCAGCCGAGGTGCGTGACGGCGACATGTCTCCCGACGGGCGTGGACCGCTCGTCAGTGCTCGCGGAATCGAGATCGGGCACATCTTCCAGCTCGGCTACAAGTACACCGATGCGTTTTCCGTCGACGTGCTCGGTGAGACCGGCAAGCCGGTTCGCCTGACTCAGGGTTCCTACGGCGTCGGCGTCTCGCGTCTGGTCGCCGTGATCGCCGAGCAGATGCACGACGACAAGGGCCTGCGGTGGCCGTCGGAGGTGGCACCTGCCGATGTCCACCTGGTGATCGCGAACAAGGATGACGCTGCTCGTGCGGGCGCGGAATCGATTGCGACACAACTCGATACACAGGGCATCGAGGTGTTGTTCGACGATCGCAAGGCCTCGCCCGGAGTGAAGTTCAAGGACTCGGAACTGATCGGTGTTCCGCTGGTGGTCGTTCTCGGCCGCGGTTGGGCCGACGGCAAGGTCGAGATCCGTGATCGCTTCAGCGGTGAGAGTCGCGAACTCGACATCGACTCGGCGGTCGAGGAGATCGTCAAGGCCGTGCGAAACACCCCGTAGAACAGTCCGGCGATCTTTCTGCGCGGTCGTTTACCCGCTGGTAGCTTCGGGTCAACGACTAAGAGAGGTCACACCGTGGCTCAGTATGCGCTGTTCGATCCCACAACCTTCGATCCGGCCGAGCTCGACGAGGATTCTCGCCGACAATTGCGTGCACTGATCGAGTGGTTCGAGAGTCGCGGCAAAGGCAGGCTCCTGGCGGACGATCTGGACAGCGTCTGGCCGGCCGACTTTCTCGAATTCGTCGCCGAGCAGAAGCTGTTCGCAACCTTCTCCACGCCCGCCGCCTATGCGGAGGGATCGCCGAACACGCGATGGGACGCTGCTCGCAACGCCGCGCTGAGCGAGGTTCTCGGGTTCTACGGTCTGGCCTACTGGTACACCTGGCAGGTCACCGTGCTGGGTCTCGGGCCCATCTGGATGAGTGCCAACGACGACGCCAAACGCCGCGCCGCACGCGAGCTGGACCGCGGCGGTGTGATGGCGTTCGGACTGTCCGAGCGCGCACACGGAGCCGACGTCTACTCCACCGACATGCTGTTGACGCCCGCGACCGAGGACTCCGAACTCGAGTTCACCGCGTCGGGGGAGAAGTACTACATCGGGAACGGCAACGTCGCGGGCATGGTCTCGGTGTTCGGCCGACGCACCGACCTGGACGGACCCGATTCATACGTGTTCTTCGTGGCCGACAGCGCGCACCCGGCCTATCGGCTTCGCGAGAGCGTCGTCCACGGGCAGATGTACGTCAGCACGTTCGCGCTAGAGAACTACCCCGTCCGGCAACAGGACATCCTGCACACCGGTGCCGACGCGTTCTCGGCCGCGCTGAACACGGTCAACGTCGGAAAGTTCAACCTCTGCACCGGATCCATCGGCATCTGTGAGCACGCGTTCTACGAGGCGATCACGCACGCGAACAACCGAATTCTGTACGGCAATCGCGTCACCGACTTCCCGCACGTTCGCAGCGCATTCGTCGATGCATACTCCCGGCTGATCGCCATGAAGCTGTTCAGCGCGCGAGCGCTGGACTACTTCCGTGCCGCCGGACCCGAGGACCGGCGCTACCTGCTGTTCAATCCGATGACCAAGGCGAAGGTGACCTCCGAGGGCGAAACGGTCGTCCGTCTGTTGCACGACGTCATCGCGGCCAAGGGGTACGAGAAGCACACCTACTTCCGTGAAGCCGCCCAGCTGATCGGGACACTGCCGAAGCTGGAGGGCACGGTGCACGTCAACGTGGCGCTGATGCTCAAATTCATGCCGGCGTACATGTTCTCGCCCACCGACTATCCGGACGTCGGTACCCGAACCGAGCCGGTCGACGACAGCTTCTTCTTCGCTCAGGGGCCGGCCCGTGGTGCGAGCTCGGTGCGGTTCCACAACTGGAAGCCGTTGTACGAGAAGCACTCCGGAATCCCCAATGTTGGTCGATTCTACGAGCAGGCACAGGCATTCACCTCGTTCCTCGCCGAGTGTGCGCCCGACGAGTCCCAGCAGAAGGACCTCGATTTCCTGCTGGTGGTGGGTCACCTGTTCTCGCTCGTGGTCTACGGTCACCTTCTGCTCGAGCAGGCCGACGAGATCTCGACCGAGATGATGGACCAGATCTTCGACTTCCAGATCAGAGACTTCTCCGGCTATGCCGTCGCGCTGTACGGGAAGCCGTCATCGACCGGAGCGCAACAGCAGTGGGCGCTGGATTCGATTCGCAAGCCGGTGGTCGACGCGGGGCGTTTCGAGACGGTCTGGAACGAGGTCGTCTCGTACGACGGTCGGTACGAGATGCGTCCCTAGTCGTTACTCGCGATCGGGATCGGCCGGAACCAGCGTGGTTCCGAACGCGCACACCGTCATCTCCTGCAGTCCGGCGTGCTCGTTCGGATGTTCGAGCGCCTGCATCGACATGAGTACGTTGAGCAACATCCCGTGCGCGATGAACTGCCGGGCCTGATCCTCGGAACAACCTGTGCCGGCACGTATCCGGCTGTAGATGGCGCCCATTCCCTCCCGGGCCGCCCGGCCGATCTCGGGTACCGACCCTGCGCCGAATCCGTGCATCATGACCATCAACAGGTCGCGATCGGCCACCAGATCGGCGTAGGCGGAACCGAGATTTGCCCAGGTGCTGTCGTCGTCGGGGTCGAGCGGGCCCGCCGCCAGCACGGCCTCGAACGCGGCCATGATGCCGTCGACGGAGCGTTGGAACACCAGACGAAACAACTCGACCTTGGTGCCGAACATGCGCACCACGTACGGCTGAGAGACACCTGCTTCCTTCGCGACCGCATCGGTACTGGTGCCGGCGTAGCCCCCGCGCGCGAACGCGCGCATCGCCGCGTCGAGAACGAGCTCTCGGCGGTCGGCCGCATCCATACGGGTGGCCTTGGGCTTGGGTGCAGAGGCGTCGGACATGTTGACAGGTTATCAGTCGATAACTTACGGTCTCGATTAAGTAATCATTCGATGCTTACAAGTTCGAGACGGGACGACCACAATGACCGCCACAGCTTCCCCACCTGCAGTGCAGCCCGCCACTCGGAACGTTCCCGTGTGGCTCGGCATCCTCGCAGCATCCCTACCGATGTTCATGGCAACACTCGACAATCTGGTGATGACCAGCGCGCTCCCGGTCATCCAGCAAGATCTGAACGCCTCCGTCGGACAACTGCAATGGTTCATGAACGCCTACACCCTCACCTTCGCGACGTTCATGCTGACGGCGGCGACGCTCGGCGACAGGTGGGGCAGACGCGCGGTGTTCCTCGGCGGAATCGCTGTCTTCACCGCCGCCTCGGTGGCCAGCGCGCTCGCTGCGAGTCCAGCGATGCTCATCGCGGCGCGCGCCGTGCAAGGAATCGGTGCCGCCGCGATCATGCCGTTGTCCCTGGCCCTGCTCGCCGCGGTGGTGCCGGTGACCAAGCGGGCAATGGCAATCGGGATCTGGGGTGGAGTCTCCGGACTCGGCGTCGCGCTGGGGCCGGTGGTCGGCGGAGCCGTGGTCGACGGGATCTCCTGGCAGGCGATCTTCTGGATCAACGTTCCGGTGGCCCTCGTCGCAGTACCGCTGGCGTACGTCGCGCTGAAGGAAACCGCAGGGCGCATCCAACCGCTCGATCTGCTCGGCGCGGTCCTCGCGGGCGGCGGCGTCTTCCTTCTGGTGTGGGCGGTGGTCCACGGCAACGACGACGGGTGGGCGTCGACCACGGTGCTCGCCGGCTTCATCGGCTCGGCGGTACTGCTCGTCGCCTTCGTTCTGCGTGCCTCGCGCACCCGGCACTCGGTACTGCCGCTGGCACTCTTCCGTTCGCGCAGCTTCACCATCGCCAACATCATCGGAATCACGTTCTCGCTCGGCATGTTCGGGGCGGTGTTCCTCCTCGCGCAGTACCTGCAGATCGTGATGAACTACACGCCGTTCCAGGCAGGCCTACGCACGCTGCCGTGGACTGCCGCCCCGATGGTGGTCGCACCCATCGCAGGTCTGCTCGCCGAGCGCGTCGGACTGCGTGGGTTGTTGATCGCCGGCCTGTCGCTGCAGTCGGTCTCGCTCGTGTGGATGGCGCTGATTCTGGGACCCGACACCGAATACCTGTCCATGGTCCCGGCGCTGCTGATGGCCGGAGTGGGCATGGGACTGACGTTCGCCCCGTCCGCCACCGCAGTGCTGCGGGACATGAAGGACGAGGATCACGCCACCGCGAGCAGTGCGAACTCCACCGTGCGAGAAGTGGGTATCGCGCTCGGCATCGCGGTACTGACAGCAGTGTTCATCGGAGCCGGTGGATCACTGACGCCCACCGGCTACACCGACGCTCTGGCACCCGCCCTGCTCGTCGGCGCAGGGGTAGTGGCGATCGGACTCGTGGCGGCGCTGTTCATGCCGGGGCGTTCCGCCGGACCGGCGGAAGCGCTCACGGTTGGCCGGGAAATGCCGTCGACGACGGACTGACGCCCAGAATCTGCTGCCACGTCGCAAGGCGTACCGCGGCGTCGGTCAACGCCTGCACTCCCATGTCGCGGGTCGCCCCCGATCGGCTGCGTTCGATCGACGAACGCCACGCGATGCTCGTGTCGATCTCGGCCTGCGCGGCCAACTGCGCAGCCGAGATCGCGTCGGTCACCGGAAATGGCGACGCGTACGCCGGATCGGGCAGTGGCACAGTGACGCTCGCCGCCCGGAGCGCATCGATGGTCGCGTCTCGGCGAGCGCGGTGAGCGGCGGTGTTCGACGCCACCACCTCGGCGCGCGTGGGGTTGGAGAACGCCGCGACGACGCCGTAGGCGAACACCGCCGCGTACTCGGCGTGCAGGGCGTCGACCAGGCCTTGCTGTTCCGGACCGAGATCGCTCATGCCAGAACCACCAGGGCCGAGACCGTGCACGAGGCGCTGATCGAACCGAGAAGACCTGCTCGGTAACCACTTTCGTTGCGAGCCGCATCTGCTGCACTGCGAGCAGACGCGGTCAACATCTCCCGCACGGCGGCGAGATCGGGCGGCGGCGTCGTGGGAGCGGGTGTCGTGGTGGCCGTGACCGACGACGTGTCGGTCGAGGCACCGGTGGCGCGGGCGATCTCGGTGGCGAGCGCATCGGCGTGCTCGGACCGCTGAGCCGCAACGATCCCGAGTGCGGCTGCGTAATCGGCGATCACCGTCGCGGCCGCGGTGGCATCCGCGGCATCGGCGCGGGCTGCGCGCAACTGTGCGGTCAGGGTATCGAGGGCAGGACCCGAGATCGTCTCCTGGCTGCAGGCGGCAACGCCGGACACGGTGGCCGCGGACAGAGCAGCGACACCGGCGAGTCGGAACAACCCGCGGCGACTGAGCGCGAAGGGGACGGTCGGCGTTGGCACTCCGATATCGTGCCAGATCGCAGCGCTTCCACGTGCCGTGCCCGTGTGTCGCGTCGGCCGATCGTGGTCACGAGCACTGCCTGCGGGGCGGTAGGCTGTTGGTTCACCAAACGCAGTCCGGCTGCCGTACGCCGGATCGCCCACAACTACACACGAGGAGTTCGCGACATGCCTGTTCCGTCCAAGGAAAGGGTTGTCGAACTGCTCGCCGACCTCGTTCGAGAACGGGGTTACGACCTCGAAGACGTGAACGTTGTCGCCGCAGGAAAGCACAGCGCAGTGCGGATCATGGTCGATCGCGAAGAGGGAATCGACCTCGACGCGCTCCCGGAACTGAGCCGCGAGATCTCGGATGCCTTCGATGCCGTGACCGATTTCGGTGAAGCTCCGTACACGCTGGAAGTCACGACCCCCGGAATCGACCGCCCGCTGACCGAGGCACGGCATTGGCGTCGTGCCCGCGGACGCAAGGTGCGCATCGAACTCGCCGACGGCAAGTTCGACGGTCGCGTCGGTGTACTCGACGGTGATTCTGTCATCGTGGTGATCAAAGAGAAGGGTGTGCTGTCGACCCGCACCGTTGCGCTGTCCGATGTTGTGAAAGCTGTTGTACAGGTGGAGTTCTCGCGGCCCAGTGCCGAGGAGATGGACCTGGCGGGTGGCGTGGTCGGCAGCAGGCCTTCACCCGCGAACACCGATGAGATCGTGGACGTGGAAGCACCGGAAGAAGGGTCGGACAAGTGAATATCGACATCGCCGCATTGCGTGCCATCGAGGCGGACAAGGGAATTCCGATCGAGATGGTGATCTCGACGATTCAGACCGCATTGCTGACGGCCTACCGGCACACCGAGGGGCACCAGTCCAACGCGTGGATCGACGTCGACCGCAAGACCGGCTCCGTTCGGGTGATGGCCAAGGAGCTCGACGCCGACGGCAATCTGATCTCCGAGTGGGACGACACCCCGGAAGGCTTCGGACGTATCGCGGCAACCACGGCGCGTCAGGTCATCCTGCAGCGCCTGCGCGACGCCGAGCACGAGCGCTCGTTCGGCGAGTACTCCACGCACGAGGGTGAGATCGTCAACGGTGTCATCCAGCGCGACACGCGTGCCAACGCCAAGGGCACCGTCATCGTCCGCATCGGCAGTGACGCCAACGGAGCCGACGGTCTCCTGCCGCCCGCCGAGCAGGTGCCGGGTGAAAGCTACGAGCACGGCGAACGCATCAAGTGCTACGTCGTCGGAGTTGCCCGGGGCAACCGGGGTCCACAGATCACGTTGTCGCGCACCCACCCCAATCTGGTGCGCAAGCTGTTCGCCCTCGAGGTGCCCGAGATCGCCGACGGTTCGGTCGACATCGTGGCTGTGGCCCGCGAGTCGGGGCACCGGTCGAAGATCGCCGTCGCGTCCACCGTCTCCGGTCTCAACGCCAAGGGTGCCTGCATCGGACCGATGGGGCAGCGCGTGCGCAACGTGATGAGCGAACTGGCAGGCGAGAAGATCGACATCATCGACTTCGACGAGGACCCGGCCACGTTCGTCGGGAACGCTCTTTCCCCGTCGAAGGTCGTCTCGGTGACCGTCGTCGACGCGGCTGCTCGTGCGGCCCGTGTCGTGGTTCCCGAGTACCAGCTTTCTCTGGCCATCGGCAAGGAAGGGCAGAACGCTCGACTGGCCGCTCGATTGACCGGTTGGCGTATCGACATCCGCAGTGATGCGGCGGCACCCGAGACGACCAGCGCGTAGGGCCGGAATGCGGAGTTCGGGGCAATACAGCGGTAGAGTGGTCGATGGTTCGGCAACGACCTCTCCGCCCAGGGGCATGAACGCGAGTATCCGGCAGTGACAAGCCGGCCGATTCGTACGTGCGTCGGGTGCAGGGAGCGAGTGCCGGCCGCCGATCTGTTGAGGATCGTGGTTCGAGAAGCTGGTTCGCACGAATTCGCTCTCGTCCCCGACATCCGGCATTCGATGTCCGGCCGTGGTGCGTGGTTGCACTACAGCCGAGAATGCCTGCACAATGCGGAACGACGCCGAGTCTTCGGTCGCGCGTTTCGGATATCGGGAAATGTGGAATCGTCCGCAGTGACAGTCGTGCTCGACGAGTACGAGCAGCTGCAGGTCGAGGACACGACAAGAGCAACACCCGTCGACAAGAACAGGCAACAGCACTGATGAGCACACCGTGAAGCACCAACGATGAACGTCCATCGGAGATAACCCGAGGTCGTGCGGGCACCAAGCCTCGCTCGGCCTCTCAGTGAGGAGAGCAGTGGCAGGCAAGGCCCGCGTGCACGAGTTGGCAAAAGAACTCGGTGTCACCAGTAAGGAACTACTCGCACGGCTCAAAGAGCAAGGCGAGTTCGTCAAGTCCGCATCATCCACAGTCGAAGCCCCCGTGGCACGTCGACTGCGTGAATCCTTCCCGACCGACGGCGCGAACGCGTCGGCACCCGCCGCATCTGCACCGAACGGCCGCGCAGCGGCCGATCGCGCTGCAGGCAGCACGGCGAAGCCGGGCGCAGCAAAGCCGGGCGGACCCCGTCCCGGCCCCAAGCCGGCACCCCGTCCGGCAGAGCCGGAAGCACCCGCAGCGCAAGCTCCCGTGGAGGCAGCACCGGCTGCACCCGCAACTCCGGCTGCCCCGCCGGCTCCGGCCCCGGCAGCACCCGCCCCTACGCCTGCAGCGCCCGCCGCTCCGGTCGAGCAGGCTCCGGCCGCGTCGGCCACCACCGGCGACGCTGCACCGGCCCCGGCAGCACCCAAGCCCGCAGGACCCGGCCCCAAGCCCGGCCCCAAGGCTCCGCGTGTCGGTAACAACCCGTACTCCTCGGCTCCCGTCGAGCGACCGGCTCCACGTCCCGCTCCCGGTGCCCCGCGCCCCGGTGGTGGACGCCCCGCTCCCGGACAAGGTGGGCCTCGTCCCGCCACACCGTCCGGTGGCACTCGTCCGGCTCCCGGGCAGGGTGGGCCCCGTCCCGCACCCGGCCAGGCCGGACCTCGCCCGAGCCCCGGCTCGATGCCTCCTCGCCCCAACCCCGGTGCCATGCCGACCCGTTCGGCACGTCCCGGTCCCGCCGCAGGTCGCCCAGGGCGTCCC
>CAUQEL010000017.1:0-131565 GCA_963517305.1 uncultured Rhodococcus sp.
TGGACGATCCTCCATAGCTTCTCGAATGACTCACCAGAAGCTTGGCAAAGAGGGGCGTCTGGCAAACGCGCGCGCGTTTGCGGCATCCGGGGGGCGGGGCGGCATCCGGGGGCAGGGCCAGGGTCAGGGCCGAGCTGTGGACGCCGAGGTCAGTTGTCGCCGGTGATGGAATCGATGAACGGGCCAAGAAGTAGCGCGAAATCATCTGCGGCAGAGGCGATATCGTGCGGTGGCTCGGGGATGTAGCTCAGGGCCAGGCGCACGATTGCCCTGCTGATCACGTCGGCCTGCCGCGGGCTCGCGCCCACCCAGCCTCGCTGGAAGGTATCCGCGAGACGGTCTCCCGCGCGCTCGATGAGTACGGCACTGTCGGTGGTGATCAACCGGAGAAGGTCTTCGGGCGCATCGCCGCCGTGCAGCGACCGAACAAGGGGATCGAGTGCACTCAACTCGAAGAACGACGAGAAACCCTGCCGCAGAGCTGCCTGTGCGTCGTTGGGGTACGCGTACAGCGCTGCATCGCACAGCTGCACGAACAGGTCCGTCAACCTGATGGCGTATCCCTGCGCGACGCCGCGCCGCGAACCGAACTCGTTGTACAGGCTCTGTCTGCTGAGCCCGGCCGCCTTCGCGATGTGACTCATCGTGACGTTGCGCCAGTTGCGCTCGTGCAGCAGCTCGCGCAACGCATCGAGTGCGGTATCGCGCGCAAGGGTGGACGCGGCTTCACGGTATCGACCAGGGGTCGACGTCTGTTCGGCTGCGGGCATGAGCACGACTCTATCGAACGACCGCATGTGGCTGGTCCAGCCAATCTTCTCCGAGGAGTTCCCGATCGACGGGGTCTCCGCTCGCGACGACGGATCTGATCTGCCTGATGTCCTTCGGGAATCCCACGCCGATGGCCCCGACGAGCCGGCCGTCACGCAGCGCGCAGGCGGTGAAGCGGCGGTCGGCGATGCTGCCGCGGGCAATGACGTACTCGTCGTGTGCGCCGGTCCAACCCGTGAACTGGAGGTTGACGCCGTGTTGGGTGGACCAGCCCCACGGAACATCGAGATCGCCGGGCTCCGCTCCCAGCATCGAGCGGGCAGCCCGGGCGGCCTGGTCCAATGCGCCGTTCCAGTGTTCGCTGCGATACGTCCCGCCGAGGATTCGATTGGGTACCTCTGCCACGTCGCCCGCCGCGTAGACGTTCGATGTCGAGGTGCGCATACCCGCGTCGACCACAATGCCGGAGCCGATCTCGAGGCCCATGTCTGCCCCGAGCTCGACGTTGGGCACCGAGCCGACGGACACCAGCACGGTACCGGCCGACCACGAACGACCGTCCGCGGCGGTCACGAGGGATGTGCCGTCGCGTTGCTCGATGAGGTCGGTGACGGCGACGTCGGTGTGGAACGCGATTCCGTTGTCTGCGTGCAGTTCGAGATACATCTGCGAGATCGCGGCCGGAGCGATCCGGTTGAGCGGTGCCGCTGCTGCTTCGAGGACGGTGACCTCTGCGCCGAGGGACCGCGCAGCCGCGGCCGCCTCGCATCCGATCAGCCCGCCGCCGATCACCAGGAGTGATCCGGTGCGGAGAATATCGGCGTGCAAGGGCTCGACATCGGCGGCACCGCGGAGAGTGAACACGTGGCCCGGCAGATCGAGTTGCCTTGCCCGAGAACCGGTTGCCAGAAGCAGTGCGTCGTACGGGATCGGGTCGCCGTCGTCGAGCAGCACAGCCGAATCGGTGACGCCCACAGCCGTGACGCCCGGACGGACATCGACATCCTCGATGGCCGGGCCGAGCTGCACTTGCTCGATCGACTTGCTTCCGGTCAACAACTCCTTGGACACCGTCGGTCGGCGGTACGGCGCAGCCTGTTCACTCCCGATCATCGTGATGGAACCGGTGAAACCCTCCGCGCGTAGTACTTTGGCCGCGGTGTACCCGGTGGCCCCCGATCCGATGATCGCGATCGCGTGCGGAGCGGACGTACTCACCCGCGCTCGACCTCGACCATCTCGAAATCGGCCTTGGCAGCGCCACAATCGGGGCACGACCAGTCGTCGGGTATGTCGTTCCAGCGAGTGCCGGGTTCGATCCCGTCCTCGGGCCAGCCCAGCTCCTCGTCGTACTCGAATCCACACTGAACGCAGCGGTAGAGCTTCATGCCTTACTCCTGAAGTCGATTTTCTCGCGGACACCGCAATCTGGGCACGGCCAGTCGTCGGGTACCTCGGACCATGCTGTGCCGGCCGGAAAGCCCTCGCGCGGAGCGCCGTTGGCCTCGTCGTAGACGAACTCGCACACCGGGCACTCGAAGGCGGCCATCACTTGGCTCCGTGCCGGGCGAGGATCTTCTCCCGCTTGGACGGCTGAATGTTGACCTTGGTGATGTCGCCGTCGTAGTGGTCGAGAACTCGATGGTCCATCACCTTGCGCCACACCGGCGGGAAGTACGCCAGCGAGATCATGCTCGCGTATCCGCTCGGGAGGTTGGGCGCCCCGTCCATGCTGCGCAGAGTCTGGTAGCGGCGAGTGGGATTGGCGTGGTGATCACTGTGTCGCTGAAGGTGATACAAGAAGATGTTGGTGACGATGTGATCGGAGTTCCAGCTGTGTTCGGGGGTGCACCGCTCGTAGCGGCCGTTCTCCTTCTTCTGACGCTGCAGACCGTAGTGCTCGAGGTAGTTGACCGTCTCCAGCAGCGAAAAGCCGTAGATCGCCTGAATGACCAGGAACGGCAACACGATCGGACCGAACACCGCGACGAGCACCGCGTAGAGAACGACGGACATCAGCCACGCGTTGAGTACGTCGTTCTGAATGCTCCACGTGCTCTTGCCCAATCGCTCCATGCGCGTCTTCTCGAGCTCCCACGACGACTTCAGGCTGCCCCAGACGCTGCGAGGGAGGAAGGCCCAGAAGCTCTCGCCGAACTTCGAGCTCGCCGGATCCTCGGGAGTGGCGACGCGAACATGGTGGCCGCGATTGTGCTCGATGTAGAAGTGGCCGTAGAACGTCTGTGCCAGTGTGATTTTCGACAACCAGCGCTCGAGGCTGTCCTTCTTGTGACCGAGCTCGTGCGCGGTGTTGATGCCGACTCCGCCCATCACGCCGATGCTGATGGCCAGACCGATCTTCGAGATCAGCCCCAGCCCTCCGTCGATCCCGAGCCACGACAGGTTGTCGGCCGACCAGAGGTAGCAGGCGAACACCAAGCTCGCCAGCTGGAACGGAATGTACGCGTACGTGCAGTAGCGGTAGTACTTGTCTTCCTCGAGCGCCTTCATCGCCTCGTCGGGTGGGTTGTCGCCATCCGGGCCGAAGAACCGGTCCAGGATCGGGAGCAATCCGTAGACGAGCAACGCGCCGATCCACCACCAGACCGGAGCCACTGCGTTCCAGCCGAGCTGATCGAAAGCCCAGACCAGGCCGGTCGCCAGGAACACCGCCGTGGGCGGAATCAACCCCATCAGCCAGAGGTAGCGCTTGCGGTCGTGCCATTCGGCAACCGGTGCTTGCGCATGGTCGTCGACATTCGATGCGGTCATCGTCACTCCTTGTGTAAGGCCGATCACTATGGATTGGACAATACACGTGATTTGTCATCGCGATGGACAAATTTGCAGATTTGTACAACGGCCGGCCGGGTTGTGGTTGCGCCCACAGCGGCACTGTCAGGACAGATTCAGCTGATACCTTGCGACTCGCTGCGGCCGGTGAAACAGCCGCAGCGCTCGCAGGCCCGTCTGTATCCCGTCGGGGGTACTTCACAACAGGAGTAGCTATGGACGCATTCATCGCCAAGATCATCGCCGAGGTCATCATCCAGCTGATCAGCAGCGGAAGCGCCGAGAGCGGCACCACCGCAGCGAGCGCAATCCTCGGGTCCTGAGGTCGACGGCTGCGCCGGTACGAGACCGGCGCAGCCCGAGCTACTCTGCATCACCTGTAGGGCAGAATCCCCGGCGTGCGAAGAACTCGACTGTGGATCGCCGGGGCACTCGGGTTGGCGCTCGCTGCCGTGCTCGTCGCAGGACCATTGAAGAAGCCGGTCCTGACCGTCCGCAACGCGCACTGCTTCGGGTGGAGCGTCAACGACACCGGCCCGCGGTTGGTGACGCTGGGAGATTCGATGGCGCAAGGTAATTCACGCGTCGACTGGGGAATTCACGGCAACACCTCTTGGTACTCGTACCTCGTGTGCGGAGACACCGCTCCTCTGGCCGACGGCGGCAACCTGGGAATCAACGGCGCGACGACGACGCAGATCCTCGCCCGAACCGACGAAGCGCTGGCATCGAATCCGGACATCCTCGTCGTCAACGGCGGAACCAACGACCTCGCCAGATCGGTACCGCTGCCCCGGATCATCGACAACCTACGCACGATTCTGGACCGGGCACACGAGGTCGACACGGTCGTGATCGCCACGGTGCCGTCGGCGCGCACGGTCAGCGCCGACGACCTGAACGATGAAATTCGAGCACTGGCCGCCGAGCGCGGCATAGCCGTCGCCGAGTTCGCGCCACTGCTCGCTCGGCCCGGTGCCACGTTCGACGGCGTGCACCCCACCTCGACCACGGCTGCCGAAATGGCGGCCGAGGTGTTCGGTGTGATCGAAGCGCGGACCTGAGCGTCCAGAAGCGTGCGCCGAACGCGGAATGCCGCCCATTGGAGTCGATAGTGAACGCTGAGGTGCGGGCCGCCTGTGGATAACCCGAAACTATCCACAGGTTTCGAAAACGGCACTGGCGCAGGCGACGTCGATCGTTCACCGTATCGGTATGGGGGTACATACAGCGGTCGATCTGATGGCTCAGGGGATGAGCCGCAGCACCATCACGCGCAGAAAAGCGTCCGGGCAACTGATTCGAGTGCTGCCCGGAATCTATGCGAAAAACGAGCCCGACTACATGGACCTGTGCACGGCGGTGACGCTGTGGAAGCCCGACGCGGTACTGAGCCATCTGACCGCGGCGTGGGTGTGGGGGTTGGTCGAGGAGGAGCCGACTCAGGTCACGGCGACAGTGCCGCCCTCGTCCCGGCACCAGGCACCGGAGTTGGTGAAGATCCATCGACGACGCCTCCCCGACTCGGACCGGTGCCGAGGTCTTCCGGTGGTGACGTTGGCCCAGGTGTTCGTCGACGTGGCGGCAACTCTGACGGGTGATGAGTTGGAGCGGTTCTTCGACACGGCAATCGCGCGGCCGGCTCTGCGGCGTCGAATCGCGACGGTGTGCGAGCGAGCTCACGGGATGCACGGCATGAAAACCGTACGGAGACAACTGCGTCTGTGCTGCCTCGGCACTCGGTCCGAGGCCGAACGAGTGGTCGCACGAGCACTGTCCGCGCGCCACTTCTTCATGGAGATCAATGCGCGGGTAGGGCCGTATTTCGGCGACCTCGTGGACTTTCGGGCACGGGTGATCGTGGAGATCGACGGGCGCGAGTTCCATACGTCCGGCCAGGCCTTCGACAGCGATCGCCGGCGACAGAACCGGCTGGTCCTGGCGGGGTGGTTGGTATTGCGCTACTCGGCTGTGCAGGCGTTGGGCGATACGCGACGCGTGGTGGACGAGATCATCGAGGTGGTCAGGCGTCGTCGACGTTCGATCGATGCAGTCGGCCGGGCACTGCCGCGGACCTGAGCGTTCGGAAGCGTGCGCCGGACGCGGAATGCCGCCGAGCGGGGTCGATAGTGAACGCTGAGGTGCGCGATCAGAGGCGGCCCTGGGAGATCGCGACGATGGCGAGAGCGATCACAGCAATCGTGAGGATTGCTAAGAGCGCTAAATGAATTGGATCGGTCGAACCCGGCGGTCGAACCCCGTTCGAACCCCTTTTCTGGAGCATGTCACAGACTGTAGGTCACATTCTCGGATTGTGCACAGGATGGGTGGTACAAACCGGTGCCGGACTAATAAAAGTTCGCACATGTGTTCGATAAAGAGTAGAGTCGGGCTCGGCGGAGTTGGGAGGGAAGCCCGGCTCCGCCGCCCAAGTATTAAAGGCCCAGTGTGGAAGGCCCAGTGAAGTGGACGGTGATCCGGTGGACGACGTGCTGCGCAAAGTCGAGGAACTGAAGGCGTTGGTCGTCGAGCTCGAGGCGCTGGATCGACAGCGCGTCGGGCTGGGGGACCGACTGGTGGATCTGGAGCATTTCTTCCGTAGAGCCGGATGCCCCGAACTGTCGCAACAAGCCCTCGATGCGTTCATGGTGACCTATGCGGGCCGAGTGTTCGAGTTGGCCGACGGCATGCGCGGATAGCCGCGGGCCTTCCTCTCAGCAGACCAAGTGGTTTCGTCTGTGGTTGACTTGTCCATCCGCGTCGTGACACTAGGAAAGCTGCTCGAGACCTGTGAACAGTCTTCGTCAATGGTGGTCGCTCCCGGTCGACTACGGGTGGAACGTTGCGTATGCGCGGTCCCAGCGAGCACTGCACATCACCAGGATTCTCATCGGGATCTTCTGCTTCTTCTACGCGACCGCTGCGGTGATCGCCCTGACGATCCCGGGTCTCGCAGACAGCGGCCCGGGGCACTGGGCGTTGTGGTCGACCATCGTCACCACGCCCCCGCTGGGGTTGGCCTGGCTGATCGGCGGCTGGCCGAGCTGGCGCATGTCGATCGCATTCGTGCTGTACGCCGATATCGTGCTGGCCGCAGTACTGCTCACCATGGACGATTCGTCCGAGATGCTGCCGATGGCCGCACTGTTCACGGTGATGGGCAGCTACGTCGTGGGTTTTCACGGCCCCAAAGTGTTCACCGCGCATCACCTGTTCGCCTTCGTCACCGTTGCGGCCCTCTATGTCTCGGCCATGGTCGACGACCCGACGCACCGCCTGCAGACCAATCTCTACCTCGTGATGTTGATCCTGGTGATGTTCTCTGCGCCGCTGATCTGTCACTCATTTCTGATGCTGCTGCGCCGCGACGCCACCGGTGCGTTCTACGATCCGCTCACCGGACTGCAGAACCGCCGGGGATTCGACGCGGCGATCGGCAACCTCGACCTTCGATCCGGGACCGGCACAGTGGTGGCCGCCGTGGTGATCGACATCGACAACTTCAAGGCCGTCAACGATCGATTCGGCCACGAGCACGGAGACACGGTCATTCGTCTCACTGCGAGCCGCATTCTCGATGTCTTTCCCGCACCGGCCGTCACGGTTCGGCTCGGCGGCGAAGAATTCGCGATCGTGTGCCTGGGCGGCCTCGACTCGGTGATCGACCGCTCCGAGCAACTGCGAATCCGACTGTGCGACGCGACCGACCGGTCCCCACTGACGGCATCGATAGGCGTCGCCCACACGGTTGTCGAGGCACCGGGCATCGTCGAGGAGGTCGATGTGCTGCTCGGCCGAGCAGATCGAGCCATGTACCGGGCCAAGCGGATCGGCGGTAACCGCGTCACGTTGTCCGAAGACGAGGAGCCGTCCACCCGTCCGGTCGACGAACGGCAATGACCGACGGCGTCGACCGTGTTCCGCACTGGAACCGCTCGACGCCGCCGATCGAGGTGCAAACTGCTATGCCACCTCAGCCGCAATTGCGGCCCGGGTGCCGATGTCGAAGACCGGGTTGGTCAGGTGCACGTCGAGGCTGTTTCCGGGACCGGCGATGATGCCGTTCAGCACCGAGGTGAACGCGCCACAGTTCTGGAACTGCGGAATGGTGTAGGTGCCCTTCACATGCGCATCGGCCTGATTGTTCTGGATCAGGTCGATCGCATCGAGCGAACCGGTGAGGTTGGCAGTGGTCTCGGCGGTGACGCAATTGCCACCCGCCGGGATCAGGTCGACCGCGGCCGATCCGGCCGATCCGGTGTCGACGCCCAACGGCTTCACCGAGTCGATGCGGATCTTGAAGCTCTGCGTGACGTCGAGATCCAACGTGGGTGCCTCGGCGGGGCCTCCCTGAGTGAGGGTTCCCGACACCGGGGTCGGATCGATGATCGAGATGGTGAAGTTGGCCAGCGTCGCGGGTCCGAGTTTCAGATCGGCCGACGCCTGCGGCAGTTCGAGCGATCCGGTCACCGTGCCGCCGACCAGATCGACGTCGGTGACGAGGTCGGTGGTGGGAAAGACCACCGGCTGACCGGTCTTGGCGATGATCGTCGTCGTGTCGGCCTGAAACGTGATGGGAAGCGTGTCGGCAGCGTTGGCCGGGGCGGCGACGAGCGTGCCCAGGGCGATGCTCGACGCCAGTGCCGTCATCGTGACGACGGTCTTGTTGCGGATCTTCACGTGTTCTCCTTCTCGAGAATGGTCGGTGCGGTACGAGGTGGGACTGGAGGAGTCAGGACAGGGTGAAGGCGGGGTCGGGCTGAACCGACAGGCTGTTGACGGTGCAGTTGCCGGACATCGGCTGGTCGGTCGAGGTGAGCGTGTTGGTCATGTTGTCGAAGGAACCGGCCAGCGTGGCGGGCCCGCAGTTGTAGCCGACCAACGAGAAGCCCACGTTGGACACCTCGCCGGTGGTGGCGCTGGTGGGGGTGAGGGTCCAGGGCAGGTTCTTCAGCTGGGGCAGGCCGCACAGACGATTCGAACCGCTGATCTGGGCGTCGGTGATCGATGCGGAGGAGCCGTCGGCGCTGGTGGTGCCGGATAGTGAGATGGAACAACTCACGGGCAATCCGAACGACGCGGGCGTGCTCACGACGATGGTGCCGGGCGCCGTGAAAGCGGTGCCGGCAGGGGAGATGGTGGCGGCACTTGCGCTGGCGGCACCGACTGTCGCTCCGGCGACGGCAAGAGCGGCCACGGCGGCGGCGAGTGTGCGAGAGCGGGTCGGCGGGTTGAGCGTCATCGATCGATCCTCCAAGTCCAGGACGGTTCCGGACCCCCGCGAGGGTCCGACGGTGCCGGTGTTCCGGCAACCGGAAGGGACGTTAGGGCGACAAAACTTCTGCAGAAATTGCTTTCCGGCAAGTCTGTGAGAAGTCACAATCCGGTCGGTATGTTTGTTGTATGCAGTGGTAACAGAATCCGACGGAAGTCTCGAAAGGGCACTCCGGCATCGGCTTTCGGTCCGCTTCCTGGGCGGTGCAGCGCTCGCGGTGTCCCGCTGCCGCCCGTGCGCAGCGTTATCAAGGCGTTATGCAAAGTTACCGAAACGAGATAGTTGCGCATCCTTCGATGACATCTCCGTCGTCGAGCATGATGAGAGCGAAGAGATAAACACGCTCGACAGGTTTGGAAATGGATACGCCCCCGCGTGACGGGGGTCGTTTTTTCGTGTCAAACTGTGGTGTGACGTTCGCGCTGGCCGAAGCAGGATCTGCAGTCGACACGGACACGGGAGAGCTGACGGTGCATCCGTATTTCGCCCCGGTCTGTCGGCTGGACAACGGCGCGCTCGCAGCCATCGAAGTGCAATTGCGGGGCCCCGAGAACGGTCCCCTCGCCTCGGCCGAGGCTCTCAAGCGCGCAGCCAGAGCAATGGACGCCAAGCGTGAACTCGACGCTCTCGCGTGGGGAGTAGCTCGAATCAACCAGTCGGTGCGGTTGCCGATGCTCGTCTCCATGGACGTCGACTCTCTTGCCGCAATCGATTCGGCCACCGAAGAACAATTGCGCCGCGACATCGTGGTCGTCACCGAAGCGGCCCTCGTCGACAGTCCGGCCCGCACCCTCGCGGCGATCGACAAGGCCAGGCGCGACGGCAAAGTGGTGGCCGTGGATGATGTCGGTCGTCGTCCGCAGTCGATGACTCTGCTGCCGCTCATCGAACCCGACGTGATCATCCTCGCCGGATCGATGGTTTCCCGGCGCCCCGATCTGGCCACTGCGCGCACCGCTCATGCCGTCTCGGCTCAGGTGGAACGCACCGGCGCGGTGGTGGTGGCCAGTGGAGTCGACACCGCGCTGCATCGCACCCGCGCACTCGGACTCGGAGCGACCTACGGAGTGGGCGAGCTGTATCCGGCGGCGGAATCGACCGAGGGGCTCCCCGCCGACGCTGCCGAAGTGATGCCTCCGTTCCCGACCTGGAGCACACCTGCGGTCGCCGCCGAATCGCCGTACGCCATCGCGTCCGCAGGAAAGACGGCTACTCGCAGCACCAAGCGTCTGCTGGTGGCGATGAGTACGTCGCTCGAAATGCAGGCCGCGTCCGCGGGGCCGGAAACGTTGGTACTCGGCACTTTTCAGCGAGCGGAGCACTTCACCGCGACCACCCGCGGGCGATGGGTCTCGATGGCCGAGCAGATCTCGTATGCCGGCGTCTATGGCGTCGGCATGGGCTACGTGCAAGAGGGTGGCATCATGCATGCGCCTCTCGATCCGGTGGATCCACTCGTGGAGGAGTGGAACGTGGTGGTCCTCGGCCCGCACTTCTGTGGAGTGCTCGCCGCGATCGATCTGCACCGCGGCGAGGTCGACGCCGACCGGGAGTTCGACTATGTGATGTCGTACGATCGCGCGACCGTAGTGCGTTGTGCCCGAGCTATTCTGGCGCGTTTCTGAGCTCTCGCACGTAGCTGTCGACCGGCTATGTTTCGGGTGGCCGCGTCAGGGCATACGGCACTCAAGTGATCGTGTAGTCCGGACTACTCCATTGCCCAGGCTTCGCACGTTGAAAAAACAGCGTGCGAGGCCGAACTTCTTTTGCTACCCGGCCGATGCCCAACGAACGTGGTCGAGTGCCACCTCGCGAAGTTTGCGGTTGGTGCGTTGCGACTGCTCGGCAAGCATCTCGAATGCCGCCTGTGGCCCGATGCGATGCAACGACATCAAGATCCCTTTGGCCTGTTCGATGGGCGCTCGGTTGTCGAGAGCCTTCTGCACATCGCTCGGCTCATCGGTGCGAAGAGCTCGAACTGCATCCATGCGCACTATTGTCACCCGACGCCGAACGCCCCAGGTCAGACACTCCTCGACGCGCCGAAAACGCGTCGAACAGAGCTGTTGGTGTGACCGGATTCGTAGTGATCCGTTACCGTTCCGTGATCAGGCGGCAGGGTTGGCCAGCGGACGCCCGATGAGAAGTTCGAGTGTGCGATACGCGTCCGTACGACGGCCGTTGCTCGCGTTGTCGTGATACGCAGCACCGGCGACGACCACTCCCACCGGAATGCGGCCGGATTCGATATCGCGAGCCGTTTGCTCGGCACAGTCCCGTAGCACCGGGCAGTCGGCGCACAAGCGCCATGCCCGCTCTGCTCGCTTGCGTCCGTGGCGGGGAAGTTGTTGCGAGTCGTAGGCATCCATATCGTCGATGCACGCACCCTTGAGGCGCCAGACCTGGTCATCCGTCATCGTCGTGATCCGTTTCGCGTCGTGCCGATCGTTCCACGACCTTTGTTCCCCGTCACGTGGTACTCGAAACACAAGTCCGCGTGAAAAATTCACCGGACCGAGCGAAAAGCCTCGAGGTTCGGAGCGAGGGTATTTCCGATCCCGCTACAGGAGAGCGGCGAAGCGGGGTGCCGCGACGAGATCCCGGGGACGAGTGGCCCCCTGGGCCCGCATCATCAGTCGGATTCGATCCTGCACGAACAACAACTGCGCCTCGAGTGGGCTGCGCATGATCTGTGCGTCGAACCTGCTGCCGAAGGACGGGTCCGCGCTCGATACGAGAAGTGTCATGTCGATGTCTCCTGTGGGTGGGTGAATCAGCCGATATCTGCGAGCTTCCGGTGAATCGTGCTGACGCCGTGATCGTTTCGGTCGATCCAGGTGTCGATCCCGATGTCGATCACAGTGGCTTCCGGCCACGGCAGATCGAGTGCTCCCCGTTCGGGTGCTCGGCACACGTACTCGCGCAGGTCGGCACGAGCGAGCGTTGCCAGTGTCCGCACACGCCTGCGCTCTTCCGGATCGGTCCACGACGCGTCGAGGATCACCGACCTACCCATCGCGACGAACTCGCGGGCCCGACGAAGAAGTTCCGCGTACGTATGGGTGGTGACGCTGTGCGTGTAGAGCCCGCTTCGAATATCGGCAGGACGACGGTCGTGCGGGTCCAGGCCGGCGAGTTCCTCGCGAACGGCGTCGCTCGAGAGCACCACGGCACCCGTCCGCTTCGACAGCGCTGCTGCCACGGTGCTCTTTCCGCTGCCGGGCAACCCGCCGATCAGAGTGACGGTCACCGACGAGGACCGCAGATGCGCGAGAGCGAGACGCAGGTGTGCACGCGCGTCGTCCTTCGAAGTGGTGTGGCCCTGGCCGAAGCGGATGCACGCCACTTCGGCGCGTACGAGTGCCCGGTAGGCAATGTAGTGGTCGATCAGTGACTGTGGGGGACTGTCGGCTGCCGCTTCCACATACGAGTCGAGGAAGAACCGAGCGGCGTCCGGTCTGCCCAGGTACTCGAGATCCATTGCCAGACTGGCAGCGTCGTCGATTCCGTCGATGAAGTGCACGTGATCGTCCAAGTCCGGGCAGTCGAGAATTCGGGGGCCGTCGGGCAGGCAGAAGATGTCGTCGGCCAGGAGATCTCCGTGACCGTCGATCACCCTTCCCTGAGATATTCGGTGCTCGAACAGATGCGACCGCCCGCTGATGAAGTTCGACGCCAGCCCCGCGATGTTCTCGATGAGTTCGACATCGACGACGCCGATTGCGACTGTGCGCAATTCGTCGATGTTGTCCCGCCAGCGCTGCGAAATCGCCGTTCGATGCCCCTCGCGGTCGATGCGGGCGCTCCTCGGCCCGCTTCGGTGGGCGGATGCGATGACCCTTGCGACTGCGTTCAGGTCGCTCGACAGATTCTCGCCGGCGAGTGCGCGGGTCGACAGCGTGGTGGAGTCGGCGACTGCGGTCATGAAGCATCCTCGGTTCGACATTCGATAAACGAGCCGGCGTGGCCCCGAGACAGGACGCTACGGGGCCGGGCAGTCTGTGGCTGGGGACCTTGTGCACCAGTCGCGGTGACCAAAGGTTCGTATTCCGGCGAGAAGTGACTTTCGTCGACATGCCCGTTACCGATGGCACCTGCGGGCGTCGCCCGTCACGCAATAGCGTCGATCTCATGCTCGAGCCGACAGCACGACAATGGATCTCCTACAACTTGGGTGGAACGCTGCCCGCGGACTTGAATCCGTGGGTGCACCACGACCTCCTGGGACGGGGATCTGCTGTTCGGCACGTCCTGCGATTCACGATCCCACTCGTTCCCCTTCTGTTGCTGTTCCTGCTCTTTCCCGGACCGGTGTGGTTGCCGCTGCTGATGATGTCGCTGATTCTGCTTCCGGTGCTCTACTTCGCACTGGGTCTGATGAATGTGTACCGAGGATTTCGCCTACGGCAACACGGCATGGCGGACGACCCCGCCGAACGTAAGCGCGAAGGCACCGAGGAGAAGCGTCGCGAGTACGAGGCCCGGTTCGGGCGCGAATAAGAGCGCCGATCAGCCGAGGAACAGCACGTCGACGACGACGTAGCCGGCGACCACGAAGACCAGGTAAGCAAAGAGGCGCTGCAGGCGCGCGGTATCGACGCGGGTGCCGAAGTGTCCGGCCAGGAGCGAACCGGCGATCGCCGTGCCCGCGAATGCGGCGGTGACGGCCCAGTCGATGCTCGTTCCGCTCAGGTGCGAGAAGAGGCCTGCAGCGGAGTTGGCGACGATGATGACCAACGAGGTACCGACCGCGACCGACATCTCGATACCCAGCATCAGCACCAGAACCGGAATGATGAGGAAGCCTCCTCCCACGCCGAACAGTCCGGTCACGAAGCCGACGGCCAGCCCTGCCGGGATGGATCGCGGGGCGCATCGCCTCCAGTTGATCCCCGACCCCGATGTCTTACAGGCTGTTCCGGTGTCGCTCCGTTCGGCGAGCATACGTGCACCGGCGGCCACCATCACCGCTGCGAATCCGAGCAGCAGCGCTGTGTCCGGAAGCAGCCGGCCCACGGCGCTTCCGGCGAAGGTGGCGGGAATTCCGGTCGCCGCGAACACGCCTGCCAGACGCCATTCGACTTTCCGTGCCCGCAGTTTCGGTAGCACCCCGACGGCCGAGGCAGCACCGACGACGATCAGCGAGACGGCGACCGCCTCGGTGGGCGGCATTCCCAGCGCGAACACCAACACCGGAACCGCCAGGATCGAGCCGCCGCCACCGAGAAGTCCGAGCAGGATGCCGATCACCACGCCGAATCCCAGCGCCAGTGTCAACGTCATCGTGGATCCACTCCTATCGGCTGTTCTTCGTTGGATACCCCAGGGGGTACTTGACATACCCTAGGGGGTATTGCACACTGTGTCTACCACCTCGCGAAAATCGCCCGGAGACTTCTCAGACGGAGGAACCCATGATCCTCGAGCAGTACTACCTCGAATGTCTTTCCCACGCTTCGTACCTGATCGGAGATCAGAGCACGGGGCGCGCGATCGTCGTCGATCCGCGTCGCGACATCGCCGAGTATCTCGACGACGCCGCGAAGTACGGACTCACCATCGAAGGTGTGGTCAACACTCACTTCCATGCCGACTTCGTCTCGGGCCACCTCGAACTGGTCGACGCGACCGGTGCCTGGATCGGCTTCGGCGAGGCCGCCGAGACCGACTACCCGATCCGGCGATTGCACGACGGGGAGCGGTTGTCCCTCGGCGACGTCGAACTCGAGATCCTCTCGACGCCAGGTCATACCTGGGAGTCGATCTCGGTGCTGGTACGCGAGCGCCCCGGTGCCACACCCACCGCGGTCCTGACCGGTGATTCTCTCTTCATCGGCGACGTCGGACGTCCTGACCTGGTCAATCTCGGGGACGGATCCACCACCGACCTCGCCCGCGCAATGTACTCGACGATCCACGAGAAGCTGCTGACGCTGCCCGACGAGGTCACCGTCATGCCTGCTCACGGTGCCGGCTCGTCCTGTGGAAAGAACCTCTCCTCCGAGCTCACCTCCACCATCGGTGAGCAGCGCGCGAGCAACCCGTCGGTGCAGCCGATGAGTGAGGACGCCTTCGTGGCACTCGTCACCGAAGGCCAACCGGCAGCGCCGTCGTACTTCTCCGCCGATGCCGCCATGAACAAGCGGATCCATCCGCTCCTTCCGCAGGGCCGGACGGTTCCTGAGCTGACACCCGAGGCGCTGAAGGCCGAACTCGCTGCCGGCACAAGGGTGCTCGACGCGAGAAGCGTGGACGATTTCGCGGCCGGCCATCTGCGCGGATCGGTCAACGTGGGGTTCGACGGTCGCTTCGCCGAGACCGGCGGCATGGTCGCGGAGGTCGGCGGTCGCATCGTGCTCATCGCCTATCCGGGCGAAGAGCAGGAGGCAGCCCTGCGGCTGGCCCGAATCGGATCCGACAACGTGACCGGGTACCTCGGAATCGGCCATGACGGTGTGTTTCCAGCCGAGCTTGCGACCTTGGTCGAGACGGCACCGCGCACCACGGTGAAGCAACTCGACGTGATGCTCGCCGCGGACGAGGTGACACTCATCGACATTCGCAACCCGGGTGAGCGCGACTTCGGCACGATACCGGGAGCTGTCCCGATCCCGTTGGCCCAGCTGCGAACTCGTCTCGATCAGGTGCCGACCGGCAAACCGATCGTGATGCACTGCGCCGGAGGATGGCGCTCGAGCGTGGCTGCCTCGCTGCTGCGTGCTCAGGGATTCGACGACGTCTCGGACCTGCTGGGCGGCTACAACGCCTGGGCCGACGCGCACGTTCCGGCCTGATCTTCGACCGACTCTCACCAGGAGGATTCTCATGTGTTACCCCGTCACCTGCAAGAAATGCCACAAGACCGGCTGGGGCGGTTGCGGCAAACATGTCGACTCCGTCATGCGCACGGTTGCGGCATCCGATCGCTGCACCTGCAGTGAGGATTCGACGCCCCCCACGAAGGAGCGTCGAAGCATGCGGTCGTTGTTCGGTCGCTGAGCGTCCGGCAACTCACCGGTCGGTGGGCACGATGATCGCTGGAATGTCGACGGCGTGGAGAACGGCCATCGAGGTCGATCCGAGAAGCACCGACGCCAGAGCGCCCCGTCCGCGGCTACCCATCACCACCAGTTGCGCACGCTCGCACTCTCGGGCGATTTCTCGTACAGGCTGATCGCGCGCCACTACACGTCGAATCGTCACATCGGGATAGTCGTCGGCGAGACCCGCGAGGGCCTCGGCAAGCGAAACATTGGCGGCCACTTCGTCTTCCCACCAATCCACGATGAGATCGCGCGTCAGGGTGCTGCCCCGTTCGACGTCCTTCCACGCGTGAACCGCGACGAGATCGACGCCGCGCAACGACGCTTCCTCGAGCGCGAGGGCTACGGCGGGTTGGCTGTTCGGTGTGCAGTCGACACCGACCACGACCGGGCCGTCCCGGTCCGAGTCCGACTTCACCACGACCACCGGGTACCGGGAGTGCGTCACCACCGCAGTGCTGACCGATCCGAGCAGGGTGTCGGCCACCTCACTGCGGTCCCTCGCGCCGACAACGATCATCTCCGGACGCCGCGCGGTCTCGGTCAGAACGGCTGCAGCCGAACCGTGTTCGCGTCGAGTATCGACATGCGTTCGAGTCGGCCCGGCACCCTCGTGCACGACGCCCACCGCGGCGGCCAGAATTCGGTCGGCGGCTGCGTCTCGGTCGCCGAGAGTGTCGGTCAGCACATCGAGCGCCTCGAGGGGCGTGTGAGGCACGATCGAGGTTGCCGTCACCAATTCGATCGACGCCTGGCGGCGCGCTGCCTCGAACGCGGCCCATCGCACTGCGTCGAGCGATGCCTCGGATCCGTCCACGCCCACAACTATTCTGGCCGATTCGACCATGTGATTTCCTGCTCTCTGATTTCTCGACACTGCACGTTCACCTCCATGCTGGCCACCGCCGGGTCGCGCGGACAGGGGCCGAAGTCACCTGAAGCCGGGACGAAGTCACGACATCGACGACATCGCTCCGATCGGATACCCGGCATCGACGTACCGGGACCTTGTACCCCCGATTCGGGGCAGTCCGACCGTGTGCCGACCGGTTCGCCGGCGCGCATGCTCGGTTCGAGCCCCGAGTTTCGAGGGCTCTGCAACCGAAACGAGAACTTGTGACGAACGAAAAGCAGGAAAACTCAGCATCCACCGCAACACTGACCCACACGGTCTTTCGCGCCGACGGCTTCAGCTGTCCCTCGTGCGTGGCGAAGGTCGAGAAGCAGGTCGGCCGACTCGCAGGTGTCGAGAAGGTCCAGGTGCACTTCGCCTCGGCCCGGATCGAGGTCGACCACAACGCGGACATCACCACCGTCGGTGACATCGTCGCCGCTGTAGCGAAGGCCGGTTTCACCGCGCGTCCGTCGGCGTTGTGACCGTGTTCAAGCGATGGGCACTGAGCCAGTGGGCAATTCCCACGGCCGCCGGTGCGCTCATCGCCCTGTCGTTGCTGCTCGATCACGTCTTCGACGCGACACTCGATCCGATTCTCCTCGACCACTGGTGGATCGATACCGGCGATGACCCGAGCGGGGAATCACCGATCACGCTGGCCAGTGTCTTCATGCTCGCCGCGGCTGTCCTCGCGGGCTACCGGATCGCGATCGCAGCCTATCGAGCTCTGATGGTCAAACATGTGGCCATCGACCTTCTGGTGTCGATCGCGGCAGTAGGCGCGATCGTCATCGGAAATTTCTGGGAGGCCGCAGCAGTCACCTTCCTGTTCGCCATCGGTCACGCTCTCGAGGCCGCCACGCTCGACAAGACACGTTCTGCGCTGAGCGAATTGGTTGCCGTCGCACCGGACTTCGCCATCGTCGTTCGTGACGGTGAGCAGCAGCAGATTTCGGCATCCGAGGTTCGGATGGGCGAGCGGGTTCTGGTGAAGAACGGCTCCAAAGTTCCGGTGGACGGACTCGTCGTCGCCGGTACGGGAGTGATCGACGAGGCGTCGATCACCGGTGAGTCCATCCCGGTCGAGAAGACCGAATCGGACCGCGTGTTCGCCGGCACAGTGTCCCGTGGCGGCTTTTTGCAGGTCGAGGCCACCGGTGTCGGTACCGATACGACACTGGCGCGCATCGTCCATCGCGTCGAAGAAGCACAGGATGCGAAGGCCAAGACACAAGCGTTCATCGACCGGTTCTCCACCTGGTACACCCCGGCCGTCATGGTTCTGGCAATCACGGCTGGAATCGTCTCCGGCGACATAGTGCTGGGATTGACTCTGCTGGTCATCGGTTGCCCTGGTGCCCTGGTCATTTCGATTCCGGTCGCAATCGTGTCCGGAATCGGAAGAGCCGCTCGCAACGGCATCCTCATCAAGGGCGGCGAGTTCCTCGAAACGTCGGCCAAGATCTCGGCCGTCGCGGTGGACAAGACCGGAACGCTGACCGAGGGCCATCCACAGCTGACCGATATCGCCGTCCTGGCGGACGGCCTCGGGCGTGGCGATGTACTCCGGTGGGCAGCGTCCGCGGAGCTGGGCTCCGAACATCCTCTGGCACAGACAATTCTCGACGCCGCTCGACACGAGGGGGTGTCGCCTGTCGGTACCCCTGGCGACGTGACCCCGGTGCCGGGCAAGGGAATCGCGACCCGATTCGACGGCACGCGCATCCTGGTCGGGAACGACGCGCTGTTGGCGCAGTACCGCATTGCCGACGATCGCGGCGCTGCAGCAGCGGCAGCCGAATTCGCCGGTCAGGGTAAGACGCCGATGATCGTGGTGGTGGACGGGTCTGTCATCGGTGTTGTCGCAGTGGCAGATCGAATCCGACCCAAGGCTGCCGAGATGGTTCGGCAACTGCACTCTGCCGGTGTCGAGAAGGTCGTCATGCTGACCGGTGACACCCGTCTGGTTGCCGCGGCAGTGGGCACGGCGACGGGCATCGACGAGATCCACGCGGGACTTCTCCCGGAAGACAAGCTCAACGCGGTGTCGGAGCTGCAACGCCGAGGTCACACGGTTGCGATGGTGGGCGACGGCGTCAACGACGCCCCAGCTCTGGCAACCGCCGATATCGGAGTGGCCATGGGTGCGGCCGGTTCGGCGGTAGCAGTCGAAACGGCGGACATCGCCCTCATGGGCGACGATCTGCTCAAGCTGCCGGAATCCATCCTGCTGGCCAAACGAACCGTGGCCGTCATGCGCCAGAACATCGCAATTGCACTGTTCACGGTCGCAGTGCTGCTGGCAGGCGTCTTCTTCGGCGGCGTGACGATGTCGATCGGCATGCTGGTGCACGAGGGTTCGGTTCTGGTCGTGATCGCCAACGCCATGCGGTTGCTGCAGAAGTCTCCGTCCTCACCCACGGCCGCCGAAACCGACGTGACCACCACATCAACGGAAACACAAGAGAACAGGATTTTTCAATGAGCACAGATCAATTCACCATCGAAGGCAATGTGGCGCACTACACGATCGAGGACGTCGCCCGGGCCAACCCGGACTTCCGCAAGGTGTTGTGGACCGGCAAGTACGCGCAGATCGTGTTGATGACGATTCCGGTCGGCGGCGAAATCGGGGACGAGGTACACGAAACCACCGACCAGATACTGAATTTCGTTGCCGGTACCGGAGAGGCAGTGTTGAACGGCCAGGTCCATCGCGTCGAAGCCGGCGATCTGTGTGCCGTCGCTGCGGGTGCCCGACACAACTTCAGGAACACCGGTGACGAGCCGCTCGTCCTCTACACCGTGTACGGCCCGCCGGAACACGCAGCAGGCACGTCCTATGCAACCAAGGTGGATGCCGACGCGGCCGAGGCCGCCGGCCGCGACGAGCCCCCGCTCGTCTGATCCGGTCGCTGGACGAGGGGTCTCGGCACTCGGGTCCCCTCGTACCGCCAGCATTCGATCAAGGGCTTTGTGCCCTAGCGATATTGGACGATGATCGGTCAGGCTGGAACCATGATATCGACAACGCGGATGGCCACCGAACGCAACCGACGATGGCCGTGGCTCGGCGCAGTCTGCGGAGGTGTTTCGATCAACGCCTTCGGCGGAGCGATCGGATTGGCCTCGGGTGCAATCGATCCGAGTCCCGATGTACAGGCCAGTCTGCCCATGTCCAGCACCGCACTCGCTGCACTCGTGCTGGTGCTGGTCGTCGGTATTCCGATGGGGCTTGCTGCGGTGTCTGCTTTCGCCGGCGGCGGAAGATCGGGCCCGATGGCTCACATCGCCGGAGTGCTGTTGGTTGCCTGGATCGTCGTGCAACCGGCGGTGACCGGTGAGACGAGTTGGCTGCAGGGATCGTTCGGGGTACTGGGATTCCTCATTGCGGTCCGCGGATGGCGGATGACGGTGGCTGCGGGGAAGTCCGCATACCTCATTTCGGAGGAGACATGAAAATACTCGTCTCCACCGCCGGCCGCCACGGAGCGACGGACACGCTGGGTCGGGAATTGGCACGTGTCTTCGAGCACAGCGGCGTCGATGTCGACGTACGTGCACCGGAATCCGTGGACTGCGTCGACGGCTACGACGCGCTGGTGATCGGGAGCGCTGTCTATTCGAACCGGTGGATTCCGATGGTCAACAACCTGGTCGCACAGTTGGCGGACAAGCCGCATCCGCCCGTGTGGCTGTTCTCGTGCGGACCCTTGCATTCACTGGACCGGCCCGTCAACGACACGCCCGATGCGGCGCGAGCTACTGCCGCATTGAATGCGTTCTCACACTGCACCTTTCCCGGAAAGCTGGATGTGGCAGAGCTGTCGCACGGTGAGCAACTGGTGTTCGCCTCGTCCGGTGCCGCCGAAGGGGACTTCCGCGACTGGATTCGAGTATGCAACTGGGCACGAGACATACTGGCGAGCCTCGCCTCAATGGACAACGAGAACAGGGCAGTGCGATGAGTGCACGAGCGACTGCCCGATCGACCCACGGAGCGGCCCGGTAATCGGACCCAGGCCGCGGCTTCCGACGACAACCAGCTGCGCCGACGCCGAGGCGCGCACGAGCGCGTGCTCCGCGGAGGACTCGATGCAGTGCAGGTGCACTGTGACATCGGCAAACCTGGAAGCGGCGGGCGCGATCCTTTTCTGCAGCCGGTCGAGCGGTGCACGGTCACCACCGGCCTTCGGGCCATGGCGGTGCGAGTCGAGATGGAGTGCTGTCAGTGGAAGGCCGAGAGTGTGGGCGAACCAGAACGCTCCGTCGATCGCCCTGGTGCAGGAGTCCGAGTCGTCGACGCCCACCACCACGGCAGGCCTTCTGCTCGCGGCGGCGGAGTGGGGTCGCCAGACGACAACGGGGCAGTCCGATTCCGCGATGATGCGGGTTGCTTTGTACCCGAACACGATATCGCTGACCGGGCCCGATCGATGCCCGCCGATGACCGCCAGATCGGCGGTATGCGAGACGGAGCCGAGGAATGTGGCGATGGGCGAGCCGGACAGAATCGAGTCGACCACGACATCGGGATCGATGTCGTGAATCTCGGCCCGGGCCGAGCGCAGGAGTCGACGGCCCGCTATGCGATTCTCCGAATCGGACCTCTCGCGATCGGTATCGGCATGCGAGAGGTGTTGTGGCAGTGCATGGACGAGCCGAATTCTGGCGTTCGTGACATGGGCAAGATCGGCCGCCCACCTGCTCGCGCCTCGGGACGCGTCGGATCCGTCGATGCCGACGGCAATGTCACCCAAGCCGGTCCGTGACCAGAACCCGCGCTGCGTGTGTTCGGGCTCGGTCATCGTGGCCGCGCCGCGGACGGGCACACGTGCTCGTGGATCTCCGACGCCAACTGTGCCACGGATTCGGTCAGGATCGTGTTCGCCTCGATCATCTCCTGCAGCAGTGCGGTATTCGACAGAGTGTGCACTGCAACCTCGCTGCTCACCGAGTCGGCACGTTTTGCCGAGATCAGCAGAATCGCGCCCTGGAGTCCTGCGATCAGGGAGAGGAACAGGTTGAGCAGAATGAAGGGGTAGGGATCGAAGCCGTCGCTCTTGTTGTATACGGCCCACAGCGCCATCAGTCCCAGGAACAAGAAAACGAACGGCCAGGAGCCCATTCCGTTTCTGACGTAGTCCGCAGCTCGCTCACCGGTGGTCAGTGCGTCGCCGGTTCGGACGCCCGGGTGTGTGCGCCACAGACTCATCGCTCGAAGGCGTTCGGTTCGTGATGTGCAGCGGTCATGGGCACCAGTGTGTTCCGCGTGAACGGTGCGCACCAGGGACGAAAGACCACGATGGGCGGGCACTTCGCCCGCGCACCGACAGGCCGGGATCTGTCCTCGCTCGTCGGTGACTTCCGGCCCTACATCCGAGGTGTCAGTAGTCGCCATGATCGACATCAGTGCATCGCTCGAGCGTCGAGAACGGCACGGTTTGCACAGTTGGAGGAACTCACCATGAAAGCTGCAGTCGTCACCGAGTTCGGCGGGCCTCTGGTCGTCAAGGACATCCCGATCCCGACACCCGCACCCGAACAGGTGCTCGTGAAGATGGAGACATGCGGGGTGTGCCACACCGATATTCATGCAGCGCAGGGTGATTGGCCTGCGCAGCCGACGCTGCCGTTCGTTCCGGGGCATGAGGGCATCGGCGTGATCGAGGCAGTGGGATCGCAGGTCGATGCGAGTCGAATCGGCGAACGCGTTGCGATCGCGTGGCTCGGGTCTGCATGTGGGGAATGCGATCACTGCGTGTCCGGATGGGAGACGCTGTGCGAGAAGCAGGAGAACAGCGGCTACTCCATCGATGGTGCGTACGCCGAATATGCTGTGGCACATGCGCGATACGTCGTCCGCGTTCCCGACAGCATCTCCTCGTTCGATGCGGCACCGTTGACGTGTGCCGGCGTCACCACCTACAAGGCCGTGAAGGTCGGCGGGGTAGCACCGGCTCAACGCGTTGCGATATTCGGTGTCGGTGGATTGGGACACATGGCCGTGCAGTACGCCAAGATCGCCGGCGGATTCGTCACCGCAGTGGACATCGAGGACGACAAGCTCGAACTTGCTCGTGAACTCGGTGCCGATCACACCGTCAACTCGTCGAAGGTCGATCCCGTCGAAGAGATCAAAGCACTCGGCGGAGCCGATGTGGCCATCGTGTTGGCCGTCATCCCGAGCGTGTTCGATCAGGCCTTCCGTTCGCTTCGCCGCGGCGGTCGACTGGTGTGCGTCTCGATGCCCGCTCACGGTGTGTTCCCGGTCCCGATCTTCGAGACGGTCGTCGGCGGAATCTCCGTCCTCGGTTCGATCGTCGGTACCCGAAAGGACCTGCGTGAGGTGTTCGCACTGCACGAGGCCGGCCGGACCACGGTATCGGCCGTCTCACGCAAATTGGACGAAGTGAACGAGTGCTTCGACGACCTCATGGGTGGCCGCGTCACCGCTCGCCAGGTCTTCGAGTTCTGATGTCGAGCCGCGATGCTGTTCGGGAACGCCACAGCATCGCGTGCTCGACTTCTTCACGCAATCGACCCCTCGTCTTTCGACGCGGGTACCACGGCAGGAGCCGACATGTCCTACGCCTCGACCAACCCGTTCACCAATCGGACCGTTGCCACATTCCGTGACATCACCGACCACGAGCTCGACAACGCAGTCGCGACGGCTCAGTCGACCTTTCAGTCGTGGAAGAACACGGCGTTCGCAGATCGGGCACGCGTGTTGAATCGCGCCGCGGTTCTACTGCGCGACAATGCGCACGACTATGCGCGACTGCTCACTCTGGAAATGGGAAAGCTGTTCTCGGAGAGCCTCGGTGAGGTCGAGCTCTCTGCGTCCATATTCGAGTACTACGCGGACAACGCCGAGTCGTTCCTGGCACCTCGTATCGTGTCGTCGTCCGAGGAGACAGGTTCTGCAGTAGTGCACAGCGAACCACTGGGCGTCCTGCTCGGCATCCAACCGTGGAACTTCCCGTACTACCAGTTGGCCCGCGTGGCGGCACCCAATCTGATGGCAGGCAACGTGGTCGTCGTCAAGCACGCGTCCATCGTCCCGCAGTCCGCAGCTGCATTCGAGAAACTGTTCGCCGATGCCGGCGCACCGAAAGGTCTGTACACCAACGTCTATGCGACGAAGGAACAGCTCTCCTCGCTGATCGACGATCCGCGAATTCGTGGCGTCGCGCTGACCGGAAGCGAACAAGCGGGCGCGGTCGTGGCTGCGCGGGCGGGAAAGAATCTGAAGAAGTCGACGATGGAACTCGGCGGTACGGATGCGCTCATCGTTCTGGCCGACGCGGAGATGGACAAGACCGTCGCGTGGGCGTTGTGGGGACGAATGAACAACGGCGGTCAGTGCTGTGTGGCATCCAAGCGGATCATCGTAGAGGAGAGTGTGGCCGACGAATTCACCGCGAAGTTCCTCGACGCCATGGCGGGCCTGACTGCAGGTGACCCACTTCTCGTCACGACCACGTTGCCGCCGATGTCGTCTCAGGCCGCCGCCGACGGGCTTCGCGCACAGGCCAAGATCGCTCGCGATCACGGTGCCATCGTCACCGAGGTCGGCCCGCCGGTTCCCTCGACGGGAGCGTTCATGCAACCGACGGTGATCACTCAGGTGGACTCGGACAATCCTGCATACGACATGGAATTCTTCGGTCCTGTCGCGTTGATCTTCCGAGCTGTCGACGCCGATGACGCTGTCCGCATCGCCAACGACTCCAGCTATGGGCTCGGTGGGTCTATCTTCACCGCTGACGTCCAACGAGGGCAGGCACTCGCCGAAAGGATCGACACGGGAATGGTCTTCGTCAATCACCCGACCTGGACGAGGCCCGACCTGCCGTTCGGAGGCATCAAGAAGTCCGGATACGGCCACGAGCTGTCCTCCGCCGGCATCGAAGAGTTCGTCAACAAGAAGCTGATCAATACCGTCCCCATCGATTCGCCAGCCTGACCTCTCCGCATCCAGTGGCGTACCCCATCCGACCCGTGGATGGGGCACGCCACTGCGGTACAGGCCGTAGGGTTCGAGGTGGGCAGGCGCATACCCGAAAGGTATGTGTGCCCACAACGGAGTGAGCAGTGATGAACACAGAGGAACACGAAGACGATCTCAGGTCGAGCCTGGCCGATCTGAGCAAACTGTCCATGACCAATCTGTCTCTGTCCGACACCCTTTCTCACGTGGCGGAATTCGCCGTTCGGGCCATTCCCGGTGCGGACGGTGCCGGATTGACGCTCCTGCATCCTGGCCGCCCCGACACGATTGTCGCGAGTGCAGATTTCGTCCGTGTCGTCGACGACATCCAGTACGGACTCGGCCAAGGCCCCTGCATCACGGCAGCTGCCGAGGGCGTCACCGTTCGATCCGGTTCGCTCGAAACCGATCCGCAGTGGCCGGAATTCGGTCCGAAGGTCGGTCGACTGGGAGTGCACAGCGTGTTGTCTCTGCCGCTGATCACCGCAGGCGGTGTGCTCGGTGCGATGAATGTCTACGCCCACCGGCCCGATGCGTTCGATGCCCGCGCTGCCGAGTTGGGCGAACTGTTCTCGGTGCCGGCTGCAATCTCGGTGCAGAACGCGCGCGCGCTGGCCAGTGCTGCCCGGCTCACCGAGCAACTGGAGAGGGCGCTGAACAGTCGGGCCGTGATCGATCAGGCGATCGGGGTGCTGATCAGCCGAAGCGGGTGCACCGGAGCCGAGGGATACGACAAGCTTCGATCGCTGAGCCAGAGCGAGCACAAGAAGGTCGCAGTGATCGCTGAGGCCATGGTGGGCGAGGCGATGAAGAAAGCCCGCTCCCGTTCGCGCAGATAAGAGCGTAGCGTTGACGGTGCCAGTGCACTCCGAGGCATCGAGTCCGACTTTTCCTCGCGCTGGCTTTCCGCCCGGGCAGTATGCCGCGGGTGAATCGGAAGAATCGAACAGGCGATCGGGCCGCACCTGGATTCTCGATGAAACTTCAGCCTCGATTGCTGGACGATCTTGCGACCCTGACCGAATCACTGGACAACTCGACCGTCGATCTCGCGCGTTTGGCCAGGCAACTGGCAGCGGACATCGATGTGGCCGTTTCGGCTGTCGTCTCGATCACCCTGACCCTGATCGTCGACGGTGAACGATTCGACGTCTCGATAGCAACAAGCCGCCCGCATCAGGGGGGCGTCGCATCGTCGCTCGAATTCACCCTTGCCGGTCTTCCTGATTCCTCCTCGGCCAGGCAACTGCTGATCCTGTCCGGCACAGCCGGAGCACTTGTCGACTTCGCAGCGGATGTGGGCTTCGCGCTCGGCCTTTCGGAGGGCTCGGCTGTGCTGGACCGACATCTGGTCCGCAGCGGCGGAACCGCCTCGGTGCCCGCCGACCCGCGTCTTCTCGCCGATGTGAGCGAGGTGAACCAGGCAATCGGTGTCCTCGTTGCAAGCGGCCGCACGGTTACCGAAGCGCGTACCGAATTGCGCAGGCTCGCCGAGCGATCGAATCGGTCGACTGTCGCCGAGGCAGGACGTACCCTGCGGGATGCCCGCGGCTGGTTTCCGCCTCGGCTACCGTGAATTTCCGCGGCCAATCGATTGCTCAGCGAAAGCGATGGGCAATGACGCTGCGCGGCAACTGCAATGGGCTGGGATACGCGACCAGCACTCGGTTTCCATCCGGGTCACAGCCGTCGACGTAGCTGACCCCGCCCTCACTGTGCGCGAACGTCGACGGATACCACTCCCGGAGCCGAGCGCCCATTTCGTTGAGGGACTCCACGCGCTGGGCGGACCACATGATCTCGTTGACTCCGAGAGCTCCGATCGGTCGCTGCACGGACATCGGATCGGCGTGCAGGTAGATCTGAAAACCGTTACGGGCCAACAGAAGAGCTGCGTCGTCCTCCCTGATCGAGACGGTGAACTCGAACACCGAACAGTAGAAGTCGATCGATCGCGACAGTTCTCGTACCCGGATCAAAGCGGATGCGACTGCCACCGTGGCGATGTGGGATGGGATCGCCCCGGTGGCGCCCGGGCTAGAGATGATCCCTCGAATGAACGACAAGCACCGGGCAGTGGGCATGTTCGGCACATTGCGAGCTGACAGAACCGAGGAGCAGGCCGACGAAGCCGCCGTGACCGCGGCTTCCGACAACGAGAATCTCGGCGTCGTGGCTGGCTTCGAGTAGAACCTTCGCCGCAGAACCCTGCCTCGCAAGCTGTTTCAGACCTGCGGGGAGATCGGTGCCGAATGCAGCAGCCGTAGCCTCGGCGAGAATTGTCTCGGCGTTCTTCGCGGGCTCGACCTCGATGACATAGCCGGTGTCCATGTACGGCTGGTACTGCCAGACATGGATTGCTTCCAGCGTGGTCGACAAGGCAGTGGCCAAATGCTGTGCGCGTTGCAGGGCAAGGATCGAGGAGGGTGATCCGTCGACCCCCACCACGATGGGGCGGCCGGTCGGCTCGGTAGCGGTCATGAGGATCGGCCTTTCTCGGGTGAGGACACCAGTCGTTCGGTGAGGATGCCGCTGATGGCTTCGGCCCATCGGGCAACATCTGCGGGTGATCTGCTGTCGCCGTCCGCAGCCTTGATCAGCCGAACGATCGCACGTTCGAACAGCGACAACCGTGAATTGATCAACTTGCCACCGAACACACGATGCTCGATCGCCCAGGCGGCCTTCGTCTCTTTCGGCTGAGTCTTCGTAGGCGTGCTGCCGTCCACCGGGCCACTCGAGAAGAGCCACACAGGAATCGCTTCCAGTTCGGCTTGTTCCCTGGCGATCAGCGAACGTGCGTCTCGGAGCCATCGGCCCATGTAGACGCCGCTGCCGATGATCGCGGCGTCGTACTCGGCAATGCTGTCGACATCGACGGCGTCACGAACGTCGACTGTCGTGGTGCTGTCGACGTTGGACATTTCGCGCAGAACAGATGCGCCCAGCCACTGTCCGATTTCTCGGGTGGCACCGTGGCGGCTTGCTGTTGCAATCAGGATTCGCATGTGGACGTCCTGTCAGTGTTGGTTCGGGTTCGGTCGAAGCGCAGTGCAAGGCCATCCATCCGTGTCAGGTACTGCACTCGATCCAAGTCGCCGCGCGCATATCGCGCGGCGAACAGTTCTTCCAACGTGTTGGGTCCGGCACTGTCGAGTGAAGGAACGAGAATCATGCCGGGTGGTCCTTGTCGTGGAGGGAGGCTGCTCGATGATCACTCTGCGCTGCGGGAACGCTGCCGAGTAGGGACTTACGACCCACAGGCACGGCCGAAGGTGATCGACTTCCTGTTTTCCCGGAACGACATTGGCGGCGCGCCAGGTGGCCTCTCTTTCGAGTACCTCCTACCCTGTCCTGCCACCTGCGGCGTCGATAACGTTCGAATGGGCAGAGCAGGTTGCCTGTCCATCGATACGATCGGATCACCATGATGCACAGCCCGACCACCACGATCGCCCCCCTCGCGAACGGGGACCGTGCGTTGCCGTCGGATCCCGACCGGCGGCTGATCCTGACCGTGCCCGGTCCCGGGACACCCTCGGCCGGCGAGGTGGACGGTGGATGGCGTTCGTACAGCGACGATCTCGAATACGAAGTTCCGGAACTCGTTGCCGCTCTGACTCGGCTCCTCGGCCCCATCGACAGGGTGCTGTACAGGTTGGACGAATGGCAGCACGCGCCCAGGCGCGTCATGGTCGGTTCGAGAAGCGTCCGGTTGGACGGGTACCGCTCGCAGCCGGCCCACACTCTCGGTGTGCGGAGCCTGGATGGAATCAGGTTGGCACTGCTGGTGATACCCAGGCAACTGAGTGAGCCTGCCGCACAGGTTGTTCTGCGGTGCGCGGGGGAGTACGGAAATACGGAATCCGTACAGCAACTACTCGGTCTGACGCTGACGGACGTCGCTCCGTTCACCGATCCGGTCGTCGCCGCCCAACGGTGGGACTCCGACGGTGGCGCCGCATGGACTCCGAACGCCCTCCACTCGAATTCGTAGAAAAGGACCTTCGGCAGCGGTGCGGGGGGCATCCGACCGTGGCTCTGGGGCAGTCGCAACCCGCACGCTGGTGGCGTGCGCAGATTCGACAGACTGCCGCACCCGGCTACGAGGAGACCTGTTGACCATGGACCTGATGCACATCACTCGCGCAGTTCTCGGCACGGCAGTGAGTAGCTGACATGCGCATCGTCATTGCTGTGGGCGGCAACGCGTTGCTTCGTTGCGGCGAGCGCTCCGACCCCGCCGAACAACTCGCGCATGTCCGTTCGGCAGCAATCGCTCTCGCACCCATCGTTCGCGAACACGAGGTCGTCATCTGTCTCGGCAACGGACCTCAGGTGGGGCCCCTCGCACGGGAAAGCAGCTTGCACGCGGCACTGGTGCGCCCCTACCCGCTGGATGCAGTCGGAGCTCAGAGCCAGGGCATGATCGGTTACTGGCTGTCGCAGGCATTGCGCAACGCGGGCATCGTGAAACCGATCGTCAACCTGACCACGCAGGTACTCGTGGATCCGGACGATGTGGCGTTTTCCGATCCGACCACCTTCGTCGGGGCCGTCTACACGGAGTCCGAAGCCCGCGCCGCCGTGGACGAGCACGGTTGGTCCATCGCTCCCGACGGCACAGGGTGGCGTCGAACAGTACCGTCGCCCAGCCCGATTCGCGTGATCGAGCAGGAATCGATCACGCGCTTGGTCCAGGCCGGCTCCGTCGTACTCTGTGGCGGCGGTGGCGGTGCCCCTGTCGTCGAGGCAGCGAGTGGTCAACTGCGCGGGGTCGATGCGGTCATCGACAAAGACCTGACCGCGACGCTGATCGCCCTCGACTGCGGCGCCGATCGTCTGCTGATTCTCACCGATGTACCCGCTGTCGTCGACCACTTCGGCACCGCGCAGGCGGAGCCGCTGGGCAACGTCTATGTCGACGAGCTCGACCCCGCCGCCTTCGCGGCGGAGTCGATGGGCCCGAAAGTGCAGGCCTGCAGCACCTTCGCCTGGGCGACCGGGCACTTCGCATCCATCGGCGCGCTCGACGATGCACAGAACGTGCTCGACGGGATATCGGGCACAACGGTTCTCGACCGTCGAACCGAGGACATCGCGGCCGGACGGCGTGCAGTATGAACCCGGCGGAACGCCGATGACCGTCCTCGTTCGGACAGCAGACGGCCGCAACCTCGAAGTACTCGACACCGGCCCCGCGGACGACTTTCCGCTCGTCTACCACCACGGCACACCGCAGGGCGCGGTGCCCTTCCCGACCCTCGAACGTGCTGCGGCAGCTCAAGGATTGCGGGTCGTGTCCTACTCACGGCCCGGGTACGGAGCGTCGTCTCCGCGCCCGAACGGTGCCACCACTGCCCAGGTCGCCGACGACGCCGCCGACACCGCGGCGGTGCTCGACCACCTCGGGATCGATGAGTTCCTGACCATCGGCTGGTCCGGTGGGGGACCGCGCGCACTGGCGTGCGCGGCGATGCTGCCAGGACGATGCCTGGCCGCCGCCTGCTGCGTCGGGATCGCTCCGGCTGCCGAGTACGACGGTGACATTCGCGATGGGATGGCCGAAGAGAACATCGACGAGTACACGGCCGTCTTCGCCGGTGTCGAGGCACTGGAAACGTTCCTCGATGTCCGAAAGGGTTTCTTCGGTGTCACGCCGGACCAGGTGGCGGCCGGATTGGGAGCATTGGCTCCGCCGGTCGACCGTGCTGCGCTGACCGACGAATTGACGAATTATCTCGCCGCGTCGGTCAACGCGGCCGGCCGTCAAGGCATCGTCGGGTGGCGCGACGACGACCTGACCCACACGCGCCCATGGGGATTCGATACGAGCCGCATCACGACTCCCGTGTCGATCTGGCAGGGCAGCCTCGACACGATGGTGCCGTTCGCGCACGCTCGATGGCTTGCGACGAATGTTGCCGGCGCGCAGGCGCATCTGATCGAGGGAGAGGGGCATATCTCCCTGATGAGTCGGGTTCCTGCCATCCTGAAGGATCTTCGCGGATTGAGCGTGTCGGCTCGACCTCGGTGACGGCTGTCTCGCCTCACGTGTGGATGGCACCCACCGGGTTCGTCGTCACAGGTATTCCTTCGTCGCAGTCGTTCTGTTGCGGGCGGCGCTGGGCACCACGGTGACCGGACACGACGCTCGTGCCATCACCGAGCGGCTGGTGGAGCCGAGCATCATTCCGGCGAATCCTCCGCGACCGTGACTGCCCAGCACCAGTAGTTGGGCACTCTGCGCGTGGTCCAGCAGTGCGTGGACCGGACGGTCTCTGACCGCCACATGGCGCAGCGTCACCGTCGGATGCCGACGCGCGCAATCGTCGACGGCCCTTGCCAATACGTCGTCGGCCTCGGGTCGATGGACCGCCCATTCGAGGCCGGGAACCGACATCCCAATCGACAGATCGGAATCGGCCCATGCGTGCACTGCGGTGACCGGAGCGCTGCGCACTTCGGCCTCCTCGAACGCCCACTCCACTGCGGCCATGGCGGCCGAGGTTCCATCGACGCCGACCACGACCGCTTCGGACTGTGTGTAGCCACCCGACGGCCACGCGTGTACGACCGTGACCGGGCAGTGCGAATGCGTGCTCAGCGCAACGCTGACCGAACCCAACGACATGCGTTGTGCCGCACCGAGTCCGCGCGTACCGATCACGACCATCCGCGACGTCTCGGACATCTCGAGCAAGGTGGCCGCGGCGGGCCGGTCCGACAGAACTACGTCGACGGCGATGGTGGACACGGCCGACCCCCTCGGCTGAGCTATCGCCAATGCCTCGTCCAGAATGCGGTTCGTCTCGAACCTCAGATGCGCGGATGTCCGTTCGGGTAGGGCATCGAGGCCCGTGAGAACCGTGGGGACGGCCGAGACGATCGTCAGGTCGGAGCCGTGCAGTTCGGCATCGAGCACGGCCCACCGGACAGCGTCCAGAGACGCGGCTGAACCGTCGACTCCGACGACGGTGTGGGATATGCCCATCTGATGTTTCCCTTCGTGGCGGTGTCAGAGCTCCATCAGACGCTTCGGCCCGGCATCCGCGCGCCAGGACAACTACACCGACGTCAGGGACTTTCGGCTCCACTTTCGATGACCAAAGGTGAAGCTCCCGCGCGCGCGGGTCCGTAGTGTTGGGGGAGATGCGCCCACCGAGGACGCGGGTGAGGGGTTGGACGTGGTCACAGTGTTTCTGGTCGACGATCACGAGATCGTGCGTCGAGGTCTGATCGATCTCATCGACTCCGATCCCGATCTTTCCGTGATCGGTGAAGCCGGAAGTTGCGCACAGGCACTCGCCCGTGTCCCCGCGCTGCGGCCGGACGTCGCCGTTCTCGATGTTCGACTGCCCGACGGCAACGGCATCGAGCTCTGCCGCGAATTGCTGGACCGACTCCCCGATCTCAAATGCATGATGCTGACCTCGTTCACCGAGGATCAAGCCATGCTCGACGCGATCCTCGCCGGCGCGAGCGGATACGTCGTCAAGGACATCACCGGTATGGAGTTGACCCGCGCGATCAAGGACGTCGGCTCGGGTCGGTCTCTGCTGGACAATCGCGCGGCGGCAGCGCTGATGGACAAGCTACGGGCGGGTACGGCCGCTCCCGGACCGATCGATCACCTCACCGGGCAGGAACGGACACTGCTCGACCTTCTGGGGGAGGGGCTGACGAATCGGCAGATCGCCGCTCGAATGTTCCTGGCGGAGAAGACAGTGAAGAACTACGTGTCCCGGCTGCTCGCCAAGCTCGGGATGGAGCGCCGCACCCAGGCAGCGGTGTACGCGTCGAGGCTGGCCGAAACGCATCCGCGAACGCAATCCGGGCCGTCGGATGGATGATCACCGCGGATCGGGTCTCCCGCAGCTCCGACTCGGTGAACTGCTGGCCGAGGTACAGGACCGAATCGGACGCATCGCGGATGCGCGCGTGCAGGCTGACGGACTGCTCGACGCGATGTTCGTCATCACCTCAGGCCTCGACCTGGAAGTGACGTTGCGATCGATCGTGGAGTCGGCGGTCAACCTCGTCGGTGCCCGGTACGGGGCCCTCGGTGTCCGCGGCGACGGTCACGATCTGAGAGCGTTCATCCATCACGGCATGGACGAGGACGTTCGCGAAGCGATCGGCCAACTCCCCACCGGCCGAGGTGTGCTGGGTCTGCTGATCGATCAACCCCACGTGCTCAGACTCGACGACCTCTCGGCGCACCCGGAGGCGGTCGGCTTCCCGCCCAACCATCCGCCGATGAAATCGTTTCTCGGCGTGCCCATTCGGGTGCGTGACGAGGTGTTCGGAAACCTGTACCTCACCGAGAAGAAGGATGGAGCCCAGTTCACCGAGGACGACGAGGTGGTGACGCGCGCACTCGCCTCAGCGGCCGGAATCGCGATCGAGAACGCACATCTGTACGAGGAGTCGCGGATCCGCCAATCGTGGATGGAAGCGATGCGGGACATCGGTACCGAACTGCTGGCCGGGAGCGACATCGACGAAGTTCTGCACATGGTGTCGAGACGAGCCTTGCATCTCACCGGGGCCGACACTGCGTTCATCGCAGTTCCCGCCGACGGGGCTCCGAACTCGGACACGGTCTCCCGGTTGGTCATCTCGGTCGCCGAAGGACACGACGCAGATGCTCTGGTAGGTTCGCTCATCCCGATCGAGGGATCGAGTTCCGGTGCGGCATATCGTCTTCGGACCGCTACCCGCAAGGAAAACCTGGACTACCGGCCCAACGCGCAGGTGGCGAACACGTTCGGCCCGGCGCTGATCTCGCCGCTACGGGTGGCCGACGGCGTACGAGGAGTCCTGGTGACACTGCGCCGAAAGGGCGCACCGGTGTTCAACGACTCTCAGCTCGATCTCATTTCGAGCTTCGCCGACCAGGCCGCGCTCGTCATGCAGATGGCCGACACCACGCGGCGAATGCACGAGCTGGACGTTCTCGCGGACCGTGATCGGATCGCCCGGGACCTTCACGATCATGTCATCCAACGGATCTTCGCAGCCGGGTTGTCGCTGCAGAGCACGTTGCAGAAGACCGAGCTCGACGACATTCGTCAGCGTCTGGCGCGCACCATCGACGACCTGCAGGACACCGTCCAGGACATCCGCACGACGATCTTCGACCTGCAGAGCGCGACGCACTCGACCACTCGCCTTCGGCAACGCGTCAACGGAGCCGTCCTCGAACTCACCGAAAGCGTTCCCATCCGCGCCGTGGTTCGAATGTTCGGGCCCCTGTCGGTCATCGACAGTTCCCTCGCCGACCACGCCGTCGCCGTCATACGTGAAGCGGTGAGCAACGTCGTCCATCATGCTCGGGCCGAGACCGTCAATGTCACTCTGGCCGTCGGGGACGATCTCCGCATCGAGGTCGCCGACGACGGAATCGGGTTGGACGAGAACATCACTCGCAGTGGATTGGCGAACCTCGAGGCCAGGGCCGTCGATTGCGGCGGCTCGATGATTCTCAGGCCGTCCGCAGCCGGCGCTGGTGGCACCGAGCTGATCTGGTCGGTGCCGCTGCCCTGATGGCGGACGACCTTGGTCACTCGTTCCGATGACCTCGGACTGCTGTGCCAGGTGTGCCTGCGCTCGTAGCGTTCTCGTTGTAGACGCGCACCATCGAGAGGCATCTGATGAACACTTCACATTCCACCGGACCGGTCACGGTCGGTATCGACGGATCGGAGACTGCACTCGATGCGGTCCGGTTCGCCGTGCAGGAGGCACGCGGGCGGGGCACGTCACTTCGCTTGGTCCACGTGATCGACAGACACGCAATGGCCGAAACCGTATACGGGGCACCGGATATCGACGGTGACTACGCGCGTACGGCGTTGAATCGCGCAGCGGACGTCGCTGCGGAGACCGATCCGGTGGTTGCTGTGGAAACGGCCGTTCTGCAGGGCCGGCCCGAATCGGTGATGTCGACCGAGGCCGGATCTGCGTCTCTGCTGGTACTGGGGACCACCACCGGCAATGCGGTGGCCGCCTGGGTACTCGGATCGATGGTCGGTGCCGTGGTCGAAGCATCACCCCATCCCGTGGCGATCGTCCGGCACTTCGACGCCGAACGCGGCGGCCCGGTCGTCGCGGCCCTGGGTGACGCCGAAGTCTCGCAAGCCGATGTCGTTGTGAGTGAGGCGTTTCGCGAGGCGTCGATCAGGGCGGCCAGCGTCCTGGCCGTGCATACCCAAGCTGTCTCCTCCATCCTCGCGTCCGCCCTCAGTGGCCCTGCCGAGGGGCTTCATCCCGAATCGGCAATGGATGTTCGACTCGAGCCCTTCGGCGCGGACTACCCGGACATTCGCGTGGCGTCGGTGTACGCCGAGGCAGACTCGGGATCGGAGCTGGTCGCCGTGTCCGAGACAGCCCAGCTGATGGTGGTCGGTCACGAACGAGACCGAGTGCCGGGACGAACGCTGACCGCCGTACTGCGGCATGCCCATTGCCCCGTCCTCGTCGTCCCGCACGCATGAGTACCTCGAGGCAGTCCCCGATCGTCGTCGGTGTCGACGGCTCCGGCTCGTCGCTCGACGCAGTCGGTTGGGCCGCGCGTGCGGCCGAGTTGCGTGGGCTACCGGTGAAGCTGGTGTCCGCATACCAAGTCAAGGCCCTGTACACGAGTTTCGTCGCCCTGCCGTCTCACATCGGCTCCGAGGAGCATACCGCCGCAGAGTCGACTCTGGCCTGGGCTGCGCTGGTTGCTCGACGTTCGGTGAAGAACCCGGACGCGCTCGTCATCATGAGCGAATCGATTGTGGGACCGACAATTCAGGCCATGCTCGATCAGAGCTCTGGTGCGTCGATGATGGTGGTCGGCTCGCGCGGCAACGGCGAGTACTTCGCCGAACTGCTCGGCTCGGTGAGTACCGCAGTGGCGGTTCAAGCGCACTGCCCGGTGGTCATCGTGCCGGGAAGTATCGAGTTGGATTCGTCACGGGGCCCTGTGGTCCTCGGAATCGACGGGTCGCCGCACAACCAGAAGGCCGTTCGGTTGGCATTCGAAGAAGCCTCACTCCGAGGAACAGAATTGGTTGCAGTCCACGTGTCGACGGACGAACTGATCTCCTCGCCCGACGCGTCCGCGACCGACAGATCCGACGCGATAGTGTCGAACGGTCGAACCGTGTTGGCCGAGAGCCTGTCCGGCTGGAGCGAACAGTATCCGGACGTAGTGGTTCAGCAAAAAGTGTTGCGCGGCAACGTGGTCGAGAAGATCCTCGAGGTATCACCGCGGGCGCAGGCGGTCGTCGTCGGTTCGACCGGCCGCAACGGTTTCAGCGACCGACTTCTCGGATCCACAGTCCGTTCGCTGGCCCACCGCGTCAACTGTCCGTTGATCGTCGCCCGCGGGTAGCGAACGTCCTACGGTTGTGGACCCGCTTGTCGATCCCGACGACGAGCGACAGCACCGCGGCCACCGCACCGATCAGCAGCCACGAATCGATGCCGATCGGTGCGGTACCGAACAACGCATTCATGGCCGGAAGATACGTGAGCGCGATCTGGCCGACGATTTGGGTGAGCACCCCGACGACGATCCACCGGTTGGTGAACAGACCCAGCTGCCATGCCGAACGTGTCAGTGATCGACAGCTGAACAGGTAGGCGATCTCGGCAGCGACGAACATGTTGAGCGCGACAGTGCGGGCCTCGTCGAGGTCGGCCCCGCGGCTCTGCTCCCACTCGAACACCGCCCAGGCACCGACCACGAGCACGGTCGACACCAACAGAATCCGCACCATCAGGGCTCTCGTCAGCAGCGGCTCGTCGGGTCGGCGCGGCAACCTCGACATGATCCCGGGCTCCTTGGGCTCGAACGCCAACATCAGGCCCAATGCGACGGCAGTGGTCATGTTGATCCACAGAATTTGGGTGGGCAGGATCGGCAGAGCGGTGCCGAACACGATCGCGACCAGGATGACGAGGCCCTCGGCAAGATTGGTGGGCAGCGTCCACGCAATGAACTTCGTCAGGTTGTCGAACACACCACGGCCCTCTTCCACCGCGGCCTCGATGGTGGAGAAGTCATCCTCGGTCAGCACGACATCGGCGGCATCCTTGGCCACCTCGGTTCCACTGTGGCCCATCGCGACCCCGATGTTCGCCCGGCGCAGCGCAGGCGCATCGTTGACGCCGTCACCGGTCATGGCGACAACGTGGCCGCGCGACTGCAGCGACTCGACCAGCTGAAGCTTCTGTTCGGGGCTGGCCCTGGCGAAGACGACCGCACGATCTACCGCGGCCGGATAGTCGTCCGCGCTCAATGACGACAGGTCGGATCCGGTCAGCACCGACCCGTCTCCGGCACCTGGATCCAGCAAACCGACCTGCTGGGCGATGACGGTCGCGGTTACGGCGTGGTCACCGGTGATCATCTTGACGGAGATCCCGGCGGAGCGACAGGCCAGTACCGCGGACGTCGCGGCCTCACGGGGCGGGTCCATCATGGCTTCGAGGCCCGTGAACACGAGGGTCCCCGGCAGGCCGTCCACCGTGAAATCCAGTGCCGCTCCGGCGGTGGTGCGCGCAGTGGCCAACACGCGGAGTCCGCGTCCTGCGAGGTCTTCGGCTGCCTCGGATATCCGATGACGATCGATCGGACGCAGACGGCCTTCGGAATCCATCATCGTCTCGCTCATGTCGATGACGCGCTCCACGGCTCCCTTGACGAGGGCGAACCCGTGCTCGTCGCTGCGGGAACGATGGAGCGTGGCCATGAACTGCCGGTCCGAGCTGAACGGAATACTCCCCGATCGCGGATGGCCCTCGAGGAAGCTCGGGGTGTCGATATCGGCCTTGATCGCAGCCACGATCATCGCGGCTTCCGTCGGATCTCCGACGATCGTCCACTCATCGTCGATCTGTCGCAGCGACGCGTCGTTGCACACGGCACCGGTGAGAAGTGACCACCGCAGAGCGTCGTTGTGGTTCACGGATACGAGATCACCGTCCTCCGTCAGGTCACCGATTGGCTCGTATCCCGAACCGGTGACCACGATTTCGCCGTCGATCGTCCACAGAGCCCGCACCGTCATCTGGTTCTGGGTCAACGTGCCGGTCTTGTCGGAACAGATGACCGTGGTGCTGCCCAGGGTTTCGACAGCGGGCAGCTGCCGGATGACAGCACCACGCCGTGCCATCCGGGAGACCCCGATGGCCAGGGTGATCGTCACTGCTGCGGGCAAGCCCTCGGGAATCGCGCCGACGGCGAGTGCGACTGCGGCGACGAAAGTTTCGACGGTGTCCTGGCCTCGGAGCAGCCCGACTCCGAAGGTGACAGCAGCCAGCCCGAGAATTGCGAACGTCAGGATCCTGCCGAACTCGGCGAGTTTGGCAGTCAACGGTGTGGCCAGCGGCCGAGCTGCCCCGACCAGACGGTGAATGCCACCGAGTTCGGTATCGGACGCGGTGGCGACGGTGATGCCGGTACCCGTTCCTGCAGTGACGAGGGTGCCGGAATAACCCATGTTGGATCGGTCGGCGAGCAGGGTCGACGGCGGTACTGCTGCAGTGCCTTTGGCAGAGGGTTCGGATTCACCGGTCAGGGTGGACTCGTCGACCTCCAAGCCGATCGTATGTACCAGCCTGAGATCGGCAGGAACTTTGTCTCCGGCCTCCAATCGCACCAGGTCGCCCGGCACCACGTCCGCGGAGGACAGGGAGTGCGCCTCCCCGTCGCGCACCACCCGTGCCGGAGTCCGTGCCATCGACCGAAGAGATTCCAGCGCCGAACCGGCCTTGGATTCCTGCACGAACCCGATCGCTGCGTTCAGCACCACGACAGCGAAAATGACTGCGGAGTCGACGTATTCGGCCAACCCCGCTGTGATCGTGCCGGCGACGATCAGAACGTAGATCAGCGGATTGTGGAACTGACCGAGCAGTCGTCGGGGCCATCCCGGGCCCGCTCCGGCCGGCAGCACGTTGGGTCCGAACCGGAGGGTACGTCGGGCCACCTCGTCCATGCTCAGGCCGCGATCGAGGTCGGAAGCGACGGAGGCCACCGCCTCGTCGACGGACAGAGCGTGACGTTCCGCAGTGTCTCCGCCCACGAGTGTCACGACCACCGCCACTGCCGAATCTCCGGGAGATCCTCGAAATGCTCTCGGATGTAGGCGTCGTGGCGTGCGAGTTGGTCCTGGCAGTGCTGCCGCAGTTGCTCGGCACCGGCAGGCGCAGTGCGCGCTCGGTCGAGTGCTGCGAGCGCGAGGTGGTAGCGACTGATCTTGTTGAGCACCACCATGTCGAACGGCGTTGTGGTGGTGCCCTGTTCGATGAATCCGCGAACGTGGAATCGTTGGGCGTCGGGTCGGCCGTGCACCAGTTGGTGGACCGCACGGGGATAACCGTGGAACGCGAAGACCACGTCGACCGAGGCGGTGAACAGATCCACGAACTGTTCGTCGGTGAATCCGTGCGGATGATCGACGGCGGGGAGCAGCGCCATCAGATCGATGACGTTGACCACGCGGACCCTGAGCTCGGGAGTCCACGTACGCAACAACTCTGCGGCAGCGAGGGTTTCCTCGGTCGGCACGTCGCCGGCACACGCGAGAACTATTGCGGGATCTTCCTCGGTATCGGCCTCCTCGGTGCCGGCCCAGTCCCAGCGGGACGCACCGGCCGCTGCATGCGCCCGCGCCTCGGGAAGCGTCAGATACTGCGGGTGATTCTGCTTGTCCACCACCAGAACGTTGACGTGACCTCGACTGCGGAAGCAATGATCGGCAACGGCGAGCAGAGTGTTGGAGTCCGGTGGCAGCCACACGCGCACCACATCCGGTGCCAGCGGAATCACGGCGTCGATCAGTCCTGGGCCCTGATGGCTGAATCCGTTGTGGTCGTTACGCCAACACGTGCTGGTGAGCAACACGTTGAGCGACGCGACGGGAGCCCGCCACGCGAGTGTGGCCGCGTGCTGGAGCCACTTGGTGTGCTGGATCAGCATCGACACGCTCACCATGGCGAAGGCTTCGTAGCTCGCGAACAGACCGTGTCGACCGGACAGCAGGTACGCCTCGAGCCAGCCCTCGCACAGGTGCTCACTGAGCACCTCCATCACGCGGCCGTCGGGACCGAGGTTGTCGTCGAACTCGGTGGTCGGCAGCTGCCAGCATCTGTCGGTGGCCTCGAACACGGCCTGCAGGCGGTTGCTCGCGGTCTCGTCGGGACAGAACAGGCGAAAGTTGCCGCCGCCGTTGGGCTGTGCGTTGTCGAGGTAGATATCGCGCATCATCTCCCCGAGGACGGTGGTCGTCTCGTGCGAGGTGCGCCCCGGGGACTCGACGGTGAGCGCATAGTTCTCGAGGTCTCGAATGACCAACGGCTGCAACAGCTTGCCGCCGTTGGCGTACGGTGTGGCACCGAGACGTTCGGTGCCCGACGGTGCGAGCTCGCGCACGGTCGCCACCGGGGTGCCGGCGTCGTCGAACAGCGATCGGGGATCGTACGAGAGCAGCCACTTCTCGAGCAGATCCAGATGTGCTGGGTTCTCGCGGACACCCGACAGCGGCACCTGGTGCGCCCAGTGGGTGCCCTCGATGAGTTTGCCGTCCACCTCGTGCGGTCCGGTCCAGCCCTTGGGAGTGCGGAGAACGATGGCGGGCCATTCGATGTCGTGCTGTGGTTCGCCATTGCGTGCGGCGTGCTGGATTTTCTCGATCGTCTCGTGGGCTCGGGTGAGGGCAGAGTGCAGGGCCGGGAACACTTCTCGTGGGTCGTCGCCTTCGACGAACAGTGGTGCCCACCCCTGGCCGCTGAGGTAGTCCGCGATCGATTGGTCGGTGCTGCGTCCGAGAACCGTCGGCCCGGAGATCTTTCCGTCGTTCAGGTGCAGGATGGGCAATACGGCACCGTCGCGAATCGGGTTGAGAAAGGCCGGGATCTTCCACGAACCGGACAGGGGACCGGTTTCGGCCTCACCGTCCCCGACGACGCAGGCGACGATCAGATCGGGATTGTCGAACGCTGCACCGGCGGCGTGGACGAGGGCGTAGCCCAGCTCGCCGCCCTCGTGGATGCTGCCCGGAGTCTGGACACTGACGTGGCTCGGAATGCCGCCGGGAGTGGAGAATTGACGACACAGACGCTGGACGCCGTCGTTGTCGAGCGAGATGTCCGGGTAGATCTCGCTGTACGTGCCTTCGAGGTAGGTGTTCGCCACCAACGCCGGACCGCCGTGGCCCGGACCGGTGACGTAGAGCCAGTCCGAATGGGTTCGACGTATCACGCGGTTGAGGAGGGTGTAGATCATCGACAGGCCGGGGCTCGTGCCCCAGTGCCCGAGCAACCGGGGTTTGATGTGTTCGGCTGTCAGCGGGCGACGCAGCAATACGTTGTCCTGCAGATAGATCTGCGCCACCGTCAGATAGTTCGCCGCGGCCCAATAACGCAGGTCTGCGTCCAGTTCGTCGGAGTCGTAGGTGGTTTCGGTGGCGGGCGCGGTCATCGGTTCGTGGGTACGACGACGACGGGAACATCGACCGAATGCAACACCGCGCGCGAGGTGGAGCCGAGAAGCATCGACGCGAATCCGCCCCGACCGCGGCTTCCCACAACGATCAACTGCGCTGTCTCGGAAGCGCGGACCAGTTCACGAACCGGCCTGTCCTGAACCACCACACGGTGGATGGTGACGTCCGGGTAGTCCTCCGACCATCCGGCCAGGCTCTCCGCCAACGACGTCTTCTCGGCGAGTTCGGAATCGACCCACGGACCCTCGTCGTCGCGCGTCAACACGCTGCCCAGCTCGAGGTCGCTCCAGGCGTGCACCGCGACGAGGTCGACGCCTCGCAGTGACGCTTCCTTCAGAGCGAAGCCGATGGCGGGTTGGCTGTTGGAGGTGCAATCCACGCCGACGACGACCGGACCGTCGCTGATCATGTTCGATTTGACTACTGCAACAGGGCATTTCGCATGCGAGACGACCGCGGTGCTGACCGATCCGATCAATCCACCGGTGAACTCGCCGAGACCTCTCGATCCGACGACGATCATGGCGGGCGCGACGTCGAAATGCGTCAGGTTCCTTGCGGCAGAGCCATGTTCGAGACGAGTGTCGAGAATCAGCGAGTTGCCCGCTGCGGCCTTGTGCGCAACATCGACCGCGGCGGTCAGTACACGCTTGGCCTCGACATCGGGGTCCGAGAACGAACCGATCCGAAGACTGATGGCATCGCCGTAGGTTCCCGGCGCGAACAGCGACGACGTGACCAACTCGAGCGGAGCGTGGCGTCGAACGGCCTCGCGTGTTGCCCAGCGGACCGCGTCGAGCGATGTGGCAGATCCGTCGACTCCGACGACTACCCGGCTCGATGCATTCATGACGAATTCCCGTCCCTTGACTTACGTGTGCAGATACACAGCGAGCATGGTCCGAAACGGACCGTCACAGACAGAGGCGGAAGTCCTTCGGTGCGGGGCGGAAGTCCCTGCCGGCTACCCCTAGGGGGTATGGCTTGCTATCGTCGGTGACATGTACTCAGTGATCCGACCCAGACGCCTGGGCTCCGCCTCGGCGACCGGATTGCTGATCGCGCTGACGATCTTCGGGGTGCTGCTGATGCACTCGGTGACACCGACCACGTCGGCGAGCAGTGAACACGCCGCCATGGCGTCGGCGACCCACCACGAGGATCCGGTACAGGTGGCGGCCGGTGAACACGACTGCCCGTCGGCACATCAGATGATGCATCCGTGCGCGGGAACCACGGTGGCGTGGGCTGCGTTGTCGGTCCCAGCGACCAGCGTCGATGTCGTCCACTCGCCGATGTCGGAGGACGGTATCGGTGGGCGCACCGACTCCATCTCGGAGCGTGCGCCGCCGTGGACCCTCTGGGAGCTGGACAGATCGGTGACCTTGCGAGTGTGACATGCAGCCCGGTGGACGCACGACCACCGGCGGATCGCCATACCCAGATCCCTGTATTTCGCACTTGTTCAAGGAGATTCACATGCGTACAACACTCGTCGCTTCGCTGGCTGCCGCCACCGTGAGCGTATTCCTCGCCGCCGGCTGCAGCAGCGACACCTCCGACATGCCGATGGACGGCCATTCGATGGGCTCGCAGAACTCGTCGTCGGCGTCATCGGACCAGGCCGACGCGTCCGCAGAATTCAACGATGCGGACGTGATGTTCGCTCGGATGATGTACCCGCATCATGCGCAGGCGGTCGAGATGGCGGCAATGGTCGAGGGCCGCACCGACAATTCGGACGTCGTGGCCTTGGCGTCGGCGATCGAAGCCGCGCAGCAACCGGAGATGGACCGGATGACGGCCTGGCTCGCCGAATGGGGTCAGCCCGCGCCCTCGTCCGACATGGGTGAGATGGGCGGAATGGACCACAGCTCGGGCATGGGCATGGGCATGGGCATGATGACCCAACAGGACATGGACGCGTTGAGTGCGGCCACCGGTGCCGAGTTCGACCGCCAGTGGTTGACGATGATGATCGAGCACCACGAGGGTGCAATCGAGATGGCGAACATCGAGATCGCCGACGGCTCGAACCCCGACGCGCAGGAGATGGCGCGCGAGATCGTGGCCTCGCAGCAGCAGGAGATCGACACCATGCAGGCGTTGCTCGGCTGATCTGCACAGACACCGAAGGCCGCACCCTCTCTTCGGGGGTGCGGCCTTCGGTCGTGCCGGGACGATTCGGCGTCGTCGATGGCTCAGTGCGCAGATCGACCGGTCACCGCGTCGGGGGAGAGGTCGAGTCGACGAAGTAGCTGCGCGTTGGCGGCGACGACGATCGTCGACAGTGACATCAGGACGGCACCGATCGACATGGGGAGCACGAAGCCGACCGGTGCCAGCACTCCTGCCGCGAGCGGAACCGATATCAGGTTGTATCCCGCTGCCCACCACAGGTTTTGCTTCATCTTGCGGTACGAGGCGCGGGAGAGTTCGATCACCGACAGCACGGACCGGGGGTCGTCGCTGGCCAGGATCACTCCCGCCGACGCGATCGCGACATCGGTACCGGCTCCGATCGCGATACCCACATCGGCCTGCGCCAACGCCGGGGCGTCGTTGACCCCGTCGCCGACCATCGCGACGGTGCGTCCTTCCTGTTGCAGGGTAGCGACGTTGCGCGACTTGTCTTCCGGTTTGACTCCGGCGAAATATCGATCCACGCCGAGTTCGGTGGCAACGGATTTCGCGACGGCGTCGGCGTCTCCGGTGATCATCACCACCGTGATTTCTCGGGCGTGCAACGCGTCGATCGCAGTGCGTGATTCGGGCCGTATCTCGTCGGCGAGGGCGAGCGCTCCGATGACGGTGTCGCCGGCGAGGACATGCAGGATGATCGCCCCGCCCTCGCGCCATCGATCGACGACAGAGAGTTCGGTTGCATGTTCCTGCTTCAGTAGTGCAGGCCCGCCGACCTGGATGTGGAGTCCGTCGACGTCGGCGGACACCCCGATCGCCGGGGACGATCGGAAGTCGGTGGCCGCAGGAACGGTCAGCTCTCGGTGCCTCGCAGCGGCGACGATGGCGCGCGCCAACGGGTGCTCGGAGTCGGCTTCCGCGGCTGCAGCAAGCGCCAGGACTTCGTCGGCGCTGCGGCCGGCGGTCACCTCGATCGCGGTGACGGTGGGTTCGCCTTTGGTGAGGGTGCCGGTCTTGTCGAACAGCACCGTGTCCACCGTCCGCATGGTTTCGAGTGCGAGCCGGTCCTTGACGAGCACACCGCCGCGGGCGGCACGTTCGGTGGCGATGGACACGACCAGCGGGATCGCCAAACCCAGTGCGTGCGGGCAGGCGATGACCAGCACCGTGATCGTGCGGACAACGGCGTCGTCGGGCATCCCGAACAGTGTCCAGGCGGCGGCGGTGATGACCGCTGCACCGAGGGCGAACCAGAACAACCACCCCGCTGCGGTGTCTGCGATGCGTTGAGCTCGCGATGTCGAGTTCTGGGCGTCGGCGACCAACCGGCCGATTCCGGCCAGGGCGGTGTCCTCCCCGACGGCGGTGACCTGGACGCGAAGGCCGGAATCGCTGGCCACTGTTCCCGCGACGACCTGATCGTCTTCGCGGCGACGGACCGTCTTCGATTCACCGGTGATCATCGATTCGTCCATACTCGCCGAGCCGGCGACGACGGTGCCGTCGGCGGGCACCCGCCCTCCGGGACGGACGACGACGACATCGCCGAGCCGGAGCCGGTCCGGGGATACCGGCACGACATCGTCGTTCTCGACGCGTTCAGCGGTGTCGGGCAGCAGCGCTGCCAGTGAATCCAGCGCGGATGTGGTCTGCGCGAGCGATCGCATCTCGATCCAGTGTCCGAGCAACATGATCACGATCAGCAGGGCCAGCTCCCACCAGAAGTCGAGCTGATGGTCGAGGATGCCCAGGCTGGCCCCCATCGATGCGCCGAACGCGACGGTGATCGCCAGTGCAATGAGGAGCATCATTCCCGGAGCGCGCGAACGGATTTCGCTCACTGCGCCGGTGAGGAACGGAGATCCGCCTAAGACGAACATCACGGTGCCCAGCACCGGGGAAATCCAGGCGATCCATGGCTCGTCGGGCAGTGAGTATCCGACGAGCATCGAGAACATGTCGGACGCGAGGACAACGGGGACGGCAAGCACGACCATGATGGCGAACAGGCGTCGGAACATCCCGACGTGATCGCCGTGCCCCGCATGGTCGCTGTGTCCTTGGTGGCCTTCGTGTCCCGATCGTGCCGAGTGTTCGGTGTGCGTGTGGGTCATCGTGCTGGTCCTTCCCGCTGAAGAGTTCGGCGGCTACGAGTGGGGTGAACCGAAGGGATCCGCGACGGCCGAATAGCCGGCCTGCCGGACCGCCGCGATGACGTCTGCCTGTTGGAGAGCCGGCGTACCGACCACGGTCAGTGTCCCACTGGAGGCGGACACGACTGCGGACTCCACCCCGGCGAGGGCGTCGACCTCCTCGGTGACCGACGCCTCGCAGTGGCCGCAGGTCATGCCGGTGACTCGATAGTTGCTGGTGAACAGTTCCATTTCTCCGCCTTTGCTCGTATACCCCTAGGGGGTATCTTGGGTGACGGCTCGAACATACCCCCTCTGGGTATGCATGGAAAGGGGTAGGGCGAATCGAATCTGCTCGAGTAGGCTGCGATATCGGAGAGTCCTTCTCTGCGGGTCGGTCCGAGGGAGAGCGTTCGTATGGCACGTCCACGGGTATTGGTCATCGGCGGAGGATTCGGCGGGCTGCATGCGGCCCGACGCCTACGCGGTGAGGATGTCGACGTCACCGTGCTCGAACGCGGGACCTCCCACGTCTTCCAGCCACTGCTCTATCAGTGCGCCACCGGTCTGGTGTCCGAGGGCTCGATCGCCAGTCCACTGCGACACCTGCTGCGCAAACAGAAGAACGCGCATGTGGCACTGGGTGAAGCGACGTCCGTGACTGCAGTGGGTGACGGGGGAGTGGTGACGGCGAGTCGGTTCGACGGTTCGACGTTCGAGCTGCCCTACGACTACCTCGTCGTCGCCGTCGGAATGCAGCAGGCCTATCACGGCCACGACGAATACGTGCAGTGGGCACCCGGCATGAAGACCCTCGACGACGCCCTCGCGATCAGGCGAAAGTTGATCTCCGCCTTCGAGATGGCCGAATCCCTGCCCACCGCCGACGAACGCCGACCCTGGCTCACCTTCGCCGTGGCAGGGGGCGGCCCGACCGGAGTCGAATTGGCCGGGCAGATAAGAGAACTCGCCACCAGGGCGTTGGCGAAAGAGTTCGATGCGATCCACCCGTCGGAAGCGCGAGTGCTGCTCTTCCACGGCGGCGACCGCGTACTCGAATCATTCCCCGACTCGCTGACGAAGAAAGCGCAACGCACCCTCGACGCGGTAGGCGTGGAAACCCATCTCGGAGTTCACGTCACCGACGTCACGGCCACCGACGTCGAGGTGACGGCCAAGGCAGAACCCAAGACCGTCACTCGCTACGACACCCACACCGTGCTGTGGACCGCAGGCGTCGAAGCCGTTCCGTTCGTGAAGCAACTCGCCGATGCGATGGGCGTCGAACAGGACCGCTCTGGACGCATAGCCGTGCAACCCGACCTCTCGATCCCCGGGCATCGCACGGTCTTCGTCGTCGGAGACATCATGTCGCTGAACAAGCTTGCGGGCGTAGCCGAAGTGGCGATGCAGGGCGGACGCGCGGCGGGCGCGGCCATCGCAGCAGACCTGTCCGGTTCTGCGCGAGAGGATTTCAAGTACCGAGACCTCGGCACCGCGGCCTACATCGCCCGCGGTCACGCACTGGTACAGGCCGGGCCGCTACGGATGTCCGGATTCCTCGGCTGGGTCTCGTGGGGCGTCATCCACATCGCGTTCCTGGCCGGCAACCGCAATCGCGTCGGGACACTGATCAACTGGGCCGCAACCCTGGCCACCGGCACCCGACGCGAACGAGCCATCACCTACGGCGACCCGGAAACGGCGCGTAAGCCGTACAACTGACCTGAGCGCCCACTATTTGGGCCCTCGCACGGAATTCCGCTTTCGAGCGCGAATAGTGGGCGCTGAGGTCAGTTCGTGTTGGTGCGGATCAGCCGAGATCGGGGATGAAGGCGGGGTAGACGAAGTGCCCGGGCCGGCACCCAAGGACCTGTCGACCCCCGCGCTCGTACTGTTGGCCGTGGTCACGGCCACCGGTCTGCTTGCGTTCGACGACGGTGCGGTCAATGTCCTTGGAACCGTTGCGTATTGCACCCTGTATCCGGTCGCCCTCGGCCTGGCCGTCGGGTCGATGCAACCGGCGCGCGCGGTGGCGTCGAGCATCGGTCCGCTGATTCCGTTCGCGCTGACGCTGTTCTGGGTGTCGGCTCCGGTGCCGCCGCGGGAATTCGGATGGACGGACGGGACGCCCGAGGACTATGTGCGGCCCGTCGTCTGGTTGTATTCGCCGCTACCCGTCGGTGTTGTGGTCGCGAGTCTCGTCATAGTGGGTTGCCTCGTCGTCATTCGACACGACGACCGCGAGCATCACGATCGCGTCTCGGATTCGTCCGGTCCATAACGCTCGGGACGTTTGCTCGAGGTAACGTCACCTCATCTTCGGCCGATGTAGAAACTCGACCGGTGTAACTCGACGAAAAGGTGAAACAGCGTGCCACGATCTCGACGACACGGCTTCCGGCGAATCGGTTCGGCTACGGCCGTCGCCCTCGCAGTGGCGATTCTTCCGACCGCGCTGATGACGCCCGTCGCGTCCGCAGACGAACTGCCCGCCGCGACGACGCAGTCGAGCAACGGATCGCGGATCGAGTCGGTCAACACCCTCGAGAACCGCCAGGTCCAGCTCCAGGTGTTCTCGGCGTCGATGAATCGCACCATCCCCGTGACGGTGCAGAAGCCGGCCGACGACAGCGTGTCCCGCCCGGTGCTGTACCTGCTCAACGGTGCAGGCGGCGGCGAGGATGCCGCTTCGTGGCAGTCGCAGACCGACGCCGAGGCCTTCTTCTCGGACAAGAACGCCTACATCGTGACTCCGCAGAAGGGCAAGTGGTCGTACTACACCGACTGGCTCCAGGACGATCCGAAGCTCGGCAGCAACAAGTGGAGCACCTTCCTCGGTGAAGAACTGCCCCCGCTGATCGACGCCCAGTTCGACACCAACGGTCGCCAGTCGCTCGCAGCGCTGTCCATGACGGGCACTTCGGTTCTCAACATCGCGATCAAGTACCCGGGCAAGTTCACCGGCGTCGCGGCGTACAGCGGCTGTGCTCAGACCTCCGACCCCATCGGTCAGCAGTTCGTCAAGCTCGTCGTCGAGACCTACGGCGGCGGCAACGTGGAGAACATGTGGGGACCGCTCGACGGCCCGGTGTGGCGCGAGAACGATCCTCTGCTCAACGCCGAGAAGCTCCGCGGCACGCAGATCTACATGAGCACCGGCAGTGGCCTGCCCGGCGCACCGAACGACACCTACGCCAACCCGCGTCTGAAGAACGACCCGGCGACACTCGCCAACCAGGTCATCGTCGGCGGCGGCATCGAAGTTGCCACCAACTTCTGCACCTCGAACCTGGCCAAGCGCCTCGACCAGCTCGGAATTCCGGCCACGGTCGACTTCCGTCCGGTCGGCAACCACTCGTGGGGCTACTGGCAGGACGACCTGCACAAGTCCTGGCCGTTCCTGGCAGGATCGCTCGGCCTCTGATTCTCGTAAACACCGAACGACGGCCACCTGCACCTCGTGTGCAGGTGGCCGTTCTTCGTTCTGCGGGGCGGTGGATCGGCCCAGGAATCGAACGTATGATCGAACGATGGCACGGCGCGCACACCCTCGACCGGCGTCTGCCGTGCGCCCGTTCAAGCTGCTCCGACCACCACTGAAGGTCTGGATCGACCTCAACATCCTCTACCCGCTTCCACCGCACCACTCGTCGAAGTTCAACCCCGAGGGATTCGATGTGCGACGTGTGGTGCCGGGAGATCTGGTCGAATGGTCCATCACCGTGGACGGGGATTGGCTCGGTCGCGTCACCTACGAGTTGATGTCACGAGACCGAAGCGAAACCGTCACGCACTGGGTGCCCAGCCGGGCACTGAAACCGCTGTAGAGAACAGTGAAGCCCCGCCTCGATCGAGGCGGGGCTTCACGTGAGCTGCGTGACTACTTCTGGAAGCTGTGCTTGCGGGCCTTCTTGGCGAGCTTGCGGGTGGTGCGCTTCGACGGCACGAACAGGTGCGCAGCGCTGTTGCGACGGTTGCGCCGACGGATCAGCACGAACGCGACGGCTCCGGCTGCGGCTGCGATGGCTGCGATAACCGGAGTGCCCACCTTCGCGGCCTGCGCAACGTCGTCGCTGTCGATGTTGCGCACCGTGTTCTTCACGTCGTCGGCGACGGCGGAGGCCTTGTCGGCTGCCTTGTCGGCGACCTCGGAGGCCTTCTCCTTCACGTCGTCGGCATCGACGCTGCCGACCTTGTCCTTGACGGTGTCCTTGACGTCTTCGGCGACGTCGGATGCCTTGTCGGCGACGTCGGCGGCTGCATGCTTGGCCTCCTTGGCGGCACCGGCTGCGGAGTCGGCAACACTGTCGGCGGCGTCGGAGACCTTGTCTGCGGCCTGATGAGTGTTGGCCTTCGCCTGATCCGTGGCACCCTCGGCGCGAAGGCTGTCGTCACCGGTTGCCTCGCCGGCCTTCTCCTTCGCAGTCCCGGCCAGTTCCTCTGCCTTGTGCTGAGCCTTGTCGATGAAGTCGGCCATCGGTGCGTACCTCTTTCGTGTAGGTCGTCTCCGGACATCCGGAGCTGGGGGCGTCGCGGACGACGCCGATAAGTATGAGTCGATCCGGCCGCTCCGAAACATACGTCCGGCGGACGTGTTTCGGGTCACTATCGGCGGTCCGGCTACACGGGTCGGGGCGTCTGCAACGCAGCAGAGACCAGCTCGACGAGCGTGTCGATGTACGGGGTGAAGGTGGCGTCGGTCGGTTCGACGTCGGAGCTGCAGCTCAGCGCCCACTCCTGGGCGAAGATGTTGGCGGCGCCGATGATCGCGAGAATGACCAGACGATAGTTTCTGTCGGGCAGTTCTCCTCGTGCTGCGGCGGCAGTGGCCAGAGAACCGAACATCTCGACGATGACGTCTCGCTGGTTCATGCGCCACAGTTCGATATCGGTGCTGACTCCGACCACCTCGACGTAGCAGACCCGAGCCGACATCCGGGTGCGACACGTGACGCCGAGGTACGCCCGGATCGCGGCGTCGATCGACGACACCGCCGATTGCCGACCGTCGTCGTTCAGTGCGTCTCGCGCAGCGCGCTCGCCGTCCTGATTCATGGTGGTCACGATCTTCTTGAGCAGCTCCGACCGGCTTCCGATCTCGCGATAGAAGTGACGGGTCGACACGTTCGATGCCGAGCACAACATGCCGATCGTCGTCGCGGCGTATCCGTGCGTGCCGAACAGAGTGATCGCCGTGTCCATCAGACGGGCAATACGTTCGGAGGAACGCTCCTGCGGGGATCTGCCTGCGTACTTCCGATCGGGCATGGTTCGAGCGTACTGATCGAACTCACCCGCGTCGGGTGATGTCACCGAACGGAAGAGACCGCCCCCGAGCTCATCACGTGCGTCGACGCGTCCGCAGTCGCTTCGGCCACGTCGAGCGCACCGGCTTGTACGCGTCGGCCAGGGCGCGTCGGTCGAAGTCCATGCCTGCTCCGCGCGAGGTGAACAGAACGAGGGCGATGACTCCTGCGGCCCCGACCACCACGGGAGTCATCGGGGACCGGTTCCGGGTGCGGCGACGGGTCGTGTGCGATTCATGAGAGTTCCTGTCTTCGAGGTAACTGAAGACTGGCATTGACAGCACCATTCGTCAATGGCACATTGTGTGATGTAAGTCGCGATTTCCTGCTCGATCGGTCGTACGACAAGCGCAAGCGAGACGGGATCGGATGTCGCGAGCCTGGACCGCATCCGGCCGAGAAAGATTGGTATGCAGTGACTTCGGACATCGATGGACTCACCCTGGCTCACACGATCCGGGGTGAGGGCCCTACGTTGGTACTCATTCACGGCATCGTGCACCGGCAACACGCGTGGGACAGTGTCGTCGAGGCACTGGCACAGCACCGGCGAGTGGTGACGGTGGACCTGCCCGGCCACGGTGATTCGCCGGAGCTCCCCACCGAAGAGTTCGACCTCGGTCCGTGGATCGTGGCCGAGCTGGAGCGATTTCTCGAGCATGTGTCCGTGGACGGCGAAAAGCCGCACGTGGCCGGCAATTCGTTGGGTGGGTACTTCGCGCTGGAACTCGCAGCCCGCGGATCGGTCGCCTCGGCCACCGCGCTCTCGCCGGCCGGATTCTTCCGCGGACACTGGGATCAGACGCGGGCGCTGCTCGTTTTTCGCTTGCTGCGGGCCTTGTCTCGAATCATCGGTCCGATCGCGCCCGCAATCATGCGTTCGGTTGTCGGACGGACTGTCGCCAACGGTGTCTTCTACGCCAAGCCGTGGCGAGTTCCCGCGGCCACTGCCACCATCGACGCGTCGAGTATCACCACCAACAGGGCGATCGACGCGGCCGGTAATGCAGTGCCGCGCTTCAGCGTTCCGGTCGACGAGAGTGTTCCCGTCACCGTCGCGTGGGGGCGCCGAGACTGGGTGCTGCCGGTGTATCAGGCACCACTGGTACGGGAGACCTTCCCGCAGGCAGAGGTGACGACATATCCGGGGCTCGGGCACGTGCCGATGTCGGACGATCCGGAACTGGTTGCGTCGATCCTGTTGAACGGTTCGCGGGCAGTCGCGCAGCAGGCGTGACCGCAGCGACGAAGGTGGACGGGCGAAGTCGCCGGTGACGCGAGTCCGTTCGGAAATCCACTCGACGGTCACTGCGTCTGTCGCCACTGTTGCACACTTCGCCACTAGTTAATAGGCCATTGACAAATGGCGGATAGGGGGTGAAGGTGACGTCGTGAGTTCACATGACTCGAAGGAACAGGTGGCCCGATGAGATCGAAGACCAGTAGACCCTCGTACGGATCGAGGGCGGTGGTGACCGGCGCAGGTAGCGGCATCGGCCGCGCGTTCGCACTCGAACTTGCCCGTCGCGGAGGCGTCGTGATGTGCGCCGACATCTCACTGCCCAGAGCCCAGGAGACGGTCGCCATGATCCACGCGCTCGGCACCGAGGGATACGCCGTCGAGTGCGATGTGTCGATACGCGAGAACGTCGAGGAGCTTGCGCTTCGTGCCGCCGTCGAATTCGACGGACCGACGACTGTGGTGATCAACAACGCCGGAGTCGGGATCGGCGGAAAGCCCGTCGGAGACATCGGTTTCGAGGACTGGAACTGGGCTCTGGGCATCAACCTGTGGGGCGTGATCCACGGCTGCGAGGTGTTCACCCCCGGACTGCGTGCCTCAGGCGAGGGCGGGATCATCAACGTTGCCTCCGCGGCGGGCTTCGCCGCCGCCCCGTTGATGGGGCCGTACAACGTGGGCAAGGCCGCGGTGATGTCACTGTCGGAAACGATGGCGGCGGAATTCTCGGGTACCGGTGTGCGCGTATCGGTCCTGTGTCCCACGTTCGTCAAGACCAACGTGGCCGTCGACGGCCGGATCACCGCGGGTTCGTCCCGGCTGGCCGAGTTCGCGATGCGCTGGACCGGACGGTCTCCCGACAAGATCGCTGCGCGAACGCTCGATGCCTTCGACCGGGGCCGGCTCTACGTCGTGCCCCAGTTCGACGCCAAAGCCGTCTGGCGCTTCAAGAGACTGCTGCCTGCCGTGTACGTGCGGTTTCTCGGATTGCTCACTCGCGTGATGCCCGCCGATCGGGCACCGGCGAAGAACGAATCCCTCACCTCGACAACCACAGGAGCCTGACATGGCAATGGATTTCGACACCATGTTGACCAAGATCAAAGACCGTCAGTGGGCTTTGGCCGACATCGATTGGGACGGACCGGGAGCCGAGACCATCGGCCCCGAACTGCACGCCAAACTCAAGCCCTTCATGTCCGATCTGATGTGGATCGAGAACGTGGGCGCTCGCGGTTTCGCGGCGATGGCGCTCAAGGCTCCGAACGAGACGCTGGCGGAGATCTATCGCTACTTCCACGCGGAAGAGCAGAAGCACGCCAACGCCGAGCTCGCTCTCATGCGGCGCTGGGGCATGCTCGACGGCGACGAGATGCCCGAGCCGAACATCAACGTCAAGCTCGTCATCGACTGGCTCGACAAGCATTCCGACGGGCTGTCTCTCACCGTGCTGGGCACCGTCATACCGATGCTCGAGGTGGCGCTGGACGGTGCGCTGGTGAAATTCATCATGGACGAGATCGACGATCCGGTGTGTCAGGCAGTGTTCAAGAAGATCAACTCCGACGAGTCTCGGCATCTGGCGGTCGATTTCGCGGTCATCGAATTGCTCGGGCATTCCCGGATGCGCAAGCTCGTGGTCGAAACCATCGGTGCGTGGATGAACCCGGCCCTCATCGTCGGATTGCTGCGATACATCCCACTGCTGAACAAGATGCGCGACAACATCGTCGAGATGGGTGTCGACGAGGAGCGGCTCTACACCGCCATGAAGCGATTCCGCAGTGTGGGGGAGCGTAACCCCGAGGCACTCCGCGTGCCGATGTATCGATTCGTGCAGTGGCACAGCAGTATCGTGGTCAACCGCAAACATCCGTACCACGTCCTTGCCGACGGTCTGGTGAAGCTCACTCGCCGGTACCCGAGCAAGACTCTCAATTCCGAGCCCACCTGGTCCAAGGAACTGACGTACGAGCCCGTCGCATGAGCGAATTCGATGTGCGCGAGGGTGTACTCGACGCCGTGATCGTCGGTGCGGGATTCGCCGGAATCGGTACCGCTATCCGACTGCGCAACAGTGGAATCGACAGCTTCGTCATCCTCGAACGCGGCAGTGCCGTAGGCGGAACCTGGCGAGACAACACCTATCCGGGCGCTGCCTGCGACATACCGTCGCGGTTGTACTCGTACAGTTTCGCGCCCAATCCCAACTGGTCGCACACCTACTCCGGTAGCGGTGAGATTCTCGGCTACATCCACACGATGGTGGACGAGTTCGATATCGAGTCGCGTATTCGATTCGGACACAACGTCGTCGACATCGTCTGGAACGAGGCGTCCGGTCACTGGCACCTGAGTATCGACGGGCACCCCGATGTTCGGGCGCGCACGGTGGTGATGGCGTCGGGGCCACTCGCCAATGCCAGCCTGCCCGTCATTCGCGGGATCGACACCTACGAGGGTCACAAGATCCACAGTGCTCGGTGGGATCACGACTACGACTTCGAGGGTAAGAAGATCGCCGTCGTCGGCACCGGAGCGAGCGCAGTGCAGATCGTTCCCGAACTGGTGAAGATCGCCGATACGGTCAAGGTGTTCCAACGCACCCCGGGTTGGACGCTGCCGCGCGTCAATCGAAAAACGCAGGGCAGCACCAAACGTCTGTACGCGCGATACCCGCAGACCCAGACCCTGGCGCGTTCGCTGTGGTTCTGGGGACACGAGTCCGTCGCACTCGGTGTCGTCTGGAAGACCCCGTTGACTCGCATCGTCGAACTCGTCGGTCGCGCCCATCTGCGCCGTCAGGTGCGCGATCCATGGCTGAGGCGACAGCTGACACCTCGCTTCCGAGCCGGGTGCAAGAGGCTGCTGATGACGAGCGACTACTACCCCGCGCTGCAGAAGCCGAACTGCACTCTGGTGACCTGGCCGATCGCGACGCTCTCGCCCAAGGGAATTCGCACCGTGGAAGGCGTCGAGCATCGGTTCGACGCCATCGTGTTCGCCACCGGGTTCGACGTCTCCAACACCGGCACCCCCATTCCGATCACCGGCCGTGACGGTCGGGTGCTCGCCGATGAATGGAGTGCAGGGGCCAAGGCGTACAAGAGCATTGCCGTGTCCGGCTATCCGAACATGTACTTCACTTTCGGTCCCAACTCCGGCCCGGGGCACAGTTCGGCACTGGTGTACATGGAGGCTCAGATCGACTACATCGTCGAGGCGATCTCCCTGGTGCTCGACGGAGATCTGCACAGCGCCGATGTGCGCCAGGACATCCAGGATGCGTACAACGAGGAGATGCAGCGCAAGCTGGCCAGGACGACCTGGAATTCCGGTTGCAGCAGTTGGTATCTCACCGAGGACGGCTTCAACGCCACCATGTTCCCGGGTTTCGCCACCCAGTACGTCAATCAACTCGAGCACGTCGAGCAGGGTGACTACGCCATGGTTCCGCGCCGCGCCGACCTGCGAAGGGAACCGGCGCGGGCCGTCGCCCAGTCCTGAATCGCTCGAGAGCACGTCTGTCGTTGCGATGACGGTCCCATCGGGATCTTCCTGCCGCCGCGTGGTCGACGTATATCCTGTGGGTCGGCGCGCGGCGGAGGTAGGGAGCTCGGTGGAGTATCGAATCGACGACTTGGCCCGAGAGGCCAAGACGACCACTCGCAACGTGCGGGCCTACCAGGAACGCGGACTGCTGCCGCCGCCCACTCTCCGCGGGCGCGTCGGCATCTACGACGACGATCACCTCACTCGACTCAAGGTGATCGACTCGCTGCTCCAGCGGGGTTTCACCTCGGCACACATCGCGGATTTCCTCTCGGGCTGGGAGCAGGGCAAGGACCTGGAAGAAATCCTGGGCCTGCAGGAAATCGTGACTCGCAAGTGGTCGTCGGCCGAGACCACAGTCATTCCCGTCGAATCGATCGCTCAGTTTCTCGGTGAGGACAACGACGACATCGTTGCCCGACTCATCGACGCGAAACTGATCAGGATCGACGGTGACCAGTGCGAGATTCTCGATCCCACGCTGCTCGAGGTCTTCGTCGATCTGAGCCAGTACGGCTTCACGTTGGAGCAGCTGCTCGACCAGCACGAGAGGACAGCGTCGAAGATGAACGCCATCGCGGAGTCGATGGTGGGGAGTGTGACCGACCATCTGGCCGCGCAACACGGTCCGGGTTGGCTGCCCAAGTCGGGGGAGGTGACCGAGACGACCGAGATGTTCGAGAAGATGCGCGGTCTGGCGCTGAAATCTGCGCAGGCAGAGCTGGCCCGCGCCCTCGATCGCGTCCAGGAACAGGCACTGAGTGACTATCTGTCACAGACGCTGTCGAGGCAGAACGACCAGTAGCAGTTTGAAGACTGCGACAATCGGACATACCTGACTCTCGACAGCCGAACGGCGGCTGACCGCCTAAGGGGGCACCATGAGATTCGTGACACTGATCCTTCTCGTTTGGCTGATCGTCGGCGCATTCGCGTCGTACCAGCGTGGAGACTTCGAGAGCGCTCCGGAGAACTGCGCGGGAGCGGGCACCATCGCATTGACCGTCGTCGCAGGACCCCTCAACTACTTCGGCGTCAACCCCGAGGTCGAAGACTGCAACGTCACCGTTCCTCAGCCGAGCGAGTGATCTGAGTCGCTGATCGCGCGCCCGCGGTGCACCTTCCCTAACCTGGTGAGGTGTTCCGCGGACGCTTGTTGCTGTTTCTCGCCTTCGCGATCCCTGTTGTCCTGGTGTCTGCGATCGGCGTCGGCGGCTACGTCGCATTCACCAAGGCTCGCGTCGATCCGTTGACCACGGCCGACGCCGTCGTCGTACTGGGCGGCGAACACGACGGCCGCGAGGCCTATGGACTTTCGCTCGCCGAGCAGGGTCTGGCGAAGACGGTGGTGCTCTCCGATCCCTACGGGTCCGGTGACTCGACGATGAAGAAGGCGTGCGCCACCTCCGCACAGAAGTTCGAGGTGCTGTGCATTCCGCCGGTTCCCTCGACCACCCGCGGAGAGGCGATCTTCACCCAGGAACTCGCCCGCGAACGCGGGTGGAACCACGTCATCGTCGTCACGTGGCGCTACCACCTACCGCGCGCCCGCTACATCTTCGATCAATGCTTCGACGGCACCGTCACCATGCGTCCGACGCCACGCTCCTACGACTTCTCGCTCGTCGAGTGGGAATTCACCTACCTCTATCAGATCGCGGGATTCGTCAAGGCCGGAGTGCAGGGGCCGTGCGAGGACTCGACGAGCGACTGACCGATCCGAGTCAGAAGATCTTGTGATAGAGCGTGACGCCGGACTTCCACGCCAGAAATCCGAACATCACCGCGGCGATACCGCCCACCACATTCGCAGCGAAGAACGTTGCAGCGCTGCGATACTGCTGGTTCCGCGTGAGCCGAAGCGTAGCCAGCGCCACCGTGGCCAACGGAGCGAGCGACGCCAGAAATCCGATGCCCACGAGCGAACGAAATCGGTCCGGTGGATCGAGAGCGAACACCAACCCCAATGCCGCACACGCCATAAGATTGAGCGCGGACAACCGTCGCCGAGACCTGATCGCGTGCGAGAACACGAACTGCCCGAGCGCAGCGAGCCCGCCACCGGCGGCCACCAGGAGCATGGTCGTCATCGGATGCTGCTCGGCCTCGGCCGCGTGATCGCCGCGCCGAGGGCCATCGCGACGAGCGCCACCACCGGCGTGGCCAGCAGGTAGACAACCGAATTCCAGGCACCGCGATGCGTGACGGCGTGGAAGGCATACAGGCTGAACGTGGTGAACCCGCACGCCAGCCCGAACACTGCTGCACGGGCAACCGGAGCCGGCCTACCCCACAGGTACCCCAACGCTGCACCGACGACGAGACATCCGAATACGTTGACTCCGAACGTGCTCATCAGCAACCACCTCGACGATGTCCGCCACGTCCACACCTCGTACCGCAGCGCCGCGCCGACCGCGCCGCCGACCGTGACGGAAACATATTCGCCGACCGAACGACGGCGAGATCCGCGACGGTTCACGTCAATGCTGTCCCTCGATCACCGAAGCGAGCCTAGTGGGAGTCGAGCAACTCGGCCGAGTGGAAGGAAGTCTGCCCGGGTGGGCCGGGGTAAAGTCTCCGTGTGACTGCGGACGACACGGGCCTCGGGCCCCAGCACTTCGATGTGATTGTGGAATGGCGTGATCAGGACGTGGTTCTGGCGGTGTCCGGTGAACTGGATCTGGTGACGGCTCCTGATCTGTCCGAGTCGGTGGCTCTGGTGCTGGACAAATCGCCGACGGCTGTGGTGATCGACCTCAGTGGTGTGGGATTTCTCGCCTCCGCGGGCATGTCGCTGTTGGCGTCGACGCACCAGAAACTCGGCGGCGAGGCCGGGTTTGCGGTGGTCGCGGATGGTCCGGCCACCGGTCGTCCCCTCACACTCGTCGGCTTGGACGAGGTGTTCGGAATCTATGCAACGGTCGACGAAGCATTCGTTGCACTTCGTAAGGGTAGATCCTGAACTTTTGGGTAGACGGGATTCATGATGGCGACTCTCTTCGGAGGTGACGACTCACGTACCGACAGCTCGATCTCGACGGCAGGTGCGCGAATGGAAGAACTGCTGTTCACCGGCGAACCTGCCGATGCGGATCGAGCGTCGGAGCTTCGTCGTGAGCTCGGTGACTGGTTGGGCAAAGTGGGCGTCGACCCCGATCGTGCATACGACGTGGTGCTGGCGACGTACGAGGCGATAGCGAACAGCGTCGAGCACGCGTATCGAGACCACACCGATCGCGGGACACTCGACATTCGGGTCTCGTGTGCTGCGGAGGGTCGAATAGAAGTGAAGGTGACCGATCGTGGGGATTGGGCATCGCACAACTCCGATCCCAACCGCGGGCGGGGTGTGCCACTGATGCGGGCGCTGGCCGACAGCGCCGCCGTCACCTCGGACCAGAACGGTACGACCGTGCACATGATCTGGGACGCGACCTAGACCGACCCTTCCGTCCGGCACACTGGTGCCATGGTCGACGTGCAGATCGCTACCGCAGAGAAGAAAAAGATCACGGTCCCGAATCTGCGCGTTCTCTGGCAGTTCGTCCGGCCGCATCGCCGGACCCTTGTCCTGGGCCTGACACTCGGCCTCATCGGCACCGGAGCAGCTCTGGCCACACCGATGGTCGCCAAAGGAGTGCTCGACGGCCTCGGCACCGACGCATCCCTGATCCAGCCGGTGCTGATCCTGGTGGGACTGCTCGTGGTGGGTTCGCTGGTTCTGTATCTGCAGTGGATCGTACTGGGGGTCCTGGCCGAACGCGTGGTCCTGGACGCCCGTGAATCGATCGTGCGCAAGTACTTCGGTGCCACGGTGGGAAGTCTGGGCACCCGGCCCACCGGAGAACTCGTCACCCGGGTCACCTCGGATACCGTTCTGCTGCGCGAGGCCACGTCGAATGCGTTGGTGGCCATAGTCAACAGTGTGGTCGGCCTCGTCGGTGCACTGATTCTCATGGCCGTGCTCGATCTGGTACTGCTCGGCGCGATCGCCGCGGCCATCATCGCGATCGCGGTGCTGTTCGCGCGACTGATGCCTCCTATCGCCGTCGCACAGCGGCAATCTCAGGAAGCGGTGGGCCGCCTCGGCGGAATTCTCGACGGCACTCTGCGGGCCATCCGTACCGTCAAGTCCAGCCGGGCCGAGGCCCGCGAATCGGAGCGAGTCATCTCCGAGGCTCGAATCTCTGCCCAGCACAGCGTCCGTGCGGTCAAGATCTCCGCGTTGGCATGGACGTTCGCCGGGGGCGGAGTGCAGTTGGCGATCATCGGCATCCTCGGTCTCGGCGGCTATCGCGTCAGTACCGGGGCATTGGCCGTGTCCAGCCTGATCGCGTTTCTGCTGTACGCATTCCAGGTGATGGGTCCGGTGTCCACACTGGCCACGAACATCACCGCATTGCAGGCCGGAATGGCCGCGGCCGCCCGTATCCGCCAGATCGACGACCTGGTCACCGAGAAGGTGGAGACAGCTTCGGGGCGGTCGGAGAAGACCGAAGCGCCCGCCCCGGCTCTCGAATTCCGCAGCGTCACAGCCCGATACGCACCGGGTAGGGAGCCGGCCGTGCGCGGTATGGACCTCGAGGTGCCCGCGCGTGGACACACGGCGATCGTCGGACCGTCGGGAGCAGGCAAGACCAGCGTCTTCTCGTTGATACTGCGCTTCCTGACGCCCGAGGCCGGCGAGATCAGGCTCGGCGGAACCCCGTACGACGAGCTGACCATCGACGAGGTACGAGCCCGGTTGTCGTACGTGGAGCAGGAAACGCCGGTGCTGCCCGGCTCGATCCGCGAGAACCTACTGTTCAGCCATCCCGAGGCCGGTGAAGCCGACATCTGGGCGGCGCTCGAGTCGGTGCATCTGGCCTCGGCGATCCGCGCGCTGGACGAGGGACTGGACACCGATCTGATCGGGTCGACCATCTCCGGTGGTCAGCGTCAACGAATTGCGTTGGCCAGGGCCATCGTTCGTCGTCCGGAGATTCTTCTGCTCGACGAGGCAACCGCTCAGGTCGACGGCCGCACCGAGGCGGCAATCCACGAGGTGATCCGATCGATCGCGATCGACTCCGCTGTGGTGACCATCGCGCACAGGTTGTCCACCGTGCTCGACGCCGACACGATCCTCGTGATGGAGGACGGAGTGGTCCGCGCCAGGGGCACGCACTCCGAGCTCATGAACACCGACTCGCTCTACCGAGAACTGGTGGCCGCGTTGCGCATCGGTGACAACACGGCGCTGACGAAGCCCGGCTGACGACACCCGGCCGTGCCCGGTGCCTAGCGCCCGGAGTCGGACTCGGTCTCGGTGGTGCTGCTCTCGTCGTCCGAATCCTCATCGGTGGTGGTGGTGGTGGTGGTGGTCGTCCGGTCCGAGGACGGGGTTCGGCGCGGGCTTCGCGTCGTGGTCTCGGGCCGATCCGGCGTCGTCGTCGTGGGGCGAGCAGTGGTGGGCACCGCGACCTGCCACGTGGGCGACGGCGGGACGATGACGATCGTCGAGGTCGGCGTCGTCTCGACCGAACTGAGGCTGTCCGACTTCAGAGCGGGCGGCCGAACGGTCTGGCTGGTGTCGTCGAACGCGCCGCCGAGAGCGCCGATGGTCAAGCCCACTGCGACTGCCACTACGGCGCTCGCCACTGCTGCCGACGCGATGACCTTGTCGCGCATGCACAGACCCTAACGCCGTGGCCGGACCCGGATGGTCGGCAATGATGCGAGAACGCTACCTCAGCGAGCGGTGCGGTGAGAGATGGACGTTCACTGCGTCGACAACCGCAAGACCTGGGGGAGCGTCTGCGCGATCAACTCACCGGCCTGCTCGTACACCGAGTGATCGCGCCGATACGGATCGCCGATGTCGAGTGTGTCGACACGGTGGACCGCTCGCGCGTCGGCCAGGGTCGCAACGGAATGCGCGCCCGACGCGGCAGCGAGACCGGCCGCCTCCAGCAGAGTGAAGGTACGACGCATCTGCCGCGGTGCAAGGGCCAGGACCGCGTCGCGATGTGCCGCCGTCATCGTCAGAACGAGGTCGGCGTCGGCAGCGATCGCGGGCGTGAGGCGTCGAGCAACGAAACCGTCCGGGTCACCGCCGAGCTGGCTCAGCACCGTCGCAGCCGTCGGGTCCATGGCGTGGCCGGTCAAGCCCTGTGTTCCGGCGCTGCTCGCGGTCAGCTCGAACCCACCCTCACGCGCGTATGCGGCCGCAAGTCGCTCGGCTGTGGGCGATCGGCAGATGTTCCCGGTGCAGACGAACAGAACGCGCATGGCCGCAACTGTAGTGCTGTCGTCGGGTGCTGCACTGTGCACCACGGGACGCGCTACAGTGAGCCATTGGCGGGGGATCGAGACTCGTTCGTGACAATGAGTCTCGGCGTGTGTTCACGGGGAAGTCGACCGAAGGCGGGTAATGACCGAAGTTCTCGGTGTGTCTGTGGGGGCCAGTGCAGTGCGCATGGCTCGTCCCGACGCGCGCCCTCAGGATCCGGGTCGCCTCGATTTCCACCACGACACCGTCGACGCCTACTGGGACCGCGCGGAGGAATTGGCCGCCGAATCGATCGGCGTCGTGCTCTCGCAGCCGGGCGACGGTGGGCCGGTGCAAGCGACAGGCGTCGCGTATCGAGACCAGCAGCAGTTCGGCGAGATCCAGCAGGCGATGGCGAGTCAGCGGCTCTACAACTACCGACTGGTTCCCGAGGCGCGAGCAGCGTTGCAGTACCTCGAGGCATCGGGAGAGCTGGGACACTTCGGCACCATCGCCCTCTACGATCTCGGCAGCTCCGGTTTGACGATCAGCGTGATCGACCGCGGTACCGGGCAGGTTCTGCTCGCCGAGCGCACCATCGACATCAGCGGCGACGACTTCGATCGCCTCATCTCCGACAATCAGCTCGCCAAGCAGGGCGTCGACATTGCCGACAACAAGGAACTGAGCGAGTTCACCGCACGGTGCCGCGTCGCCAAGGAGCAGCTGTCGACCAGCGGCGCGGTGTGCCTGCCCGGTGACGGCGGCGTGATCCTGATCTCGCGCGAGGCGTTCGAGTCACTTGTGACCGTTCCGATCGAGTACTCGGCGCGCTTGGTGCGTGACGTGATCGGTCGGTCACCCAAGCACGTCGACGCTCTCTTCCTCATCGGCGGTGGGGCACGCATTCCGCTGGTGGAGTCGATTCTCGGTGCGTGGATCGGCCTCCCCGTCGTCACCCCGGCGAACCCGGAATCGGTGGCCGCACGCGGCGCGGCGCTGCTCGCGACTCCGGTGGCCGATGCACCGCGTCAACCGAGCCCGCAGCCGGGCGTTCGGCAGTCCCCGTCCGATCCCGCATCGCTGACCGGCGCTCCGGATTGGTTGAGCCCCGAGCCCGCTGCCGACAAGCCCGCCGACTCCAAGCGCAAGGTGCGCGGCGCAGTGCTCGTCGCAGGTGGCCTGGTGGCGATCGCTGCCCTCGGGTTGTCCCTCGGCTACGGCGGCAGTTCCACGGAACCGACGAGTGCACCGGCCGAGACGAGCGCACCTGTCACCGCAGTGCCCACGACGCCGAGGACGAGCGCGCCGCCCACCACCGCGCCGCCGACCACCACAGTGCCCCCGACCACCGAGGCCCCTCAGGCCCCGGCTCGCACCTATTCCGAGCCGGCGTACGTGCCTCCGCCCGCACCTCCGCCCGCGCCTCCCCCGCTGATCCCCGGCCTACCGCAGATCCAGCTGCCACAGTTTCAGCTGCCACCGCCACCGGTGATCGAGTTGCCACGCTTCTAGCTCGCCCCCGGTGAGTGCGCTGCTCAGGGCAGCTGCAACTCCGCGAGAACCGCCAGGTGATCGCTTTCCGGGATCATCAAGGGCTCGACCGACCGGGCTCGGACGTTCTCACTCGTCACCACATGGTCCAGGCGCGCGAGCGGACGCTCCGACGGGAACGTGCGGAACAGACCGGCGCCCGCCCCGTCTGCCGCGTCGGAGAACGGGGACGACGCCAACGTGCGGAACTGCCGATGGTCGTTGGTTGCGTTGAAGTCGCCCGCAACGAGCACGGTGCCCTGGTAGGTCTCCATGATCGACCGCATCCTGGCCAGGTCGGCGGCCCACTCGGTGGTGTGTCGCGGCGTGGCAGGCGACATCGCGTGGAACGAGACGACGGTCAGATCCCGCCCGTCGACAGTGGTTCTCGCCTGGACCGGAACGAACCCGAAGTTGTCGAGGCGGGTGCCGTCGGTCAATGGGGTGCGGCTCCACAGCCCGGTGCCATCGGCCACCGGGAGTGCAGCGGTGAAGGAGTACGGCAGTAGTTCTTCGATGCCCGCGGCCTGCAGATCGGTCACTTCCTCGGGGGTCAGTTCCTGGACCGCGAGAATGTCGACGTCGTTGCTGCGCACCGCGTCGACGATGGACGCTGCGTCCGCGTCACCGTGCGCGACGTTGGTCGTCAGGACCGTCAGCTCCGGGCCGGTGTTGTCCGGGCCGTCGGCGAGGAACATCGGCACCTGAATTCCGACGACCGCGACGGTGATCACCACTGCGACGGCCGATCCGATGCGGGAGCGCGCTGCAGCGAACAGGATCGCGGCGATGATCGAGGCGACGCCCAGGTACGGAGCGCCGACGACGAACGCTACGAAAGTGATCTCTGTCACGCCTATCTGGCGAACGAGAAACATTCCGAACGAGACTGCGAGTAGAGCCCAGCCGATGACCAGCGCTGCGCTGGATGCGAAACGGCGCATCGCGCTCGTGCCTCCTCTTGCGTGCCCGAGTTGGGCATGGATGTGTCAGGTGTTGTCTACACTCGGCATGTGCCCAGCTCAGAGCCATTGTGCAAGTGTCATCACAAACAAGCTGCGCATCAGCATTACCGGCCCGGAACCGACTGCTCCCTCTGCAAATGCCCCCGATACCGGAGGCGAATGTCGCTACTGACGAGATTGTTGCCCTGGAAGTAGTTCGCTCGCGCAAAAACAATCCTACCGTCCGATCGAATGCGGAGAACAAACCGATTCGTTAGGATTAGTGCCTGGATACAGGCAATACGGACATATGCGGCTCGGGGACCGTCCGACATTCGATCCGGTAGGAGAGGCTTCATGTCGAACGATGCAGTGCTGGACAGGCTCGGAACCAGCCCCCGAGTCCTCGAACTCGACCCGCTCGGTTACCGACCGCACCCGATACACGATCACGATCGCATCTGGACCGAAACGAACTGTTACGTCGACCTGTGGATCGAGGTTCTGCATTCGTTCGGTGCAGATCCCACTCCTGCGCTCGCCTTCGTGCTGAGCGCGGGATGCGACGGGCGTCAGTGGGACTTCGTGAAGATCACGCCGGAGGACCTCCGCACCCTCTACGGCATCGGCGTCGCCGAGATGAACGTGTGGCGTCCTGTGCTCGAGCACGTCGTCGAAGGCCTGGAGGACGGCATCCACGTCACCGTGGAGGTCGACGGTTTCTGGCTGCCCGACACCGCAGGGACCAGCTACCGCAACCAGCACACCAAGACCACCATCGTGCCGAACCTCGTCGATCGCGACGGCAAGGTGATGGGGTATTTCCACAATCGCGGCTACTTCGAGCTCACCGGAGCCGACTTCGACGGGATCTTCAATCTCGCTCCGGAACCACACGCCGAGGTGCTCTTGCCCTACGTCGAGCAGATCCGAGTGGACTCCACAGTTCTCGACGCCGGTTTCGACGGCCGTGACCTCGAAGTCGCTCGCGCACACCTGGCCCGCCGCGCCCCGGGCAACCCGGTCGACGCGTTGGCCCGCCGCATCATCGCCGATATTCCGCTCGTGCAGACCGCGGGTCCCGACGCATTCCACCTGTGGTCGTTCGGCCTGCTCCGGCAATTCGGTGCCACGGCCGAACTCGCGGCCGACTACGTGCACTACCTCGAAGGCAGAGGCGTGGCGGGAGCCGCTGCGGCCGCTCCGCATTTCCTCGACGCCGCCTCCGGTGCCAAGGCCGTTCAGTTCCGGATGGCGCGCGCCGCACGTGGCCGAGATGTGGCGCTCGACGAGCCGCTGACCGAGATGAGCAAGAACTGGGGAGCGGCCATGGACCTCGTTGCAGGTGCATTGGGCACGTGATCGATCTGCTCGACGGCGCTCGGTGGCGGCTGGCCCGAACCGACGCCGGTTCCGTTCTCGACCCCGGCGACCTACCGGACGATCTCGACTGGGTCGACGCGGTGGTGCCGGGCACGGTTGCCACCGAGCTGGGACACTCACTGGCAGTGAATCCGGACGATCACGACTGGTGGTTCGTCGCGAGCGTCTCCACCGGTGATCATCGCCGGGTGCGAGTGAGATTCGGTGGGATCGCGACCCGTGCCCAGATCTGGATCGATGGCATTCATCGAAGGGCCGTGACGTCGATGTTCGTTCCCGAGACTCTCGATCTGACGGACTGCGGCGACACCGTCACCATCGCCGTGCACATCGAATCGCTGGCAGCACATCTGAAGTCTCGACGCCCCCGCGGCCGGTGGCGATCGTCGTTGATTGCCGCCCAGGGGCTGCGACACGAGCGGACGACGATGCTCGGACGCGCACCCGTGTACGGGCCCCTTCCGGTACCCGTCGGACCGTGGCGTCCGGTGTCGATGACGGTGACCCCCGACGTTCGTCGCGTCGACCTGTCGACGGCGGTATCGGGTACGGACGGCATCGTCACGTTGCGCGCCGACCTCGGTGCTCCAGGGATGGCTCGAATCATCATCGACGACAACGCCTTCGAGCTCGGAACCGTCGAGCGTATCGACTCGGCGGTGACGTTGCCCGACGTCGAACTCTGGTGGCCGCACACGCACGGCCGACCGCGGACCTATCGCGTCGCGCTCGAGGTGGACGGCACCGTGCATCCCATGGGCGTCGTCGGGTTTCGTACGGTCGATCTCGACCGTACGGCCGGCGGCGCAGTACTGATGGTCAACGGCGAAAACGTCTTCTGCCGCGGAGGAACGTGGACCCCGCTGGACCCGGTGCGGTTGTGGTCGCCGGAGCCCGATCTGCGGGCGGCGCTCGAGCAGCTCCGAACGGCCGGCCTGAACATGGTGCGCGTCGTCGGTACCCTGGTGTACGAGCAGCCCGAATTCTGGTCCCTGTGCGCAGAATTGGGCATCATGGTGTGGCAGGACGTCATGTTCGGCACCATCGACCCGCCCACCGACGACACATACACCGCCGCGGTCGCTCGTGAGCTCGACGCATTCGCCGACACCGTCTCGGCCAACCCTGCCCTGGTGGTCGTCAGTGGCGGTAGTGAGACCCAGCAGCAACCCACGATGGTGGGTCTCGCAGCCGAGAATCAGCGAATGGTGATGCTGGACAGCGTAATTCCGGAGTCTCTCGCCGATCGTGCACCCGGAGTCGCATACGTGACATCGAGCCCGTCCAGTGCTCAGGGCGAGTTGCACACTCACGTGGGCGACGGCATAGCGCACTACTTCGGGGTGGGCGGCTACCTGCGACCACTGTCCGATGTACGCACTGCCGGAGTGCGTTTCGCGGCAGAATGCCTGGCCTTTTCGGTCCCCCCGGAACGGGCACAGGTGGAGAGGTTCTTCGGGTCCGCAGCGGTCGCCGGTCACCACCCGGACTGGAAGGCCGCCGTCCCCCGTGACCGCGGCTCGTCCTGGGATTTCGAGGACGTGCGCGATCACTACGTGCGCACGATATTCGGCGTCGACCCACACTCGATCCGGCGGGACGACGCAGAGCTGTACCTCGATTACGGTAGGGCGGCGATCGTCGAAGCGTTCACCGAAGCGCTCGGCCATTGGCGTCGAGCATCCTCGGGGTGTGCCGGAGCCCTCGTGCTGACGCTACGAGACACCGTGCCCGGCGCAGGCTGGGGCATCGTCGATACCGCCGGTGTGCCCAAGGCTCCCTTCTATGCGTTGGCGCGGGCGAGTGCCCCGGTGGCACTGTTGTTGTCCGACAACGGACTCGACGGCTACTCGGTGGAACTGGTCAACGACGGACCGGAGCGCTCGGGCACCATCCGAGTGGTGTTGCACGCTTCTCGCGGTAGCCACGAGTTCGAGCGCTCGGTGAACGCCCCGGCGAACGGGTCCATCGCACTGACGGTGGATTCCATCGTCGGCACGTTCACCGACGTCAACCACGCCTACCGTTTCGGCGGTCGAACCTACTCCGCCGTCACGGCCGCGTTCCTGGACGGCAACGGTGTCGAGGTGACGCGAACCACCGCGCTCGTCGGCGCGCAGAGCCGTCAGAATACGGTGGGGTTGATCGCAGATGTCGTCGAAACAAGTTCTGGAACATGGGAACTGACTGTCCGATCCGAGTGGCCGGCGCAGTACGTCTGCGTCGACATCGACGGCTTCGAGGTGTCCGACTCGTGGTTCCATCTCGCACCGAACGAACCTCGGATGCTGACGCTCGTCGGTCGTGGCGCGAGTGTGCCGCGCGGGCATGTGCGGGCGCTGAATTCCGTGGAGCGGGCCTCGGTGGCACCGAAGGTCGTGAGCAGAAGTTCGTAGTGGACTACGAAGTTTCGTGCACGTGCCGCTAGCGGCTCGGGCTGAGTTTGCCTCGGGCATAGCCGATTCCGGCTGCGCTGACACTTGCCACAACGGCCATCGCACCCCAGGCACGCGCGGGATTGCCGCGCGCAGCGGCGCTGGTCTCCCGGCCGACCGCGCGAGGCAGGATCTTGGCGGTGTAGGCCCGCTCCGAGGACAGTGCGTCCTCGGCCCCGATCAACCGGGCGATGGCGGCTTTGGACACGCCTTCGGCGTAGCTGCGCGTGATGAGATAGCGCGGACGAGTGCGGTCGGCACTGACCGTGTGATCGACGACGATCGAAGGATCGAACACGATCTGCGCATCGGGATGCGTCTGGCGCAGGCGAATGCACAGCTCCGTCTCCTCGCAACCGAGCGGGACACGTCCGATCCGGCCGATGCCGGAGACGAATCCGCCGAGTGCGACGACGGGCTCACGGCGGAACGACATGTTCGCGCCCATGAGATTGCGGACCTGAGCGGTTTCCGTCGGCTGCCCGCGGTAGGTGCACCCGACGACCCAATCGAGTTCGCCGGGTTCACCCACTACCTCGGCCGGTAAGAAGGCCGGACGTTTGTCCGGCCATACCGGGTATGCAGAGCCCCCAACGGCGTACACGGCATCATCCGAGTAATGGGACAGAATGGCTCCGAGCCACTCTGTGGTGCGTGGCGAGGCGTCGTCGTCCAAGAAGACGACGATCTCACCGGTCGCAAGATCGAGCGACGTGTTGCGCGCTCCGGAGAGGCCGCGAGGGTGGTCGTTCTCCACCACGTTCACGGTCCGGTGCAGCGGCAAGAACTCGTCGCGCGCGCGTTCGGCCAGTTGGGCATTGTGATCGATGACGATGATCAGTTCGTCGGCAGACACATCCTGATCGAGGACGGCCGACACGGCGGCCCGGAGTTCGGACCATCGAGCCGACGTGTACGCGCAGATGACAACCGAGGAAGTCGGCAGACTCACGCCGTCTTCTCGCGGAATTCGAGAACCTCGTTGTACGACTCCAGAGCCTCGAACTCGAGGTCCATGTCGGTACGGGCGTCGACCGACTCTCGTGACGGGCGTGCGATGGACTTGCGGGCGATCCTGCGCGCACGCATACGCTCGGTCATCAGGGTTCGCAGAACCCGAAAGCCGTCGGAGAAGGTGCGCAGGTTGCTCTGGCCGTAGATCCGGGCCAGCTCGATGCTCGGCACCTCCTCGATGCGCACGGACGCCTCGGCGAAGCGGCAGTTGATGATGGTCTCGATCTCGAATCCGTCGCCCCAGAGCATCATGCCCTCGGCACCCGGCTGATCGACGACGGGCAGGTCCAGGACCGGCACCAGATCGCGCCAGAAGGCGTTGTAGCCGTAGCAGAGATCGGAGAAGCGAGTCCCGAAGAGCGTGTTGGCCACGAGGTGCAGGCCACCGTTGCCTGCGCGCCGCAACGGCGTGATGTCGTGGCTTCCGCCGCCTTCGCAGAACCGGCTGCCCTTGGCGAAGTCGGCACCGGCGATCAGGGCGTCGACGAAGCGTGGGATCTCGGCGGCATCGGCGGAACCGTCGGCGTCGAACATGACGATGATGTCGCCGGTTGCGGCCTCGAAGCCGCAGGCGAGCGCATTGCCCTTGCCCTTGCGGGTCTGCTTGATGATGCGAATGTCACCGCGGATTTCGCGAGCCGCATCGATGGTGCCGTCGACGGATCCACCGTCGACCAGCACGAGTTCGTAGTCGTGGGAGAGCAGTGGGAGGACGTGACGAAGGTTCGCGGCCTCGTTGAGCGTCGGGATGACGACACTGACGCGGGGATTCTGACGATTCAACATATCCATTCCACATGGGTCGAGTGCGATGGGCAGATGTCTCCGAGCTCCGTGAATCGACCCCGCCGCATCCACAGACAATGTCCTCACGTTCGTTCTGAACCCTAAGAACCTGTTTCGTTTGACTGAAAGCAAGCTTAAAAGAAGCTGCGAGTTTGTCAAGCTCCAATCAAACCAACTGGAAGATTGTTTGGAGATGGACGTCATAGTTTGGAGAGTTCAGGTCGGATCGTGCTCGAAGACCACGATGTCAGCGTCTTCCCATTTGATCGCCCAATCCGAGTTCTGACGTAGCCAACCCTGGAATCTGTCCGCAGCCGTAGGTGCGGCGTACCCGTAATATCGAACGGTTTCCATCGACTGTCGAGTGAGCACGATGTAAGTCGGCTCGGCGCTCGACCGCGCCTGAGCATCGAGTTCTGCAACTTGGGCCGGCGTGGGGAACTCGAGCAGGTACCCGGGATCGATGGAGTCGAGGGAAATGTGAAAGTAACTGTTGGTCTCGTTCAGGCGTACGTAGTCGGCCGTCATGTGCGTGGGGAACCCCACCGGGAAGATGGTGATGACCGTGGTTCCGTCAGGTGCCGCCGAGATGATGCGCTCGGTCTGTTCGATCTGCGCCGCAGTCTCCTGGACGATCGGCCATCTGCCGTAGTACCCCTGCAAGCTGAGCAGCCCGGTCGAGACAACGAACATCACGGACAGTGCGACGAGAGCCGTTCGCAATACGGGCTTGCGGACGTGCGGGGCGTGCTGAGTGCGCGCGAGCGTGAATCGACCGTCCAATGCGTCGACGATCAACGGGGCAATCAGAATGGCACAACCCGCGGTGGCATACAGGTACACCCGGAAGATGGCTTCACCGCCATAGCTCTGGCCGCCGAGAAGACCGATCGATCCGAACGCCATCACAGCCGGTGCCCAGAACGGTGTCCTCCTCCGCCATGCGTACAGGACAGCCAGACCGGAAAGCATGTAGATGGCCAGAAAGGTCGCTTGACTGGCCAAGGTGGTCACCCGGTATCCGAACACACCGACCGTCTGAACGTTGCTTTCGGCATTGCCGACCGGATCGAAACCCTGGAAGAGACCGTAGGGCGCAACGATCGCAAGCCGCGGAAACAAGTAACCCAGCAGAATGACCGCAAGTGGAATCATCAGCCACCACGGTTTCGCGCGCTTGGTCACCAACAACACACCTGCTACGCCGAACAACCAATAGGGCGTCAACTGATGCGTTGCCACGCAAGCAGTGAACGGAATCAACGCCAGATACGCTGCACGGCGATCCACAGTGGAGGCCATCAGCAGACCCAGAAATCCGAACGCGAGAACGAGCCCCCAGGCCTGAGGTGAGTAATAGTCCTGGCCGACCCAGTTCGCCAACTCACCGACCATCGCAGCGGTGATCGCCGTTCTGCGGTTCAGCGTCAGTACTCGGCCCAGACCGTAGATGAAGACCGCGATCAGAACATGAATCATCGGCGCGAACACATGCGCGATGTCCAGGGTGCCGAACCCGGTGATGTGAGTGAACCAAGCTGACATCACGAAGAAGCTCGGCCACTCGCTGTAGATGCTGACGCCGTTGGGGGGGAGTGCGGAGAACTTCAGAATGTATTCGGTGACGCCGACGTGTTTGTACGTCCACTCGTAGATCGGCACATCCGTCACCAGCGTCACGGTCAGACGCTGCACCGCAATCGCCATTGCTACCGCCAGGGCGGCGCTGCTTACCTGCCATCGTCGAATCGCGACGAGAAACGCCGCGAGGACGAGAGCCATGCAGATCACGAGAACCGGGCCCGTTCCCGATACGAGCAGTCCGAACTGCGAATACGGGGCAGTGCGTAAACCGGGGAGGGCAGGCAGCCACAAGACCAATGCGAGTGCGAGCAGCAGTAGCGGGAGGTGCTTACGCAACGTCGCCCGGTCGTTCAGTATGGCCAGCGCGACTCGGACGGTGTGTCGAATGCGTTGCTTTTCCGTGTTCGTCCGGATTCGATGCAGCCAAGCGGATCGGCTCGGAAAACCGTTCTTGCGGTACCACTGGATGGACGATCCGATCATCAGGATGCACAGCAGCAACGTCATACGCCGCGGAGACCAGCGGTAGCTCCACATCGCGCCCGTCGTCAACACCGTCATCACCGCGATGCTCAACGTCGGTACGGCGGACAGCCTGGCGACCCGAGGAAGATCCACCCAGGTCAGGATCGCTGATCCGGGGCCGCAGAACAGTAATACGGAGGCGAGGATCGCGCGTACGGCCGTCGGAAGTTCGACCATCGAGAGCACCCCCGCAACCGCAGCGAGCACCGACGCGTCGGCCATGGTGAAACGAGGACGACCGGCGACGAGCTGGTCGGGCTCGGCCGAAGGCGGCCTATGTTGGGCGCGCATTGCGGTTCACTCCTGTCAGTGGCCTTCGAATGCGGCCTCCCCGGCGGCTCCTTCGCAACGCCAACGGTCCTTTGAAAATCGACAGTAGCTCCATCCTGCCGATACCTGCCGGCAGATCGTCGGCGAGGTCGCTCGGTGGCGATGCCACCTTGCTCATTCGTAGTGACAAGCGCAGGGCGCTTGCCGTCTTTCGCCCACCCACCTTCGCAGCGAGTGTTGCTGCGCGCCGGTCGGTCGCGACAGTGGCCAGCCACGCGCCCAGACCCAGACCGTAGCCTCTGGCTTGGGTCGCGAGGGCGGCGGAGTCGGCCCGGTGGCGATGCCAAACGATCGCGCCCGGCTCATAGACCAGCTGATCACCCGCCATCAGAATTCTGAAGAACATGTCGAGGTCCTCACCCCCGTTGGTGGGTGATCCCACTCCCAGCGACTCGTCGAAACCTCCGAGATCGAACATTCGGCCGCGGCGCACGGCGAAGTTCGCGCCGGTTCCGTACATTCCGACCTGAAAAGGGAAGAGCGGGACATCGGTAGGCGGGTCGGAGAGATCGTAGATCCGCGGCGTCACCGAGCTCGCCCATCCGACACGGCGATCGAAGTAGGCCTGTGCTGGAGTTCTGATTTCGCCACTGGGGACGATTCCCGATACGCACGCGACCCTGTTCGCGCGCTCGAATCCTCGCGCGAGGTTGGTGAGCCAGAACTGGTCGACTGCGACGTCGTCGTCGGTGAACGCAACGATCTCGTGGCGAGCTGCGCGAACTCCTGTGTTGCGAGCCCGACTCAGCCCGGGGACCGGCTCGCGAACGATGCGCACTCTCGGATCGTCGACGCTCTCGACGAATTCGACGGTGTCGCGCGTTGTCGACGCGTTGTCGACGACGACCAGCTCGAAGTCCGGATACTCGACGGCCAGCACCGATGCCACGGCTCCGCGAAGATGATCTACGCGATCACGCGTGCAGATCACAACGGTCATCGGGGGAAGGATCGAAGGGGGTGCCGTGTCGGCGGACGATCGGAGTTCGTCTGTGGAAGCCCTGAGCTCCGCGGTACTCACCCGACCGTTGTCGATGACGAGTTCCACGAATCCCACGGGATCGAGACCGAACCGCGCGAGCAGTCGGGCCCGGGAATACCCGTCCGCGTCCATCAACAGAATCGAGGCGGGCAGATCGCGCTCGAGATCGATGCTGCCGATCCACAGCGCACCCTGCCACTGGGGATCGTCCAGCCGGGGAAGTGCGGGATTGAGCACAGGAAGTCCTTTCGGGAGAGAACAAGATCGCAAGTCGCAAGATCAGTCGGACCTGGCCCTCACCCAGTCGACCGACATGATCGACGGCGACTCTGTCGACACCGGCGGTTTCGATACGGCGGGTCCGACTCGTAGATCGAACTGCACGCGGAAAGGAGCGTCGAACACCCAGTCTTCGGTACCGGCGCCGAGGTCGTCAGCGGTAGCTCGATGGATGACAGTGCTGTCCGTTCCGATGGTGACGACGCCGGGACGACGCTCGACCCAATAGACGTGGTAGCCGTCCGACGGAAGAGGCGTGGTGCTCATGGACGACAACACTCCGGTCTCGGTGCCGATACCCGACCGGAATTCGCCGTCGCCGGTCGCTTCCACGGCATCGATCACGCCCGCTGGTTCGCCCGTCGCCCCGAGATCGGTGCTGATCAGACCGAACGACGGGTACAGCCCAGCGTTGGCAGGAATCTCGATCCTGGCCTCGACGCGCCCGAAAGTGAACGTACTCGTACTTGTCAATTGCGCTGAGGTGACACCCTCTGCGGTTTTCAGCGTGGTGATCGACATCCGGCCCGCGCCGTCGAGCGAGGCGTTGTCCTGCGAGGTCGAGTACCGAAGGTCGTTCTCGACAGCGCCCGAGTCATCGGGTGGAGAGGACCAGAGTGTCGGATTCACCCGCTGACCGGACGGGCCGTCGAACGCGTCGTACACAGTGGTCGCATTACCGCCGATCGGGGCGATCATGGGCGCGTCGATCACTCTGGACTGCACGAACACAACAGAACCCACGGTCACCGCTGCGACGACCACGAACACCGCTCCCGCGATCGGCCAACCACGACGGCGAGAAGTCGGATCGACGTAAGCGCCGGGCATTCGTCCGATCTCCACCGTGGCAGACGACGACCTCTGATGCTGCCGTGGCCGGCCATACCGACTCACCCGGACAGCCCGTTGGCCGATACACCGAGCGACTGTTCGTTGTCCGCCACGCGGGCAGATCGGTGACGGGGTACGCGCGTCGCCTGGAACAGTGCGGACGTCAGAATCAGCATCCCGGAGATCACCGAATAGGCAATGACCCGCTCGAGCGTGCCGATGCCCAACCCGAACTGATGGCCGCCCATGTACAGAAAGTAGGCGAGCAGGCCGACTGCCCCGAAACCGGTCACCGCGTAGCGGTGCGGACGTGGAACGAGTCGACCGCCCGCCGCGAACACCAGGGCAACGTTGGCCGATACGAACAACACCGCGGCCCCGAACGAGTGGATTTGATAGTTGGTGGCCTCGCTCACCCCTCCAGCGGTTACTCCGCCGATCGCGGACACCACGAAGAACGAGGTACTCCGAATATCGAGCACGCCCAGCGCAAACCACGACAGGGCAGCGACAGCAAGTGAGCAGCCGAGCAGGACGATGGAAATGTTGGCGACAACGTACATGCTGCTGCACGGCAAGTACCCGCTCGGTCCGCAGAACGGTGTGCCGAGCTCACTGATGTAATTCCAGCGGTAGCTGTAATTGCCACGCCACGTGGCGGATACGACCCACTCGACGACGAGAAACTGCACCACGAAGAAGCCGGCCCAACGTCCCATGCGCGCCCACAACTGTGGCGGCCGGGTCGTCGACTCCGGGACTGGCGTAGTCATCAGCGGGTCTCCTGTGTATCGAGTAGTTCGAGGGGGTTCGAGGTCACGGCGTCGAGCGCGGCTTTGACGGTTGCAGGATCGAAAGCGTTGTCGTGGAACGACGCCGAAATGTACATGACGGTGCTGAGCTGCTGGGTGGTGATCACGATCGACTCGGGCCGAGCGGGTTCGCTGAGGCCGTAGAACACGCGATCCGGCTCGCAGGCCGACCACGATGCATGCTCGATCGGCCGAACTCTCCCGAGGTCCGAGAAGATCAATTCTGCGCTGGGTTCGACTCCTACGCGGTCGACTCCGGTGCTCTCCAGCGCGCGTCCGCTCCGGTGATACTTGAGTGAACTCAGAGTCGCAGCAGCAATCGGCCGGCCCTTGTCTATCGCCGATGTCAGTGCGAATTGAACTTGATCCCGTGACGTGGGATCGGTCGACGGGAAGTCGAGCCCCGCTGCGAAATTCCCCAGAACCACGGTGTCGGACGGTAGATATCGACGACAGTCGAACAGGAACGTCACCGAGTTCGCCAAACGAATGCCGGACCTGGCCAGTGCTGTTGCCACTGCGGTCGACACTATGGCCGACACCGATGCCGATTCGCCGACTTCCCTGCGCCACTGACGAATACAGTCCACGAAGCCTACCGCCGACGAGGACACGGCGACGGTCGGCGATCTCCGCCACGACCTCGTGTCGCCGTCCGCCGTCGGGCATACGTTCTCAGCCGTCGATGGCGCTACGAATGCTCCGGCTTTGCCGGGACGAATTCGGCCGTACACGATGTCGAGGACTTTGCGCGGATGCGAAACGACCCACGACGCCAGGGTCGGCAACAAGGGATGCGACGTGACAGTCCGGGACGCCCATCGAGGAAGGGGTACCTCGGGGCGGGGATCGGCAAGGTATGCAAGTACTTCCAGGGGGAGCAGCGCGTCGCACAGGCCGTGTGAAATATCGAGCAGCAAATAGTCGCCTGCCAGGCGAGCGCGAAACGGAACCTCGGGTGATCGGGTGCGGGACAGGTCCGTCAACACTCGATCGAGTTCGTGCGGAAGGAATGCTCGAATCTCCGTTACGTCCTCGGTGATCAGGTCGGGTCGGTACGCCCAGCGGCGGGATGTGGGTGTTGCCCGCAACCCGAGGCGGGCGGACGGGCCGAGCGACGCCAGTGTGTGCAGCCGCTCCGACACTCGGCCGATACCTCCGAAATCCGCCGGGCCCATTGCTGCGATCACTCGTGTCCCGGACCGCAGCATGTCAAGAGAGCTGGCGTGTGCGCCACGATGACATCCGAGTCGGTCGACGGCTGTGAAGAGCAACGCTGGGTTCACGACTTCCCTCCGGTTGACACTCGTACGTGAGTCGTCTCGGCGCGAACGACGGGAGTCGACGTCGATACCGACGGACGGTTCCCGGACATCTCCCGCACCCACCGCACGAGCGGAACTATCAGCACGGCGGCCCCGACTCCTTCTGCAGCAAGGTAGGCCCAACCGACAGCCGCGATTCCCAAAGACGGTGACAGAGCAAGGGACCCGACAATGATCATCGACGTGCAGATCACTTGCACGACGACTGCCAAGCGCATCCGGCGTCGCACCCGCGCCAGGCCGTCGTAGAGCGAGCCGATCACCGACAGGGGGATTGTCAACGCGGCGAGTTGGACGATGATGGTGCCTTGGTCGCGGTATCCCTGTCCGACGATTCCGAGTCCGTAGGGTGCAACGAAAGCGAGAAACAACGAGCCTCCGAGCGCTACCAGGCAGACAAGACTCATGAACCGCTTGGTCAGATTGTGGAACTGTTCCGGGTGCGCCGCCACCTCGGCCACGTAGGGCCCGATCAAGACTCCGATGAGAATGTACAGCGCACTCACGATGGACCAGGTCAGTGAGAAGTACGCGTTCTCGACAGTGCCGAGTGTGGCCACGACGATCATCGGAACCAGAAGCGGTGCGAGCGAACCGAGAGCGGTGATTCCGTACGCAGATCCGAAGTACGACCACAACTCGCGGCGAGGTGGCAGGTTCGGCTCTGCCGCGTATTGACGTTCCTCGCGAATGTTCTTCAGAATTGCTCGGAAGACGAAGAAGGATGCAATCACCGCGGGAAGAGCCCACGCCGAGATGATCGATGTGCTTCTCGCAGTTGCGAACAGAGCCAAAAGCAGTCCGAACTTCACGACCGCATGGAACACATTCTTCGCCGCTGCCCAGCGCGCGACGCCGAGCCCCGAAGAGGTCTGATCCTGAAGCGCGAACACTGCCAGGATCGATACGAAGATCGGAAACGACACAACTTCTGCGGTGTTCGTGAACATCTTGTCGACGGGAGCGACCAACAGGAAGCCACACCCGAGAATGAACGCGAAAGTGGTGATGATCAGGTAGCCGCGCACCACGAGCGACTTTGCGAGTCGGCCCGCTAGGGGAAGGAATCTTTCGTACATCGATCCCAGGCTCAAGTTCGACAGCGTCGACAGCATCACCGCCGAAGTGATCACGGCCGATGCGCTGCCGACCTCGGCAACGGGGTAGAGGCGCCCGGCCGCCGCCCAGAACAACAGGCCCAGCACTCCGGTGATCGCGGTCGAAGCCATGAGCGCAAGCGAGTTCAGCGCCAAATTTCGATCCGACTGCTTGCCTCCGCCGCTGTGATTCGGCGCCGGAGGATGCGACTCGACCTGGGATACGGGATGATTCGGTGTAGAAGTGAGGACCGAAAGGGGGATGGTCGGGCTGTGCACGAGTCCCTGGGTCAGATGACCACCCTGCACCAAGCCCACATCGAATCGAGCAGGCTCGACTGGATACCACCGAAGGCGGTCGAGCTGCTCGTGTCTCGGTGGAGGCGTCTTTGGGGCTCTGTGCTTCACAGCAGTACTCGGTCCACCACGGTCGGAGGTGACAGAGCGGCGAGGTCGAGGTCGAAGGCGGTGGACACCGCCGAAACCAATTCGGTCCGTACGTTTTCGCGTAGGTCGCGCCCGTAGAGGGAGTGATCGCCGGAGGCGAAGGACTTGACGGTGGTGCCGGTGATTCCACGCTTGCGCATTCTGTGGATACCTTCCGGTCCACGATTGGCGACGAACCACTCGGTGTCTGTCGGAGACAACAGGACGGTGGTGCTCACCTCGTTGCGTGCGAGCTCGAGGAGCGAGATCTCCGGGACCTGAATGAGCCCCAATCTGCCCAGCGCCAACCAGGCTCGGTACGGCAGCCTTGTCTGCATTCGCGCCTTGATCTCCACACCCCACTCGTGCAGGTGGTCCAGCGCCGCACCTGCTCGGTCCGCTCGAGTGTTCGTCATCGACGAACGCTTCACGAACTCCAATCGGCGAGTGGTCCAATCCAACGTATTGAGCAGAACTGCGGTGTTGACTCCCATTTCGCGCGCGGCAAAACTCGAATACCATGAGCCCGAGCATATTCCGGTGACCAAGATGCGGTCCGGCTCCGTACCCGCGTGCTCGACGGCAGTGAGCGCGTCCTCGTTTCCCTCGTCGCTGTAGAGCCGGGTCAACTCCCCGTCGCCGACGGTGCCGCTCTCGCCGGTGCCGCGTCGATCGAAGCGCACCGTGGAGACCCCGAATCGAGGCAGGAGCCGGGCCAGTTCCACCCACATGCGGACCGGGCCGACGCGGTGCTCGTTCGCGGTGGGGTAGAAAACCACGGTCGGTCCGCCGGCCCGGCATCGATCCGAGGAGGACCGAATCGCGAAAAGCTGCTGCGGGCCCAGGTATTCGATGTCCTCGTGGATTCCGTCGACTACGGATTGCGATCGATGCTCGACATCGATGTCACAGGTGGGCGCGGTGGGGAACTTCGACGCCGTCCACGCCGCGAGGTGAGCGATGTCGGATGTCGGGATGATGACCTCGAAATCGCTGGGCTCGAGAAAGTCGTCGTGCGCGGTCAACGTGTGCTCCTGAGCCGAGAGAGTCTCGACGAGCTTGCGTACCGGCTTCGTATCGCCTCGCTCGGCGCGCGTGGCGACCAGCACCGGCGCGTCGATTCCGGTCTTCGCGGCATCGAGCGCGGAGAAGTCCGCGGCCGAATCGGGATGCAGCACAGCGCCGATGATCGACACCCGGGGATCGGTGTCGGAGTCGGTGGTCACGCTCACCGAATACAGTGCGCGCTGCTCGTGCAGATACGACCGTCCTTTGACGACCGGATCCCACAGCGTCAACGCGGTGAGCGGCCCGCACTCGGCGGCGACCGAACACGCCAACAAGGCACCGACGCGCAGACCGACGAGGCCGACCTCGCCCACCCCGCAACCGCGAACGTAGTCCACGGCCTCGACGATGCTCCGCTGCCAGTGCTCGACCGCAGTGGGCTGATCCTGATCACCCCACGAATCGCCGGTGCCGTGGTAGTCGAACCGCAGCACCAGAAGTCCCTGCGCACTGAGCTTCTGCGCGAGCAGGGTCATGCCGCGATACGAATCGACCTGCTCCTTGCCGAGCGGCGGGCACAGGACGACGCCGCCGCGGGCCCGACCTCCTGACGGCACATGGACGGTGCCGAACAACGGTGAATCGGACGGGCCGAACCACGTCGGGTACTTGCCGCCCGCCGTACGCGACGGCTCGGCGGGATCTGTGCCGATGTGCCGTGGCGCGGTGCGGGAACTGTTCACTTCACTTGGTCCTTCGTGTACGTACACGGGCGGAGCGGTATCGATCAGCTGCGCAGTGCGACAGGCCAGGCCGATCGATCGAGTCCATGGGTGCGGAGCATCGCCAGTGCGATGCGTTCCATGCCGAAACCGACGCATGCGCTGTGGGCGGGCCGGCCGTCGGCGGTCTCGATGCCGAAGGTGTGCCCGAAGTGATCACGGTGGCAGTTGCACGAGACGACCGCGGTGCCCTCGTCGAGATCTCCGTAGAGCTTGACCACCAGTTCGGTCTTGAGGTTCTCGTTGCGCTGGTTCGCCGCGAGCATGCGTCCGGCGCGTCCGAAGAAGGGATCGTTGGCGATGACCGCCTCGGCTTCGAGCCCCAGATCTGCCAGCACCTGCAATCCGCGCGGGACCCAGCGTTCGCGGTGCTCGATCGCCTCGTCGGGGGTACCCACTCGAACGAACTCGTGCATCCGAAACGCCTGCATCCGAGCCGGATCCACCGCAGGCTCGTGCCGGAAGCAGTAGCCGTAGATGTCCATCAGCGTGCCTTCTTCGGGAAGTGTGCCGGTGAGCATCGAGTACGACGGATGGCAGGCTGCCGAGACCAGCATGGTTCCGGCGGACCGGAGGAAGTGATCCCAATCCTTGCCGTCGGATCTCTCCGCCAACAACGCTGCGTGTTCCTTGTTGTCGCCCTCGAACGTGTTGATGGCACCGGTGAGGTTGGGGAACGACGCGATGTAGTCGGTGCGCTCGAACGCTTCTCGGGGGAACACGGGAGCGAATCGGAAACGCTTCGCCGCGTGCCCGTGTTCGACGGCCCCTGCCTCGGTGACGCGGGCATCGACGAACTCGATGATGTCCTCGAATTCGCCGCTGCGCCCGTACAACCCGGGAATCGAGCTGGGTACCAGCAGGCCGGCGTCGACGAGCTCGGCACGGAAAGACGCTCGGGCGGAGTCGAGTTCGCTGATCTCTGTCTCCGGTGCGGAGTGCGTGGTAGTCATCACTTGCCCTTGTAGACGAGGGAGAGCTGGGCGTTGTGCCCCAGGATGCGTTCGTTGCTGACCATGATCGCGGACCCGTGCGCATCCCGAAGATGACGGCCGATGCTCATTTCTCCGCCCTGTCGGTAGCCGGAGATGCCGCAGATCTGCAGTGCCTTGCCGACGATGTCGATCACGAGCGTCGACGCGGTGACCTTGACGTTGTTGATCTTCAGCGCGAAACCGATCGCTCCGAGCTCGGCGGGGCTGTCGGCGACGGCCTCGAATTTGGCTGCGGCACCGAACACCGTGTCCACCAACTGCTCGTGCACCACCATCAGCTCCGCAAGACGCAGCGCGCTCGGCGGCGGCGTGCCCGGAGTCTTGCGTGCGGCCTTCTGCACCGATTTACGAGCCTTGGCGACCGCCGCGTCGGCGATGCCGAGCCACGCCGATCCCCACAGCACGTGCGCCACGGGAAGCATGGTCTGAGCGGAGATGTCACCGTAGTTGTCGCCCAGGATGTTCGACGTCGTCGTGCGCGCGTCCAGCATGAAGCCGGGACTGCAGGTGCCACGAAAGCCGAGGGTGTCCCAGGTGCCGGTTTTAACGAGCGTCACGTCGGGCTTCTCGCAGACGACGAGCACCTGATCGCTGGGCGGGCTGTCGACGCTGCGCCGCGCCGTCGCCAACACGATCTGTGCGTATGCGCCGTAGGAGATGACCGGTGCGTTCTTGCTGAGCGTGATCTGCTCGCCGTCGTACTCCACCGCGCAACTGCTCGATCGGACGTCGCCGCCGATGTTGATCTCGGTGGTGGCGGACGCCACCAGGATTCGATCGGTCACGATGCGACGCTGCAGGTCTGCCATGGCGTCGGACTTGCCGTGGCGGACGATGCTGAGCACCTGGGACTGGTGCATCACGAAGATCATCGCCGTCGATGCGCACTCGGCACCGAGGGCACGCGAGATCCGGGCCATGTCGGTCAGCGTTGCCCCGCCTCCGCCGAACTCCCGCGGAATTCCGACCCCGAGCAGGCCGGCGTTGCGCAGCGCATCCACCGATTCGGTGGGAAAACGGGCATCGCGGTCGACCTCGTCGGCATAGGTCCGCAGTACGGCCAGCACGTCGGTGATCGACTGGTCGATCGAGCTCTCGTAGACGGTGGTCATGGCCTCAGTCCGTCAGCTGAGCGATGGCCGCGGCGATCGCACTGATGCTGCCGAACGTCGACTTCTGCAGCATGGTGTCGGGAAATTCGACGTCGAACTCGTCCTCGAGCGCGATCATCACGTTGACGCTGGCATGCGAGGTGAGGCCGCTGTCGTAGAGATCGGCGGCCTCGTCGATGCCCTCCACGGGGACCGGCAGCTTTCCGAATTTCTCCAGAACGGTTCGCACTCGAACCACGTCGTGAGCATTGAGCGTCTGCATCGAAACCTCCACCGATCGCGCTAACCACAAGACCGGACGGCCTCGTCGTCGACTCAAGGTCTGCTGGCTGTGCGCCTTCTCGACCCGAAGTCTCCCCAGACCCACCCAAACAATATCTTAGATTGTTTAGTACCGTTACCGGGATACGCGTATCGGGTACCTCGACCGCCATACACTTTCGGGTGGGGCGGGGTCTCGTACAGGTGCCGGATCGGGCGTCGAAACACGAACTGTGAAGGACTGTCTGGTCGATGGGTGGAGTCTGCGGGGTGTCAGTGGGTACCGGTGCCGTGCGCATCGCGTATGTCGCCGACGGCCGCCGCTGCGAGGACTCCATCGATGCAGAGGGCGCACACGACCTGCTGCCCGGCAAGCTCGTAGACCTCGGTCCGTTCGAGGACATCGTGCTCGCCGGATGGGACACCGCAGCCGTGACGGCTCTGTTGGAGACCCTCGGCGACGGCACCGTGCCGAAGGCTCGCATGGTCGAGGAGTCCCGCGCCCTGCTCGCCTACGCCCGCACCGTGCCCGAGTTCGAGAACAAGGACTACGTCCTGGTCGTGGATCTCGGTAAGAAGGGGCTCTCGGCCACCGCACTCGATGTCGCGGGCGAGTACGTCGAGTGGACCGCACGCACCGTCGACATCAGCGGTGACCGTTTCGACGAGGTGGTCCGAGGCATCGTGATGGCCAAGGGCATTCTGCCGCCTCCGGTCGGGCCCGAGGGGGATCAGGAGTACCAGGACTTCTTCCGCGAGCTCAAGGAGCTGGTGAGCACGTCGGTGGGCGTCAGGGCACCCAACCGAGGCCCGATGCTGCTCTCGCGCAATGAGTTCGAGCGGGCGATCACGCCTTTGATCGTAGATGTCCTGCATTGGGCATCGAAGCGCGCGCCCGACGCAGTTCTGTTGATCGGCGGCGGTGCGGCGATACCTGCAGTCCGAAGCGTGATCGAAGACACGTGGGACGTGCCGGTTCATGTCCCGGAGGCACCTGTGATGGCCGTTGCCACGGGCGCCGCGCTCGATGTGGCCCCGCCGCTCGACGACATCGACCTTTTTGTCGTACCCGACGACGCATCTGCGCTGTTCGACCCGAGGCCCGTACCGCCGATCGACGCCGGCCAGGGAGCAGGCGTCCTCGACGCGTCCGTGGCCGAGGGGCTGGTTGTCGATCAACTTGCGGCAGAAGACCTGGCTGTGGATCCGACCGCATTCACGTCCACCGACGACGCACGGGTCGACTCCGACGTCGACAAGTTCTTCGCCGATGATTCGGCTGTCGGATTGCTCGACTTCGACGACATGCTCGGCGTCCCGGTGACCGACACGGAACTTCTCGATCGAACCGGTTTCGGCACCACCGAGCCGGGAACCGTGATTCGCCCCAGTCGAAAGACCGTCGAGAGGGCGGCTCCGGTTCGGCGGAGCATGCAGTGGGCGGCGCGAGACGCATTGCTACTCGGCGCTGCTGGACTTGTCGTTACGGTGGTTTGGGGCGTGATCTACACAAGAGGCGACACAGCCCCGCCCCCGCCGATCGCGGACTCGGCTATCTACGACGATCCGGTACTTGCACCCGCGCTTCCCGAAGCTGAATCCGCGCCGGCGGCACCCGTGGTCGAGGTGCCCGTCGAGGGTCCGGTCCGCCTGCCCGACGCGGACCTGTACGAGCGGGCGTTCATTTACAACGGCGAGCTGTACCGACCGGCTGTCGAGCCGGAGCTGCCGGAATAGACCGCGGGCCCGGTTGAGGCCGGCCGAATAGGGAGCATGACGGTTTCCCTCGCATCCGGTACGCAACCTCCGGGGCCGCGCGCCCCGCCGATTCGGTCGAAGCGGTAGCCTGGCGCTCTGGACGAGCTACATCGCGTCCGATGCCGATTACCGATCGAAGTGAGGCCGAACACCGTGACTGTGCTGCTTGGGGTGTCCATGGGGACCCGAGCCGTGCGCACGGCGCAGCCACGAACCGAGCAGTTCGGGACACCCGTAGCCGATCCGTCCGGCCTGGTCACAGACATCGACCGACCTTTGTTCTTCCGCAACGAACTCATCGACAGCGTCGGCGGAGACCTTCCGCATCTGGCCGCCGAATCCATCGGTGCCGCCGCCGAAACCGAGCCCGAACTGGCCACCGGCGTCGCCTATCGGGACCCGCGCCAGGCCGACGAACTGCGTGCCGCGCTCACCGGTGCGCACCTGCGCAATTATCACCTGGTCCACGAGGTGGAAGCTGTCGTCGAATACCTGGCAGCAACTGGCGAAGCTCGCAATTGCAGCTCCGTGGCCCTGTTCGACCTCGGAAGTTCCGGGCTGACCGTCAGCGTCGTGGACCTGGTGCAGCGTTCCGTCATCGCCTCGCAGCGATCCGGTGCGTACAGCGGAGATCTGCTCGACGCCTACGTGCGAAACAATCAGCTCCGGCGCCTCGGCAAGAACCCGACCGACCCCGACATGCCGCTGTTCGAGAAGCGGTGCCGAATCGCCAAGGAACGCCTGTCCACACAGGACGCGGTGTGTCTGCCGGATGCGAGCGGCATGATCCTGCTTTCTCGGGAGAACTTCGAGCTGCTCATCACCGACCTGCTCGACGAGGCCGTCGAGTTCGCGCGCGAGGTGATGATCGGTGCAAACGTTCCCATCGACGCCGTCGTGCTGATCGGCGGCGGCGCACGCATGCCGATCGTGCAGAAACGCGTCGGACCGCTGCTCGAACTGCCGTCGATCGTGCCGACCGAGCCCGAGACCGTGGCGGCACGTGGAGCGGCGCTGGCTGTTCGGCCACATTCGCGCACGCGCACCGGGGTGCTTCGGGCTTCCGACGCGATCAGGCCGGCAGCGGTACCGGTGCCACCCGCGGCATCGGTGGGCCCCGTGTCGTCGGCGGACACTGTTTCGCGGGTGGAATCGGCACCACCGAGCTCTGTGGTGCCCCGTTCTTCGCAGCCTGCTCTTTCGGAGCGCCGTTCCCCGCGGCCACGCCCTCCACTGCCCGCGCCTGTCCGACCGACTCCGGCCCGGAACGAAACTCCGCACGCCGCCCCGTCGATCCCAGCTCCCGAGCCCACGGCTACCCGTCCTGTTCCGGCCCGTCCTTGGATCTCGGCGGCTCCGATCGACACCACTGCCTCCGAGGCTCCGCACGGGACCACGGACGCGGCCGCCGGTTTCGCATCCTCGAGGTTCACCGATCCCGTTGTCGATTCTTCCGATTCCGTTGCCGTCCCGTCGCTCTCGAAGTCGGCCGTAGTAGATGATGTTCTCGACGATCACGCGCAGGGGGTGCGGGTCGACGGGGAGGTCGCTGCGTTGAGCACGAATTTGGGGGAGCAGGCTGTCGAGAGTTCGGTCGACGAGTTCGCGCCGGCCGATTCCGTAGTGTCCGATTCTGTTGTTGCAGGCGCTGTTTCGAGTGTGCCTGGAACCGATGCTTCGGTTGTCAACGACGACAAGCCGGTTCCGTTCCAGCTGAAGAACGTCTACTGGCTCGACGCCGATTACGACGACGACGACGGCGAGGACGATCGGACACGGGCTCGGCGCAGGCTTCGCACCGGAGGGGTTCTCGCGCTCGGTCTTGCGTCGGTGGTGGGCGTTTCCGCGTTCATGCTCACCCAGCAGAACACGCCGCAGGTGGTCGACACCTCGGTCAGTCGCAACCAGACCGAAGCTCCTGCTGTCACCACGACGGCACCCACGTCGGTGGTGCCTGCTCCGGTGTTGCCACCGCCCGCACCGGCTCCGGAGACCACCGTCGACCCGACGACCGTGCCGCCGGAAACCGAGGTCTATCAGGAGCCGTGGACGCCCGAGCCGACGACTACCACGCCCGAGCCCGCACCGGCTCCGCCGCCCGTCGAGACCGCTCCTCCGACGACTCAGCAGCCGCCTCCTCTGATCCCGGGATTCCCGGACTTCACGTTGCCGGTGTTCCCGCCGTTCGCTCCTCCCGCTCCCTGATCGAGTTCATTTGTCCGCGTGCGTGTTTCGCGGGCGGATGTGCTCGAAGATCAAGATGGTCTCGGTGGCGGCCACGGCGGGGTCGGCACTGAGATTCTCGACGACGAAGTCACGAAGAGTGGCGGTGTCGACGGTTGCCACGTGCACCAGGAAGTCGTCGGCGCCGGCAATGAAGTAGATGTTCAGCGTTTCCTTCCGTGAGGCGATCTTCGATCCGAATTCGCTGATGCGCCGTCGAGCATCCGCTTGCAGCCGAACCGAGATCATGGCCTGGATGCCCTGGCCGAGGGCCTCGGGGTCTATCTCGGCGTGAAACCCGCGAATGACGCCGCGTTCGACGAGGGCGCGAACCCGGGCCAGGGCGGTGGACGGAGCGACACCGGCCGCGGCAGCGAGTGCGTTGTTGGGTGTACGGGCGTCGCGGCGGAGCTCGTCGAGCAGGATGTGGTCGATTCGGTCCAGTGGGGCCGACCGAACATCGTTCGGCTGGAGCCGCGGGCTGCCCGTCTCGAACGAACTATTGCTCACCATTCCGGGAGTCTACAGAATTATGTTCACATCCGTTGCGGGCATTTCGTAGATAATTCATAGTTGGCCTACACGGATGGAGCCCCGGCTTCACGTCACCCACCACCGAGGAGGCCGCCATGAAGATCGGAATTCCACGCGAGATCAAGAACCACGAATACCGGGTGGCCATCACCCCGGCGGGCGTGCACGAATTGGTCTCGCGAGGACACGAAGTGATCATCGAAACCGAGGCAGGGGCCGGATCGTCGTTCACCGACACCGACTACAAGGCCGCAGGCGCGCAGATCTTCACCGATGTCGACGAGGTCTGGGAGACAGCCGACCTCCTGCTCAAGGTCAAAGAACCCATCGCCGAGGAGTATTCGCGTCTGCGCAAGGGGCAGGTGCTGTTCACCTACCTGCATCTCGCCGCATCCAAGGAATGCACCGACGCGCTGCTGGAGTCGGGAACCACAGCCATCGCATACGAAACCGTCACTGCTGCAGACGGTTCGCTTCCGCTGCTCGCACCGATGAGTGAGGTTGCCGGACGCCTCGCCCCGCAGGCCGGTGCCTACCACCTGATGTCCAGTGAAGGCGGCCGCGGAGTTCTGATGGGCGGCGTTCCCGGAGTGCGACCCGCCAACGTCGTGGTGATCGGTGCCGGTGTCTCCGGAAGGAACGCCACCGCAATCGCTTTCGGCATGCACGCCGACGTCACCGTGCTGGATCTCGACGTGAAGGCGCTACGCGCCATCGACGATCAGTACCGCGGTGCGGTGAAAACAGTGGTGTCGAATGCGTACGAACTCGAACAGGCCGTTCTAGCAGCGGATCTCGTCATCGGCGCAGTGCTGGTGCCCGGTGCCAAGGCGCCGAAACTGGTGTCCAACAGCCTGGTTCAGCGCATGAAGCCGGGGTCGGTTCTGGTCGACATAGCGATCGATCAGGGCGGTTGCTTCGAGGATTCGCACGCCACCACCCACGCCGATCCCACGTACAAGGTGCACGAGTCGGTGTTCTACTGCGTCGCCAACATGCCCGGCGCAGTACCGCGCACGTCCACCTACGCGCTCACCAACGCAACCCTGCCGTACGTCGTCGCACTCGCCGACAAGGGTTGGGAAGCTGCGTGCGAGGCGGACTCGGGCCTCAAAGCCGGCTTGAGCACGCACAACGGTGCCCTGCTCTCGGAGACCGTCGCCGCTGCGTTCGCCTGAGCGGCTTCGCCGCACGTGCATAGAAACTCGTAGCCCACTACGAATTTCTGCTCACATGGGTCGTTCCGCAGGCTCCACTCCTGCTCGCGTGCGGCGAAGCCGCTCTACGCACTGTGGCGGCCGGAGCGCCGGGTCTTGCGGGTAGGTGCCGCGGCCCGGCGCTCTGCGCGGTTCGAGGTTCCAGCCACCGTGATGGGGCGCGCAAGCAGTACGGCGATGGCCGTGGTCAGCGGAACCGACAACGCCAGCGCCACACCGCCCACTGCGGAGCGGACGATCTCGATGGCCACGGAATCGCCGGTGAGCACGTCCTGAATGGACCGGTCGGCGACGCTGAACAGCAGCAGCAGCGGCAGCGCGCCACCGGCGTAGGCGAGCACGAGCGTGTAGACCGTGCTGGCGATGTGGTCACGCCCCACCCGCATCGTGGCGGTGAAGATCTCGCGTCGCGATGCCGTCTCGTCCACCGAGGCGAGCTCGAAAGCCGCCGACGCCTGCGTGATCGTCACGTCGTTGAGCACACCGAGCGAGCCGATGATGAACCCGGCGAGCAGCAGTCCGGTGACGCTGACGTTGCCGATGTACGTCTGCACGGCAGTGTTCTGTTCCTCGGACAGCCCGGTCAGGTGGGTCATACGAATGGCGACGTAGGACAGCACCGCCGCCACCGCCATCGAGGTGAGAGTCCCCAACAGTGCCGAGCTGGTGCGCAGATTCACCCCGTGCGCCAGATACAGCACGGCGTAGAGGATGATCGCTCCGGCGACGAGGGCGACCGGAATGGCGGGTGCACCGTCGAGCAGGGCGGGCAGCATGAACACCACCAGCACGGCGAACGCGATGAGCAGGCCGACCAGTGCCCGGAATCCCCGCCAGCGGGCGACGACGCAGATGACCACGGCGAACACTCCGACGATCAGCGCCAGCGGCAGCCCGCGGGAGTAGTCGTTGAAGGAGTAGCGGACTCCACCGGCGGGGTCGGTCTGCACAACCAGCCGGATGTCCTCACCGGCGCTCAGGGTCGGTTGGCCGGGCCCCGGCGCGATCTCGAGTACCGTCCTCTTGCCTGCGTCCTCGCCGGTGGTGATGTCGACGATGCTGCGCTGACATTCGTACGAGTCGTTGACCGCAGGTGTCGGGTCGCCGGTGAACGCTCTGCCTGCGTCGGGACTGCCGCACGGCCCGATGCTCTGTGAGGTGATGGTGCCGGCCTCGGTGGACACCGCACCTCCGCCGGAGGTCTGGAACGGCAGCGGGATGTCGATGCTCTGCTGGCTGGGCCACAGGGCGATGGCACCGCCGATCACGGCGACGGCAATGGCGACCAGCAGTCCGACCACGACCTTGGCCGCCACCGGTCCCAACGGCACCGGTGCGTCACTGTGGCCGTGCCCGTGACCATGACCCAGATGAGATCCGAGGCTCGGCTTACTGCCATCGGGAGGATTGCCGTGTGATTCCACGGTGTCAGGCTAGTACGGGCCAGGCCGGTGGCCGATGCGAGGAGCTCGGTGGCGGGGAGCAGGGGGGGCGTCCCCCGCCACCACCTGACCGACCCGGGGGGGAGGGGTGCGACCAGGGCTCGCGGGCACCGAAGTGCCGTCCGCCAATGTACAGATCATTCGTCGTTCAGGCGTGATCGCCCCGATGTTTTGTGCATCACTTTCAACTACTTTTCGGTAACTTCGCGTCTCACTGCTTGTACGACGCGAGGAAGTTGCCGAACCTCTCGATCGCCACGGCCAGATCTCGTGCCCACGGCAGCGTCACGATGCGCACGTGATCGTGGCCGGGCCAGTTGAATCCGGTCCCCTGCACCACCAGGATCTTCTCCTGCAGCAGCAGATCCTGGACGAGCTTCTCGTCGTCGTAGATCTCGTGCACTTCTGGATCGAGTCGCGGGAACGCGTACAACGCACCCCGCGGCTTGACGCACGAGACGCCGTGAATCGCGTTGAGCTTCTCCCACGCGACGTCGCGCTGCTCGAGCAGACGGCCGCCGGGCAGGATCAGATCCTCGATACTCTGATATCCGCCGAGCGCGACCTGAATGGCATGTTGCGCAGGCACATTGGGGCACAGCCGCGTCGACGCGAGAAGGTCGATGCCCTCGATGAAGCCTGCGGCGTGCGCCTTCGGTCCGGTGATCGCAAGCCATCCGGCGCGGTAACCGGCCACTCGATACGCCTTGGAAAGTCCGTTGTACGTCAGGCAGAGCAGATCGGGAGCCAGGCTCGCCAGCGAGGTGTGCTCTGCGTCGTCGTAGAGGATCCGGTCGTAGATCTCGTCCGCGAGCAACAGCAGCTGGTGCTTACGTGCCAGATCGACGATGCCCTGCAGCACCTCCTTCGAGTACACCGCGCCCGTCGGGTTGTTGGGATTGATCACCAGCAGTGCGACGGTCTTCGGGGTGATCTTGGACTCGATGTCGGCCAGATCGGGATTCCACCCGTTCTCCTCGTCGCACATGTAGTGCACGGCCTTGCCGCCGGACAGCGTCGTCATCGCCGTCCACAGCGGGTAGTCCGGGGCCGGGATCAACACCTCGTCACCGTCGTCGAGCAGCGCCTGCATCGTCATCGTGATGAGCTCGGACACCCCGTTGCCGAGGTAGATGTCGTCGACGTCGAGCTCGGGGAAGCCCGGTTCGAGCTCGTAGCGCGTCACGATGGCCCGGCGGGCCGACAGAATGCCCTTGGACTCCGAGTACCCCTGAGCCACCGGCAGCGCCGCAATCATGTCCCGGACGATCACGTCGGGGGCCTCGAAGCCGAACGGTGCCGGGTTGCCGATGTTGAGTTTGAGGATGCGGTGCCCCTCGGCTTCGAGGCGCGCGGCATGGGCGTGTACCGGTCCGCGGATCTCGTACAGCACGTTCTGCAGCTTGGTCGACTGCTGCAACGTGCGGTAACGCGGCTGGGAGTGGATCTGCGGAGTGGTCACCCGTCACATCGTGCCAGGTGGGTGCCAGGTGATTCCACGAGGTTGTTTCGCCCGGGTTGTCGGTGCCAGGTGGAACAATCACGTTCCATGTGCGGACGGTATGCCAGTACCCGGAGTGACAGCGACCTGCAGGCGGTGTTCGACATCGCCGAGACCGTCGGGTCGGAGGTGCCGCCGTCCTACAACGTGGCCCCCACGCAGACGGTCCGGACGGTGCTCGAACGGCCGCCGAAGGACGAACCCGAGGCCGACGCCGTGCGGCAGCTGCGGTCGGTGCGCTGGGGCCTGATCCCCTCGTGGGCGAAGGACGCGAAAATCGGATCCCGGCTGATCAACGCCAGGTCCGAGACCATCACCGAGAAGCCGTCGTTCAAGAAGGCAGCAAGCCGTCGGCGATGCATCGTGCCCGCCGACGGGTACTACGAGTGGGAGAAGCGCGACGGCGCGAAGGTGCCGTACTTCTTGCACCAGGACGGCGTGCTCGCGATGGCGGGGTTGTACGAGCTGTGGCGAGACCCCACCAAGGCCGACGACGACGAAGACCGCTGGGTCTGGTCGGTCACCGTGCTGACCTCGCCGGCCGCCGATGCGCTCGGACACATTCACGATCGCTCACCGGTCGTGCTTCCTCCGGATCTGCGGGCCGGTTGGCTCGACCCCACCGTGACCGACCTAGGCGCGGTACAGGACATGTTGGCCGCGATCCCCGAACCACGGCTCGAGCCCTACGAGGTGAGCACCGCGGTGAACAGCGTGAAGAACAACAGCCCGGAGCTGCTGACGCCGGTGTAGCGGTGGTTCAGGCGAGTCGCAACCGGCAGATGTCGGCAATCGCGGCCCGCTCGTCCGGCGTCAGCTCCTCGGCGACCGGCGAATCGAGTATTCGACGCAGTCGCTGGAAATAGGTACGCGCGTCGACGCCGAATGCCACGTAGATGTCCTCGTCGCTGCCACCGCCGTACCCACGCCAGGTGCGGCCGAAGGTCAGAATCTCGTGGTCCACTGAATGGGTAGTGGTCCGGCGCATGGTGTTCCCCCTAGTGCTACTTGCCTCCCATCATCCTGGTCACGGTTGAAGGGCCGGTGAACAACGCGTTACGTGCACGTCAGTTCACTAGGGTGGACAGCGTGACTGCCCTCGCCTTCGGATCCTGGCCCTCGCCCATCACCGCAGCAGATCTGTCGTCGGCGGGCCACCCCGTCGAAGGTGGCTGCTTCGTCGGCAGCGAGATCTGGTGGTCGGAACTGCGGCCCGCCGAACAGGGCCGAACGGCCATCTGCCGCCACGTCGACGGAGAAGTGCAGCCCATCCTGCCCGCACCGTTCAACGCCCGCACCCGCGTCCACGAATACGGCGGGGGAGCCTGGACCGCGACGGCAGACGGCGACCTGGTGTTCGCCGAGTTCTCCGATCAACGCGTCTACCGACTCACCCCCGGCAGCGGACCGGTACCGCTGACTCCGAAACCGGCTGTGGCGTCGAGCATCCGGTACGCCGATCTCTCGGTGGTCGGCACCGACGTGATCGCAGTTCGCGAGATGCACGACGCAGGCGCGGTGTCACGAGACATCGTGGCGATCGATCTCGGCGGCGGCGGGGTGCGCTCGCTGGTGGCGGGCTCGGACTTCCTTGCGTTCCCGAGACTTTCGCCCGACGGCACCCGGATCGCCTGGATCGCCTGGAATCACCCGCAGATGCCCTGGGACGGAACCGAACTACGCGTCGCCTCCCTCTCGGATCCCGGCGCATGGACCGTGCTCCTCGGCTCGACCGAGGAATCGGTGATGCAGCCGGAATGGATCGACAGCGAATCGCTGTACGCGATCGGTGACCGAAGTGGTTGGTGGAACCTGTATTCGGTCACGCTCGATGGTTCGGTCACCCCGCTGCTGACGCTCGACGCCGACTTCGGGGCTCCGCTGTGGCGGTTGGGATCGAGCTGGTACTCGATGCTCGACGACGGGAAGCTGCTCACCGTTCGCACCGTCGGCACCGACACGCTGGCGGTACTCGATCCGGCGTCCGGGGCACTCGAGGACATCGCGCTCGACGGTGTGACCTCGGTGGGGCTCGGTGGGCGCTCCGGCTCGACCGTGCTCCTCAAGTGCGGCGGAGCTCGGGTGGCAGCGGGGTTGTTCGCCCTCGACCTGGAATCCGGCGAACTGACCTCGGTACGTTCGGGTTTCGAGTCCGTACCCGACAGCGCATACCTGCCCGAAGGGCGTCAGGTGACGTTCCAAGGGCCGAACCGTGAGGTGCACGCCATCGCCTATGCGCCGCGCAACCCGTCCTACGAGGGGTTGGACGGCGAACTGCCGCCGTACGTCGCGTTCGTTCACGGCGGCCCGACGGCGCACGTTGCCCCCGCTCTGAACCCGTTGTTCGCCTACTTCACCAGCCGCGGCATCGGCGTCGTAGATGTGAACTACGGCGGGTCGAGTGGATACGGCCGCGAATACCGCAATCGGCTGCGCGGGCAGTGGGGAGTGGTCGACGTGGAAGACACGATTGCCGCGGTGCAGGGGCTGGCCGACAGCGGCCTCGCCGACCCACGCCGGTTGGCCATCGAAGGCGGATCCGCAGGTGGTTGGACTGTTCTGGCCGCGCTGACATCCTCCGACGTGTTCGCTTGCGGCGCATCGTACTTCGGTGTCGCCGAGCTGGAGCTGTTCGTCGCCGAGACCCACGACTTCGAATCCCGCTACATAGACGGTCTCATCGGACCGTTGCCCTTGGCAATCGACCTGTACCGCACCCGTGCGCCGGTCAACAACGTCGACGGACTGTCCTGCCCGGTCCTGTTGTTGCAGGGGCTCGACGATCCGATCGTGCCGCCGTCACAGGCCGAGCGGTTCCGAGATGCCATGGTGAAGAAGGGAATTCCGCACGCCTACCTGGCCTATGCGGGGGAGTCGCACGGATTCCGCAAACTGGAGACACAGGTGAACGCGCGAGAATCCGAACTGTCCTTCTACGGCCAGGTCATGGGCTTCACACCGCCCGGAATCCCGGAGCTGCAGCTGTGGCGTCCCGCTAGCTGAGTGGTGGGTGCGCGCGCTTCGCTTCCAGAAACTCGAGGAGCGCGCTGGGGATAGCGCAATACTTGCTGTTGCCCTCGGACAATTTGCTGCCTGCCTCGAACGCTGCCTTCGATGGGCCGTCGTGTTCGCGGATGAGTGCACAGAGGCGCTCGTCGGTGCGGCCGGATTCGCAACACTGCTCGACGTGCGCTCGATCGTCCGGTGACAGAGCCGTCCACCACTCGTCGTAGCGGCGAAAGAGCTTGTCCGCGTCGTCGGTCATGCCTGCTCCCTACTTGTCGGTACGCCTTCGAGTCCGACCATACTCACGATGTCCGATTCGGCCACTTCCGAGGGGGGTCCCGCAGACCTCACACCGCTTGTGCAGGGTGCGCGCCTGTATTCCGGCGCGACGAGGGGCGCGCAGTCGGTAGAAAGGTCGCTCGGTTGCGTCGCGCTCTGTCGGCAGCACCGCGGTCGTCTGAGCTGGTCGTGCTGCTCGAGGTCAGACGAAGTCGATTCACCATCCATCCGCTTCGGACATGTTGCTGACGCGCAGGCCTAGGAAGGTTCGGATTTCGAGGTGAGCTGATGTTTGTGAACCGTCCGAACCATTGCGCAGAATTCGGTAGCGACCGGGGTCAAGTGGGGACTGTCCCAGATGCAGAAGACTTCGATGCGCGGCGTCGTCGCTTTCATGGGTACGTAGACGATCCCTGGATAAGGGTGCATGTGTGGCGTCGACTCGGCCGTGATTCCGATTCCGTGGCCCAGCGACACATGATGGTTCCATTCGTCGACCGATCCACATTCGATCGGTCGACTGAAGGGACGGGTATGGGCAGGCCATAGGTCCATTGTGGTTGTGCCCGACATGATATCGAGCACGATGATGTCGTCCGAAAGGTCGGAGAGTGCGAGCTCCGGACGGTCCGCCAGCCGATGCCGCTGGGACAGTGCGACGACTCGTGCTTCACCGAACAACGAGCTGGAAAAGCTGACCGAGGCGATTGCCTGCCGAACTATCCCCAGGTCGGCCTCTCCCGATTCGACACCGGAGGTGCGGCTCGCGAACCTCTTGAGCATCAACTGCTCCTGTGGTTTGGTGGCATTCCACGTCTCGAACACTGTGTTGGTCAGAGATCCCAAGGCCGACCACACGTAGCCGACTGTGACTGTGCCCACCGACTCGGGAGGTTGCACGGCCAGATCGAACGCCGAGATCGCCCGCGAGGCCCTGACGAGGTAGGCCTCACCGGTTGTCGTCAGCGTCGCGCCGGCAGACGTTCTGTCGAACAGCCGAGCTCCGATCTCGCGTTCGAGCTGCGCAATGGAGCGAGAGAGAGCCGGCTGTCCAACATGCAAACGGCGCGCAGCACGAGAAATGCTGCCCTCCTCGGACACTGCGATGAGCGCCTGCAGGTGACGAAGGTCCAGTCCCATGTTTCAGAAGCATAGTGCGCGCTGATTCGGCATTACCCCCAGCTCTGCCAGCTGAGCTAGTTTCGTTCCTGCTCGATGCGCGTAGTGCGGATATGACATGAGTGAGCCATTGCACTCAGCAGCGAAACCGGGGAGGGATTGACCTTGGCCGTCCGGCCGGAAGAACTGACGACATTCGATCCATATCTTCAGCTACCAGGAGTCGTATACACGGATGAGTTGTACCTCAAAGTCGAGCACTTGAACACTGCTGGATCAGTAAAAATGAAGGCCGCTCGATATCTGATCAGCGATGCCGAGAAGAAACACGGAGACCTTTCGGGAAGGTTGATTATCGAATCGTCGTCCGGGAACCTCGGCATTGCTTTGGCGATGATTTGTGCCGCTCGAAAGTACAAGTTTCGGTGTGTAGTCGATCCTAATAGCAACGTGGCTGCGATTGCAGAAATGCAAGCCTACGGCGCAGAGATCCACCGTGTGTGTGATCGCGATGAAAACGGGGGGTATCTCGGTACGCGTTTGGCTGCTATCGATCAGATCATAGCGACCGACTCAACCGCGATCTGGCTGAACCAATATCAGAATCCAAGTAACCCGATTGCGCACATGGCGTTGACTGGTCCGGAGCTTGCCGCAGCATTTCACCACATCGATTATCTGTTTATCGGAGTCGGCACAGGGGGCACCATCCGCGGTGTAGTCGACTATTTGAGTCGTCTGGGAACGGCTACCACGGTGGTCGCCGTCGATACTGTCGGATCTGTGACTTTCGGGGACGATCCTGCTCCGCGATACATCCCAGGGCTTGGTACCAGCAGGCGTCCAGGTCACGTACAGGGCCTCGATGTCGACAATATCGAACTCGTGGACGAGCTGGCCGCGGTTGTCGAATGCCGCCGCCTCGCGAGGGAGCACGGTCTGCTGGCGGGCGGTAGCACTGGAAGCGTCATGGCAGCCATTCGCCGATACGATTCAGGTTTCAAAAAGCACGATGTCGTGGTCGGTATCTCACCGGATTCTGGTCAACGATATCTGAACACAATTTTCGATGATTGCTGGGTCGCGACAACATTTGGCGCAGTTGTACCCTCTGTATCGACAACACCAACAAGAAATGAGCTCCAGCCGTGAACGCGGTTTCTATCATCAATCAGAGTCAAACATCCCATGCGCTGCAAAACAAAAATTCCGTTTTGGAACTTGTCGCGGCCGCGTACAAGGCGCACCGCGTCAACCCTGAGCAGACCCCACGCTCGCACTTTCTTCGTTTCGCGGACCGTCCAGCGGATCGTATTATTGCGTTGCTTTCGAGGTTTACGAATTCGACCGGTCGAGACTATGCGGGTGTGAAATGGGTATCCAGCTTTCCTGCGAATCTGGAATCGGGACGTCCCAGAGCCTTCGCATCGATAGTCCTCAACGATATGCAGACCGGTTATCCCGTTGCGTTTATCGCGGCCTCGCCGATCAACGCTGCCCGCACGGCAGCATCCGCTGCGTTGGCGGCGAATTCCATTTATAGAACCCGCGGGAACGGGCCTGGGTCCATCGGACTGATCGGCGCGGGCTATATCGGGGTCAGCATCCTCGACTACCTTCACCACCTCGGCCTGAGCGCCCCCGTCGCAGTCCACGACAACGACCCCGTACGCGCCGCTGAGCTGACTCATTCGATAGGCGTCACTCAGTCACTTGGTCTCGAGCAAGCGCTGGACTCGGACCTGGTCGTGTTCGCAACAACCGCTCAGGCTCCGTTCGTGTCGCGTCCTTTTCGAGATGGTCAAGTAGTCCTGCACGTCTCACTCCGTGATCTGGAACCTTCCGTTCTCCTAGACGCACAGAACATCGTGGACGACGCGGAACATGCTGTGCGCGAGGGCACTTCTCTCCAGCTCGCAAGTAGCGAAGTAGGGCACCTGGACTTCATCAACGGAACAATTCCCGAACTGCTTGCCGGTGAAGTGTCCCTGGACAATCGACCGGTCATAGTGTCGCCGTTCGGTCTTGGAATTCTGGACATTGCGGCCGCTGTCCATGTCTTGGATAACACCGCACACCCCGCAATTGTGGACTTCTTCTAGGATGGAGCGTTCGATGATTCGAGTTGCCATAGTCGGCTTCGGACCTCGCGGACTGGTCGCCCTCGAACGTGTCGGAGCGCATCTGTCCGAGACAGACTTTGCAGCCACGATCGACATCTTCGACTCGAGCCGGTCGGACGGTTGGGGGGTGCACGATCCCGACCTCCCCGAGTTCATCCGACTGAACACCATTGCGTCCCAACTGACGGTGTACACCGACGCCGAGATGGTTATCCCGGGAGCCCCGACCAAGCCGGGTCCCACGTTTTACGAATGGGTTCGAGACAACGGCCAGACGGTGGTCGAGTATGGCGATGAGCGACGGCCGGAACGCACGGACTTTCTGCCTCGTGGCCTGATCGGCAAGTACCTCGCCGAAGCAGCGGCCCGATTCACGACCGACACCGACCGTCTCACGGTGAAGGTGCACCGCAACGAAGCAACCGCCGTGCGCGCGCTGTCAACAGGCGCAACTGTCAGAACGGCGACAGATTCGACCGAGGTGCGTTACGACTTGGTCATCATCGCCACCGGTCATGGAACAGATCGGTCCGCCCGTCAGCTCGAACTGGACCGCGTGCCACCGCGCCGACGACTTTTGCTCAGGGGCATGGGTCTGACTGCTATGGATCTTGTCGCGCACCTCACCGTCGGGCGCGGCGGCCGTTTCACTCGTGACACCGCTGGAATATTCACCTACCATCCCAGCGGCGAGGAGCCCTTCCTCACCCTCACCAGCCGATCTGGCCAACTGCCCGCAGCCAGACCCGAGACTGATCCAGATGGTCGAGCCCATACGAGCGATCTGTTCGCAGACAATGTCGATTCTCTCCTTTACAAGTACTTCACCGCGTCGACGGATCCGCGAGATAGCGCCCAGAGAATGCTCATCGATGAACTATCGCCGCGATTGAACGACCGCGAACAGCAGCGCCTACACAACAAGCTTTCAGACGACAAGATGTGGGTCGATCACGAAACGTACTCGAGAACCGTCTTCGCCGACGCCAGATGGGACTTGACCGAGGCTTCAGCAGGTATTTCCAAGAGCAACTACAAGGCCACTCTGGAAGCTCTGCGAACCAATCGCGAACAGATTCGCCAAGCCGTGGACGATGCGCACCCGATGGTGAAGGCAGCATTCTTCGCCGCTACCCCCAACCTGATCAACCGCCTGGTCATCGGACCGCAGAAAGAACGCATCGCGGAGTTGATCGCACTCCACCAGTCAGGAATATTGCAGCTGGGGCCGGGCCCCGATCCCGTACTCACACCGGTAGGCGATGGGTTCCAGGTCGTGTCACGACAATTGACCGTCCCTTCGGTCGTCACCGTCGACGAAATCCTGGATGCCAGAGAGACCTCTGCCGCTGCGTCTTCGCTTTTGCCTGCAGGACGTATCGAAGGAGCCCGATTGCACACCAGCGCTGGACCCCAGTCGATATGCGTTGTCGGGCCACCTGCCGAGGGGTATTCGTACTACAACCACTACATTCCCTCGCCGGCAGTTCCGTCTCGAGCCCACCGAGAACTCGACGTGATCCTCATGGAGTTGGTGGGCAGCGTGAAGCCCAGAGTTGCGGTCGAACTATGACCCTCGAACTGATGATCGTCCTTGTCCCGGCCGTCATCGTCGTGGTCGGCGTACTGATCATCCGACGTGCCGCGTGGCAGGTCGCGCTGGCTTCGGTCCTTGCTGCCGCCGCAATGTTTGCCGTCGTACTCGGTACTGCCGCACTCGTGGAGGCATCCCCACCTGCGCTCGAAGCAGGAATCCTGTTGACCGCCGATGCAGGACTCATCATCTTCCCAGGACTGTTGCTCAACGAAGTGCTGCGTCGCAACGGCACGCACGCGACAATCGTCGGGTGGATCGAGCGCTGGCCCGTCAGTCCTGCCACCGCGACCGTCATTCTCACTGTTGGATTTGCACCAGCACTCGAATCGATCACAGGCTTCGGCGTCTCGCTCCTTGTCACCGTGCCGGTCCTGTTGCAACTGCTACCCCGCGCGAAGGCCTTGCTGGCCTCAATGCTCAGTTTGACGATCATGCCCTGGGGCACCGCTGGTTTGGCAACCACGGTGGCTGCCGACTTATCGGGTAACACCGCTCGCGACATCGGCTTTCAATCATCGTTGTTCAGCGCAGCCATCTTTCCGGCCTTCGCGATCGTGACTGCGCTGCTGGTCTCCGATCGAGCCGAACGCACCCGAACCATCGTCGTTGCGGCAGGATTGGGCGTCACGTTCGCGCTGGTCCTCGCAGGTATGAACTTCGTCGGGTTGGTGCCCCTCGCCGGCGTCACAGCGGGGGCGGTGACCGGCGTACTCGGCTACATGCTTCTGGCAGCTCGTCGTCAGGCCGCCACGGCACCACCGTGGCGGGCCTTGTCTCCGTTTCTGGTGGTCGTGGCACTCATTTTGGTTGCGCGTGTCGCCGACGCTGCAACGGGTTGGGGAACCGCGGTAGCGCTGCACGCTGGGCGAGTTTCATTCGAGCCCTTGCTCTCTCCCGGTCTCGCGTTGCTGATCGTGTCCGTGGGTTTCGGTTGGCGTTATGTGAACGTCAGCGCTGTCCGGATTGCCGCGCAAGGCGGTTGGAAACCGCTGGTTGCTTTGTTCGGGTTCGCCGCGGCTGCTCAACTCATGAATTACTCTGGGGCGGTTGGTGATCTCGCTGCATTGGTTGGTCGAGCAGGTGACATCGGTTTCGTTGTGTTCGTTCCCTTGCTGGCCGTGATTTCTGGTTACCTGGTGGGATCGAACACCGGTGCCAATGCGTTGATGGTCATTCCGCAACAGAATATCGGTGATTTCTTCGGTGCTGGCTCCGCTGCAGTTGCCTTGCAGAACAGTGGCGCTGGGCATTCGATTTTCGCGTCCGTTCCCGAGACTCTTCTTGTTCTCGCAGTGGCAGGCAAAGGAACTCGCGACGAAGAGACACGCATGCTGAGGTTCGGTTTCAAAATTCTTGGCCTCGTCGTGCTGATCATGGTGATCGGTGCTGCTTTGATGATCGTTTTGTGAGCTCGCTACGCGAGCGAATCAGATGGGCAGAGCCGGAAGTGGACCTCACACACTTTCTGACGACTGCGCGCCCCTGCTCTGACGTGAGCGGGGGCGCGCAGTCGGTAGAAGGGTCGCTCGGTTCCCACGTCGCGCTCTGTCGGCAGCATCGCGGAGCATCCGATCGACGAACTCGGGGTGATCGAGATCCGACCAGGCGATGCGCACCACCTGGCGGCCGGTTGCGCGAATGCGATCCTCGCGACGCTTCTCGTCCCACAACACATCGGCCGCAGACTTCCCCTCGGGCACGTAGCGTCCGTACTTCACCTTGCCGTCGAATTCGAGAACGGTCTCGATGTCGGGCAGATCGAAATCCACGCGCCCGACGAAGCCGCGATCGTCGACTATCTGCACCTGTAGTTGCGGGCTGTAACCCAGCTGATGCAGCAACACCCGGGCGCGTGATTCCCCGACACTCTCGGATCTGCCGTCCATGAATCCTGCGACTCGACGCGCCATCCGATTGCCGGGGTGGTTGGGGCATGAATCCAGTGCTGCAACAACATCTTCGGCGGTGAGTCCGCGGGTTCTCGCAGCGAAGTCCGCGATACAGACGGCCGTCTCGAACGGAAGTGAGCGAGCACAGTCGGCAACGGTGCGCGCCAGACCTGTGACTCGCGCGCCGTCGAAGGTCGCGACTTCTTCGTCGGTGTACGGCGAGGTGTGCACTGCTCGAACGGCGCTGCTACGACCGCCGCCACGGGCACGATTGCGCGTGATGTGCACTCGGCTCAGGTCGGCATTCCATACGTCGAGGCCGTGGAATATTGCTGCGCTCACATGGCTGACCACGGCATCGGGGGCGATGGTCGCGTCGAACACGGCCTCCGCGATGACCCGATGCTTGTCTTCCCCGGGCAGGGCGTCGAATTCGTCTCTGCTGACGAACCTTCCGGGACGGAGTCGACGCCACGCTCGCGTTCGGCAGTAGCGCTGCAGCTCTGCGTCGGAAATTCCGCGGGAGAGTGCGTCGGATCGCGAGACGATGCGGGTCATGAAGGAATGCTCTCGGGCGCAATCGCTTTCGACAAGCCCCCTGTGCCCGATTGTGGATAACCGGTGTGCCTGTGGATAACTCGAGCCAGGGCCTCACACCCCTACTGACGACTGCGCGCCCCTGCTCTGAATCGAGCGGGGGCGCGCAGTCGGCAAAAAGGGTGTGAGGTTACTTCCGGCGACCCGGAACCTTGGCTCCCGGAGCGAATCCGAGTCCACCGGCCTTCGGCTTGGGCGGAGTCCGATCATCGGAACCGTTGGACGCTGCCTCACCGGCAGTGTCCGACGCCTCCGCCTTCGGGGCCTCTGCTTCCGGTGCCTCGGCCTTCGGAGCCTCGGGTGCAGCGGCTTCCTGAGTCGGCTCGGCCTTCTCGGGCTCTGCAGTCTTCGGCTCTGCAGTCTTCGGCTCTGCAGTCTTCGGCTCAGCGGGAGTCGCTGCTGCAGCACCGGGCGTTCGTGCACCCGGCTTCTTGAATCCGGACTTGACGGCCAGGCCCTTGGGCTGGACGGTCGGCTTGGATTCGGCCGCAGCCTCGGTAGCGGGTGCCTCCGACGCCGTGGCCTCGGCAACCGGTGCCTCGGCGGTAGGAGCCTCTGCCGCAGGTGCTTCGGACACCGGCGCTTCGGCAGCAGGCTTACCCGGTGTCTTGGCGCCGGGCTTCTTGAATCCGGACTTGACGGCCAGGCCCTTGGGCTGAACGGTCGGCTTGGATTCGGTTGCAGCAGAGGCCGATTCCGCAGGTTCGCCAGCGGCTTCCGGGGTAGTCGTCGACGCCGCAGTGGCCTCGGCAGGCTTACCCGGTGCCTTCGCGCCCGGCTTTTTGAAGCCCGACTTCACGGCCAGACCCTTGGGCTTGACGGACGGAGTCGACTCCGAGGTCTCTGCGGTAGCAGGTGCTTCGGTCGCCGCGGGGGCGTCGGCAGGTGCAGATGCAGCCGCCTTCGCGCCGGGTGCCTTGCCCTTCATCTGCAGGCCCTTGCCGCCGGGTGCCTTGCCCCCGGCCATGCCGAGACCCTTGGGCTTGGCGGCGGGTTCTGCGTCGGCAGTGTCGGCCGGTGCAGCGGAACCGGGTGCCTTGGCTCCCGGAGCCTTGGCCAGACCCTTCATCTTCAGTCCGCCGCCGGCCTTCGGGGCCGGAGCTGCCGGAGCGGACTTCGCCTCGGCCGGCTCCTCGACGGGTGCGATGCGTTCGGCCTCTTCGACCTCGGCAGCGTTCTCGGTTGCCAGCTCCTCCTCGGGAGTGCGCTCACGGGGAATGACCTTGATGTTCTCGGCCAGCACCGACGACTCGACGCGGGTGATCGACTCGAGCATCAGCTGCGCGACGTCGACGACCTCGACGCCTTCGTGTGCGCCGCCTTCCTGGCGTGCGGTGACACCGTCGGTGAGCATGACGCGGCAGAACGGGCAACCCGTGGCGATCTTCTTCGGGTTGGTCGCCAGCGCCTCGTCGACCCGGTCGATGTTGATGCGCTTGCCGATGTTCTCTTCCATCCACATGCGTGCGCCACCGGCACCACAGCACATGGACCGCTCACCGTGGCGCGGCATCTCCTTGAGGTTGGAGCCCGACGCTGCCATGAGCTCACGCGGGGCGTCGTACACCTTGTTGTGACGGCCGAGGTAGCACGGGTCGTGGTAGGTGATGTCCTGGCTGACCGAGGCCACCGGGATCAGCTTCTTCTGCCGCACGAGGCGGTTGAGCAGCTGCGTGTGGTGGACCACCTCGTAGTCACCGCCGACCTGCGGGTACTCGTTGCCGAGTGCGTTGAAGCAGTGGGCGCAGGTGACGACGATCTTGCGCTTGTTCTGCTCGACACCCTCGAAGACGTTGTTCAGCGTCTCGATGTTCTGCATGGCGAGCTGCTGGAACAGGAACTCGTTGCCTGCGCGGCGAGCGGAGTCGCCGGTGCAGGTCTCGTCCGCGCCGAGCACCAGGAACTTCACGCCTGCGGTGGCGAGCAGCTCGGCGACGGCCTTGGTGGTCTTCTTCGCGCGGTCCTCGTAGGCACCGGCGCAGCCGACCCAGAAGAGGTACTCGTAGTCCTGGAACGAATCGGCGTCCTGGCCGAAGACCGGGATATCGAAGTCCATCTCGTTGATCCAGTTGAGCCGGTCCTTGGAGTTCTGACCCCACGGGTTGCCCTTGTTCTCGAGGTTCTTGAACAGACCTGCGAGCTCGGACGGGAACTCCGATTCGATGAGCACCTGGTAGCGGCGCATGTCGATGATGTGGTCGACGTGCTCGATGTCCACCGGGCACTGCTCGACGCAGGCACCGCAGGTGGTGCAGCTCCACAGCACCTCGGGATCGATGATGCCGCCCTCGATGGCGTCGGCGACGAGCTTGCGATCGGCTTCGTCGCGAGCGTTCTGCGGGATGGCGTCGAGCGCCTTCTGGTCGACGTTGCCCTCGGCGTCGACGAGTCCGACCTCGTCGCCTGCCATGTCCTTCTTGCCGCCGGCCAGCAGGTACGGGGCCTTGGCGTGGCTGTGGTCGCGCAGAGACATGATCAGCAGCTTGGGGGAGAGGGGCTTGCCGGTGTTCCAGGCGGGGCATTGCGACTGGCAGCGGCCGCACTCGGTGCAGGTGGAGAAGTCGAGCCAGCCCTTCCAGCTGAAGTCCTCGATCTTGCCTGCGCCGAACGCGTCGACATCGGGGTCGGCCTCTTCCATCTCGAGGACCTTGCCGCCGGACATCATCGGCTTGGCCGGGCCGAGGGCGACGGTGCCGTCGTCCATGCGCTTGAAGTAGATGTTGGGGAAGGCCGAGAAGCGGTGCCACGCGATACCCCAGTTGATGCGGGTACCGACGATGTAGAGCCAGACCATGCCGGACATCAGCTTGACGAACGCGAACACGGACACCATCTCCGGGCTGGCGGGCAGCAGGGTGGCGATGTGGACGGTGGCGAAGTCGTAGATGAGACTGCCGTCGCCGTAGGTGGCGATCTTGCCGGACTTGACCATCAGCATGCCCAGGCCCTCGATGAGCACGACGGCCTCGACGAAGTAGGCGGCCTTGAACCCGGAGCCGGCGAAGCGCGACTGACGCTCGGGCTTCCGCGGGTGGTTGAGCTGGCGAATGACGATCAGCGTGACGATACCGATGACCGTGCCGAGAGCGAGGATCTCCTCGAGGAAGTGGTACACCGCGGTGTCGCCGAAGATCGGCCAGTGGAATTCGGGGTTGAACGTCTGCCCGTACGCCTCGAACCAGACGATGGAACCGAACATGAACCCGACCATCACAAGCCAGTGCGACCAGCCGACGGTGCGGAACTTGACCATCTTCGTGTGCAGCAGGAATTCGACGACCATTTGTTTGAAGCGAGGGACTATCGGTCGCCAGCGGTCGGGTGCCGGCTGGCCGAGGCGCACGATGTTGAACATCCGCAGAGCCCCGCGAATGAAGACGTACCAACACACGAGGCTGAGCAGAGCACCGACTGTGCCCAACGTGATCGTCAGGGCGTTCATGTCGCGGCCTTTCGTTCAGGTGGCAGCTGGAGGGCTACCGCGGGTTCAGACCGTCGAGCCGGCTGACGGTCGATGTTACTCGTCGGTAGCAATTTCACTGTACTGACGGGTAACTTAGCATCACTGGGCGGAGCGATGCTGGTGGGTGAGGAAATGAGGCCGTCCGGCGGGTGGGCTGAACTCGTCGGTAGGTTGTCTCCCGGATCACGGTAGGCGTAGGGCATTCGGGGGTTGTCGCGAAGGCAGTCCTTACTTATCCGAAATGCAACTATGGCCGTGAGCCGCTGCGCCGGCTTTTCGCGTTGCATCTGCCCGTCATTCGGTCGAACGAACTGCGATGTCGGCCGGGAGGCGAGGCATGGTCGCTGTGGTGCATGAACCGGAAGTGTTGTGACACCTGACAACGAATGGGTTTCGAGGCGGTGTCGAAAGGACAACGAACGGTCCGATTCGTGAGCTACACTTCGGGCGCATCGAACGTCGCAAAAGGGTCATCGGGGTGGCTTTGAGCTCGACGGACCTGGGTGGACCGTCGGGCGTGCACATCACAGAAACGGAACAGCTCCACATGAAACTGAGCAAACTGGTCGTTACCTCGGCCCTCGTCGCAGTGGCGATGGGCCTGGCCAGCGGAACCGCATATGCGCAGGACCCTACTGAGCAGGCGACCCCCGGCGACACCAAGTACACCGTCGATCTCGAAGATCGCACGATCGTCACCACGATCGATGCAGGCGTCTTCAAGGTCGCCGACGACGGCAAGACGGTCGACGTGCTCGACGCCGCCGACAACACTCTCGTGACGCTCCCGCTGTCGTTCAACCTCGGCGGACTGAACTTCCCGTACGAGCAGAACGTCGACGACAACGGCAAGACCCTGCGTCTGGTTCCAAACCTCGACTTCACGAAGGCATCGGCCAACTCGCGCAGCATCGGTGCAACGACCGTCGCCTCGCCCGAGGAGAACTACGCGGCACAAGAGAACTTCTCGTCGCAGCTCGGAATCGCGACCGCCATCGGTGGATTCACCGGTACAGCAATCGGTTTCGGTATCGGTGCAATTGGGTTCCTCGCAGGTGGTCTTCCGGGGCTCGCGACCGTGCCCCTGTTCGCAACTATCGGCGGAATCATCGGCACGATCGCTGCCGGCGGCCCGACCCTCGTCGTCGCAGGCATCGACTTGCTCAATACGCTGAACGCGGCACCCGGCACCACGGTGTACGCCAACTAGACTTCAGCAGCACGCAGAACCCGCATTCACGCAGTGAGTGCGGGTTTTCTGTGTGATCGATGGCTCGGTCCGGTCGACGGTGGAATGCGTGCGGCCGTCACCGGTACGAACAGGTCAAACACTTGTTTTTACGTGCTTACTAAACTTTCCGTAATGTCGAAGCTATGAAAACCGACTGTACATATGTTCGCGGGGTCGTGGTCGGAGAGGTGACCGACGAGCTCCGCGATGAGTGGGACGCTCTGGCGGAGCGGGTCGGCACGGTGTTCTCGTCCCGTCCGAGTTATGCGTTGAATGCTCCTCGGCCTGCGGGGAGTGAGCTCGTCTTCGTGCAGGTACGTCGAGAGACGCGTCTGGTGGCTCTGGCCCCGATGTTCGTCACGAGACTGGGTCCGCTGAAGGTGGCGAAGGTTCTCGGGGCCGGGCAGGGCGTCCCGACGGAATTGCTCAGTGAGGACGACGCGTCGTCTCACGCCCTGTGGGATGCCGTCGAAGACTGCGGTCTGCTTTTCTATGCGGATTCGATGATCGATGACCGGACTGCTGTCGCGGCGCTCGGTGCGCACCCGCGATGGCGGTCCGAGTCGATCGTGCGGGAGCGAGTTCCGGTCGTGGAGGTGCCGGCGGGAAGTACAGCTCGGGATGTGCGCGGGCGCGATTCATTGAAGAGGCTCGGAAAGTACAGACGGCAGGCCGAGCGGGCCGGAACTCCCCTCACAATCGAGACCGTCCGCGACGCGGAGCACTTCGAGCGACGCTGGAAAGACATTTCCCGGTTAGCGGCCGCGTCGACGCACCACACCGATCGCATCGACTACCTTGCGGAGGAATCGCCCGCCGACCCCTCGGCGTCGGCCAAGGACTTCCTGGCTCGTGAGGCAGAGGCCGGGAGATTGGCTCTCTCCGGGGTGAGCATCCAGGGGCAATGGCGGGCACATCAGATCTGCGTTCGTACAGGTGCGCGGCTCGAAGCGTGGTTGACCCATTACGATCCCGAGGTTGCGAAGTATCAACCCGGGCATCAGATGATGGAATGGTTCGTCCAGACACACGACGAGCTCGACGTGACCGTGCTTGATCTGGGTGTCGGTGTCAACGACATCAAGAGGTCCTGGTCCACCTCGGGGTACGACGTGCTTGCCGTGGTGGGCGTACCTACACGTACACGCGGGTCGCGGATTCTGGTCGGCTTGCTGCGTCGATGGGAGCTGTCGCCGAGGTTCGCGCACGCGCGAAAGGTCGGCTATTCGGTGCTGTCACGTCTGCGACAGTTCACGAACTAAGAGGTCCGGATCGTCAGACCGGGGTTCTCGGCGAGTACGTCGTTGATGGGGGTAGCGAACAGCTCGGGCCGCTGACCCTGCAGCAGGCTGACGACGGTCGCGATTTCGCAGGAGGGCTGATCGCCCACGTTCGATGCACTGGCGATGCCGACCGCGAGGGTGCCGCTGACGACGGGGCCGCCGCTGTCGCCGCGCAGCGCACAGATCGAGGTGGAGAAACCACGGTCCAGAACGTTGTCGCCCAATACGACGTGCCGGCCTGTGGAAAGAATGGTGCCGCAACTGAATCCGGTTCTGGTTCCGGATTTGCAGACCGGAGCGCCCACGATCGGATCCACCGTCCCGGTGATGTGCAGTGGGCCCGCTCCGGGGACTCGCACAGCGTTGCTCTCGAATTCGGCGACATTGGCATCGTCGATGTCGATCAAGCCGTAGTCGTTTCGCGACTGGCTGGTTCGGTAGAACGTTCCGAATTTCGAGCCCACGAGGCTGCCGTACATCGGGTACGCGCCCGTCAGTGCTGCCGAACCGGTATCGGTGGCGCTCGGATTACAGTGTCCCGCAGTGATGTTGACCGAACCGTGGGTTGGATCGACGGCATTGAAACCCAGTGAGCATCGCTGTCCGAGGCCGGCCGGTGTGCCCGCGAGATAGCTGTCGCCGCCCAGATACGAACTCGCACGGATAGGGCCTGCGGTCGGTGACGGATCGAAGGGCAGCAGATCCAACAGCGGCTGGACGGCACTGTGCACCGCGGGTGGGAGCACGATGCCGGATGCGTCGATCCCGAAACCGACGGCCGACGCGGCGTCGGTCACGTCGGCGTGGCTGGGCCCTTCGGTCACCGCGACGACGGGGCGTCCGTCCGCATCGAGCCACGCACTCGTGACACCGCCAGGGCCGACGGTGTCGGTGAACTCGGCCAGCCTGCGTGCCGCGTCCGCTCGGTCGAGAAATTGCTGCGGGGTCAGCCCGAGGTCGCGGGCCACGGCGTCGGCGAGGGCGGGAGGCAATCGGGGTTCTGCGCTCGCAGTCGGTGCGAACACCGCCGTCGTCGCCAGAAGCGGAACTGCAACGATCGACAGCCGGAACGCTCGGCGACGCATAGAAACCCTCCCCCGGGCATCGCAGATGTGATGCCGTTCACCTGTCGTACGACTATAGGCGGTGGGTGGCTCCCGAAGTACCCACTATTGGGTGCGGAGTGTGGCCCCGGTCGCGCGCGTGACCTGATCGATGGGAATGCCCAGGCTTGCCGTGCCGCCGTACTGCGCCAGCGCCAGGTTGGCCTCGTTGCAATCGGGTGCGCCGCCGCTGTTGGATCCGCTGGTGATTCCCAGCGCGAGCGTTCCGGTCACGATGGCACCGCCGCTGTCACCGGCGAGAGTGCATGCGGTGCTGGCGAATCCGCGCACGGTGCGGGATGTGCCGTCCTCCATGTAGAGCTGCGTCTCGACGCGATCGGCGGCAACCACTCCACAGGTGAACGACGACGACTGCCCGGACTTGCAGACCGGCGCTCCGATGACCGGTGATGCGGTTCCGGTGACGGTGACGGTGCTGCCGTTGGCTCCACGGACGGTGGGGCGGTCGAGTCCGGACGCGAGGCCGGTGTCGTTCAGGACGATGACCGACCAGTCGAGGCCGTCCTCCGCGCCCAGGCCCGACCGATCGAACGACCCGATCTGCGTGCTGCGCGAGATGTCGGCCGGATCGGGAAGGTAGACCGGTGCGCCGCCGGAACCGCTGGCCTTGTTGGGATTGCAATGGCCCGCGGTGAGATTGATTGCGGCACCGGAGGAGTCGACGGCGTTGAACCCGAACGAGCAGATGCTGATGTCGGTGGCCGGAGCCTCGGCGATGGGCCCCGGGGTGGTGACGTAGGTGTCGCCGCCCATCGGAGTCGGGTCGACCGGCTTGTTTCCGCCGGGGGACAGGATGACCTTGATGTTCGCGAGCAGGGTCGGCAGATTCAGTGCGCTACCGATCGGACTGTTCACCAGGTCGATGACGATCTGATTGTCGATGAAGTCGATGGCGGTTCCGTTGATCTGCTCGGAGATCTCGCGGGGGAGGCCGGCAATCCAACTGTTGAGGTCTGCCAGCGACTTCTCGAGTCCGTCTGCCGACACGGGCGACTGCGCGGTGGCGTATCCGTCCTTGGCGACGGCCTGTGCCGCAGCAGGTGAGGTGACGGCGACGACGGCATTGCCGTCGGGTCCGATCCAGGCACCGGCGAAATCTGCGGGACGGCTGGCGCGGAAGTCCGATGCGTATGCAGACAGTTCCTGCGCGCGGGCGGCACGATCGAGATACTCCTGCGGGGAAATCTTCAGATCTCGCTGTACGGCTTCGACGAGCTCGCGGGGAAGCTGATCGGCGGGTGACTGTACAACGGGGTCGGCAGCTGCTGTCCCGGAGAACGAAGCAAGAAGAACAAAAGCCGTCGAACACAGCACTGCGGCACGCAGCGCCCCGGTGTTACGCATGAAATCCCTTCATCGGGTGCTTGGCATCAGCGCCCCACCCTAGGGCATCGGGCGCAGAATCAGTGTTCGCCCAGCTCAGGGCTGAGCAGGCGGGTCTGTCGCGCTGGTGGTGGTCGCGACCGAGGTGGTAGTCGTGGCAGGCGTGGTCGCGACCGGGGTTGTCGTCACCGGAGTCGTGGTGACCACAGGAGTCGTGGTGGGCACCACGGGCGGCGGCGCGGGCACCGGCGCGGGCGGCGGAGCAGGCACGGGAGCAGGCTCGGGCGGCACATACGGCTCGAACGTCGGTTCGTCGATCACCTCGGGTACGACGACGGCTTCGGCCGGGGCTGCGGTGGTGGTCGAGGGTGCGCGTGTCGAGGTGACGATCGGCAATCCGGCATCGGTGACCGTCGGAGGCGTCGCGGCGGGAGCGTCACCGAACACTCCGCTCACTGCCGCGATCGCGAGGACGATGACCACGCCTGCCGCAGCGCCGGCAACGATGGTGGCGATCGTCCGCGAACGCTCGCTGCGTTCCTTCCTCGGCTCCACCGATCCAGCGGCAACGGCCGGTCCGACGGGTGCGTAACCGGTGGTCGGGGCGTTCTCGTCCACCGCCACGATCGGCTCGGATCGAAATTCCGAATGGTCGAACACCGGAGCGACCGCAGGAATTGCCTCGGAGAACGCAAGGGACTTCGCGGGTGCGACGACCGGGATGGCGTCGGTGTCGAGGGATTCCGTGCCGTCGTTGCGGGTGACGACCGGCGCGGCACCGGTCACCATGGAGTTGCCGTCGACGTCCTCGACCTCGGCGAGCAACAGTGCGCCGCGGGTGGCAGCGAGGGGCTCGACGAGAACTCGGCCGGACGAGCGTTCGCCGATGTCCGTCGCTATCGACGGGAGCGCGGCGCTGCCGCCGGTGAGGATCACGATGCCGGACTGCGGCACGTCGAGTTCGTGGAACGACGGCGCGATCAGGGCGGCGAACTCGGCGCGCGTGACCGTCGTGGACTGCGAGACACCCGGGAGTTCGACCGAGATCGTGGCGACGTCGGCCGTGCTCAGGGTCTGCTTGGCCGCCTCGCATGAGGCGACGACGCCGGCAAGGGCCGCCAGGACGGCCGCGTCGGACAGGTCGATGTGCTCGCGATCGGTCACTACGTGATCGAAGAGTGCGTCGGTGAAGGCGTCTCCGCCGACGGCGGTGGTGCGTACCGTCCCACCTCCGGGATAGGTGGAGATGTCGGTGCCGGTGGCGCCGATGTCGACCACCGTGACCGCCGCTCCCGGGCTCGGCTGGGCGAACACGCTGGCGGCTTTGGCGTCGGGCACCAGGGCAACGTCGGTGAGGCCGGTGTGATCGAGGGCGTCACGCAGCAGTGCGACGGCGGCGCGGGTCCACCGCGTCGGGTACGTCATGGTCGTGACGGGCAGGTCGCTCGACGCCCCGGCCTTCGCAGACGCCATCGTGACGAGGCAGTTGGCGGCATTGGCCATCAGGTCCTCGGCGCGGTATGCGTCGGCGTCGGGTTCGAGATGCTCCTGCCGGCCGACGAGATCGACGAACCGGGTGAACGGGGCCGTGTCGGCGGGTTCGCCGAGGTGGGCGCGGCCGTCCTCGTCGAATCGCAGGGTTGTCGGCAGGACGACGATCGTCGGTTCGTCCGCTGTCGATGCGCGGTAGGCCGCGACGGACCTGGTGTTGCCCACGGTGATTCCGAGATGCCCGGCACCGCTCATGGAGTTGCCCCTGCCGATGAGTCGTTCGACGCTGGGTCGGAGGGTGTGCCGCCGCGGGCCGCCGGATCCTGATCCGATGCGGACTGCTCGCCGTCCTCGGTGGATTCGGGAGTCTGCGTGGACTCGTCGGTGGGTTCCTCGACCGGCAGTTCCAGGTCCGGTTCGACGACGATCGGAGGCTCTTCGGGGTCGGTGTCCCCGGGTGCCTCGATCGCTGGGCGCGTCTCGATGTCGGTCTCGGTCGGCTCGCTCCGCGGGAGGTCGGAGGTTTCGGTCGGGGTCGTCTCTTCCGCGGTGGTGTTCGCAGGCAGCGGAACGACGGGAGCCATCTCGGCGGCCGTCTCGACGACGACTGTGGGGAAGTCGATCGGTCCACCCGACCCGGAGCCGATCGAGGATGTCGGCGGCACCACCTGGGCATTGTCGATGGTGGGGACCGTGGTGTCGGTGGACGTTCCGAGTTGCAGTGCGACGAGCGCAGCACCGACCGTCAACGCGGCGGCGAATGCTGCCGCAGCGAAGAGCGGGCGACGGTCGGATCTCGTCGGGCCGACCACCGCGAACCGCTCGGTGACGGCGTCGACGGGGAACTGCGCAGCCAGAATCGCAGCACCGCGCGCGACGGCGACGGCGGTGTCCTTCTTCTGCAGAGTCGGCAGAAGCGAGGCGTTCCACGCCGCGAGCGCCTCCGCTTCGGCGACCAGCGAGACGTGTGCGAGCCCGTGCGCGTTCATCGCCGAACGCAGCGCGAACACCTGCTCGGCCGTCCACCGGGCGGGATAGGCCGCAGCCGCGGCCAGGTCACCGGGCTGCAGATCGATGGACGACGCCACCTCGGTGAGCAGGCACAGCAGAGCCATCGACGTCAGTTGCTCGGCAGGGAAGACGGTGCCCTTGCTGCCGGTGACGCCCACGCCGTCGGCGAGGGAGTCGAGAAAACGTGTGTAGGCCTCGGATTCGTCGTCGGTCGTGTCGCCCAGCGACACGGTGCCGTCGGAATGAGTGTTGAGCACGGTCGAGTGCAGCGACGCCAGATGCAACGACGGTCCGGGCGCAATCGGATGGGACACCGCGGCGACGGCGCGCTCGTCGTCCAGGAAGAGGCCGACATCCGGTGCGCCGACACTCGCACTGCCGGGCTGCTCGGTCATGGGGCTACTACCTGTTCTCGACTCGGGGAGTGGGGCTCGGTCGTTATGTCGCTCCCGGTCCTCGCACAGTTACAGGGTCCACGCTCGCGCTGGTCGAGGCCCCGTACCCCATGGCACGCAGCATCGAGATCAGCTCCGACCGCGACTGCGCCCCGAGCCTGCGCCTGATACGGGCCACATGATGCTCGACGGTCTTCGGGGAGATGTAGAGCCGGCTGCCGACCTCGCGATAGGTGACTCCGAGAACGAGCAGTTCGGCGACCTCGGCCTCGCGTTCGCTCAACGAGCCCGTCGGCTGCGGCGTCGATCTCGGGCTGTCGCGCCCCGTCGAGCTGGGCTGGCGCAACGACCTGGCGATGTGCAGCAGCGAGGTTGCCGTCGCAGTATCGGTGACGGTCAGGGCGGCCTCGCTCGCCAATCGGGCTCCGTCCCAGGGCAGTCCGAAGGCGGTGAGTGTGCGCGCGGAATTCTCCACCTCGGTCGCGTCGGGTCTGCCCTGCAGCACCCCGAGCCATGCGCGACCGGCAGCGGCGAGTGCGGCGCTGTACGGATGGGTCGGAGCGGCGGCGGCCAGAGCCTTGGCGTGCGGCACCAACGCGTCGGGAGTCTGGGCCACGATGGCCGCCTGAACCTGGTACCAATGCAGCGCCGACGCCCAGACGGGTGGATCGCCGAGCGCCGCGAGCAGATCGGTGGCCTGCGCGACCAGATGCTCGACGCGGTCCACCTGGCCGAGACGGGTTGCAGCCAAGAGCAATTCGCCCAGGGGCAGCAGCGCGAACAGGTCGGTGGAGTACTCGGCGATCACGTTCTGCGCCTGGGTCCATGCCGTGATCAGCGACCCTGCGTCACCGGACCTGCGAGCCAGGCCCACCCGAATGGCGTGCAGGAACAATTGATTGCGCACGTGCGACACCGGAATCCGCAGTGCCTCGATCGCGGCACCGGCCTCGGCGGTATCCCCCCGCAGCATCGACGCCCAGGCCCCGACGAGGCTCAGTCTGGTGTGCGCCTCGGATCCAGGACGGTGTTCGGGAAGTGCCCGCGCCACGATGGAATCGACCCGGGGCAGGTCACCGCAGTGCACCGCGTGCAGGGCCGAGACAGCAGCGGGAGTGTCCGGGGTACACGAGCGATCGGAAACGCTGCCCGTCAACGTCATCGACCGCATCAGTGCATTCGCAGCAGCACTCGACGCTGCAGCGCTGCGCGAATCGATCGACCCGATCACTCCCGTGACGAGCAGGGTGCCCGACGCGGTACTCGACGTCGGCGCGAGAGCGGACACGGCAGTCATCGAACGGTCAGCGGCGCTGCGATCACCGGCCGCCGCGGCGGACAGGGCGGCCCACACGGCGTCGGGTCCCAGTCGATCCTCGCCGAGCCACGCGAACAACTGCGCACTGCGCGAGGCCATTCCGCGTTGCGCGGCAATCGACGCCGACACTCGCACCACCGTCCGCAGATCCGTCGGATCGCACCCGGCCGCGCTGTCGAGAACCACATCGGCGAATCTCGCAGCCTCGTCCAGAGCCCCGGTGGCCGCCGCCACCTCGGATCGTCTCGCAGCCAGCAGCAGCGGATCGAATCCCGCATCGACCGCCGCGTCGTACAGGGCACCGGCAAGATCGGCAGGAGCCGAATCAGCTTGCTGGACGAGGAAATCGGCAAGACCGGGATGAACGACGCCCCGCTCTGCCAACGCACGTGCCGCGGTGGCGTCGAGCAGGCGGGATCGGGTGGCGACCTCGGTGACGGCCGAGAGCAGGACGCGGCAGCGGCCATCGCCGATCATCTCGATCAGTGGGGCTTCGGCCGACGGAATCAACGTGCCCGTGGTGTCGAGCATGCCGGAGTTGCAGGCCAGGTCGACGATCGACTCGACATCGGTCGCCCGCGAAAGGATCTGCGCGGCCGTTACAGGGTCGGGTGTGACGCCGAATCGAGCGGCGAGCAGCAGTGCCCGCGTGTCGTCTGTGGTCTCGATCAGCATCCGACGGTGTTGTTCGGCAACGGATTCGGCGACCACGCGCAGTGGAGCCGGATCCAAACGGTCGCCGCCGAGCGCGCCGAGGGCCACGTCGACAGCGGCGAGAACTCCGCCGGTCGCCTTCGCGACGGCGCCGGCGAGTGACGCCGAGATCGGCCGAACGGTCGCTGCTGCCCGCGCCGCGATGGCCACCTTGTCCAGCGGAACCAGTGTCAATCGGTTGGAACCGGCGGAGGCGATCAGCTTCTCGATGCGCGAATCGAAACTCCGCGGCGCGGTGGCGACGATCAGGGTGATGTCCGATCGTGTTGCAGCCGCGGCGATCTCGTCGAGACGCTGCTCCGGCAGCAGGTGCGCGTCGTCGACGAGAACCGTCGAGCCGGACGGCGCGTCGGCGATGATGCCGGTGTACACGTCCGCCGCCGCCGCAACGGACTCGAGAACAGCGGATCTACCGGAGCCGTTCACTCCGACGACGACATGAAATCCGTTCGCGTCGAGCGCATCACGGACGAAGCGATCGGCGCGTTCGACGCCGACGAGCTCGGAACGGGTACTGGTCACGGTCGACCTATCGGCCGGTCAGGCCGCCGAGGGCTCCGCCGAGTCCGTCACCGACACCGCCGACGACACCGCCGAGTCCGTCACCGACACCGCCGACCACTCCGCCGAGTCCATTCCCGACGCCCTGTCCGACCTCACCGAGGGTGGGGCCCTGGTAGCTGGGAATCTGCACGCTCGGTGCCTGCGGAACCTGCACCGCCGGAGGCTGATAGCTCGGAATCGTCGGGTTCGCGACCGGCGGGATGGTCGGCACGGTTGCCGCGCCGTTGCCGGCCGGGGCCGGGGCCGGGGCCGGGGCAGCGACCGACGGGACGGTCGGCACCGTGGCCGCGCCGTTGTCGGCCGGAGCCGGGGATCCCGCGACCGGAGCACCGGTGGCGGGGTCGATCTGCGTCACCGTGCCGTCGGAGTTGACCACCGTGGTCGGTGCGCCCCCGGATCCGGTCGGGGCAGCGCCGTTCTCGCCGGTGGCCGCCGTCGTCGTCGCGGCATCCGCTACTGCCGCGGTGGTTCCCGGCGTCTCGGTGCTCGAGATCGAGGTCTCCGCATTCGATTCGGCCGGAGTGGTGTTGTCGGAGGTCAACGCCGTGCCCACCGACAGGCCTCCGCCGGCGAGAAGGGCGAGAGCGAGGACGGATCCGGCCACGACACCCGCCTTCTTCCGGCCGGACATCCCCGCGTCGGATTCGACGGCGGTGGGCGTCGGTGCGGGCCGCGGAGTGGGACGAGGCATCGGCGCGGCTGCCGCAGCGGACGCCACGGCCATCGTGGGCACCGCAGCCAGGGCTGCGGCGTTGTCGGCGGCGGTCGCGTCGGCGATGTCGCTGCCGAGTATCGCGGCACCGACGGCGACGGTCAGTTCCGGCCGCGGTCCGGCCACCACGGGTGCCCGCAGTTCGGACGACATGAGCTCGGCGACCAGGGGGATGGCCGAACTGCCACCGACGAGGACCACTTGATCGATGTCGGTGACGTCGAGGCCGGCGGCCGTGACGGCGTCGCGTACCACCCCGATCGACCCCAGCAGTGAAGCGCGCACCAGTTCTTCGAGCTCGGAGCGCACCAGGCGAACCTCGGTGTGCAGTCCCGGCAGGTCGACCGTCAGTGACGTCGACGTGTCGTAGGAGAGCTGTTCCTTCGCTTCACCGCAACGCGCCCGCAGTTCCACCAGCGCGCCGACGGTATCGGGATCGAAGGGATCGAACTCGAAGGACTGACTTCCCGAGACGGTGTCGAGGACGTACTGCATGATCGCGTGATCGAACTGCGCTCCGCCGAACTCCTGCGAGTGAACTCCGGTCCCGACGGGACCTGTCTCGGAGCCGGTGCGCATCAGGGTGACGTCGAGTGCGGTCGCGCCGAGGTCGTAGACCACGGCCAGGCCGTCGGACTGCGGCCCGCGCGTGACTTCGAGCCACCGCATCGTGGCAACGGACTCCGGGACCAGCGTGACGTCGGCGAGGCCTGCGCGGTCCAGCGCTTCACCGAGAACCTCGGCGGTGTACGCGGTCCAGCGAGTGGGATGTGTGACGACGACGGTAGGAGGGGCATCGGTTCCGGCGGAGACCTCGGCGACGAGCGCGCGAGCAGCCGTGGCGTACAGATCCTCGGCGCGGTGACTGCGGCCGTCGTCGTCGATGAGTTCCACCGGATCGCCCACCCGGTCGGCGAACCCGCTGATCAGACTCCGCGTCGAACGGTCCCACAGCTCGGCCAGACGCGGGGCTTCGCCCGGACGGAGGTCGAGTGCCGAACGCTTGACCACCGAGGTGACGGGATCGGTGTCCAGTGCAGCCACCGCCGTCACCGAACCGATACGTATGCCGAGCCCTGTCTCTGTCATTCCGCGGGCTCCACTCCTGCCGTTCATTGACTGTCGCCGCCTTCGTCTCGCCCTGCCGTCAGTACTACCGCCGTCACTCGCACTGTCGGCAGCAGCTGTCTGTTCGTTACGTCTCACAGCAGGTTAGAGCGCACAACGAGTGAAATCCCCTAAAGCACCAAGATCCCCTAACCGAAGTCCCCTGGCAACCCCCGGGGGAGTGGGGGGATCGGCCCCGTTGGCCGGGGGCTCTTCGGTGCATAGCTTTGTGATCAACCACGAAGTACCACTCGTCAAGGAGACCCACGATGGCTACCAACGCCGTACTCGATTTCATCCTCAGCCTGCTGCGCGACGACCAGGCCGCAGCGGCCTACTGCGCCAACCCCGAGACGACGCTGGCCGCTGCGGGACTCGGCGACGTCACCCATGCCGACATCGTCGCAGTGGCACCCCTGGTCGCCGAGTCGGGATTGTTCGCCGGTGCGGGCAGCCAGCTCTCGGCCATCCTGGGCGCAGGCGGATCCGCAGGACTCGAGGGCGCACTCGCCGGAGGCGCGAGCCTCGGCGGCGGAGTGTCGGCCGGGCTCGGACTGGCCGCCGGCGCGGTGGCAGGCGGCGGACTCGCAGCAGGCGGCAGCCTGACCGGCGGCGTCGATGTGACGGGCGAGATCGCAGCCTCCCTGCAGGCAGCACTCGCCGCAGCACTGGCAGTCGGAGGCCAGATCGGCCTGGAGCTCGGCACCGCATTCGGCGGCGCATTCGACGCCTTGCTCGGTGCAGACATCGAGGGCGGCCTCGGGCTCGGTGGCGGTCTGGATCTGGACCTCGACGGTCTGCTCGGCGGAACCGTCGGACTCGGCGCTGCGCTCACCGGACTGATCGGAGCAGGCGCAGGCATCGGCGGAGAGATCAGCGGAGACATCGCAGCACAGCTGCAGGCAGCACTCGACGCCGCGATCGGCGCAACCGGTGCCGTGGACCTCGGCGCACTGGCCGACATCCAGGGCGGCCTGGCAGGCGCTCTCGGTGCGGTCTTCGGAGTCGGCGGAACCGTCGGAGCAGAGCTCGGCGCGGCCCTCGGCGGAGCCTTCGACGCCGTACTCGGTGCCGGAGCCGGACTGGACATCGCCGGCGACCTCGGTGCCGCTCTGACCGCGGGAATCGGCGGCGCACTCGGCGGACTCGGAACCGTCGGAGCAGATCTGACCACCGACATCGGAGCTGCACTGGACGGCGCGCTCGGTGCCGGAGGCGCACTGGTCGGCGACCTCGCAGGCGGAGTCGGCGCGAGCCTCGGCGGGCTCTTCGCGGCAGACGGCGCCATCGCAGGCTCGATCGGTTCCGCACTCGGAGCCGTCCTCGACGCCGGTGCGCTCGCCGACCTCGACGTCGACGGACTGCTGGCCGCGGGCGGCAACATCGGCGCAGTGGTCGGCGGCGCACTGGGAACCGCGCTCGACCTCGACACCAGCGCAGTCGGCAGCCTCACCGCCGCACTCGACGCTGCGCTCGACGGCACCATCGGAGCAGGCGCGGGCATCGGCGGCGGACTCGTCGGCGGACTCGAAGGTGGAGTTGCCGGCGGAGTTGCCGGCGGCCTCGAAGGCATCCTCGGAACGGCATTCGGCGTCGGAGGAACAGCCGGAGCCCAGCTCGGTACCGCCCTCGAATCGGTACTCGACACCAGCGCCGCACTCGACCTCGGAGCCGCACTCGGTGCCGGAGCCGACGTCAGCGCAGGACTCGTCGGAGCGATCGACACTGCGGTTGCCGCCGGAGCAGACCTCTCGGGAACCGTCGAAGCAGCACTCGGCGGAGTCGGCGGAGTGGGCGCAGACCTGTCGGGCGGCCTGGCCGGACTCGGCGGACTGGGCGCGGGCCTCACCGGAGGACTCGCAGGCCTCGGAAACGTCGGTGCCGATCTGACCGGTGGTCTTGCGGGTGTCGGAAACGTCGGTGCTGATCTGACCGGTGGTCTTGCGGCCGTCGGGAATGTGGGTGCTGATCTGACCGGTGGTCTTGCGGCCGTCGGGAATGTGGGTGCAGATGTGACCGGTGGGCTCGCCGGTGTGGGTGACGCCGGTGCAGGCCTGACCGGTGGTCTGGCCGGACTCGGCAGCGGTATCACAGGCGGAGTGGCAGGCGGAGTCGCAGGCGGCGTGGATGCTGCGGCCTCGGCCGGTGCCGAACTCGACGGAGCCGTCACCGGCGCGGTGAGCGGCGGAATCGACGCAGCAGCATCCGCAGGCGCGGGCCTCGAAGGTGCCGCGGGAGGAGTCGTCGATGCGGGAACCTCGGTGGGAGGAGAACTCGCCTCCACCGTCGGTGCGGGACTGGACACCGGCGCTTCGATCAGAGGCGACTTCGCGTCCACTGTGGATGCGGGTTTGGATGCTGGTGTCAACGCTGCGGCTTCCGCGGGCGGCGGGTTTGATTCCGCTGCCGACATCGGTGGCCAGGCCGCGGGCAGCCTCACCGGTGGCCTGCAGTCGGGTGCCGAGGGACTGGCAGACGTCGGCGGCAGCCTTTCCTCCGCGGCGTCGGGATCGTTCGATCAGTCCAGCTCGTTCGATTCCACGGCTACCGCGTCCGGCACCGGCTGGTCGAGCGTCGACTCGGACGTCTTCGGTCAGGGCGAGACCGATTCGAGTCTGTTCAGCGAATCGAGCCTGCACGGTTCGGTGGATTCCGCAGCGGACTCGCTGGGACATGTGACCGTCGATCACGACTTCGACCCGACGCAGCCCTGATCCTGTCGCCTGCGGGCGGGTTCTGACACGACTCGGCCCCGAGTGTTCACCGACACTCGGGGCCGAGTCGTCGCTAGAGTTCGTTCCTGGGCGTCAGTGGAGCCCTGGTACTGCGGAAGTCGACGAGAACGGTTGTGAACACGAGCGTATGGACGGGCAATCTACGGAGCTGGCCGAGCTGCTGAGCCGCACCGCGGCGGTCGCGACATCGGCGGGAAGATCCGACCTGGTGGATCGAGTCGAGGCGGCGCGCTCGCGAGTGTTGGATCCACGACGACGCATCATCGTGGTCGGACCGCTCAAGCAGGGCAAGAGTCAGTTCGTGAATTCGCTGCTCAATCTGACGGTGTGCTCGGTCGGCGACGACGAGACCACCGCCATCCCGACCGTGGTGTCCAACGCCGAGAGCCTGTCCGCGCAGCTCGTACTCGCGGATCCGGGCAACGAGCCCATCCGAGTCGATGTTCCACCCGAGGAGATCACGACGGTCACCCCGGCCAGTCCGCGGGCCCAAGGCCGTGAAGTGTTGCGCCTGGACATCGGGGTGGCGAGCCCGTTGCTCGCCGACGGTCTGGTGTTGGTCGATACTCCTGGAGTCGGCGGGCACACGAATCCCCACGCGGCAGGCACATTGGGTCTCATTCCGTCGGCCGACGCGGTGCTCGTCGTGTCCGACGCCTCCCGCGAATTCACCGAGCCGGAGTTGTCGTTTCTCCGACAGGTGCAGGGACTGTGCCCGGCCGTTGCGGTGTTGATCACCAAGATCGATCTGTATCCGCACTGGCGGCAGATCGTCGAGGCCAATCGTGGACACCTGGACCGTGCGGGCATCGACGTCCAGATGTTGCCGGTGTCGTCTCTGTTGCGTTCGCACGCACTGCGTTTGAACGACGAGGAACTCAACGCCGAGTCCGGTTTCCAGCAGCTCTACGCGTTTCTGCGTGACGACGTGGTGGCCCGGGCGGATGTGCTGGCCCGTTCCTCGGTCTCGCTCGATGTCCGCTCGGTCACCGAACATCTGACGCTCTCGTTCGGCAGTGAGCTTGCGGCCCTGAAGGATCCGGAGCGGGCCGCCGCTGCCGTCGCCGGACTGCAGCGCGCCAAGTCCGCAGCCGAGGAGCTGCACAAGCGTTCGTCGCAGTGGCAGCAGACGCTCGGCGACGGAATCGCCGATCTCGCCTCCGACATCGATCACGATCTGCGCGACCGGCTTCGGCGCGTCACCCGGGAAGCGGAAGAGACCGTCGACGAGGGGGATCCGGGCAAGGACTGGCCGCAGCTCGGCGAGTGGCTCGAGGAGCAGATCGCCGCGTCGGTGGGCGACAACTTCGTCTGGGCGCACGAACGGGCACTGTGGCTTTCGGAGTTGGTGGCCGAACACTTCGCCTCGTCCGGGGCGGCAGCATTGCCCGATCTCGATCTAGGCGATCTGGACGACGTCCTCGATCCCGTTTCGTCCCTGGCCGAGCTGGAATCCGGTCGCATCGGAATCACGCAGAAGGTTCTGGTGGGAATGCGCGGATCCTACGGCGGTGTGCTGATGTTCGGCCTGATCACCACGTTTGTCGGATTGAGTCTGCTCAACCCGATTTCGATCGGTGCGGGCGTGCTCCTGGGCACCAAGGCGTACAAGGAGGACAAGGAGAACCGCGTCAAAGCGCGGCGTTCCGAGGCCAAGATCGCGATCAGGCGTTTCACCGACGACGTCAGCTTCCAGGTGGGCAAGGAGTCCAAGGACCGGCTGCGGCAGATTCAGCGAGTCCTGCGTGATCACTTCACCTCGATCGCCGAGCAGACGCTGCGTTCGCTCAACGAGTCGCTCCGCTCGGCGCAGGAAGCCGCCGCTGCCGACAACACCGACCGGGCTGCTCGCATCGCTGCGCTGGAAACCGAGATGCGGGTGGTGGCCGAACTGAACTCTCGGGCAGCGGCACTGGTCAAGGACGTCGCGGTATGAGCGTGGCGGCTCTGGACCGGGCACGCGACCTCATCTCGGCGGCACGATCGACGTACTCCGGTGACGCCGAAGCGTCCTGGATGCTCGACGAATGCCTGTACCGCCTCGACGAGCCGCTGCGGGTGGCGCTCGCGGGATCGCTCAAGGCAGGCAAGTCCACCCTGCTCAATTCTCTTGTCGGGCAGGATATTGCGCCGACCGACGCCACGGAGTGCACGAAGGTCGTCACGTGGTATCGCAACGGCGTCGCTCCCGCCGTCACGGCCTGGTACGACGGCGACCGGGCCGCGAACGTGCCGGTGCAACGGCGCGACGGACGATTGACCTTCGACCTCGGGTCGTTGACGGCCGCGCAGGTCGATCGATTGGACGTCGAATGGCCTGCAAGCGCTTTGGCGCAGACGACGATCATCGACACCCCCGGTACCTCGTCTCTCTCGCGAGACGTGTCGGCACGCACGCTGGCGATGCTCACGCCCGAGAACTCGTCATCGGGTGCAGACGCCGTCGTGTATCTGCTGCGCACCCTCAATGCGACCGATGTGTCGTTCCTCGGGCAGATCGGTGCGCACGTGGGCGGCGATTCGGGCCCGCTCGGTGTCATCGGCGTCGTCTCGCGGGCCGACGAGGTGGGTTCGGGGCGGATGGACGCGATGATGTCGGCCAAGGAGGTCGCTGCGCGGTTCGCATCGGAACTCGAGGCCACCGGCCTGTGCCAGGCGGTTGTTCCGGTCGCAGGTTTGTTGGCGCTCGGCGCGGAAACGTTGCGGCAGAACGAGTTCGCTGCGTTCGAGATGCTGGCCACGGTGCCGACCGAGGATCTGCAGCTGGCAATGCTCTCGGCCGATCGATTCGTGCGGGCGGAGAGCACGCTACCGGTCGATGCATCGCTGCGCGCCAGCATCGTCGACCGTTTCGGGCTGTTCGGTATTCGGATGGCAGTGACGTTGATTCGGCTCGGGGTACGCGATTCACCCACGCTGGCTGCCGATCTGGTCGAGCGCAGCGGGCTGACCGAACTACGCTCGGTGATCGACGTGCAATTCGGTCAACGCGCCGACCAGTTGAAGTTGCACTCGGCTCTGGTTGCGCTGCAACGGATCCTGGAGTTCAGGCCGGAATCTCGCGCGCTGCGCACCGAGGCCGGCCGAATGCTCGCCGACGTGCACGGTTTTGCCGAACTGCGTCTGCTCGGCCGTTTACGCTCCACCACTCCGAAACTGCCCGACGGCGCACTGCTCGAGCTGCAGCGCATCATCGGCGGCTTCGGCATCGCCGCCACCGAACGTCTCGATCTGCCTCCCGATGCCGGACGCGCTCAGCAGCGCGACACCGCGCTGGCGGCCGTGCACAAGTGGCGCGCATTGTCCGAGCATCCACTGCTGGACCGGTTCACCTCTACCTCGTGCGCTACCGCGGCCCGCAGCGCCGAAGGGATACTCGCCTCACTGGCGTGAGGATCCGCGGGGCATCAGGGCCACGATCGTCGCGGCCGCAGCAGTGCCCGCCACCACGAACGGCCCCCACTGCAGCACGCCACCGAGCAGGGCGGAGGCGTCGGACACGAAGGTCGAGAACGTGACTGCCGCCCCGATGGTCAGCAGTCCGACCGCTCCCATCAGGACCTTGGACGACATCGCCGCGTTGCGCAGTAGATTCAGAGCGACGAATCCCAGCAGCACGAGCACCGCCGCTGCGGCCCCGCTGGAGAGCAGCGTCGCCGAGGCGGTGTTCCGGACGTCGGCGGCACTGGCCGTCGAATCCTGCTGTGAGACCGCAGTTTCGACGCCGGAGAGCACCGACTCCCAGTTCAGGGCGATGGCAGCGGCCAACGCGAAGATGAGCGCCGCTGTCAGCGCCCACAGAGCACTCGCGACCTTCGGTAGAACCGAGTGAGCGGGCTCCTGCCGTGGCCGCAACGGTTCGACGGCAACATCGGGCCGCGGTGGTTGCGGACGGGGAGGCCGGGGCCTGCGCGATGTAGGGTCGTTCTGTTCTTCGGCCACGTGCAGGATTCTATCCGTCGGCGGTGACGAGTCGCGGTCTCAGCGCAGCACCACCGGCACACCCTCGTACGGACGCAGGGTCATCGGGAAGCTGTTCAGCTCGTCGACGGTCGCGATCTCGTTGTCATCGGACACGTCGATGGCAGTGGTGCCGGGCACCAGATGCTTCGACTGGATGGTCGCGCTGATCTCCTCGGACGAGAAGTTGAGCACCGTGGCCTGGATGGTTCCCTGCCCGAGCTCGTGCACCATCACCAGCAGCCCCTTGTGCGAGACCGTCGGGATGTCGATCTGCTGGGCGGTGGCGATACCGAACTTCTTGCGCAGCTCGATGATTCGCGCCAGCTGGCGAGCGAACGACTGTGGATCCGCCAGCTGCTCCGGGAGCGAGCCGTACAGGCTGCGCCCGCGCGGGATGCCCGATTCCGAGCGCACGGCCTCGGGGAAGTAACCCATCAGATCGTGTGCGCCGCGGTTGATCCAGCGGGTGTCGCCTTCGCGGATGAGGTCGTCGACCTCGTCGGCCGCGATCGGCAGGATGCCCAGCAGATCCCAACCGGACAGTGCGAACACCCCCGGCTGCAACGCGTTGTACATCGCGAGCAGCAGGTGGGCCCGCTTGACCGTCTCGATGTCCCGCTCGTCCATCCGATCCAGATCGCGGATGCCGAGCGATGCGGTGATCACACTTGCTGTGGTACAGGCGATTCCGTTGGTGGTGAACGTCCGGTTGTACGGGGCCCAGCGCCCGGTGAGTCGATCGGTCAGTTCACCGCGGATGCGATCGCCCAGATCGCTGCCCTTGACTGCCTCGCCGCCGTAGGTGAACTCGTCCTCGGCATGGAGGGTGGCGAAGTGGATGAGCTCGAACGTCATCTCGTCGTGGTTCTGCAACGCGTGCACCAGAGACGCCGTATCGACGCCGTGATCGCGGGCCAGAGTCATGGTGAGCCTGAGGAATTCGGTGTTTCCCATGACGAGCGCATGCTGATAGGCCGGGCGATTGATGAAGTCGTACGACAGATCGGCACCGTTGGCTCCCATGGCCTTGATGTCGTCGATCGTCAGGTTCAGCTCCTGGAAGGTGAACCCGCCCATCTTGCGCACCACGCTGGCGATCAGGTGGTTCGCTGCCTCGGACAGCGGGTGGCCCTCGGACCAGCCCGGTCCTTCGGCTCGACGCTCCACACCGAGAAAACCGTTGGCGTCCAACCGCAATGCTCCTGCGCCCAGATCGGCGATGGAATGGCATGCGTCGCCGATCACCAGTCGCATTCCAGCGAAGGAGGGATCGAGCCAGTTGATCGACGGCTGCCCGGCCTTGAAGTAGTGCAGGTACACCCAACGACGCTCGACGCCGTCGATGCCGACGACGGGAGGCGTTGCGCTCCAGTTGGTTTCCTTCACGCCGAGCTCGTAGAAGATCACGCGCTGCAGCTGACCGATGATGTAGCCGGCGCGAGCGAGATTGGCCTCGGCCTCGGCGTCGATGTTCTGCGAATCGGCCCCGGCGCGCACTCGCGGCAGCAGATGCCAGTCCTGCGGTTCGATCTCGACCATGTGGTAGATGCCGGGGTAGTCGGCCACGGCCATCTCGGCGAGCCGGAAGTCCGCACCTTTGCCGGTGTGGCCGGGCACGATGTCGTCGATCACGATGCCGTCGTACGCGGAAGCCACCACGCAGAGGCGTCGGAACTCTTCTTCCGATCCGAATGCGGGGTCGATCTGCATGCCGATTCGGTCGAAGTGTCCGTCGACCGAAGGGGTCGGACGCCAACCGTGGATGCCGCCTGCCACCTTCACCGGGCCGGTATGCACTGCGGTGACACCGATTTCGGAGAAGGCCTGCCACAGTTTCTCGTCGCCGAGAGTGCTCAGAAAGCTCGTGTGCGGGGCATTGATCACCGAGATGGGGTACGCGGTGAACCACACCGGTGCGCGCTCGACGGCGGCGCGAGGATCGGGATCGGCATACGGGTTCTGCCACATGCTGCCCTTGCCCGAGAGTTGCTCGGCGATCAACTTGGCGTCGCGCAGCATCGACTGTTCGGTGAGCCAGTCCACGTACTCGGGGTTCGACGCCACCGGCTCGCTGTCGGGGGTGGGACTGTTGCTCCGATTGGCGCGACGCACTGATGGTCGAAGTGGTTTCGGCCGAGCCGGATAGAACTTCTCGTCGTAGGTGATCTCGCTCGGTTCGTGCTGCACTTCGGGATCCATGTGCCTCCGTAGCCTCGCTTTTCTTCAACCCTACGTAGGGCGCGGCCGATCCGCAGGGTTGTGGTTCCCCTAATCGACGACCGGTGAAACCTGGCTCACCGACCGGTGAAACCTACGCCGAACTACACGGATGTGATTCGTCAGGGGCCTTTTTCTTCGATATGCGAACGTCATCGAATCGAGACCGCCTGGTGTGGAATGTCGGATTCGTATAGGACATAGTGAGTCAGGTACCAACTGACCCATCTGTCACACCAGACTCATGAGTCACACCCCCTTCAGTTACAGGAGTTGTTCATGCGACGTCTTGCCCGCACATCGATCCTGGCCTCGACGGCCGCTCTGGCCGCCGCCATCGGTGCGGTTGCCCTCGCACCTGCCGCATCGGCCGAGCCCGAAACCGAGCCCGTCGGCCCGCTCGGCTCGGTGGTTCTCGAAAGCCCCGACCTGGTGGTCACCATGGCCGCTGTCTGCGACATTACGGTCGAGGACGCACCCAAAGGTGGCGTCGTCGCACTGCAGGTCAAGGTCGAGAACGTGGGCGCGGACGACGCGTCGAACGTCAACGTCAACTACGGCGCTCTGCCGGGCGTGCAGGGTCAGAACACCGAGGCGACCATCGAGGCCGGCGAGATAGCGACGTACACCGTGCCTTCCGTCGATCGCGAATGGGTTGCTCGCCCCGCAGGTGCAGCGGCGTTCGCCAGTGCACTCGACGCTAACTTCCTCGACAACATCACCGGTGGACTGCTCAGCTACAGCTGCATCCCCGCACCGGATGAGGAGCCTTCCGAGTAGTTCCTTCCGCAACACTTTCTCCCCGCTGCGCCGCGACGATCCTTGCTGATCGTCGCGGCGTACTGCTGTCCCCATGTGAGCGGAACTTCGTAGTCCACTACGAAGTTCCGCTCACATGCGCGCAGCGCTCCTCCGGGGAACAAATTCGGCACACCCTCCGTTGTGCAGGTCAGCAGCCTTGAGTGGGTAAGGCTCAAGTTGGAAGTTGACGCGACAGATCGCGTTGTGCAAACTTGAGCGGAGTTCGCTCACCCAGGGACTGAACCCCAGCACTAACAGGAGGAAACATTATGGCTCGTGCGGTCGGTATCGACCTCGGGACCACCAACTCGGTCGTGTCCGTCCTCGAGGGCGGCGAACCGGTTGTCGTCGCCAACTCCGAGGGATCACGCACCACCCCGTCGATCGTCGCTTTCGCCAAGAACGGTGAAGTGCTGGTCGGCCAGCCCGCGAAGAACCAGGCGGTCACCAACGTCGACCGCACGATTCGCTCCGTGAAGCGCCACGTCGGCACGGACTGGAACGTGGAGATCGACGGCAAGAAGTACACCCCTCAGGAAATCTCCGCGCGCACGCTGCAGAAGCTCAAGCGCGACGCCGAGGCCTACCTGGGTGAAGAAATCACCGACGCGGTCATCACCGTTCCCGCCTACTTCGAGGACGCTCAGCGTCAGGCCACGAAGGAAGCCGGCCAGATCGCCGGCCTCAACGTCCTGCGCATCGTCAACGAGCCCACCGCGGCTGCTCTCGCATACGGCCTGGACAAGGGCGACAGCGAGCAGACCATTCTCGTGTTCGACCTCGGCGGCGGCACGTTCGACGTCTCGCTGCTGGAAATCGGCGACGGCGTCGTCGAGGTCCGTGCGACGTCCGGCGACAACCACCTCGGTGGCGACGACTGGGACGAGCGCATCGTGACCTGGCTCGTCGACAAGTTCAAGGCTCAGAACGGCATCGATCTGACCAAGGACAAGATGGCGCTGCAGCGTCTGCGTGAGGCCGCCGAGAAGGCGAAGATCGAACTGTCCTCCGGGCAGAGCACCTCGATCAACCTCCCGTACATCACGGTCGACGGCGACAAGAACCCGCTGTTCCTCGACGAGCAGCTCAGCCGCTCGGAGTTCCAGAAGATCACCTCCGACCTGCTCGATCGCACCCGTGCGCCGTTCCAGGCAGTGGTCAAGGACTCCGGCATCGCCGTCAAGGACATCGACCACGTCGTGCTCGTCGGTGGTTCGACGCGTATGCCCGCCGTGTCCGAGCTGGTCAAGGAACTCTCCGGTGGACGCGAGCCCAACAAGGGCGTCAACCCGGACGAGGTCGTGGCCGTCGGCGCTGCACTGCAGGCCGGTGTTCTCAAGGGTGAGGTCAAGGACGTTCTGCTCCTCGACGTCACGCCGCTGTCCCTCGGCATCGAGACCAAGGGTGGCGTGATGACCAAGCTCATCGAGCGCAACACCACCATCCCGACGAAGCGGTCCGAGACCTTCACCACCGCTGACGACAATCAGCCCTCGGTGCAGATCCAGGTCTTCCAGGGTGAGCGCGAGATCGCCTCGCACAACAAGCTCCTCGGCTCCTTCGAGCTGACCGAGCTGCCCCCGGCTCCTCGCGGCGTCCCGCAGATCGAGGTCACCTTCGACATCGACGCCAACGGCATCGTGCACGTCACGGCCAAGGACAAGGGCACCGGCAAGGAGAACACGATCAAGATCCAGGACGGCTCCGGCCTGTCCAAGGAAGAGATCGATCGCATGGTCGCCGACGCGGAAGCTCACGCCGACGAGGACAAGGCTCGTCGCGAAGAGGCCGAGGTCCGCAACCAGGCCGAGTCCCTCGTCCACCAGACGGAGAAGTTCGTCAAGGACAACGAGGACAAGGTCGACGCCGAGCTCAAGGGACGCGTCGAAACCGCCATCACCGACGCCAAGACGGCTCTCGCGGGCAGCGACATCTCGGCAGTCAAGTCCGCCGTGGAGAAGCTCTCGACCGAGTCGCAGGCTCTCGGCACCGCCATCTACGAGGCTCAGGCCAAGGAGCAGGGCGGCGCAGAGGGTGGCGCGCAGGCCGCTGACGACGGTGTCGTCGACGCAGAGGTTGTCGACGAGCCCGCCGACGACACGGACAAGAAGTGACGTCGGACAACACCGAGAAAGAACCGGTCACTTTCGTGGACAAGCGAAAGATCGATCCCGAGACCGGTGAAGTACGGGAAGGTGACGCAGTTCCGGAGCCCCTGGTGGGCACCGGGGCTGCGCCCCAGCCCGACTCGGTGGACGAAGGGACCGTCGACGGTGACGTAGTGGAAGACCCGCGTGACACGCAGGTCGCCGAGCTCACCGCAGATCTGCAGCGCGTCTCGGCGGAGTACGCCAACTACCGGCGTCGCACCGACCGCGAGAAGCAGTCCGGAGCGGAGAACGCGAAGGCGTCCGTCGTCTCGCAGCTTCTTCCGGTTCTCGACGACCTCGAGCGAGCCCGCCAGCACGGCGATCTCGAAACCGGACCGCTCAAGGCAGTGGCAGACAAGTTGGCAGGGGTGTTCTCGAACATCGGCCTGACCACTTTCGGAGCCGAGGGCGACGCCTTCGACCCGGCCATCCACGAGGCCGTCTCCCATGAGGGCGACGGCAGCAGTCCCGTTGTCGGAACGCTGATGCGTCCGGGCTACAAGCTCGGCGAGCGCGTCCTGCGGACCGCGATGGTCGGCGTCGTCGACAGTGCGACACAAGAATCGGATGCACCTGCATCCGACGAGCAGTAGAAGAAATAGCGCGAGAGGAGGAAACGCCCGGTGAGCCAGCGGGAGTGGATCGAGAAGGACTTCTACAAGGAGCTGGGCGTTTCCTCCAGCGCGACGGCAGAAGAGATCAAGAAGGCGTACCGAAAGTTGGCCCGGGACAACCATCCCGACGCCAATCCCGGCAACGCCTCGGCCGAGAACAAGTTCAAGGCGGTCAGCGAGGCGCATGCCGTGCTCGCCGACCCGGCCAAGCGCAAGGAATACGACGAGGCGCGACGGCTGTTCGCCTCGGGCGGCTTCGGTAGCCGCGGCGGCGGTGGATTCTCGCCTGGTGCAGGCGGATTCGGCGGCGGCGGTGGCCAGACCTTCGACGTCGGCGACATCTTCGGTCAGGGTGGCGGCGACGGCGGCATCGGCGACCTGTTCGGTGGCCTGTTCAACCGCGGCGGCGCGCAGCAGCGCCCCCAGAACAACCGGCCCCGACGCGGCAGCGACGTGGAAACCGAGACCTCGCTGCAGTTCCGTGAAGCGGCACAGGGCGTTACGGTCCCGTTGAAGTTGACCAGCCCGTCCTCGTGCACCACCTGCCATGGCAGCGGCGCAAAGCCAGGAACCAGCCCTCGGGTGTGCCCCAAGTGCAACGGCCAAGGCGTCGTCAACAGAAACCAGGGCGCGTTCGGCTTCAGTGAGCCGTGCGACGACTGCCGCGGCAGCGGATCGATCATCGACGACCCGTGCGTCGACTGCCGCGGAACCGGAGTGCAGAACCGCACCCGCACCATCACCGTGCGCGTCCCGGCCGGCATCAACGACGGTCAGAAGGTGCGCCTCGCCGGTCAGGGCGAAGCGGGATTGCGCGGAGCGCCGTCCGGCGACCTGTTCGTGACGGTTCGGGTCAAGCCCGACAAGGTGTTCGGCCGCACCGGTGACGACCTGACGGTGACCGTTCCGGTGAGCTACGGCGAACTGGTGCTCGGCACCACGCTGTCGGTGCCCACCCTCGAAGGTCGCGTCGGCGTGAAGGTGCCGCCGGGAACCGTCGACGGCCGAGTGTTGCGGGTACGTGGACGCGGTATCCCGAAGAAATCCGGCACCGGCGATCTGATGGTGACCGTCAAAGTTGCCGTCCCGCAGAAACTGGACGATGCTGCTACCGACGCTCTGAAGACTTATCTGGAAGCCGAGAAGGCCAGCGGATTCGACCCGCGGGCCGGGTGGGCAGGTGTGTGATGTCGGTCCCTCCCAAGGGCGGACCTGCGAAAGCCGGTGGCGGGCAAGCTGACCCCGACGCCCAGATCTTCGTGATCTCCGTCGCGGCGCAGTTGGCCGGCATGCACGCGCAGACGCTGCGAACCTACGATCGACTCGGCTTGGTCACTCCTCATCGCACCACCGGCGGAGGTAGACGCTACTCCCCGCGTGACGTCGCACTGCTTCGCGAAGTGCAGCGACTCTCGCAGGACGAAGGCGTCAACCTCGCCGGCATCAAGCGCATCATCGAGCTCACCAATCAGGTCGAGGCACTGCAGGCTCGGGTGTCCGAGCTGGCCCAGGATTTGGCCAACGTGCACGCCAGCTATCGCCGCGACCTGGTCCCGATCCAGCGCAATGCCCTGGTGGTCTGGAAACCGCGCCACCAGCGCTGAATTTTCCGTCGCAGATTCCCCGCAAACGCGCGCGCATTTGTCAGATGCGCGCATTCTCCGTTCTTTGTCAGGCTGATCGTGAGACAGTCGGCGTGAACGCGGGGAACGGACAA
>CAUQEL010000018.1:0-129395 GCA_963517305.1 uncultured Rhodococcus sp.
GGGTCTGCGGATCGACGTCCTTGGGCAGGTGCCGAAAGAATTCGCGGATCATCTGGACATGCTTGGCATCGAGCAACCCGGCCCGCAGTGCTTCGGCAGTGTGCGGCAGCAGCGGCGGCAGTACTTCACCGGAGAAGGAGGTGCGGTCACCCAAATCCGCGGCCAGACGCACTCGTGCGCCTGCGGTTCGTGGGGTGATCCGCAGCATCCATGCCACCGACGACGGCACCGACCCGGGATACACGTCGAGGCCGTGTTGGGTGATCAGTTCGTTGAGCCAGGTGTACGAGTGCGCGGTCAGTGACCTGGTGACCGTTTCCATCCGTTGGATCACCGCACGCCGGTCGGCATTCGACCACGCCACCGACGCCTGCCCGGCCAACTCCGCGACCGCGGAATCCACCGCGTCCACCAACACCGACAACTCGGGATCGGACACAACAGGGGCGGGCGGCACCGTCTCGATGCCGTCCACCCCTGATCCGCCGTCCCCCGAAAGCATGAGCAGAATCTACCGCGACCCACCGACAAACTTTCGAACACACGTTCGCGGGATCTTGGATCTCACGACGGAGCGACATCTACACGTCCAGGTATCACGTTGTGGGGTGGATAACTCGGCTCAAAAATTGTGACGTTGTCGTTTTTGTGTAACGCCGAGTCGCGCTGTCGCTGGTCACGGCGTTCAATAACGGGCAAGGCAGACGTAACGACCATAGCAGCGTTGCTTGTTTCGGTGACGAAAGCCACTGCATGGCCAGTATTCCGGCCTCGATTCCGAGCCGGTGTCCGTTGTTGCGGCTAGACCCAAATGGGGATGATCGACATGAACGACGCATTTCGCTGCGCGGCTTCGTGCAGTTCGCCGAAAGAACTGATTGCCCGACTGCAGTTCGGCTCGACGGAACTGTGGCCCGAGGCCACGGACCCGTCGGCCCGCTGGAATTTCATGGCAGACCTGATCGATTCGGATCGAGGCTTGCTCGTCGAATTGGACGGTGCAATGTCGGGACCGGTTGTGGATGCGCTCGCCGCCGCAGCGGAACTGTGCAGACAATCCGCCTCCGAGCCTGTGCCCCAATCGGATTGGTCACTCCTCCGTCGCGCCTTGGAGTGGCTGGAGGCCAGTGGTTCGGAAGTCGAGTGTGCCTTGCTCTCAATCGGAGACGAAGTTGCGTTGGTCGGTCTCGATGGTGAGGAACAGGATTTTTCCGTCGCCACCTGGATGTGCATCGAAGTGCTCGATAGGTTCTCCGCCGCAGACGACACGATCGGCTATTGGGTGCATCGCCTGGATGTGAACGGGTCGAAAGTTGTTCGACAGAATGCGGATTCGGACCTCTGCGGCAGTGGAAGTTCCGAACTGCCGGTGGCCGTCTGAGTCGGGTACGGCTCATGCTGTTCGCTCGGACCGGTCGGTCTGCGCATGTCGATGCCGATTTCCCCGTTCACATGCCGACTGCGTTGATGCGCAATCGCGTCGTGGAACGGTTCGAGTGAACAGACGGCCGCGATCGGCACGACGAACTCGCCGACAGGAGGCGTGCCGTACTCGATCGTCGAGATTCGATGCATCGCCGAAGTGCTCGAACATCACGCCGGTACGTTCCGGCCGACCGCGGAGCTGGTCGTGCAACCGGGCCTCCTGAATCGTCGTTGGGGAGTCGGACCGGAACATTTTGCACCGTGTCGGTCGTTGTACGACGCATGACCAAAGCGGCAGTTGCAGCGTCCTACGGTGGACCGGAAGTCATCGAGATCGTCGAACGAGAGCTACCCGAACCCGCCGAGGGTGAGGTGGTGGTCGAGGTGAAGGCGATCGGCGTCAATCCATTCGACTTCAAGAGCTACAGCGGTGCGTTCGGCACCGACGAATCCAAGCTTCCGATCGCATTGGGCAGCGAGGCGTCGGGGATCGTGGTGGCGGTCGGCGGAGCCGTCGAGGGCCCGGTGGGTCCGATCGCCGTCGGCGACGAGGTGATCGTCTCCGGCGTGAACGGTACGTACGCCGAGAAGATTGCCGCGCCCGCGCGTTTCGTGTTCCCGAAGCCGGCGAATCTGAATTGGGACGTCGCTGCCGGCGTGCTCGCGGTAGCCGGAACCGCCTACGACGCACTGGAATCCGTCGGGGTGACGAGCGGCGACACGGTGCTCGTGCACGGCGCTGCGGGCGGTGTCGGATCTGTGGCGGCTCAGCTCGCGAAGGAGCGCGGTGCCACCGTTATCGGGACTGCCCGCGCTCAGAATCACGAGGCGCTCCGGTCCTATGGTGTCGAGCCCGTCGAATACGGCGACGGACTGATCGACCGGGTGCGAGCAGCAGCACCGAATGGGGTGGATGCGGCAATCGACACGGTGGGCACCGACGAGGCCGTCGACGTCTCTCTCGAATTTCTGACGGACAGAGCGAGATTGGTGACTACCGCAGCCTTCGAACGGGCGTCGTCAGACGGGTTTCTCACCGTCGGCGGGCCGGCGAGCATGGAGCGTCGACGCCTCGCATCCCCGCTGCTGTTGGAGCAGGCAGGTGCGGGAGTGTTCGAGGTGACCGTCGCCAAGGCCTTCCCACTCGACGACGTCGCAAGGGCACACACCGAACTGCAGACGGCTCACCCGCGCGGAAAGTTCGTTCTGATTCCCTGACCTGTTCGGGTAACCTCACACCCCTTTTCCCGACCGATCACTCCAACTCGGGTCAGATCAGGGCTGATCGGTCGGCACGAGGGGTGTGAGGTCTCGGCCGCCCGACACAAATAGCAGCAATCCTCGATCGACTTCGGTGTCCACGCTCGATGATGCATCCACAACGTGAGCGAAGTAGACGCTTGCCGGAGCAGCACTCGCGTTCGTACAACGCGATCTGTCGTGGATGTGGATCGGACTGTCGGTCGGCCTGCTGGCACGAGCGCTGTGGCCGTATCGCACTCCTACCGAGGGGCGCGGTCCCGTGGAGCAGCGAAGCCCAACGCTGTCCCTCTTTGCGGATTTTTTCAGTTAACGATCGGGTCTCGACACGACCGGGGCACTGCTGTGCAGGCTCTACGATTGATGGCATGACTGCCGATCCGACCACGCCTGCACCGTCGACCAGTTCGGCCAACTGGAAGCGACGCGCCATCCTCGTCGGAGCGGGCATCGTGCTGCTGCTGATCGCGTACTTCGTCCTTGCGGCATTCCTGCCGCGCTGGTGGAGTCTGCGGGTCGAGGAACTGGCCGACCGCTCGTTCACCAAGGGCATCCTGTGGGGCCTGCTGTTCGGCATCGTCTGCACCTTTGCGCCGCTGGTGCTCTTCTGGAGTGCGTGGTCGGTCCGCAAGGGCAGGGCAGGAAAGCAATTGGCGATCGGATCGGTGATCCTGGCCGTCATCACTGCCATCCCGAACCTGTTGACGCTCACCATCGTTCTCGGTACCAGCAACGCCGCTCATGCCGGCGAACGCACTCTCGACACCAGCGCGCCGGGCTTCCGCGGCGCGACGGCATTGGGCGCGATCATCGCCGTGGTTCTTGTTGCTCTGTTGGTCTTCGTGGTCGTGCGCCGAAACCGTCGCCGCAGGTCGGTTGCCCTGTCTCGGTGACGGTCAGGCGCTGCGCAGTACGGCCGGCTCGACGACGACGCGGGGGCGCTGCGCCAGATACGCGAAGATCTCGAACTCGGTGTGGCTCAGTCGCACGCTCCTGCCGCCGAGGATGACATCGCGGGCGGGCACGTCGATCACCAGGGGAGCGTGGAGCTCGCTGACGCGTACATCGAAGTGCGTCAGGATCTTTGCATGCGGGGCGTAACTCTTGGCGGCACCGCGAAGGGCGTCGGCGAGTGCGCGCAGTTGCGGGCGAGTCAGTCCCTGCAGGGACGACGTGCCGGAATCGGAGATGCGAACGACGACGGTCGCTTCGGTGCTCATGACGGGTGGCTCCTGTGACAAGGGTGCTGCGGGCACGGGACGGATTGTCATCGTGGGCAGCGACAGTTCTCGTTCACAGACACAGAGTCGTCGACGATCCGCAGTTCCGCCAGGGATCCGTTCACCGTGATCGCAACGGTTGACCCCGTGGCCGTCGGGTCAGGATTTCGGCAGCGTCATGATTTCTGCACCGTCGTCGGTGATGATCACGGTGTGCTCGCTGTGCGCGGTGAGGCACCCCGTCGTGCTCCGCAGGGTCCATCCGTCCGGGTCGGTGACGAGTTCGTCGGTGTCCTCCATGACCCACGGCTCGAGCGCCAACATCAAGCCCGGGCGTAGACGGTAGCCGCGGCCGGGCCGTCCGGAATTGGAGACGTGGGGATCCTGGTGCATCGTAGAGCCGATGCCGTGGCCGCCGAACTGCATGTTGATCGGGTAGCCGGCAGCATTGAGCACCGTGCCGATGGCGTGGGAGATATCGCCGATCTTGTTGCCCGGTCGAGCTGCTTCGATTCCCGCGGCCAGCGCGCGCTCGGTGGCGTCGATCATCGCGAGACTCTTGGCGGGCTTGTTCTCGCCCACGACGAAACTGATGGCCGAATCCGCTGCGACGCCGCCGAGGATCACGGCCAGGTCCAGCGTCAGCAGATCGCCGTCGGCCAGCGCGTAGTCGTATGGAAGACCGTGCAGCACAGCGTCGTTGACGGAAGTGCAGATGTAGTGACCGAACGGACCGCGACCGAAGGAGGGCGCGTAGTCGACGTAGCAGGACGTCGCCCCGGCTCCCTCGATGATCTCCTTGGTCCACTGATCGATCTCGAGCAGATTGGTGCCGACTGTGGCGCGTTCGCGGACGGTTCGAAGAATCCCGGCCACCAGGGCACCGGACTCGCGCGCAAGGGGAATCTTGGTGGGGGGAAGAATTTCGATCATGTGGTGCCTTTCGCCGTATGACGAACAACGATACCGGTATAAGTATTGGTGTCGAGTTCGACGGCACGGGAGGCCGTGAGTCGGCTCGTGCGACGCTGTCTGTCGTGGCTGCTCATCCTCTCGACGACCCCGTTCGTAATTCCCTCGAGGGCTCGCTCTCGCGGTTCGCGGTCCGGCGCGGGCGGATCATCCGGGCCGATCCCGAGGTGTCTCCGTTCCTGGTGCACCCCGACGTCCTCGAGCCTCAGGACTGGGACGACATCGCGGCCCTGTTCGGCCCGCGAACCGTCGTCGGCCTCGCCGGCCCCGAACGCGAACTGCCCGAGGGCTGGTCGCACCTCGAGACATTCGGTCTGGTTCAGCTCGTCGGCACGCACCTCGAGACGCGGCCCTTCGCCGAGGCGGTCGAGCTGACGGCGCTGGACGTCCCGGAGATGCTCGATCTGGTTCGCCGCACCGAGCCCGGTCCGTTCCTGTCCCGCACCATCGAACTCGGCACGTACCTCGGTGTTCGACGCGATGGCGCTCTGATCGCGATGGCGGGCGAGCGTATGCACCCCACGGGATGGACGGAGATCAGCGCGGTGTGCACCGACCCGGCGTTCCGCGGGCAGAGGCTGGCCACCGACCTGGTTCGCGCGATCGGCCACGGCATTCGCGCCCGCGGGGAGGAGCCGTTCCTGCATGCGTCGGACGCGAACGTGCGCGCCATCGAGCTCTACTTGTCCATCGGATTCGAGTTGCGTCGAACCTCGCACCTGACGTTGGTGAGAACGCCCGCGCCGAACGCGAGATAGGTTACGCAATTCGCTGTTGCGAGGTCTGAGCTCCAAGGCATACCGTTACCTATGCGAATAAACGGCGATGTGATCTACGACGATGGACTGGTCCGTCTCGACGAGGCAGGCGTCACGCTGAGGTACTACTACTTTCCCTTCGCCACGAAGAAGTTCGTTCCGTACGACCGGATTCGCGCCGTCGACACCGCCGTCCTCGGCAACTGGAACGGGCGGTGGCGGCTGTGGGGTGCGTCGTGGATCGATCAGTGGCTCCCGCTGGACGTGATGCGTCCCAAGAAGGACACTGCAGTGGTGCTCACCCTCCGCCGCATCTCGCCGGTCTTCACTCCCGACGACCCAGAATTGGTTGCCCGACTCATCCGCGAACGCATCACCGCTCCGGCGTGACGCGCCCCGACGAGCGGTTCACCCTTGCCAGTGAACGCACCTTTCTCGCGTGGCTGCGGACGTCGCTCGGCCTGCTCGCCGGCGGCATCGCGGTCGTCCACCTCGTCCCCGATTTCAGTACCGGATGGGTTCGGACGGCACTGGGCCTGATTCTCATCGGTCTCGCTGCCGCGGCACCGATCATCGGTCTGCGACGGTGGATGCGCGTCCGAGATGCCCTGGAGAAGGGTGCACCGATGCCCGAGTCACGAGATCTGTGGATCTTCGCCGTCGGTATCGGCGCGGTGGCGGTGCTGGCTGCAGTGGTCACGGTTCTGGGGATCCAGTAGCAGCAGGAGTGGAGCCTGCGGAACGACCTTGGGGTACTCCGCCGACGGCCGAAGGTGCACAATCGAGGGACTAGACGACCAACGACAGGAGTTCGGCGTGGCGCAGGGTCTCAAGCTCGGATACAAGGCATCGGCGGAGCAATTCGGACCGCGTGAGTTGGTCGAGCTCGGTGTACTCGCAGAGCAGCACGGTATGGATTCGGCGACGGTCAGCGACCACTTTCAGCCGTGGCGACACGAGGGTGGGCACGCACCGTTCTCGCTGGCGTGGATGACGGCCGTCGGGGAACGAACGAACACGATCCAGCTCGGTACCTCGGTGCTGACGCCGACGTTCCGCTACAACCCGCCGGTCATCGCCCAGGCATTCGCGACGATGGGCTGCCTGTACCCGGGACGCATCATGCTGGGTGTGGGTACCGGCGAAGCGCTGAACGAGATCGCGACCGGTTTCACCGGCGAATGGCCGGAGTTCAAGGAACGTTTCGCGCGCCTGCGTGAGTCGGTGCGGTTGATGCGCGAGTTGTGGCTCGGCGACCGCGTCGACTTCGAGGGCGAGTACTACACGACGAAGGGCGCGTCGATCTACGACGTTCCCGAGGGCGGCATTCCGGTCTACATCGCCGCAGGTGGTCCTGTGGTGGCGCGCTATGCAGGACGCGCAGGCGACGGATTCATCTGCACCTCGGGCAAGGGCATGGAGCTCTACACCGACAAGCTGCTTCCCGCGGTGGAAGAGGGCGCGGGCAAGGCCGAGCGCGACGCCGGTGAGATCGACAAGATGATCGAGATCAAGATCAGCTACGACACCGATCCCGAACTGGCGCTGGAGAATTGCCGCTTCTGGGCCCCGCTGTCACTGACGCCCGAGCAGAAGCACTCGATCGACGATCCGATCGAGATGGAGAAGGCCGCGGACGAGCTGCCGATCGAGCAGGTCGCCAAGCGTTGGATCGTCGCATCGGACCCGGACGAGGCAGTGGAGAAGGTCAAGCAGTACACCGATGCCGGCCTGAACCACTTGGTGTTCCACGCGCCCGGGCACGACCAGAAGCGGTTCCTCGAACTCTTCGAGAAGGACCTCGCGCCGCGCCTGCGCAAGCTCGGCTGACTCCCGACGAGATCAGAGATCGGCCGTGAGTGCGAACAATCGCATGTCACGGTCGGTCCGGGTCTCGTACTCGCCGTAGACCTCGACCATCGCGTCGAACTGTCGGTAGATGCGGGCCTTCTCGTCGCCGGTGATGCGCGTGGCCGTTACCGGAATCTTCTTGCCGCCGATGGCCACCACGGCCTTCGGGTCGGCGAGCAGGTTCGACGTCCAAGCCGGATGATGCTGCTGACCGAAATTGGATCCGACGACGTAGATCTTGTCGGCCTCCCGGTAGTACAGCAGCGGGCTCGTCCTGGGCATGCCGGATTTGCGGCCGGTGGTGGTCAGCAACACCACCGGAGCCGCGATCGGACCGAGGACGGTGAAGCGGCCGTCGGACTTGGTCAGCAACCACCGGTCGACGCCTGCGAGGTTCCTGATGACCCACGAACCGGGCTTCGTCGACGCGAACTTCACGGCGGGCTTGCGGATGAACGAGGTGTCGCTGCCCCAGCGCACATCCGGGAACGGTGATTCGGCCATGGTTCATGGGACAACCCGACCGCGCCCGGTGTCAACACCCGACCCCTACTAGGCTGGCTGCTATGGCTGAGCCCAGCGGCACCGACGCGTCGGACATGTATCCCTCGAGCATCTACATCGCGTCACCGGAAGGGGACACCGGGAAGTCGACCATCGCGCTCGGTGTGCTGCAGATGCTTGCCGCGTCTGCGGCCCGGGTGGGGGTGTTCCGTCCCATCGCCCGATCCACCGACGAGCCCGATTACATCCTCGAGTTGCTCGTCGAGCACACCACCGCAGATCTGACGTACGAGCAGTCGCTCGGTGTCACGTACGAGCAGGTGCATGCCGATCAGGATGCAGCGCTCAGCAAGATCGTCGACCGGTATCACGAGGTGGCGTCCCAGTGCGACGCCGTGGTGATCGTGGGCAGTGATTACACCGACGTCGGCAGCCCCAGTGAACTCGGCTTCAATGCCCGCATCGCGGTCAATCTCGGTGCCCCCGTGTTGCTTGCGCTGCGCGGGTCCGGTCGTACGACCGACGAGATCGCGCAGTTGGCCACTCTGTGTCAGGGCGAACTGCGTCAGCACCATGCCCATCTGGCTGCGATCGTGGCGAACCGTTGCGCGCCCGAGGATCTCGATGCGGTGACCGACGCACTGGCGTCGGTCGGCGTGCCTGCGTGGTCGCTGCCGGAGATTCCGCTCCTCGTCGCGCCGACAATGGCGGAACTGCTCGAGGCGGTGGACGGTACCCTGTACTCCGGTGATTCGTCGCTGCTGCAGCGAGAAGCGTTGCGGGTCATGGTCGGTGGCATGACGGCCGAGCACATCCTCGAACGCCTCACCGAGGGCGTCGTGGTCATCGCACCTGCGGACCGATCCGACGTGTTGCTCGCCCTCGTCAATGCCCATGAGGCGGAGGGCTTTCCGTCCCTCGCCGGCATCATCATGAACGGCGGGATCGAGCCCCATCCGGCGATCGCTCGTCTGGTGGCAGGGCTCGGCCCCCGGTTGCCGATTCTGACGACGGAGCTCGGGACCTTCGACACCGCCTCCGCCGCAGCGCAGACCCGCGGCCGCGTGGCGGTGGGATCGCAGCGAAAGGTCGACACCGCACTCGGCCTGATGGAACAGCGGGTGGACGCGAAAACCCTGCTGGAGCGCCTCGATATTGCGATCCCCACCATCACGACCCCGCAGATGTTCGAGTACCAGCTGATCCACCGGGCCCGGGCCGACCGCAAGCACATCGTGCTCCCCGAGGGCGGCGACGATCGCATCCTCCGGGCTGCCGGACGTCTGCTGCAGCGCCAGGTCGCAGACCTGACGATTCTCGGAGAGGAAGGCCCTATTCGTCGACGCGCATCGGAACTGGGCGTCGACCTCGACAGCGCAACGGTTCTCGACCCCAAGAACTGCGACTACGCCGAGGACTTCGCGGCCGAGTACACCGAGCTACGCAAGCACAAGGGCATGACGATCGACCGTGCCCGCGAAATCATGGCCGACATCTCGTACTTCGGAACGATGATGGTGCACAAGGGAATTGCCGACGGTATGGTCTCCGGTGCCGCGCACACCACCGCACACACCATCAAGCCGTCGTTCGAGATCATCAAGACGACCGAGGGCGTGTCGACGGTGTCGTCGATCTTCCTGATGTGCCTGTCCGATCGTGTTCTCGCCTACGGCGACTGCGCCGTCGTACCCGACCCGACGGCCGAGCAGCTCGCCGACATCGCCGTGTCCTCGGCGCAGACCTCGGCCCAGTTCGGCATCGAGCCGCGGGTGGCGATGCTGTCGTACTCCACCGGCGAGTCCGGTTCCGGAGCCGATGTCGACAAGGTTCGGCAAGCCACAGCGCTTGTGCGCGAACGTAATCCGGAACTGCTCGTGGAGGGTCCGATCCAGTACGATGCGGCGATCGAACCGTCCGTCGCCGCGTCGAAGCTGCCCGATTCCGACGTTGCAGGCCGGGCGACGGTGTTCATCTTCCCGGACCTCAACACCGGCAACAACACCTACAAGGCCGTCCAGCGCAGCGCCGGTGCGGTTGCCGTCGGACCCGTTCTGCAGGGTCTGCGCAAGCCCGTCAACGATCTCTCGCGCGGTGCGCTGGTCAAGGACATCGTCAACACCGTCGCCATCACCGCGATTCAGGCACAGGGCATCGCCGCCGCAGCAGATCAGGAGGGCAAGTGAGCATCCTCGTCGTCAACTCCGGTTCGTCCTCGGTCAAGTTCCAACTCGTCGAACCAGACTCGGGTGAATCGGTGGCCAGTGGGCTCGTCGAGCGCATCGGTGAATCCGACGGCCGAGTCGAACTCGACCACCGGGGCGAGAGTGTCGAGCGAATCCAGCACATCGCCGATCACGGCGACGGTTTGGCTCTGGCGTTCGAGATGCTCGCCGACGCCGGTGTCGAACTGGAATCGTTGGTCACCGCCGTCGGGCATCGCGTGGTTCACGGGGGAACGGTCTTCTACCGTCCGACGATCATCGACGACTCCGTCGTGCAACAGATCTCCGATCTGAGCAACCTTGCACCACTGCACAATCCGCCGAACGTGCTGGGCATCGAGGTTGCCAGGAAGCAACTGCCGAACGTGCCGCACGTGGCAGTGTTCGACACGGCCTTCTTTCATTCCCTGCCCGACGCGGCCGCGACCTACGCCATCGACGCGACCGTCGCTGCCGAGCACGACATCCGGCGCTACGGCTTCCACGGCACCTCGCATCGGTACGTCTCCGAGCAGGTGGCGCAGTTCCTGGGTCGCGACCTCGCCGACATCGACCAGATCGTGCTGCATCTGGGCAACGGTGCCTCGGCCTCGGCCATCGCCGGCGGCAAGGCGGTCGACACGTCGATGGGACTGACTCCCCTCGAAGGTCTCGTGATGGGCACCCGCAGTGGGGATATCGACCCCGGAGTGATCATGCATCTGCGTCGCAGTGCAGGCATGAGCGTCGACGACATCGATGCCCTGCTCAACCGTCGCTCCGGGCTGATCGGCCTGTCCGGGGTCAACGACTTCAGACAACTGCAGCAACGGATCGACGACGGGGACGCCTCCGCACGTCTGGCGTACGACGTCTACATTCACCGCCTGCGCAAGTACATCGGTGCGTACATGATCGGGCTGGGCCGGCTCGACGCCATCACGTTCACCGCCGGTGTCGGTGAGAATGCCGCAGCGGTGCGCGCGGACGCCCTGGCGAACCTCGAGGGCTTCGGCATCGAGATCGACGCCGAGCGTAATGCGCTGCGCAGCAAGCAGGCTCGGGTGATCTCGACCGATTCGTCCACCGTCACGGTGTTGGTGGTGCCGACCGACGAGGAGCTGGCGATCGCTCGTGCGGCGGATGATCTGGTTCGAGAAGCCGACTAGAACAACGCGGCAGTCAGAACAACGAACGTGGCCTGATCGCGTTCGCCAGATCCACCAGCGAGAAGCGGTGGGCGCGATCGGTGGCGTTGCGGGCCAGTGCGCGCAGGCCCTTCTCGGTGCCGCGCCGCAATCCGTCCTCGGTGAACGGGACGCTGAGAATGGGTTCTCGCTCGGCTGTGGCGGCGTGGCCGGAGACGATCCAGTCCAGGGCCATCGCCAGCACCAGTGTCCGCATCTGCAGTGCCCGGCTCTCGGCCTTGGGTAGCAACGCCACTCGTCTTGCGGCAGAACGGAAGTCGGCCTCGGACAGCTCGGCTCGCGAGCGGTCCATCAGCAACGTCAACACGCTGGTCATGCGGGCCATGGAGTAGTGCCGCGAACTGATCGGCACCTGATCGAGCGCGGCGATGGCACCGGTCTGATCGCCGCGGCGCTGCAACTGCCTGGCCAAGCCGAACGCCGAGCTGACGATGCCGCGATTGGTTCGCCACACCGCTCGGTACAGACCCTCGGCGCGGGCCCGCCACTGCTCGGCTTCCTCGACGTTGCCTGCGGCCACATGCCCGAGCAGTTCGGAGGTGGCTCCGAGGGCGAGCTTGGGTGCGAGTTCCCCGGGCATCGCGCCGAGCACGTTGTCGAAATTGGTGAACGCAGAGTCGTATTCGTGATGCAGCAGCGCGATCAGGCCTGCGTACCACTGCACTCGCCACGGGTCCGCGGTGTGGTCGGTCGACTGCACCTTGGCCAGAATGTCGGTTGCTTCGACGACGTTCCCGAGATCCAGATGGGCCTTGACCTCGGCGAGGGTGATCTCGAGACTGAGCTCCACAGGACTGGAAGAGCCTGCAGAACGGCCCGATTCGGCTCCGGCGGTGACGCGTTCGATGCCGTTGCGTTTGGCGTGCTGGAGCGAGTCCAGGGTCTGTCGAGGTTCGACGTGTACGGCCGCCGCCAGCAGCGGCGCGCTCGGGTCGTTGGGATCCACCAGCGGAACCGGAAGCGCGGCAACCACTTCGGCTGCCGTCATTCGTTCGTGGCGGACCGTGCCGTCCACGTAGGTGTCGGTGCGGCCCACCGACTGCTCGGTGCCGAAAGTCGTACGCGGCGGGCTGAACACCGTCGACAGTCCCGGCCGCTCGACGCCCGTCCTGATGGCCAGGATCTCACGCAGCACACCGGTGGCCTGCCCGGCGAATTCGTCTGCGGATCGGAACCGTCGTTGGGGGTCCTCGTGCGTCGCGCGCAGCAACAGTCGATGCAGCGACGGAAACTGTTGCAGTACTTCGGATCCCTCGGCCGAGGGCAGGCCGTCGAGGTACTTGCCGTTCTTCGACGGCATGTCCAGCGTCAACACCGCGAGCGTGCGGCCGACCGTGAAGATGTCCGACGCCACCGTCGGTCCCGTCTTCACGATCTCCGGTGCCTGGTAGCCCACCGTGCCGTACAGGTAGCCGTAGTCCTCGATACCTGCGACCGCGCCGAGGTCGATGAGCTTGATCTGGTCGTCGGAGACCATGATGTTCTCCGGTTTGAGGTCGTTGTAGACCAGCCCGATCGAATGCAGATAACCCAGTGCCGGAAGTACTTCCAGAACGTAGGCCAGCGCCTGCTCGACGGGCAGGCGTGCGCCGTCACCGCAGGCGGTGAGGATGTCGCGCAGCGATCGGCCACCGACGTATTCCATGACGATGAAGCCGACGGTCGACCCGTCGCTGCGGGGTTGCTCGACGAAGTTGTAGATCTTCACCACGCCGGGATGGGCGACCTCGGCGAGGAATTGCCGCTCGGCGACCGCGACGGCGTGGGCCTCTTCGTCGCCGAAGTGCAGCAGTCCCTTGAGGACCACCCAGCGGTCGCTGACGTTGCGGTCGATGGCGAGGTAGATCCAGCCGAGCCCACCGTGTGCGATGCAGCCCTGCACGTCGTACTGGCCGACCACACGATCGCCCGGCTCGAGCAGCGGAGTGAAGTCGAACGTCGCGCCGCAGTGCGGGCAGATGCCCATCGCCACGTCGGGCTCGTCCGGCTCGCTGCGGCCGACCTTGGCATTGCACTTCCAACAGAACCGCTTGTGCTGCGGCACCGTCGGATCCGACATCACTGCGGTGGCGGGATCGATCGGTTCGACGCGAGGCACGTCCACCAGACCGCCGCCGAGTCGACGCCGAATGCCGGTGCTGCGCGATCGACCGGATCTCGACCGACCGGTCTTGGAGCGGGTGGAAGCGGTGTTCGACGCAGTCGACGTCGGGGTCCGGTCGCCGATCGGTGACCGCGAGACGGCCTGAGTGCGCTCGACTCCGTCCGTTCCCGAGACTGCCTGCGTTCTGGACACTGCCCGGGTGCGCTCGCTGTCGTCGGTGCGCGAGACCGCCTGCGTTCGCTCCGCGGGGGCGGTGGCCTGCTGTTCGTCGTCGTCCATGTCCGAGGCCCCTAATCGCTGTACGTCGCGCTGGGCGGACCGGGGGAGGGGCCGAGCACCGTCAGCCACCGGTTGTAGATGCGATTCCAGGTTCCGTCGGACCGGATGCGCGCCAACGTCCCGTTGACGAAGCGCACCAGATCCTCGTTGTTCTTGTTGATTCCCACCCCGTACGGCTCCGGGCTCAGGCTGTCACCGACGATCTCGAGGTACGGATCCTGTGCGGCGAGCCCGGCCAGGATCGCGTCGTCGGTGCTGACAGCGTCGACCTGCCGTTGCTGGAGCACCACAAGGCAATCCGACCACATCGGTACCGTCACCACCGTCGCGGCGCGCTGGACACGTTGGATGCGTCGCAGCGAGGTGGTGCCCTCGACGGCGCATACTCGCTTGTCGGCCAGGTCCTCGACTCCGCGAATGCCCGATCCCTGCACCACCAGAACACGGTGCTGCGCTTGGAAGTACACGGTGGAGAACTGGACTTCCTGGCGGCGAGCGCACGTGATGGTCATGGTCTTGACCACCATGTCCACCGAGGCATCCTGCAGAGCTTCGAGCCGTTGTGCGGAGGTGAGGATGCGAAAGTCCAACCGATTCGGATCGCCGAACAGGTCTCGGGAAACTTCCCGCGCAATGTCGACATCGAACCCGACCAGCTGGCCGGTCATCGGATCGCGGAAGCTGAAAAGGTTGCTGCCGGTGTCCAATCCGACGACCAACCGGCCTTCGGCGCGCAGCGCGTCGAGTGTCGGTTGTGGCGGCGGCGGAGCATCGGTGCCCGTCGGCAGTGGTCGCAGGCTGGCGGTGGGGCGGGCGCACTCGTCGTCGGCGGGGCTCTCGGTGGGCCGAGCGGCGACGGACGCGCCGTCCGGTAGCGGCGGTTCGGTGAACGTCGTTTCGACCTGCGGCGCAGAGTTTTCCGGCGGCGAACAGCCGACCACCAGAGCGGTGACCAGAATGCCGACGGCGAGTAGACGCTTCACAGGTACTCCCGCAGTCTCGGGAACAGGCCGACACCGAAGGCGACCGACGCGACGACGGTGAGCACGTACGCGCCGTTCGACAGTCCGGACAGCACCCACACCGATCGGTCGATGTTGGACCGCAGTTCGCTTCGCGCATTCTCGATTCCGTCGACCAGAACGCTGTCCAGCGCGGTGAACGCCGCCGCCGAATCGGACTCGCCGGTGCCGGTGGCAATGGCGACCGCGCCGTTGAAATCGCCGACCTCGAGTGCGGAATCGATCCTCGAGTGCGAGACCGACCAGGTGTTCAGTGCATCGATCACCGCGGTGTCGCCCTGAAACATCTCCGTGAGCCGAGAGACGTTGGCGTCGAACGATTGTCCGTAATCCTGACCGCCGCCGCGGCGGGCGAGATCGAGTGTCTCGTCCGCCCTGGCCTGCTGCGCCAGAATGAAACCCGTCGTGTAGGACTTCAGCGGAGACACTCCGCGGTCGATCGCGCGATCGGTGGCGATCGAGGACACCAGTCCCACCACCAGCATCCAGCCGAGCAGCCCGGCGACAGCGACTGTGGCAGCGAGGAATCCGACGTTCAGCGTGCGGCGAGTGGTCCGCGACAGATACCACTGGGCCAGGCCGGTCATCAGCAACAGGAACACCAGCGAGCCGATCGCGAACAGGGGCGGACTGGTGAACCGTTCCTGATCGGCCGACACCCGCGACGCCTGCTCGGTGTACAACTTCTCGGCCAACGGCAGCAGACTCGTCTGCATCATCGTCGACGCCTCGCCGAGATACGCCGCGCCCACCGGATTTCCGCTGCGGTTGTTGGCCCTGGCCGTCTCGACCAGACCGCTGTACACCGGCAACCCAGCGGCGATCTGGGTGAGCACGGCGCTGGTGGCCGCATCGTTCTCGGTCACCCCGGCCGAGGCCGCGATCAGCTCGGACGACGCCTCACCGAGCGCCTGCGCGTAGCGCTCGCGTACCTCGGGCGGTTCGAGACCACCGGCGATGAACGCGGTGGCCGCAGCCGCGTCGGCCACCGACAGTGCCCCGTACAGATTCTGTGCCGAGTTCGCGAACGGCTCGGTGCGCACCAACAGGGTGCCCAGGGTGTCGACCCGATCGGTCACGGCCGTGGAGGCGAGATTTCCGACCGTCAACGCCAAGAACACCAGCGCGGTACCCATCGCGACCAACCGCGCAGGCGTCGAACGCATCGTGTATCGAACCGGCGGCTTGCCTGCAGCGACACCGACGTGCGTAGCCGTTGTCGGGGGGACGGCAGCGGAGGGGGTAATACCGGCCGCGATCACGCACCGAGCATATAAGTAGGCGGACGGTACTGCAGCCACTACAGGCAGGTGATTCACCTAGGGTGGTGAGCATGCGTGGTGACGGTGACGGCTGGGTGATCGGCGAGAACGGCACTCGGCACTGGGGAAAGCACGGCGCCGCCGGACTGCTGCTGCGTGCGCCGTCCGATGCAGGCGAACCGGTGGTGTTGCTGCAGCACCGCGCCCTGTGGAGTCACCAGGGTGGAACCTGGGCACTACCCGGCGGAGCCCGCGATTCCCACGAGAGCACCGCACACGCGGCGGTGCGCGAGGCCCACGAAGAAGCCGGCATCACGGCCGAACAGGTCAGTGTGCGCAGCGAGCGCGTCACCGCGAGCGTCGAGAGCGGCTGGTCGTACACCACCGTCGTCGCCGATACCGATCATCCGTTGACCACCGTGCCCAACGGAGAGAGCACCGAGCTGCGCTGGGTGCCGGAGTCGATCGTCGACGAACTCCCACTGCACCCGGGGTTCGCATCCAGCTGGCCGTCCCTGCGCACCGTGCCGCTGCGGGTGCTGCTCGACACCGCCAACGTGCTGGGCTCCCGGCCGAACGGATGGTGGAAGGACCGCGCCGGATCCACCGGCACACTGCTGACCGCGCTGGCCGAGACGCTGCCTCGCACCGTCGAACTGCCCAGCGGTCAGTACGGCTGGCTCACCCGCATCGACGCCGTGCTCGAAGGCCAGGCCCGCGACGCCGCGGTCGACGACCCCCGCACCCGCACGATTCTCGCCGACGGCAGCGGCGACGACACCTTGGCCGAGCAGGCGACCATCGACGGAGACCTGACCGCGCTCGTCACCGCCGACCGCGGACTACGCGACCGGCTGCCGGAATCGGTGCAGGTCCTGACGCCGTCCGCAGTACTGGGTTGGCTCTAGGCCTGCAGCGCCTGGACCAATTCGCGGGCTGCGGCCTGCGGGTCCCGAGCCTCGGTGATCGCCCGGACCACCACGATGCGATCGGCACCGGCCGCCCGAACCTGATCGACATTTGTCGCGTCGACGCCGCCGATGGCGAACCACGGCCGTTCCGGGAGTGCGTCCGCCGTCGCCCGCAGAGTCTCGAGCCCCGCGGCCGTGCGGTTGGGCTTGGTGGGCGTCGGCCACACCGGACCGACCGCGAAGTAATCGACACCGTCCTCGATCGCGGCGAGCGAGGACTGGGCGCGGTTCTGCGTCGATCGGCCGATCACCACGTCCGGCCCCAGGATCTGGCGCGCATAGTGCACCGGCAGATCGCCCTGACCCAGATGCAACACGTCGGCACCGGAGGCCAACGCGAGATCCGCGCGATCGTTGACCGCGAGCAGCGCACCGTGCCGCTTGGTCGCGGCGAGCAGAATCGCCAGCGCAGCGAGCTCGTCCTTGGCTTCGAGCGGACCGAACTCGCGCTCACCGGCGGAGTTCTTGTCGCGCAGCTGAATGATGTCGACGCCACCGGACAACGCGGCCTCGGCGAACTGCGCGAGGTCGCCCTTGTCGCGCCTGGCATCGGTACACAGGTACAGGCGAGCGGACGCAAGACGCTCACGGGGAGTCTGGTTGCGGGCGGTCTGAGATGGATGCACAAAGCGAACTGTATTCTCATGGTGGCTGTAAAACGAAGATTGATCGCGGGAGTCCCAGGGTTCGTGGGGCTGAGAGTGGGTTCGCCGCCCTTACCGTCAATACCTGAACCCGATCATGCGGGCGCAGGGAGTGAGGACGTGAATCGCGTGCATATCGTCGTTATCGGCGGAGGCGTCATCGGGTTGTCGACGGCGCTGCGCCTGGCGCAGGACGGTCACCGAGTGGTCGTGCACGATCCCGCGCTCGGTCGAGGCGCATCCTGGGTCGCAGGCGGAATGCTGGCCCCGTTGTCCGAGGGCTGGCCCGGCGAACACGAACTGCTGCACCTCGGGGCCGCGTCGTTGGCGCGTTGGCCGGACTTCGCCGGACGCCTCCCCGGCCCCACGGTGTTCTCAGCGACCGGATCGGTGACGGTCGCCCTCGACTCCGCCGACGCCGCCGACCTGCGAACGATCGCCGAGTGGGTGGGCGAACAGGGCCACGAGCTCGAGATTCTCGGTCGCGCTCAGCTGCGTGAGCTCGAACCTGCTCTGGCACAGAACATTCGACTGGGTCTGCTGGCTCCGACCGAACTGTCGGTGGACAACCGGGCGCTGATCGCCGCGCTCGAGCAGGGGTGTATCGATGCGGGCGTGGAGTTCTCCGATTCTGCAGTGAACACCATGCCCGACGCCGATCAGGTGGTCCTGGCCGCCGGTGCGCAGTCGGCCGCGTTGTGGCCCACACTGCCGGTCCGGCCGGTCAAGGGCGAGATCCTCCGCCTGCGACGGCGGCCGAGCGCAGCACCGCCGCCATCACGCACCGTTCGCGGAACCGTGCATGGCCGCGCGATCTACCTGGTGCCGCGGGGCGACGGATTGGTCGTCGGCGCAACCCAATACGAATCCGGTCAAGACACCCAGGTCACCGTCGCCGGGGTACGAGACCTCATCGCCGACGCCGAACGACTCATGCCGAGCATCGGGGAGTACGAGCTGTACGAAACCGCTGCGGCTCTGCGGCCGATGAGCCCGGACGGACTGCCGCTGATCGGCAGACTGTCTCCCCGGTTGATCGTTGCCACCGGCCACGGTCGTAACGGCATCCTGCTCGCGCCCATCACCGCCGACGCCGTCGCCGCGCTGATCTCCGGCGAGACGCTGCCCGAGGCGAAAACAGCCGATCCCCACAGATTTCCGCATATCGAGAGGACACCATGACACAGGTCGCGATCGGTATCACCGTCAACGGTGAGGACCACCTGCTCACCGAGGACATGACCATGCGTCGGCTGCTCGAATTCCTGGGCCTGCCCGAGAAGGGCATCGCCGTCGCCGTCGACGGAGCGGTGCTGCCGAAGAGTCGCTGGGACACCACCGGCGTCGAAAAAGGTTGGAACATCGACGTTCTGACGGCGGTTCAGGGTGGTTGAACAACTGGTCATCGCCGATCGCACCTTCACCTCCCGGCTCATCACCGGCACCGGGGGAGCGGCGAATCTCGCGGTACTCGAGGACGCCCTCGTGGCGTCGGGAACCGAACTGACCACCGTCGCGATGCGCCGCGTCGACGCCGCAGGTGGGACGGGAGTGCTGGATCTGCTGCGCCGGTTGAACATCGCCCCGTTGCCGAACACCGCAGGCTGCCGCGGCGCCGCCGAAGCAGTTCTCACCGCGCAACTCGGCCGCGAGGCGCTCGAGACCGACTGGGTGAAACTCGAAGTGATCGCCGACGAGCGAACCCTCCTTCCCGACGCCATCGAATTGGTCAAGGCCGCAGAACAACTCGTGGACGACGGCTTCCAGGTGCTGCCGTACACCACCGACGACCCGGTGCTGGCGAAGCGCCTCGAGGACATCGGCTGCGTGGCCGTCATGCCGCTCGGCTCACCCATCGGCACCGGCCTCGGCATCTCCAACCCCCACAACATCGAGATGATCGTCGACGCCGCGTCGGTTCCGGTGATCCTCGACGCGGGCATCGGCACCGCCAGCGACGCCACCCTGGCGATGGAACTCGGTTGCGACGCGGTGCTGCTCGCGACTGCAGTGACCCGGGCGAAGGATCCGGCGCTGATGGCGTCGGCGATGCGGAACGCGGTGGCGGCGGGATACCAGGCCCGACATGCCGGCCGAATTCCGAAACGATTCTGGGCGCAGGCCAGCTCGCCCATGTGAGCGGTACTTCGTAGCAGGGGTCGAACTTCCGCGCACATGGAGCGCCGCGACACCTCTGCTGCGTCGTTGCGTCTGGCAAACGCGCGCGCATTCGTGAAACGCGCGCAGGATAGTGGCGAATACGAGGCGATTCCGCGCGCATCTGGCAAACGCGCGCACATTTGCGGCCCCGCCCATGTGACCCCATACCGCACGTGTGACCGCGTGTCACCGATGTGACCGCTGCGTCGTTGCGTCTGGCAAACGCGCGCGCATTCGTGAAACGCGCGCAGAATAGCGGCGAATACGAGGCGATTCCGCGCGCATCTGGCAAACGCGCGCGCATTTGCGGCCCCGCCCATGCGACCCCACGCCGCCCATAGGACCGGCTGTCTCAGGGTGTGTGTCATCCGAAAGGATGATGGAGAAGGCGACTGTGGGTCGATGTGCGGACGGTGTCGATGGGGGACAGTTGTACCCATGATCGAAGTGACAGGACTGACCAAGCAATACGGTGCGGTAACGGCGGTCGACAACCTCACCTTCACCGTCAAACCCGGTATCGTGACCGGCTTCCTGGGCCCCAACGGCGCAGGCAAGTCGACCACGATGCGGATGATGCTCGGCCTCGACCGCCCCACCAAGGGAACGGCGACCATCGAGGGCAAGAACTACAGCCAACTCAAGCAGCCACTGCGTACCGTCGGCGCTCTGCTCGACGCCAAGTGGGTGCATCCGAACCGTTCGGCGCGTGCACATCTCGAGTGGATGGCGGCCTCCAACGGCATTCCGAAGTCGCGCGTCGACGAGGTGCTGCGTCTGGTGGGCCTGTCCGAGGTGGCCAAGAAGAATGCGGGCGGATTCTCGCTCGGTATGTCGCAGCGGCTCGGGCTCGCCGGTGCGTTGCTCGGTGACCCCAAGGTGCTGCTGTTCGACGAGCCGGTCAACGGACTCGATCCCGAGGGCATCGTCTGGATCCGAAAGTTCATGCAGCGCTTGGCAGCCGAGGGGCGCACGGTGCTGGTCTCGAGTCACCTGCTCTCGGAGATGGCGCAGACGGCGGAACACCTCATCGTCATCGGCCGCGGCAAGCTGATCTCCGATTCCTCGGTGCAGGAATTCATCGACCACGCCTCCGAAGCATCGGTGCGCGTACGCAGTCCGCAGCTCGACGGCCTGCGCCAGGCGCTGACCACCGCCGGTCTCACCGTGCGTGAGCCGGACAAGACCGACGAGTTGCAGCCCTCGCTCGTGGTGCTGAACTCGACCACCGACGCGATCGGCGACATCGCCGGCCGAGCCGGAATCACATTGCACGAGTTGGCCTCCCAGCGAGGTTCGCTCGAGGAAGCATTCATGAAACTCACCGGAGACACAGTGCAGTACCACGGCGCGGGAGCCGACGAACAGAACACTCAGCAAGCGATGGGCGGGTCACTCTGATGGGCGTCTTGGCAGCAGAAAGAATCAAGTTCACCTCGACCAAGTCGCCGTGGTGGTGCAGCGCGATCATCGTGGTGCTCGGTCTCGGGTTCGCGGCCATTCTGGGTTGGGCTGCGAAGTCGGCCCTGAGCCTCGACGCGCCCGAGGGTATTCCGCCCACGACCGCCGCCGATGTCGTCGGAGTCGGTGTCGGCACGTTCGGTGCCATGGTGCTGATGATTCTGGCGGCGTTGACCGTGACCAGCGAATACCGGTTCGGGATCATCCGAACGACGTTCCAGGCGGTGACCAACAGGGCATCGGTTCTGGCCGCGAAGGCGCTGTTGGTGGGCGTCTACGGCGCTGTCCTGTCGTTCGCACTGGCGGTGGTCGGGCTCGTCATCGCCAAGGCTCTGGCCGGCGAACAGGCGGGCGCATTGCTCGGATTCGACGTGGACGGTACGTGGCGAGTCCTGTACGGCACCGCCATCCTGGCATTCCTGCAGGTCGTTCTCGCGATCGGCGTCGGCGCTCTCGTTCGACAGTCGGCCGGTGCGATCGCGATCCTGCTGCTGTGGCCGCTGCTGATCGAGAACCTCGTCGGCCTCATTCCCAACGTCGGGGCGAAGATCCAGCCGTTCCTGCCGTTCCTGAACGCCAATCACTTCCTCGGTTCCAGCGGCGGCATCGACTTCCACTGGGGTCCGATCGGCGGACTGATCTACTTCATTGCATTCACCGCGGTGATCTTCGGGGCAGCAGTGTTGGTCGTCAATCGTCGGGACGCCTGACGCCGCTCGCCGGTAGGGTGTCCGCTATGCGGATTTCCTTGCTTGCAGGCAGCGCTGTCACTGTCTTGATTCTGGCCGGTTGCTCGTCCACCTCGGACGAGGAACCGGCCAGAGTTGTTGCGACACCCGACGGTCCGGGGCTCTCTGCCGCGGTCACCGAGGAGGCGTTGGTGGGGCATCTCGAACAATTGGAAGCCATCGCCGCCGAGAACGACGGAAATCGCGCTGCCGGCACCGCCGGCTACGACGCGAGTGTCGATTATGTTGTCTCGCAACTCGAATCGGCCGGGTTCGAGGTCACCACCCCGGAATTCGAGTTCGATACCTTCGAGGCGCAGACCCAAACTCTGTCGCTGGCGGGCACCGACATCCCGGTGTTCGCCCTCAGTTACTCGCCGACCACCACCGCCGAGGGAATCACCGCACGCGTCGTCGGCGCACCCGCCGGTGCAGACGGCTGCGAGGCAGCCGATTACACCGGCCTCGACCTGGCCGGAGCCGTCGCGGTCGTACCGCGCGGAGTGTGCCCGTTCGGCGTGAAGCAAACCGTTGCAGCAGAACTGGGAGCGGCCGCCGCGATCATCGTCAACAACGAACCGGGACCGCTCGATTCGGGCACGCTCGGCGATACGGACACCGCCCGGATTCCGACCGGCGGTGTCAGCGAGGAGGACGGCGCGGCCGTTCTGGCCGCACCCGAGGTGACGCTGACGCTCGTCACCGAAACCGAAACGACCAACAGTCGCAACATCATTGCGCAGACCACCACCGGTTCCACCGAGAACGTTGTGGTCACCGGTGCGCATCTCGACAGCGTCCCCGACGGACCCGGCATCAACGACAACGGGACCGGCACGGCGGCAGTACTCGAGACCGCACTGCAGATGGGCAGTGCACCCGAGGTCACCAACGCGGTGCGTTTCGCGTTCTGGGGTGCCGAGGAGAACGGACTCGTCGGTTCCACCGAGTACGTCGCCGGCCTGTCCGACGAGGACAAGCGAAACATCGCGCTGTACTTGAACTTCGACATGATCGGCTCGAACAACGCCGGCTATCTCGCCTACGACGGAGACGACTCCGACCAGGTGGGTGAGCCCGCCGGACCGGCCGGATCCGACGCCATCGAGCGCACTTTCGTCGAGCGGCTGGCCGAGGAGGGCGTAGCCGTCGACGGGACCGATTTCGACGGTCGCTCGGACTACGGTCCGTTCATCGAGGTCGGCATCCCCGCCGGTGGAGTGTTCAGCGGAGCGGACGAGAACAAGACCGCCGCGCAGGCCGAGAAGTGGGGCGGCACGGCGGATCAGACCTTCGACGAGAACTACCACACCGACCAGGACACCCTGGCGAATGTCGACCGCGCCGCACTGGCGAAGAACGGTGCCGCAGTGGCCTACGGCATCGGCGTCTACGCGCAGTCGGTCGAGGGCCCCAACGGGGTTCCGGTGGGTGCCGAGCGCGAGGCCGCGCGCGCCGAAGGGTGAGGGAAAGTATGTGTAACCGTGGGTTACGCTCGATGCTGTGAACGCCGTCGTCTCCTCCGTCGTGGAGTGGGTCCGCACCACCAACCGATCGCCCATGGTGGTCGGGGCGGTTCGGCGTGTGCGCCGCGCACTACCCGGTGACCCCACGTTCGGCGATCCCCTCTCGATCGACGGTCCAGGCAGAGCCTTGGCCGTCGCCCGCGTCGCCGACAGGTTCCTGGCTGCGAACGGACTCGACGACGAACCCGGCGCGTCTCGCGAAGTGGGCCTCGGGGCGTTGCAGCTGTGGCAGGCGATCCTCGAACGTGCGGGCCGAGGCCGCGGCGAGCACGACGTCACCATCGTGTTCACGGATCTCGTCGGCTTCTCGTCCTGGTCGCTCCGGGCCGGCGACACCGCCACCCTGACGCTGCTGCGCAAGGTGTCCAAAGCCGTCGAACCCGAGGTCGCATTCCGCGGTGGTCACGTCGTCAAGCGGCTGGGCGACGGCATCATGGCGGTGTTCGCCGATGCGGGTAAGGCAGTCGACGCGGTCTTCGCCGCCCGCGAGGCCTTGAAGGGCGTCGACGTCGACGGCTACACCCCGACGATGCGCGTCGGGATCCACACCGGCAGCCCGCGTCAGGTGGGATCGGACTGGCTGGGCGTCGACGTCACCGTCGCCGCCCGGGTGATGCAGACCGGCGGCAACGGCAACGTCATGATCTCCGCGTCGGCCCTGGAGGGGGTCCCGCCGGAGGTGCTCGACGCCTTGCGCGTGGTCTCCAAGCCCTATCGCCGCAGCTTCTTCGCGCCGAAGATCAAGGGCGCACCCGACGACCTACGCATCCTCCGACTCGTGCAGTCGCCACAGCGGTGACACCGGTCCGTGGCCCGCGCCCAGATCGTAGGACGCGGCCAGGCAGCGGGTGACCCACTCCTTGCCGAACGCCACCGCGTCGGGCATCGAGTATCCGTGCGCCAGGGCCGAGGCGATCGATGCGGCGAGGGTGTCGCCGCCGCCGTGATCGTTGCCGGTGTCGATGCGCTCGCTGGTGAATTCGAGGAACTTGTCGCCGTCGAACAGCAGGTCGGTGCTGTGCGTCGACGTCCGCAGGTGACCGCCCTTGACCAGGGCCCACTGCGCGCCCAGTCCGTGCAGGGCCTCGGCGGCGCGGTGTGCGCTGGAGTCGTCCACCACGTCGATGCCGGTGATGAGCCGAACCTCGTCGAGGTTGGGGGTCACCAGCGAGGCGATGGGAAACAGGGTGTGGCGGATGGCGTCGAGGGCTTCGGCTCGCAGCAGCGGATCGCCGTGCATCGATGCGCACACCGGATCGACGACCAGGGGAACCGGCTGATCTCGGCCGATCCCCACCTCGGTGCAGACGGCGGTGACCGCTTCGATGATCGCGGTGGAGGCCAGCATTCCGGTCTTCGCTGCGCCGACACCGATGTCGGAGACGACGGAGCGAACCTGCGCGGCGACGACGTCCGGCGGAATCTCGTGGAAGCCCGTCACGCCGACGGTGTTCTGGACCGTGACCGCAGCGACGGCAACGCAGGCGTGGACGCCGAGCAGTGCCATCGTTCGGCTGTCGGCTTGGATTCCGGCACCGCCGCCGGAGTCGGTTCCGGCAATGGTCAGCGCGCGGACAGGAGTCTCGCCGTTGGGCGTGAGCGGTAGGAACTTCACGAGAGACGACAGTACCGGCGGGCGGGGTGACGGCGGTCTCGGCAGGTGAACCGGATTGCCGAGTACGTGGCGAAATCATGGGCCGACCTTGAATGTTGTTGTATCACAACGTCGAACAGGGTCGCTTATGATCCGTACCAGCATCGTGTCGGGTTCGACGGACAAACCTACGCATCCGAAGGTTTGTTGGTAGAAAAGGTGACAGAGCCACCGTGCGCATGTTTAATAGTGGTGCGCGTCACATCAGTTTCAACTCGTTCACCACTCCATACACAGCGAAGGAGGCGTCCCATGCTGGCAAGTTCTCCTAGCGCTGATGTCTCGATCAACAAAGACCAGAACCGATTCGAGCTTCGATTGAACGGCGATCTCGTCGGCATCGTCGGCTTCTACGAGGTCGAGGGAAACGGCAAGCGTGCGACGCGTACTCATGTCGTGTCCTTCATGCACACCGTTGTCACCGAGGATTTCGGTCATCAGGGTCTGGCCGGCATTCTGGTGCGCCGCGCGCTCGACAGTGCTCGCTCCTACGGCTGGAAGGTCAAGCCGGTCTGCACCTACGTGCAGCGCTTCGCCGCGGCCAATCCGGAGTACAACGACATGCTCGTCGCGCTCTGACGTCCTGGTCACAATAGAGACTCGACTCGGCGACGATCGATGCACTCGTCTCGCGTCACATGGACAACACTGGTCTCATAAGTGACATGAGTCACATACTTCCACGGCGGGTTCACGGTCCCGCTCCGGTCGACCGACCCGTCGTTCGTATCGAGGACGACGTCGACCACAGCAGGTTCGATCTTTTCGTCGACGACGAACTCGTCGGCATTCTCGGGTATCGCTTCGGTGAGGGCGACGACGGCGGCGTCGGACCGGTCGTCGCGCTCATGCACACCGTCGTCAAGGAAGAGTACGGCGACCGCGGGTGGGCGGGCGTGCTGGTGAGGGCGTCGCTGAACACTGCCCGTGATCGGCAGTGGCGCATCGTTCCGATCTGCACCTACGTCCGGCGGTATCTGGCGCAGCATGATGAATTTCTGGATCTGATAGCCGAATAGAGAGCGGTGCTCTTGTTTTATCGACGCATCGAATGAATACTGCTTCCTGAAGAGAGCGCCGCTCTCGAAAGGATGGCAGCCCGATGCGTGTAGCCCTGTATCTGTTCGTCGGAGTCATGTTCGCCGCGTATCCCGCACTGCGCCCCTACTCGGACGAGGTGGGCAGCGCGGGAGCCGACGCCTTCGCATCCTCGAACTGGGTGCTCTCTCACACCTTCGCCATGCTCGGCTTCATCGCGCTCGGGCTGACCGTGCTCTACGCCGGTCGACGGTCCGATCTTGCGGTGGTGACCACCTGGATCGGCGTCGGGTTGGTGCTGCCGTACTACGGCGCGGAAACCTTCGCGCTGCATGCGCTCGGTGTCGATGCCGCTCGGAACGCGAACCCCGGACTGATCGATCTGGCCGACCCGATTCGGTACTCGCTCGTGCAGTCCGTCATGTTCGGGCTCGGACTCGTGCTGATTGCCGTCGGGCTGGTGGCATTCGCTCTACGTAACCGCTACGCCGCGGTGCTCGCTGCAGGGTTCGTGCTCTTTCTTCCGCAGTTCTACACCCCGCCGGCCGTGCGGATTGCGCACGGAGTGCTGATCGCCGTCGGGGCAATCATTGCCGCGAGGGCCGTGGCAGAGAAGTCGGTGGACTCTGCTCAGCCGATCTCCACGATCACCGGAGCGTGATCGCTTGCCCCCTTGCCCTTGCGTTCTTCGCGGTCGATCGACGCTCCGGTCACCCGAGCGGCCAGAGCCGGGGAGGTCAACGCCATGTCGATGCGCAGACCCTGCTTCTTGGGGAACCGCAACTGCGTGTAGTCCCAGTAGGTGTACGTCCTGGGCTCGGGGGTGAACTGCCGCGTCACCTCGGTGAAGCCGGCGTCGCCGAACGCGGTGAAGGCATCACGCTCGGCCTGGGAGGTGTGGGTCTTGCCCTCGAACAGTGCGGGATCCCAGACGTCGTCGTCGGTGGGTGCGATGTTCCAGTCGCCCACGAGCGCGATCTGCGCCTGCGGATCCGCCGCCACCCACGCCTGCGCGTCGGCCTTCAGTGCAGCGAGCCACTCGAGCTTGTAGGTGTAGTGCGGATCGGTGAGCTCGCGACCGTTCGGCACGTACAGGCTCCAGACGCGGATTCCGTCGCATGTGGCCCCGATGGCGCGAGCCTCCTGAGCGGGATCGATCTCGGGATCCTTGCTGAACCCGGGCTGATCCTCGAAGCCGACCTGCACGTCGTCCAGGCCGACGCGAGAGGCGATCGCGACGCCGTTCCACTGGCTCAGCCCGACGTGGGCGACCTCGTACCCGATGTCGGTGAACCGCTGATACGGAAACTGTGCGTCCTTGCACTTGGTTTCCTGCATCGCCAGGACATCGACATCGGATCGCTGCAACCAATCGACGATTCGGTCCTGACGAGAGCGGACGGAGTTCACATTCCAAGTAGCCAAGCGCACGGGAACGAACCCTATCGAACGCCCCCGACAGGGTTCGGACCCATCGCGTTCTCGGGCCGGGCATAGCGATAGCGATGATGGTCCTCGAAGCCCAGGTCTCGGTACAGGGCAACGGCTTCGGTGTTGTTCACGGCCACCTGCAGGTACGCGTGCGTCGCGCCGTGCCCGCGTCCCCAGCGCACCAGTTCTCCGCACATCAGGGTGCCGAGCCCGTTGCGGCGATGCTCGGGGGAGACCCAGAGCGAGGTCAGTCCCACCCAGCAGCGCCCGTCCGGGGCGGTGGTGACGGCCGCGCGACCGACGGCGGCTGCCGACGACGAGCGCGCGCCGATCATGCCGAAACCGAGGGTGCCACCGCGAACTGCGGCGACCACCTCCGCTGCGCCTGCTGGTGCCTCGCTGCCCTGGTAGTGCAGGGAAGTCAACCACTCGGCTGTCGGCTCCGCGGTGACGGTGATGGCCGAATCGCCTTCTCTTAGAACGAGCTTCGAGATGTCCGCAGCCATGACGGCGGTCTCGTTGTAGGTCCGCCACCCGGCCGGCGCGCTGCCGAGACGGTCCGGGAGCGACAGCGTCGGCGGCAGTCCCCGCGCGGTGTATCGGTCGATGATCTGCGCGAGAGTCTCGGCCGTCGTCGATGCTCCGGGCTCGAGCGGCACCGCCGAGTTGGCGCGGCCGGTGAACCCGTGACCGAACCGCAGCTGCCAGCCGTCGATCCATTCCCGCTCCACGCCCGGCCAGCCGTCGGCGGCAGCGGCCTCGAGCGAGCGGATCTCCGAGGTGCGAATCGGTTTGGGCCCCAGGGGTTTCAACGCCACGACTCGTTCGGCCGCGACCTGCACCAACGTGCCGTCCCGGCCGCGCACCGAGACCGCACCGGCGTCGATGGCAACCAGTTCGCCGATCACGTCCGTCATCGGGTGGGTGTGGCCGGGTGGCAACCGGTAGCGAAGCATCACCCGCGTACCCACCGGGACGGTCAGTCGCCGTCCTCGTCGTCGTGGCCGAACGGGTCGTCCACCGTGCCGGGCGTCCAGCTCAGCCCGGGCACGCCCCAGCCGGCGCGCTTGATGGCCTTCTTCGCGGCCCGCGCATGTCGACCGATGAGCACGTCGGTGTAGAGGAAACCGTCGAGATGACCCACCTCGTGCTGGAGCATCCGAGCGAAGAAGCCACGGCCCTCGATGTCGACGGGCTCGCCCTCGGCGTCCGTACCGGTCACGCGAGCCCACTCGGCGCGCCCGGTGGGGTGCTGCTCGCCGGGGACGGACAGGCAGCCCTCGTCGTCGTCGTCCGGGTCGGGCATCGTCTCCGGAATTTCCGACGTCTCGAGCACCGGGTTGACGACCTCACCGCGGCGGCGGAAAATCTTGCCGTCCTCGCCTTGATCGGGGCAGTCGTAGATGAACAGACGCTTGCCGACGCCGACCTGATTCGCGGCGAGACCGACGCCGTTCGCGGCGGCCAGGGTCTCGTACATGTCGGCGATCAGCTCGGCCAGCTCGGCGGGTGACTCGGTGACGGGAGCGGTTGCGGTGTGCAGCACCGGATCGCCGACGATCCGGATGGGAAGAATTGCCATGGTTGTGAAGGATAGTGGGTGCCGGAGGGAGTGAAGCCCGCGGAACACGCCACGCGCCGGTACCTCGCGGGAGCCGTGCTCGAACCGTCGAGCATGGTTGAATGATCCCCGAAGTACAACTGTGTAATTCGGTCGGTGCTCCTACGTGTGCCGGCAGTGCTGGGGGAAGCAGATTGCTCCGGGTAGGTGTTCCTGCAGACCCGGGGGAGTCGAGAAGTCGAGGAGTGGGATGGACGGCGCAGCAGCGCGTGACTCGAACCAGTCTCAGCAACCGGGAAGTTCGGACGGCTCTCAGGATCCGAACGAGGTCGGTGCGGACGGACTGAGTCGACGAGAGCACGACATCCTGTCCTTCGAGCGGCAGTGGTGGAAGTACGCCGGGGCGAAGGAAGAGGCCATCAAGGAACTCTTCTCCATGTCGGCAACCCGCTACTACCAGATCCTGAACGCGTTGGTCGATCGTCCCGAGGCACTCGCCGCGGATCCGATGTTGGTCAAGCGCCTGCGTCGGTTGCGTGCGAGTCGGCAGAAGGCTCGTGCGGCACGTCGGCTGGGTTTCGACGTCTGAGCAGGTCTTGCGTTCCGTGTGCCGAGTCGTCGTCGACGGTCGGCTAGGGTCGAGTACGTGAGCAGCCCCAACCCGGAACAGACCGGGCCACCACTCCGTGCCCTGGCCATGGTGTTGATCTCGCTCGCGATCCTGTTCGCAGCGATCGGTGCGTTGTCTCTGACGGGTTCCGATTCCGACGAGGCGGCCGCCGAGCCCGCCGCCGAGACGACGAGTGCACCGGCTGCGGCTGCACCGACCGCACAGGCCCCGGCAGCCCCGGCTCCTGCAGCGCAGGCCCCGGCCGCCGACGCGTCGACGGATTCCGCCGCACCCACCACGTCTGGCACGCCCGCCGACGTCGAGGTGCGCGTGCTGAACAATTCCAACGTCTCCGGCCTGGCGGCAGGCACTGCGAGCACGTTGACCGCCGAGGGGTGGAACGTCGCCGAGACGGGCAACTTCAGCGAAGCGCAGTTTGCGCAGACCGCGGTGTACTACGGCCCGACAGCAGACGAGGAACAGGCCGCGCAGACGATCGCCACGCAGCTCGGCGTCCCGGTCGAACCCAAGCCGACCTCACTCGAATCCACGGTAGGCGTCGTTGTCATCGTGACTCAGTAGTCCTACAGCGGCCAGTTCCACATCATCGACTTCCGTGCCCGATTCGGCTGAATCGGTCGGCACGTTATCATTTCCGAGCCCGGCGAAACTGCCTGAAAGAGGAGCGATTTCCGATGGACATGTTCAAGCGACGCACTGGTGCGACCCGCTCATTGCGTTACGTGGCGCCGGTCCTCGCGATCGCAGCGCTCGGGCTCTCCGCCTGCAGCAACGGCGAGGTTCCGTCCGATGTCCCCGGCACCGTCCCGCCGGTGTGGACCGGCGAGGCCGATCCGGCGGCAGAAGCTGTCGCCGGTGACAGTCCGGCCGAGTCGGGCTCCGGCGACACCATCGAGGGCACCCTGCGCAACGCTGCCGGTGCCGAGGTGGGCACGGTCTCGTTCGCATCCGAGGGCGACAAGCTCACCGTCACCGCCGAGGTCGAGGACATGGCCCCCGGCTTCCACGGCTTCCACGTGCACACCGTCGCCGCCTGCGAGCCGAACTCCGTGGCACCGACCGGCGGGGAGCCGGGCGCGTTCCTGTCCGCGGGCGGTCACCTGCAGGTCGACGGCCGCACCGAGTACCCGGCCAGCGGTGATCTGACGTCCATTCAGGTCGGCGAGGACGGCACCGGGATGCTCACCACCACCACCGACGCGCTCACACTCGACGATCTGCGTGCGGACGGTGCCGGAACGGCGGTGATCGTGCACGAGGGTGCCGACAACTTCGCCAACATCCCGCCGCGTTACACCCTGCCCGACGGTGCGGCTGTGCCGGACATGACGACGCTGATGACCGGCGACGCCGGCTCGCGGGCGGCATGCGCGGTACTGCAGTAGTTTGAGCGCTCCCCGGATCGACTTCGCGAGTTCACCGCGCCCGACGCTCGGCGTCGAGTGGGAGATCGCGCTGGTCGACAAGAACACGCGAGACCTGGTCAACTCCGCCGAGGCGGTCATGGACGGCGTCCGCGATCTGGCCGGGGACACCCCGCGGGTGACGAAGGAACTGCTGCGCAACACCGTCGAACTCGTCACCGGAGTGTGCGAGAACGTCGGGGAAGCGATGGAAGACCTCGGGGGCTCCCTGGAGCTGGTGCGGCGAGCTGCGGACCCGCTGGGAATCGATCTGTTCTCGGCGGGCACGCATCCGTTCGCCGAATGGTCGACCCAGCAGCTCACCAGCTCCCCGAGCTACGACGAGCTGATCGCTCGGACGCAGTGGTGGGGTCGGCAGATGCTGATCTGGGGTGTGCACGTGCACGTGGGAGTGTCGTCTCCGGACAAGGTTTTTCCCATTCTCAACTCGTTGCTGCTGCAGTACCCGCACCTGCTGGCGCTGTCGGCGTCCTCGCCGATCTGGGCGGGCAACGACACCGGCTACGCCAGCAATCGGGCGCTGATGTTCCAGCAGCTGCCGACGGCCGGTCTGCCGTTCCAGTTCGAGGACTGGTCGCAGTTCGAGGGATTCGTCCGCGATCAGCTCAAGACCGGCGTCATCGAGCAACTCGGCGGCATGCACTGGGACATCCGGCCCGCCCCGAAGTGGGGCACGATCGAGGTCCGGGTGTGCGACGGGGCGTCGACCAAGCGGGAGCTCGCGGCTCTCGTCGCGTTGACGCACTGCCTCATCGTCCATCTCGACGAACGTCTCGAAGCGGGGGAGACCCTGCCGTCGATACCGCCGTGGCACGTGCAGGAGAACAAGTGGCGGGCCGCCCGGTACGGCCTCGATGCCGAGATCATTCTCGACGCCGACAGCAACGAACGTCTGGTCACCGACGATTTGAACGATCTGCTCGAGAAGCTGACGCCGACGGCCGTCCGACTCGATTGCGTCGACGAGCTGGCAGCGGTGGCCGACATCCCACGGCTGGGGGCGTCGTACCAGCGTCAGCGTGCGGTGGCCGCGAGATCGGGCGGCGACCTGCGAGCCGTCGTGGAGTCGTTGGTCACCGACCTGCGATCCTGATCCGGTCGCGCTACTGATCCGATTCGTTCGGTTCCATCTCGTTGACGATCAGCAGTCCGTCGCGGCCGCGCTGTTCCCGGTAGGCGACGCGGCCGACCGTGTGCGCAATCACCGGAGCGGTGACCAGGGTGAAGATGCCCACCAGCACGAGCATCCAGATGTCGACGTTGCCGCGCAGGCTGATGACGGCCCCGATCAGCACCATGATCAGACCGACCACCTGCGGCTTGGTGGCCGCGTGCATCCGCGAAAGGGTATCGGGAAAGCGCACGATGCCCACCGCTGCGGTGAAGGCGAGCAGGGCTCCGAACAGGATGAAGACGGAGGCTATCCACTGGGCTGCGGTCATCGTTCGCCCCTCACTGTGTCGATCATTCGTCCCTCACCCTGAATCGTGCGATGCTGACCGACCCGACGAAGCTGACCAGTGACAGCGCGACGATGGCCGGTACGAGCGTGGTGTCGCGGCTGTAGACGGCCCACACGCCGAGACCGCACATCGAGAGGGCCAGGATCGTATCCATCGCCACGAGACGGTCCAGCGTGCTCGGTCCGTCGAGCAGTCGGTATGCGGTGAGGATCGCGGCACCGATCAGGAGGGCTCCGGCGATCGCCAGTACGACGGTCACGACCAGTCCCCCTTCCTCTTGTCGTCGGTCTTCTTGTCGTCCCTGGGGGCGTCGAGGTCTCTCGACGCCGGATCGTCGCCGAGCACTCCGTGGTACTGCTCGTACTCCTGGTAGTGCAGCGGGCTCGGCTTCCAGTCGGAGTCTCGCTCGAACGCGGCGATGAAGAGCTTCTCCAGGTTTCGTACGTAGGCGTAGAAACCGTCGACGGCCTTCTGGGTGCCCATGTCCAACACGTGCACGTAGAGCAGGCGTCTGGTCCGGTCGATCTCGAGCACCATGGTGCCGGGCACGAGGTTCATCGCGTCGACGAACAGGGTGAGCACCAGATCGGACTTGACCGCGATACGGCAGCGCAGCACCCCGGTGACCGGTGGAGCCTTGGGCCGGATGGCCAACCAGGCCACGCTGAAGCTCGATTCCATTGCGTAGTAGAGAAATACGACGGCCAGCTTGATGAGCGAGAACACGTGGATGCGGCCCTCGACCGGAACGCGAGGCAACGGCAGCAACACCATGATGAGCAGCCCCACCGCGATACCGCCGAGGATGTTCGCCGCAGAGACGTTGCCCCACAGCAGAACCCAGATGGCGGTCAACCACGCGAGAGTCCACAGGCGCAGCAGAAGGGAACGGTTCATCTTCATCGAGTGCCTTCCTCTTCTCCGCGGGCCTGCTCGGCGGCCCGATCGCCGACGAACTCCGCCCCGCGCACCGCATCGATGTACACCGATCGATCGCGAAGGTCCGCCGCGGCACGATCGCTGATGTCGATGATGGGTCCGGCGAACACCGTCATGGCCAAGCCGACGGCCACCAGCCCGATCGTCGGGATCAGCATGAAGGCCGGCATCCGGCCCACGTCCTCGCGATCACCGAACGCGATGTCCGAGGAATCGTCGAGCAGCGCGGACGGGCTGTTGTCCGCCAGGTCGCCCTCGGGGGCGTCGGCGCGGGCGCGCCAGAACGCCTTGGTCCAGACACGGGCGACGACGTACAGCGTCAGCAAGCTGGTGACGGTTCCGCCTGCGACGAGCAGCCAGGCCAACACACTGCCCTGCTCGCTACCGGCCTGCAGCAGTGCGACCTTGCCGATGAAGCCCGAGAACGGCGGAATGCCACCGAGATTGAGGGCCGGCACCAGGAACACGATCGCCAGCACCGGGCTGGCCGCAGCCAGACCGCCGAGGCGTCGAAGCGACGACGATCCGGCCTGACGCTCGATGAGACCGACGACGAGGAACAGCGTCGTCTGCACCAGAATGTGGTGGGCGACGTAGTAGATCGAGCCGGACAATCCCGATTGCGTCGACAGCGCGACGCCGAAGATCATGTAGCCGATATGGCTGACGAGGGTGAACGACAACAGTCGTTTGATGTCGCTCTGGGCGATGGAGCCGAGGATGCCGACGAGCATCGTCAGTAGGCCACAGACCATCAGCACGTTGTCGAGCGAGCCGTCGGGGAACAGCAGGGTGTGGGCGCGGATGATCGCGTACACACCGACTTTCGTCAGCAGGCCGGCGAACACGGCGGTGACCGGTGCGGGGGCCGTGGGATACGAGTCGGGTAGCCACGTGGACAGCGGGAACACCGCTGCCTTGATGCCGAACGCGACCAGCAGGACCGCGAAGATCGCGGTTCTGGTGCCGGGGTTTATGTCGTCCATCCGTACCGCGATGTGGGCCAGGTTCAGCGTCCCGGTTGCGCCGTAGACCAGCGCGATGCCGATCAGGAAGATCAGCGAGGACACCATCGACACCATCACGTACGACACGCCCGCGCGCACGCGGTCCGCGCTCGCTCCGAGTGTCAGCAGCACGAACGACGCCGCGAGCAACACCTCGAAGCCGACGAACAGGTTGAACAGGTCCCCTGCGAGGAACGCGTTGCAGACACCTGCGGTCAACGCGAGGTAGGTCGGCAGAAAGATCGAGACGGGCTGGTTCTCGCTGCCGTCGCGGATGCCCTGGCCGATCGAGTAGACCATGACGGCCAGCAGCACGATCGACGAGACGACGAGCATCATCGCCGACAGGCGGTCCACCACGAGGGAGATACCGAGCGGGGAATCCCAACCACCGACCTGCAGGGCGCTGGTGCCGTCGCGGTCGGCGAGGTAGAGCATCACCGACGAGATCGCGACCACGGCGGTCAGCGCGACGAGGGTGATGAAACGCTGAGCGCGGGGGCGTCGGCCGAGCACCAGAGTCAGCGCTGCCGCGAGCATCGGAATCAGTACCGGCAACGGAGTGAGAACGTCGATCACTCCTGGGGAGATCGTCACTGGTCGTCTCCCTTCTTCTCCGGCCTGCTGTCGTCCTTCTCTGCTGTGTCGATGCCGTCGAGCCCGCGCACCTGCGGATCGTCGTCGTCGTCGAAATCACCGTCGTGCAGATCCTCGTAGCATTCGAGGTCCTCGCGATTGAGGAGTTGTTCGATCGGAATGGGGTTGCCCTTCGAGTCGAACGCGTCGCCGCCGAAGCTCGGCTCGCCCGTCACCGGGTCGTCCGAGCGGTCGCGGTCGGGGGCCTCGGCCATCGAGCGACGCCGGGAGACCTTGGTGTCCTCGGGGTCGTTCTCGACGTCGTCCTTGGTGTTGAGGGTGAACGACCGATACGCCAGCGCCAGCACGAACGCCGCGATACCCATCGTGATGACGATCGCCGTCAGGATCACCGCCTGGGCCAGAGGATCTGCCATCTGCTGGTTGACGGCGTTGTCGCGCCCCACGATGGGCGGTGCCCCCGCGGGCCCGCCGACGGTGAGCAACAGCAGGTTGACGCCGTTGCCGAACAACAGCAGTCCCAGCAGCATCTTGGTGATGCTGCGTTCGAGCAGCAGGTACACACCCGATGCGACGAGGACACCGGTGATGATCAGCATTCCGAGATCTGCGGTCATGGGGCGCTCACTCGGCCTTGGCTCTGCATTTCCACCTGTGCGTCGAGACGGGCACCGAGACTACGGAGCACGTCGAGTACCAACCCGACCACGATGAGATACACACCGAGGTCGAAGAACAGGGCGGTGACCAACTTGATGTCGCCGAGGATCGGCAACGTCATCTCCAACGTCGCCGAGGACAACGCCGGGGCACCGAGGAACATCGACGCCACCGCCGTACCGGCCGCGAAGATCAACCCGAGGCCGAGGATCTTGCCGGCATCGATCGGCACTGCCTCGCCGAGCTCGTAGCGCCCACCCGCGAGGTACCGGAGCACCAGCGCCAATCCGGCGGTGAGGCCACCGGCGAAACCGCCACCGGGAGCGTTGTGGCCGGAGAAGAAGAAGTAGATCGAGAGCACCATGATGGTCGGGAAGATCAACCGCGTCGTGACCTCGAGAATCAACGAGCGATGTCGAGGATCGATCAGGTCGCCGCCGAGCAACCACGTCGTCTCCGCCGCGAAATTCGCATCCGAGGACGATGCGGGGGCGTCGGACACCCGCGGAGCGCTGCCGAACCGACGGTTCCGGAAGACCAGGCTGGCCACGCCCGTTGCCGCGACGAGCAGAACGCAGATCTCGCCGAGGGTGTCCCAGGCGCGGATGTCCACGAGGATGACGTTGATGACGTTCTTGCCGTCGCCCAGGTTGTAGGCGGCGTCCGGCAGGAGCAACGACACCGGGGCGGTGTTTCGGGCGTTCATCGCGAATGCGCCCAGCACGCTGACGGTCGCTCCGACGGCGACGGCCAGCACGGCCCGGGGGGCGCGCGATCCGGCCGAGCCCCGATCGTCGACCTCGGCAGGCAGCTTGCGCAGTACCAACACGAACACCACGAGGGTGAGGGTCTCGACGAGGAACTGGGTCAGTGCCAGGTCCGGTGCGCCGTGGATGGCGAAGATGACGCCGCAGCCGTAGCCGGTGAGCCCGACGAGGATGACGCTGGCCAGGCGGTTGCGCATCACCGTGGCTCCGAGGCCGCCCGCGATCATGATCAGCCCGATGACCAGCTGCAACGGGGTGTTCCACAGGGTGTAGTCCAAGCCGGAAGGCTGGCCGACGAGCAACACGATCATCGGCAGCAGTACCAGTGTCAGCAGGATCGTGCCCTGGGTGAGGGGGAGCGAACCACGCTGGGTGGTGCCGGTCAGGCGGATGGACAGGGCGTCCATGTACTTGAGCACGTTGTCGTAGATGCGGTCTGCGTTGCCGAGCGGGGGATGCTCGAACTTGAGCCGGTTGACGACCCGATGGGCGATGAACAGCCCGACACCACCGGTGACGACGACGACCGTCAGCGCGAGCGGAAGGTTGAAACCGTGCCACAGGGCCAGGTGGTAGGGCTCCTGGCCGTACGACGGCAGGGTGCGAGCGTAGGGACTGACGATGTGGTCTACGACCGAGGACCCGAACCCGGCGACCAGGCCGAGCACCGCCAGGAATGCGGGTGCGGCCAGGAACAGTACGGACGGCGCGTGCATCGCCCTGACGGACGGACTCGCCCGCTTGAGCTGCTTGCGCGCGAACGCGCCCCAGACGAACCGGATGCTGTAGGTGACGGTGAGGATCGAGCCGATCACCAGGCCTGCGACGACGACGGCCGCGACCGTGGGATCGAGCGTCGGCGTGCTGATCACGGCCGACAACGCCGTCTCCTTGCCGACGAACCCGAGCATCGGTGGGAGCCCGGCCATGCTGGCCGCGGCCAGCGCGGCTATCGCGGCGAGCCAGGGAGTCTTCTTGCCCAGGTGAGCGAGTTTGCGGATGTCGCGGGTGCCGGTGGTGTGATCGATGATGCCCACGACCATGAACAGCGTCGCTTTGAACATTGCATGTGCGATCACCATCGTCAGGCCGGCGAGCATCGCCTTCTCCGAGCCGATGCCGACCAAGACCATGAGGAAGCCGAGCTGGCTGACGGTTCCGAACGCGAGGATCAGCTTGAGGTCGAATGCGCGCAGAGCTCGCCAGCCGGCCAGGATCATCGACAGCAGTCCGAGGCTGATCACCGTGGCGCGCCACGGGCCGGAATCGGCGAAACCCGGGGCCAGGCGCGCGACCAGGTAGATGCCTGCTTTGACCATCGCAGCGGCGTGGAGGTAGCCGCTGACCGGTGTCGGGGCGGCCATGGCACCGGGGAGCCAGAAGTGAAGCGGCACGATGGCCGACTTGCTCAGCGCGCCGATGAGAACCAACACGATCGCGACACCGGGCAACCAGCCGCCCGGCGCGTTCGCGACCAGCTCGGAGAGGTTGTAGGTGCCGGACACCTGGCCGAGGATGATGATGCCGACCAGCATCGCCAGGCCGCCCGCGGTGGTGACGAGCAGTGCCTGGGTGGCTGCGCGTCGGCTCGAGGCTCGCTCGGCGTAATGGCCGACGAGCAGGAACGACAGGACCGTCGTGATTTCCCAGAAGATGTAGAGCACCAGCATGTTGTCGCTGGTGATGAGGCCGAACATCGCACCGGAGAACGCGACCATTTCGGCGGCGAACAGCCCGAGCCGAGGCTCGTCGTCCTCGAAGTAGCGGGCGCAGTAGAGCAGGATCAGGGCGCCGATGCCGAGGACCAGCAGCGACATGATGGCGGCGAGGGAGTCGAACCGCATGTCGATGTTCATCGACAGGCCGGGGACCCATTCGATGTTCAGCTTCTGTTCGGTTCCCCAGTTGCCGAACACCCAGATCAGGCTGAGCAGGGGTACGAGCGCGAGCGGGAAAAAGGCATTGCGGCCCCACCACCGGACCAGCAGCGGCGCGAGCAGCGTGGCGGCGGCGTGCGCAAGAAGAATGGCGAGCAAAAATCACTCCGTCGTCTCGGTCGCATCGGCGGTGAAACCGAGCGGTGGTCGTAGGGCGGCGATGAGTAGGGTGTGCGAAGTCCGTGTTGAATTCGATGTGAAGCTTTGGGAAGTAACGAAGCGGTCGCCGAACGGCAGCCGTGACAATTTCCACTTTACTTTGCGAGGTCGGACGTGTGCCAAGCGGTACAAATCGTCGGGAGTGGAGCGCCGTGCCGTGAGCAAGCCGAAGCTGATTCGGACCGCCGGGCTCGCGTATGTCCGGGATCGTCGAATGATCCAGACGAGATCGGCCGGCAAATCTGCGTTCTACATGGCGGGCGGGAAGATCGACCCCGGCGAGACGCCCGAGCAAGCACTCCATCGTGAGATCAAGGAAGAGCTCGATGCGGCGGTGACGGACGCCCGGCTGCTCGGGGTGTTCGAGTGTGAGGCATGGGGGCACCCGGCGGGCACCCCGCTCGAGATCACGTGTTTTCTCGCCGATCTGGCCAGTGAACCGACGCCGACCAGCGAAATCGCCGAGATCAGGTACTTCACCCGTGACGAGTACGCGGCGATGCCCGACGTCGCTCCGGGATCACTGATGGTGTTCGAGCGGATGAGAGCGCTCGATTTGATCGACTGAAGCGGGTATGTTGGGGATCGAGAGAACGTACGTTCTCCACCGGCCACCGTTGAGGAGTCCCCATGACGAACCTGTCCCAGAAAGCCACCACCCTGCTCGAGCTGCACCAGCCCGGAAATCCGGTCGTACTGCCGACCGTGTGGGACGCCTGGTCCGCCAACCTGGCCGTGTCCGCAGGCTTCACCGCGCTGACCGTCGGAAGCCACCCCGTCGCCGACTCCATCGGCAAGCCCGACAACGAAGGCATGACCTTCGACGAACTGCTCGCCCGCATCTCGCAGATCTCCGCAGCCGTCGACGTGCCGCTCTCGATCGACATCGAAGCCGGCTACGGCGAGGACCCCAAGCGACTGATCGACGGCCTCATCTCCGTCGGAGCCGTCGGCCTCAACATCGAGGACACCGTGCACAGCGAAGGTGGACGCCTCCGCGAAGCACAGGAGCACGCCGACTTCGTCGGAGCACTGCGCGCAGCGTCCGACGCCACCGACGTCCACGTGGTCATCAACGCCCGCACCGACCTGTTCCTCAAGGCGATCGGCGACGAGAGCGACCGCGTCGAGCGCGCCATCGCACGCCTGAAGCTGTGCGCCGCAGCCGGAGCCGACTCGCTCTACCCCGTCGGATTCCACAACGACGCCGACTACAAGCGCCTCGCCGAGGAACTTCCACTGCCCATCAACGCCATCGCGAACCCGGCCGAGGGCGATCTCTCGCACTTCGCATCCCTGGGCGTCGGCCGCATCAGCTTCGGCCCGATCTTCCAGATGGAACTGGCCAAGCGGGCAGAAGAAATCCTCGGCCGCTGGAAGTGAGAGCGGCTTCGCCGCAGGTGAGCAGAACTTCGTAGCCTGCTACGAGTTTCCGTTCACGACCCGTAGGCCCGCAGATGCGCCACCTGCTCGGGATCGAGTGACGGTTTCACAGTTGCCCGAGCGGCGGCGACATCGGCGGCGGTGACGTCGGCCGCATCCATGGACCGACGCATCGCCGTCAACGCGGCCTCACGCAGCAACGCCGCGCAGTCGGCCGCGGAGTAACCGTCTAGATCCCGCGCCAGCGACTCGAGATCGACGTCCGAGGCGAGCGGAATAGACTTGCCCGACGCCTTCAGGATGGCCACGCGGGCATCGGAATCCGGCGGCGGCACGAAGACCAGGCGCTCGAGTCGGCCCGGCCGAAGCAGCGCGGGATCGATCAGATCGGGCCGGTTGGTTGCGCCGAGTACGACGACATCGCGCAACGGTTCGACGCCGTCGAGTTCGGTCAGCAGCGCCGCGACGACCCGATCGCCGACGCCGGAGTCCGAACTCTGGCCGCGTCGGGGCACGAGCGCATCCACTTCGTCGAGGAAGATCAGCGAGGGAGCGGAATCTCGGGCGCGCTGAAAGAGTTCTCGGACAGCCTTTTCCGAGGAGCCGACCCACTTGTCCATCAATTCCGCGCCCTTGACCGAGTGCACGCTGAGCTGCCCGGAACTGGCCAGTGCCCGTACGAGGAACGTCTTGCCGCAGCCGGGCGGACCGTACAGCAGAACTCCGCGCGGTGGCTCGATTCCCAAGCGCGCGAACGAATCCGGGTGACGGAGCGGCCACAGAACCGCCTCGGTGAGCGCCTGCTTCGTCTCCACCATGTCGCCGACGTCGTCGAGCGTGAGACTGCCGATGGCCAGTTCTTCGCTGCCCGAACGCGACAGTGGGCGGATCACCTGAAGAGCGCCCACCAGATCGTCCTGCGTCAACGAGGCCGCGGCCGAATCGTTCGATGCGCGAGCCGCAGCCCGCAGCGCCGCCTCCCGCGTCAGAGCGGACAGGTCTGCGACCACGAAACCTGGTGTCCGTGAAGCAATCTCGGCCAGATCCACATCGCCCTGCGGAACCTTGCGCAGCAGGTGCTCGAGCAGACCCTTGCGGCCTGCTGCGTCGGGCAGGGTGAGGGTGAGCTCACGATCGCACAGGTCCTGGCCGCGCAGTCGAGGATCGGTTGCCTCCGGATGAGCCGTCGTCGCGATCAGAGCCAGACCAGGAGTGTCCACGACCCGGCGCAGCACGTCGAGGACGAACGTGGACGCCGGTTCGGGAACGGAGGGCAGCAACGCGTCGACATCGGTGATCAGTAGAACCCCGGAACCGGCGAGTTCGTCCACTGCCGCGGTGACCCGGTCTACCCGAGCCGAGGCCTCGAGCGCACCGATCGACGGTCCGTCCAGCACGACGCATGCGCGTTCGCCGATGACCGCGCGCGCCAACGTCGCCTTGCCCACCCCGCCGGGCCCGGTGATCAACACCCCCAGATGCGGCGACGCGCCCAGCGTCGCCAGCAGTTCCGACTCGTCCAACGCCAGCCGCAGCCACTCGGTGAGTTTCGACTGCTGGGCACTGACACCCACCAGATCCGCCACGCTCACCGGCGGTGCCGCAGACTTCGGCGCGGGACTCGACGCGGCCGGCGGCTGTGCAGCGGTGACGGCGCCGGAGCCCCACCCGACCGCCGAATTGGGCTGCACACTGACCGGCCCACCCGACGGGTCGACGGCCGAGACCGTCAACAGCTCGGTGGTCCACGCAACCCCGAATGTCCTCGACAGCGCCTGCGTCGCCGATGTGGTCGAGGTGCCGGGCCCGAGATCGCGGGGGAGGAGTGAGACCGTGTCGCCCACCGTCAGAACCTTGCCGAGCAACGCTTGGCGCAGGGTGGCGTCGGAGATGGAACCGGTGGCGAGCGCGGATCCTGTCACCGTGACGGTCCTTGCACCGTAGACGGTGACGGGTCCGACTGCGACAGAGGCATTTTCGCGAAGCCCGGTGTTGGAGAGAGTGACGTCGTCCAGCAACGCTGTGCCCTGAGGTGATCCTTCGGGGGCCGCAGCGACGACGGCGGCAGTGCGACGAGAACCGATGAGCGACACAGCATCCCACTCCCGCAGGCCCAGAGCCGCGAGAACTTCCGGATGCAGACGCACGACGCCGCGTCGGGCATCGGCCGCCGAGGTGTTGAGGCGGGCGGTGAGAACGAGCTCAGGCGTCGTCGAGCGAGATTCGGTCACACGGTCCAACCTACTGGGGTCATTCCGCAGGCTCCACTCCCGATACCAGCGGCGACCTGCTAGCTGCGAGGCCGACGCAGTCCCAGACGTGCCTGCGACCGCCGATTGTTACCCGGTGCGCGTCGGATGGCCCGGCGCTCGGCGCGCCGCTCGGCCGGCTTGGCGTCCCAGGTGTACGGTCGGGCGGCCGTCCAACGCTGCGAGCGCACCGCGAACGGGATGTGCACCAGGTAGGCCAGCACCAGGCCCATCAGCAGAATCAGCGGGAAGGTGATGAGCGCGGCAGCGAGCAGTGCGACGAGCACCAGCAGAATCGCGGCCAGCCGCGGCGGCACCGAGACCGTCTTGAGGGCCAACGTGGGGATGCGACTGACGATCAGACCGGCGGTGAGGATCGCCCATCCGGCAACGACGTAGAACGAGGCCCACCAGCCGTCACCGAACTGCTCGAAACCCGCGATCGGTGCCATGGCGATGAGCGCTCCGGCGGGGGCAGGAACGCCGGTGAAGAACTCGCGGGCGTAGGCAGGCGTGTCGTCCACGTCGAGCAGAGTGTTGAAGCGCGCGAGACGGAGCACGATGCTCACCGCGTAGACCAGCGCCACGATCCAGCCGCCGCTGCTGCCCTCGAGCAGCGTCACGTACAGCACCAGCGCCGGGGCCACACCGAACGAGATGGCGTCGGACAGCGAGTCCAGTTCGGCACCGATCTTGCTGGTGGCGTCGAGCAATCGGGCGATGCGGCCGTCCAACGCGTCGAGGATCGCCGCGGCACCGGTCATGGCGAGCGCTGTGCCGAGCTGGCCGTCGAGTGCGAATTTCACCGCGGACAGGCCGGAGCACAGCGCGAGAATCGTGACGACGGACGGGAGCAGACGGATGGCAGCAGGCGGCTTGGCGCGGCTGGTGATCATGTCGGTTTCTACTGCGGAAGCTCGGCGAGCACCGTTTCGGCACCGACGGCTCGTTGACCGCGTTCGACCAGCAGGGTGGTGCCCGCGGGGAAGTAGGTGTCCACGCGGGAGCCGAATCGGATCAGGCCGTAGGTGTCGCCGATCGAGAGGGTGTCGCCCACCTTGGCGTTGTTGATGATGCGTCGCGCAATGAGACCGGCGATCTGGACGACGCCGACGTCGTGCCCGGAGTCGGTCCTGATGTGCATGCTGTTGCGTTCGTTGACCTCGCTGGCCTCGGCCAGGTCCGCGGACTTGAACTGGCCGCGGCGGTGTACGACCTCGATCACTCGACCGGCAACGGGAACGCGCTGCACGTGGACGTCCAGAACCGAGAGGAAGATGCTCACGCGCGGAACCGGCTGCGAGCCCAGATCGAGCTCGGCGGGCGGGACGGCGGTGTCGACGAGCGTGACCAGACCGTCGGCGGGAGCGACGACGACGCCGGGGCGATTCGGCGGCACTCGTGACGGGTGGCGGAAGAAGGTGGCGCAGGCTCCGGCGGCGACGAGACCGGCGTTTCGGACCCACTTGGAGCGGCGGCCGAGAACTGCGACGGCGAGCGGACCGCCCACGAACGGCAGACCTGCGGGGTGTAGCGGTGGAACCGTTTCACGAACCAAGTCGACGATGTGAGCCACTCCGGTGCGGGGCGGTTGACCAATCGGGGCGGGACGGCGTGCCACGGTCTCCTCTAACTTTTCGTCGGACAGGTGTTGGCAGGTCGTGTGCTGCTAGCAATCGAGGCGTAGAAGCACGACTGCCGAGGCCCTCACAGCGTACGTGAGGTGCCCCGGCAGTCGAGAAGTGCGAGTGAAATCAGACGCGGCTGCGACCCGTCACGAGCTTGACCAGGAACAGCAGGATGCACGCGCCCAAGAGGCAGGTGATGAAGCTGAAGATGATTCCGCCGCCCTCGACGTCGAGGAAGGTGCTGAGCAGGAAGCCGCCCAGGAGGCCGCCGATGATGCCGACGACGATGTTCAGGATGATGCCCATCTGAGCATCGGTCTTCATGATCTTGCTACCGATCCAGCCGGCCAGTCCACCGATGATGATCCAGCCTACAAATCCGAGTCCCAACATAGGGTGCCCCCACTTTCCGTTCGTGTCTGTTGCTTGTCGAAACGCTGGATGCCCGTGGGAAACGAACCTGAAACATTCCTGAGAAAAGTTATTTCGAGCTCGACTTCTCGCTCTCGGTCTTGATACGACGCAGAGTCTTGTTCATGCCGTCGATCAACTCGACGTCGAATTCGTCGATACCACCGAGGACGCGTTGCACCAGGAACGACGACACAGCCGACGTGCCCGTCGGCGCTTCGCGCTTCTCGACCACGGTCGTTCCGGTGGCGGTCGGGGTGAGGGTGTAGGACCAGATCGTTTTGTTTTCGGCGACGCGGAACGCGAGTTCACGGTTGGGCTCGAACGTGACGACCTTGGAGGTGGTCGGCCACACGAGCAGTCCCTTCCGATTGACGTTGAGCGTCTTGGTGCCCTTGCCGACCGGTCCGCCGAAGACCTTCATCTTCTTGCACTGTGGGCTCCACTCACCCATGCGCTGCAGGTCCGAGACAATGGACCAGACGGTCTCGGGGCTCGCGGCGATGTCGATCGTGGCTTCGAGAGTCTTGCTCAACGTGGGCCTCCAGGTAGTGAGGTAAATGCAACTGACTGTCACACTCAATCGTGCGCATCCTATGTGTCAACGGACACAGTTGGCCACGCAGGTGAGCAGAAATTCGTAGCAGGGGTCGAACTTTCGCTCACATGCGAGCGAAGCGAGCCAAGACGAAGGCATAGAGCCCGTAGAGCGCGATACCCACTCCGGCGAGGATGAGCAGGACCTGTCCGTAGGGCTGCGAGCCGAGGGTTTTGAGCGCGCCGTCGATGCCGGTGGCCTTCGACGGATCGGATTGCATAACGGCCACCACGACGAGGAGTCCAGCTCCGACGAGGGCAGTGCCCTTGGCGGCGTATCCGGCGATGCCGAGTTTGACGACGGCCCCGCTCTGATGCCCCTCGAGATCGTCGAGGAAGTTCTTCGAGACGCCCTTGTAGACGTGGTAGCCGCCGACTCCGATGACCACCAGCGCGACGGCGATGAGCACGAGCTTGCCGCCGCCCGATTCCATCAGTCGTGCGGACCAGCCGGCGTTCTGTTGTCCGCTCGACTTGCCCGAGCCGGTGGCGAAACCGTAAGTCGAGAAGGCGAACGCGATGTAGACGACGGCCAGCGCGGCCGCTTTGAGGCGGTCCATCGCACTTCCGGCGTCGGCGTCGGACTTCTTGCCGACGATCGCTTCCACGATTCGCCACAGCGCCAGCGCCACGAAAGCGACCACCGCCACCCAGAGCGCGATCTTTCCGCCGGGCTTCTCGGCCAGTTCGGCGAGTGCACCGGACTGGTCTGCGTTGCCGGCTTGGCCGAACGCCAACCGAACCGCGATGTAGCCGATGAGAATGTGCAGCACTCCGCTGACGAAGTGGCCGCCTCGCGCCGCTTTCTCGAATGCACCGTTGTCCTGGACCGAATCGGCCACCGACTTACCCGACGTGTTCACTATCGTTCCCCGATCAGTTGCTTTGGGCGTTCGTCTACCCCCACCGGGGGCGGAGGAAACTGTCTCGAGCTGCGAAACGCCGCACGAGATCCCACCGAGGCGTTAACGCCGGGCGGACACTGATCGATGTAGCAAGCGGAGTGTCGGGACCAACGAAGAAATTGTTCGGAGTGATCCACCGTGAAATTACAGTCGATAATGCGTCGTACCAGCAGTGATCTACCCCTGTTGAAGACCGCCAGAATGAGTGGCAGCCCGCGTACGTGGCCCGCCGAGAAGCTCGAGCGGCTGCTGACCCCGCAGGAAATCGATCTGATCAGGCGCGGCCGAATCTGACCCTGCTGTTCCCAGGCCTGCTCGCCTCCCATTCGGGGTGACGCGGTGGCATGCTCATGTCGTTGATGAGCACCAGTTCTGGAGGGTCATGAAACCGGTCATTCTCAGCGTCGACGACGATCCAGGAGTATCGAGATCCGTCGCCCGCGACCTGCGCCGCCGGTACGGCGAGGAGTACCGCATCGTGCGCGCGGAGTCCGGTGCCGGGGCGCTCGACGCCCTGAAAGAACTCGCGCTGCGCGGCAACCCGGTCGCCATTCTTCTGGCCGACTATCGCATGCCGCAGATGAGCGGCATGGAATTTCTCGAGCAGGCCATGGACATATTTCCGACGGCCCGTCGTATTCTTCTGACCGCATACGCGGACACCGACGCTGCGATCGACGCGATCAACGTCGTCGATCTCGACTACTACCTGCTCAAGCCGTGGGATCCGCCCGAGGAAAAGCTCTACCCCGTGCTCGACACCCAGCTCGAAGCCTGGTGTGCGTACGACCACCGGGCAGTCGAGGACACCAAGATCATCGGCCACCGTTGGTCCGCGCGCTCGTCGGAGATCCGCGAGTTCCTCGCTCGCAATCAGCTGCCGTATCGCTGGTACATGTCCGACGAGGCCGAGGGTGCGCGGCTGCTGGCCGCCGCGGGTGCGGACGGAAGCCGCTTGCCGGTCGTCATCACCACCGAGGGCGATGCGCTGATCGAGCCGTCGGATGCCGAGCTGGGCAATCGGCTCGGGTTGACGGTGTCACCGTCGGAGGAGTTCTACGACCTGGTCGTCATCGGCGGCGGACCTGCTGGACTCGGGGCTGCGCTCTACGGTGCGTCGGAAGGCCTGCGGACCACTCTGATCGAACGGACCGCCACCGGCGGCCAGGCCGGTCAGAGTTCGCGCATCGAGAACTACCTGGGCTTCCCCGACGGTGTGTCGGGTGCGCAGCTCGCCGAGCGGGCACGGCGGCAGGCGTTGAAGTTCGGTGCCGAGGTGGTCACCACCCAGGACGTCGTCGGCCTGGAAACCAACGGTGCCGCGCGAACCGTGCGATTCGCGGATGGCCGCAGCATCAGTGCGCAGACGATCATCCTGTCCACCGGTGTCGCCTATCGCCGGCTGGACGCACCCGGAATCGACGACTTCACCGGCCGCGGCGTGTTCTACGGATCGGCGATGACCGAGGCGGCGCGGTGTGCCGAGCAGGACGTCTACATCGTGGGCGGCGCGAACTCGGCGGGTCAGGCGGCGGTGTACCTCTCGCGCGGGGCCAAGTCGGTGACCATTCTGATTCGGGCCACCTCCCTCGAAGCGTCGATGTCGTACTACCTCATCAAACAGATCGAAGAGAATCCGAAGATCAGCGTTCGGCCGTGCACCGAGGTCGTGGGAGTGTCGGGCGACGGTCACCTCGAGTCGATCATGCTGCGCAACAGGGCAACCGAGGAGACGACGACGGTCGACGCGCAGTATCTGTTCCTGTTCATCGGGGCGGCGCCGCGCACCGAGTGGCTCGACGGGGTGCTCGTGAGGGACGAGCATGGATTCGTGGTCACCGGGCCGGATCTCGTCGTCGACGGACGTGGGCCTGCCGGGTGGACGTCCACCCGCCTCCCGCATCACCTCGAGACGAGCGTGCCCGGCGTGTTCGCTGCCGGTGACGTGCGATCCGACTCGGCCAAACGCGTCGCGTCGGCAGTGGGAGAGGGCGCAATGGCCGTGATGTTGGTGCACAGATATCTGGCGAACCCGTGAGCGCGCCCGTGTGTGATCCGGAGGAACTGCGGACGCTGTTTCTGTTCGAGCATCTCACCGACTCGCAGTTGGCGGAGCTGTGTCGAGACGGGCGCATCGAGACGATCGAGCCCGGGCCGGTGTACGCGGAGGGTGATCCGGCAACGTGCTTCTACGTGCTGATGGACGGAGCCGTGGTGCTCTCGAAGCTCTCGGGCGGGGAGGACCTGGTGGTCAACCGAACCGCGCAGCGCGGGGTGTACGCGGGTGCGTGGCAGGCGTACCTGGGTGATCGGGTGCCGCAGACGTACCAGGGTTCGATGCGGGTGACCGAGCGTTCCCGGTTCTTCGTGCTCGACGCCGAGTGCTTCGCGTCCATCGTGCGCGAGTGGTTCCCGATGGCGCTGCACCTGCTCGAGGGTCTGTTCTTCGGCAATCAGAACACCAAGCAGATAGTGGACCAGCGAGAACGACTGTTGGCGTTGGGTTCTCTGTCGGCCGGATTGACGCACGAGCTGAACAATCCGGCGGCGGCTGCGGTGCGGGCGACATCGGCGCTGCGGAACCGGGTGGCGCACATGCGGCAGAAGCTGGCGATGATCGCCGGCGGCACTCTCGATCGCGGCAGTATGGCGCATCTGGTCGGATTGCAGAACGAGGCCGTGGAGCTGGTGACCAAGGCTCCGAAGCTGACCGCGATGGAGGCGTCGGACCGCGAGGACGAACTGGGAGAGTGGTTCGAGGACAAGGGCATCGGTGACGGTTGGGATCTGGCTCCGACGTTCGTCTCGGCCGGTCTCGATGTGCCGTGGCTCGACAAGGTATCCGCGACCGTCGACGATCCAGCGTTGCTCGAGGGTGCGATTCGGTGGCTCAACTACACCGTCGAAACCGAGTTGCTGATGAACGAGATCTCGGATTCGACCACGCGCATCTCCACACTCGTCGGTGCCGCGAAACAGTATTCGCAGATGGATCGTGCGCCGTATCGAACGGTGGATGTGCGCGAGCTGCTCGACAGCACCCTGATCATGTTGGGCCGCAAGATCGGTGACGACATCGCGGTGGTCAAGGAATACGATCCGGCGGTGCCGCCCATCCCCGCCTACGCCGCCGAACTCAACCAGGTGTGGACGAACCTGATCGACAATGCGGTGCAGGCGATGGACGGGTCGGGGGTTCTGACGGTGCGCACGGCGTTGGACGAGGATCAGGTACAGATCGAGATCTGTGACACCGGACCCGGTGTGCCGCAGGAGATTCGGTCGCGCATCTTCGAGCCGTTCTTCACCACCAAGCCGGTCGGCGAGGGCACGGGTCTCGGCCTGGACATCTCGTGGCGCATTTTGGTGAACAAGCACCAGGGTGATCTGCGAGTGGTGTCCGAACCCGGAGACACGCGATTCATCGTGCGACTGCCCGTCAGCCCGGCGACAGAGGAGCAATCATGACCATCGAAGGCATCGACCCCACGGTCCCGCCGTCGGGCCCGGGGTGTGTGGAATGCACACGTACGCAAGGCTGGTGGGTACATCTGCGTCGGTGCGCGCAGTGCGGTCACATCGGGTGTTGCGACTCCTCGCCGTCGCAGCACGCCAGCAAACACGCCGAGTCCACCCGGCACCAGTTCGTGCGCAGCTACGAGCCCGGCGAGGAATGGTTCTACAACGACGCCGACGAGCAGATGTACGACGGGCCGGAATTGGCCCCACCGCAACATCATCCACTCGATCAGACGGTTCCTGGTCCGCGCGAGCGGGTGCCGTCCAACTGGCAGGCCCTGATCAATTGAACGAGAACCTGACGCGACCCACCGACGTATCGGCCGAGGATTTTCTCGCGGCCGTAGAGCATCCGGTTCGGCGTGCGGACGGTCTGTCTCTGGCCGAGATGATGGGTCGCGTGACCGGGCAGCCGGCAGTGATGTGGGGGCCGACGATGGTGGGCTTCGGTGCCTACCGGTACACGACGGGCAGCGGCCGTCGGGGCGAGTATTTCGTCGTCGGGTTCTCCCCGCGCACGGCGAATCTATCGGTGTACGGCGCTACGTACGCACCGGAATCGGAATCCTTCCTCGAACAGCTGGGTAAGCACAAGCGAGGAGCAGGTTGCCTGTACGTGAACAAACTCGCCGATGTGGACATAGGGATTCTCGAGCAACTGGTGGCTCACAACTACCGGTACATCCTGGGTAACCTCGCGTCATGACCTTGATCGCGGAGGACCTCCTGTTGTTGTTGCTCGACGACGACTCGGGCAAGCCGCTGGCCGACAGCACGAAATTGCCGCGGGTACTGGCCGGTGCGCTCGTGGTCGAACTCGCATCGAGCGGGTCGTTGCGCATCACCGGCCCAGGTGAGCAGGTCAAGAAGGATCACGCTGCGATTGCGGGGCCTGCACCTGCCGATCCCTTGCTGCGTCGGGTGTTCGATCTGGTGGCAACGGCGTCGCGGCCGATGAAGCCACAGAAGGTGATCGAGAAGTCGCAGAAGAATCTGTCGAAAGAGCTGGTTGCCCGGCTGGTGGCTCAGGGCTTCGTCACCGAGAAGAAGGACAAGGTGTGGGGGCTGTTCCCGACGACGACGTGGCCTGCTCGTGACACCTCGCACGAGAAGGTGTTGCGAGATTCCTTGCGCAGCGCGCTCGTCGACGGGACGACGCCGTCGCCCCACACGGCTGCATTGATCTCGTTGATTTCGGCGGTGGACCTGACGCACAAGGTGATCGTGGACGTGGACAAGAAGCAACTGAAGCAGCGCGCGAAGCAGATCGCCGAGGGAGAGTGGGCCGGGGCGGCGGTGCGCAAGGCCGTCTCGGATGTGAACGCTGCGGTGATGGCCGCAGTCATGGTGCCCGTCATCGTGTCGACCACGAGTAGCTGAAGGCCAGGATATGAGTAGAAGTGTTGCAATTCTCCTGTTCGACGTTGTCGAGGTGCTCGATGCGTGCGGTCCGTTCGAGGTGTTCTCGGTCGCCAACCGGGTGGCCGAACGTGCCGGTAGCGCAGCGCCTTTCGAGGTGACGCTCGTGGGGATCGAAGAGAGGGCGGTGGTTGCCCGGGGCGGAATGAGGATCGGCGTCGACGCCACGATCGACGATCCGCGGGGATACGACGTGGTCGTCGTGCCGGGCGGCGTCGTCGATGCGGTCTCGTCCGACAGTCGAGTTCTGCAGTGGTTGAAGGGCCTTCGGCCGGGTGCCGAGTTGGTGGCGTCGGTATGTACGGGTGCTTTCGTGCTGGCGGCTGCGGGACTGCTCGACGAGCGTCCGGTCACCACGCACTGGGAAGATCTGGAACTGCTGCGGGAGAGTTGGCCCGCGCTCACTGTGCACGAGGGAGTTCGGTACATCGACCACGGCGATCTGGCGACCTCGGCGGGTATCAGCGCCGGTCTTGATCTGGCACTGCACCTGGTCGCGCGGTGGGCAGGAGCGGATCATGCTCTCGCCACCGCGGGCCAGATGGACTACGACTGGTCAGGCGCCGAGCACCCGTAGAACCAGAGCGACGACGGCGAACACGGCTCGCACCGACTGGGCTTCGAAAAACCTCTGACCCCCGCGAGAGGCTCGCGAGGGTCAGAGTCGGGCTACATCGATCAGCTGGGGTTGCTGTCTTTCTGCCCTTCGGCAGAGTCGGCGAACTCCTGGGTGTCGAAGACTTCGCCGCCGAGTGGGTCGACCGGAGCGTTGTCTCCGGAGTACTCGACTGCCCCGGTCTCGGGATGAACCTCGAGTTGTTCGGTTCCGACCTCGTGCACCGCGAGTACGACGCTTCCGTCGCTACGCGAGGATCTCAGTCCCTCCCGCGACGGCGACAGTCCGGAGAACGTCGAGGAGATCCCGGCCGTCGCTCGCTTGCGAGGAGCGGCAGGCGTGGACACCGTCGGTTCGTCGCCTCCGACGTCCGAGGTGGTGGTCACGCGCACGTACCGCGGTGTGGTGGCGACGTCGTAGCGGAACGCCTTGAGCATCGACACACATGCCATTGCCAGCACTATCGAGAACGGCACGGCCGTGGCTATCGACATCGTCTGCAGCGCCGTCAGAGAACTCGTTCCACCGACGAGCAGCAGCACCGCCGCAGCCACGCCCTGCAGCACGGCCCAGTAGACCCGGGTGATCTTCGGGGTCTCGAGTTCGCCACCGGTGGAGAGAATGTCGATGACCAACGATCCCGAGTCCGAGGACGTCACGAAGAAGAACACGATGACCGCGATGGCGATGACGCTGGTGATCACCGCGATCGGGAGGCCGTCGAGCACCTGGAAGAGGCTGGTGTTGTTGTTCACCGCGCCCTCGGCGTCGAGCAGATCTCCCTCGTTGCGCTGCCGCAGGATGCCGGTGTCGCCGAAGATGGTGAACCACAGCGAGCCGACGATGGTCGGAGCGAGCAGCACACCGAACACGAATTCACGGATGGTGCGGCCGCGGGAGATACGCGCGATGAACATGCCGACGAACGGCGCCCAGCTCATCCACCAGCCCCAGTAGAAGATGGTCCAGCCGCCGGCCCAGCCGTCGTCGGAGAACGGCGAGGTGCGCAGAGCCAGCTCGGGCAGGGCCTGGACGTAGCCGCCGAGGTTCTGGACCCAGGACTGCATCAGGAACAGCGTCGGACCCAGGATCAGCACGAACAGCGCAAGCGAGGCCGCGAGGCCCATGTTGATGTTCGAGAGCCACTTGAGGCCCTTCGAGACGCCGGTGACGACAGAGAAGGTGGCGATCAAGGTGATGACCGCGATGAGCGCGACGATGAACCAGTTGGACCTGTCCACCCAGCCCAGGAATTCGAGGCCCGCCGAGATCTGCTGGACACCGAACCCGAGCGAGGTCGCGACGCCGAACAGGGTTCCCACGATTGCGACGGTGTCGATGGCGTGGCCGATCGGACCTTCGATGCGCTTGCGGCCGAGCAGCGGCTCGAGCAACCAGCGGACGGTCAGTGGGCGACCCTTGCGGTAGGTCATGTACGCCATGCCGAGGCCGACGACGACGTAGATGGCCCAGGCGTGCAGGCCCCAGTGGAAGAGGGTGAGCTCCATAGCCTGTCGGGCAGCGGGGTCGGTGCTGCCGGCAACGCCGCCCGCCTCGGGTGGCGTCACGTAGTGCGAGAGCGGCTCGGCGACGCCGTAGAACACCAGGCCGATGCCCATGCCCGCGCTGAACAGCATGGCGAACCACGAGAGAACGCCGAACTCGGGCTTCTCGTCGTCGCGGCCGAGGCGGATGTTGCCGACTCGGCTCAGGCCGCAGTAGAGGGCGAACAGCACGAAGCCGGTCGCGGCCAGGATGTACCACCAGCCGACGCCTGCGGTGATGGCCTCGTTGAGCGTCTCGAACGAATCCGCCGCCGTGCTCGCATAGACCACGGAGAAGGCGATCATGACGAAGATGATGATCGATGCGGGGACGAAGACCGGCTTGAGCAGGCCTCCCCAGGCTTCTTTTATTGCTTTCACTTACTTGACTTCCTTACAACTCGAGTCACCGTAATCGGCTGACCGCTATCGGTTTGCCGTTCTTTTTCTCTTGTTTCGGTCAAGTACCGGCTCTCACCATAAACGACATCGGCGCTGGTGGCGAAACTCGCGAGGGCCGCCGAACTGGGAAACAGGCGCGTATGCGGCTTCTTTCGAGTCGCCCCGAACAGTCGAACGGACTACAGTTCTGCCGATGCTGCGGACGTGTCCGGTCGTGTCACTCGTCGACTTCTGCGTCGCGAGTGATCCAGTGCGGCAGGCAATTTCGTGACAGGCAGATTGCAGTCGGGTTCGGAGTTCGCCGGCTTTCGAGTTCAGCGCCGCCTCGGAGTGGGCGGCATGAGCGAGGTGTATCTGGTTCTGGGGCGCGGCCACGATCGGCTCGAGGCTCTCAAGATCCTGGACCGGGACGCGTCGCGATCCCCGAGGTTGCGCAACAAGTTTCGGATGGAAGCGGCCGTCGCTGCGCAACTGGTGCACCCGAACATCGTGTCGGTGCACGAGCACGGTGAGTTCGAGCATCAGTTGTGGATGTCGATGCACTACGTGGACGGCTACAGCGCCGCGCGGCTGGTCGCCCGCGGGCAGATCGCACTCGACGTGTCCCGGGTGGCGCGCATCGTCGCCGAGGTGGCCAAGGGGCTCGACTACGCCCACTCGCAGGGCGTCGTGCATCGGGACGTCAAGCCGGCGAACATTCTCATCTCCACCGAGCGAATCGACGGCTACGAGCAGGTGTTGTTGTCCGACTGGGGAATTGCGCGCCTGCTGGGGGATTCGACTCCGCTCGCTGCGGGTGGGACGGTGCTGGCATCCATCCCGTACGCGGCACCGGAACTGCTTCGCGGGGGAGTGCTGAGTGCGCAGACGGACGTTTACGGTCTGGGGGCGACGCTCGTCGAACTGGCGACCGGCCGAACTCCGTATCCGCTGGCCACACCGTTGGCCATCACCGCCGCACACCTCACGGCCGAGCCGCCGTCGGTGACGCGTCGTCGACGCTCGTTGCCGCGGGGGCTCGACGCGGTGGTCGCGAGGGCGTTGGCGAAGGATCCGGCGGATCGTTTCCGAACCTGCGTCGAGCTCAGCGACGCGGTGGCGGCAGCGGTGAAAGCCGGAGTTCCCGAACCGCCGCCGCGACGATCGCCGTTCACGCGATCTCGATGGCTGAAATTTTCTTGACCGGGTGACGGGACCGCCACGCGAATCGGCTACTCCTCCTGTTCGGCCGGACGGTTCGCGACCACCGGGTACTGGCCGGTGTAGCCGAGGCGTTCCTCGGCCACGGCGAGCACCTTGGTGCGCACCAGGAACCAGCCACCGATCAGTGCGGGGATGATGACCACCAGGGTGGCGATGGTCCAGCTGCCGATCGGGGCGTCGAAGGCCATCAGTACCAGCACGCCGAACAGGAACACCAGGGTCGCGTAGCTGGTGTAGGGCGCACCGAACAGCCGGAACTTGGGCCGCTCTAGGATGCCCTTCTTGGACCAGCGGAACAGCTGGATCTGGCACAGCACGATGGTCGCCCAGCTGGCGATGATGCCGAGCGCGGACATGTTCAGCACGATCTCGAAGGCCTCGCCGGGGGCGATGGCATTGAGGGCGACACCGAACAGCGTGATGAAGCAGGTGAGCAGGATGCCGCCGAACGGGACGCCGCCCTTGGTCATTTTCTTGGTGAACTCCGGGGCGCTGCCGTTCATCGCCATCGAGCGCAGAATGCGGCCCGTCGAGTACAGCCCGGCGTTCAGGCTCGACAGCGCTGCGGTGAGCACCACGATGTTCATGATGGTGCCCGCGCCGCCCAGACCGATGCTCGAGAAGAACGTCACGAACGGCGACGTCCCGGCCTGGTACGCGGTGTACGGCATCAGCACGGCCAGCAACACCAGAGAGCCGACGTAGAAGAGTGCGATACGCGCGATGACCGAGTTGATCGCGCGCGGCATGATCTTCTCCGGGTTCTCGGTCTCACCCGCGGCCGTACCCACCAGTTCCACTGCGGCATAAGCGAACACGACGCCCGAGATCACGATCACCAGTGGCCATGCACCGGACGGGAACAATCCTCCGTTGTCGGTGATGAGGTCGATGCCCGGCACCTCCGAGCCCACCGGAATGCGGCCGGTGAGGAACACGATGCCCACGATCAGGAAGGTGACCAGCGCGACGACCTTGATCATCGCCGCCCAGAACTCCATCTCACCGAACCAGCGGACCGAGACGAGATTGATGGACATGACGATGACGAGGGCGATCAATGCGATGACCCACTGCGGAATCACCTCGAAGCTGCCCCAGTAGTGCATGTACGTCGCGATGGCCGTGACATCGACGATCGCCGTCATCGCCCAGTTGAGGAAGTACATCCAGCCCGCGACGAAGGCTGCCTTCTCGCCGAAGAACTCGCGCGCGTAGGAGACGAAGCTGCCCGAGGACGGGCGGTGCAGGACCAGCTCGCCGAGGGCGCGCAGGATGAAGAACACGAAGATGCCGCACAGGGCGTAGGCGAGGAACAGGCCGGGCCCGGCACTGGCGAGGCGTCCACCCGCGCCGAGGAACAGGCCGGTGCCGATTGCGCCGCCGATCGCGATCATCTGCAACTGACGAGGTTTGAGGCCCTTGTGGTAGCCCTCCTCCTCGTGATCCATCGCCGAATTGTCGTACGAGGTATCGACCGTGTCGGACATGTTTCGATCCTTCTTGTCGCTTTTGTAGGTTTTTGTCCGAATTGAACTGACCTGAAAACTGCTGTCCCAGAACGATATTAGCGCTCGCCGTTCGTTCGGAAGATGCCGAATGTTAACAATGGCTCCGGATGTGAACAGTGCGTGAAGGACCCTCGCGAAGGTGAGCATCCGCTCGCGACTTTCGCCGCGCGGTGGCGTCGGGCATGGGGGTGTCGGTGGTTCGCCCGCGGCGGACGACCTTGCACTCGCCATGGTCGAGTGCTAGAAATGCAGTTGGCACTCTCGACACGTGAGTGCCAGGTCGGGACACGGTGAGGCCGGGGAATCAACGACACCCCTGGTCGTCCGTCGCGGGCACCGAGCTCGGCCAGCAATGTGTCACCCCCAATCCGGAGGATCACTTCGCAATGGCCAAGATCATCGCGTTCGACGAAGAGGCACGCCGTGGCCTCGAGCGAGGCCTCAATGCCCTCGCCGACGCAGTAAAGGTGACGTTGGGCCCCAAGGGTCGCAACGTCGTACTCGAGAAGAAGTGGGGAGCTCCCACGATCACCAACGATGGAGTTTCCATCGCCAAGGAGATCGAGCTCGAAGATCCCTACGAGAAGATCGGTGCCGAGCTCGTCAAGGAGGTCGCCAAGAAGACCGACGACGTCGCAGGCGACGGCACCACCACCGCTACCGTTCTCGCTCAGGCACTCGTCCGTGAAGGCCTGCGCAACGTCGCAGCCGGCGCGAACCCGCTCGGCCTCAAGCGCGGCATCGAGAAGGCTGTTGCAGCCGTCACCGAGTCGCTGCTCGCGTCCGCCAAGGAGATCGACACCAAGGAGCAGATCGCTGCTACCGCCGGCATCTCCGCAGGCGACCCGTCCATCGGCGAGCTCATCGCCGAGGCAATGGACAAGGTCGGCAAGGAAGGCGTCATCACGGTCGAGGAGTCCAACACCTTCGGCCTGCAGCTCGAGCTCACCGAGGGCATGCGCTTCGACAAGGGCTACATCTCGGCGTACTTCGCCACCGATGCAGAGCGCCAGGAAGCCGTCCTCGAAGACGCGTACATCCTGCTCGTCAGCTCCAAGATCAGCACCGTCAAGGACCTGCTGCCGCTGCTGGAGAAGGTCATCCAGTCCGGCAAGCCGCTCGTCATCATCGCCGAGGACGTCGAGGGCGAAGCTCTCTCCACCCTCGTGGTGAACAAGATCCGTGGCACCTTCAAGTCCGTCGCCGTCAAGGCTCCCGGATTCGGTGACCGCCGCAAGGCGCAGCTCGCCGACATCGCCATCCTCACCGGTGGCGAGGTCATCAGCGAAGAGGTCGGCCTCTCCCTGGAGACCGCCGGACTCGAGCTGCTCGGTCAGGCACGCAAGGTCGTCATCACCAAGGACGAGACCACCATCGTCGAGGGCTCGGGAGATTCCGACGCCATCGCCGGTCGCGTCAACCAGATCCGCGCCGAGATCGAGAACTCCGATTCCGACTACGACCGCGAGAAGCTGCAGGAGCGCCTGGCCAAGCTGGCCGGCGGCGTTGCAGTCATCAAGGCCGGAGCAGCAACCGAGGTCGAGCTCAAGGAGCGCAAGCACCGCATCGAAGATGCCGTGCGTAACGCCAAGGCAGCCGTCGAAGAAGGCATCGTCGCCGGTGGCGGCGTGGCACTGCTCCAGGCAGCGCCCGCACTCGACAACCTCAAGCTCGACGGTGACGAGGCAACCGGCGTGAACATCGTTCGCGTCGCGCTGTCCGCCCCGCTCAAGCAGATCGCATTCAACGCAGGCCTCGAGCCCGGCGTCGTTGCGGACAAGGTCTCGAACCTGCCCGCCGGTCACGGCCTCAACGCCGCGACCAACGAGTACGAGGACCTGCTCGCTGCAGGCATCAACGACCCGGTCAAGGTCACCCGCTCGGCACTGCAGAACGCAGCGTCCATCGCGGCTCTGTTCCTCACCACCGAGGCCGTCGTCGCCGACAAGCCCGAGAAGGCCGGAGCGCCCGCAGGCGATCCGACCGGTGGCATGGGCGGCATGGACTTCTAGAGTCCGCTCTTGCACTGAAGAAGCCCGGCACCTTTCGAGGTTCCGGGCTTTTTCGTGCTGCGGGGCTTCGAATCGGGTGCAATGGGCCGCGCTCAGCGCGGTCAGCTGCACCCGATTCGAACGCGGCCTGGTGCCGCAATGCGAGCATGGAAGCATGATGATTCGCGCAGGTGTGTTGGACGTAGTGTTCGACCGCCACGGTGATCCGTCCGGACGTTCGGTGGTGCTGATGCACGGGTTTCCGTACGACCCGCGCAGCTACGACGACGTCGCCAGGCTGCTCGCCGAATCCGGCTACGACGTGGTGGTGCCGTACCTGCGCGGTTTCGGACCGACCCGGTTCGTCGACGCGGACACGATGCGATCCGGTGAGCAGGCCGCGATCGGCCACGACCTTCGTGAGCTGATCATCGCGCTCGAGTTGAACGAGCCCATCGTCGCCGGCTACGACTGGGGTGGCCGAGCAGCCTGCGTCGTCGCCGCGATGTGGCCGGAGTTGGTCTCCGGTCTGGTGAGCGTGTCCGGATACCTGATCCAGGACATCGCCGCGGCAGTGTCCACGCCGGTGCTGCCGCACTTGGAGAAGCGGTACTGGTATCAGTACTACCTGCATTCCGAGCGGGGCAGGGCCGGGCTCGCGGCCCACCGAGTGGAGATCGCACAGACACTGTGGACGGATTGGTCGCCGACCTGGCGGTTCGGTGACTCCGAATTCGCGGCCACCGCACCCTCGTTCGACAACCCCGACTTCGTGAACGTGTCCGTGCATTCCTACCGGCACCGCTACGGCATCGAGCCGGGGGATGTTGCCTACGCAGCGACGCAGGAGTTGCTGACTCGGCAACCGAGGATCACGGTGCCCACGGTCGTGATCGATCCGACCGAGGACACCGTCGCCTCGTTGTACGGCCGCCCGGACCACGCGGCGCACTTCACCGATCTGATCGACGTTCGTCAGGTCGATTGCGGCCACAACCCGCCCCAGGAATTACCAGGGCAGTTCACCGACGCCGTCGTGACGCTGGGCGAGGCGGTCCGGGATCGCAGTTCGAACTAGTCGACCGCGAGCTCGCCCAGCTCGTTCCAGTCGGTGCCGTCGACCTCTTGGCTGATGATCTTCGGCGTCTCCTGCAGGTACGGCGGGAGATCCTTCTGGGCCTGCTTGAAGTGATCCGAGTTCACATGAGCCGCACCGGCATCGGGGTCCTTGAATGCCTCCACCAGGACGTACTCGGTGGGATCGTCGAGGGTACGGGACCAGAAGTACCAGAGGCACCCTTCCTCGGCCTGGCAGGCTTCGGTGAAGTCGCGTGAGATCTCGGGCCAGTTGTCCGCGTACTCGGGCTTGACCTTGAACTTGGCGGTGATGAAGATCAACGTTGCTCCTTGTTGTCGATGGCCCTGTTGCTGTACCCGGATTGGGTGGAGAGCATGCCTGCCGTCGGGGGAATCGCCTACGCTCGGACTCATGGCCAGTAGCTCACCGTCGATCGAGATTCCGGTGGGCGAGCGCAGCGTGCGCATCTCCAACCCGGAGCGCGTGTACTTCCCCGAAAGCGGAGCCACCAAGCTGGATCTGGTGAACTACTACCTGAGCGTGGGAGACGGCATCGTGCGCGCGCTCCGGGAACGACCGTGCATGATGCATCGCTTCCCCAAGGGACTCGCAGGCGACAAGGTGCACCAGAAGCGGGTGCCCAACGGAGCGCCGCCGTGGCTCGAGACGGTGCAGGTGACGTTTCCCCGCTACAACCGCACCGCGGACGAATTATGCGTGACGGAACTGGCGCACGTGGCCTGGGCGGTGCAGATGTCGACCGTCGAATTTCATCCGTGGAACAGCCGCCGTGCCGACGTCGAGATGCCCGACGAATGGCGCATCGACCTCGACCCGATGCCCGACTGCTCCTTCGACCGGGTTCGACGCGTGGCCGGGGTGGTTCATGAGGTACTGGCCGATCTCGGGGCCGTCGGCTGGCCCAAGACCTCCGGCGGACACGGGCTGCACATCTACGTACGCATCGACCCGGCCCATGGTTTCAAGGATTTGCGAAGGGCTGCATTGGCATTCGCGCGGGAGGTCGAGCGCCGCGCGCCCGAGGACGTGACGACGACGTGGTGGCGCAAGGACCGCGACCCGTCGAAACTGTTCGTCGACTACAACCAGAACGCCCGCGACCACACCATCGCCAGCGCGTACTCGGTGCGCGGAAATCAACAGGCGACGGTGTCGACGCCGATCTCGTGGGACGAGGTGGCGAGCGTCGACCCGCGCGAGTTCACGATGTTCACGGTGCCGGCCAGGTTCGCCGAGTTGGGCGACCTCCACTCGGGCATCGACGAGGCGGTGTTCGCGATCGACGAGCTACTCGAATGGGCGGAGCGAGACGAGCACGAGGGTTTGAGCGAGCCCGAGGAATAGCCGCCGAACTCGCAGTTATGTACAGAGATCGGGCGAAATCCATCCATAACTTCGAGTTCGGCAACCAGCTTCAGTCGGTGCCGGACTCGATGGCGGCGTGGTCGAGTGCCGAGGAGTCAACGGAACCGTCGGGGCCGCTGGCGGCGATGGCGTCGGCTCCGCCTGCGGGGAGTTCGCCGATCAGTTCGCCCCAGGCCGTCAGCTGATTCTGGGCGGCGTACTGCTCGAGCTTGCTGCGAGAATCGGCGATGTCGAGGTTGCGCATCGTGAGCTGACCGATGCGGTCGCCAGGGAAGAACGCCTGGCCCTGGCTGCGTTCCATGGACAGCTTCTCGGGGTGGTAGCTGAAGTTGCTGCCCTGGGTGTCGACGATCGTGAAGTCCTGGCCGCGGCGCAGGCGCAGCGTCACGCTGCCGCTGACGACGTTGCCGACCCAGCGCTGCAGGCCCTCACGCAGCATCAGCGCCTGTGGATCGAACCAGCGTCCCTCGTACAGCAGGCGGCCGAGTCGACGGCCCTCGTTGTGGTACGAGGCGACGGTGTCCTCGTTGTGGATGGCGTTGACGAGGCGCTCGTAGGTGATGTGCAGCAGCGCCATGCCGGGAGCCTCGTAGATGCCGCGGCTCTTGGCTTCGATGATGCGGTTCTCGATCTGATCGCTCATGCCCAGGCCGTGGCGTCCACCGATGGCGTTGGCTTCCATGACGAGGTCGACGGCGCTGTCGAAGCTCTTGCCGTTGATGCGGACGGGGCGGCCGCGCTCGAACTCGACGGTGACCTCCTCGGGGGCGATCTCCACCTCGGGATCCCAGAACCGCACGCCCATGATGGGGCTGACGATCTCGAGCGAGGTGTCGAGGTATTCGAGCTTCTTCGCCTCGTGGGTTGCACCCCAGATGTTGGCGTCGGTGGAGTAGGCCTTCTCGGCCGAGTCACGGTAGGGGAGGGTGCGCTGGGTGAGCCACTGCGACATCTCGTGCCGACCGCCGAGCTCGGCAACGAACGCCTCGTCGAGCCAGGGCTTGTAGATCCGCAGCTGCGGGTTGGCGAGTAGGCCGTAGCGGTAGAACCGCTCGATATCGTTGCCCTTGTAGGTCGATCCGTCGCCCCAGATCGAGACGCCGTCTTCGGCCATCGCGCGCACCAGCATGGTGCCGGTGACTGCGCGGCCGAGGGGAGTGGTGTTGAAGTACGTCTGCAGTGACGAGCGGATGTGGAATGCGCCGCAGGTCAGTGCCGCCAAACCCTCCTCGACGAGCGGCTCACGGCAGTCGATGAGCCGCGCCTGCTCGGCCCCGTAGGCCAGGCCGCGCTCGGGCACATCGGACAGATCGGGTTCGTCGTACTGGCCGATATCGGCGGTGTAGGCGTACGGCACTGCGCCGTGTTCGCGCATCCAGGCGACAGCCACCGAGGTGTCGAGACCGCCGGAGAATGCAATGCCGATTCGTTCGCCGACCGGGAGAGAGTTCAATACCTTCGTCACGGCAAGTAGCCTAGCCGGGCCAGCTCAGTCGTACGGTCGGCTGGGCCGATCGGCGAGCGACTCCACTGCACCCCGGACCGCATCGAGGTGCGCGGTCATGGCGCGTGCTGCGGCGTCGTACTCACCGGATCGGATTCCGTCGACGATGGCGTCGTGCTCGACGTTCGATTGCTGCTGCCGGTGCGCAACGAGGTTGAGGGTCTCCGACTGCCGCGTCAACGCATCCCGAATATCGACGATGATCGCCTCGAATACGCGGTTCTTGCTCGCTCGCGCGATCGCGGTATGGAACTGCGCGTCGAGCAGTACCCAGGCCTCGTGGTCGTCCTCGGAGCGCATCTCGTCGGCCAGACCGGCGAGCACCGTCAACTCCTCGTCGGTGCGACGCTCCGCGGCCCAGCCAGCAGCGGGAATCTCCACGTGGGGGCGGGCCTCCATGAGCTCGCGGGCGGCGTAGTTGCCGATGTCGAGGTCGTTTCCGACGCGGTCGCGAACGACGAAAGTGCCCAGGCCCGTTTTGGTTTCGGTCAGGCCGAGGGCATGGCAGGAACGCAGCGCCTCACGGATGACCGAGCGGCTGACGCTGTGCCGGGTGGCGAGCGCGGCCTCGGAAGGCAACTTCTGCCCGACGGGGAGATCGCCCGACGCGATCGCCGAGCGGAGGTCGGCGAACACCGCCTCGGCTGCGCTCATTCGGGCATTCGTGGGCGCACTGACTGCCCAGCTGTCCGACAGGTTCATGACGCAATCCTAGCCTGGGGTTGACCGATGAGGTGTTCTGCGCCACACTCTACCTGTCAGACAGCCGGACAGCTGGACACCCCATCAAGGAGCGCAACCGTGGCCGATACCCGCATCGAGAAGGATCTTCTCGGCGAACGCGACATCCCGACGACTGCGTACTGGGGGATCCACACCCTGCGCGCTCTCGAGAACTTCCCCATCACCGGGCGTCCGATCTCCACCAACGCGCACCTCGTTCGCGGACTCGCAGCGGTGAAGTGGGCGGCTGCGTCGGCCAATCAGGATCTCGGAATTCTCGACGCCACCCGCGGGGAAGCGATTCGCACAGCGTGCCAGGAAATTCTCGACGGCCAGTGGCACGAGGAGTTCGTCGTCGACGTCATCCAGGGCGGTGCGGGCACCTCGACCAACATGAACGCCAACGAGGTCATCGCCAACCGTGCGCTGGAAATCCTCGGGCACGCCCACGGCGAGTACAGCATGCTGCACCCCAACGAGCACGTGAACGCGTCGCAGTCCACCAACGACGTGTACCCGACGTCGGTGAACATCGCGACCATCTTCGCGGTGCACGAGCTCATCGCCTCGATGAAGGTGCTGCGAGATTCGTTCGGCCGCAAAGCAAGCGAATTCGCCACCGTCGTCAAGATGGGCCGCACACAGCTGCAGGACGCGGTGCCGATGACTCTCGGTCAGGAGTTCGGCACCTACGCGATCATGATCGACGAGGACTGCTCGCGGCTCGAGGAAGCAGCACTGCTGGTGCACGAGATCAACCTCGGAGCCACCGCCATCGGCACCGGACTCAACGCCCCCGCCGGATACACCGAATCGGCCGTCGCACATCTGCGGACCATCACCGGTCTGCCGCTGGTGACGGCAACGGACCTGATCGAGGCAACGCAGGACGTCGGTCAGTTCGTGCACCTGTCCGGTGTGCTCAAGCGGGTCGCGGTGAAACTGTCGAAGATCTGCAACGATCTGCGGCTGCTGTCCTCCGGTCCGCGGGCAGGCTTCAACGAGATCAATCTGCCTCCGATGCAGGCGGGTTCGTCGATCATGCCCGGCAAGGTCAACCCCGTCATCCCCGAGGTGCTCAATCAGGTCGCCTACGAGGTGATCGGCCACGACGTCACGATCACGATGGCGGCCGAGGCAGGGCAGTTGCAGCTCAACGCATTCGAGCCGATCATCGTCAAATCCCTGTCCGACGGTATGGCGCATCTGAGCGCCGCGTGCCGTACCGTCGCGCATCGGTGCGTGGACGGCATCACCGCCAACGTCGATCTGCTGCGTGAGCGCGTCGAGAACTCCATCGGCCTGATCACCGCGCTGAGCCCGTATCTCGGATACGTGGAATCGACTGCGATTGCCCAGGAAGCGTTGGTCAGTGGGCGCAATGTGGTCGACCTCGTACTCGAGAAGGGGCTGCTGGCCCGGGACGAGCTCGATCGGCTCCTGAGTCCCGAGCACCTCGCCAACCTGCGAGTGGCGCCGGTCGAGCATGCAAATGCTCCCGAGACGTCGACGAGGTGACGGGATGAGCACCGAGAACAGGAGTGTCGATACCCGCAAGGCCTTCACCGAGGAAGACCCCGGTTATCGAAAAGAGCTGGCTCCTCGTCAAATTCAGATGATCGCCATCGGCGGTGCCATCGGGACCGGGCTGTTCATGGGAGCCGGTGGCCGCCTCCGCGACGCAGGTCCGGCGCTGGTACTGGTGTATGCACTGTGCGGATTCTTTGCCTTCCTGATCCTGCGCGCTCTGGGCGAACTGGTGATGCACCGGCCGACCTCGGGCTCGTTCGTCTCGTACTCGCGCGAATTCTTCGGTGAGAAGGTCGCTTTCGCGGCCGGCTGGCTGTATTGGATGAACTGGGCGATGACAGCGGTTGTCGACGTGACGGCCGTGGCGTTGTACATGAACTTCTTCAAGGAGTACTGGGCCCCGCTCGGCGACATCGACCAGTGGGTGTTCGCACTCGGGGGCCTGCTGCTCGTTCTCGGTCTGAACCTGGTGTCGGTGAAGGTGTTCGGTGAGCTCGAGTTCTGGTTCGCGCTCATCAAAGTCGTTGCACTGGTGACGTTCCTGTTGATCGGTACCTATTTCGTCATCTTCGGAACGCCCATCGACGGGCAGGAGCCGGGGTTGAGCGTACTGACCGACAACGGCGGACTGATCCCCAACGGGCTGTTGCCTGCAATCGTGGTGATCCAGGGCGTGGTGTTCGCGTACGCCTCGATCGAGCTGGTCGGTACCGCGGCCGGTGAGACGCAGAACCCCGAGAAGGTCATCCCCAAGGCGATCAACACCGTCATCATCCGTATCGTCGTGTTCTACGTCGGCTCGGTGCTACTGCTCTCGTTGTTGTTGCCGTACAACAGTTATCAGGCCGGTGAGAGTCCGTTCGTGACGTTCTTCGGAGCCATCGACGTCGAGGGTGCCGACGCGATCATGAACCTCGTGGTCCTCACTGCGGCACTGTCCTCGCTCAACGCCGGCCTCTACTCCACCGGACGCATCCTGCATTCGATGGCGATCGCCGGTTCGGCTCCCGCATTCGCTGCGCGGATGAACAAATCGGGTGTGCCGTACGGCGGAATCGCACTGACGTCGGTGGTGACGCTGCTCGGCGTCGTGCTCAACGCAGTGGTCCCGGCGCAGGCATTCGAGATCGTCCTCAACCTCGCCGCTCTCGGCATCATCAGCGCCTGGGCCGTCATCGTGGCGTGTCAGCTGAAGTTCTGGTCGCTGTCCAAGACCGGTGCGGTCACTCGACCTGCGTTCCGATTGTTCGGTGCCCCGTACACCGGATACGCAACGCTAGGCTTCTTGGCGTGTGTACTCGTGCTGATGGCCTTCGACAAACCGGTCGGTACCTGGACGGTGGCGTCGATCCTGCTCATCGCGCCGATGCTCATCGGTGGTTGGTTCCTGTGCCGCACACGAATTCGAGAGGTGGCGGCGCGCAGTGAGTGACCATGTCGCATTGTTGACTACTGGCGGCACCATTGCCAGTAGTCGCGACGAGCATGGTGTCTCTCGTCCGGTGGCCGGTCTCGGGATCGATGTCGACGGTGTTCGGGTGCGCGAGGTGATGTCGAAGGACAGCTCGGCGTTGGACTTCGCGGATCTCGACACCATCCGTACGGCAGTGGTCGACGCTCTGGCCGAGGACGGCTGCGTCGGAGTGGTGGTGCTGCACGGGACGGACACGATGGAGGAGTCGGCGCTTTACGTCGATCTGTTCCACGCCGACGATCGCCCGGTTGTGTTCACCGGTGCGCAGCGCACGGCCGATCATTCCGATCCGGACGGCCCCGGCAACGTCGCCGCGGCTGTGTCGGCGGCGCAGTCCGAGCGCGGTGTGCTGATTGCCTTCGGCGGACGGTTGCTGCCGGCGCGTGGTGCGATCAAGAAGCACACTTCCGAGCTCGACGCGTTTCGGTCGTCTGCCCTCCCGCGACCGAAACCGTTGCCGTGGAAGCCCATTGCCGGGATCCGCGTGGACATCGTCGCCCTGTATCCGGGTGCCGACGGTGTGCAGATCGAAGCGTGCCGCGAGGCTGGGGCGTCGGGCATCGTGCTCGAGGCGATGGGCTCGGGCAACACGAACGCCCGCGTCGTCCATGCGGTGAAAGAAGCTGTGGCTGCCGGGGTACACGTGGTGGTCACGACGCGGGTGCCGTTCGGTGAGACCTCGCCGAGCTACGGCGGCGGCGGGGGTGGGCACGATCTGGTCGATGCGGGTGCGGTGTTCTCCCGCGAACTGCGGGCGGGTCAGGCGCGCATCCAGTTGGCGGCGCTGATTGCCGCGAAAGCCACTGACGTCACCGTCCAACATTCGTTCTCGTAGACGGAAAACCGTGTGCAGACGCGAATAGTGGGCGGTGAGATCACCAGGAGGCATGAGATGGGCACGATCGAGATCGAATTCGCTCCGCACTGGGTGAATGCGTCGCTGGTGCGTACGTTGGCGCGCCCGTTCGTCACCGTCGACGGCGTTGAGCATCGGCAGTCGTGGATCGCGCCGTCGGCTTACACGCTCGAGCCAGGCAGGCATGAACTCACCGCCTTCATCCGGTATCGCGGCACGAACGCTGCGCTCGGTACCGGCCGGAGAACGGTGATGGTGCAACCAGGACAACACATTTCACTCCGTGCGCGCAACGGCTGGGCCAATCACATGCCGTTCGAGTTACAACTCCGACTCGCCCCAACTCTCGACGCGTAGCTCATCGCCAACTGTCACCGTGCCGTCCTGCAAAACCGAGAATTTCGACCCGAAGGCGACACCCTTCTGCCCACCTCGGCGGTAGTCGCCGAGTGTGCGCAGCGGTTCGGGGCCGGTGCGCACACCGGTGGTCTGCTCGACTGTGGTGACGGCGCAGCGGATGGCGAGTTTGGTGTACGCCAATCGCGCCCCGCCGATGGTCACCTCCCGCACCTCGTCCTCGCGATGTGGCTCGTCCCAGCCGTCGACGACGATGTTGGGCCTGAAGCGATCCATCGGCAGCGGTACGTCGAGGCGAGAATTGAGACCGGCCAAGGTGGCGGTCGAGAGGATGTGCACCGCCGAGCTGTCGGCGAATTGTGCTGAGCCGGGCGAGATTCCGTCGGTGACGCGGCCGAGGTCGCGTGGCGCGGCGACGAGCCGCGACGGCTGCTCGATCACCTCGGTGAGCCAGTCGGCCACCTCGTCGCCCTGATCGATTCCGCGCATCGGCACGCGGAACATCGTGATGTCGCGCGCCGCAGAGTCCCGGTCCACCGGCACGGTCACCGAACCGGTCGACGCGTGTGCGAGGGTCAACGCTTCATCCATCACCGAGCACCGGACGACCGCGAGCACGGGATCGCTACGTTGACTGCGGAATGCGCCGTCCGCATCGACGATCATGAATGCTCGATCGTGTTCGAGGCCGGTAGCGCTCACGTGAGCCGAATGCAGCGTCGAGCCTGCACATCCCTTGACGGGGTAGGTCACCAGAGACGACACGCGCACCCGTCGAGGATACTGGGATCCATGACTCGTGCTCTGTTGGTAGTGGATGTGCAGAACGACTTCACCGAGGGTGGCGCGCTGGCGGTGACCGGCGGCGCCGAAGTCGCGCGCAAGATCAGTGAGTATCTCGCGCGCCACGGGGACGAGTACGACCTAGTGGTGTCCTCGCGCGATTGGCACGACGCGGAGGGCGACAACGGCGGGCACTTCGCCACCGACGCCGCCCCGGATTTCGTCTCCACATGGCCGGTGCATTGCGTCGCGGGCACGGTCGGTGCCGAGTATCACCCCGATTACGCGACCGGTTCCGTGGATGTCCACGTCTACAAGGGCCAGGGCAAGCCGTCGTACTCGGCGTTCGAGGGTGTCACCGAGGAAGGGACACCGCTCGCCGCGATACTCACCGCAAACGAGGTCACCGACATCGACGTCGTCGGACTTGCGACCGACTACTGCGTGCTGGCTTCGGCGAAAGACGCGGTGACCGAAAAGCTCGACGTCCGCATTCTCACCGACCTCGTTGCGGGAGTTGCGCCCGAGACCTCGGCCGCGGCCCTCGACGAACTGCGGGCATCCGGCGCTTCGGTGGTCTAGGCCGACGCGACCACCGTCGTCAGCAGAACAGCCGCATCGGTCGTGGCCCGCAGCGAGTGCGGTGCATCGGGAACCACGAGCAGATCGCCAGTCATCCCGCTCCACACATCGGTGCCTGCGACCAGCTCGACCCGGCCGGACAGCACGTGCACGGTGGCCTCGCCGGGATTGCTGTGCTCGGACAGTTCGGCACCGGCAGCGAGCGCGATGAGGGTCTGCCGGAGAGCATGCTCGTGGCCTCCGTACACCGCCGACGCCGCCCGACGCGACGACGCCGAGGTGGCCTTGGTCATCTGCTCGCGCGTGAGGGCGTCGAGCGAGATCTTCTTCACCCGGTCACCGTGACGGGAGACCACAGGTCCGGACCGAACACCTCGTAGGAGATGCGTTCCGAAGGCACTCCACGCTGGAGGGCCGCGAGGCGGACGGCGCGCAGGAACGGCAACGGTCCGCAGCTGAGCACGTGGGTGTCCGGGGTGAAGGCGAGTTGATCGAAATCCATCAATCCGGTGAACGACGTCGAATCGTCCGCGTCGACGGTCTCGTACCAAGCGTGATCGACGACGTAGTCGAGTGCTTCGGCCGCAGTGGCGATCGCCTCTCGCAATGCGTGGTCGGCGCGGCTGCGGTCCGCGTGGGCCAGTATCAGCTTTCGGGCGGGCTGAGTTCGGGCGAGATGCTCGACGAGCGGCAGCACGGTGGTGATTCCGGCACCGGCCGTGGCGATCAACAGTGGTCCGTCGCCGACGGGCACTCCGAAATCACCTGCAGGACTGCTCACTTCGAGAATGTCTCCGACGGCGACAGCCTCCTGAAGGTGCGTCGAGACCTGCCCGGGCGGACCGTTGCGTACCTGCGCCACCGTGATCTGGAGGCGGGTGTCGGAGGCAATGGACGAGACGCTGTACTGACGCGGCTGGCGAGTGCCGTCGGCGAGGTCGGCGAACACCGTGACGTACTGGCCGGCCTCGAGTGCGGGAAGGGGAGCGTCGTCCGCGGGTTCGAGGACGAGCGAGACCGTGCCGGGGCTTTCCTGCGTGCGCCGCATGACGCGGTACGGGCGCAGCGGATTGTGGGGGTCGATGTCTGCCGCTGCGTAGAGTCGCGCTTCGGTGGCGATGAGCTGCGTGGCGAACAGCCAGTAGACCTCGTCCCATGCCGCGGCGACGGCGGGAGTGACGGCAGCGCCGAGGATGTCGGCCACGGCACCGAGCAGGTGTCGGCCGACGAGGGTGTACTGCTCGGGGGTGATGCCGAGCGTGATGTGCTTGCCGGCGATGCGGCGCAACACCGGCTCGAACGACGGTGCGTCCGGATCGATCAGTTGCACGGCGTAGCCGACCACCGACGCAGCCAAGGCCCGACTCTGCTCTCCGGTTTCCTGATTCGCGCGGTTGAACAGACGCCACAGCTCGGGGCGTTCGCCGAGCATCGACTCGTAGAAGCGGGCACTGATCGTTTCGGAGTGTTCCGCCACCACGCCGGCAGTGGCGCGAACGACGGCCTCGGCGGCGGGAGACAGAACGGGGTGGGCGGCGGGCACGGGGCGTGCGGGTGCGGTCAGGGTCACTCCACCACCCTGGTCGCTGTGGTGTCAGGGCAGCAGCCCTTTACGTCCCCACCTCGGGGGACTTTCGTCCTTGGGTCAGCTGTCGATCGTCGTCGTGATGGAGGTGACCGACGGTGCCGCCGGGGTGCTGCCGAAGCCGAACGTCACCGGGGGAGTGACGGGGGTGAGTGATCCGAGGTCCTCGCCCTGCCAGGATGCCGAGACGTCGGTGACGCGATATTGGTGGCGGGCACCGTAGTACTCACGTCGGTCGTTGCCTGCGCTGCCGCGGGTGCGGACTCCGCGCAGCACGACGCGGGCAATGGGATCGCTGATGCTGCAGAACCACGGTGCCGTCGAGACCGCGTCGGGAACCAGGCTCAAGGCTCTTCCCAGGACGGTCGGTCCGGCGACTCGGATCCTGACGCAGAGGTCACCCGCTGTCACTGATCGCCAACCGTCCTGCTGAGCGGTGAACGTCACCGGGACCAGTTCGGTGTCGTCGAACGTGTATGTGGCGGTGACGAATTCGCGTACGTCCTCGTTGGGGGCGATCAGCAGGCGTCTCCCGTCGGCGAATTGGATCATGACGTCGGTGAATTCCCCGAGCGGCGATCGCGTCCAGTGGCCGACGACGATCCGCACGCCGGATGTCGTACCTACCCCGTAGATCTCACCGTGAAACCGTGATCTGGTCATCGTGCACCCTCACTCGTCGGCACTGTGCGCTCGCAAACTGTGCGGTGCATAGTGGAGGTCATGGCGTCCTCGCAACCCACTGTATTCGTCCTGTTCGGTGCAACCGGAGACCTCGCGAAGCGAATGGTCCTGCCGTCGTTCTATCAACTGCACCTCGAAGGTCTGCTCCCCGAGAAATGGGTTCTGATCGGCAACGGCCGCAAGGACTCGTCCGACGACGAGTTCCGCGATCACGTCCGCAGTGTTCTCGACGAGTTCGTCGAGAACGTGGCCGATGATGACTGGTCGACCTTCTCCGAACGAATCCGATTCGCGGGCAACGGCTTCACCGTCGACGATCCCGGTGATTTGCCCGAGGTCGTCGCCGACGCGAAGAAGGACATCGGCGACGACGCCCAGCTGGTGCACTACATCGCTCTGCCGCCGAGCACCTTCGTCGACTACACGAAGGCGCTCGGTGCACACGATCTGGCCGACGGCGCCCGGGTGGTCTACGAGAAGCCGTTCGGCACCTCGCAGAGCAACTTCGAGGAACTCGACGAAGCCGTGCACGAGGTGGTCGACGAAGAGCAGGTCTATCGCATCGACCACTTCCTCGGCAAGGAGGCAACGCAGAACCTGCACGTGGCGCGGTTCGCCAACGGAATGATCAGTGGGATCTGGAACTCCGAGCACGTGGCGCAGGTACAGATCGACGTCCCCGAGACGCTCGACATCGACGACCGTGCCGAGTTCTACGACGAGACCGGTGCCGTGTTGGACATGCTCGTCACCCATCTGTTCCAGGTTGCCGCGGAGGTCGCGATGGAGCCGCCCACATCGCTCGAGGCCGAGGATCTGCAATCGGCGCGCGAGACGGTGATCGGGCAGTTCCGGCCGCTGGACACCGACGAGGTGGTGCTCGGACAGTACGACGGGTACCGCGACGTCGAGGGCGTGGCCGATGATTCGAAGGTCGACACGTTCGTCGCTGCGACGTTGTGGGTCGACACCGACCGTTGGCGCGGCGTCCCGTTCCTGCTCCGCACCGGAAAGATGTTGGGTGTCGGCGAGCAGCGCGTCTCGTTGGTGTTCCGCAAGCCGGCCGACAGTCCGCTTGGCCAGCTGCCGGAGGACGGCGCCGTGCTCTCGTTCGACCTTTCCGGCGACGGCAGCATCGACATCGCGATGACGGTCAAGGAACCGGGCCCGGATTTCGATCTGTCGGTGGGGCATCTGGCGTTGCCGTTGAAGTCGGTGCCCGACGCCGAGCCGCTGAGCCCGTACGCGCGCCTGATCCTCGATGTGCTCAGTGGAGACCGGTCACTGTTCACCCGTCCCGACGGCCTGGCCCACGTGTGGGACGTTGCCGCACCGCTGCTGAGCAATCCGCCCGAGGTGAAGACCTATGCGCCCGGTTCGATGGGACCGGCCGAGGCCGACGAGCTCGCGGCACCGTGCGGGTGGTTGATCACCGGCAAGGCAGAGGACCGATAGGAATGCGCACCAGCCGGTAGGTTTTGTGGCGGCAAACAGTCGCTGGGTTCTTTTTGTCCGAAACCAAGGACTGGATCGTGCTCGGAACGTTATGTTTCTGCCGCCTGGTCACACCTGCGACTCAGGCCACAGTCAGCCTCCGAAAGGTTCTCCCTCATGTTTCTTGATCTCATCCTCGGTCTGCTCGGCGGCGGCACCGAAGACGGCGGTATCCTCGGCCCCATCACCGACGGGATCACCGACGGCATCTCCGCAGGTATCGCCGACGCGATCACCGGGCTGTTCACCGGAAGCGCCGAAGGGCTTTCCAGCGTCGCCGAGTAGTCGGTCGCGGGGCCCCGGACCTGTTGTCGAGGTCCGGGGCTTCGTCGCGTTCGGGCTTCACCGGAGCGGCATCAACATCAACGCCGCCAGGTAGATCAGCACCACGGTGCCGCCGGTCAGGACCGTGCCGGCAACGGTCGCGAGTCGGACGATGTTGACGTCCCATCCGAAATACTCGGCAACGCCGCCGCATACACCTCCCATCATCTTCTGCGAACTCGACCGGGTGAACTCTCTGGGGGAACCGCTCTCGAATGTCATGCTGAAAAGTCTGCATCAGCAATGCCTTTCGGTGCATCGGGGACTTCACCCATATCGACCCCCAGAAGCGAACAGCTGGGTACGGGACACCGAACAAGCTCGCTGACTTTTACGGAGCAAGCGCTGGACCTGCTGTTGCTGCGAGGTCTACGGTCGGAGGTGTCGGTCGCCTCCGGTCCGTCCCCCTTGCGGACCGGGCACCCTCGTCGCGAGGCCGGCGGCATCGGGTGTTCACCGAATCGCCACGGATCGGTCACCGATGAGCACTAACTTTCGGCACATGACCGACAATGATCTCCGCAACGGCACGGCTGCGCGCACCAACCTGAGTGACTTGCTCGACATCACCAAGGCCGTGAATCTTGCCGACACGTCGGGTTTCACCGTCGACGACTCCGACGACGACGATCCGGTACTGCTGACTGTCCCCGACGGCCACGTAGTCGACACCTGGCGTGAGAACTATCCGTACGACGAGCGGATGACGCGTGCGGAGTACGACCTCGAGAAGCGTCTTCTGCAGATCGAACTCCTGAAGCTGCAGATGTGGACCAAGGAGACCGGTCGGCGTCACGTCATCGTCTTCGAGGGCCGTGATGCTGCCGGCAAGGGTGGCACGATCAAGCGCTTCATGGAGCACTTGAACCCCCGCGGTGCCAGCGTCGTCGCCCTCGAGAAGCCGTCGGCGCGTGAGTCGACGGAATGGTATTTCCAGCGCTACATCGCCCATCTGCCTGCGGCCGGCGAGATAGTCATGTTCGACAGGTCCTGGTACAACCGGGCAGGTGTGGAGCGCGTGATGGGCTTCTGTACCGACGAGCAGCACGCCCAGTTCGTCCGGCAGGCACCACTGTTCGAGCAGATGCTCGTGGACGAGGGCATCAGTTTGACCAAGTTCTGGTTCTCGGTGTCGCAGCACGAGCAACGCACCCGCTTCGCCATCCGGCAGGTCGACCCGGTGCGGCAGTGGAAGCTCTCGCCGATGGACCTTGCCTCGCTGGACAAGTGGGATGCGTACACCGCGGCCAAGGAAGAGAACTTCCGCGCCACCGACACCGACGTCGCGCCGTGGACGGTCGTCAAGAGCAACGACAAGAAGAGGGCCCGAATCAACGCGATGCGCTTCGTGCTCAACAAGTTCGACTACGCGAACAAGGATCCCGAAATCGTCGGCGAAACCGACCCGCTGCTCGTGGGGCGCGCGAAAAACGTGATCGGCGAGTAGTTGTCGCAACTGATCCGGTTGTACTACCGGTCAGTGGTTGTGGGTGCTACCTCTTTCAGGTCTCGAGTTGGTACCGAGTGCTGCGCCGGACGTTAGCGTGCGGTAGGAACGAGGAAGGTCGTATTACCTACGGCTGTACGTACACACGAGCATCAGGAGTTCTCATGGGTTCAGCAGCGCAGTTCTTCACCGACATCGCCACCGGCGTCTACGACGGCATTGTCGACGCGATCGTCGATCAGATCGTCGGCGTGCTGACGTCCGGTAGCGCCGCTTAAGCAGTCGTGTCGTGTCGCGGTCGCAGTCGGGGGCGGCCGCGATATCGACGACGTCGTGATCGTTTTGTGACAGCTCGACAAGCTTTTCGACTTTTTGATCCGATTGTGTGTACAGAACGTTATTCGATCGGGTAGAAATCTTCTTGCAGAGGAAATCGAGTGATATCCGTCACTTTCGATCTGCACACCCCCTCTATCAAGGAGCCTTTCGCATGTCCGCTGAACTACTCGGTAGCCTCTTCGAGATTCTTCTTCCGCTCCTGCTTACGGGCAGCGCCGAGTAGAACTTCGACCCCGGTCCGATCTTTCGACCCGACGATGCCGGTACCCCAACAGCGGGTACCGGCATCGTTGCTGAGTCCGGCCGGAAGTCTCCGACGCCGACACCTTCGGTCGTTTGCGGTATCAATATTGCGGCATTGATCAATCGGTGATCGGTGCATCGCATACACCCAGGAGCGCACGTGGACGTCTTTCAGTACTTCGCCAGTCTTTTCAGCACGATCACCGGTAGCGCCGCGTTGATCGACGGTGCCGGAAGCTCGACGCCGGACGTCATCATCACACCGTTCTGATCTCAGTTCTTCAGTCGGGCCGTATCCGTGTAGTCGGCGGATGCGGCCCGACGTGTCTGAAGATGATGGTTGTCGCGCTTCGGCAATCCGGTGCAGTCTGCCGTCCGTCACCCATTTAGGGTTGCCCGATGCGCACGGTACCCATCCAAATGCCCGACGGTTCGACGGTGCCGGTGTCGCTCTTTCCGGGCGAGGGGCGTGACGATGCGCCGGTGATCGTCGTTCTTCCCGGCCTCGGCATTCCCGGTGGTTACTACCGACTGTTCGCCGAGGCGCTCGTCGCCCGCGGTTTTCATGCCGCGATCGGTGACCTGCGCGGTCAGGGTGACAGTGTGCCGAAGCCGAGTTCGGCGAGTCGCTACGGTTACCAGGAACTGGTCTCGGTCGACTTCCCGGCGATATTCGAAGTGGTTCGCGAGCAGTTCCCGGAAGCGACGCCATATCTGCTCGGCCACAGCATGGGCGGGCAACTCGGTGCGATGTACGCCGCCCGCATCAGGGGCAGGCTCGGCGGATTGATCCTGGTGGCGTCGGGGTCGCCCTACCACCGCGGATTCGGCACGACCCGCGGTGTGCCGCTGTACGTGGGCGCGGCAGCGATGGCGATCACCAGCAGCATTGCCGGGTTCTGGCCGGGGGATCGCATCGGCATCGGCGGCTTCGGTCGGCAGTCGCGGGTTCTGATCGACGATTGGTCCCGGTTCGCGCGACGCGGCTCGATCGAGCCTGCGGGGGCCGATATGGACTACGAGGAACGGATGGGCCGTCTGACACTGCCGGTGCTGGCGGTGACCATCGAGGGCGACGACCTCGCCCCCCGTGGCTCGATGGACAACCTCGTCCGCAAGCTCGTTCGTGCCGATGTCACCTCGAAGCACGTCGACCAGCCGCTCGGTCACAACGGTTGGATTCGTGACCCCACCGCGGTCGCCGACCTGGTCGCCGAATGGATTCATCGCTGAGGGTCAGTCCAGCGAAAGGTGCCGCCACAGAAATTCGTAGGTCAACGCCGTTTTGAACGCCAACTGTGCATTGTCCGACGCCCCGCCGTGTCCCCCTTCGATGTTCTCGTAGTAGCTCACGTCGTGACCGAATTCGGCCAGTCGAGCCGCCATCTTGCGGGCGTGTCCGGGATGGACGCGATCGTCGCGGGTGGACGTGGCGATCAGAATAGGCGGATACCGACGCTCGGACGCGGACACCACGTTCTGGTACGGGGAGTACTGCGAGATGAACTCCCACTCGTCCGGGTCGTCGGGATTGCCGTATTCGGCCACCCAGGACGCGCCCGCGAGCAGTAGGTGGTAACGCTTCATGTCCAGTAGCGGGACCTGACATACCAACGCGCCGAACAGTTCCGGGTACTTCGTCACCATGATGCCCATCAGCAGGCCGCCGTTGCTACCGCCCTGTGCGGCCAACTGTTCGGTGGTGGTGATACCTCGGGTGACGAGGTCGCGTGCGACGGCGGCGAAGTCCTCGTGCACCAGATGGCGTCCGGCGCGCAGTACCTGGGTGTGCCAGGACGGCCCGTACTCACCTCCGCCGCGGATGTTCGCCACGACGTAGGTGCCACCACGTTCGAGCCACGCCCGTCCCATCGCGCCGCTGTAGCCGGGCGTCATCGAGATCTCGAAGCCGCCGTAACCGTAGAGCAGTGTCGGTCCGGGGCCGGAATCGGCGCGTCGGACCACGAAGTAGGGGATGTCGGTGCCGTCGTCGGACCGGGCGAAGAACTGTTCCACCGTCAGCCCGTCGGCGTCGAAGAATGCCGGAGCCTGCTTGAGAACTTCGAGCTCGCCGCCCACCGTGCCCACCAACAGTGTCGCCGGCGTCAGATAGCCGGACGAGGAGAGGAAGAATTCGTCACCGTTCTCCTCGGCGTCGGTGCCGATGATCTCGGTGGAGGTCAGGTCCGACAACCCGTCGATCGTGCCGGCGTCCCACTCCTTCGCACCGGGGGTGAGGACGTGCAACTGCGTCCGTACGTCCTGCAGTGTCACCAGCAGCAGGTGATTCTCGGTCCACGCGTACTGGTGCAGTGACGTGTGCGCGTCCGGGGTGAACAGAACGGTGAGATCGATTGTGCCGGAGGTGAACTCGTCGAAATTTGCAGCGAGCAGTGCGCCGGCCGGATAGGTTCGTTCGCCGACCGTCCACGGTGTCATCGTGCGGACCAGCAACCAGTTCTCGTGCACCGAGGTCGACGCATCGGTCGGCGTCTGGATCCGGGTCAACGCAGATCCGTCGAGAACGTAGGTCTCGGAGTTGTAGAAGTCGGTGGCACGCTGGAGGAAGTCGCGTTCGAATCCCGGGGTGCGATCGTGCCAGGCGGAGATCGAGATGTCTTCTGCTCGACCCTCGTACACGGTCTCGGCGTCGTCGAGCGAGGTGCCGCGATGCCACCGCTTGGCAATTCGGGGATAACCCGATTCGGTCAGCGAACCGGGCCCGAAATCCGTTCCGACGAAGACGGTGTCGGCGTCGATCCAGCCGATGTCGGTCTTGGCCTCGGGTAGGGCGAATCCGCTGTCCTCCGGGGCGCGGAAGGTGCGGGAGTCCAGATCGAACTCACGGACCACCGTCGCGTCGGCCCCGCCGCGGGAAAGCGTCACCAGTGCCAGTCGTTGATCGGGGCGCAGCACCTGCGCGCCACCCCACACCCAGTTCTCGTCCTCGTCCGCGGCCAGCACATCGAGATCGAGCAGCACGTCCCACGTCGGATTCTCGGTTCGGTACTCGTCCATCGTGGTTCGACGCCACAGCCCGCGGACGTGCTCGGCGTCGCGCCAGAAGTTGTACAGAAACTGCCCGCGACGGCGGGCGTACGGAATGCGGGCGTCGGTGTCGAGAATCTCTCGGACGCTCGCCTCGGTGGCCTCGAAGGCCGGGCCGCTCAGCGCCTCGACCGTCACCTCGTTCTTCTCGCGCACCCACGCGAGTGCAGCGTCGCCGGTGACGTCTTCGAGCCAGAGGTACGGGTCGTCCGAGATTGCCATTCCACAGTTCTAGCAGCACTCGGGCAGTCGGGGTGCTCGGAGCTCGTATGGCTACCGGCTGGTAACGAAGACCAGGTCGAGACAGCGTCGGACGGCACGACTACGCTGGGGACTCGTGACCTCACACTATGACGTCGTTGTCCTCGGAGCCGGTCCCGGTGGGTACGTCGCTGCTATCCGCGCGGCACAACTCGGACTCAGCACTGCCATCATCGAGAAGAAGTACTGGGGCGGTGTGTGCCTGAACGTCGGCTGCATCCCCTCGAAGGCTCTTCTCCGTAACGCCGAGCTGGCGCACCTCTTTACCAAAGAGGCGAAGCTGTTCGGCATCTCGGGTGAAGCCTCCTTCGACTTCGGCGCAGCGTTCGATCGGAGCCGCAAGGTCGCCGACGGCCGCGTCAAGGGCATCCACTTCCTGATGAAGAAGAACAAGATCCCCGAGTACGACGGCAAGGGCACGTTCACCGATGCCAACACCATCGAGGTCGAACTGACCAAGGGTGGCACCGAGACGATCACGTTCGACAACGCGATCATCGCGACGGGCAGCACCACCAAGCTGCTGCCCGGCACCGAACTGAGCGAGAACGTCGTCACGTACGAAGAGCAGATCATGACCAAGGACCTACCGGGTTCGATCCTCATCGTCGGTGCCGGCGCGATCGGCATGGAGTTCGGCTACGTCCTCAAGAACTACGGAGTCGACGTCACCATCGTCGAGTACCTCGATCGCGCACTCCCCAACGAGGACAAGGACGTCTCGAAGGAAATCGAGAAGCAGTACAAGAAGCTCGGCGTCAAGGTCATCACCGGCGCAGGCGTGCAGAGCATCGACGACGACGGCTCCAAGGTCACCGTCGCGATCAAGCACAACAAGTCCGGTGAGAGCGAGACCTTCACTGTCGACAAGGTGATGCAGTCCGTCGGCTTCGCGCCCCGCGTCGAAGGATTCGGCCTCGAGAAGACCGGCGTCGAGGTCACCGATCGCGGTGCCATCGGCATCACCAACACGATGCAGACCAACGTGCCGCACATCTACGCCATCGGTGACGTCACGGCCAAGCTGCAGCTCGCCCACGTGGCCGAGGCTCAGGCAGTCGTGGCCGCGGAAACCATCGGCGGCGCAGAGACATTGCCGATCGACGATTACCGCATGATGCCGCGTGCGACGTTCTGCCAGCCGCAGGTCGCCAGCTTCGGCCTCACCGAGGACCAGGCTCGTGAAGAGGCGCAGGCGCGCGGTTCCGACATCAAGGTCGCGAACTTCCCGTTCGCCGCCAACGGCAAGGCGCACGGACTGGGCGACGCCACCGGCTTCGTCAAGCTCATCGCCGACACCGAGCACGGCGAACTGCTCGGCGGACACCTCATCGGACCGGACGTCTCGGAGCTGCTGCCCGAGCTGACCCTCGCTCAGAAGTGGGACCTCACGGTCAACGAACTGGCACGCAACGTCCACACGCACCCGACGCTGTCGGAGGCTCTGCAGGAAGCGATCCACGGCCTCGCAGGCCACATGATCAACTTCTGATCCTGCTCCTTCTCGAACGGCCGCCGCGATTCTCGCGGCGGCCGTTCGGCTTTCGTCAGGGTTTCGTCGCGCTGACGAACTGGGCCAGTCCCCGAACGTCCTGCTCGATTTCGATCAGTCCCGACGCATCGAACACGTCGACGAACAGTTCTTTCGGAAACATTCTCACGCCCGCCAAGCCGGTTCCGAAGCCGACGACGGAACCCAGCGGTGCCGGGCGCGGTTCGCAGCTGGTCATGATCGCTATGCGTCCACCCGGGCGCAGAACGCGGATCATCTCGTCCAGCACGGTCATCGGCTTCGGTACGAGATACAGAGCGGCATAACAACAGACGGCATCGAACGCGCCGTCGGCGTAGGGAAGTCGGGCCGCGTCGCCGCGCACGTAGGCTGCGCGCGGGCCTCGGTTGTCGCGCACGGCACGGGTGATCATCGCCTCGGAGATGTCGAATCCCACGGCCAGTCCGTCGCCGGTGAGCCTCTCGGAGAGGAACTTGGTGAAATTGCCCGGGCCACAGGCGACATCGAGCAACCGTTGGGAGCCGTGCAGTCTCAGGTCGGCGACGGCCTTGGCGCGCTCGTCCGACATCGACATCGCGGCAATGCCCATCATGGACACCCCGAACGGCCGCCACAGCTTCTCGTAAATCGCTGCCACCACACGGTTGTTCATCGCGATACTCGCCGGCGACGGGTTCGGGGCAGGTACGTTCGGCAACAGTTCGACGTAGCCGGCGTCGGTACGCGCCAACTCGCGCAGCATCGTCGGCTCGATCATCTCGAGTGCGCGGTGCAGTGCGGTGTCGGGTGGTTCCCTCATCGTCGTGGCGGCCGGTCGGCGTAATCGCGTTCGACCCGCAGGGTCGCGAGAGTGGTTGCCAGCCCGTCGTATTGGGTGACCAGCAGGACGAATTCGATGAGACGTCGCTCGTCGAACTGGGTGGCGAGTTCGATCCAGGTCGCGTCGGAGAGAATCTTGGTGGCGATCAGTTCGTCGACGGCGGTCAGGATCGTCCGATATCGCGTCGACAGTCCCGGTGCGTCGGGCCCGGTCTTGATCAGCTCGAGCAGATCCCGGTCGATGCCCGCCCGCTTGCCGAGCCGGATGTGATGGTCCATCTCGTACGCGCAATCGCGAAGGTGGGCCACGCGCAGGATCACCATTTCGCTTTCCTTGCGCGAGATCTTTCCGCCGGGCATCAGGTGCCCGCTGTAGAACAGCCATGCTCGAAACAGGCCGCCGGTACGACCGAGGGTGGTGAACAGGTGGGGATTGGGCACCCCCGCACCTTTGGCGATCACCTTGCAGATGACCCAGTTGATGGGGCCGAGGGTTTTGGCGGTACCGGACGGAATGCGTGGTGTGGTCACAGCCACACCGTACCCACTGCCAGGCCGGACGTCACCGAAGCGTAGAAGGGTAGGCTACCCTTTTGTGATTCGACACAATTCCACCCCGGAGGACCCTTGACGAAGTTCCATGCGCACATGACGACCCTCGCCCTCACCGTCGCCGCCCTCGGCGTGACTGCGACGGCGTGTACTTCCACCGACTCCACCTCCGACGGTGCAGGCAGTGCGACGCGATCGATCGAGACCGTCCGGGGAACTGTCGACGTTCCCGAGACCCCGCTGCGCGTCGTCACCCTCGAACCGGTCGAGCTCGACACCACCGTCGCCCTCGGCGTCGTACCCGTCGGGACCGCAGTGCTCAGCGAGGCAAGCGGGGTGCCGTCGTACCTCGGTACCGAGGCCGCGAACATCGCGACCGTCGGCACGGTTGCCGAACCGACCATCGAGGACATCGCGGCCCTGCAACCGGATCTCATCCTCGGTACGCAGACTCGGCACGCCGAGTACTACGACCAACTCGCCGCCATTGCTCCGACGGTGTTCATCGCTTCCCAGTCCGATCCGTGGCGCGACAGTGTCCAGTTCGTCGGGCGCATTCTCGGCAAGGAGGCGAAAGCGGAGGAACTACTGACCGCGTACGACGACCGGTGTGCCGAGATCGCCGAGAAACACGACACTGCAGGAAAGACCGCACAGTTGATTCGCCCCCGCGCCGGCGAACTGACCCTGTACGGGCCGACGTCGTTCGCCGGGAGCACCCTCGAATGCGCAGGCTTCACCACCCCGCCGAGGCCGGAATGGGCCGACGAGATCTCGGTCGACCTCTCGCCCGAGCTGGCGGCTCAGGCGGCCGCGGATCTGATCGTCGTCACCGCCTCGGATCCGTCGGATCCCGCAGCGATTCCGGCGTCGATCACCGCCAACGCAGCGATGCTGCCGAATCCGCACGCGGTGGACCTGTCGTACTGGATCACCGGCGTCGGGCCCATGGGCGGGCAGACCGTGCTCGACGACATCGATCGGATTCTCTCGGAGTAAACCGACTCACATCCGGACCGCGCCCGCCAGCGCCGCAGCTTGCTCGGCCCGCTCGACCACTCGATCGCGCGAGGAATCGATATGTGCCAGTAGCAGTTCCAGTGCCGAGTCCAAGGTCCCGGCGAGAACGCGCTCGACGATGTCGATGTGTTGATCGATGGCCGAGACGACGGCTGCGGCGTCGAGCCCGCCGAGAATCCGAACCGGCCGCACCTTGGCGTTCACAGTGCACAGTGCCTCGGTCAGAGCCGGATTACCCGAGGCAGCCAACAGTGTGACGTGGAAGTTCTCGTCCAGTGACACCAGATCGTCGGTGGTCCCGGGAGGGTCGGCACGCAAACCGATCCAGGTATCCAGCAGGTTCGACAGCGACGACCGATCGACCGGGTGGGACATCGATCGAGTGATGCCGCGGGCCTCGAGAGTGGAGCGAAGCTCGTAGAGGTCGGGCAGGTCGCCGATCCGGGGGCGATAGGCGTGCAGCCCGGCTTCGTCGCGGGTGACGAGGCCGTCGGCCTGCAACCGCGCCAGTGCCTCGCGCACAGGAGTGCGCGAGACACCGTACAGCTCGGCGAGACGCTCCTCGCCGAGCCGTTCCGTGGAGCTGATGGCACCGGAGACCAGATCCCGGCGCAGTGACGAATAGACCTTCTCGCGAAGGTCCTTGCGCGGCACGATGTGTCCGGTCAGATTGCCATGGCTGCGCGGACGTCCGCCTCGGACTCGGTTCCGCCCACGCCGGTGGACGTGATGCGGCCGGCGGCGAGGATGTAGTAGTTCTGCGCCGACTCGAGGGCGAAGCCGATGTGCTGCTCCACCAACAACACTCCCAGTCCTCCGCGTCGAGTGAGTTCGATGACGGTGCGTTCGATCTCGGCGACGACCGACGGCTGGATGCCCTCGGTCGGCTCGTCCAGGATCAACATCCGCGGTTCGGTGATCAGTGCTCGCGCGATGGCGAGCTGTTGGCGCTGACCACCCGAGAGCAATCCCGCTCTGCGACCGAGCAATTCCTTCAACGCCGGAAACAGATCGAGTGCCTCGTCGACGAGAGCTTTGCCACGCTTGCGACCGTCGGCGACGACCTGCAGATTCTCGGCGGTGGTCAGCTGGCCGAACGACTGCTGACCCTGCGGCACGTAGGCGAGTCCGCGGGCGACGCGGGCGCTGGGCCGCAACGCGCTCACGTCCTCGCCGTCGAACATGACCTTGCCGGAATTGACCTTGAGCAATCCGACCGCTGCCCGCAGCAAGGTGGTCTTGCCTGCACCGTTGTGTCCCATCACCGCCGCGACACCGTCGGCCGGAACCGTCAGCGACGCACCGTGAATCACTTCGCTGCGCCCGTAACCGGTACGCACGTCCACCAGTTCAAGCATGACCGGCTCCTTCTTCTGCAATCTGGTCGAGTTCCTCGCCCGCAGCCGCGGTACCGAGATAGACCTCTTGAACCTTCGGATCTGCCTGCACCTCGGCCACCGTGCCCTCGGCCAGGACCCGACCGGCGGCCAACACCGTCACCGAGGTGGCGAACATGCGCATGAAGTCCATGTCGTGCTCCACCACCACCACCGTCCGCTCACCGCCGATGCGCTGCAGCAGCTGGCCGGTTTCCTCGCGTTCCTCGTGACTCATGCCTGCGACCGGCTCGTCGAGCAGAAGCACGTCGGCGTTCTGCACCAACAACATTCCGATCTCGAGCCACTGCTTCTGACCGTGCGCGAGAATTCCCGCGGGCTTGTCGCGCTCGGCCGTCAGGCCGATGGTCTCCAGAGCCTCCTCGATCTGGGGGAGCACCGAACCTCGGCGACGCAACATCGTCAGCACGGACCGACCGGAACCGGCGGCGATATCCAGGTTCTGCAATACCGTCAGATTCTCGAAGATGCTGGCGGTCTGGAAGGTTCGGCCGATGCCGAGGCGGGCGATCTGATGCACCTTCTTGCCGAGCAGTTCCACGCCGGACTTCGTCACCGAGCCCGTGGCCGGGACGAGGCCGGTGATGGCGTCGATCAGCGTGGTCTTGCCTGCACCGTTGGGCCCGATGAGGAAGCGCAGATCTCCCTGCATCAGCGTCAGATCGACGTTGGTGTTGGCCTTGAAACCGTCGAAACTGACTGTCAGGTCTCGTACTTCGAGGTACTGACTCGACATGCCGGCGTTGCCGCCGAACGTGGGGTGCGGACCTTCGACATGAATCATCGCGTCAGTTCCTTCTCTGGCTCTTCGCTCGGTTCGGGAACCGGTTCGGATTCCTTCTTTCGTTTACGCAGCGCGAACAGTCCCGCGATACCGGCGGGGAAGAACCCGACGACCACGACGAACAGCAGACCCTGCGCGTACGTCCAGCCCGACGGGAACTGTTCGGACAGTGTGGTCTGAGCCCAGGCGACGCCGAGTGCGCCGAGGACCGGGCCGAGCAGCGTGGTGCGGCCGCCGATCGCGACACCGATGAGGAACGCGATGGACGGAACGATGCCGACGTCGTTGGGGGAGATGATGCCGACGATCGGAACGAACAGCGCGCCGGCAAGACCCGCGAAGAACGCCGCGGCCACGTAGGCCACGATCTTGACGTTGGCGGGGTCGTATCCGAGGAACCGCACGCGCTCCTCCTGATCGCGCACCGCCACCAGCAGTTCGCCGTAGCGCGAGTACATCAGCTGTCGAGTGATGGCGACGACGACGAGCAGTACGCCTGCGGCGATGAAGAACAGCATCTGCTTGTTGGCGGGATCGTTGAGGTTGAACCCGAAGAACGTGCGGAACCTGTTGAGCCCGTTGGAGCCGCCCGTGGTCTGCTGACCGATCAGCAGAATGGCGAACGCGGCGGCGAGTGCCTGGCTGAGGATCGCGAAGTACGCGCCCTTGACCCGACGTTTGAACACGCCGAGACCGAGCACCAGTGCCACCAGGGCGGGCACGAACAGAATGCCGAGGATCGTGGTGATCGGCGAGGTGAACGGCACCCAATACGAGGGCAGTTCGCGAATACCGGCGATCGACATGAAGTCCGGTACGTCGTCGCCGCGCAGATCGGCGTCGGAGATCTTCAGATGCATGGCCATGATGTAGGCGCCGATGCCGAAGAAGACACCCTGACCGAGGGTGAGCATTCCGCCACGCCCCCAGGCCAATCCGATACCGACGGCCACGATGGCGTAGCAGATGAACTTGCCCAGCAGGTTCAGCCGGAACTCGCTGAGGACGGCCGGAGCGACGGCGAACAACAGAATCGCGGCGAGCGCGAATCCCAGTAGAGCGCCGCGCTTGGCGATGAACTCGCTCATACCAGGCTCCTTGTCTTGACGGCGAACAAGCCCTGCGGGCGGGCCTGCAGGAAGATCACGATGAGCACGAACACGATGACCTTGGCGATCGACGCCGTGGTGCTGTACTCGATGAACGAGTTGAGAATTCCGAGAGCGAAGGCCGCGATGACCGCACCCTTGATCTGGCCGAGGCCGCCGACGACGACCACCAGGAAGGCGTCGATCAGGTAGCTCTGTCCCACTGTGGAACTGGTGGAGCCGATCAGGGTGAGCGCGACGCCGGCGACACCGGCGAGACCGGAGCCGAGGAAGAACGTCGAGATGTCCGTCCTACGGCTCGAGATACCCGAGGTCTCCGCGAGATCGCGGTTCTGCACCACCGCGCGGATGCGTCGACCCATTGCGGTCTTCTTCAGTGCCACCGACAACGCGAGAACGGCGACGATCGCGAGCACGAGGATGAAGATTCGGGTCTTGGGAACCACGGCACCGAGGATGTCGACGCCGCCGCTGAGCCATCCCGGGGAGACGACGTTGACCGCGGGTGCTCCGAAGATGTCGCGAGCGAGCTGCTGCAGGATGAGCCCGACGCCGAACGTGACGAGCAGGGTGTCCAGTGGTCGGTGGTACATGCGCTGAATCAGCGTGACCTCCAACAACACACCCATTGCGCCGCCGACGAGGAAGCCGACGATCAGAGAGATGAACAGTGATGCGCCGCCGGTGGAGACGATCTGCTGCACCACGTAGGCCGTGTACGAACCGGCCATGATGAACTCGCCGTGCGCCATGTTGATGACGCCCATCTGACCGAACGTCAGTGAGAGCCCGAGGGCGGCGAGGAGAAGAATGGATCCGATCGACAGGCCGGTGAACAACTGTCCGATCACGACGTCCATAGGGGAGCTCCTTCGGAGCATGTGAGTGGAACTTCGTAGCGGACTACGAAGTTCCACTCACATGGGTGGTGGTCAGTTGAGGTCGGCGGCCCAGTCGTAGGTCTCGAGGAACGGGTCGGGTGCAATGGGTTCGGGGGACTCCCACACCGTGTAGATCAGTCCATCGGCACGGATCTCACCGATACGGGCCGTCTTGGAGATGTGGTGGTTGTCGCCGTCGATGACGACCTCGCCCTCGGGAGCGGCGAAGCTGACTCCGTCGGCCGCGGCCTGAACGTCCGCCACGGCAAAGGAATCGGCCTTCTCGACGGTGTTCTTCCACAGGTAGACCGAGGTGTACGCAGCTTCCATGGGGTCCGAGGTGGGCTTGTCGGCACCGTACTTCGCCTTGTAGTCGGCGACGAACTTGGTGTTCTCGGGGCTGTCGACGGTCTGGTAGTAGTTCCAGGCGGTCAGCTGGCCCTCGATGTTCGCCGCACCGATGCCGGCGACTTCCTCCTCGGCGATGGAGACCGAGATGACCGGCATGTCAGCAGCTTTGAGGCCGGCGTTGGTGTACTCACGGAAGAACGCGACGTTCGAATCGCCGTTGAGAGTGTTGAACACCGCGTCCGCGTCGGCCGAACGAACCTTGTTGACGATGGTGGAGAAGTCCGTCGAGCCGAGCGGGGTGTAATCCTCGCCCTTGATCTCGATGCCGTTCGCGGCGGCGTATGCCTTGATCTCGCGGTTGGCGGTCTGCGGGAACACGTAATCGCTACCGACCAGGTACAGCGACGTGACGCCCTGTTCCTTGAGGTAGTCCAGGGCCGGAATGATCTGCTGGTTGGTGGTGGCACCGGTGTAGAAGATGTTGTCCGACGCCTCGAGTCCCTCGTACTGCACGGGGTAGTAGAGGAGAGCGTCGTTGTCCTCGAACACGGGCAGCATGGCCTTGCGGCTCGACGAGGTCCAGCCACCGAATACCGCTGCGACACAGTCGCTGCTGATCAGCTTCTCGGCCTTCTCGGCGAACACGGTCGGCTCGGACGCGCCGTCCTCGGCGACGACCTCGATCTGCTTGCCGTTGACGCCGCCCGCTGCGTTGATCTGCTCGACGGCCAGTGCGATCGAATCACGCACCGTCACTTCGCTGATCGCCATGGTGCCGGACAGGGAGTTGAGCGAGCCGACCTTGATGGTGTCACCGGAGGTGTCGACACACGAGGCGGCAGAACCGCCACCGCCATCGGCGGAGGTGGTGTCGCTCGCCTTGCTTCCGCACGCGGTGGCGAACAGGCTCAATGCAGCCAGCGCTGCGGGAACGACCATGACGCGCTTGACGGACATGCGCTTCGAGACAGCAGGCATCTACGGCCCTTTCGGAAGTTTTGTATACGGAGTTGTATTCGCGATTGCGAACAGTAAAGGGCGAGTATTGCGTGGGTATTTTCTGCGGTGACGAGTCTGTTTCCCGCGTTACGCGGACGTAAATGCGTCGAAATGACAAGCTCGCTTGACATTTTATGACAAGCGGAGTTGACTTTTTGCATGCCCGGAACCAACAACGTTCGCGAGCATCGCAAGCTGGCACGCATCACCCAGGCCGAACTCGGCGCCATCTGCGGGGTCAGCCGTCAGAGCATCGTCTCCGTCGAAGGCGGCGACTATGCGCCGAGCGTGTACCTGGCGCTGCGATTGGCCCGCGCACTCGATACGACAGTGGAAACACTGTTCGGAGAGGAAGAAACATGAGCGCATTCGTCAGAGCAGCCCGATTCGTCGGCGACCTCGACGACGAGTTCTACGCCGACGAACTCCAACGCGACATCTGGAACGAGGCCTCGGCCGTCGGATTCCAATCCCTGCTGTGGATCGGATTGATCGCGGGTTCGGTCTTGCCCTTTACCGGCGTCACCGGGGCGTGGGTGGCTCTGGGCATCTACCTTGCGCTGATCACCGTGTCCCTGGTCGTACTTGCATACGCACGCATGCGTGGAGTCGACATGTACACCTCGCAGGAGCTGCGACGCGTGCGGATAGCGGTCGCCGCTGTGCTGTTGGTTCTCAGCGGCGGGGGAGCGATGATTCGCCTACTTGCCCACTACGGCGGCGGCGATCTCGGGAGCCTGTGGATCGGGGCGGCCGGCGGTGCGGCGCTCGGTTTCGCCGCGGCGATCGTCGGAGTCAAGATGCATAAGCGTCAGCATCGAGAAGCCGAGCTCGCCGCCGAGAAGGCCGAGCTACAGGGCTTCGAGGAAACCGACTGATTCTCGCGTCGCGATTCAGTCGCCCAGAGTTTTACAGGGTGAAAGGATACGTAAAGATCTCGGTTCGAACAGTCCATTCGCAGATCCGTGGCGCGAGAGGTATGTTCTGTCCGATGACATCGGGATTCCCTGGATGTACGCGGCTGTAGGTGGGCTGGTCGGAGGCGGGTTCGTAACGCGGACGGTTGCGCCCCCGATGTAAAGAGAGGCTCGGGTCGAGGTCGATGACGACGTGTGAAACCAATCCGTCTTCCATCACGCCACGAACCACCAACGAGACCACGTCGGACGTTCACCTTCGGGTGAAGCACGCTAACAGGGAAGTCGAGGCCGTGCGCAGAGACAAGAGTTACCTCAGACTCGTCGGATCGAGCACGCCGCAGCCCACCATCGAGGTTCTCGGCGGACCGAAGGCCATCACGGTTCACGTGGACAACGTACTGCCGGGGCAGATGTGCGAAGTTCTGCACAACGGGATGCTGTCGTTGAGTCAGCGCGTGATCGTGGACGAGAACGCCACCAGCATCACCATCACCACATTCAATCTCAAGCAGGGTGAATACAACGTCTCACTGCGTCTCGACGGACGCCTGGACTGCGTGACCGAAGCGCACACCGTCGCCGTCGGCGAGCAGTTCGAGGTTCGTCGCAGCTCGTAAGGCCCGGCTGTCAGCCGCGATCCCTCGCCGAAGGCTGGTGCTGGGTGATGCAGTGGATCCCGCCGCCCCGCTCGAACAGTGGCCTCGCGTCCACGGTCACCACCTCCCGGCCCGGGTACGCATCGCGCAGGATCGCTGCCGCTTCGGCGTCGGACGGATCGTCGTAACTGCAGGCGATCACGCCGCCATTGACGACCAGATGATTGATGTAGCTGTAATCGACGAAGCCGTCGGCATCACGCAGTGTTCGCGGAGCCGGCACCTCGACGATGTTCCAGTCCTCACCCGAGCCGTCGTGGGTGGTACGTAGGGCGTCGACGATCAGTGAACCGACCTCGTAGTCGGGGTGAGCCCGATCGTGTTGGCGATGCACCAGCACCGTTCCCGGCGACGGGATGGCCGCGACGATGTCGACGTGTCCGCGAGTACCGAAACGCATGGAATCGCGCGTCAGTCCGCGCGGCAGCCAGATGACGTGCTGCGCACCGATTGTTCGTGCCAGTTCCGCTTCGATGTCGGCTTTCGACAGTCCTGGGTTGCGGCCCGGATCGAGCTGCACGGTCTCGGTCACCAGCACCGTGCCTGCGCCGTCGACCGCGATGCCGCCGCCCTCGTTGACCATCGGCGACGTGATGCGCGGTACCGCAGCCTGATTCGCGACGAACTCGCCGATACGACTGTCCTTGTCCCACTGCGCCCAGTCCTGTGCACCCCAGCCGTTGAACACCCAATCGACGGCGGCAATCGAACCGTCCTGTGCATGAACGAATGTCGGACCGATATCGCGCATCCACGCGTCGTTCAACGGTGCTTCGACGATGTCGATGTCGCGCGAGAGATATGTCGCTGCCACGGCGCGTTCGGCGGGATCGACGACGACGGTCACCGGCTCGAACGCGGCGACAGCGTGCGCGACGGCCGCCCAGGTGGACCGGGCCTCGTGCTTGGCCGCCGGATCGTCGCCGAGTGAGTAACCCTCACACGGGAACGCCATCCACACCTTGTCCTGCGGAGCGGTTTCGGACGGCATCGTGAATGTCTTTGCGGCGGTGCTCATTTGATCACCGGAGTCGCTGGATGTCCGTCACCGTACGGGGCGTCGGCGTTCACCGGCTCGGTGAGGCGGCCGTACGTGTCGGGTCTGCGTGTCAGTAGAAACGGGAAGAGCTCCAACCATTCTCGACGCTGATCGAGGTCGAGATCCGCGACGAGGACGGCCGGTTCGTCTCGGGGTGCCTGAACCAGGACACGGCCGAACGGGTCGGAGATGAACGACGAGCCGTAGAAGGTGATCTCGCCTTCGTTGCCGCAGCGGTTGGGAACCACCATGAACAGGCCGCTCGAGATGCCGTGGCCGACGATGACGTGTTGCCACAGCGGTTGGGTGTCGAAGGCCGGGAACGACGGCTCGGACCCGATGGCCGTCGGATACGCGAGAATCTCCGCGCCGCCGAGTGCGTAACTGCGCGCGACCTCGGGGAACCACTCGTCCCAGCAGGTGGGTAGGCCCACTCTGGTGCCACCGAGTTCCGCCGGGGCGTACACGGGATACGGGTCCTCGGCCGGACCGGCCCGGAAGTAGGTGTCCTCGTAGTAGCCGGCCGAGATGGGGATGTGCAATTTTCGGGTTCGCGCCAGCAGTTCGCCCGTCGGAGAGACCATGATGGCGGTGTTGAAGCCCAATCCGTCTGCGGCCTCGGACTTCTCGTACAGCGAGGCATGGACCACGATGCCGTTCGCCGCGGCGGCCTCGGCGGCGAGAGTGAACGTGGGGCCGGTGAGCAGATCCTCGGCTTCGCCGCCCGGGTTGGCTCCGGCGCGGGTGTCCGCGGGGTAGCGCAACAGGGTGATCTCGGGCAGGAAGACGACCTTTGCCCCGAGGTCCGCCGCTGCGGCGATGGCGTCGAGGAGTTCGGCTTTCAACGCCGAGGCATCGGGGTTCCAGCGATGCTGCACCAGTCCGACGCGGAGCGGCGCGCGATCGGTCGGGGTGGTGCGGGTCAGGGCCTCGGGTGCGGTGAGTGCGGTGATCGTCAGCATGGGACCTCCGATAAAACGAATGTGATTCGTTAAGTATTGTCGACTGCGATCGGAACCGCAAGAGGAAAAGAGGTGCGCACCGTGGGGAGACCGTCCGTGTCATTGTTGGACACCGAACGAATCACCACTGCTGCCCTCGCGCTGGTGGCCGACACCGGTTGCTTCACCATTCCGCTCCTCGCCAAGAAACTCGGCGTCAGCCCGTCGTCGCTGTACAACCACGTGTCGGGTCGCGAAGAGATAGTCGAGTTGCTGCGCGAGCGCGCGATGTCCGAAGTTGCCCTCCCCACTGGCGGCCTCGACTGGCGTGAGGCCGTCGCGCAGATCGCCCGCGCCTACCGCAACAGCTACGCCCGCTATCCACGTCTGATTCCGTTGCTCACCGAGCATGCGGTCAACAGCGCCCACGCCTTCGGCATGTACAACGCGCTGGCAGATGCCCTGGCAGCGGCGGAATTCGGACCCGCCGACGTACTCAACATCATCACTGTTCTCGACAGCTTCGTCCTGGGCTCGGCGCTCGACCTGGCCGCACCCGAGGCGCCGTGGCGGCCGAGTGTCGAAGTGGGTCCCGCACTGAGCGCAGCCCTCGACACGGCGTCCTCGAAGTCCTCTCGCTCCGACGAGGCCTTCGAATACGGGCTCCGAGCGCTCCTGGCCGGGTTCGATCCAACGACTCCGGACATGCTCGACGGCTGATCGCTGGAAGCAACACCGTCGCCCCGTCGGGTTCAGCTGAGTTGCTCGAGAGGCTGTCCGCGGTCCGCCTCAGTCGGTGCCGAGCAGTTGCATATGCACCGACAGCGACGCCCTCCGGTCGAACGTCACCGTGTGGTGACAGCCGGCGGCACGTCCGAGTTCGACGATGACGGCATCGGCGAAGTCGAGTCCGTCGCGGCTCGCGGCGAGGGCTGTCCTGACTATCGACTCCTGGTCGATCTCGAGTCCGATCACGTCCACTGTTCCGCGGCTCCGGAGGCAACCGCCTCGTCCATGTCATCGAGAGTGACCGGTTCCGGGGGTGGTGCCACAACGCCTTCGAGATCTCGGATCGACGCCGACTGTGCATGTATCTCGTACGAGCCCGAGGCGGCGGGAACGAATGCAAGCCGAGAGCCAGGCCGCAGCCCGAGCTTGTTGCGTACCTCGACAGGGATGGTGATCTGGCCCTTGCTGGTCACGGTGGCAGACGGCACGGGCGTTCCTTACTCGGGGTATGGCGAGTGTATTCCAGCCGTTCGGTCTTGACCTTGACGCAACGTCAATGCCGATCATCGAAGCATGAGTCGCATTCGTATTGCTGTCCCGCTGTACATCGGTGGCGCGTCGTTGTCGCTTTTCGGCAACTCGGCCATCACGATCGTCCTGCCCTGGTTGGTGCTGGCCACGACCGGAAGCCTGTCGTCGGCAGGTCTGATCGCAGCGGCAGCCGGCATCGCTGCGGTGCCGGCGACATTCGCCGGTGGTCGGCTGATCGACCGATTCGGGGCACGAAACGTGGCCGTCGTCTCCGATCTCGGTAGCGCGACTGCGGTACTCGGCCTGATCGTGGTGAGCGCGACGGTGGGGTTGTCGGTGCCATGGTTCGTGGTGCTGGGAGTCGCAGGCGCTGTCTTCGATGTTCCGGGGATGACGGCTCGTCAAGCGATGCTGGCCGACGTCGCGTCGATCTCGGCAACGTCGGTCACCACGGTGGCCGGGTTCTTTCAGACCGGGTTCTCACTGGCCTTCCTGGCGGGGCCGGCTCTGGCAGGCCTGCTGTTGACCGTGCTGGATCCGATCGACGTCGTAGCCGTCACCGCCGCCTCGTCGGCCGCCGCCGCGGTGCTGACCGCGTTGGTTCCGGTCATGGGGCAGGCATTCCCGACTGCTGCCACGGGCTCCGGGAGTGCCCTGGACCTGATCCGTGCCACGCCCGCACTTCGGGCCATGCTGATTTTCGCGTTCCTCGCGAGCCTGGTCACCCCGCCGATGATCAGCCTGCTGCTGCCCGGCCACTTCAACGAGATCGGCGAACCCGGGCAGCTGGGCCTGGCGATGTCGGCGTTCGCAGTCGGTGCGCTGGCGGGGTCGGCACTGTTCGCTTTGTTGGCCGCCCGATCGCGACGGGCCACCTTCGTGACGGGAATGGCAGCGATGACGGCAGGCATCTGGCTGTTCGCGCAGCTGCAGGGTTTCTGGATCGTCGCGGCCGGCATGCTCGTGATGGGTCTCGGATCCGGGCTCTTCGGCCCGATCTGGAATGTCTACGTGGCCGAACGCGTTCCCGCAGACGTCCGGGGGCGCGTCCTCGGCTGGCTGAACATGGGCGGGCTCGTGGCCGGGCCGATGGGACTGGGACTGATGTCGGTGGTGCTCGTCGGCGGTGATCTCGCTCTCGGGGCCGTCGTGATGGGAGTCGGATGGACCGCTGTCGCCGCCTACGCAGTGCTGAGTCCAGGTGCGCGTCAGCTCACCGAACCGGTGCCGAGTTCTGCCGGGGTGGACGGTTGATCGGCAAGAATGGTTGCCATGCTGCGCATCGGTGAGCTGGCTTCCTACGTGGGAGTGACGACTCGAACCGTGCGGTTCTACCACCAGCAGGGGCTGTTGGACGAGCCGCAACGTGACACGTCCGGTTACCGCCTCTACGACGGGGAGGCCGTCCTGCGGCTCTCCCGCGTCGTTGCTCTTGCCTCGGCCGGCGTGCCACTGGCGCGCGTCCACGAGCTACTCGACGCCTCGCAGGAATCACTCGACCTCGCCTTGGTCGAGATCGACGCCGACCTGAGCACCAGGATCGAACGTCTCGAGAAGGATCGCGACAGACTCAGGCTGCTGCGTGCCGGCGACGCGCTGGTCCTTCCCGATCTGATCGTCGGCCTGATCGGGCACCTGCGGGAAGAGGGCATCGACTCCGGGGTGGTCGATCACTATCGCGATGCCTGGGTGCTGACGTATGCCGTCTACCGGTCCAGGCTGGATCCCTGGCTGGAGGAATTCGGTGCCGTCATGCTCCGGGACCCGGGCTATCTGGCACTCATGGTGCGCTCCTTTCGAGCAGCCGAGCTCGAACCCGAGGACCCACGGATCCAGGAGCTCGCGGACGACACGGTCGAGTGGATGGTGAACGCCTGGGACGGTGATGCCCTCGAGTGGTCGTTCGAGCGCGGTCTCGACGACCCCCGAGCCAACGCACTGCTCGACGCTCAGTGGGCCGACCGGCCTGCCTGGGTGCGCGTCAGCGAGCTGATCCTGCAAGGCCTGCAGGAGCGCGGCGTCGAGCCCCCCGGGCACCGACGAAGTCCTGGGGGATCGTCAGTCCTCGACGATCAGTGACGGAGTATCGCGCCGGAGAATGTTGCCCTTGAAGAACTCCGGCTTGCGCAATGCCACCACCGCCATGACGACCATGCCGAGAACGATGATGCCGACGCCGATGAGGAACACCATCCCGATGCCGAAAAGCGATGAGCCACTGCCGAATTCGGGGTCCCAGGCATCGACAGAGGTCTGCACGAACACCACGGCCATCCCGACGCCGCCGAGTAGCGGTGCCAGGAATTTGAAGAAGATGTTCCGGGTGCTGGTGAACAGCTCCTCACGGAAGTACCAGACACAGGCGAATGCCGTGATGCCGTAGTAGAAGCAGATCATCAGTCCCAGAGCGGCAATGGTGTCGGTGAGAACGTTGTCGCTCACCACCCGCATTACGGCGTAGAAGCCGGCGGACGCCCCGCCTGCGACGAGAGTCGCGAAGCCCGGAGTGCTGAATCTCGGTGTGATGGAGGCGAACCGCTTCGGTAGGGCCTGGTAGTGACCCATCGCGAGCAAAGTACGGGCCGGTGAGATGAACGTGGCCTGCAGTGAACTGGCGGAGCTGCTCAACACGGCCAGGGACAGCAGGATCGCGAACGGACCCATCACCGGCCCGGCGAGGGCGGCGAACACGTTGTCGGTGGTGTCGGGATTCTGCAGTCCGTTTCCGGTGTCACCGGTGCCTGCGAAGAGCAGGGTGGCCACTGCGGTGAGCAAGTACAGCACGATGATGAAGAACACCGTGACCAGCGCTGCGCGCCCGGGAATCTTTGCGCTGCCCGAGGTTTCCTCGTTGACCGTCAGACAGACGTCCCAGCCCCAGTACATGAAGATCGACAGCGACAGGCCTGCGGTGAAGGCGGAGAAGCTCGGGATGCCGAACGGGTCGAACCAGTCCAGGCCGAACGAGATGTCCTGGGCCCCGTCGCCTGCCCCCACCTTGACGAATGCGGCGATGATGAACCAGGCCATCACCAGCAACTGGAACCCGAGCATCGTGTACTGCACACGCTTGGTCTCCTGCATGCCGCGGTAGCAGAGCCACGCCGCCAACGCCATGAACACCAGGCACGTGACGATGTTGACGAGCTTGTTGCCGGTCAGGTCTGCCAAGGAGTCGTTGCTGGTGACCTGGGCGAGAAAGAGATAGAAGAAGTCGACGGCCACTCCGGCCAGGTTCGAGAGCACGATGATGGTGGCCGCGATCAGGCCCCAGCCACCCATCCAGCCGACGTACGGGCCGAAGGCCTTCGACGCCCACGTGAACGACGTGCCGCTGTCGGGCTCGGCCGCGTTGAGCTCTCGATAGCCCAACGCCACCAACAACATCGGGATGAAGCCGACGATGAAGATCGCGGGCAGGTGCACCCCTACCTCGGTGACCGTCGGCCCGAGCGAGGCGGTGAGCGCGTACGCGGGTGCGATGGTCGAGATGCCCAGGACCACGCTCGCGAGCAAACCGAGCTGGCCGGCGGACAGGCCCTTGGACTCGACGTCGACGACCTTGTGCTCATTCATCGCCGGCCTCTCTCGGAACAACGATCATCGGAACGGGAACGACCCGAAGCATCTTGGCCGCAACCGATCCCAGGAACAGGCGATGAGGCTGGGCGAGTCGAGACGACCCCACCATCAGCACGTCGCCGTCGTGCCAGTCGAGCGACGAGGCGGCCTTCTCGATGCCGGAGCCCTCCGCCACCCTCAGCTGCACGTCCGATCCCGCAGGCAATTCCGCTTGTACGGTGCGCAGCACCTCCTCGGCCTCGGCGAGACCACTCTGTCCCCGTGCCGATTGCTCTTCGGCCGACACGAGGGAGAGCAGGCGCAGTGGCAACTCTGCGGTGACGGACAGGTCGGTGGCTGCCTCGATGAGCTCCGCTGCCCCGGGACGATTTCCGATGGCGCAGGTGATCTCCCGAATGCGTTGCGGCGGAGAGTGACGATACCCCCGCGGAGCCAGCGCGAGCGGCACATGCGCCACGTGCAGCAGATCGCTGGTGACGGTACCGATCGAATGGCGTCCGAGCAGACCGTCACCGGCCGCACCGACGACAATCATGTACGCGTCGAACTCGTCGTCGCCTTCGGTCGTTCCGCAGGCTCCACTCCTGGCCGCGTCCAGCAGTCCCTGTGCGAACGACTCGTCGAACAACAGGTGTGCGCGTGCCTGCACGTCCTCGGGTACGAGGGTGAGCGCCTCGTCGAGCCAGCCGGTGGCCCGATCGATCAGGATGTCGTCGTACGCGGCCTCGACCGGTGCTTTGGACGGCACCGGACGCTCCTGCGGCAGCACCAGACAGATGTCCAGCGAAGCCTTCAGCGAACGCGCGAGCGTTGCGCCCAGGGCGATTCCGTCCGCTCCACTCGGTGTTGCCTGGTACCCCACGATCAGACGCATGGGCGGACCTTCCCTGAAGTCGGTCGAGCTAATGACAGGTGCTACCGGGATCGGTGTGGCAATGCTTCGGCGCCGACGGTGCGACGTCGAGCGAGGGATTGCGATCGAAGAACCCGAACGGCTTGAGCCAGAACGAGACCGTGTCCGCGGGCATCACCGGCCAGTCCTCCGGCCGAGTGATGTGGTGGATGCCGAAGGTGTACCAGACGACAACATCGGTGTTCTCGATGCTGCGATCCTTCTCGGTCCACTCCGGGAGCCCGTGGTCGACGCCGCTCTGGTTGACGAACTCGCCGCTGGGCCAACGCTCGTCGGGTGAGTTCGGGGTGACCCAGACGGTGTGACCGATCACCTGGGCGCGCTGGAAGATCGGCGACGCGGGATCGAACATCGACGGGATCGCCGCTCCCGGAACCAACTTGTAGGCGGGCCGGGTGCCGAGGCCGTTGGTGACGTTGTCGTTGACGACCTTCCATGCCTTCTGGGTGTTCCAGTCGTAATCCTGCTTGCCCTCGGACTCGGTGGTCAGGGGAGTGTTGACCTGAGTCAGCGCGAGACCGTAAGGATTGTCCGGGCCCATCGGAACCCGTTGCGTCTCACTGGAATACACGGTGTTCTCGGTGCCGTCGATGTCCAGATCGAGCCGGGCGACCAAGAAGTGCTGGTGGTAGGGCGCGTAGGTCCGGTTGTCGACCAGCGTTCCCGACGGGTGAGTGCCGCCCTCGTCGAAGTGCGTCACGACCATGATGCCCGTCGCGCGGACCTCGCACTCGATGTTGCCGTCCTGATAGAACCGCCAGTAGACGAGGTACTCGTAGTTGGCGACGGTGGCATGGAAGCTGACCGTGAGCCGACGCATCCGTCGCACCTCGGCTCCGGCGTCGTGATCGACGTGCTTCCACAGCACGGCGTTGTCTTCCTCGTGAATGCAGATCGCGTTGGTGATCGTGTACGGCTCACCCTTGCTGTTGTGCAGCACCGCGTCGAGGTACCGGATCTCGCCGAGACAATCGCAGCCGAGCTCGAGCGAGGTGGTCATGAAGCCCAGGCCCCACTCGCCGATGTCGAACGCAGTGCGCCGATAGTGATCCTCGGTGTGATCGCGATAGGGAACGACCATCTCCGCGAACGACATTCGATTCGCGACGGACCGCACGTTCCCGTTGTCGTTGTAGCTGACGGCATGCAGCGTCATGCCCTCGCGATAGTTGAATCCCACGCGCAGCGACCAGTTCTGCCACGTCAACTTGTTGCCGTCGAGCTCGAACGATGGCCCGTCGGTCTGAGTGATCTCGAGGGGCTTCAAGGGCGGACGGGTGCTCGAGTTCCTGATGCGCTCCGGGATGTGGCGAGGCACGTACTCGCCCATGATCTCCGGCCGCTCGACGCGATAAGTGTCCTCGATCTCGAGCAGTTCCATCGTGTTCACGTCGATGACGCAGTGGAAACCTCCCACCGGTCCGGCATACGGATTGGCACCCTCCGCAGCTTTGACCCACGTGTCGGACCAGCCGAGGCGTCGACCCTTGTACTTCTCGGGTGTCACCGCCTCGCCGTATGTCCAGGTGTCCATGAACACCAGATCGAGATCGGTGATTCCTCTATCTGCAAGGGCAGCAATCACATCGGGGTGGGCACGCAGGGCCGCGTCGGCCTCCTCCCACTCGTCGACGGTGAAGTTGGGCTGCACGTCGGGAATGTGCGTCCATGATTCGGTGGTGCGATCGTCCAGCGACACCACGGCCTTGAAGGTCGTGTTCTCGGTGCGGTTGAGCACCACCGAGACTGCTCGACGCGCAGGCACGGTACCGTCCGCGTCGAATGCGGCGACCTCGGATTTCGCGGGTTCGATCATCTCGATGGAGGCATAGCGCCAGCCGTCGCCGACACCGTGATCGCGGCCGAGAACCTCGGCCACGGCGGCGAATTCGTTGCTGGACAGGGGATCGAGTGGATGAAAGGTCATCGAAGAGTCTCCGTCGAGCTCATGACGTGCTTGATGCGGGTGTAGTCCTCGACGCCGTAGGCCGAGAGATCCTTGCCGTAGCCGGAGTACTTGAAGCCGCCGTGCGGCATCTCCGCCACCAGCGGAATGTGGCAGTTGACCCAGACGGCACCGAAGTCCAGAGCTGCCGAGACCCGCAGCGTGCGTGCATGATCGGAGGTCCACACGCTGGACGCGAGACCGAAGTCGACGTCGTTGGCCAGCGCGATCGCCTCCGCCTCGTCGGTGAATTTCTGCACCGTGAGCACCGGGCCGAAGGTCTCCTCCTGCACGATGGGATCGGACTGCTGCACGCCGGTGATGATCGTCGGCTCGAAGAAGAAGCCGGTGTCGCCGATGCGCTTGCCGCCGGTGACGATGGTGGCATGCGCGCCGATGCCGTCGACCTTGGCGCTCACCTGCCCGAAGTGGTTGACGTTGTTCAGTGGCCCGAGGAAGGTGTCGGGGTCGTCGGGCATACCGACCTTCAGTGATTTCGTCTTGGCCACAAGGGCATCGACGAGGGTGTCGTGCATCGACTCGTGCACCAGGACGCGGGTGACGGCGGTGCAGTCCTGGCCGGCGTTGAAGAACGCGGCCTCGGCGATACCGTCGGCGGCCTTGCTGACGTCGACGTCGTCGAACACGATTGCCGGTGCCTTGCCGCCGAGTTCGAGGTGCGCCCGCTTGAGCTGCTTGGCGGCGGCCACGGCGACGGCGATGCCGGCGCGGACCGAACCGGTGATCGATACCAGGCCGGGAGTCCTGTGCTCTACGATGGCCGCTCCGGTGCCGCCGTTACCGAGAACGACGTTGAACACCCCGTCGGGCACGATGCCCTTGGACAGCTTCGCCAGCACCAGCGTGCTCTCCGGGGTGGTGTCACTCGGCTTGAGCACGATGGTGTTCCCGGCGGCCAGAGCAGGACCGATCTTCCAGATCGCCATCATGAACGGGTAATTCCACGGCGTCACCTGCCCGACGACACCGATCGGTTCGCGTCGAACATAGGAGGTGAAGCCGTCCATGTACTCGCCCGCCGATTTGCCCTCGAGCATCCGCGCGGCGCCTGCGAAGAACCGAATCTGATCGGCACCGACGGTGACTTCCTCGGCTGCAATGGTGGCCTTGGGCTGACCGGTGTTGCGGCTCTGCGCCTCGACGATCTCGTCGCTGTGCGCCTCGATGGCATCGGCGAGTTTCAACAGCACCTTCTGCCGTTCGCTCGGCGTCGTCTTGCCCCAGGTCTCGAATGCACTGGCAGCGGCCGACATCGCGGCATCGACATCGGCGGTGTCGGAGATGGGAGAGTGGGCGACGATCGACTCGTCGACAGGATTCACCACATCGAGCATCTCGGTGCCCGAGGGCGTCACGAACGCCCCGTCGATGTAGTTCTGCAGGACAGGCACCGTCATCACTGAACCCCTAGCGTCGACTGTTTCGGTTCTGCAAAGCCTGCACCTACGGACGAGACTTCGCCACCTGACAAGTTGTCCAATGCCTTACCGCTGATCAGGACGAAATGTCAGTCTCTCGGGCCAGGGCACGGACGCCCGCGATGAAGGTGTCGAGGCCGAGCTTCTCGAACGCCTCCCGAGCCGTGGCATCGCCCAGATGCGGGGCGGCAGCGAGGATGTTCGGAAACTCCTGAGGATCGAGAGACTCCATCGTCGACGCCACCTCGTCCTCGACGTGTGCCCGGCGCTCCGGTTCGACATCGAAACCGGTGAACAAGGGCTCCGTGATCAGCGAAATGGCGACCCGAACACCCTGGCGGGCGAGCTGGGTGGCGTCGGGAAGGGAGAAGCCGGCCTCACGCAGGAGTTTCAGGCTCAATTCCATCGCGGCTCTGCTGTTGGGAGAGAACAACATTCGTGGTACCACGATGGTCGCGGCTCCCGGGTGTGCGCGCAACGTCCGCATGAAGTCCTCGTGCAGGGTGCGCAGTTGGTCCCACCACGCAGCGGTGGGATCCACGGTGATCTCGAGGTCCTGGCACACGCGGTCGCCCATGGCGTCGAGTAGCTCGTCCTTGTTCTCGACGTGCCAGTAGATCGCCATGGGGGAGACGCCGAGTTCGGTGGCGATCTTGCGGATGGTGAGTGAGTCGAGTCCGCGACGATATGCGACGTCCAGCGCTGCATCGACGACGGCAGTCCTGGTCAGGCGGGGCATCGACAGAACTATACAGCTGTACGAGTCGGTGCTAGCGTGACTTGTACTTAGTACGAGAAAGGGGCTGAAGATGGACGACGTCATCCTCGTCGGCGGCGGAATCATGAGTGCAACGCTCGGGACACTGCTGCAGCGACTGGAACCGAGCTGGTCGATTCGGGTGCTCGAACGATTGCCTCACGTAGCAGCGGAAGCATCCGACGGATGGAACAACGCCGGAACCGGTCATGCCGGTTTGTGCGAGACCAACTACACGACAATGCGATCCGACGGGTCCGTCGACATCGATCGAGCCGTGGGGATCGCCGAGCAGTTCGCGACCACCCGGCGCTTCTGGTCGACGCTGCCTCGGGTGAACTTCGTGCGCCCGGTGCCGCACATGACGTTCGTTCGAGGTGCCGACAACGTCGAGTTTCTGCGCGCACGGCATCGTGCGCTGCGTGCGCACCCGCTGTTCGAGGCCATGGAGTACACCGAAGACCCTGCGGTGCTTCGGCAATGGGCACCGCTCGTGGCAGAGGGCAGGACGGGGCAGTGGGCGGCGACCCGAGATGCGACGGGTACCGACGTCGACTTCGGTGCAGCGACGCGGCAGCTGTTCGATGCCATGTCGGGCGCAGGTGCGAGCGTCGAGACCGGCCGTGAAGTGCGCGGGTTGAACCAGGATCGAGATGGATCCTGGCGACTCGACGTGCGCGGCGGTCGACCGGTGGAGCGCGCTCGTTTCGTGTTCGTCGGAGCCGGTGGCTGGGCTCTGAAGTTGTTGCGCAGAGCCGTAATTCCCGAGGCGCGCGGCTACGGACTGTTGCCGATCAGCGGACAGTTCCTACGCTGTGATCGACCCGAGCTGGTCGATCGGCACGACGCCAAGGTGTACGGGACGCCGCCCATCGGAGCGCCGCCGATGTCGGTGCCGCACCTGGATACTCGCATCGTCGACGGCAGGCGATCCATTCTGTTCGGACCGTATGCCGGGGCGAACCCCAAGTTTCTGAAACACGGATCCCTGCTGGACCTTCCGCGATCGGTCGGTAGGGACAACATCGCTTCGCTGCTGTCGATGGCCCGCAGCAACACTCCGCTGATCGGTTTACTGCTCTCCGAGTTGACCGCGACGCGGAGCAAGAAGATCGCTGCGCTCCGTGAGTTTCTGCCGCGCGCCGATTCGGCGGACTGGTCCATCACCAGCGCCGGTCAGCGCGCACAGATCGTGAAGAACGGTGCACTGAAGTTCGGCACCGAAGTGGTTGCCTCGCAGGACGGTACGATCGCCGCTGTGCTCGGCGCGTCGCCCGGTGCGTCCACTGCCGTGCCCATCATGATCGAGCTGTTGAATCGGTGCTTCCCGGAACGACAGTGGGACTCCCACCTGAACGAGCTGCTCACCGGCTAGCCTGTGGCGGTGGGAGACACAGAGGTGGGGTACCGACAGATCGCCGACGACACCTGGGCATTCATGCGGCCGCCCGGAAGTTGGGGACAGACCAACACCGGCCTGATAGTGGCACCGGGTTCCGCCTCGATGCTGATCGACACCGTGTGGGATGTGAACTGGGCGCAGCGGGTCGTCGCCGACACCGCCGAACTGGTGGCCGATGCGCCGATCACCGAGGTACTCAACACCCACTCCGACGGCGATCACTGGTGGGGAAACGACACCGTCCCTGCGTCTGCTCGCATCACCACCAGCGCTGCGTCGCTGCACGCGATGAAGGAAGAAACGCCACCGAAGGGGGTGGATGCGTTTGCTTCCTTCGGCGGCAAGGTCGGGTGGGTACCCGGTCCTATCGGTGCGATGGGCTCCTACATGAACCGAGTCCGTGGCGATGCCACCTTCCCCACCACGCTGCCGCGGCTGCCTGATCACACGTTCGAGACCGCCGAAACCATCGACGTGGCAGGACGATCCGTACATCTGCGCTACCTCGGCCCGGCGCACACCGAAGGCGACCTCATCGCCCACCTACCCGACGTCGGAGTCGTGTTCGCCGGCGACCTGCTGTTCATCGACGCCACCCCGGTGCTCTGGCACGGTCCGCTGCAGAACTGGATCGACGCTCTCGACCACCTCCTCGAACTCGATGCCGCCGTCTACGTTCCCGGCCACGGCCCCCTGTGTGGCACCGACGAGATCCGCGCACTCCGCAACTACTGGACCTGGGTGTCCGAGGCCGGACGCAGCTGCTTCGACGCCGGACTCGACTCCACCGAGGCCGCCCGAAACCTCCTCAAATCAGGCGAATTTCGGCAATACGCACATTGGGACTCACCGGAACGACTCATCCTGAGCATGAGCACCCTCTACCGCCTGTGGCGAGGCGAGAAGCCCGCTCCACCCACGCTGACGCGTCGAGCACGGGCGTTCGCGGACGCGGGGCGGTTCTTGCGAGAGCGCTAGGTCGACGCCGCGTGCGCGAACAGGCCGGCCAGATCGAATCGATCCGCTGCGGGTTCGAGTACGACGGTGGTTGCACCGGCATCGATCCAGCGTTGCAGATTGCTCGGTGCGGCATCGGAACTCACGGCCACATAGACGACGATCTCGTGTCCCGGTCCACCATCGATGTGCTCGATGGCAGTTCGAACCTGATCCGGTGACGTCTCGCTCGTGAGGATGGTGCCCACACCGGTGCGTCCGCTCAGGGCCAGAGTCTTCGGCCCCGTCGCACCGACGAGCAGCGGCGGCGGTTGCAGCGGAGGCCAATTCAGCTGCACGTTGTCGAGTGAGACGTACCGACCTTGCACAGTGACGCTCTCGCCCGCCAACAGTGCGGTGAGCGCGGCCATCTGTTCGCTCAGCAACGTCAGAGGCGACTGCACTCGCGCCCCGATCTGACCCATCCACGACTGAACACCGTGTCCGAGCCCGACGCGCAGCCGCCCCGGATGGACTCGGGCGATGGTGGCGATTTCCATGGCTGTGGCTGCCACGTTCCGCATCGGAGTGGGCAGCACCCCGATGCCGACGTTCACGCGTTCGGTGCTCGCGAGAACCAGGGCAGCAGTGGACAGTCCGCCGGCGTAGAAGCAGTCCTCCCACAACCACACCTCGTCGACGCCGGCACGGTCGGCCGCACGGGCCGCCTCGACGAGAGCCTCCGGTGCAAGCTCGGGTCGGAGTACAACGCCGATTCGCGTCATTGCAGACTTCCTTTCGTCTCAGCGAACGAGGTAGGGGGACACAGAACTTCGGTGCTCGTCGATGTCGAGGTCCTTGCCCAGGGGTGGGAATGCGCGTTGCGGGCAGTTCGAGCGCTCGCACACCCGGCAGCCCGCTCCGATCGGCGTCGCCGCCGCCGAACCCTGCACGTCCAGACCGTCGGCGTACACCAGCCTGCCGGCGTGGCGCAGTTCGCAACCGAGGCCGATGGCAAAGGTCTTGCCGGGCTGACCGTATCGCGCGGCGCGTCGCTCGACCGTGCGCGCGATCCACAGATAGCTGCGGCCGTCGGGCATCTCGGCGATCTGCGTCATGATCTTGCCTGGATAGGCGAACGTCTCGTACACATTCCACAGCGGGCACGTGCCACCGCTGGACGAGAAGTGAAAACCTGTGGCGGACTGACGCTTCGACATGTTCCCGGCGCGATCGACGCGCACGAAGGAGAACGGCACACCCCGCAACTCGGGTCTCTGCAATGTGGAGAGCCGATGGCAGATGGTCTCGTAGCTGACCGAGAAGAAAGCCGAGAGCCGCTCGATGTCGTACCGAAAATCCTCGGCCACGTCATGGAACTGGCGGTACGGCAACACCGTCGCGGCGGCGAAGTAGTTCGCGAAACCGAGCACCGCCAACTTCTTCGACGACTCACTGGTGAAGTTGCCCTCGTCGGCCATCTTCTTCAGTAGATCCCCGCATTCGAGATAGGCGAGTTCGGCGGCGTATTTGAACACCTTCTGCCCGCCGGACAGATGCGGTGAAATCTCCAGTACTCGCGTCTGCGGATCGAACCGGTGCAGCACGTTCTCGCCGAGGTCGATGCGATTGACGATCTGCACATCGTGGACCGTCCGCAGCCGCTTGGCGATCTCGCCGCCGACGTCGGCGCGATGGAACCGGATTCTCGACGTCAGAGCCTCTGCCGCAGTGTCCAATTCGTGCAGATAATTCTGCCGCTGATAGAAGTAGTCGCGTACTTCCTCGTGCGGCTTGCTGATGGAACCACTGCCACTGCCGTCGGAGAAACGTTCCTCGGTAGCGGCCAACAGCTGAGCCGTCGTATTGCGGTATCGGCGGTGCATGTTGACCATCGCCCGTGCCAACTGCGGGTGCGAGCTGACCATCTGCGCGATCTCGTGCGCATCGGCGTCGATCCCCATGTCCTGATCGAGCGCCACCTCGCGAAGTTCGGCAACCAGCCTGGTGTCGTCCTCGGAGGAGAAGAACGACGTGTCGACGCCGAACACCTCGGAGATCCGCAGCAGTACCGGCACCGTCAGTGGACGCACGTCGTGCTCGATCTGGTTCAGATAACTGGCCGAGATTCCCAGCTTCTGCGCCAGCAGCACCTGACTCATGCTGCGTTCGCTGCGGAGCTGCCGAAGCCGCACGCCGACGAAGGTTTTGGACATATCGCCAGGCTACGCCTGCGAAGAATTGGCTTAACAGCATTGGCAACTAGCTGCTGAATCACAATTCGGGTTTGTTCGGGAACATTAGCCGAGGTAAAGGCGTATACCGGTATACGAGCTATTCACCACGCACCACGAGGAGCGGTCATGTCCAACCGTCAACGAACATCCGAAATCGTCAGGGACGTCGTCGTATTCGTCACCGGAGCCGTACTCGTCGCATCCACCGTCTGGCTCCCCGTCCAGGGAGACCAGGAAGTCACCGGCGCCATCCTCGTGCTCGGCATTCTCGCTGCATCGTCCGCACTGTGGGCCATCGGATCCTCGTCGAGACAGAGCCACTGGACTCACGTCGGCCTCGGCCTGCTGCTCGCGGTCTCGCCTGCGCTGATGGTGTTCCCGTCCGGCTTACTGGCCGCGGACCTCTTCGCCATCGTTGGCGGACTGGTGATCGCCGCGATGGGTGCGCTCGGGGTGCTCTCCTCGCGTCGGACACCGATCACCTCTCAGGTGATTGCACACAGTGACGACCGAACCGGCGTCCGTATCTGATCTCGGCACCTGATGCTCCACTCCCGGGGGCGTGCGATGAGTCTGTTGCAACGGGTGCTCCACTCGACGCGGCAGATCCGGGAAACCCCGCGTATGGCCCGGCGAGTGGAGCATTGTGTGCAGTCATCGCCGCGATTCCCGACGCCGCCGGATCACCGACGCGATTTCGGCAGCCACGACGTCCGGTGCGGCCAGTACGTCGAATGCCGAGTAGCGCAGCACCAGCCAGCGATCGAGCACCAAAGCGTTCTGCCTACGCCGATCCTTGCTGAATACCCCAGCTGCACTGTGGAATTCACGCCCGTCCACTTCTATGATCGTTCGGCTGCGACGGTCGACGAGGTCGCAGATGTACGGCCCGACTGCCGCGTTCATCTCCAGGAACAGCCCGATCCGGTGCAGCGCGCGTCCCAATGCCCGCTCCGGTTCCGAGGCGAATCTGGTCACTGCCAACCGAACTTGGCGAGCCAACTCTGCGTTGCCGCGTCGACCTGGGAACCGCTCGAGCAAGCAGAGGAGCGATGCGGGGTCGAGTCCGAACTTCAGGCGCTCGTCGATCAGCAACTCGGCCTCGGCTCGGGGAAGTACTGCGAGGCAATCGAGAATCGTCTGTGCGGGCGTGGTGCACGGCAGGGTCTCGAATTGGTCGACCAATACGGAATCGAGTGCGCGACGGTGCAGCCGAAGCCATGGCGGCGGCCGCAACCTCGTTGAGCGGGGGACCGTGGCGTCGAGGGTGGTCGGTTCGGTCGTCCAGCCCCGCAGGTATGCGGCCGACCGGTGACTGAGCACGGCGTCCGGTCGCCACAGCGAAACGGCCCGACACCGATCCATCGTCGACGGTTCCCCACGCATATGGACCGTCGGCAGAACACGGGTGAAGCGCCGCGAGACGGTGCTGGGGTGGAGTCCGGAGGCCAGGAGCTGCTGAAGGGTAGCGGGGCCGGGAGTGGAGCCTGCGGAATGACCTGTGGGTCTGGGAGTGGAGCCTGCGTCGGTGTTGTCGGGAGCCATGGGTGGCAGCATCGGGGATGTGTCGGCCGGCCCGAGATGCTCGACCTGGGAGAATGCAATGCCCTGTGGATAGCTGCGTGTCTGTGGATGAGTGCACGTTGCGCTCCACTCGGGGGTGCCGGCCGCGGAATCCCGGCGAACGTGTTGGGGAGTGGAGCACCCCGCGCATGTTCACATCGTGGGATCGGGGTACTGTGATGTCAGTCACATAAAGGCAGGTTTCTGACTCGATTCAGACGCCCGCGTCAAACCGTACAAGCGTCCGGTAAAGAATTTTGTTCATTCCGTTCATCAACTGGGGATTCATCGCTACTGGCGAGTAACCATGCCGTCCGATGGGAGAGGTTTGTGCGGTCCAAAAATTTGCAACATTAGCAACCGCGTCGGTAAAGATAGCCAAGATTGGCACTAACAACTGGTAGACGCATGTTTTCGGGTGTGCCATTGTTTTGGAGTACACCAGAAGGGCCTGGCAACGATGTGAAGATTCGTCTCGAGGCAGGCCGAGAAGCAGAAGAGACTGGAGCTGAAGATGTCGACCACCGGCACCCCGAAGACCATCGCCGAGATCCAGCAGGATTGGGACACCAACCCCCGCTGGAAGGGCGTCACCCGTAACTTCACCGCACAGCAGGTCTCCGACCTCCAGGGCACCGTCGTCGAAGAAGCGACCCTCGCTCGCCGCGGCAGCGAGATCCTGTGGGATCTCGTCAACAACGAGGACTACATCAACTCGCTCGGTGCCCTCACCGGCAACCAGGCCGTGCAGCAGATTCGCGCCGGCCTCCAGGCGATCTACCTATCCGGCTGGCAGGTCGCCGGCGACGCCAACCTCTCGGGCCACACGTACCCGGACCAGAGCCTCTACCCGGCCAACTCGGTGCCGTCGGTAGTCCGTCGCATCAACAACGCACTCCTGCGCGCCGACGAGATCGCCAAGATCGAGGGCGACACGTCCGTCAAGAACTGGGTCGCACCGATCGTGGCCGACGCCGAAGCCGGCTTCGGTGGCGCACTGAACGCCTACGAGCTGCAGAAGGCCATGATCGTGGCCGGCGCCGCAGGCGTGCACTGGGAAGACCAGCTCGCCTCGGAGAAGAAGTGCGGCCACCTCGGCGGCAAGGTTCTGATCCCCACCCAGCAGCACATCCGTACCCTGACCTCTGCGCGTCTGGCATCGGACGTCGCCGACGTCCCGTCGGTCATCATCGCCCGCACCGACGCCGAGGCAGCCACGCTGATCACCTCCGACGTCGACGAGCGTGACCGCGAGTTCCTCGACGGAACCCGCACCGCAGAAGGATTCTTCGGCGTCAAGAACGGCATCGAGCCCTGCATCGCCCGTGCGAAGGCCTACGCCCCGTACGCCGACCTCATCTGGATGGAGACCGGCGTGCCGGATCTCGAGGTCGCCAAGAAGTTCTCCGAGTCGGTTCGCAGCGAGTTCCCGGACCAGCTGCTCGCCTACAACTGCTCGCCTTCGTTCAACTGGAAGGCGCACCTGGACGACGCGACCATCGCCAAGTTCCAGAAGGAACTCGGAGCCATGGGCTTCAAGTTCCAGTTCATCACCCTCGCAGGCTTCCACTCGCTCAACTACGGCATGTTCGACCTGGCACACGGCTACGCCCGCGAAGGCATGACCGCGTTCGTCGACCTGCAGGAGCGCGAGTTCAAGGCTGCCGAAGAGCGCGGCTTCACCGCCATCAAGCACCAGCGTGAGGTTGGCGCCGGCTACTTCGACCGCATCGCCACCACCGTCGACCCCAACACCTCGACGGCTGCACTGAAGGGCTCCACCGAAGAAGGCCAGTTCCACTGAGCTAGCCCGCCTCCCCGAACCTCCAGCGCACTAGTCAGGCGGCCCCAGCGTTTCGTTGCGGGCCGCCTGACTCGTATCTGGGGACGTGTGCTGGTACCCCAGCAGAGTTACCCTCATCTCGCCTTATGCTGTTGTGCCGCAATGCAAATGAACAGGAGTGCTGTATGACGGTGGAGAGGGTGGGGATCGTCGGAGCTGGGCAGATGGGGGCAGGAATCGCGGAGGTCTGCGCCCGCGCTCATGTCGACGTGTTGGTCCACGAACAGACTCGCGAACTCGCGACGGCCGGTCGCAGCCGCATCCTCAAATCGTTGGACCGCGGCGTCAGCAGCGGCAAGATCACCGAACGTGAGCGCGAGCAAGCGGCATGCAGACTGCGTTTCACCTCCGATCTCGCAGACTTCGCGGATCGTCAACTCGTCGTCGAAGCAGTGCTCGAAGACGAGAAGGTCAAGGCCGACATCTTCGCCGAACTCGACTCGGTGGTGACCGACCCCGACGCCGTCATCGCCTCGAACACCTCCTCCATTCCCATCGTGAGCCTGGGAGCGGCGACGACGGCACCCGGCCGCGTTGTCGGTCTACACTTCTTCAACCCCGTACCGGTGCTGCCGCTCGTCGAGCTCGTGACCACCGAGCTGACGTCACCGGCAGTGGCCGACCGCGCCGAGCGATTCGCAGGCGATGTTCTCGGCAAGCAGGTCGTGCGCTCAGCGGATCGCTCGGGCTTCGTCGTCAACGCGTTGCTCGTGCCGTATCTGCTCTCTGCGATTCGCATGGTCGAGTCCGGATTCGCCACCAAGGAAGATGTCGACAAGGCGACGGTGCTGGGTCTGGCGCATCCCATGGGGCCGCTCGCACTCGCCGATCTCGTCGGCCTCGACACGGTCAAAGCGATTGCAGATTCCATGTACTCGGAGTTCGAGGAACCTCTGTTCCTGGCACCGCCGCTGCTGCTGCGTATGGTCGAGTCAGGGCGCGTGGGCAAGAAAGCCGGAGCCGGTTTCTACCGCTACGAGAACGGCCGGATCGCAAAGTAGACACCGCCGCGGGCGGGTTGCCCCGCGAGGGTCCACGGAGCGCTATTGTCGGTCTGCGAACGCAGTCACTTCGATCACAGGAGCGTGTCAGTGAGCAAGTCCACGAAGTCGAACAGTGTGGTTCCCAAGGCATTCGGGATCGGGCTGGCCGCCACCGGTGCCGCCCACTTCGTGGTGCCGGAGGCGTTCGAGGGAATCACCAAGCTCCCGTTTCCCAAGGACACTCGAACCTGGATCAGCCGCAACGGAGCCACCGAACTGGCGGTCGGTGCGGCCATCGCATACCCCAAGACCCGCAAGATCGGACTTGTCGGTCTGGCGGCGTATGTTGGGTGGCTGGGCGTCAATATCGCCAAGAACAGCTGACGTTACTGTTGCGAACGACTCGTTTAGGGCAGGAATAGCCTGGTCGAGGCGGTAGCTGCCTTGCGCTTACACTGATGCGTAGGTAGCAATGTAGATATGACTTCAGCTACCGCTTACCAGGCCACCGCTCCGGACGCCCCTCTCGAGAAGGCGACGATCGAGCGACGCGCCGTCGGACCGAACGACATCCTCATCGACGTCAAGTTCGCAGGCATCTGCCACTCCGACATTCACACTGCCCGTAACGAATGGGGCGGCACCACGTACCCCGTCGTTCCCGGGCACGAGATCGCCGGCATCGTTGCCGAGGTCGGCTCCGAGGTGACCACCCGCAAGGTGGGCGACCGCGTCGGCGTCGGCTGCTTCGTCGACTCGTGTGGCGAGTGCGAGGCGTGCAAGGACGGCGACGAGCAGTACTGCACCAAGGGCGTCGTCCAGACCTACAACTCGAAGACCTACGAGGGTGAGTTCACCCACGGCGGCTACTCCACTCAGATCGTCGTGACGGAGAAGTTCGTTCTCGGCATCCCGGAAGGCGTCGAGCTCGACGTCGCCGCACCGCTGCTGTGCGCGGGCATCACCCTGTACTCGCCGCTCAAGCACTGGGGAGCGGGCCCCGACAAGAAGGTCGCCATCATCGGCATGGGCGGCCTCGGACACATCGGCGTCAAGATCGCTCACGCCATGGGTGCGCATGTCACCGTGCTGAGCCAGACCGACGCCAAGGAAGCAGACGGCAAGGCCTACGGTGCCGACGAGTACTACGCCACCAAGGACACCACCGCCCTCAAGGATCTGCAGGGCAAGTTCGACCTCATCCTCAACACGGTCTCCGCGAACCTGCCGATGGGCAAGTACCTCGGACTGCTCGCTCGCAACGGCACCCTCGTCGAGCTGGGCGTTCCTGAGAAGCCCCTCGAGGTGCCCGCGTTCAACCTGCTGGCCAACCGTCGTTCGTTCGCCGGTTCGATGGTCGGTGGCATCGCCGAGACCCAGGAAATGCTGGACTTCTGCGCCGAGCACCACATCGGTGCCGAGATCGAGGTCATCCCGGCCGAGAAGATCAACGAGGCCTACGACCGCGTCATCAAGTCCGACGTGCGCTACCGCTTCGTGATCGACGCAGCCACGCTGTAACAGTCTCGTTCGACGCGTGAATGGTCCATTGACCTGCCCAGACGGGGGTCAATGGACCATTCACGCGTTCGAAGCAGGCCTCAGCTCTCGGCCAGCCGCTTCTTCTCGTGTTCGACGTCGAAATCTGCTGCGGGCCAATCGAGATCGAGTTTCTCCAAGGCCTCGATCAGGATCTCGGTGACCGCAAGTCTGCTGTACCACTTGCGGTCGGACGGAACGACGTACCACGGTGCGTGGTCGGTATCGGTTCGATCCAACACCCGCTGATACGCCGCCCGGTACTGCGGTAGGAAGCCACGCTCGGTGACGTCGCCTGGGTTGTACTTCCAGTGCTTCTCCGGTCGATCGAGCCGCTCCTGCAATCGCTGCTTCTGCTCGTCCGCCGAGACGAACAGAGCAACTTTGACGACAACCGTGTCCTCGTCGACCAGTTCCTTCTCGAAGGCGTTGATCTCGTCGAATCGCTTCTCCCACACCTGTCGTGGCACGAGGTCGTGGACCGCGACGACGAGAACGTCCTCGTAGTGGGACCGATCGAACACCCCGATTCGACCGGCCCGCGGGAGTGCTTTGCGGATGCGCCACAGGTAGTGGTGTTGCTTCTCTTCCTGAGTCGGCACCCCGAACGACGCGAGGTCGACGCCCTGCGGATCGACCATCCCGATGACGTGCTTGACCATGCCGCCCTTGCCTGCAGTGTCCATCCCCTGCAACACCAGCAGAACCGACTTGGTGCCGCCTGCGCGCCCGTGGGCATAGAGCTTCTCCTGGAGCGCCGCGAGTACTGCACCGCGCTGCTCGAGGACGTCGTTGCCGTGTGCTTTCGCGCCGTCGAAACCTGGAGTGGCGGTGAAGTCTATGTCCTCCACGCGGGGAGAGGCGCTGGCGCGCAGCACATCGACGGGAGAAAGCGTCCACAGTTTCGACTTGTCGGCCATAGGGGAGAAGACTACTTCTCTACCATGGGATTCATGGCCCCTACCATTGCAAAAGCCGAAACCGTGTCGCGTGAGCAACTGCTCGAATTCGTCTCTCCGCGGCACCACCACACCCTGATCACTCGCAAGCGCGACGACGGTCTGCAGGTCTCCCCGGTCTCGGCCGGGGTGGACTCGGAAGGCCGCATCGTCATCGCCACGTACCCCGAGCGCGCGAAGGTGCTCAACATCCGCCGCAATTCCGCCGTCACGGTGCTGGTGCACAGCGACGACTGGAACGGCGACTACGTCCAGGTCGACGGGACGGCCGAGATCATCGATCTTCCCGACGCCGTCGAGCCGTTGGTGGAGTACTTCCGCAGCATCGCCGGCGAGCACTCGGACTGGGACGAGTACCGCGCGGCGATGGTGAAGCAGGGAAAGTCGTTGATCCGCATCGTGATCGACACCTGGGGACCGATCGCCGCGGGTGGCTTTCCCCCGGGAAGAGTGTGACAAGCCCCCCGGGAAGAGTGTGACAAGCCCGCTAGGGAGAGTGTGACAAGCCCCGCCGGGGAGAGTGTGACAAGCCCCCCGGGGAGGGTGTGTTCTAGCCCTTCAGTGGTGCCGCGAACAGTGGCACGGCGTTGTCCAGTGCGTATCGGGTGCCGGCCACGGAGGCGGCCGAGAATGCGTTGGACAGGTTGGTGTCACCCAGCACCAAGAGGCGTCCGTCGCGTGCCGACGGCAGGCCCTGGATCGACGGGTTGTCGGTGATCACCTCGGGTCCGGTGCCGATGGGGAACATGACGGTGAGGTCGGCGTCGAGGGCGGAGATGTTCTCCTCGGAGAGTTCGATGCTGAATGCTCCCGGCTCGGCGAGGTCCTGGATGGCCGGGGTGTTCGTCAGTCCGAGTGATTCGAGGAAGTCGACGCGGGTGTCGCCGCGGACGTAGGCACCGATCTGTCCGCTGTAGAGCGTGCCGACGGCGACGGTCTTGTCGGCGAATTCGGGGTTGGCGGTGACGGCATCGGCGAGCAGCGTTTCGGTGTCGTCGACGAGCTTCTTGCCCTCTTCGACCTTGCCCAGTGCTTCGGCGACGATCTCCGTCTGACCGTCCCAGGTGGTGCCGTAGGCGATGTCGGTTCCGGGCGGTGCCGCGACGGTGGGGGCGATCTCGGAGAGGTCGTCGTAGACGGCTTTGTCGTTGGTGCTGCGTGTCCACAGGATGAGGTCCGGTGCAAGCGCCGCGATCGACTCCATGTCGACGTCGACGGTGCCGACGATGGTGGGGTCGGTGTCGTAGGTCTCGTCGACCCACGGGCCGAGCCCGTTGCCACCGACGCCGAGCCAGTCGCTCGCTCCGACGGGCTGCACGCCGAGCGCCAATGCGGTTTCGGCATCCGACCACCCGAGCGCGACCACTCGCTGTGGATTCGCAGGGACCTCGACATCGCCGAACATGTCGGTCACGACGGTGCCACCGGCCTCGGCCGAGTCGGCACTACCGCCGTCGGCAGTACTGCCGTCGGAACTGCATGCGGTCAGGGTGAGGGCGAGGGCGAGGGCTGCCGCAGGCAGAGCCGACGAACGAGAAATGCGCATAGGGCACGCTAACCTATCAAGCGCTGAAATGCTCCACGATCTTCGCGCAGAAGGCCGGCAGGTCGTCCGGGTTGCGGCTCGAGACCAGGTTGCCGTCGACGACCACTTCCTCGTCGACGACGGTTCCTCCGGCGTTGCGAATATCGGTCCGGATGCTCGGGTAGGAGGTCAACGTCCGGCCCTTCAGGACGTCGGCCTCGACGAGGGTCCAGGCTCCGTGGCAGATCACGCCGACAGGCTTGCGGGCCTGTACGAATGCGCGGACGAATTCCACTGCGTCCGCGTCGACGCGCAGTTGATCGGGGTTGGTGGTTCCGCCGGGCAGGATCAGTGCGTCGAAATCGTCCGCGGAGACGTCGGCGACGACGCGGTCGACAGTGAAGGTGTCGGCGGCATTGACGTCGCTCTCCATGGCTTGGATGTCGCCATGATCGAGTGCAACCAAAGTCACTGTGGCTCCGGCGTTCTCGACGGCCTCGCGGGGCTGAACCAGCTCGACTTGCTCGACGCCGTCGGTAGCGAGAATGGCGATGCGGCGTCCGGTCAAGGTTTCGGTAGTCATACCTGTTCGAATGTCCGACCGGGACCGATCCCAAACTGACGGGCGATGGTACGAATGGACACATGAGCGAATCACCCATCGAAACTCCGACCGAGGATCGCGCCCAGCAGAATCTGCCGATCGTGGACGAGCCGGACGAGCCGAGTGCGGATGATCTACCCGTCGAGGCCGACGCCAGGGACGTGCTGGATCAACGAGCAGAAGTACCCCTTGACGACGACGGGTACGACGAGCGTTAAGGCGTGATCGGCTGCTCCTCGACCAGAGGATGCGGCTGCGACTTGAACTTCGCGGGGGAGCCGTCGGCCATGGCGACCCCGTGGATTCCGCCCCACATCATCATGCAGAGATAGTCGATCAAATCGTCGGCGGACATCGATTTGTTGGAGATCCACCAGTGCGTCGCCAACTGGACCGCACCGACGATGGCGAAGGCCCACGGCACCGAACCGCCGGAATCCATTTCGCGTTGCCGCAGGCGTTCACCCAACACCGTGGAGAGCAACTCGGCGATCATTCGCTCGGACTCGGCGACGACGTCGCGGTTGTTGCCGGCGTTGTTCGCCATGACGTACAGGTACACCTCGGGGTCGGTGGCCACCGTCTCGACGTACGCGGTCACCACGACGCGAGTGAGCTCGTACTCGTCGAGCTCGTGTGAGATCGCGGCGTAGATACGCGGTGCGAGAGTCGTCTCGACGTATCGCGACATGGTCGCGCTCGTCAGATCGTTCTTGTCGGTGAAGTATCGGTAGAGGACCGTCTTGGAGATACCGATCTCCGACGCGATCTCGTCCATTCCGATCTCGCGGCCGCGCAACCGGATCGCGGCCAACGTGCCGTCGACGAGCTCTTCGCGGCGCGCGATCTTGTGCTCACGCCACCGACGTTTGCGGCCGTCCGGCTTCTCGACCTTCGGCTTGTCCTCGCTCGGCTCGGACTCGTCCAGCTTTGCCTCCGTCGTATTTCTCGCCACAACCCCACCCTATGCGCCTTGTCCGACACCATTGCAGGCTGCGTCCGGTTGGTCTGCCGAGATTCTGGGCACAATGTCGGTTGTGCAGCTCATGAACTTCGACGACGAGACCAAACGTCGCGACCTCCGCAAGATGAAAACAGTGGCGACGGGCTTTCTCGTATTCGCATCGATCGTCTACCTGTTCTGCCGGTGGCAGGAGTCGACGGGGGCAGGTGCCTGGGTCGGCTACGTCCGGGCCGCGTCCGAGGCGGGCATGGTCGGCGCGCTCGCCGACTGGTTCGCGGTGACGGCACTGTTCAAGCACCCGCTGGGTATCCCGATTCCGCACACGGCCCTGATCAAGAAGAAGAAGGACCAGCTGGGCGCGAGCCTGAGTTCGTTCGTCGGCAGCAACTTCCTCGCGCCCGAGGTGGTGTCCGAGAAGGTCGCGTCGGCGCAGGTTCCGTTGCGGTTGGGTACCTGGCTCGCCCAGCCCGACAACGCCGAACGCGTTGCGGCCGAGGCGGCGACCGTGCTGCACGGCGTCGTCGACGTACTCAACGACGAGGACATCACCGCCGTGATCGACAGCACCATCGTGCGTCGCCTCGCCGATCCGCAGTGGGGCCCGCCGATCGGCCGCATCCTCGACGAACTGCTCCGCGAGAACCGCCAGTTGCCGTTGATCGACATGCTCGCCGAGCGAGCTCACCAGTGGGCGCTCGGCAGCCAGGAGATGATCGATCGCGTCGTCGCGCGGGATTCCCCGAACTGGTCGCCCAAGTTCGTCGACACCCTGTTGGGCGAGAAGGTCTACAAGGAACTCGTCGAGTTCACCTGGAAGATTCGCTCCAACCCCGAGCACGACGTCCGTCAGGCCGCGAACAAGTTCCTCGTCGACTATGCCAACGACCTGCAGCACGACCCGGTGACCATCGAGAAGGCCGAGAAGCTCAAGGCGCAGATCATGGGACGCGAGGAGATCACCGGCCTCGCCGCGGCGACGTGGAAGGTGGCCAAGCGGCTGATCACCGAGTCGGTGGACGATCCGACCAGCACGCTGCGCACCAAGATCAAGGAGAACACCGCGAACCTCGGAGTTCGTCTGCGCGACGACGAGGACCTGCGCGGCAAGGTCGACGGTTGGCTCCTCGGTGGGGCGAGCTACATCGCCGCGAACTATGCCGACGAGATCACCACGATCATCGGCGACACCGTTGCTCGGTGGGACGCCGAGGAAGCGAGCAAGAAGATCGAACTGCAGGTCGGACGCGATCTGCAGTTCATCCGCATCAACGGAACCGTCGTCGGCTCGATCGCCGGTCTGGCCATCTATACGATCTCGGATCTGATCTTCGGACACTAGTGCTAGCAGAGTGCTTGCAATAGTTAGCACCCTTCGGTACCGTCCAGTAGGACACCGAAAACAGGAGGCCGACATGGCCGATGACGAGGGGGATCTGGTCGCCAAGGCGACCGAGGCGACGCAGGTCGTCGCCGAGGCGGGTGATCTTGTCGCCGCAGTCGTGACGACTGCAGCTCAGGACATCGGCAGCTACATCCGGTCCCAACGGGAAGCCGCGCAGGTATCGATGCGGCAGCTCGCCAGCCGGGCCGGAGTGAGCAACCCGTACCTGAGCCAGATCGAACGCGGACTGCGTAATCCGTCCGCAGAAGTGCTAGCGCAGATAGCCAAGGGTCTGCGCGTCTCCTCGGAGGTGCTGTACGTCCGGGCCGGGATCTTGGAAGCGCGTCCCCACGGTCCGGTGCGCGAAGCTCTGCTCGGCGATGAGCACATCACCGAACGGCAGAAGCAAGTGCTGATCGAGATCTACGACTCGTTCTGTCGTGAGAACGAGTCGACGCAGGAGCCCGAACCCGACGAACAGGAGACACCCGATGTCTGATTCCAAGAACTTCGAGAACGTCAAGACCCCCATCTTCGCAGCCGTCGGTGCAGGCGACGCCGTCGTCCAGGCCGTAGCGGACGTCGTCGCTCAGGTCCGCTCGCGCGCCGAAAGCCGCACCAGCGAGGTCAACGCCCGCATCGCCGACATCTCCGAGGACGTCACCGAAGGCGTCGAGAGCCTGCGCGAGCGGCTGGCGAACCTGCCCGCAGAGCTCCCCGACGAGATCGCCGAACTTCGCGAGCGCTTCACCCCCGAAGAGCTGCGCAAGGTTGCCGAGGCGTACCTCAAGGTCGCCTCCGACCTCTACACCTCGCTCGCCGAGCGCGGCGAGGAGACCGTCGAGCGCATCCGCCGCACCCCGGCCGTCGAAGAAAGCCTCGAGCGCGCCAACTCTGCCGCCAACGACGTCGTCGACCTCACCGAGCAGGCCCTCGGAACCGTCGCCTCGCAGACCCGCGCAGTCGGCGAGCGCGCCGCTGCCCTCGCCGGCCTCGCGTCGGACAAGGTCCGTGAAGGTGCCGACGAGATCTCCGACGCCGCCGACGAGCTGGCCGAGAACATCGACGAAGCGGGCGACGAGGCCAAGGACAAGGCCGTCGAGGCTTCCGACAAGGTGAGCGGCGTGGCAGGCAAGGTCGAGGCCAAGACCCGCAGCAGCGCGAACTCGCCGATCAAGAAGACCCCGGCTCCGGCCAAGAAGACGGCTCCGGCTCCGGCTGCGAAGAAGACCGCACCGGCTCCGGCCAAGAAGGCTCCGGCGAAGAAGACCACTCGCTAAAGCACTCGTAAAGAAAACGACCCCTGCGCCGCGCGGTGCAGGGGTCGTTTCTCGTACACTGGCGGGCGTGATTGCGAGCAGCTTCTCCCAGACGATCTTCCTGATCCTGCAAATCATTTCGATTGCCGGAGCCGCGTTCGCCATTTTCCATGCACTCCGCCAACGACCGGACGCGTTTCCCGCGGCCGGCAAACTGACCAAGAACGCTTGGTTGGGCATTCTGGCGGTCGGACTGCTGCTGACGCTGATCGGCCCCATGGTCATCATGTTCTGGATCATCGGAATCGTCGGCATTGCCGTATACCTCGTCGACGTCCGTCCCAAGATCGACAGCATCCAGCGCGGACCTCGCTGGTAAACTGGCGCGTCGGCGCCCGGGCGGTTCTGGGGCGTAGAGCCTCTACTGCACCCGCTCGGGGGGATACAGGTGGAGGGAACGTCAGTGGTGTCACGCAAGGTAATCGAATGCGCGCTGTTCGGAGTCGGCAGTGCGGCCGTCGCAGCCGGAATCGGCGCGTTGGTCGTCCGGCGGCGTCGCCTGCACTCGTTCACCAAAACGACCGACGTCCAGCCCGACGAGCTGCTGCAGTTCCCCGCCTTCGAGCCGCACATCACCGAGGTGGTCACCGACGACGGTGCACACCTGCACGTGCGCAGCTACGGTGACGCCGATGCCGCGCCGATCGTCTTCAGCCACGGCTGGACCTGCTCGGCCGACTACTGGTTTCCGCAGATCAACGCCCTCGCCGGCCGCTACCGCGTCATCGCGTACGACCAGCGCGGCCACGGCCGAAGCGACGTCGGAACGCGACCGCTGAGCCCCGACGTGCTCGCCGACGACCTTGCCGCAGTCCTCACCGCCACCGTCGCCGAGGACAACAAAGCGGTTCTGGTGGGACACAGCATGGGTGGCATGTCCATCATGGCGTGGGCCGGAAGCTATCCCGAGCAGGTCGATCGTCTGGTCAGCGCAGTGCTGCTCGCCAGCACCGCGACCGACTCACTCGTCCGCGAAACCACTGTCATTCCACTGCCGCAACGCTTCCCGCGCCTGCCGGCCCCCGTGGGGAGAGCCGTGCTGAGCTCGGCGCTTCCGCTGCGGACGTCGCCGGTGACCCGCCAAGCCATCAAGTACATCTCCATGGCACCCGGAGCGACATCGGCCGAGGTGGCGTTCTGCGAGAAGATCGTGCTCGAATGCGCTCCACGCACCCGCGGCATCTGGGGTGCTGCGCTCAGCGACCTCGACATCCACGAGGCACTCGAGAACATGTCCGTCCCCACCAGCGTGCTCGTCGGATCGGCCGACCGACTGACCCCGCCCGTGCACGCCCGCAGGCTCGCGCGCGCACTCGAGGTCCACGACCACCTGAGCCGACTGATTGTGATCCCCGGCATCGGTCACATGAGCTCCGTCGAAGCCATCGACGATTTCAACACCGAAGTGGTCCGGCTCCGAAATCTCTGATTCTTCGGGTCGTTTCTGCCCGTTCCACTCCCGCGCCTAGCTGAAGACCACGGTCTTGCGGCCGTGCACCAGCACGCGATCCTCCAGGTGCCACCGCAGGCCGCGGGAGAGCACCAGCTTCTCGATGTCGCGGCCCTGACGCACCATGTCGGCCACCTCGTCGGAATGATCGACGCGAATGACGTCCTGCTCGATGATCGGCCCCGCGTCGAGCTCGGCCGTCACGTAATGGCACGTCGCACCGATCAGTTTCACGCCCCGCGCGAACGCCTGATGGTACGGACGCGCGCCGACGAACGACGGCAGGAAGCTGTGGTGGATGTTGATGGCCCGGCCCGCCCAATGCGCGCACAGCGATTCGGGGAGAACCTGCATGAATCGGGCGAGCACCACCGCGTGCGGGTCGTAGGAATCGACCAGTGACCGCACCTCCTCGAAGGAGGGCCCGCGCTCGGCCGGATCCTTCGCGAACTCGACGTGATGGAACGGGGTGCCGTGCGCGGCGGCGATCGGCTCGAGTGATGTGTGGTTGCCGATCACCGCGGAGATCTGGGCGGGCAGCTCGCCGCCGGCAGCGCGCCCGAGCAGGTCGTGCAAGCAGTGCGCTTCCTTGCTGACGAGCAGGACCACGCGCTTGGGTTCACCCGAATCTTGAAGTGTCCATTCGGTTTCCGGGCCGAGTTCTTCGGCCACCGCGGCGAAACGCGTACGTAGCTCCTCGATGCTCATGTCCACTGACGACGCGCGCACGGCCTGCCGGGTGAAGAACCAACCGGTGTCGGGATCGGCGTGATAGGCGGCCTCGACAATCCATCCACCGACCTCGGCGAGGAAGGTCGAGATGCGGGCGACGATGCCCGTCTTGTCGGGGCAACCGAGCGACAGGACGTAACGGCGGTCCTCGGATACGGAAGAACTCATACCGCCGATTGTCTCAGGGCGTCCGCACCCCGGTTGCCACCAGTGTCCCGAGATCGATCGAATCGATTCCGCGCTCGGTCAGCAACGCAGTGAACTCGGCACGGACCTGCGTCCGCGTCGCATCGTCGAAGGGTGTCAGCGCGCCCCGCATCGCACTGCCCAGCACGAGATCCCACACGAACGATTCCGTCGCGGGAACGTGGTTGCACAACTCGACGACCTCGACATCGGTGGTGCCTGCCGCGGTGAGCCACGCGCGGAGGAGATCCACGGTTTCCATCCGCCGGATCGGGTGCCTGTCGTAACCGTCCTGCGCGAGTGGTCCATCGTGCTCGCTGGGCGGCGAGTGCGCACCGACCACCTCGAAAAACGCGCCCGCGAACGCCTCGATCGCACCCGTGCGCCACACCGTCACCCCGACGCGACCGCCCGGCCGAACCAGAGACACGAGACGAGCGAAGTCCCCCTCGGGATCGGGCAGAAAGAAGATGCCGTACGAACAGGCCAACGCGTCGTATCCGGCATCGGGAACCGTCGACGGCGGCTCCCACTCGGTGGCGTCGGCGAGAACGAAGTCGATGTTGCGCAGTGCGCGATCGGTGGCCTTCACCCGGCCCACTTCCAACAGATCGTCGGCGAGGTCGATGGCATGCACGAGACCGTCGGGGCCGACGGCCGCCGCCGCAGGAATCGCCGACGCGCCCGTACCCGAACACACATCGAGAACCGAGTCGCCGGTGGCCAACCCGAGCGCGAAGACGAGCGATTGCCCGGCCGGCCCCCAGACCTGCGGCGTCACCGCGTCGAACTCCCTGCTGGTGGCATTGAAGGTGGCGGCGAGCGAGGCTGCGGTCATGAACGAAAATCGTAGACCGACAGGGCTGCGAAATGCAGAGCTGTGAAAAGCTGGACCCCATGACACTCACCCGCGCCGCCCTCGCCGGAATGGTCGACCACACGCTGCTCAAGCCCGAAGCCACCCAGGCCGACGTGGCCGCCCTCATCGAGGAAGGCCGCGAGCTGGGAGTGCTCGCGGTGTGCGTATCGCCGTCGATGCTGCCGATCCGCGCCGAGGGAATGCTCACTGCCGTCGTCGCCGGATTCCCGTCGGGCAAGCATCATTCGTTGATCAAGGGATCCGAGGCCAGGCTCGCAGTACAGCAAGGTGCCGACGAGGTCGACATGGTGATCGACGTCGGGGCGGCCATCGCGGGGGACTACAACGCGGTACTGGCCGACATCGTCACTGTCCGCGAAGGAATCGCCGGAAGCGCGGTCCTGAAGGTCATCATCGAATCGGCAGCACTGTCCGACGACGCGATCGTCGAGGTCTGCCGCGCCGCCGAGAAGGCCGGTGCCGACTTCGTCAAGACATCCACCGGATTCCACCCGGCCGGCGGCGCGAGTGTCGAAGCAGTGCAATTGATGGCGGAGACCGTCGGCGGACGACTGGGCGTCAAGGCCAGCGGCGGCATCCGTACCACGGACGCCGCCCTGGCCATGATCGAGGCGGGCGCAACACGATTGGGACTCTCGGGAACGCGCGCGGTGTTGGACGGACTGGCTACGCACGTGAGCGGAACTTCGTAGAAGGCTACGAACTTCCGCGCACATGGGTCACGCGACGAGCGAGCAACCCTCGGGAGTCGGCTGATTCTGATCCTGCTGAGTCACCGGAATCGTGTACTGCCCGCCTTCGAGGGTGAGCTCGATGCCGCTGTCGGTGACGGTCAACGACGTCGGAGTCATGTCCAACGGGTAGGCCTGCAGGCTGTCGGTCAGCACGCCGACGACGGAGTCGACCAGATCGGTGGGGATCCCGAGACCCAGAATCGACGCGTCGACGGTCTGGAAGTCGACCCTGCCGTCCACGACCTGTGGCTGGACGGTGAGATTCGCCAGAGCGCCGACGGCGAACTCGAGGGTGCCCGCCGATGCGTCCGAGGTGACGCCGGAGACGATCGCGCCGATGCCCTGGCTCTGCAGGGTGCGGGTGATGCCGTCGGTGGACCACGAGATGTCGGCACTCGAGCTGCCGATGGTGCCGCCCGAGTCGGCGGTCTGCGTCAGGTTCAGCTCACGTGCCTCGGCCTGCACGACCATGCCCTCGGCGGGGCCGAAGCGTGCGTCGTCGCTGTCGACGGTCACCGAGGAGACCTTCTTGTCCACCAGTGAGAGCAAGACCGGCTTGAGGCCGAGACCGACCTCGACCTGGCTGCCGAGCTCGGATTCGAGCTGACCGGCGAGGCAGGATTTGATCTGCTGACGGACGAACAACTCGCCACCGATGACGGCGACGAGGAGGACGACAACGACGGAGACTGCGATCAGCGGTGCGGTGCTGCGCCTGGCGGTGGATGACATTCCTGGCAGTCTTCCCGATGATTCTGAGCAAGCTCTGTGAAACTCGCCGAACCGGCGTTCTCGATCGAAACTTTGTGACCTGTAACACATTGTGACGTACGCTTGTGTCATGAGTACGACAGGACCGAGCGTGCACGAACTGCACTCGCTGGCCACTCGTCAGGACGGCTATTTCACCGCCGAGCAGGCCGGCGAGCTCGGCTTCGATTCTGCGATGGTGCGCGTCAATCTGGCCACGAACACGTGGACTCGCGTCGAGCGCAACCTGTTCCGACTCGGCCAGTGGCCACGAAGCGAACTCGAAGTGTTCGCCATGTGGTGTGCCTGGTTCGGCGGCGAGGCCGTGATCTCGCACCAGAGCGCGGCCGAGCTACACGGATTCGGGCACCTGCACCCGCAATTCGTGCACGTCTGCGCATTCGGCGACCTGCGACTGACCGACACCAGGCTGGCGGTTCATCGCCTGCGACTCGAACCACGGGACGTCGAATCGGCAGGCACGTTCAACCTCACCACCCCGGTGCGCACGGTGCTCGACCTCGCCGCAGGTGGCATCTCCCAGATCACCCTCGACGAGGTGGTGTGCGACGCCGTCGCGATCGGTCGTGTCGACCCGCAGGCGCTGTATTTCGAGGCAGGCAGCAGCACCGATCGAGTGGCAGAACGCGTCGAACTGGCACTGTCCGCCTGCACGTAGCCGCGGAATCGGGTGCATTGGGCCGCGCTCAGCGCGGTCAGCTGCACCCGATTCACGGTGCAGGGGCGACCGTCGACCAGGGGACCGTGAGCACGTTGTCGCGCATTCGCCGGCGGGGGAGTGTGATCGGAAGACCCTGTTCGACAAGCAGTTTCATGGCTGCGCGCCACCGAATTCGAGGCCCGAACGGTGCCAGTGGTGCCGATACCGACCACGCTCGGTCGGCCCGTCGAAGCAGATCGTGCACGAGCTCACCCTCGATGTTGCGATGTATCAACACCTTCGGTAGCCGCTCCGCGATGTCCGACGGCATCTCGAGGTCGAACGGATCCCAAGCCAGTGTCAGTGAGCGCGGCCCATCGGCGTCGAGCAACACCCAGGCGCAGCGTCGACCGAGCTCGTCACAGGTGCCGTCCATCAGCAGGCCGCCGGGTGCCAGGCCGGACAGAATGCGTTGCCAGGCAGCAGGAACCGCATCCTCGGGATACTGCCGCAATACGTTGAACGCACGCACCAGGTCGGGGCGCAAGCCCGCCAGCTCGAAACCGCCGCGGGCGAACTCGACGCCGTCACTCCCCGGGACGACGCGTGCGGGGTCGATCTCGAGACCGGTGACTCGGAGATCGGGCCGGACGGTGCGCAGTCGACCGGCCAGCTCGAGCGTCGTGTTCGGCATCGCCCCGTACCCGAGGTCGACGACGAGGGGATCCGGCGAGCCCTGCAGAACGCGTCGAACATCGGGGTTGTGCATCAACCACCGGTCGCTGCGACGCAACCGGTTGATGCCGGTGGTGCCGCGGGTGATGACGCCTTCAGGGGCAGGAGTGGAGCCTGCGGAACGACCCCTGTGAGGAGGCTTCAGTGGGCTAGGCGTTCTTGTCGAGCCAGTCGGCGGTCACTTCGCCCTCACCGCGCCACAGGTCGATGAGGTTGACGAGCATGAGCTGCTCGAGCTTGCCGCCGATGAACGGCAGGAACACCTTGGCCTCGGAGGAGGTGCGCAGCGTCGAGCCACCGTTGGTGGGGAACAGCGAGGTGGTGCCCTTGAGCGAGCCGGGACCGGCCGGAATCGACGCGTCGTAGTGACCCGCGGTGACTTCTTCGTAGGCGTCGAAGTGCACGTTGCGGGTGATGACCATGTCTTTCTTCATCACCGTCTGCGCGATGTCGGGCAGTTCGGTGCGCGGGATGACGTGGTGCATCACGATGTCGATTCCGGCGTCGGACACCTCGAAGCTCTTCAGCTCGTTCTCCGAGTACTTACGCATCTCCTCGATGCGCGCATCCCAGTGATCGCGACTGGAGAGCGCTGCATAGACCTGCTGCGTCGAGTGGGTGAACCGGGCGGAGTAGTTCATTCGGCGAGCCATAGTAGGCCAGGTTACCCAGGAGTGGAGCCTGCGGAACGACCAGGCTCAGCTGCTTGCTTGCGCCGCAATCCAGTTACCGGTGAAGTCCTGTTCGTTGTCGATGAGCGCGAGCACCTGCTCGCTGATCATCGCTTCGATCTTGCCGCCGAAGATCGGGACCTTGACCTCGGTGGTGCCGGCCAGTGCGACGATCGTCGTCTCGCCCACACCGTCGAGCGTGGTGGTGCCGGTGATACGAGCCGGTGCGCCCTCCACTGTGGCACCGAACATGCCGTCGGCGTGGGTACCGTCGAACGGTCCCCAGCTCTCGGTGCGTTCGATGATGAGGTCGCCCTTCTTGAAGGCGGTCACCGCGGCCGGCAACTCCTCTTCGGGGACGGCCTGGGTCATGACGACGTCGATGGTTCCGTCGCCGACGGTGACGCTCTTCAGGCTGGCACCCGGTCCGCCGATCTGCTCGATGCGGTCCTTCCAGTACTGCTCGGACGTCAGTGCGGCGTGGACCTTGTCGGCGGAGGCGGGCACAGTCGAGCTGTGCTCAATGGGGCGAGGCATCCCCGCAGGTTACCGGGTGGCTCCGACGCAGGTGCGCGACCGGTAGCGTGAGAGTCCGTGCCTACTGCAATTTCGGAGCTCACCACCATCCGGGTGGGCGGTCCGGCCCGTGAATTCACTGTTGCGACGAACGCTGACGAGTTGGTCTCTCTGGTGCGCGACGCGGATCGCTCGGGAACCGATGTGCTGGTCATCGGCGGCGGATCCAACCTGGTCGTCGGTGACGCCGGGTTCGACGGCCGGGTGGTTCGGGTGACCGGATCGCGGCTGGACATCGACGGTGAGATCGTGACGGTCGATGCGGGCGTCGAGTGGGATGCCGTCGTCCAGGCGACGATCGACGCGGGACTGTCCGGCATGGAAGCGCTGTCGGGCATTCCCGGAACCACCGGCGCGACGCCGATCCAGAACGTCGGCGCGTACGGCGCGTCGACGTCGGAGCTGTTGCACAGCCTCACCGTCTACGACCGTGAGAGCGAGCAGACGGCGGTGTGGACGCCGGAGCAGTGCGGTTTCGGCACGCATCGGTCGTCGGTGTTCAAGCGATCCTCGCGGTACGTGATTCTGGACGTGACGTTCGCGCTGAAGAAGACGACCGAGTCGCTTCCGGTGCGCTACGCGGCGTTGTCGGAGCGTCTCGACGTGCAGATCGGTGACGTCGTACCGGTGCCGGACGTGCGCGCGGCCGTGCTGGCTCTGCGCGGCGAGCGCGGCATGGTGCTCGACGGAGAAGATCACGACACGTGGAGCGTCGGATCGTTCTTCCTCAACCCGGTACTGCCCGAGGTGCCCGAGGCCGCCGCGCACGCGCCCAGCTTTCCCGACCCCGCGGGAACCAAGATCCCGGCCGCCTGGCTGATCCAGAACGCGGGCTTCCCGCGCGGCTACGGCACCGAATTCGGCCGCGGTACGGCAGCGCTGTCGTCCAAGCACGTGCTCGCCGTCACCAACAGGGGTGGGGCCACTGCGTCGGACATCATGGCGCTCGCCGCGCACGTGCGTGACGGGGTGCGGGAGAAGTTCGGCGTCACGCTCACGCCCGAATGTGACCTCGTCAACTGCGCGCTGGGTTAGGGCCGGTCGAAACGGCGCATACGATGGAGCTTTGTTCGTCGGGCTCGTAGGAGGTAAATCAGTGCAGGTCACCAGCGTGGGACATGCGGGATTCCATATTCGGACCGAGGCAGGGAGCATCCTGTGCGATCCGTGGGTGAACCCGTCGTTCTACGCGTCGTGGTTCCCGTTCCCCGACAACTCGGGCCTGGATTGGGACGCCCTCGGTGATTGCGACTACCTCTACGTCTCGCACCTGCACAAGGACCACTTCGACCCGAAGAACCTGGCCGAGCACGTCAACAAGGACGCCACGGTCCTGCTGCCGGACTACCCGGTGCTCGATCTCAAGCACGAGCTCGAGAAGCTCGGCTTTCACAAGTTCTACGAGACGACGGACTCGGTCAAGCACACGATCTCCGGTCCCAAGGGCGATCTCGACATCATGATCATCGCGCTGCGGGCACCCGCCGACGGTCCCATCGGCGACTCGGGTCTGGTCGTCTCGGACGGCAAGACCGTCGCGTTCAACATGAACGACGCGCGGCCGGTGGACCTGGACGTGATGACCGAGAACTTCGGTCCCGTGGACGTGCATATGCTGCAGTACTCGGGCGCGATCTGGTACCCGATGGTCTACGACATGGTCTCGCGCGCGAAGAAGAACTTCGGGATTCAGAAGCGTCAGCGTCAGATGGATCGGGCGCGCCAGTACATCGAGCAGGTCGGCTCGACGTGGGTCGTCCCGTCGGCAGGCCCGCCGTGTTTCCTGGACGACGAGCTGCGTTCGCTCAACGACGTTTACGGCGACCCGGCCAACGTGTTCCCCGACCAGATGGTGTTTCTCGAGCAGATGCGACTGCACGGGCACGACAAGGGCCTTCTGATGATGCCGGGCACCGCCGCGACATTCGACGGTGCCGAGCTGATCTCCCACGAGCATCCGATTCCGACGGCCGAGGCCGAGGCCATCTTCACCACCGGCAAGGCCGATTACATCGAGGCCTACGCCCAGCGTCAGGCATCGGTCATCGCCGCGGAGAAGGCAGCCTGGGCTCCGGCCGAGGGTGAGCCACTGCTCGAGCCGATGCGAGGCCTGTTCGAGCCGATCATGGCGCAGACGGATCTGATCTGCGACGGCATCGGCTACCCCGTCGGAATCACGATGGGCGACGAAACCGTCGTACTCGACTTTCCGAAACGGATCGTGCGCGAACCGATCTCGAACGAGAAGTTCCGCTACAGCTTCACCATCCCGCCGGAACTCGTCCGCACCGCGATACGTGACCAGGAGCCGGACTGGGTCAACTCGATCTTCCTGTCCACCCGCTTCCGGGCCCGTCGCGTCGGCGGCTACAACGAATTCCTCTACACGTTCTTCAAGTGCCTCACCGACGAGCGCATTGCCTACGCCGACGGCTGGTTCTCCGAGGCGCACGACGACACCGCCACGATCACGATGGGCGGCTACGAGATCCAACGCCGCTGCCCGCACCTGAAGGCGGACCTGACGAAGTTCGGCATCGTCGAAGGAAACAAGCTCACCTGCAATCTGCACGGATGGGATTGGAGCCTCGATTCCGGCCGCTGCCTCACCTCCAAGGGCCACGAACTTCGCACGCGCAAACTCTGAGACTGCCCCCGAAAATCGGGGTAGTTCGCAGACGCAGGTACGTTGGACAACGTGCATGAGCAGGTAGAACAGACAAAACGGACGCGTACGGTGTGGTTGATCGCCGTGCTCGTCGCCTTGGTGGCACTCGTGGCAGGCTGCACCGTCGGATCGGGCTCGGGCGGCTCGGGCACCGCAGCCCCCACCACCGAGGCAGCCCCCGTCGCCCAGGTCGCCGAGAGCCCGGTCGCAGGTGCCGTCGACGTCAGTCCCGTCGCGCCGATCTCGGTCTCCGTGGCCGACGGAACGCTCATCGAGGTCGCGTTGACAAACCCCGACGGCAAAGTCGTCCAGGGCGCGCTCTCGCCGGACAAGACCTCGTACGCCATCACCGAGCCACTCGGCTACGGCGTGCAGTACACCTGGTCCGGCTCGGCGCTGGGCAGCGATGACAAGACCGTGCCGATCGAGGGCAGTTTCACCACCGTCGAACCCGACAGCCGCACGTCGGTGAGCACCAACATCGGCGACGGCCAGGAAGTGGGCATCGCCGCGCCGATCATCCTGCAGTTCGACTCCGCGATCGCCGACAAGGCCGCCGTCGAGAAGGCGTTGACCGTCACCACGAACCCGCCGACGCCCGGCGCGTGGGCGTGGTTCCCCGACGACAACGGCTCACGGGTGCACTGGCGCCCGACGAACTATTGGGCTCCGGGCACGACGGTGGACGTGAAGGCGAATCTCTACGGCGTGAACTACGGCGACGGTGCCTACGGGGCCGACGACGTCACCCTCGACTTCAGCATCGGACGCAGCCAGGTCGTCATCGCCGACGCCACCAGCCACCGCATGCAGGTGGTCCGCGACGGCGCGACGATCATGGACATTCCCGTCAGCTACGGCGAGGGCAACGAGGACCGCAACGTCACCCGCAGCGGCATCCACGTCGTCACCGAAAAGCACGAGGACTTCCTGATGTCCAACCCGCCGTTCTACGAGAACGTCCGCGAACGCTGGGCGGTGCGCATCTCCAACAACGGCGAATTCATCCACGCCAATCCGCTGACCACCGGTGTGCAGGGCGCATCGAACGTCACCAACGGATGCATCAACCTCTCCGACGCCGACGCCCAGGAGTATTTCCAGACGGCGATGTACGGCGATCCGGTGGAGGTCACCGGAACTCGCATCGACCTCTCGGCCGCCGACGGCGACCTGTATGACTGGGCCATCGACTGGCCGACGTGGGAGTCGATGAGTGCGGTGTGAGCGCTGCGCGCACGTGAGCGGAACTTCGTAGTCCACGGGCTGTTTCAATTTGATGGTGGGGTGTCTCGAGTGTCGAGGCGCCCCATCGTT
>CAUQEL010000019.1:0-126506 GCA_963517305.1 uncultured Rhodococcus sp.
GAACCACCACCCCCAACCCCTGCAAAGACACACGCGCGCGCATCCGCCACCCGCGAGCAGAATCGCACCCCGACCACTGACCATTTCCCGTGCACCTGACGAACGCGCGCGCATTTGCGGACAGCAATGCCGACGCCAATGCCGCAGCAACTGCCATGACTGGCAATACGGTCAGGCGTGCACGGCAAGCGGGTTGTCGGCGGGGACTTTCACATCTTTCGGATTCGCGAGGATCGTCTCTGCGGAGCGTCCACGGAGGGTTACCGATTCACCGAATTCCCAACGATGCGCTTCGTCGTCTGCAGCACCGTCGACTGCCGTTTTGGAGGCCAGGATCGCCCCCGGGGCGTTCTTAGCCAGTTCGGACAGCCGAGCCGCCTCGTTCACCGGGTCTCCGATGACGGTGTACTCGAATCGGGACTTCGCACCGACGTTGCCGGCCACTGCGCGTCCTGCTGCGACCCCCACGGCGGCACTGCATTCGGGGACGTCGACCAGCAGCCGTCGGGCAATGGATCGGGCCGCGGCCAACGCGGAGCCGCAGTGGTCGGTGATGTCGTTGGGGGCTCCGAAGATGGCCAACGCAGCGTCGCCCTCGAATTTGTTGATGAAACCGCCGTGTTCGTCGACCTCGTCGACGACTACGGCGAAGAACCGGTTGAGCAGGTCCACGACCTCGGTGGGCGGCCGCGATGCTGCCAACTCGGTCGAACCCACGAGGTCGATGAAGAACACCGCGATGTCGCGTTCCTGTCCGCCGAGTTCGCTGTCGGACTGCAGTGCTTTTTCGGCGACCTCATGGCCGACGTGTCTGCCGAACAGGTCGCGGATTTTTTCCCGGTCGCGCACTCCGTCGGCCATTCGATTGAACCCACTCTGCAGCTCCCCGAGCTCGGTGCCGTCGTACACCGCGAGTCGGACATCCATGTTGCCCTTCTCCACCTCGGCCATCCCCGCTCGAACGTTGTTGATGGGAGAGGTCGTCGCAAATCCGCCGAGCACGGTCAGCGCGAATCCGAACACAATCGTGATTCCGCCGAGCGCGAGGATCGACACCGCCAGTTGGGCGGACGTCGTCTCGGGCCTGAGGAAGCGGAAAACCGCGATCATCATCAGCCCCGAGACCGGAACACCGGTTCCCAGCAACCAGGACAGAATGGAACGACCCATGACACCGGCGATCCGGATCCGACGTGGATCGCCTGCCTCGAGAGCCCGAGCTGCGATGGGGCGTAGGGCGAACTCGCTGAGCAGGTAGCTGAACGCGCAGACGACTGTGCCGCCCGCGGCGATCGTGAAGGCGACCTTGGGGATCGCCTGCGGATCGATGATGCCGTCGATCGTGGTCAACAGGATCAACGCGCCGATCCACAGCGCTATCTGGATGCGCGTCAGGCGCCAGGGCATGGCGAGAGTCGCGACCTGTTCGGACCGTGTGGGCTGGCGATCCTCGATGCCCCATCGCAGACTGCTCAGCGCGCTGGTGGTGCCCCAGACGACGCCGACCAGGAAGGCGAGAAAGACGTAGACCGGGACGACGATGAAGTTGACCCACCAATAACGATCCATTCTCAGAACGTCAGGGCCCGGAACTACGACGCTGATGAGAACGCCCACGATGACTGCGCCGATCAGGTTCGACAGGACCAGGAAGACGGTCAGCAGCAGCTGAATTCGGATCCGTCGTCGACGTGGCGACTCGGAGGTGTCGCCGAGCAGTCGGGAGCCCAGGGGAGCGGCAGATCGTGTCAATTGCGGCATGGTCGTCACAGACTATCGGGGGTCCTGGCTTAAGGTGGTCGAGTGCGTCTAGTTATTGCTCGTTGCCAAGTCGACTATGTCGGCCGCCTCACCGCACACCTCCCGTCCGCTCGCCGTCTGCTTCTCGTCAAGTCCGACGGATCGGTCAGCGTGCACGCGGACGACCGGGCTTACAAGCCGCTCAACTGGATGTCTCCGCCCTGCTGGATGGTCGAGACCACCGAGGACGAGACGATCAAGTGGGTCGTCACCAACAAGGCAGGCGAGGAACTGCGCATCACCATCGACGACGTCGAACTCGACTCCAGTCACGAGCTCGGTATCGATCCCGGGTTGGTGAAAGACGGTGTGGAGGCCCACCTTCAGGAATTGTTGGCCGAGCACGTCAGTACCTTGGGTGACGGCTACACGCTCGTGCGACGCGAGTACATGACGGCCATCGGACCGGTCGATCTACTGTGCCGCAACGCTGATGGCGGAACAGTGGCAGTGGAGATCAAGCGACGTGGTGAGATCGACGGCGTCGAACAGCTGACTCGGTATCTCGAATTGCTCAATCGTGACCCGCTGCTGGCTCCGGTCAGTGGAGTGTTTGCTGCGCAGGTCATCAAGCCTCAAGCGAAGACGCTGGCCACCGATCGCGGCATTCGTTGTCTCACACTCGACTACGACGTCTTGCGGGGAACCGACAGTACCGAGTTCCGGCTTTTCTGACGACTGTCGGGATCGATACGCCCGTTCTCTACACTGGACGGGTGCCTCGTCGTAACCAGCCCCGCCGACCGAATAGGAGCGGCCCGAGTGATCTCGGTCCGGCAACCGATTCCGTGCTGGGCGGCAACCGGGTCGAGGTCGGTCCGGACGGTGATACGTACACGACGCGGATGGTCCCGGGTGCCAAGGCCGTGAAGACCTATCGATGCCCCGGCTGTGATCACGAGGTGCGGCCGGGCGTCGCACATATCGTCGCGTGGCCGTCGGACGATTTCGGCGGTGCCGACAATCGCAGACACTGGCATACCGGATGTTGGTCCGGCCGAAACACGCGAGGCCTCACCCGCAGATGGTCGTAGCGGGGGAGGCCAGGCGCAGGACGAGCCGAATCAGGACGAGGAGTCAGCCGATTCCTTCTCGTCCTCGGCCTTCGCGGCTGCCTTCTCTTCTTCCTTCTTCAGGATGGCCGTCGGGTCGGGATTGTCGAGCAGTTCGCTCTCACGATTGACCGAGGCAAGCATCGCCGGAACCGAATCGAGCTGGCCCCGGATTCCGAGGAGCTGGGCCAGTACGCGGCTGCGGAGCACGCGCAGTTCCTCGGCCAGTTCCTTCGAGTGCGCGATCCGTCGCTCGGCCTGCTCACTCGCGGACTGGAGCCGTCGGGCAGCCTCGGTGGTCGCCTCTTCGATGCGGCGGGCGGCATCGGCCTTGCTCGACGCTTCGAGTTCCTCGAGTGCGGAGAGCACCTTGGTACGGCGCTCGGCCATCGTGATCTCGAAATCTTCCTGAACCTCGGCGCGCTTGGCCTCGGATTCGGCAGCCAACTTGTCGCGCTCGGCCTGCGCGGCCTCGACCACTCGAGCTGCCTCGGTGCGCGCCTGAGCCATGGTCTGCTGGTGTTCGGCTTCGAGTGCCGTTCGACGCTCTTCGAGCTCGGCCACCAGTGACTCGTGCCGCCCGCGGAGTCGGGCACTCTCTTGCTGCGCAACGGAGATCATTTCCTCGGACTCCGAGTGCGCCTTGGCACGTACTTCCGATGCCTCGTCCGAGGCCAGCCGCAGCATGCGCGAGATGCGATCGCTCATACCCTCCGCGGTGGTGGGCGGAACCGACAGTCGATCGATGTCCTTGCGGAGTTCGTCGATCTCGTCGCGCGCATCGTCGAGTTGCTTGGCCAGATCACGTGCCTGCGCTGCGGCCGCGTCACGGTCGGCCGTAGTCAGACGGAGCTCGGCGTCGAACCGCTCGAAGTAGTTGGTGACTTCGTCGCGATCGAACCCCTTCCGAACGATGGAAAAGGGAAGTTGCACCGCAGAAGTGCGCTCATGATCGATGGCCATGGCCGTCAATTTACCGGTGAGTCAAGTAGAGAGCCATACGGCTGGTAGCCGGAGTTCGTTCAGTGCCCGTCGGGGTTCGGTTCGACCAGTTCGATGAGCACTCCACCGGCGTCCTTGGGATGAACGAAGTTGATCCGAGAATCGGCGGTGCCACGGCGCGGGGCGTCGTACAGCAACCGAACGCCGCGAGCGCGCAGCTCGGTCGAGATCTCTTCGATGTCGGTGACGCGGTACGCCAACTGCTGCAGTCCAGGGCCGTTGCGGCCGATGAACTTGGCGATGGTGGACGACTCGTCGATCGGCGCGAGCAACTGCAGTGCAGCGGACTTCTCCGTGGCTCCGGGGAAGGAGAGCATCGCCTCGCGAACGCCCTGTTCCTCGTTGATCTCCTCGTGCACTGCAACCATGCCGAGGTGGTCGGTGTACCAGGTGATGGCAGCGTCGAGATCGGGCACAGCGACACCCACGTGATCGATAGCCGTCACCAGATCGGAGCGCAGCGGGGCTCCCGTGTAAGACTGCGTGCTGGAGGTCATGGCCATGACGTTAGCGCCAGCTACGTTTCGGTGCTCCGCCCGGCCGGTATCGGTAGGGGGCGTCGGAGCGTTGATCTCGACAAGGCCGTCTTCATACTTTCGGAGGAAATCGTGACCACAACAGTCATCGTCGCCGGCGCTCGCACGCCGGTGGGACGCTTTTCGGGTGCCCTGAAGGACTTCTCGGGATCGGACCTCGGCGGAATCGCCATCAAGGGTGCACTCGACAAGGCCGGTGTCGCGCCGGATCAGGTCGACTACGTCATCATGGGCCAGGTTCTCACCGCTGGTGCCGGCCAGATTCCGGCCCGTCAGGCTGCGGTTGCCGCGGGCATTCCGATGACCGTGCCTGCATTGACGATCAACAAGGTGTGCCTGTCCGGAGTCGACGCCATCGCACTGGCCGACCAGCTGATCCGCGCCGGCGAATTCGAGATCGTCGTCGCCGGTGGCCAGGAGTCCATGACCCAGGCACCGCACATGCTCGAGAAGTCGCGTGCCGGATTCAAGTACGGCGATGTCACCATGCGTGATCACCTCGCCTACGACGGCCTGTACGACATCTTCACCGATCAGGCCATGGGCGCACTGACCGAGCAGCGCAACCAGAGCACCGAGGTCATCACTCGCGAGGAGCAGGACACCTTCGCCGCCGCGTCACATCAGAAGGCGGCTGCGGCTTGGAAGAACGGCGTCTTCGACAACGAAGTGGTCCCGGTGTCGATCCCGCAGCGCAAGGGCGAACCGATCCAGTTCACCGCAGACGAAGGCATCCGCGCCGACACCACTGTCGCTTCCCTCGGCAAGCTCCGCCCCGCCTTCGACAAGGCGGGCACCGTCACCGCCGGATCGGCGTCGCAGATTTCCGATGGTGCTGCCGCCGTCGTGGTGATGAGCAAGGAGAAGGCGGAGTCGCTCGGTCTGACCTGGCTCGCCGAGATCGGTGCCCACGGAGTGGTGGCCGGTCCTGACTCCACACTGCAGTCGCAGCCTGCTCGCGCGATCGCCAAGGCATGCGAGAAGGACGGCATCGACCCGAAGGACCTCGACATCGTCGAGATCAACGAGGCGTTCGCAGCGGTCGGAATTGCGTCGACGCGTGAACTCGGCATCGATCCCGAGATCGTGAACGTCAACGGCGGAGCGATCTCGATCGGGCATCCCCTCGGGATGTCGGGAGCTCGCATTGCCTTGCATCTGGCTCTCGAGCTGCAGCGACGCGGCGGCGGAGTGGGCGCGGCCGCATTGTGCGGCGGCGGTGGACAGGGCGACGCCCTCATCGTTCGAGTGCCGAAGCAGTAGGACTCGTAGTGGCTCTGGAGAAGAACTGAGACCAGAGCCACTACGTTCTGTCGTAGCAGACCGGGCACAATAGCGGGCATGACCAATTTCTTCGACCTGAGCAGCACGGCAAAACGATTCCGTTTCATCGCTGTGCTCGAAGCGTTCACCTGGCTCGGATTGCTGATCGGAATGGCTTTCAAGTACATCCCCGCCGACGGCAACGAAATCGGAGTGAAGATCTTCGGACCGATTCACGGCGGGGTGTTCGTGGTGTACCTGGCCGTCGCCGTGTTGACGGCAGTGAAGCTCAAGTGGGACGTCAAGGCGACCTTGCTCGCTCTCGTCGCGGCGTTTCCCCCGTTCGGCACCGTCATCTTCGAGATCTGGGCCGCGCGTACCGGCCGTCTCGCCGAGCTGAGCACCGGCCGGGCCGCAACCGATGCCAAGGCTCTGTCCTGACCTACCGCCGCCGCCCGCCAGTGGATGACGCATCGCGTTAGTGACAAACTGTAGGGCGTGACTCGACCCGGTTCCCGTCCTCCCGCCCGCCCGTCAGCCGTCGTTCCCGCATCCATTGCCGGTGCCGTCGACCTGTCCGTCCTCAAGGACCGTCCGGCACCTGCACCCGCGGCCGAATCCGCGGGTGACGCGGGTGGACTGGCACCGATCGTGGACGTGACCGCGGCGACGTTCGAGGCCGAGGTTCTGCAGCGGTCCACGCAGGTACCGGTGATCGTTGACCTGGGTTCGGCGCGTTCGCCGCAGTCCCAGGCATTGACGCGTCAGCTCGGACAGCTGGCCGTGGAGGCCGCGGGTACGTGGGTGCTCGCGCGGGTCGACGTGGACTCCAATCCGCAGATCGCGCAGGCGTTCGGTGTGAAAGCCATTCCTACGGTGGTTGCCGTTGCAGCCGGTCAGCCCCTCGCCGATTTCGAGGGAACGCAGTCGGACGAGCAGCTTCGTCAGTGGCTGCAGGCAGTGGAGCAGGCGACGGCCGGAAAGCTCACCGGGCCTCCCGGGGCGGCCGCTGCAGAACCGGAACCCGAGATCGAGGATCCGCGGATCGTCGCAGCCGAAGAGGCCATCGACGAGGGCGATTTCGACAAGGCGGAAGCGGCCTACCAGGCGATCATCGACGCCGAACCGAAGAACACCGAGGCCGTCGCCGCATTGCGTCAGGTCAAGTTCCTCGCGCGTGTGCAGAATCTGGCACCGGACGCGATTGCGCGCGCCGACGCCGACGCCGGAAACGTCCAGGCTCGGATCGATGCTGCGGACGCCGAGATGGCCGGTCAGCAACCGGAGGAGGCGTTCGCTCGGCTGATCGACGGAATCAAGATCAGCGCAGGCGACGACCGTACTGCGCTGCGCACCCGTTTGCTCGAGCTGTTCGAGTTGTTCGACTCGGCCGATCCGCTGGTGGTCTCCGCGCGGCGCAAGCTCGCGTCGGCGCTGTACTGACAGCGACGATCAGCGGTAGCGCGCGTCGCACCGTTCCTTGCCGCCGAGAACTCCGGAACGGAACGCGTCGACTCGCGAGAAGCCGGACGGCAACGTCGTACCGTTGACGTCGCTGGCGGCGAGGCCGTCGCTGAGCAGTCCGGACACGGCTTCGTCGAGATCGCCGGGAGAAAGCGAGACTTCGAGGTCCTTGTTCCTGTCCTCGTTCTCGGCGCTCATCGCCGAGGTGATGACGCCCGACAGGCATGCAGAGCGCAGTGCTGTCTGCGGATCGTCGAGCCTCTGGCCTGCTTCTTTCTGCACTGCGAGTGTGTAGCGCGAGGCGAACAGCACGTACGCGCTGTAGTCACCGGATACGTTGAGCGGCAATATGTCTCCACGCTGCGGGGTCTCGGGCTGCCCCCGTTCGGCCAGATCCTCGACGTCGACGCCGATGGTATTGGTCGACGGGCAGTACGACACCGGCGCGGTTGCCTCGGCGTCGGGGCACCCGGTGTCCGATCCGGAGTAGTCGACGATCGGCGGATCGGCCACGGGCAGCACCGTTTCGAAGGACCGAGTGAACAACCCGAGGGTGTCCTCGCTGACCGGTAGCTCACCGGAGTCGTCGGGGTCCATGAACTTCTGCGGCAACGATGCTCGACGCGAATCGATCTCGGCCTCATCGATACCGGTGCAGGCCGCAGCACCGTCGGTGAAGCCGATCTGCACAGCGGTGACGCGCTCGAAGGCGGAGCCGTGCACCGATTCCGGATCGTTGGGATCGACGTCGCGCACGGCGACCGTCGCGGCGAGAACGCCGTTGAGTCCGTCGGAGGTGTCGATGGTGAAGTGCGGCGCGTCGTTCTCGGCGACATGGCGGATGAAGGCACCGGCGAAGCAGTCGGCCTGTTGCTCGGCCACGATGGTCGGGGTGTCGTCGCCCACGAGGCCCGACTGATGCTGAATTGCGTGGCCGTATTCGTGGGCGATCACCATCACCACCGACATCGGACCGAACGCGTCGACGAGAGCCGGGAGCAGGATGGTGCGATCCCACCCGATGGAGTCGTCACGAGTGCAGTAGGCGGCGTTGGGAATACCGCCGGTGCGGTCCCCGCAGAATCTGGTTCCCGATCCCTCGTCCTCGGACGCGTCCCACGAGACGACCTTCGAGACCGGGGTGAACGAGCCCTTGAACAAGCTGGGGTACTGCTCGGCCCAGAATTGTTGGATGTCGTCGATCGCGTTCGTGGCGAGGATGTCCGAGTCGGTGCCCTCGGCGTTCTCGACTGTGATGGTCGAATCGGGGACACCGGGACGCGGTCCGCTCGGGCCGCTCGTGACCGGGAGTCCGGCGACGCTGAACGGGTTCTCGTAGATCGATACGGCGTTTCCGCTGACGGTCTGTGCGCATGAGGTCAGCAGGAGGAGCCCTGCAGTGGCGGCCGCGGCCAGTAGTCGGGGTGTGCGGCCGCCACTCATCTATCGCTCCAGTTTTATCCAGATCGCCCCGTTGGCGGGGAGGGCGACCTGGCCTGACGCCGGTCGACCGTGCCACGAGTGCGATGTTGCCGTCACTTCACCCAGGTTGCCCACGCCGGAGCCGCCGTACTCCGTTGCATCGGTGTTGAGGATTTCTGTCCAACGGCCGGGTTCCGGTAGTCCCACACGATAGCTGCCGTGCTCGTTTCCGGAGAAGTTGAAAATACACGCGACGACCGAACCGTCGGACCCGTACCGCAGAAAGCTCAGCACGTTGTTCTCGGTGTCGTTGGCGTCGATCCACGAGTATCCACTCGGCGAGGTGTCGAGCGTCCACAGTGCCGGATGGGACTTGTACGTCGAGTTCAGATCCGACACAAGGGTTTTCACGCCGTTGTGCAGGGGTTCCTCGTCGATCTGATACCAGTCGAGTCCGCGTTCCTCGGACCACTCACGGGTCTGTCCGAACTCCTGTCCCATGAACAGCAGCTGCTTGCCGGGGTGCGCCCACATGTACGCGAGCATGCCGCGCAGGCCGGCCGCTTTGGCGTAATCGTCGCCGGGCATCCGAGTCCACAGCGTGCCCTTGCCGTGAACCACCTCGTCGTGGCTGATGGGGAGCAGGTAGTTCTCACTCCACGCATAGACCAGAGAGAAGGTGATCTCGTGGTGGTGGTAGCTGCGATGGATGGGATCACGCCCGAGGAAGCCGAGGGTGTCGTGCATCCAGCCCATGTTCCACTTCATGTTGAACCCGAGTCCGCCGACGTTCGTCGGGCGGGTGACGCCGGGCCACGCCGTCGACTCCTCGGCCACGGTGACGACCCCGCGGTGCTTCTTGTGCACCGTCGCGTTCATCTCCTGCAGGAAGGTCACGGCTTCGAGGTTCTCGCGGCCACCGTAGATGTTCGGCGACCAGCCGCCCTCGGGACGGGAGTAGTCCAGGTACAGCATCGACGCCACGGCGTCGACGCGCAGTCCGTCGATGTGGAACTCGTCGATCCAGTACAGCGCGTTCGCGACCAGGAAGTTCCGAACCTCGCGCCGCCCGAAGTCGAACACCAAAGTGCCCCAGTCGAGTTGCTCGCCGCGCTGCGGGTCACCGTGTTCGTAGAGCGGGCCGCCGTCGAACTGGGCCAGGGCCCATTCGTCCTTGGGGAAGTGGGCGGGGACCCAGTCGACGATGACGCCGATTCCGGCACTGTGCAGATGGTCGACGAAGTAGCGGAAATCGTCGGGACTGCCGAAGCGTGATGTCGGTGCGTAGTACGAGGTCACCTGGTAGCCCCAGGACCCGCCGAACGGGTGCTCGGCGACCGGGAGCAGCTCCACGTGGGTGAAGCCGGTTTCGGTGATGTACTCGGCCAACTGCTCGGCGAGCTCGCGGTACCCCAGGCCCGGGCGCCAGGACGCCAGGTGGATCTCGTAGACGCTCATCGGTGCCTGCGTCGGCTCGATGCCGGCACGGGTGTCGAGCCAGGACTCGTCGTTCCAGGTGTACGAGGACGCGGTGACGACCGAGGCCGTCGACGGTGGGATCTCGGTGGCGAAGGCCATCGGGTCGGCCTTGTCCTTGACCGAGCCGTCGGCACCGTGGACGCGGAACTTGTACAGCGCGCCCGGTGCGATGTCGGGAGCGAAGATCTCCCACACTCCGGTCGAGCCCAGTACGCGCATCGGCCAGCTTCGGCCGGTCCAGCCGTCGAAATCGCCGACCAGAGTGACGCCCTGGGCTGCGGGAGCCCAGACCGCGAACGAGGTGCCGGTGACGGGGCCGTCCGGAGTTGCATACGACTGCTGGTGCGCGCCGAGAATGTCCCACAGACGCTCGTGCCTGCCCTCGCCGAACAGGTGCAGATCCAGTTCGCCGAGAGTGGGCAGGAACCGGTATCCGTCGGCGGATTCGGAGACGTGTCCACCGGGCCACGTCACCACGAGGCGGTAGTCGATCAGGTCCTCGAACGGGAGCAGAGCAGAGAAGACTCCGTGCGCGACGTGGGTCAGCTCGTGGTCGACGCCACCGACGCGGGCGACGACCTTCTCGGCGTCGGGCTTGAGCGCGCGGATTGCCGTTCCGCCAGGCACCGGGTGGGCACCGAGGACGGAATGCGGGTTGTAGTGCCGCCCCGCAGCGAGGAGTTCGAGATCGTTGTCGGACGGGGCTGCGACGGTGTCTTCGGGCGTCGTCGGATTCTCGGTCACGTTGAATCCACTCACTTTCGGTTGCCGCGGTAGGCCAGTTCGATTCGTGCCGGGTACGGGATGTGGGGGAGCGTGAAGATGTGCGCCACCGACGTCCAGGGCTCGAGCCGGACGAAATTGGTGTGGCCCCAGTCGTAGTGGACGCCGCTCACTTCGTCCTTGATCGTGAGGGTGTCCTGCCAGTCGTGGCCGAGGGCGGGCATGTCCAGATGGATCGTGCCTTCTTCGGCTCCGAAGGGATTGAGGTTGATCACCACCAGGATCGAGTCACCGGTCTGCGGGTCGAACTTGGAGTATCCGATCAGCGCCTCGTTGTCGATGGTGTGGAAATGGATGTTGCGGAGCTGCTGGAGCGCCGGATGCGCACGCCGAATTGCGTTCAGCGTGGTGATCCAGGGCTCGAGCGATTCGCCGCGGGCCAGCGCACCCTCGAAGTCGCGCGGACGCAGCTGGTACTTCTCCGAGTCCAGGTACTCCTCGCTGCCCTCCCGCACGGCCTGATGCTCGAACAGCTCGTAGCCGGAGTAGACGCCCCAGGTGGGTGCCATCGTCGCCGCGAGAGCTGCTCGGAGAGCGAACATTCCGGGCCCGCCGTGCTGCAGGCTCTCGTGCAGGATGTCCGGGGTGTTGACGAACAGGTTGGGACGCGCGTCGTCTGAGCGTCGAGCATGCTCCTCGGCGAACTCGGTCAGCTCCCACTTCGCGGTACGCCAGGTGAAGTAGGTGTACGACTGCGTGAAGCCGCGCTGCGCCAATCCGTACATGCGCACCGGGCGGGTGAATGCCTCCGCCAGAAACAGCACGTCCGGGTCGGTCTTCTTGACCTCGGCGATGAGCCATTCCCAGAAGTCCGGCGGCTTGGTGTGTGGGTTGTCGACTCGGAAGACCTTGACTCCCAGCGAGATCCAGTACCGGACCACGCGGAGTACCTCTTCGTAGATGCCGCGTCGGTCGTTGTCGAAGTTGACCGGGTAGATGTCCTGGTACTTCTTCGGAGGGTTCTCGGCGTAGGCGATGGTGCCGTCCGGCAGCACGGTGAACCACTCGGAATGTGTTGCAGCCCAGGGGTGATCGGGTGCGGCCTGGAGAGCGAGATCGAGCGCCACTTCCAGGTTGCGCTCCTGTGCGGCGGCGACGAACGCGCGGAAATCGTCCTCGGTGCCCAGCTCGGGATGGATGGCGTCGTGTCCGCCGTCCGCGGAGCCGATGGCCCACGGCGACCCGACGTCCTCGGGACCGGGGGTCAACGTGTTGTTCGGGCCTTTGCGGTTGATGGTGCCGATGGGGTGGATCGGCGGCAGGTAGACGATGTCGAATCCCATCCGCTCGATGCGGGGCAATTGCTCGATCGAGGTCGCGAACGTGCCGTGCCGCGGCGAACCGTCTTCGTTCCACCCACCGGTCGACCGAGGGAAGAACTCGTACCAGGCACCGTTGAGTGCGAGATTGCGATCGACCCAGATGTTGACGGCGCGAGATCGAGTCACCAGTTCGCGCAGCGGATGAGCGAACAGCAATTCGGCGACCGTCGACGCGAACGCCGAGGAGACCCGGGCAGGCAGTGGGCGGTCGGTGTCGCGCAGCGCGGCGGCGACATCGGCCAGCATCTGCCTGCTCTCGGCAGGAACGCCGGTGGCAGCCCGCAGGAACAACCGCGCCCCGATCTCGAGATCGTTCGCGAGTTCGTTAGCACTCTGGCCCACCCCGAGCTTGGCTTCCACCGCATGACGCCAGGTGCTGATCGGATCGCTCCACGCTTCGATGCGGCAGATCCAGTAACCCGGCCGAGAGGGGACGAACACCGCATCGAACGTGTCGGGTTCGCGGCCCGGTGTCATCGGGATGCGTTCGAGTTTGCCTCCCGGTCCGCGCACCGACAGTGTCGCGGCCACCGCGTCGTGACCCTCGCGCCAGACGTCGGCGGAGACTGGAAACGTCTCGCCCACCACCGCTTTCGCGGGGTACTTTCCGGTCGTCGTATCTGGAAGGACATTGTCGATACCAAGTCGACCTGTCACTTCACACTCCATTCTTCGCTAGAGGTATGGCTGCGCGGGCGCAACCTCTGATCGAACCGATATTGGTGTGCTTCTACCTGTCAACCGTAGTGCAGCAATGCGGATGGCGCGTGCGCCGACGCATACTGCCCGCAGCGGTGCCGCGAAGCAGATTTCGTCCAAGCCGCCCATCGACACAGGTGTCCGTGGGTAGGGTTCGACTCTGTGAAAGCTTTGCGTCGATTCACCGTCCGAGCCCACCTTCCCGCCCGCCTGAATGCCCTCGCCGAGCTCTCGACAAACCTCAGGTGGTCGTGGCACTCGTCGACGCAGGATCTGTTCGAGCACATCGATCCACTGCTGTGGACCGAACTCGAGCGCGATCCGGTGGCCGTACTGGGAGCCGTCGCACCTGCGCGCCTCGAGGAACTCGCGGCCGACGAGCACTTCCTGACCGAACTGGACGCCGCCGAGGCGGATCTGCACGACTACCTCGCCCGTCCGCTCTGGTACCAGAACGAGCTGGCCGAGGGACGTGCTCTGCCGTCGGGCATCGGTTATTTCTCGATGGAGTTCGGTGTCACCGAGGTGTTGCCCAACTACTCCGGCGGGCTGGGAATCCTGGCCGGCGACCACCTCAAGGCTGCCTCCGACCTGGGACTGCCGCTGATCGGGGTGGGGTTGCTCTACCGCTCGGGTTACTTCCGGCAGTCGCTGACCGCCGACGGCTGGCAGGCCGAACGCTATCCGTCCCTCGACCCGCACGGTCTGCCGCTGCGGTTGCTCACCGACGACGGCGACTCTCCGGTGTTGATCCACGTCTCGATGCCCGGATCTCGGGTGCTGCGGGCGCGGGTGTGGATCGCCCAGGTGGGACGCGTCCCGCTGTTGCTGCTCGATTCCGACATCGCCGACAACGACCCAGAGTTGCGCGGGGTCACCGACCGGTTGTACGGCGGCGACCAGGATCACCGCATCAAGCAGGAGATACTCGCCGGTATCGGCGGAGTTCGCGCGATCCGGGCCTACACCCGTGCCTACGGACTGCCCGATCCCGAGGTGTTCCACATGAACGAAGGCCATGCCGGCTTCCTCGGCGTCGAACGCATCCGCGAACTCGTCACCTCGGGAACCCTGGACTTCGACGCGGCGCTGGCGGCGGTGCGAGCCGGCACCGTCTTCACCACCCACACCCCCGTCCCCGCCGGAATCGACCGGTTCCCGGCCGATCTGGTGCGGCACTACTTCGGAAGCGCGGACGGCGGCTCGGATTCTGCGTTGCTGCCGGGGTTGCCGATGGATCGAATTCTCGCCCTCGGCGGCGAGAGCGACGCCTCGGTGTTCAACATGGCGCACATGGGACTGCGTCTGGGCCAACGCGCCAACGGGGTGTCGAAGCTGCACGGCATCGTCAGCCGCGAGATGTTCAACGACCTGTGGCAGGGCTTCGATGCATCCGAGGTGCCGATCGGGTCGGTCACCAACGGCGTTCATGCGCCGACGTGGTCTGCCCGGGAATGGGCGGAGGGGGAGTCGGGGCCGCTGACGCCGGACCAGGTGTGGTCCACGCGCAACGCCCTGCGCGCGCAATTGGTGGACGAGGTGCGGCGTCGGGTGCGGCGCTCGGCGCTCGAACGTGGCTCGACCGAGGCCGAGATCAGTTGGACAGCAAACGTTTTCGATCCCGACGTACTCACCGTCGGATTTGCTCGACGAGTGCCGACGTACAAGCGTCTGACCCTGATGCTCCGCGAACCCGAGCGACTGCGCGCCATGTTGTTGGACCCGGTTCGTCCGGTCCAGTTGGTGGTCGCGGGCAAGTCGCATCCCGCCGACGACGGCGGAAAGGCGCTCATTCAGCAGATCGTCAGGTTCGCCGATCAGGCCGACGTACGGCACCGCATCGTGTTCCTGCCCGACTACGACATGTCCATGGCGCGATTTCTGTACTGGGGATGCGATGTGTGGCTGAACAATCCGCTGCGACCGCTCGAAGCGTGCGGCACCTCGGGCATGAAGTCCGCGCTCAACGGCGGCCTCAACCTGTCGATCCGCGACGGGTGGTGGGACGAGATGTACGACGGGGAGAACGGCTGGGCCATCCCCACCGCGGACGGCGTCACCGACGACAACCGCCGCGACGATCTCGAAGCGGCTGCGCTCTACGAACTGCTCGAACAGGCGGTACTACCGAAGTTCTACGACCGCGGGGACGACGGGGTGCCGAGTCGCTGGATCGAAATGGTGCGGCACACTCTCGAACAGTTGGGCCCGAAAGTGCTGGCGTCGAGAATGGTTCAGGACTACACGCTGGGCTACTACGCGCCCGCAGCCGAATCCGCCCGCGCGGCCTCGGCCGATGATCACCGCGGTGCCACGGACGTCGCGTCGTACCGCCGCCGCGTCGAACAGGCATGGGGCGCAATCAAAGTCACCCGCGTCGACAGTGACGGTCTGCCGGACACCCCGGTGATCGGGGCGGAGCTCTCGCTGCGCGCCAACGTCGATCTCGGTGGACTGGACGCGTCGGACGTCGTGGTGCAGGCGGTCGTGGGACGCGTCGACGAGGAGGAGAACCTCACCGACATTCGCACGACGGCCATGACACACGTGGGAACCGACGGCGGCGAGCACGTGTACGCAGGCGAGACGCGGCTACCGCACAGTGGCACGGTGGGCTACACGGTGCGAGTGCTACCGCATCACCACGGTCTCGCCTCGGATGCCGAGCTCGGGTTGGTGGCGACGCCGTAGGGGGCAGCTACTTTCCGGCCAGGCGGGTGAGGGCCTTGCGGACCACTTCTGGATCCGAGGTCTCCCAGAACGGCGGCAGCGAGGCCCGCAGGTAGCCGCCGTACCGGGCAGTGGCGAGCCGCGAATCGAGAACGGCGACAACACCTTTGTCGTCGACGCTACGGAGCAGTCGACCGACGCCCTGCGCCAGCAGCAGGGCCGCGTGGTTGGCGGCGACCGCGAGAAAGCCGTTGCCGCCCCGGGATTCGACGGCCTGTTGCCTGGCCACCAGCAGCGGATCGTCGGGCCGCGGGAACGGAATGCGGTCCAGGATCACCAGGCTCAGCGACGGGCCGGGGACGTCGACGCCCTGCCACAGAGACAGCGTCCCGAACAGGGAGGTGGCCTCGTCGTCGGCGAACTTCTGCACCAGTGCGCCGGTTGAGTCGTCGCCCTGGCACAGGATCGGAGTGTCGAGGCGCTCGCGCATCTCCTCGGCGGCGGCCTTGGCGGCGCGCATGGACGAGAAGAGTCCGAGCGTGCGGCCGCCGGCGGCACTGACCAGCGACTCGATCTCGTCGAGATAGGACTTCGAGAGGCCGTCACGTCCGGGCGGCGACAGATGCTTGGCGATGTACATGATGCCGGCCCGGGCGTGATCGAACGGCGAGCCGACGTCGAGCGAATTCCACCTGATCGACCCGGCGTCGGATGGCGGTTCCACACCCGACGCCATCGCGGTGTCACTGCGCGACGGCTTCTCCGCAGGCAGGCCCCAGTTGATGGCCAACCCGTCGAACGATCCGCCGACGGTCAAGGTCGCCGAGGTGAGCACCACGGTGGATTCGGCGAACAGGCGAGCTCTCAGCAGTCCGCCCACCGACAGCGGCGCGATGCGGACGGTGCGTTTGACGTTACCGCGGAAGTCGTCGACGGCATGCCAGACGACGTCCTTGCGTTTGGCCGGATCGGGTTCGTCGAATGCCGTGAGAACACGGACCGCGCTGTCGTGGACCTCGTCGACCGCGACGAGTGCGGCGCTGCGAGCCGCGGCGGCCTCGGGGTCACTGGCGGCCATGCCCTGCTTGTTGGGACCGATAGCGGTGCGTACCGCCCAGGCTGCGTCGCGAATGGAGGCGAGTGCGGGGCCGACGCCGTCGGGCAGGGACTGCCAGCGGCTCGGGGGTAGCTCGTCCAGGATTGCGGCCCAGTTCTCGGCGGCCCCCTCGAGCTGATCGACCGTGTCCTCTTCGATGAGCTTGGCGCTACGACGCGCCGCGGCGGTGACGGTCGCGGCCGAAAGCTCCTCGGTAGCAACACCGGTCACTCGGTCGACCAGTTCGTGGGCCTCGTCGACCACCACGACGTCGTGCTCGGGCAGGATCTGAATTCCGGTGATTGCGTCGATCGCGAGCAGGGCGTGATTGGTCACCACGACGTCGACCTGGGCGGCCTCGGTGCGGGCGCGTTCGGCGAAGCAGTCCTCGCCGACGGGGCAGCGGGACTTGCCCAGGCATTCGCGGGCGGTGACGCTGACCTGACGCCAGGCCTGATCGCTGACCCCGGGCACGACGTCGTCGCGGTCGCCGGTTTCGGTCTCGGACGACCACTTGGTCAGCCGTACCACCTCGCGTCCCATCCGTGAGACGGCGAACGGGTCGAACAGTTCCGCATCCGGTGCCTCCTGCGCGGCGCCGGTGTGGATCTTGTTCATGCACAGATAGTTGTTGCGGCCCTTGAGGATTGCGAACTTGGGGCGACGGCCGACGGCCTCGGTCAAGGCGTCGGACAGGCGCGGGAGATCGCGATCGACCAGCTGCCGCTGCAGCGCGATGGTGGCAGTGGAGACGATGACGGTCTTGCCCGATTCCACTGCGTGCCGAATGCTGGGAACGAGGTAGGCGAGGGACTTGCCGGTTCCGGTGCCTGCCTGCACCGCGAGATGTTCCCCGGTATCGATCGAATGCGCTACCGCCGAGGCCATCGTCAGCTGATTGCTGCGTTCCTTGCCGCCGAGCGAGTGCACCGCGACCTGCAAGAGAGCGGGAACGGTTGGCAACTCGGTCTTCGACGGCACCGAAGCAGACTACTGCCGATCGCCCACCCGGTTCGGTACCGACACTGCGTTACCCCGGGGCGAAGCGGGTGGGTATCGCCGGTTCGCCCTGGGACAGCTTCAAGCCCTCCCACGGAAGGCTGACCAGGCGTCGGGCCAGCAGGTCACGGCCGTCGGCGAGCGTCGGAAGGTCGGCGACTCGTTCTCCGCCGCGGACCAAAGGCGTGGTCAACGTCTCCACCGTCAGATCGCTCTCGACGGTCGGGGGAGCGTCGAACGGGTGCACGATCTCCTCGACTGCGGTGCCGGTGCGGCGAGCAGTACGCAGTGCCGCCTTGGTGCCACCGCGCGATTCTTTGTGGCTGCTGCGCTTGGCGACGGGAATGCCGTCCACGGTGACCAGCTTGTAGACCATGCCCGCCGTCGGTGCACCGGAACCGGTGACCAACGACGTGCCGACGCCGTAGGAGTCGACCGGCTCGGCGCGCAATGCCGCGATGGCGTATTCGTCGAGGTCACCCGAGACGACGATCTTGGTCTTGGGCGCACCCAGGGCATCCAACTGGTCTCGTACCTGCCGCGCGAGCACGCCGAGGTCGCCCGAGTCGATGCGAACACCGCCGAGTTCGGGCCCGGCGACCTCGATGGCGTTGGCGACGCCCTGGGTGATGTCGTAGGTGTCGACGAGCAGGGTGGTACCCACGCCGAGAGCGCGCACCTGAGCCGCGAATGCGGACCGTTCGTCCGGGCCGTCTGCGGTGGTGTGCAGCAACGTGAAGGCGTGCGCCGACGTGCCCGCGCCGGGGACGCCGTGGCGTCGGACGGCTTCGAGGTTGGATGTTGCGGTGAATCCGGCGAGGTACGCCGCGCGGGATGCGGCGACCGCGGCTTCCTCGTGGGTGCGCCGAGATCCCATCTCGATGATCGGTCGAGACTTGGCGGACGTGACCATCCGCGCTGCAGCGGACGCGATGGCGCTGTCGTGATTGAGGATCGAGAGCACCACTGTCTCGAGGACGACGCACTCGGCGAATGTGCCGCGGACCGTCAGAACGGGGGAACCTGGGAAGTACAGCTCGCCCTCGCGGTAACCGTCGATGTCGCCGGTGAAGCGGTAGCCGCGCAGCCACTCGACGGTGGCGTCGTCGAGGAATTCGGAGACGATCCGCAGCTCGTCCGGCCCGAACCGGAAGCGCGCGATCGCGTCGAGAATGCGTCCGGTGCCCGCGAGGACTCCGTATCGCCGACCGCCGGGCAACCTGCGCGCGAACACCTCGAAGCTGCAGATCCGGTCGGCGTAGCCGCTGGCCAGAGCCGCCGACAGCATCGTGTACTCGTACTGATCGGTCAGCAGTGCTGTGCTCACGCCGTCGCTGGAACTCGCGTGATCGGTGGTCGCGTCGTTGCTCACCTCGCCCACACTACGAGCGAAGGGGCGAGCGTGGGACGCTGGCCCGATACGCCGTACCCTGTTGGGCATGCCTTGGTTGACGGTGGATGGATCGCTTCTGCCCGTGGACGGCTTCTCGGCAGGGGACGTCGTCGCCGCGTCACCGCAAGCGGTCCCGGCGCAGACCGAGGCCGTCGCGGCCGACGAATCGCACGACACCCCCTGGGTCACCATCGTGTGGGACGACCCCGTCAACCTGATGCACTACGTCACCTACGTCTTCCAGAAGCTCTTCGGCTACAGCAAGGCCAAGGCGACCGAGCTGATGATGCAGGTGCACTCCGAAGGCAAGGCCGTGGTGTCGAGCGGTGAGCGCGACGCGATGGAGAACGATGTTCGACGGCTGCACGCGGCGGGTCTGTGGGCCACCATGCAGCAGGACAAGTAGTAGTTCACCCCTTTCCCGAGACAGGACATCAGCAACAGTGCGCACGTGGACGAGACGGAATTCGCTGTCCGGGGTCAAGATCAAGTCCGAGATCGATGCTCGTGAGGCCGCCGTACTCCGTTCGCTGGTCGGCTCGGTGCTCGGATTGTTGCGCGATCGTTCCGCCGCTGCTCCCACCGACGAGCTCGCGGCGCTGACCGGTCTGCGTACCGGGCACAACAGTCCGCCCGAGGATGCTGCACTGGCGCGGCTGCTGCCGGACTTCCACCGCGCCGACCCCGGCCGCGACGAGGAGGACCCGGCAGACCTCAACGGTGCACTGCGCGGATTGCACGAGCCCGAGATCATCGACGAGAAGATGGCCGCCGGATCGATGATCCTGGCTACCCTTCCCGAGTCCGGTGGCAAGATCGTGCTCACCCAGGAGCAGGCGGATGCATGGTTGACTGGCCTCAACGACGTGAGGTTGGCGCTCGGCACCACGCTGGGGATCAGCGCGGACACACCCGATGTCCTCGACGAGGGCGATCCCCGCGCTCCGCATCTCGACGTGTACCACTGGCTGACCTGGATGCAAGATTCACTCGTACAGGTCCTCATTCCCTAGGACGCACGCGTGACCGCTGCATTCCAGACACCCGGACCGCGGGATTCCCTGACCGACGTGGCAGGTCTGCTGGTCGGTCACCATCACGAACGTGACGACGATGCCACCATGGGTTCCGGCTCGGCGACCGGCTGCACGGTGGTGCGTGCGCTCGGCGGTGCGACGGCGGCCGTCGATGTTCGCGGCGGCGGGCCGGGGACTCGCGAGACCGATCTGCTCCATCCGAGCCATTCCGTCCAGCACGTCAACGCGATCCTGTTGACCGCGGGCAGTGCCTACGGGCTCGCCGCGGCCGACGGCGTCATGCGGTGGCTCGAAGAGCACGGCCAGGGCATTCCGATGGGGAGCCCCGATCACGTCGTACCGATCGTGCCGGCCGCGGTGATCTTCGATCTTCCGGTCGGCGATTGGACTTCCCGCCCGACGGCAGAGTTCGGCTACCTCGCCGCGGCAGCAGCGGCGACCGAGTTCGCGACGGGGTCTGTCGGTGCAGGTGTCGGTGCCAGAGCCGGAGTGCTCAAGGGCGGCGTCGGCACCGCCAGCACGGTGATCGAGGGCGGCCCCGCCGACGGGGTCACCGTGGCGGCGTTGATGGTCGCCAATCCGGTGGGCGCGGTGTTCGACCCGCGTACCGGCCTGTTGTGGGGTGTCGGCACGCTCGGGCCTGCGGCGTTCGGTATGCGCAAGCCCGACGTGAACCAGCTGTGGACCGCGCTCGCCCTCGAACCCAAGGGCACTGCGCTGAACACCACGATCGGGGTTGTAGCCACCGATGCCGCGTTGTCGTCGGCGTCGTGCAAGCGGATTGCCGTCGCCGGTCACGACGGTCTGGCGCGTGCCGTTCGACCGGCACACTCGCCGCTCGACGGCGACACGATCTTCGCCGTGTCCACCGGCACCAGACCCGTCACCGCGGAGTCCTCGGTGCCCGCGGCATTCTCGGCGGAACTCCCGGTACTGGCCGCGGTCACCGAGGCCGCGGCGATCGTCGTCGAGCGAGCCATCGCCGCGGCCCTGCTCGACGCCACCTCGGTGGCCGGCATCCCCACGTACCGGCAGATCTTCACGTCCGCGTTCGGTGGATCGGGAGACTGAGTGCAGCTCGCGCTATTCCTCTGCCCGGTACCGTGGAGGGACCGAATCCGGAGGCGATCATGAGCGAGATCAGTAACCGTCCCGCCGAGCGTGAGCGGCCGGTCTGGATGCAGGCCGCCATGCTGGTGGGAGCATTCACCGTGCTGCTGTGGGTCATCGAGTTCATCGATGTGGCCAGCGGGTCGAGGCTCGAACGCAACGGCATCCAGGCCCGCTCGGTCGAGGGGCTGTGGGGCATTCTGTTCGCCCCCGTGCTGCACGACGACTGGCAGCATCTGATCGCGAACACCGTGCCGATCGTCGTGCTCGGGTTCCTGGTGTTGCTTTCCGGACTGGCGCGGGGTCTGGCGGCCACCGGAATCATCTGGGTGGTCGGCGGGTTCGGTACCTGGCTCACCGCCGGTTCCTACACGAACACGATCGGTGCGTCGATTCTGATCTTCGGTTTCATCGCATACCTGTTGGTGCGCGGTTTCTTCACCCGCAAACTTGGTCAACTCGCGATCGGCGTCGTGGTGTTCGTGCTGTACGGCAGCGCACTGTGGGGTGTGCTCCCGAGCGAACCGAACGTCTCGTGGCAGGGGCATCTGTTCGGCGCGGTGGGCGGAGTGGTTGCCGCTCGACTGTTGTCCGCGGACGCCCGAGCCGACAGAGCACGCGCGAAATCACTCGATCGGCGCACTTCGTAGGCGCAAGGTAACTGCAGACACACCTGTGCTCGGTGGTGAATTTGGCCGACTCGCGCTGTGAATACTGCCCGAACGTTTCGAGTGATGCGCTCGGCGTGGCAGCATGGCTTTCATGCGAATTACCGTCCTGGGATGTTCGGGCAGTGTGTCCGGACCCGATTCACCCGCGTCGGGCTACTTGTTGGAGGAAGTGGAGACCGCGCCGGTCGTCCTCGACTTCGGTCCCGGCATCCTCGGGGCGTTGCAGCGCTACGCCGATCCGGGCGATGTGAGCGTTCTGCTCTCGCATCTGCATGCCGATCACTGCCTCGACGTTCCGGGGCTGCTGGTGTGGCGTCGTTACCATCCCACGCCACCGGAGGGACGAGCGATCGTCTACGGACCCAAGGACACGGCGTTCCGGCTCGGCGTCGCCTCGGCCGAGTGCGGTGGGCAGATCGACGACATGTCCGACACCATCGACCTGCGTCGTTGGCTGGACGGACGCACTGTCGAGTTCGGAAAGTTGTCGATTCTGGCGCGGCAGGTGTTCCATCCGCCGGAGTCGTACGGCATGCGCATCACCACGGCGGAAGGCCGCACGTTCGCCTACAGCGGAGACACGGGAATGTGCCAGGCGGTACGAGATCTGGCGCACGGAGCCGACATGTTCCTGTGCGAGGCGTCGTGGACCGACAGTCCCGAGCGGCCCGAGGGCGTGCATCTGTCCGGAACCGAGGCCGGCCGAATCGCGCGAGAGGCAGGGGTGGGGGAGCTGTTGCTGACCCATATCCCACCGTGGACGTCACGGGAGGATGTCATCGCCGAGGCGAAGGCAGAGTTCAGCGGACCGGTGCACGCGGTTCTGCCAGGGGACGTCTTCACCGTCTGACGACGCGCTAGGCTTCGAGTCGTGTCCAGACGAGAAGACGGCAGGGCGGACGACGAGCTCCGCACCATCAAGATCACCCGCGGATTCACCAGCCACCCGGCAGGGTCGGTGTTGGTCGAGTTCGGCAACACCAGGGTGATGTGTACGGCCAGCGTCGAGGAGGGCGTTCCGCGCTGGCGAAAGGGATCCGGTCTCGGTTGGCTCACCGCCGAGTACGCGATGCTCCCCGCTGCCACCCACACCCGCAACGGCCGAGAGTCCGTCAAGGGCAAGGTCGGTGGACGCACCCAGGAAATCTCTCGATTGGTCGGACGCTCATTGCGAGCATGCATCGACCTCGCTGCGATCGGCGAGAACACCATCGCCCTCGACTGCGATGTACTCCAAGCCGATGGTGGCACCCGCACTGCGGCCGTGACCGGCGCGTTCGTCGCTCTCAACGACGCGGTCACCTACCTGCGAGCGGCCGGGCGACTGGCCGATCCGCAGCCCATCTCGTGCATGATCGCCGCAGTCAGCGTCGGCGTCGTCGACGGCCGTGTTCGCCTCGATTTGCCTTACGAAGAAGATTCGCGCGCCGAGGTCGACATGAACGTCGTCGCCACCGACACCGGCACGCTGGTGGAAATCCAGGGAACCGGGGAGGGCGCGACCTTCCCGCGAACCACACTCGACAAGTTGCTCGACTCCGCATTCGTCGGCATCGAGAAGTTGTTCGAGGTGCAGAAGGAAGCCTTGGCGTTGCCGTACCCCGGCGAACTGCCCGAGCCTGCAGCCGCGGAATCGAAGAAGAAGTTCGGTGCCTGACTCGAAGCTTCTGGTCGCGAGCCGGAACGCGAAGAAGTTGCGCGAACTCCGGCGGGTGCTCGACGCCGCCGGAGTGGCCGGAATCGAACTGGTGGGCCTGGACGAGGTGCCGCCGTTCCCGGAGGCTCCCGAGACCGGGGCGACCTTCGAGGAGAATGCGCTCGCCAAGGCGCGTGACGGCGCGGCGGCCACCGGATTGCCTTGTGTGGCAGACGATTCGGGAATCGAAATCGATGCCCTGAACGCGATGCCCGGAGTGCTCTCGGCGCGCTGGTCCGGTACGCACGGGCAGGACGAGGCCAATACCGCACTGGTTCTGGCGCAGCTGAGTGACACTCCCGACGAGCGTCGCGGAGCTGCATTCGTCTCGGCGTGCGCCCTGGTGATTCCCGGCGGCACCGAAACCGTGGTCCGCGGCGAGTGGCGCGGTGCAGTGGGCCGAGAGCCGCAGGGGGAGAACGGCTTCGGCTACGACCCCATCTTCGTGCCCGAGGGCGACGGCCGCAGCGCCGCGCAGCTGAGCCCGGAGGAGAAGGACGCCGCCTCGCATCGTGGCCGCGCGCTTCGCAAGCTCGTTCCGGCCCTCGGTGAGCTGGCGGGGCGGTAGCTCGTGGCGATGCGAACCGTTCTGACGCGGACGTCGGTTGTGTTCGTCTCCGCCACGCTGTGCCTGACAGGCATCCCGGCCACCGCGGCACCGGCTGCCGGCTCCTTCGCCGAGGCCCTGGCCTACTCGGTCGCGCACCCGGGAGTGACTCCTCCGGGCTCGAACGACTTCTCGTGTGTTCCGAGTGCGCAGCATCCCGAGCCGGTGGTGTTGGTGCACGGGTTCCTGGAGAACTCCTACGACAACTGGGCATCGCTGTCGCCGAAGCTGGCCGACGCCGGATACTGCGTCTTCGCGATCGACTACGGCAACACCGGGCCGGTTCAGGCTTTCGGTGCGCTCGAACCCATCCCCGAGAGTGCCGCGGAGCTGGCGACGTTCGTCGATTCCGTGCTGGGGGCGACGGGTGCGCAGAAGGTGTCGATCGTGGGTCACTCGAAGGGCGGCACCGTGCCGCGCTACTACGCCCGCTTTCTCGGGGGAGACCGGACGGTCGCGCGGATCGTGGCGTTGTCTCCGCCGAACTACCCGACGGCAGGCCCACCGGTTCAGGACGACGTGCTCGAGCGACTGAACGAGGGGAGCGACACCGTCTCGGGGATCGACTACACCACGATCGTCACTCGATACGACCAGGTCGTCGTTCCGTACACGGCCTCGCTGTTGACCGGGGCGGGAAATACGAACGTGGTGTTGCAGGACGTGTGCCCGGCCAACGCCGTCGAGCACACGGGAATCTCGTACGACCCGCTGGCCCAGCGGCTGGTGCAGAACGCATTGGATCCGGAGAACGCGCAGCCGATCGGCTGCTGACGTCAGACGGCGAAGTCGGCTTTGACCTGCTTGGTGCGCTTGTGCTCGATGTAGAACGACAGGAACGGGACGGTTCCGGCGAGCAGTGTGCCGATCGTGCGGGCAGCAGGCCAGCGCACCTTGATCGCGAGATCGACAGTCAGCACGAGGTAGACGATGTAGACCCAACCGTGCACGACGGGAATCCACGTCGGCAGATTCTCGATCTTCAGGATGTACTTCGCGACCATTTCCGCCACCAGAACCAACAGCCACACTCCGGTCACATAGGCCAGAACGCGGTAGCGCAGCAACGCGGATGCGATCTGTTTGGTCTTGTTCGCAGACGCCTGCGTCTTGTCCGGTGCCGAACTCACGTGGTGCTCCTGTCGGTCCCGCGGGATTCGTTCAGCTCCGCGAGGTAGCTGTTGTATTCGAGTAGTTGCCTGGCCTCGGGATCGTCGAGGTCCGTAGCGTCGGACGCCGGGGCATGCCGCTGGGGGAGCAGGTCGAGGGGCACCTCGGTGGGTCCGTCGGGCCGCGCCGCAGCCGCTTCCTCGGGGTCCTCGTCCTCGAGGCGGACGAACTTGCGGTAGGCGTAGACGACGAACACTGCGAACAGGGGCCACTGGAACGCGTACCCGAGGTTCTGGCCGTTGCCGCCGACTGCCTCGAAGCGTTCCCACTGCCACCAGCCAAGACCCAAGCACACCGCCGCGGACACGGTGACCAGCGCGATCAGTGCTGGCCGACGGTTCGGGCGGGATGAAGTCACCCCTCGACGGTACCGGAGGTACTACTACTGCAGGTAGTCGCGTGCTCCGGCCCGGCGGTGATTCTCACCATGGACGGTTCGAGTTCGGCTCATGCCCGACGACGGTTGGCCCGTGCCTGGGCGAGTTGCTCGGTGCCGGGCCCGGTGACGTCCGCGAGAGCGCTGCTGCGCCCGGTCAGAACCAGTGCCAGGGTGCCGGCCGATCCTTCGATGACCGGGCCCTCGCCGCGGCTCCAGTCCAGATCGGTTGCGCGCCACTGCAGTCGAAGCTCGGGGCCTTTGAACGGTGCCGCGCCGGTCGCGGGCACCAGAAAGTCGAGCATCGTGATCATGCGGTGATCGGGAACGTGGTGCTCGATTCCCAGCGGCCTGCACACGTCCAGTCCGTGCACGATGACGTCGGACAAGGGTGCGAGCGGACCGTGGCCCGGTGGGGTGAACTTCTTGTCTGCGTGCGCGGTGAGCAGGGCGGGCAACTCGTTGCCGTGCTCGCGACGCACGCGCGTGGTCATCAGTTGATTGGCGCGGTCGAAGTTGCCTCGGGTGCGCACCATGACGAGTCCGAACTGCCAGAGCGGGACGATCAGCGGGACCACCAGATGGGCGGCGACGTCGCGGACCGTCCAGGCCTCGCACAGCGATGGGGTGTCCCATTGTTCGGGAGTGAGAGTCTCGAGAGTTCTTGCGAGAGAACGCCTCTCGTCGGAAATCTCGGCGAAGATCGCGTCGTTGTCGGGGTTGCTGGACATTCGAGCCGCCTTCACACGTCGGAACCTGCAGAAGTCTCGAGAAAAGCCGAGCCGATAATCCATGGTGCGCGAGGGGGGACTTGAACCCCCACGTCCTGAGACACTGGAACCTAAATCCAGCGCGTCTGCCAATTCCGCCACTCGCGCGTGCCGATGAAGTCTACAACCTGGATGGTTGTCCTCATTGGCGCGGTCGGCTCGCTGCGGTGTACACCGTACGGTGTCGCTACACTCGCCGAGTGGCATCGAAAAAGGACACCCCCTTCGACCCGGCCCGGACACTCGGGCTCCTGTGGCGAGTCGACGCCAAGCCGAGTCGCACCGGACTGAGCGTGGATACGATCGTCGACGCCGCCATCGAGTTGGCTGATGCGAACGGTCTCGAGTCGGTGTCGATGCGGAACGTGGCCGAGCATCTCGGTGTCGGCGCGATGTCGCTCTACACGCATGTGCCGGGCCGGGAGGACCTCGCCGACCTGATGATCGATCGAGCGCTTGCCGGCCTCTACTCGCACGTCGACGAGCCGTCCTCCGTCGCCGGCGGATGGCGTCCCGCGATGCACTTCGTCGCCGAGCGCAATTGGGCTTTGTACCAACGGCATTCGTGGCTGCTCGAAGCGGAGGGTGCACGCCCCGTGCTCGGCCCGCACACCAACGACAAGTACGAGGCCGAGTTGCGTCCCCTTGTCGGCATCGGCCTGGGCGACGTCGAGATCGACTCCGTTCTCACGCTGGTTCTCACGCACGTCTCCGGTACCGCGCGAGCCCTCGCCGGCGTGACGCGTGTCAAGGAGCAGTCGGGCATGTCCGACGCCCAGTGGTGGGCGGCCACCGCGCCGATCCTCGAACGGGTGATGGACCGCGCACGTTTTCCGGTGTCGTCTCGGGTCGGGACGGCCGCGGCGACGTCGTACGACGCCGCCAGCGACCCCGTGCACGCCTACCGATTCGGGTTGGAGTGCATTCTCGACGGCGTGGAGGCGCTGATCTCGGGAGGTCAGCCCGTCGGTCGAAGGTCCGCCCCTGATCGATCTGCTTCGGAGTGACGCTTCGTGGGCCTGCGTAATTTGTGTTGGTAGCGCCAAACCGCGTGCTCGAGCGACGCGACATCTGCGCCGAGTGCATGCGCCGCGGCTTCCAGGATCACAGGGGAGCGGTCATCGGCAATTTCAGCGGCGAGGTTCTGGTGCAGTGGTTCGAGCGCGTCGGCGACGAACGACCGCAGGTGTTCGGCCGCTGTGTCGGTGCGTACGCCGAGGTGCATGAGCATGCATTCCCAGGTGGTCTCGCCGAGACCGGGAATTGCGCAGAACGCCTCGAATTGGTGCTCGGTGTGCTGCTCGAAGTCGCTCGAACGGCTCAGCCCCACCGATACCAGCGTCTGTGCCGCCACGGCGGCGGCAGCACCCTTGGTTCGACTGTTTCCAGGAACCAGTTGTCGGTTGGACAGAATCTCCACCAGTAGATCCGGCGTCGCGGTCAGTTCGGCGAGGATTGTCAAGTCGTCGAGTCGGTTATCGCCGCGATGCGATCTCCATCGCTGGACCACCGCGCGGACCCCGCTGGTGGGGCCGCCGTAGGGAGCGCGCGCGGAGAAGATCGCATCCAGCAACGCCACCTCGCTCTCGTCGCGCCATCCCGGTGTCCAGTGTGGCGAACGCGATTGTGGCACAGACGATTCGATGTGCAGCAGCATCGCGTCGAGCTCGTCCTCGGTGCAGATGTCCGTTACCGATGAATACATGAATTCCCCCCGGATTTCGTCGACCGCTCTCGGTGAAAGGCGGCTCGTTCGCACAAGGTAGAGCACCGCACCGACAAGGTCTGGTGTTGCCCATCTGTGCTCGAGATCACATCACGAAAGGATAACGAAAAATGCGAGGCTTTCCTCATGTTTTGCCGTCTCGCTCGACGCTCTTGCCAGCGTCGATACGGGTTACCGACGAGTCGGGTAAACAAAAAGTAAAGACGATTCGATCGACGTACTCGCTGGTAGCAGTCGGACGTCCGAGCAAACCTGAGGATTTCCTCATGATTTTGTGTCAACCTTGAGCAGCGCGGAGGAGACCTGTCGACGAAGACCGGCTCACCGCTTCGACCCTGTAGCCCACGACGCATCAGGGCACTCATCACAGCGAACGCCCCGACCCCCGAGGCGTCCACGAGAGGAATCTTCAGCCTTGACGATCAACGAGAGCACACCATCACACGGACGAGGCTCGCGAAGCACCGGCAACGCAGACAAATCCCCTAGAAGCAATGGCGGCTCTCGGACTCTGGCAGATCGTTTCGCCGCGGGCGAGCCGTACGCACTGGCCTTCGGTGGCCAGGGTGCACCGTGGCTCAGCTCCCTCGAAGAACTGGCTCGTGACTCCGCGCTCGAACCCGAACTGACCGATCTCGTGAACGAGGCTGCAGTCACTCTCGCACCCGTTGCCGACGAGTTGCTGGTCGTACGCTCGGTCGGCTTCGACCCGATCGGCTGGATGCTCGAACAGGACCTCGCAGACGACGACACCGCCGGCTCGTACGGACCGTCCGAGGCTGCACTGACCTCCGCTGCCGTCTCGCTTCCAGGAGTGTTCCTCACTCAGGTCGCAGCACTGCGCGCGCTGAAGCTGCAGGGACTCGATCCCGCCCAGACCCCGCCGGTCGAGGTCGTCGGACACTCGCAGGGGCTCATCGCCGCCGAATCCGTCGCAGCCGACGGTGCACAGGACGCGAGCTTCCTCGCGATCGCCCAGCTCGTGGGCGCTGCAGCAGGTCTCGTCGGCCGCCGTCGCGGCATCATCGGTGCCGGAGACCGCGCGCCGATGGTCTCGGTTGCCAACGTCGAACCCGCACGACTGCAGGCGATCATCGCCGAACTCGCGATCGACGGAGCGCCGGAGCGATCCGCCGCCCTCGCGATCCGCAACGGCCGTCGTCGCGTCGTGCTCTCGGGACCGCCGGCCCAGCTGGCCCGCGTGCAGGAGAAGTGCGAGCAGATCGCTGCCGAGGAAGAGCGTGACCGCGACGCCAAGAAGCGCGGCGGTGCCGTGTTCGCCCCGGTCTTCGAGCAGCTTCCCGTCGAGATCGGCTTCCATCACCCCGCCCTGGCGGACGCTGTCGAACTCGTCAGTGCCTGGGCGCAGCGTTGTGGACTCGATGTCGAGCTCGCCCGCGACCTCGCACAGAAGATCCTCGTGGACTCCGTGGATTGGGTCGACGCCATCGACGGAGTCGTCGACGCCGGTGCCGACTGGATTCTCGATCTCGGTCCGGGCGACCTGCTCACTCGCATGACCACTCCGGCGCTGCGTGGACAGGGCGTCGGCATCATCGCCGCGTCCTCGCGCGGGGGCCACCGCAATCTGCTCACCCCGGGAGCTGCTCCCGAGGTCCAGCCCGCATGGTCCGCCTACGCCCCCACGCCGGTCACGTTGCCCGACGGCCGCGTCGTGGTCGAGACCTCCTTCACCAAGATGACCGGACGTTCGCCGATCCTGCTCGCCGGCATGACGCCGACGACGGTCGACGCCAAAATCGTTGCTGCAGCTGCCAATGCAGGCCACTGGGCCGAGCTCGCCGGTGGCGGCCAGGTCACCGAGGACATCTTCACCGATCGAGTGGCCGAGCTCTCCACCCTTCTCGAGCCCGGCCGCGCAATCCAGTTCAACTCGCTCTTCCTCGATCCGTACCTGTGGAAGCTTCAGCTCGGCGGACGCCGCATCGTGCAGCGCGCTCGCGCCGCGGGTGCGGCCATCGACGGCGTCGTCGTCACCGCAGGCATCCCGGAACTCGACGAGGCAGTGGCCCTCATCGAAGAGCTGTCCGAGGCCGGCATCAGCTACGTCTCGTTCAAGCCCGGCACCGTCGCGCAGATTCGCGCCGTCATCCGCATCGCCAACGAGGTTCCGTCCTACCAGGTCAACGTTCACATCGAGGGTGGCCGCGCAGGCGGACACCACTCGTGGGAGGACCTCGACGACCTGCTGCTGACCACCTACGCTGAGCTGCGGTCACGGCCCAACCTGGTCGTGTGCGTCGGTGGCGGCATCGGCACCCCCGAGCGGGCAGCGGAGTACCTCACCGGAACCTGGTCGGCCGTGCACGGATACCCGAAGATGCCGCTCGACGGCATCCTCGTCGGCACGGCAGCAATGGCAACCCTGGAGGCCACGACGGCTCCCGAGGTCAAGCAGCTTCTGGTCGACACACCCGGAACCCCCGACTGGGTCGGTGCCGGTACCGCGAACGGCGGAATGGCCTCGGGCCGTAGCCAGCTCGGTGCCGACATCCACGAGATCGACAACGCGGCATCACGGTGCGGCCGACTGCTCGACGAGGTCGCCGGCAACGCCGACGCCGTGGCCGAGCGCCGCGAGGAGATCATCGCCGCACTCGACGGCACCGCCAAGCCCTTCTTCGGTGACGTTGCCGAGATGACGTACCAGCAGTGGCTCGTTCGCTACCTCGACCTGGCCATCGGAACCGACTCGCGCAGCGACTTCGATTGCGGCGGCGAGTTCACCGACGCCGTGTCCGAGGCACGCGAATCGGTGTGGCTCGACGTCACCTGGCGCACCCGCTTCCTGGAGATGCTGCAGCGCGCCGAGGCTCGGCTGCACCCGGTCGACCGCGGACCCATCCCCACCCTGTTCGCCGACGCCGAGGTGCTCGAACGTCCGCGCGCAGCACTGAAGTCGCTGCTCGCACAGTTCCCCGATGCCGCCGACGTGGTGCTGCACCCGGCCGACATCACCTTCTTCACCTCGCTGTGCCGCATGCCCGGCAAGCCGGTCAACTTCGTCCCCGTCGTCGACGGTGACGTGCGCCGCTGGTGGCGCAGTGACTCGCTGTGGCAGGCACACGACGCCCGTTATTCGGCCGATCAGGTCTGCATCATCCCCGGAACCGTCGCCGTCGCAGGCATCACTCGCGTCGACGAGCCCGTGGGCGAGCTGCTCGATCGCTTCGAGAAGGCCACCGCAGACCAGCTTCTCGCCGAGGGCGTCGAGCCCACGGCCATCGCGAGCCGTCGCCACGCCGACATCGCACCGGGCCTGCTGGGCATCGTGCTGGCTGCTCCCGACGTCACCTGGGCCTCGCGTATGACGCAGAACCCCGTTGCACGCCTGGGTGATCCGGCCGAGTGGACCGTCGAAACCGAGACGGTCGCAGCGCACCCGCATACCGGCTCGTCGCTGACCGTGCTGGACGCCGACCACGTGGAGCTGCTGGTTCCGCTGGCTCCGGGCAAGGAAGTTCGCATCCGCCTGACGGTTCCGGCCTCGACGATCGACGGCGGCGCTCCCGTCGTCACCGCGCAGGACGCTCAGCAGGCCATGTCGGCTCTGCTCGGAGTTGCTGCAGGCCAACAGCTTCCGGCCGTCAAGGGCGGCATTGCCCGGCTGAACATCGCGTGGATCCCCGATCTGATCGCCGACCACGCAGGCGTCACCGGATCCGGGCTGCCGGACACGCTGACCGTCAGCGGCAAGGCCGTTCCCGACGTTCTGGTCGGTGCTTGCTGGCCCGCCGTCTTCGCAGTGCTGGGTGCCACCCGCACTGGCCAGACGGGTCATTCCGCAGGCTCCACTCCCGGCGAGGGCATCGACGTCATCGAAGGCATGCTCGATCTGGTGCACCTCGATCACAGTGTGAATCTGGTCGGCGAGTTGCCCACCGATACCTCGATTCTCGTGGTCAAGGCGGCGGCAGGAGAGGTGCTCGACACCGACCTCGGCCGCGTCGTCGAGGTCACCGTCGAGATCGGTGCCATGCTCGGCGAGGGGCTCGATGCTCCCGCCGTCGCAACTCTGGTGGAGCGCTTCGCGATTCGCGGACGCACCGGCAAGGGTGAGCTGACCGATCCGGCCCGCGCCGGCGGCTCGGTCGGCCCCGACGCCAAGGACACCCCGCGTCGTCGTCGCCGTCAGGCCACCATCGTGGCCCCGCGCAACATGGCCGCGTTCGCTCAGGTCTCGGGCGATCACAACCCCATCCACACCTCCGACGCCGCGGCACTGCTCGCCGGTCTTGGCAGCCCCATCGTGCACGGCATGTGGCTCTCGGCGGCCGCCCAGCAGACGGTCACCGCAGTCGACCACGCGGACACCAAGACTCCGCCGCGGCGCCTCACCGCCTGGACCGCCCGCTTCCTCGGGATGGTGCGACCCGGAGCCGAGATCGACATTCGCGTCGACCGCACCGGATTCGACCAGGGTGCCGAACTGATCGAGGTCTCCTGCCGTGTCGCAGGCGAGCTGGTCATGGTCGCCACCGCACGTACCGCTGCGCCGAAGACCGTCTACGCCTTCCCGGGCCAGGGCATTCAGCGTCCGGGCATGGGTCTGGATGCGCGCGCTCGCTCGAAGGCCGCACGTGAGGTGTGGGAGCGTGCCGACAAGCACACCCGCAGCGCGCTCGGCTTCTCCATTCTCGCTGTGGTGCGGGACAACCCGACGTCACTCAAGGCGCGCGGAGTCACGCACAAGCACCCCGACGGTGTGCTGCACCTGACCCAGTTCACTCAGGTTGCGATGGCTGTTCTCGGCGTCGCACAGGTTGCCGAACTGCGTGAATCCGGTGCGTTCGTGGAGAATTCGATTCTCGCCGGCCACTCCGTCGGTGAGTACAACGCCCTCGCAGCCGTTGCCGGTGTGCTCCCGCTCGAAGCCGTCCTCGAGGTCGTCTTCCAGCGTGGTTCGGCCATGCACGCGCTCGTTCCGCGTGACGCCAGCGGCCGCAGCGACTACCGCATGGCAGCGATACGCCCGTCTCAGATCGGCCTGGCCGACGAGGACGTACAGGGTTTCGTCGCCGGTGTCGCAGCAGAATCCGGTGAGTTCCTCGAGATCGTCAACCTCAACCTGCGCGGTTCGCAGTACGCCATCGCTGGCACGGTTGCCGGCCTCGGCGAGCTCGAGAAGAAGATCGCGATCCGCCGAGCGGAGTTCGGTGGCAAGGCCGCCTACATCATGGTTCCCGGCATCGACGTGCCGTTCCACTCCACGGTCTTGCGCGGTGGCGTCGACGACTTCCGCAGTCGCCTCGAAACGCTACTTCCGGAGCAGCTCGATCCGGCGATCCTGGTGGGGCGCTACATCCCGAACCTGGTGCCCAAGCCGTTCTCGCTGAAGCGCGAGTTCGTCCAGGAGATCGCCGATCTGGTGCCGTCCGAGCCGCTGAACACCGTTCTCGCGGACTTCGACTCGTGGGCCGCACGGCCCAGCGATCTGTGCCGGGTGATTCTGACCGAGCTGCTGGCATGGCAGTTCGCCAGCCCGGTGCGCTGGATCGAGACCCAGGACCTGCTGTTCGCGGACGAGTCCGACGGCGGCATGGGCGTCGAGCGCTTCGTCGAGATCGGTCTCGGTGCAACCCCGACCGTGGCGAACCTCGCGTCGCAGACCCTCAAGCTGCCGGGCCGTTTCGGTCTTCCGGTCGAGGTGCTCAACCTCGAGCGTGAAGCCGCGATCGTCTACGGCACCGACACCGACCCGGCTCCGGTCGACGAGGATGAGGCAACTCCCGCTCCCGAGACCGCTGCTCCTGCAGCGGCGGCCGCTCCGGCTGCAGCACCCGCTCCGGCAGCGGCTCCGTCGGGCGGACCTCGCCCGGACGACATCGCGTTCGTCGCGGCCGATGCGACCAAGATCCTCATCGGCCTGTGGACCAAGCTGCAGCTCGATCAGATCGGGCCCGCGGACACCATCGAGGCACTGTGCGACGGTGTGTCCTCGCGCCGTAATCAGCTGCTCGTCGACCTCGGCTCCGAGCTCTCGCTCGGTGCCATCGACGGTGCTGCCGATGCCGACATGGGCGCGCTCTCGGGCACGGTGAACAAGCTGGCTCGTACCTACAAGCCCTTCGGCCCGGTACTCAGCGATTCGATCAACGACCACCTTCGCAAGGTCTTCGGCCCCTCGGGTCGACGCCCGGCCTCGATCGCCGATCGCGTCAAGAAGACCTGGGAACTGGGCGACGGCTGGGCGCACCACGTCACCGCCGAGGTCGCTCTCGGTACCCGTGACGGTGCCTCGGTTCGCGGTGGCGCACTCGGCGGCCTGGCCGACGGCGCCCTCGCCGACGGCAACGCAGTCGACAACGTCATCGACGCGGCCGTGGCCGCGGTGGCAGCACGCCGCGGCGTCGCAGTCTCGATGCCGCAGGCAGGCGGCGGAGCCGGTGGAACCGTCGACGCTGCTGCTCTGGGTGAGTTCACCGAGCACATCACCGGCCGCGACGGCGTCCTCGCCTCCGCTGCCCGGTTGGTGCTCGAACAGCTCGGACTTGCCGATGCACCCAACGCCCTGCCGGCCGAGGATCCCGACGCCGCTCTGGTCGAGCTGGTCTCGGCCGAGCTGGGATCCGACTGGCCGCGACTCGTTGCCCCGGCGTTCGACGCCAAGCGCTCCGTCCTGATCGACGATCGGTGGGCCACCGCCCGTGAGGACCTGGCCCGGTTGTGGCTCGGTACCGCAGGCGACATCTCCACCTCGTCCTTCGCCGGCGCAGGCAATGCTGTTGCAGCGCAGGCACAGTGGTGGAAGGCCAAGGCCGACTACGAGAACAGGACAGTGCTGGCCGACACCTTCGGATGCATCGCGGACATCGCGGTTGCATCCGAGGACAAGGGCCAGTGGTCCGACGAGGTCGCAGTGGTCACCGGCGGCAGCAAGGGCTCCATCGCAGCTGCGGTGACGGCCGAGCTGCTGGCCGGGGGAGCGACGGTCTTCGTCACCACCTCCAGGCTCGACGACGAGCGACTCGGCTTCTACCGCAGCCTCTACCGCAACAACGCACGCAGCGGAGCCTCGCTCTGGGTGGTTCCGGCGAACATCGCGTCGTACACCGACGTCGATGCGCTCATCGAGTGGATCGGCAGCGACTTCATCGACACTGCCGGTGGCGCAAAGACTCTGGTCAAGGCCGGCGTCACACCGACGATGCTGTTCCCGTTCGCCGCACCTCGGGTCATGGGCGAGATGTCCGACGCCGGAGCTCGCGCCGAGATGGAGATGCGCGTGCTGCTCTGGTCGGTCGAGCGCCTGATCACCGGTCTGTCCAAGGTCGGCTACGACAACGACATCGACACCCACCTGCACGTGGTGCTGCCGGGATCGCCGAACCGCGGAATGTTCGGTGGCGACGGTGCGTACGGCGAGTCCAAGGCTGCACTCGATGCGGTTGTCGCCAAGTGGGGTTCGGAGAAGAACTGGGCCGAGCGGGTGTCCATCGCCCACGCTCACATCGGTTGGGTCCGCGGAACCGGCCTGATGGGCGGTAACGACCCCATCGTCGAGGCCGTCGAAGCCGAGGGTGTGCGCACCTGGTCGACCGAGGAGATGGCAACCGAGTTGTTGCAGCTGTGCACGCCTGCCGCTCGCCGTCAGGCTGCTCGGGAGCCGATCGTCGCCGATCTCACCGGCGGGTTGGCCGGCACCAAGCTCAACCTCGTCGAACTCGCTCGGGACGCGGCTGCGGCCGCTGCCGAGAAGACCGAAGAGGGAGTGGACGATTCGGTGATCGCGGCACTGCCCGCACCGCCGCGTCTGTCGACGTCGACCACCGCTCCGGCGTGGCCGACACTCGATGTCGACCCGAAGGATCTGGTCGTCATCGTCGGTGCAGGTGAGCTCGGACCGTACGGTTCGGCACGCACCCGCTTCGAGATGGAGGTCGACGAGCAGCTCTCTGCCGCAGGCGTACTCGAACTCGCGTGGAACACCGGCCTCATCGCCTGGGAGAACGATCCCAAGCCGGGTTGGTACGACATCGAGTCCGGCGACCTGGTGCCGGAGGAGGACATCGCCGACAAGTACCACGACATCGTGGTCGAGAAGTGCGGTATCCGTACCTACGGCGACGACGGCGCGATGGTCGGCAACACCGCTCCGCTGATGACCTCGATCTTCCTCGACAACGACCTGACGTTCGTGGTCGGAACCGAGATCGATGCACGGTCGTTCGCAGCAGCGGATCCCGAGCACACGCTGATCACGCCGGTCCCTGAGTCGAGCGACTGGCAGGTCACCCGTAAGGCGGGCACCGAGATTCGCGTTCCGCGAAAGATGAAGCTCACCCGCACCGTCGGTGGGCAGATCCCGACCGGATTCGATCCAACCAAGTGGGGCATCTCGCCCGACATGGTCAGCTCGGTCGACCGTGTCGCACTGTGGAACATCGTCACCACGGTCGACGCATTCATCTCCTCGGGCTTCAACCCGTCGGAGCTGATGCGCTGGGTGCATCCCACGCTGGTGGCCAATACGCAGGGCACCGGCATGGGCGGCATGGAGTCCATGCGTTCGCTGTACATCGACACCCTGCTCGGTGATGCTCGTGCGAACGACATCCTGCAGGAGGCTCTGCCGAACGTCGTTGCCGCGCACGTGGTCCAGTCGTACATCGGTAGCTACGGCGCGATGGTTCATCCCGTCGCAGCCTGTGCCACCGCTGCCGTCTCCGTCGAAGAAGGCGTCGACAAGATCAAGCTGGGCAAGGCGCAGCTCGTGGTCGCCGGCGGCTTCGACGACCTGAGCAACGAAGGCATCATCGGCTTCGGCGATATGTCGGCCACCGCGGACTCGGCAGCGATGACTGCCAAGGGCATCAGCGATCGACGGTTCTCTCGGGCGAACGACCGCAGGCGCGGTGGATTCGTGGAATCCCACGGCGGCGGAACGATTCTGCTCGCTCGCGGAGACCTGGCACTCGAGATGGGCCTGCCGGTCCTCGGAGTGGTGGCCTACGCGCAGTCGTACGGCGACGGAGTGCACACGTCCATCCCGGCTCCGGGACTCGGCGCGCTCAGTGCCGGTCGCGGCGGCAAGGATTCGGCGCTCGCGCTCTCGCTCAACGCACTGGGCGTCAGTGCAGACGACGTGGCCGTGATCTCCAAGCACGATACCTCCACTGCGGCCAACGACCCGAACGAGGCAGAACTGCACACCCGCCTCGCCAAGGCCATCGGCCGTTCGGACGGCGCTCCGCTGTTCGTCGTCTCGCAGAAGAGCCTCACCGGACACTCGAAGGGTGGAGCAGCTGCCTGGCAGCTGATCGGCCTGTGCCAGGTGCTGGCGGGCGGTGTCATTCCGCCGAACCGCAGCCTCGACTGCGTCGACGACAAGATGACCGCGTTCGAGCATCTGGTGTGGGCTCGGGAGCCGCTGCGCTTCGGTGACTCGGTACCGCTCAAGGCAGGTCTGCTCACCTCGCTCGGATTCGGCCACGTGTCCGGACTCATTGCGCTGGTCCACCCGCAGGCATTCCTCGAGGCCGTTCCGGCGGACCGACGCGACGAGTACACAGCGAAGGCGAACGAGCGGCGCATCGCCGGTCAGCGCAGGCTGATCTCCGCGATGGTGGGAGGAGACTCCCTCTACGAGCGGCCCGACGATCGACGGCTCGGACATGACGGGACGCCGGCCAAGGCGTCGCGCGAACTGGAGGCACACGTGTTGCTCAACGAGTCCGCTCGCCTCGGCGAGGACGACGTCTACTCCGCCGGTCTGCCGGGTGCCATCTGATGGCGATTTTGGGAGTGGGTTTCGACCTGGTGACGGTGTCCGACTTCGCCGAGCAGATGGAGAAGGTCGGCACGACGATGATCCGCGACAGCTTCACCGCGGGCGAGCGCCGTCATGCCGCAACGAAGAGTTCCGACCCGACCCGCCACTACGCAGCACGGTGGGCCGCCAAGGAAGCAGTGCTGAAGGCATGGGCGACATCGCGATTCGCGCGGCCGCCGCAGATCGGTGACAACCCGTATCCCTTGATCGAGGTCGTCAACGATGCGTGGGGCCGGCCGTCCATCAAGTTGCACGGGATGGCGCAGGAGTTCCTGCCGACGGTGAAGATTCACCTGTCGCTGACCCACGACGGTGACATCGCCGCAGCGGTGGCGATTCTGGAGGAGTGAGTTCGCTCCGAAAACGAGTAGGGCCCGTCCGATCCAGGTGATCGGGCGGGCCCTTCGTCTGTTCGGGCTCGGGTTGCTCAGGCCTGCTCGTTGTGGCTTGCCGAGCCCCCGGAGCGTCGGCTCTCCTTCTCGGCGACGAGCAGATACGCCATCATGATTCGTTTGAGCTCGGCGACGGCGTCCTCATGGCTCTGGCCGTCCTGTACGGAGAAGTTGAGCATCGAGTAGACGATGTGCACCAATACCTGAGCCATGAGGTTGCGGCGATGCCGAGGCGTGCGCGGAGTGAGCGGTCCGAGCATCCGCGAGACCTGCTCGGCGAACTCCCGCTCGTGAATCACCCCGGTTGCGCGCGTCGACGGTGTCGACTGCATGGCCAGCCACACTTCACGGCGCGACGGATCGGTCATCCACATGCCGGCCATGTGGTCGACGAAGTTGTTGAGGAACCGCACCCAGTCCAAGGACGGGACTTCGCCGTCGAACTCTGCGAGTTCCTGTTGGACCCCCACGAGGTCCTGGCGGTTGAGCTCGCAGACGATGACGTACTTGTTGGCGAAGAACTGATACAGCGTGCCGATCGGGAGTTCTGCGCGCGACGCGACTTCCTCGCAGGTGAACGACTCGAAACCCACGTCACTGAGCAGCTCACGTGAGGCCTGCAGCAGCGCGTCGAACTTGCGCTGGCTGCGTTCCTGGGTGGGACGCCGTCGCGGCATGAGCTCCTGAGTCTGTGCCGTCGACTCGAGCGCGGCGTCGAGACGGCGCGAGGACTGGGCACGAGCAGAGGATTCCACCCGGTCAGGCTATCCGGCGCGGGTGCTCGTTATCCACAACGGTCCGGTACGTCACTCCCGCAGGCTGCGCTTCTGGCTCGAACACGCGGGTTCCAGCCGAAGGTTTCGAAGAAACCCGGGGTCGACGACAATTGCGGGTTCCTCACACTGTGACAAACTCTAGGACCGATCTGGACCGATTTAACAGTCAACAGGTATGGTTTGGGTAACAGAATCATTGCGTGCAGGGTGATCGTCTTTCGAACCGCTGAATGACGTTCATGGTCGGGTGCCTCCACCCTGAGCACAGGGAGACTGCCATGGCAACCATTGGTACAGCGATCGAATCTGGCTCGATGCAGACGGTGTTGTTGGAGCCGACCTCAGGCGAGGTGCTCGCCGATCGGACGACCCCGCTCGACTCCGACGCCGCCTCGGTTCTCACCACAGCGATCGAGACGATGCGCGCCGAGGCGACGACGCTCGACGCGCACGTGGACGCAGTGGGCGTGGTCTATCGCACCGAGGATGAGCGCGCACAGTTCGCAGCCGCCCTGGGCGACGAACCTGCAGTGCTGTCGTCGGCATCCGAGTCGTTCCTCGGCTGGCTGGCAACCTCGAAAGAGTTCGCCGACGCGAAGACCGTCCTTCTGTACTACATGGGCGACGCGGGCATCTCCATCTCTCTCGCCGACGCAGCCGATGCCTCGATCACCCCAGCGAAAACTGCTGTGCTGGAATCGATGTCGCCAGAGCGGATCGGCAGCACGATCCCACTGGCGTGGGAAGTGGTGGATCAGTCCGGCAAGAAGCCCGAGTTCGTGGCCCTGTTCGGTGACTCGTCGAGCAATCGAGACCTGATCGACATCCTGTCTCTCGGACTCGGCGTCCCTGTCGTGCGCGTGGGTGGTGCCGACCGGGTGACGGCGCGAGGAGCTGCGCTGTTGGCGCAGCAGGAGGAGCCGGCAGCGGTGGTTGGTGCGTCGGTGCCGATCGCGGGCACCGAGCCCGTGAAGGCCGCAGATTTCGACACGATGGTAGCGCCGCTTCCAGTGTCTTCCGTGCTGACGGTGGTCGGCGCGAAGCCGGTCCGGTCGGGAGCCTCCGGTCGCAAGCTCGTGTTCGCCGCAGTGCTGCTGGCCGGTGTGTTGTCGGCAGGTGTGGCCGTTGCTGCGACGTTGCCGGGTGAGTCCGAGTCGACCGCCGAGCAGAGCGTGGATCGACGCGATGCCGGGGCGGATCTGGTGGGGGCAACCCGGCCGGCGGATCTGACGACCCCCGACTCGGTTGCGATCGTGGTTCCGCCGGCACCAGCGATTTCGCCGCCGCCCGAGGCGACTTCCCCGACAATGGACTCATCGACAGTGGACTCATCGACAGTGGTCGAGCCTGCACCGATGACCGAGGCCTGGGTGACGCAGAATCCGCCACGTCAGGCGGTGCCGGCACCGTCCACGGTGGACCCTCCACAGTTCACCGTTCCTGTTCCTGTTCCCGTTCCGGAGCCGGGCAAGACGCGCGAGCAGCTCGAACAAGAAGCATGGGATCGGCATTGGCAGCAGACCGGTGAGTGGATTCATCGGGAGTTCTCCGGGGGCTGACAGTAGAGGTCCGACACGACGAGTGATGACAGACTGGCTACGGCCAGTCTGTCATTTTTCGTTTGGAGGATTCATGCCCGCCGATCCGCGACCCGTCGACGTTCGATCTGCAATCGCATCGCAGATGCCCCGAGCGAAATCGGAGTTGGCAGAACTGGTCCGGTTCACCTCGGTGCACGATCCTCGGCAGTTTCCGGTCGCGGAATGCACCGGTGCGGCGCAGTGGGTGCAACGGGCCTTCGTCGACGCGGGCATACCCGACGTTCAACTGATCGAGACGGTCGACGGCTCACTGGCCGTGGTCGGTTCGCGGCCGGCTCGTGCTGGAGCGCCGACCGTACTGCTGTACTCGCACTACGACGTTCAGCCTCCTGGTGACCGATCGCTTTGGGACAGTGAACCTTTCGAGCTGACCGAGCGGGGCGGCCGTTGGTACGGGCGGGGTTCGGCGGACTGCAAGGGCAACGTGATCATGCATCTGCTGGCGCTACGGGCGCTGGGGGAGTCGCTCGACGTCGGCGTGCGGATCGTCTGCGAGGGTTCGGAAGAGATGGGCACCGGCGGGTTGGAAGCGCTCGTGGAGCAGCGCCCCGAACTGTTTTCGGCAGACATGGTGGTCATCGCCGATACCGGCAACGCGAAGGTGGGTCTGCCGACGGTCACCACCACGCTCCGCGGTATCGCCAACGTCGTCGTGCACGTGGAAACCCTTGCCGGAGAGGTGCACTCGGGCATGTACGGCGGGCCTGCGCCGGATGCACTCGCCGCGTTGGTGCAGGTGCTGTCCACGTTGCGCAACGAGCAGGGCGACACCGCGGTCGACGGCCTGGACGGTACGCAGACCTGGAACGGTGTCCCCTACGACGCCGAGCAGTTCCGTGCCGATGCCGGGGTGCTCGATGGCGTCGGGCTCGCGGGGTCCGGCTCGGTTGCCGAGGCGGTGTGGGCGCGGCCTGCTCTCACGATTCTGGGGATCGACTGCCCACCGGTCGTGGGGTCGGCTGCTGCAATCTCGCCTCGTGCGTCGGCACGGCTCAATCTGCGCGTGCCGCCGGGAACGGATCCTCAGCTGGCTCAGGATGCGTTGGTGGCTCATCTGGAGGCGCGTACGCCATGGAATGCGCGGGTCACCGTCGAGCGTGAGGCAAGCGGGTCGCCCTTCCGGGCCGAGACCGACGGGCCGGGCTACGCGGCGCTGTCCGAGGCGCTGGAGGAAGCCTTCGGGCATCCCATGGGAACGGCGGGGCAAGGCGGGTCGATTCCGTTGTGCAACGCGCTCGCTCAGGTGTTGCCGGACGCCGAGATCGTGCTGATGGGCGTGGAAGAACCTCGGTGTCGGATCCACGCTCCCAATGAGAGCGTGGATCCGACGGAAATCGAGAAGATGGCCGTCGCCGAGGCGTTGTTCCTGCAGAGACTGGCCGGCTCGAACAGCGAGGTCTCAGAGAGCTAGATCGCGGCGGAGCTTGGCGACGTGGCCGGTGGCGCGGACGTTGTACTGCGCCACCTCGATCTTGCCGGCCTCGTCGACGAGGAACGTGGAGCGGATTACGCCCTCGTAGACCTTGCCGTAGTTCTTCTTCTCCCCGAATGCGCCCCACGCCTGCAGCGTCGTCTTCTCCTCGTCGGCGAGCAAGGGGAACGTCAGCTCTTCCTTGTCGCGGAACTTGGCGAGCTTGGCGGGCTTGTCGGGGGAGATACCGATGACTTCGAGGCCTTCGCCATTGAGCTCGGCGAGATTGTCGCGGAAGTCGCAGGCCTGCTTGGTGCAACCCGGGGTGCTCGCGGCGGGGTAGAAATACACGATCACCTTCTTGCCTAGGTAGTCGGCGAGAGAGACGTCGTTGCCGTCGGCATCGGGCAGGGTGAACGCCGGAGCGGTGTCGCCCGGCTCGAGCTTGCTGTATTCGGTCACCGCACGAGAGTATCGAAATATCGTCGTGCTCTAGGCTCGACTGCGACCGAGACTATTTGCAACAAGTTGGAGGACACGTGGCCAAGGACACCGACCGGATCGAGCGCGAGATCGAGGCCGCTCGCAATCAGCTCGCCAGCACCCTGGACGAGCTGAGCGTCCGTGCCAGCCCCAAGAACATCGTCGCCAACACCAAGCAGTCCGTGGTGGCCAAGATCAACGAGCCGGCAGTGAAGTTCACCCTCCTCGGAGTGGGCGCAGTGGTGGCAGTTCTCGTGGTTCGCCGGATCTTCAACTGACGCGTGCAGGTGCTCCGACCAGCCGATTTCACATCTGGCGGCATCTGCTGTTAATGTTTCTCCCGCACCGCAGAGAACACGCGGTGCGGATCGGCGCCATTAGCTCAGTTGGTTAGAGCAGCTGACTCTTAATCAGCGGGTCCGGGGTTCGAATCCCTGATGGCGCACAACGAGTGCCCCTGAACAGCATAATTACTGGTCAGGGGCACTTTTTGTCGTCCGGGTATGGCTGGGCATCCGTAAGCTTCCCGAAAATGGACAACGCCGTGACCTGCGGGTTCTAAAGCGGCGGAGGGCGTTTCGGAGACTTGACTCTTAATCGCAAATACCGGGAGTCAGGTCCCGGTTGCTATGCCGCTGACCTGCGAGTTGTGTACCGGATTCGCACCGCTGGGTAGCTGATGGACGTCTGTGGATGCTCCAGTCATCACTTACTCATCTTTTTGAACCCTCGCAATCGAACGTAAGTGAACCGTGCTGGGGCGACTCACCCAGGTGGCCCTACAGGCCGTTCGGACTACTCCCACCGATCTCCGTCACGTGTGAGTGCGACAGAGTGAACCCGCCCGCGCCCGCGCCCGGACTTTGGTGTGCCTGCCAACACGAAGGCAACAGTGCGTAACTGACGAGGGCGGGCTGACCACGACGCCTCGGGCCGTGGCTTGTGGAGAAATGGCCGGGCGTGTTTACTGGCGTTCGGTGACCCCGCGTCCGTCGGCTTCGTCTGGCGGTCCTCCTAGATCGCGGGTTTTCATAAGTGGTTGCAAGAAGTAGAGGGTCGAGTCCTCGAGCAATTCATCTACGACGGTGTCTCGTTGGCCGACGCGACCGCGATGCGTCGCTTACCGCCGGTGCACCGAGATCTGTTCGACAACTTCGTCTTCGCCGCCACGGCCGTAGCGGTGGGGGAGAGCGACTGGAGCAAATTTCCCATCGCCTGCTTGGGCTACATGTCGGCCGTGCACGGCGACCTCACGTTGGTGCCGCCATTGATACCTCCCGACACCGCCGACGTGGTGGCGGACGTGCTCTCCCGTTTCACACCGTTCGAATCCGGAGATGAGCGCGTTGCGGATGGGTCGCGCATCAACGAAGGACAGTACCGACTTGCGGAGGAATTGTTCACCCGTCTCGGGGGTGATCGTGGGGACGGCGCACGTGCTGCCGGGGCGAGAGCGCACAGCAGGATGATGTCCGCGCGCATTGCAGATGGGTTCGTTCATCCTGTGATCGGGGCGCACATCTGGAGCGATGTTCCCGCCGCTCCGCGGGCACACCCGGGCAGCGGCCCCGAGGTCACTGTTCTCGAACTCGTTGAGCAGCTTCTCGCTCGGTGGCGCTTGTTCCCGGCCGAACGTGCTGGTGCCGAGCGCGACATCCTCGCCGAAGCTCGTTCTATCGGCTGGTCGGGGGTTCGCGCGCCGAGGGATAAGGACGGTCTCAGCGGCTGGTACGCACACTTACCCGAAGGCTCCGGCGTCACCGGCCGCGAGGCGCACGCCACCAGTGACGATCCCGCGCGTTGTGTGGTCGACGAGCAGGCGCGACCGCGACACGAAGATCGGTGACCGCACTGTGACGGTGAACCGGCTCGCTGTGCGTACGGGTCGTGGGGGACTGGTCGCTCACGTCAGCGTTCTGGTCGAGGCAATCGCACGTGGGCACCGGTGGGCTGTGGCGCGCCGCGCGACGGGCCCACTGCTGGAGCAGTTGCTATCGGGTGAATACGACGACACGTTCGGAACGGCATCGGAATCCGATCGATCCGTGAATCTGGGCGGAGCGCCGGTGGTGGTGATCGACGGCAACGTGGCGATTGTGGTTGCGCCGGTGACGAACTCAGGATCGGGGTCGGTGGGCGCGGTGACGACGCTGCTGATCCGGGCTTCTACAACTGGCACGGTGAGGCCGTGGTTCGTAGCGTCGCTGACTCAGGACCAGATGCTGGATAACGAGTTTCAGCGGCGGGTGCAGCACGAGGCATTTCCGATCGACGCCGACCTCGACATCATCGCCGCCCACGGCCCTCTCGATGTACGCGCTGCCTCGATCGACTGGGACGACGACTCGCTGATCCTTCGGCGCCCTGACACCGGCGTGGTGACCGTGGCAGACGCGCGCGCCGAGGCGGCAACGTGGTCGCGGGAAAGCTGGCATTGGCTTGCCGACGAAGCGCATACCTTTACCGGCCTGTACCTGCGCGGGCGTCGTCCGGAGCTGGTGCGCGAGTTTCCACCCCAACACCCTTGCCGCGGAGCGAATTGGTGATGACACGCGACGTCTGCTCCGGCACGGGTTGATGTCGGGAAGGCCCGCTGCAGTCGCACTTCTGCCACTATCGGGGCGTTCGATCCCGCAACCATGTCTCGACGGTGCGATAACTACTCTTTGCTCGACGTTGCCGCCCGTCCGATGTGTAGCCGCGTCCGGTTCGCCGCTTCCGGGCGTTGCGAGAGCGAGGCGTCCCCGCGCCCAGTGTGCGCAAGCGTGGTTAGCGCTGCGGCTTCGTGGCCGTGGACACGAGAAGTGCACGTGAGGGCACATCGCCCAGTGCGCGCACGGAATGCGCGCTCGATGAAGGAAAATGGAGCGAATCGCCTGACCCTAGGCATAATTTTTCGTCTCCGATGGTGACTTCCACGGATCCGTCCACTATGTAGAGCCACTCTTCGCCGGAGTGTTGGGCGACGGGGGCAGTCGACGATGGCTGGATAGTCAACAGGACGGCGTCCAGACCTGGGTAATTACCCGACAAAGTGGTCATTGCACCGTTTGCGGACTTTCGAGGTTCATGCTCTCCCGCGCGCACAAGGTGGAACGAGCGGGTCGACTCCTCTGCGACCAGCTCACTGAGCGTCACCTCGAACACCCGCGCGAGTTCGATGAGCGTGCCTACCGAGGATTGTCTTCCACCCGACTCGATCCGGGACAACTGCGTAGTGGACAGGCCGACCCGTTGTCCGACGACTGCGAGGGTCCAACCTCGCTCCTTGCGAAGACTCGCAATTCTGCGTCCGATCCAGTTGTCGTCAGTGGGTTGCGCGGACATGGGCTCATCCTACCTCCGCGTGCGCCATATACTTGCCTGAAAGGTCACTATGTTGCCCTAGGGGTTGATTTGCTCTCGCATCCCTGTAATGGTCGTCGGGAACAGGCTCTTCGGTTTGCTCACGAACGACCTGGCCGCCACGAGCGGTTTTCGGCAGAGTTCGACCTATGGAGGGGAGTGGAAATGACCGAAGTGGAGGCACGGCAGACACTCGGTGACACATCGGAGGTCTCGGTGCGAACTGCCGGGTCAGCGGTGGGTGTGGCTACCGCGGTGGCGGCAATTGTTCTGTTGGGCATCAATCTTCGACTGGTGTTCGGAAGTGCATCAGCGATGCTCACCGAGATCAGGCAGGCTTACGATCTCGGTGCAGGCGCAGCCGCCTTGTTGACCACCGGGCCGGTCCTGTGTCTGGGAGTGTTCGCTACCGCCGCTACTCGCGCCGTGCGTCGATTTGCCGCTCCCGTCGTGCTGACCGCATGCCTGGTTCTGGTGCTGGTGGGCACCGGGTTACGTGGCACTCCGTGGTGGCCAGCTCTCGTGAGCGGAACCTTGCTGGCCGGAATTGGCATCGCAGTCGCGAATGTCCTCGGTCCGATATTGATCCGCGTGCTCTTTCCGCACCGGATCGGGTTGATGACGGGGTTGTTCACCGCACTGGTCAGTGCGAGCGCGGGAATAGCCTCGGGAGTGACGATCCCGCTCGATCAATACTTGTTCCACAACTGGCGAATGACCCTCGTGGCGTGGGGCTTACCTGCTGCGCTCGCCGTCGTGGTCATGGCGCGTCTCGCACGGCGTCATCATCACATCGACCGCGCGAGAAAGTCTGCGGTCCGAACGGCTGCGCCGCGATGGCAATCGGCTGTGCTGCGATCACGCGTTGCGTGGGCGGTCACCGGTTTCATGGGACTGCAGTCGCTGCTCGCCTATTCGATGATTGCGTGGCTGCCCACGATATATCGGGACCGCGGCTTGAGCGCCGAGAACGCAGGTTTACTGCTGACTGCGTTGTCGGTGTCGAGTATTGCAACGGCGCTCACAATTCCCGTCGTGGCCGCTCGTGTTCGACGACAGAGCCTGCTCGCGGTCGGTGTCGTCGCACTGTCCGTCGCTGGATTGGTGGGCGTTCTCGTCGGGCACCTCGAGCTAGCGGTGGTGTGGTCGATACTGCTCGGACTCGGGCAGGGAGGCCAACTTTCGCTCGCATTGACCTTGATCAATCTTCGAGCAGCGGACACGTCGACTGCCACGAGCCTGTCGACCATGGCTCAATCGATCGGCTATCTCGTCGCCGCGCTCGGACCGCTTGCCGCCGGTGCAATACACAGCGCGACCGGATCGTGGAACGCGCCGCTGGTCGTGCTACTGGTGGTCATGGTTCCGCTCACGCTGTGCGGATGGCTGGCCGGACGCGACACCTCAGCAGCGGTAACACCGTCACCGCACTGACACCAGGTACGGGAGCAGGGGGAGAGACATGGGATCAATCGCAATAGTCGGGTGCGGTGCAGCCGGGACAGCTCTGATAGTGCAACTGGCAGAACGACAGTGGGAGGGCATCGACCGAGTACTCATCATCGATCCACGATTGCCGGCCTCGGGAATCGCGTTCGACAGGGACGAGGAATATCTGCTGTGCAACACCAGTGTCGGTGTGAACTCGCTGATACCCAGAGAGCCTGACCACCTCCGGAAGTGGTTGATGCGCAACCCGGTCTGTACCGCACGGTGGGGAGTGCCGTCGACCGGCATCACCGAACACTCGTATCTGCCTCGTGGGCTCTTTCTCGCCTTCCTCGCTGAGCATTTCCGCTCGGCTCTGGCACACGCGCAATCTCGGGGGGGGGGTGTACGTCGACCACGTGCCGGCGTCAGCGCGCGCGATCGAATCGACTGGCTGTGGAGTCGATGTCGTCACTCACAGCGGAGAAACCTATCCGGTCGACGAGGCCGTGATCTGCACCGGACTCCACCCGTCCGTGCAGACACTTCGACGGCAGAAGATGGCGCACGGACGGTTGTGGGGTGCCTACGAGACTCCCCGTCACGTCGCCGAACTCGACAGAGCCAAACGCGTGCTCGTACTCGGAATGCGCCAAAGCGCCATCGACGCAGCTCAGATGGTTCATGAGTTCAATCCTGATGCAGAAGTGACGATGGCTTCTCGTACCGGACGGTTGCCCGCCGTACGAAACGAGATGAAGGAATCGCCCTCCACTGTGATCACCCCTGCGTCAGTGATCGACCGACTCGGGCCAGGCCTGCCCGGAGGGGTGATGCGCTGGCGCCACCTACTTCACGAGCAATTGCGGCTTCACGACCCACTGGGGTCTCTTTTTCCTACGCGCGGAACAACTGCGTCCGAGCAACTACGCAACGATCTCGACCACGCCAGATCAACGCGCCCCGCGTGGCAGCGCATCGATCGAAACGCCGTGACAGTAGCGAACGCAGTGTGGCCCCACACCCCACCTGAGCAGCGCCGCGAACTGGCAATCTGGTTCAACCGGTTCGTACTCCGATACGTATCGGCCATCCCCGACTCGGTCGCAGACCGACTGATCGCCAGCGAAGAGCAACAGCGACTGAGCTACGTTCGAGCAAGCGACGCATTGACCTTCGATCACTCCAGCGTTCGTCTAGCATCCGAAAACGGTCCGCTGACATTCGATGTCGCGATCGATGCAACTGGGCTCAGTGCAGAGTCCGGCAACATTCGCAGCTCGGAGTCCCGACCGCCGGACCCCCGCATACACCGGATCGGGCCTGCAGCAGTAGGGCAACTGGCCATACCGAACTACTTCAATGCCTCTGCGAGACAGGCAGCCTCGCTCGCCGACGACCTGACCATACAACCGATCTCGACATGCACAGGGACAATGACATGACACCACGTATCGCCATCGTCGATGGGTACTCGACCGGCCGCCTCCTCGCCCCGGCAATTCACGCCCTGGGCGGGGACACCATTCACATCGCCAGCAGCCCCCAGCCACCCGAGATCTTGCAGCGAAGCAGCGGCCACGGGGCCCGGGCGGCCCTACCTCACGACACCCCCGAGTCGATCGCGCGGCAACTCCGCGAGCGCGGCGTCGACGCAGTACTCGCGGGCGCAGAGTCAGGAGTGCTGTTCGCTGACGAGCCCTGCCACCACCTGGGGCTGACGTGGAATGTCCACCGCCTCAGTGCCGCACGACGAGACAAGTATCTGATGATCGAGCAGCTCGTTTCGCGAGTCTTCCTGTGGTGGACCAAATCCGCTCCGCCGACCCCGCGCAGATCTATCAGTGGGCAACAGTCCAACAAGAGTGGCCAATCGTCATCAAACCTGTGATGTCGACCAGTTCCGAAGACGTGTTCTTCTGCCACAATCTGGAACAGATCACTATCGCGACACAGACCATCGTGGGCAAGCTCAACTACCTCGACGTGTTGAACACCGACGTTCTCGCCCAAACGTATCTCGATGGACCGATCTACGTCGTGAACAGCGTCAGTCACCGGGGCCGCCACACCACCAGTGACATTTGGCAGTTCGACTTCGAGAGAACTCCCGGCAAGGGCATACGAATGGTGCAGCACACTCTTCTCACCCCTACCTTCGATCGATTCGACGAGTTGATCACGTACAACAATCGGGCGTTGTCGGCACTCGGGATCGACAACGGACCGTCACACACCGAACTCAAATTGACACCAGATGGTCCGAGCATGATCGAAACCGGGGCACGGTTGATGGGCGCGACAATCGAAGAGGAGCCGTTCCGTCGATCACTCCAATTCACCCAAGTAGATTTGACGGCCCAAGCACTCTGCACGCCAGACGAATTCGCTGCTCGGCAGCAGGTCCAACACCCCGATCGACCGATGGCAATAGTATGGGTTCACTTCGACACCGACGGGCGCATCACGGGCACCGACGGTCTGAGCCGACTCGAAGACATCGCTTCGGTCGTCGGCCTCTACGGGCTACCCGACAAGGGTGACGTCGTGTTGCCATCGAGCGACGCCACAGGACAACACGGATTCATCTATCTGCAAGCAGACAACGAGTTACAACTGCACCGCGATTGCCGTCGAGTTCGTCGCCTCGTGCGCGAAGGTTCACTGTTCGACCTCGACACGAGAAAGGTCGGCTGATGCCCATCACGACTCCGAAATTGACCATGTTCACCGAACTCGTCACCGTCCCTCTGGCAACCACGTACCAATACTCGCGCGCTTCGGACGACACCTGCACTCTGGCTCGAGTTACCTTTCGCGACGATCAGCATTGCGGCCGCGGCGAAGGATCTCCGTTCGAGAGCTTCTTCGACGCGGACACCGCAGAAGCATCTGCAGCTCTCAAATCGGCTGCAGCACTTGCAGAAGCAGGGACGCCACCGAACGACATCATCGACCAATCACCGAACATGCCCGTGAAGAACGCAATCGAAGCCGCCTGGCTCGACTTCACGGCCAAACAGACCGGCATCTCAGCCCGCGACCAGTTGGGCATACAGGTTCCGGAGCAACAAACCGTCATGACCACCATCTCGATGGGAGACCAACGCACAGTCGAGGCGGAGCTCGAACGCACTGCAGCGCACCCGATGCTCAAACTCAAACTCGGGTCGGACAACGACGCCGATCGAATTCGCATCACTCGACGCCATCGTCCCGATGCGCGCTTGGTCGTTGACGTCAACGGTGGCTGGGATCTGGCGGCACTCGAACGTATCCTCCCGGCTCTGCGCGAAGCAGATGTGGAGATGATCGAACAACCTTTGCCGCCCACATCCGACTCCGACCTCGCATCGTTAGAATCCCCGATCCCACTTGTTGCCGACGAATCCTTCTCCATAGCAGGAGATCTCGATAGGCTCGTCGGACTATACGACGGAGTGAACGTCAAACTTGACAAATGCGGCGGCCTGACCGCCGCCCTCGCGTGCATCGCGAACGCCCGAGATCGGGGCATGCGCATCATGGTCGGCTGCCTCCCCGCGTCCTCACTCTCCACCGCCGTTGGCATGCATGCCGTCATCGACGCGGAGTGGGTGGATCTGGACAACCACCTCTGGCTGCGCCAGGACGTCGAACCATCCATCGGATACAACAACGGGCTCGTCCATGCCCCCGAGAGCGAATTGTGGGGATAGCACGATGACAACAACGTCGCTGCAACACGACGGCCAGGATCCCCATAGGGATTCACGGTCGACGGAAATCGTGGACACCCATAACGACCTGCTGATGTTGGTCGTCAAACGTCCGCGCGAGCGCTGGGGGCGTTACTTTCGTGACAACTGGCTTCCACAGTTGAGGTCAGGCGGCATCGGGGTCCAAATTCTGGCTGTGTACGTCGATCACACGCTGTTCGGCGAAGCTTCGCTGCGAGAGATGTTCAGAATGATCGAGGCGGCCCACGTGATCGCGGAGGAGAACGCGGACTCGGTTCGCCTGTGCACCAACCGCGCCGAAGTTGACGAAGCACGGGCGGACGACCGAATCGCACTGATGCTCGCGATCGAGGGATGTGGTGCGTTCGCCCCGCACTTGGAATTGTTCGGGCACGCTCAGCGGCTGGGGGTGCGCATGGTCTCTCTCGTCCACATGGGACGTAATGCGTTCGCCGACGCCAGCGACCAGGATTCTGCTCACGGAGGGCTGACAACCCTGGGGAAGGATGCGCTACGAACAATCGAAGCTCTAGGGATGGTCTTCGATATCTCGCATCTGAGTGCAGCCGGTGTCGATGACGTTCTGGACCTGGCGGAACGACCGGTCATCGCCAGTCATTCATCTGCCCGAGCGCTGCGTGATCACCACCGCAACCTGACGGATCGGCAACTTCGTGGCGTGGCAGAACGTAACGGCGTTGTGTGCGTCAATTTCATGGCATCGTTCCTCGCGCCCTCAGGAGCTACGATCCGGCAGCTGGCCGATCATGTCGAGCACATCAAGGCGGTAGTAGGGCCCTCCCACATCGGAATCGGGCCCGACTTCGTCGCCTAAGTATTCGCGGAGATCACCCCAGCGACTGTGGGGCCGGGTTTCGCCGATTTCGATCCGATCGAAACCATCGACGGCCTCGAGGGCCCGTCGGGGCATCCGCTGTTGACCGACGAACTGGTGCGACGGGGGTGGCCCGCCGACGACATCGCCAAACTTCAACGGACGAACGTCCTGGACCTACTCGACTCGATCTGTCCCTAACCACTGAGACTGCTTCTCGCGATGTGAGGAAATTCGATGACGAAAGCTATTGCCCTGAACGACATCAGCCGTATCGCACCCACAACGAAGTTCGAGTTGCTTGCCTGGGTTGCTCAGGTAGCCGAACTGACCGAACCGGATTCCGTGGTGTTCGCTGACGGATCCGACGCCGAATGGGAGCGCCTGACCGGCAAGCTGGTCGAGGCAGGCACCTTCACTCGTCTCGACGACGAGAAGAAGCCCAACTCGTTCCTCGGCAACTCCGATCCGTCGGACGTCGCCCGTGTCGAGTCGCGTACGTACATTTGTTCCAAGGAAGAGATCGACGCCGGTCCCACCAACAACTGGATGGAACCGTCCGAGATGCGGTCGCTGATGACCGATCTGTACCGCGGTTGCATGCGCGGACGCACCATGTACGTCGTGCCGTTCTGCATGGGCCCGCTCGATGCGGCCGATCCCAAGCTGGGCGTCGAGCTCACCGATTCGGAGTACGTCGTCGTCTCGATGCGTGTGATGACCCGCATGGGTCAGGCCGCTCTGGACAAGATCGGCGACGACGGGTTCTACGTCAAGGCGCTGCACTCGCTCGGCGCTCCGCTCGCCGAGGGCCAGGCCGACGTGCCGTGGCCGTGCAACGACACCAAATACATCACGCATTTCCCCGAGGATCGTGAGATCTGGAGCTACGGATCCGGCTACGGCGGCAACGCGCTGCTGGGCAAGAAGTGCTACTCGCTGCGTATCGCCTCGGCGATGGCGCACGACGAGGGCTGGCTGGCCGAGCACATGCTGATCCTCAAGCTGATCTCGCCGGAGGACAAGGCCTACTACATCGCGGCGGCGTTCCCGTCGGCGTGTGGCAAGACGAACCTCGCGATGATTCAGCCGACCATTCCGGGCTGGCGTGCCGAGACCATCGGTGACGACATCGCGTGGATGCGTTTCGGTGATGACGGTCGTCTTTACGCCGTCAACCCGGAGTTCGGTTTCTTCGGTGCGGCTCCGGGCACCAACTGGGACTCGAACCCCAATGCGATGAAGACGATCGATCAGGGTAACTCGGTGTTCACCAACGTCGGCATGACCGACGACGGCGACGTGTGGTGGGAGGGCCTCGAAGGTACGCCCGATCACCTGATCGACTGGAAGGGCAACGACTGGACCCCCGAGTCCGGAACCGATGCCGCGCACCCGAACTCGCGCTACTGCGTGCCGATGGCCCAGTGCCCGTCGATGGCTCCCGAGTGGGACGACCCGCAGGGCGTGCCGATCTCGGCGATCCTGTTCGGTGGACGTCGCAAGACCACCGTTCCGCTGGTGACCGAGGCTCGCGACTGGCAGCACGGAGTGTTCATGGGAGCCACCGTCGGCTCCGAGCAGACCGCTGCTGCCGAGGGCACCGTCGGTACCGTCCGACGCGACCCGATGGCGATGCTGCCGTTCCTCGGTTACAACGTGGGCGATTACTTCCAGCACTGGATCGACGTCGGCAAGAACGCCGACGAGTCGAAGCTGCCGAAGGTGTTCTACGTCAACTGGTTCCGTCGCGGCGACGACAAGCGCTTCCTGTGGCCCGGATTCGGTGAGAACTCTCGTGTGCTCAAGTGGATCGTCGAGCGCATCGAGCACAAGGCAGCGGGCGTCGAGACTCCGATCGGTGTGGTCCCCACGGCCGAGGCACTCGACATCGACGGACTCGACACGACCGTCGAGGACGTGGCCGAGGCACTCGCGGTGAACACCGAGGAGTGGAAGGCCGAAATCCCGCTGATCCAGGAGTGGTTCGACTTCGTCGGCGAGAAGCTGCCCACCGGAATTCAGGACGAATTCGACGCCCTCAAGCAGCGTTTCGACATCGAGTGATAGGTGGGAACCCCGGCGTTCTGGACCCTCTAAGGCTCGACCCGGGCTCTCGGTGCGGCGGCGAAGGACAACGTGGCTCGCACCAACTGTTTGCCGGTGTTGGGGTCCGCAAGACCATCTAGCGTGCGACTCCTTAGCCGAAGGGGCGAAACCGTACCTGGTGCCGTATTGCACTGTCTGCCGCACACCGGAGACATAGTCAACGTTCTTTGAAGGTGCGGTAACTGCCGTTTCCGCACTACGTGGTCAGTGGTTTATTCGACGAAGGCGTTCTGTTCAGCGATCACATGGACGATGTCGGGGCCCGGCACGTCCAGTGTGACAGTTGCCATGTTCGCTCACCCCCTCAGATTCGTGAGGTCGGCTCGCTTTTTCGCGTTCGGGTAGCGCCTCCGCTGGCCTATGGAGCAGTAGTCTGGGTTGGAGTTGAGGAGGTGTCGATTGTCGATAGGACGACCGTCTGTGGATCGTGTACGGGCTATCGATGCTGCTCGTATCAACAGTGCTCTCGAGGGTGTTCGCAGTACCGAGGCGACCCGCGCGGACCAGGATGCTTATGTTCGCTGCGAGATTGATATCGCTGAGCTCGGGCATCGGGTGCGTAGCCGGTACGGCGTCTCCTGATTCGGGTCGCGTTTGAGCAAGAGGGAGCTCATCACTTTGAAACGTGGTGGAGTCGAAAGTCCACGGCGGTCCGTTTAGACGATGAGGGACCATGCGGGACTCAGATGGACCGGGAGCGGGTCGCCGGTGGTCATCGTTTACTCATCACTTTGGGGCGCACCCGGGTGGATACAGACGGACATCGGTGGTCACTCGATTCGCCGAACACCCAGCTCAACGGGCCGATGATGGACGCGAGTGCATCCACTTGAATCGTCATCTCTTGTACAGCGGGTCCGGGGTTCGAATCCCTGATGACGCACAAGAAATACCCCCTCACCTGCGGAAACGCTGGTGAGGGGGTATTTTTTTGGCTTTGGGGTGTGAGGTCCACTCACCACTTTGGGGGCAAAGCGATGAGCGAAATCGGCGGTGTTTTCCCCAGTTCGATTTCGCAGCAGTCGTGATGACTCGAAACGCAGGACCGTGTGTCATGCCGGCATGCCGTCCGGTCTGTTTCGCATGCGAAGCCCACAGTTCTCTGCCAGACCGCGCGGTACGAGATCATCGGTGGGCGATCGTTCTGCCCGCTATCATTCTCGGCACGTCGCCGAACAGTGCGGGACCTCGAGGAGATGCGTGAGCCACAGTACGTCCGAGTCCGAGTCCGAGTCCGTGCCGCCGTTGTCGTGGCTGCCGATGAAATACCCCCGACGTGGAGGTTATTCCGCGGATGTCGCGCCGGTCGATCCTGACGCAGGCATCGAGCTCGCAAAGATCGAGACCGACGACTTCAGCCTCCAGCACGCATCTTGGTACCTGGTCAACAACAATAATCCCGACGCATTGACGATCGCCGCGAGGAAGTATCAGGCTGGTGACGTCTCGGCCCTCGGTGCTGCGGCTCTGTATTTTCTCCTGAACCGATTCGTCACTCGCGACGAGGTGCGGGTCATCTCGATCATCGACGGTTGGGTGGCCAGACATGGCTTGGCCTTCGCTGTCGAAGCGCTTCTGCAGTATTCGGACATGCGTTTCACGGACGAAAGGGTCCTGGTCGCCGACCTCCCCGAAGGCACGATGTTCGGGTTTGTGACCCACGGTCATCCGGCGTCGGATGCGGAGTTCGAGGTGCCGAAATACGTTACACGAGAACGTTTCGCGCAGGTCGACAACTCCGACGAGCAGGTGATTCACACGCCGCTGGAGCACATGCTCGGACGTATGCGTGGGTTGATCGCGGTGGCGTCGGACGAGGACTATGCGGCGGCCCGAAGCGTGGCATCGACGCTGCGAGGCAACACTGTACGAAAGTTGACCGCTACGTTCATCTTCCCGACCGAGCTGGAGTGGTCCGAGGAGTTGATCATGACGGTGCGTCCTCAGGCCTACCACTGGAGCACGCAACTGATGGTCTCCGCGAACACACCAGAGCAGCTTCGTCGAAGCGAGGACTCCTACGGCCCCAGACGGTGGCTCCTCGACGATGCGATGACAGCAGCGGTAGTCGACGGTATCGGCCCGGCGATACTGCCTGTGTTGCTGGACGCTTTCGACACCCCGAACCCCTACGGAAATCCGAACGAAGAGTCCTGGCTTCTGCGAATACTGCACGCCCTCTCGGCAATCCCCACCGACGATGCGTTCGAGGCGCTGGTCCGCCGCGGCGGGATCAAGAACGGGCAGCCTGCCATTGTTCGGGCGATGCAGAACTATCCGCGTCGAGCGTTCCGTGTTCTGGCCGAGACAGATTCGGGATTGTTCGATCGCCACGTACGGCAGAGTCCGACCTTGGCACGCGAGGTCGCGTCCACGTTGCCGGAGAGAGCGCAACGCAGGATCGCAGAACTGACCACCTTGTTGCCGATGGCGACCGACCTTCCGTCGATACTCGTCGATCCACCGTGGTCCACGCGCAAGAAAGGTCCCGACGCAGCCGTCATCACAGGGCTCGATGTCCCTCACATTCACAGGATGGACTGGTTGCCCGGCGAACTCGAGGCCATCAAGAACACGCCGAGTGACTACTCGTACACGACATGGGACGAGTACAAGCGGTACATCCCAGATACCTCGCCGACCGATGCGCGAGACTGGAATGCCTGGGTCATCTTCCTCATCGCTCCGGACGAGATCGCCCGGCCGTTCCTGACGGACTGGGCGGGAACAACTCTCAAAGATCCCTTGCGCGTCGTCGCGCGCTACGAACTCGACGCCTTACCGCTCATGCTGCGCTTCACTCGAGCTCACCCGGGTGCGGCGGCACCCTATCTGATGCCGTACGTCGACATCGATGTCGCGCGCGTGCATGCGACGATGTTCGCAACCCGGAAGAACTTACGTAAGCCCGCTTTGGCATGGCTCGTCCGACATGCAGTGGACGCAGCAACGCTGCTGATTCCCGACGCCGTGGGAAAGCTTGGGGCACAGAAGGATCACGCCGCAGCGGCGTTGCGCGCACTCGCGCGCGCCACGTCACGAGACACCGTGCTGGCGGGAGCAAACAAGTACGGACAAGACGTGTCGTCAGCGATTGCGACCATCATCGATCTCGATCCGTTGGAAGTGTTGCCCAAGCGCATTCCGAAAACACCGGCCTGGTCCGACGTCCCGTCGCTGCCGCCGATACTGACCGCGGACAAGTCGAGGGCTCTGCCTGATTCCGCCACATCGCATATCTTGACCATGTGCGCGGTGGGCACCATCGATGCGCCGTATGCGGGGCTGGAAAGGGTGACCGCGTACTGCGACCGCGGATCACTCGCCGACACAGCGTGGGAGCTCTTTCAGCGATGGTGGGGAGCGGGTGCGCCTTCGAAAGACAACTGGGTGATCCTCGCGCTCGGGTGGCTGGGTGACGACTCGACCGTCGGAAAATTGGCTCCTCTCATCAGGCGTTGGCCAGGCGAGAACGGCACTGCCCGAGCGCAACTGGGGCTGGACGCTTTGGCTGCGCACGGCTCGACTCGGGCCCTCACCGAATTGGACCACATCTCGCGGAAGATGAAGTTCAAGTCCCTCAAGATCGGGGCGCAGCAGCGGGTCGCCGAGGTCGCAGAAAGCCTCGGTCTCGATCGTGAGCAGTTGGCGGACCGTATCGTCCCCGCCCTCGACCTGTCGTCGTCGGGAATCATGATGTTCGACTACGGTGAGCGGTCCTTCACGGTCGGCTTCACCGAAGCGCTCGTTCCATACGTGCTCGACGAGAACGGGAAGAAGACGACGAGCCTGCCCAAGGCCACCACCCGCGACGATGCCGTCCTCGCGGAGGAAGCCAAGAAGCGCTTCGCCACACTCAAGCGCGAAGCCAAAGCTGTTGCAACCGAGCAGATCAAGCGCCTCAATCGATCTATGGTGATCGGGCGGCGATGGACGGCCGACGAGTTCACCCAATACGTGCTGGGACATCCGCTGCTGATACACGTGGCTCGTCGTCTCCTGTGGGCGTCGTTCGACGACAGAAACAAACCTGCAGTGGTGTTCCGAGTCGCGGAGGACAGCACTCTCGCAGACATCGACGACGATGCCGTCGAGCTTCCCGACGGCCGGATAGGTCTGGTTCATCCGGCGCACATACCGGACACGGTCGGGACGTGGTCGAACGTATTCGCCGATTACGAGATACTGCAGCCGTTCCCGCAGTTGGGCCGGCCGGTACACGACCCATTACCGGGCGACATCGACGGCAGTGGCCTGGCCAGGTTCACCGGGGTTACTGCCACCCCGAGCCAGGCCCTGCGATTGACCTACCGTGGATGGGAACCGGTGTGGGAGAACCCGGTGTCCTGGGGTCAGGGCTTGCTCTACCAGCTGAGCGACGAGGTATCGGTGCTCTTGGGTCTCGAACCGGGGATGGGGACCGGTGATCCCTACAACGGATACCCGGACCAGAAGCTCGTCTCGGTGAATGTGCGAGGAGGGACCTTGAACGACGTCGACCGTGCGACCGTCTCGGAACTCATCGCCGATCTGGATGGGTTCGCGTCGTGACGACAGGAGTGCAGCGGCCACCTGCCGAGGAGCGGTATGCCGACGAGCTCGAACGACTCACCGACGAGGACAGCGGTCCGCGGCCACCCGGGTGGAAATTGAGTCTGAAGGCGGCTCGCAGCTTCGTGATGGGCGACGCCCACCGCGGAATCGTCGCCAAGTACGTCGGAAACCCGTCACTCGTCGAACGCTCGCTCGTCACCTTGGCGACCACGCGCGGATTGATGTTGGTCGGTGAACCAGGTACCGCGAAATCGATGCTGTCCGAACTCATTGCGGCTGCGGTCAGTGGAGATTCCACGCTCACCATCCAAGGTGGTGCTGCAACCACCGAGGATCAGATCAGGTACTCGTGGAACTACGCACTGTTGGTAGCCGAGGGCCCTTCCACGAGATCGATGGTTCCGGCACCCATGCTGCGTGGCATGTCCGAGGGGCGAATCGTGCGCTTCGAGGAAATCACTCGATGCCCACTCGAAGTGCAGGACACCCTGCTGTCGCTGTTGTCCGAACGCGTTCTCGCGGTGCCCGAGCTCACCGGAACGGACTCGATGGTTTACGCGCGTGAGGGATTCAACGTGATCGCGACGGCGAATACCCGCGATCGAGGAGTGAACGAAATGAGCGCCGCGCTCAAACGTCGCTTCAATTTCGAGACGGTACATCCGATTGCAGATTTCGACACCGAGGTCGCGCTGGTGCGGGCGGAGTCGGCAGCGCTGTTGCGGGCGTCCGGGGTGGGTATAGATCAAGATCCGGCGGTCTCGGAACTTCTCGTGACGCTGTTCCGTGACCTGCGATCGGGATTCACCGACGCCGGTACTCCTGTCGAGCGGTTGTCGTCGGTGATGAGTACGGCCGAGGCGGTCTCGCTCGCGCATGCCACCGGAATTCGCGGCTGGTACATGCGCGGCGATGCAGGCACGCTCACCGATCTCGCGGAGTCGCTGGCCGGCACCGCGGCGAAGGACAACGCCGAGGACACAGCGAGGTTGCGTCGCTACATCGAGCAGCGATCGTCCTACCGATCGAGCGAGGCGTGGCGTGAGCTGCGCGAAGCTCACGCACGCCTGAGCTAGTGGTGGAACGTCACGATAGCGACGAGGTGGCCGTCATCGGCGTGCGGCACCACAGTCCTGCCTGCGCACGCGTGGTCGCCGACACCATCGAACGATTGCGGCCGGACCACGTGCTGATCGAAGGTCCGGTCGACTACACAGACCGCCTCGGTGAGTTGACGCTCGGACACCGACTGCCGATCGCGCTGTTCTCGCACACCCGTCGGGGTTCACACACGCAGGTCGTGTGGAATGCATACACCGAGTTCTCGCCGGAGTGGGTCGCGCTGCGAGCGGCCACCGGACTGGGTGCGGCGACTCGGTTCATCGACCTACCGTCCTGGCATCCCGACTTCGATTCTGGCCCCACCGAATACAGCCCAGCCGCGGTGGAGGCAGTCGAGCAGATGGGCCTCGACACCATCGATGCGATGTGGGACCACGTCGTGGAAGCGCGAGCAGGCGCGCTGACGACCGAAGAGATGCGAGATGTCCTCGATAGCTACTTCGGCCTGATCCGCGGGGATGATGTCGCCGTCTCCGAACGCGAGAAGTACATGGCATCCTGGGTGAAAGCAGCTCGTGGACAGGGCGGTTCGGTCGTCGTCGTCTGCGGCGGGTTCCACCGTGCCGCGATCGTCTCGGAGCTCGAGACGGGACCACCGGCCGATGACAGCTGGCCGACCGTTCCGATTCCGGATTCTGCCCTGGACGTCGGAAGCTATCTGATCCCGTACTCCTACCGTCGCCTCGAACTCGAAGGACCGTGGTGGTACCAACAGCTTTGGGAAGATCAGGCTCATGCGTCGGACATCGCGATCGAGGCCATCGTGCTGAACCTGCGGGCCCGCGGGCACCGGGTTTCCACCACCGACTTCGCCGGATTCCGAACGCAGGTCGATGCGCTGGCGGCGATGCGAGGTCACTCGGTGCCCACGCGCCGTGACGTATTGGACGGTGCCGCGAGCACACTCGTCGACGAGGCCATCACCTCGCCGCTGCCCTGGACGCGTGCGGATGAACCACTCGACGTCGAATCCGACCCGGTGATCGAGGTATGCATCCGAACGTTGAGGGGAGTGCGGCGAGGTGAACTGCATCCCGACGCCCCTGCGCCTGGGCTGGTTCATCACGTCGACATGCTGCTCGAAGAGTTCGAATTGACCACCGGCACTCTTACTCTGGATCTCACCGACGAACGCGAGCGGTCGAGAAGTCGCGTGCTGCATCAGCTACGACTACTCGACATTCCTGGCTTCGAGCGTGCTGCCGGACCGAGCGGTGGCTCCGAGGTGCGGTCGATCGACGAGTGGGTGATCACCGACCACGCCGGCCGAATTCCGGCACTCGTCGAGGCCGCCGCGTACGGGCACACGCTGGTGGACGCGGCGGGTGCCGCGCTCGTCTCCGGGTTGCGGTCGGCGGGCAAGGACATGGCTACCGTCGCACGGATTCTGTTCGACGCAGTCTTGTGCGGACTCGACGACGTGTCGAAGACGTCGGCATCGGCTGCGATCCAATCATTGGACACTGCAGTCGATCTCGCCGACACCGGTCTGCTTCTGCGTACTGCTCTCGATCTGTGGCGACACGATTCGCTGCTCGGGAGCCGAGGTTCGGCCCTGCTCGGAGAGGTGGTGGCAGCCGCGTCGCCCAAGGTACTGACGCTCGCTCGGCGAGTCAGGGCAACAGGGGGTGCAGATCTCCGTCGAATCGCGGCCGTCGCGGCCCTGGCCGATGCCATGCAATACGCCGGGCACCTCTTGCGCGACGACCCGTCGACAGAACTGGACCTGCTGGCGCGTGACAGCGGTGCCGCAGTGGATATGAGGGGATCGGCACTGGGCGCGTCGTGGATTCGAACCACGCCGGAAGACGCGGCGGTTGCTGTGCGGTCCATACCCCCGGATCGGCTCGGCGACTGGCTGTCAGGTCTCTTCGGCGTAGCGCGTGAACGTTTTCTCGATGCCGGTTCCGGTGACGCGGTGTTGAGGGCCGTCGACACCGTCGTAGGACGTATGACCGAGCATGACTTTCTGACGGCATTGCCGGCCCTGAGACAGTCTTTCGAGTTCTTTCCTCCGCGTGAACGCGACGTCATCGCTCGACGCGTGGCACCAACGCCTGCCGGCCCGGGCACCGCGGCTTCGGTCGTGTCCGGCGAGCTACTGGACGAGCGAGTCGATCGTGCGCTCGCGAACATCGGATTGCAATGAACTCCGAGCGATGGCGATTGATCTTGGGTGACGCCAGCTCCGGTGCGCTCGGTGACCCCACAGGTACTGGTGCAGAGCAGGATTCCGCGCTCGAATGGCTGTACGGCCGCGACCCGGCCCGTGCCGCCCAGGGCGTGCGCTCGGGTGGTTCACGCGCTCGAACAGGCGGTGCGCCGGCAACGGGGCAAGAAGGCGAAGGTACGGAACTGCACCGCGATCGCCGGGGACGGCCGAGTGGGGTCGGAACAACGGTGGTGAGCGCAGTGGATTGGCTCGACGACATCCACCGCTTGTTTCCGCGTGAGACCGTTCACCGCCTCGAAAGAGACGCAGTCGAGAAATACGAGATCACCGAAGTAGTGACCGATCTCGAGGCGCTCGAGCGAATCGAACCGAGTGTGACACTCCTGCGTGCGGTGTTGCGAACGAAACATCTGATGGACCCGCGGGTTCTCGCGATGGCCAAGAGAGCTGTCGACAAAGTGGTGAAAGAGCTGATCGAAAAACTGTCCGTCGACGTCCGCAAGACCTTCCACGGCACGCGCAGCCGGCAGCGCACAGCGTTCCGAAACTCTCGTAACTTCGACTTTCCTGCAACGGTTCTCGCGAACCTGAAACATTGGTCGCCCGAGACGAAAGCCATCGCGATCGAAAAGCCGCTGTTCACCTCGCGGACCCGTCGGCACACCGACACCTGGACGCTCGTACTGCTGGTCGACCAGTCGGGATCGATGATCGATTCCGTCGTCCATTCTGCTGTCACAGCGGCATGCTTCTGGAACGTTCCCGGGCTGCGAACGCACCTCATCGCATACGACACCAACGTCGTCGACCTCACGTCGGAGGTTCTGGATCCGGTGGAACTGTTGATGGGCGTACAACTGGGTGGCGGCAACGATGGTGCCAAGGCGGTGGACTATGCCGGGCAGCTGGTCGAAACTCCCCGCCGAACCATCGTGGTGATCATCTCCGATCTGTACGAGAGTCAAGCGGATCGGTTCGTGCGCAGCGTATCTCGCTTGACCGACGAGGGCGTTCGCGTGTTGGCGTTGGCAGCACTCGACGAGGCCGGTGAACCCGACTACGACCGAGAGATCGCCCAGCGTCTCGCCCGGCTGGGGGTGCACGTGGGCGCAATGACACCGGGTGGGCTCGCGGAGTTCGTCGCGGGGTGCATCCGATGACCGCCGAACGCACGCGACCGGACGTGGCGGCGCTCAGCGACGAGGCACTGGTGCTCGTCACCAATCGTGGCCTGGTCAAAAGAGCCCTGCGCATGGTCGAGGAGCATCCACCGGGCATATCGGCTTCCGACGATCGCATCGTCGCCCGGTTCGACGACGGCGTCGTGACCGAGCTCCCGGCTTCGGTGCCGTTCACCGACGCGTCATGCTCCTGCGGCGCGAGCTCGGTCTGCAGACATCGCCTCGGTCTGGTGCTCGCCTATCGTGCGAGCTTCGGGACCGACGTCGGCGGACCGGAATGGACACCAGGAGAATTCGACGACACGCTTGTCGAATCGCACATCGGCGCGCCCGCTATGCGGCGGGCAAGGCGCATCCGCAGCGAGGGTTACCAGGCGACAGTGCATCGCCCCGATGCCACCGACTCGATAGTGCGAGTCGAGTTGCCGCACTGCACCGTGCGGTTCTTGACGCCCCACGATGTAGCTCACACTCATTCGTCGGCATCCGAGCATGCAGCGCCGGAGTCGATCGTCCTCGCGGTGTGGGCCGTACGAGCAGCCGACGAATCGGGTAGCGACGAGGTGTTCGTCAGTAGTGCTACTCGAACTCGTGACTCGGCTGGCTCCACTATGGCCAATGTTGTTGCACGAACGATTCTCGTCGACGGACTGGCCGGGGCGTCGGGTGTGCAACATGCATCCGCAGTGAGGTCTGCTCGTTCGGCCGAGGCGGCGTCGACGGTGTGGCTCGCCGACGCCTGTGCGGAACTGGCCGATCAGGTCGAGGCCTATGCCGCAAGGAATGCCCGTCACGACCGTATCCGAGTGGCGTCGTTGATCGCAGAGATCCACGCGCGAGTCCAGCTCGGAGGGGCGACCGATTCTGCGCTCGCCGGAATGGCATTGGGAACCGAGACCGCGGGCGAAACTCCGCTCAGACGTTCACGTCTTGTCGGTCTTGGTGCCCGCGTGACGGCCACCGGTGACGCCGTGAGTGTCGACGTCTTTTTCTCCGAAATCGATACGGATGCGGTCTACCTGATGCAGCATCAGTGGCCGGGGGAGTTGCTCACCGGTCATGCCGTGGCGGGGCGCAGAGTTGCGGGGACGACTGTCGGAGCGCTGGCTGCGTCGACCATCGTCACCGAATCGGCTGTTCGGCGCGCGAACCGCTCGATTCGATTGGGACGCAGAGGTATCGGGAAGACGTCGATCCTTTCCCTCGGGACAGACGCGTGGGCCGACTCGGCTGCCCTTTCCTCGGACTACGACGATCTGCGTCGACGGTTGACCGAACGTAGGCCGTCGTTCGCACGGAACCGCCTGGTGACGGACGGGGTCGGCATAGTGAGCGTCGACGCTGTGGTCGACACCGACTATTCTCCGGCGGGTCAGACGTCGACGATGGTGGTCGCGGACGGCAAGGGAAGTCAGGCACACATCGTGGTCGAGCATCGAGCGGAGGCTCCCGGTGCTATCGACGCGGTCCTCCATGCGATGTCGTCGGGTCCACGCGCGGTGGCAGGTCGAATGAGTGTCCGGTCGGGACAGGTCTGCATCACGCCGTATTCGATTGCGTGCGATCTCGGCGTGGTCGTGCCCGATCTTGCGCCTCACGTGGGGATGTCGGGTCTGACCCGCTCGACTGGCGCGGTAGATCAGGATCACGTCATCGACGCTGTTGCAGGATGTTTGTCGACCTTGGCGGATCTCTCGCACCGTGGCCTGCGGTTCGTGTCGGAGGCCGACGTGGTTGCGATTCGTGGGCGCGCTGACCTCTCGCGATCGGTGGGTATGAAGTCGACGGGTCTTTTGCTCGATCAGCTTGCCGACGCACTCACCGGCGATGACCTGGAAGCGTCCGCAAACACATGGGTGCGTGCGGTTCTCCGTTTGCTGGTCGCCGATGAACTTGCTTGACGGGTTTATGCTCTCGGCCCGATCGTGTTCTGTCTCAGTCCTTCTCGGATAGATCCCCGATTCGCGTTACGCGAGAGTTCTTGTCCTTCCACATCGCGACTCCGTCGATGAGTTCCGGGCGCATGAATCCGCCGTCGTCTCCCCATGGCCACGCGGTACCCGCTTCGGCCACTTCGTTCTGAACGAGGTCAGCCATCGACAGCAGCTCCAGCTCCACGTCGTCGTCGACGCAAGCGCCAATTCCACTGCAGGCCAGTCTTCCTCGGCTGCCTCCGACGACTGTGACAGCGCTGTACAGCCATACCATGCCGCTGTCCGATTCGTACTCGGCTACCCAGTCGATGTATTCGACATCGCCGCCGTACTGGCGTATGCGTAGATCTCGGACCAGACGATCGAGCGCATCGAGCCACGCATCAGGAAGGTCCGAGTACGTCACTTGGACGCCACGCCGGGGCCTCCAATTCGCAGTCATCACTGGCTCCCGACGCTCGAACAGCTGCACGGCGCGATTATGTCAGCGGTGTCGCTGCATCGCAGATTCGCGTGCAACACATCTGCGGGCTCATACATGCGGCTTCTTGTGATCGAGTGGGCCCATGGTCCAATCGCCACAACGACGAGTTCGGGGGAGCGGATCCAGTGCTCGCGCCGCTATCCGACGGCGACTGCGCGATCGCTGCTGTCCGAGCGACCTGATGAGCGTCGAAGTCTGTCGGTGCGGGATACTCACTCGATGGTGCTCGTCCGACCGAGAAATCCAGCTGACGTCCCAGGGTGTGTTGAGTCGCTGAGGGAGGTCTACAAAGCCGATGACTATCCGCATCGTTGGCCACAAGATCCGGCAGGGTGGTTGACGCCCGAGAACATGGTGGCTGCGTGGGTTGCGGAGCACGACAATCGCACCGTCGGACACGTCGTCCTGGTCGACAAGCGTCCGGCGGAGTGGACCATGTCTGACGGTAGTAGGCCCGTCGAGCGAATCCACCGCGTGGATCCGCACTCGGACGAGCGCACGTAACCGGTTCCTACTCGCCGGTGATCGGCTTCGGCGTCGGGCTTGGTGCCGCCCTGGTGATCGAGCTCGTCGTCGAAGTGGCCCGGTAGCGGTAACCGTCTTGATTTGCGCCGGGGTACTTCGCGCCGAGATCCTCGTATTCGAGTTCGACGCTTTGCCCGACGATCAAAACCTTGAATCCCTGTCCCTCGATGTCCGAGTAGTGCAGCCAACATCCACCGGGGGTGTGATCGGACGCGATCACACCCCATCCTTCTTCGTCATGCCACACGTCGACAGTTCCTTGGACACGCTCTACGACACGTGGCACCGACGGTGTGCGAGATGCCGGAGGTAGCGGTTCCAGCGGAACTTCCTGCCGCACACCGTCCTCGTCGGTGTGAAACATTCGCAACTCGATGCCGGAGTGCTTCTTCTCGCTCATGCATCCATTGTCATGGTCAACGCAAGTCGATTGTCGTATTCGGCTATCGGTAGTCGTTCTCTCCGACGGCCTCGACTTCGTGACAGGGCCGAGCTTCGGACCGATTTGCATGATTGCGCCGCAAAGCCGACCTGTCACACCCCTGGTGCATGATCGTCGGGCATCGGAACCGATGCCCGAGCCGATAGGGAACATCCATGACAACCGAAACCGCCGTTCCGCCCGGTGTCACCGTCGTCGTCTCTCACCAGACCCTGCCGAACCAACGTGACGCCGTCCGAGCCCTGTGGGAAAAGCACATGGCGCCTGCCGTGCTCGACAACCCCGGGCATCTTGCCTACTACTACGGTCTCGATCTCGACGATCCCGACGGGATTACAGCCTTCCAGCATTACAGCACCGCCGAGGACGCGGCCACATTTCTTCAGCACCCCGCCTATCGAGCGTACGAACGTGAAGTGGCACCGCTGCTGGCCGGCGCCCCGCAGGTACGTAGCCTCGTCCCGACGTGGATCAAGCAACGAACGTAGCGGGCAGGTCGTATCGGCAATCCATCCGGACCGCGCGTGGTGGAGCGTGGAAGTGCGGATGCGCACTCGGGGCGGCATACTTGCTCGCGACATGAGACTCCTTGTCGTCACCTCCGCCGTGTTCGTCCTTGTTGTGTCCTGTGTTCTGTCGGCCGCGACTGTCTCGTCCGCCCCTGCTGTGACCGATTTCTACCATGCCCCCGTCGTCGACCTCGAGACGTTCGCTCCCGGGGCCATCGTGCGTCGAGAACCCCTGCCGCAGTTCGATGTTTTGGGGTCGCACACCGAGCGAATTCTGTACCGATCGGCTGATCCCGGTGATCGTGCGGTGGCTGTGTCGGGGCTGCTGATCACACCGACTCGTGCGTGGGCCGGGCCAGGGCCACGACCCGTGATCGCGTACGCGCCGGGCAGTTACGGGATCGCCGACCGCTGCTCGGGCTCGTCCGATCTGGGACTGGCAACCACGATGCCGGCGCTGATTCCTCTACTTGCGCAGGGGTACCAAGTGGTGACGACGGACTACCAAGGTCTCGGAACCCCCGGCGAATACGAATTCCTGGGCCGGACCGCCAGTGCCCGTGCCGTTCTGGACTCGGCGCGGGCCGCGACACAACTGACCGATGCCCCCGTGGTGCTCTACGGATACTCGGCAGGAGGTGTCGCCTCGGCGGCCGCCGCAGAGCTTGCCTCCACATACGCTCCCGACCTGTCCGTCGTCGGTGCCTTCGTCGGTGCCGCCCCGACCGATCCCGTTTTGCGAGTGGACGGCCAGGACGGCTCCGAGTCCGCCGCGACGATGCTGTACACGATCGACGGGCTGATCGGTGCCCACCCCGACCGGGCCGGCGATATCCGCGCCCTGTTCAACGACCGCGGACGGGCAGTTCTCGATGCGGCACAGGATTTCTGCACGATCGACGCGCTCGAATACGGACCGCTGCGGTCCGAGGATTTGACGGTCGACGGCGCGTCACTGGGCACCCTCATGACGGGGCCCGTGCTGGGTCCGCTCACGGCAGCGAACACCGTCGGTTTCACCCCGCCCGCCGCGCCCGTGATGATCGTGCACGGTGTTCACGACATCTCCGTCGAGATCGAACAGAGCCGGCGCCTGGCGCACCGTTGGCACGCCGCCGGAGGCGTCGACATCACCCTCCGCGAGATCGACTTCGGAACCGAGCTCGTTCCCGCGCTCGACCATCCGGCCGTGAACGCCGCCGCCTATCCCGAGGCGATCGCGTGGATCGACAGACTTCTCGCGCGCCGGGCGGGAGTCTGCTCGACGGCCTGCGAACTCTTCGGGCCATGATTCGACGGATCGGTACGGTGACACCATGGACGGTTTCGAGATCGGCGACGGTGTCACGGCGGTAGGTGGGCCCATGAGTGGTGTCTACGGAACCGTGGTCTGGTTCTACGAGGAGAAGCAGCAGTTGCTCGTTCGCTTCGGTGCGTCGCAGCAGATGTACTACGCGGCGGACGAGTTGAAGCGATGGGGAGAATAGCCGCCTGCTCTGCCTCCCGTCGGAATAATTGAATCTTCATCGATGCTGATGGAGTCGACCACCCCGAATCGAAAGGCCCCACCATGCATCTGGGCGTAGACAGTTTCGTCTCTTCCGTGACCGATCCGACCGACGGCCGGGTGATCGCTCCCGAGGAGCGAATGGGTCACCTGCTGGAGGAGATCGCCCTCGCGGATCAGGTCGGGCTCTACTCGTTCGGCATCGGCGAGCATCACCGCAGCGAGTACTACGACTCGGCTCCGTCGATCATTCTCGCCGCGGCAGCCGCGCGCACCGAGAACATTCGACTCGGCAGCGCAGTCAAGGTGCTCAGCGCGGACGATCCGGTTCGGGTGTTCCAGGAGTTCGCCACTCTCGATCTGATCTCCAAGGGGCGGATCGACTTGGTCGTGGGACGTGGATCCTTCACCGAGTCGTTTCCGCTGTTCGGCCTCGACCTGGCCGATTACGACTCGCTCTTCGCCGAGAAGCTCGATCTCCTGCTGCAGATCCGGGACAACGTCGAGGTCACCTGGTCCGGTCGGCATCGCCCGGCGCTGAACCGTCAGGGCATCTACCCACGTCCACTGCAGGATCCGTTGCCGATCTGGGTGGGCGTCGGTGGCACGCCTGAATCCTTCGCTCGCGCAGGGCTTCTGGGGCTCCCTCTGATGATCGCCATCATCGGCGGAGAGCCGCGACAGTTCGCCCCACTCGTCGATCTGTACCGTCGCGCCGGAGCGCAGGCGGGCCATCCACCGGAGCAGCTGAAGGTAGGCCTGCACGTATTCGGCTTCGTCGCCGAGACCACGACGGCCGCAGCGGACACCATCTATCCCGGCTGGAACGAGATGTTCACCAAGATCTCTCGGGAGCGTGGATTCGCGCGGCCGAGTCGGCAGCAGTTCGACGCCACCTCCGGTCCAAACGGTGCGTTCTTCATGGGAGATCCGAAGACGGTGGCCGACAAGATTCTGCGAGTGAACGAACAACTCGGCGGTGTGGACCGACTGTCGTTGCAGATGACCAATCCGCGGCTTGCCCACAGTGACCTCCTGCGCGGCATCGAGCTACTCGGCACCGAAGTTGCACCTCTGGTCGCTCGGGCATAGTTCGTACGCCCGAACTACCCGTCATACCGGTGGCCAAATGCCCTAGTGGCGCGTAGCCGCAGCAGCGATCGTGGGAGACGACGTAGAAACCGTCTTCGGCCAACGGAGGAACGATGGACCACACGATCGCGGCAACCACATTCGACGGACCGCTCGCGGTCGTGGTCGACGGCTCGCCCACGGACAAGGGGGTGGCCGAATGGGCGGCGCATTTCGCTCGGGCGGCATCGACATCGGTGCACCTCGTCCACGGTGCACCGAGAGACGAGTGGAGTGCGGCCGTCGCCGCCGAGCTCGACACCACCGACTTCCCGACGCGGGTGCGGCAGGAGAGTGAAGGCGTACTCGCACGCGCCGTCGACGCAGTACGCGGAGTCGATCCCGAGTCGACGGTGGAATCGGAGATATCGGAGCTGTCGGCTGCACGTATGGCGAAGGCGCTCTCGGCACACGCGGCGATGCTCGTCGTGGGAGCGTGCGAGTCGGGTCCCTTGCGAGACATCGTTTTCGGGTACTCGGCGACAGCCATCGTCAACGCCGCGACCTGCCCGGTGCTGGTATGGCACGAGCGTCGCGACACCGGATCCGAGCCGGGGCCCGTAGCCGTCGGGGTCGATGGATCCGAGCCGTCGAAGCGTGCACTGTCGGCAGCATTCGAGCTGGCGAGCATCCTGGGTGCAGAGCTGCTAGCCGTCCACGTGGGTGCCGTGCACGAAACCGACCAACTCGACTACGGCAACTCGGTCGACTGGCAGCACCTTCGTGAGGCAGAACGAAAGTGGTTGCAGGCCACAGTCGATACCTATCGGGACAAGTACCGGTCGGTGCCGGTTCGGGCTGTGTCCGTCGGTGCTTCGGCGGCACACGAACTCAGGTCGATCTCCGCCACGTCCCAGGTGTTGGTGGTGGGCAGCCGCGGCCGAAACCGTTTCACAGCAGCGATATTGGGATCAGTGAGCCAGAACTTGGTGCATCACGCCGAATGTCCGGTCCTGGTGGTGCACTGACAGCACCTCCTAGTTCGAGACCCATTCCATTTCGTCGACGCCTGCGACAGGGGTCAGCAGGGAACGGATCTCACCGGCGTACATGGTGCGTTTGATCTCGCCCAGAACCTCACCGCGGGTTCCGGCCAACTCGGCTGCGCGGGCGATGGCGTCCTGACGCACACGCTCCTGCGTCGAGACCGCGTCGACCAGGCCGAGGGCCATGGCGTCGCCACCACCGTAGCGGTGGCCGGTCGTCAGAGCCTCGTGAAACGCGGGTGGAGCCAACTTCGCTCGCACCATGTCGACGGTTCCCGGGCTGTAGGTCGCACCGATGTTGACGCCGGGGAAGCACAGGAAGCCGCGATCGGAACGCATGACGCGGTGGTCGTGTGCCATCACGAAGAATGCGGCACCGCCGTAGGTGTGTCCCTGCATCGCGGCGACGGTCTGCATCGGGAAGGTCAGGAAGCGCACCAGCATTTCCTGCACTGTGCCGATGAACCGGTTGATCTGGTCGAGGTTCTCGGCACCCCACGACAGATCGACGCCGGTGGAGAAATATTTGCCCGTCGCAGTCGTCACCAGCGCAGCCGGGCCGGCGGACGACTCCACCTCGTCGAGCAGTGCATTGATCTCGGCAACCCAGTTCGGGCTCATGCGGTTTTCGCTGTCGTCGACGCCCCGAGTTCCGAGGTTCAGCACGAACACGTCCGCTACGCGATCCAGGTATGGCATATCCCGAACGTACCCAGTTTTCCTTGTTTCAGCTCACAACGCGGAGGGATCAGGGGCGTCACGATGACGACGCGGTTGCCGACTGCCGACGTATCAACTCGCGGTGACCGTAAGTGGCATCGAGTATGTCCTCACGATCGGCGACCGACGACCCCACTGCACCGGCGACCGTACCGAGCGATGCGGCAAGCCAGGCGAGGGAGAAGTAGTCGCCGATCGACGAGGGGCGACCGATCTGCGCAGCCAGAAACTCCGGTGAGATCACCACCGCGGCCGAGGACAATACGACTGCGAACAGCAATGCGTACATGCACAGTGCACCGGTGAGGACCGTCCCCACGGTGGCTGCGTTGTACATCCAGCGATCGATCGTGGAGCGGCGGAACGTCCGCTTCTCCCACAATCCGTTGGGAAGAATGACCCACACCGTCATGGCGATCACTGCGGTGACCCCGATCATCGCCAATCTGCCCAGGCTCATCGATGCTGCCATCTGCCAGATACTGGCGTAGAACACGCCGAAGGCGGAGGCAGCGCTGGCTGCGGCCAGCGCGCTCGACAGCGTCGGCACCAAGCGCCACGGCCGGTTGCACCGAATCATTCCCGACACCAACCTGATTCGCCCGAAGATGCTCGACGTCAGCAGCACCTCGTCACCCTCGCCGGAGTCACTGGACGCCCAACGGGACTCGAAGTACCTGCGCGGTAGCCGAGACGAGGCGTCGGCTTCGATCAACTCGTGCAATACGGCCAACGCAGCCGCTACAGCGCGCCTTCGCACCGCCAAGGTTCCGAAGGAGGGCACGTACAGCGCTCCGGTCGTGCCGTCCCGAGTCTCGGCGATCACCGGGCGTGAACCCTGGCGTCGAGGTACCTCCGACACGCACAACACGATGTCGTATTCGGCGTCGGCTTTGACAGATGCCAGCCACTGGCCCAGCGGGGCCGCACCGGTCGCTGTGGGCGGGAGCGGAACCGATGCCCCTGATACGCGGATCTCGCGTCGCTCACCGTCGATCACTGCATGGTCGGGCAGCTTCGCGACGATGGCAGACGCGATGGTCGACGCGAAACCGTCGTCGCTGACCACCCCCACGGAGAGCGGTGCACGGGTAGCTTCGGCCGTGTCTTCGTTCGCGCGGGTGGCCAGGCTTTCCGACTGTCGTCGATCGAATTGCATCCCGTTCGGTTACCCGATGGAACTCGATGCACACCACCGATCTGGGCTGCCGGCATGATTCGTTGCCGTGCAGAGCGGGTAGCGCTCGGGTGTCGATCCAGTGAAAGGAAAATGCCGATGCCGTCGAAGCAGGGTTCCGAAAATCAGCCACAACTCAAGGACGAAGGCTTGTACGAGAAACTCCGCGAGGAAGGCAACTCGAAAGAGAAGGCCGCCCGCATCTCGAACGCCGCAGCGAAGGAGGGTCGAGATCAGGTCGGTAGGAAGGGCGGAAAATCCGGATCCTACGAGGACTGGACGGTCGAGGAACTGACGGACCGGGCCAGAGAGCTGGGCCTCGAGGGCTACTCGAAGTTGAAGAAAGACGAGCTCATCGACGAGCTTCGCAATCACTGACTCACTGTGGGCGAAGCGATGAGTAGTACTCTCGCTGCGACGGGTAGTAGTCGTCGAAGCTCGGCAACGGGTTGCTGTCTCTGGACGCGACGAGCATGTCCAGGTAGTACTCCCACCCTGGGCCGATGTCGCCCAGACCGTCTGTGCTCTCGCAACTGTGCACGAGAACGACCACCGTCGAACCGTCCCTCTCGTCGAGGCGAACCTCGAGCCGCCACTGCATCTCGTCGATCGTTCGCACGGCCAGTCGGCTGGGCGGCTCGCACGCTTCGACGGCCATGTCCGAGGCCGGCTCGCCCTCCTCGAAGCGCATCGTGACGCGAACTGTGTTGGCCGAGATGCGCTCCCACGGCCCGAACCACAGTGCTGTTCGAGGCGATTCCGTGAGGCTGGCCCACACGTCCTCGCGCGAAGCGGTGACGGTCCTGATCAGCTCGAGGGCGAAGCCGGTGTCGGTGCTGCGCAGCGTGCCTGTGGGTGTCGGTTCCATCGAGTGATTATGCGACCCCTGTGTCGCTGCCGTCGAGCACCAACATCATTGCTGTGGCGCGGGCACGGTGCTCGATGGAATCGACCGGATAGCCGACCGCCTCCGAAATTTTGGCCAGCCGATGCGCGACGCTGCTGTGATGTAGGTGCATCCGGTTGGCTGTCGCGCGCAAACTGACCGAATTCAGATAGGTGCGGAGAGTGCTGATGAGCTCGATCCCCTGAGCTGTCGCGCGCAGTTCGGCTACGCGTACCAGATCGGGTATATCGCCGGCTGTCAGGGCATTTCCCGTCTCCAGCAAATTCAGTGCGCCGTATCGGTCGGCAAGCACGACCGGCTCGGACTCGCTTGCCTGAGCCAGTGCAAACCGAGCATTTCCGAGATGTCGGTGGAGGTCGGAAGCTCGCAACGCCAACGAGACACCCACATTCGAGGAGCCGAACGAGCGAGCCGGTCCGTCGTCCGCGAGCAGGTACAGGAGGTGCTCGTCGACTGTGATCGGGACCGATTTCCCGGCGGTCGCCGGGGTGATCGACGGTGCCGAGCCGGCGTCGATCATGGCCACTCTCACTCGCGCGTCCGGCTCGATGTGCAATGCGGTCAGTGCAATCGACAGCGCGATGTCGTCCATCGGAAACAACACTGCTCGGGTGTGTTCGGCAGCGGACGGAATGTGTCGTGGTACCAGAATAATTGCTGCAGTCAGGGCCATTCGATCGACGAGCATGTCGTCGAGAGGAAGCGCGGGACCTGCGCGTTCGATCCACACCGAGCCCATCACGACGTCGTCGACGACGACTTCCTCGACCGAAGACCGCTCACCCGCGGCCGGAGTCAGCCAGCGGCCCTTCGGATCGCAGCGCGCATGCTGGCGGTGTCCGCCGGGCGTGCCGACAACGTCGATTCCGACGACGCAATCGGCCAAAGCAGCGCTGGCGCGCAGCATCGCCGACGTGTCCGCGCCGTGCCTGATCAGCGCATCGAAATAATCGATCACCCGAACCATGCCCGCGGAGTCGGCGTCGAGCTCTGCGAGCCGGTACATCAGTCCTTGCATGAAGCGACGCTACGAGGCGGGCACCCGAAGACGCAAGCCCCTGCGCAGGGCGTCCATCGACTCCGTATGCGCGCGCTTGCTCACCTCCGCGGTTGCGAGCATCCCGGAGCCGTGAAATGTGCCGGGGAACGAATGCAATTCGACGCTCACACCGGCCTGCAGCAACCGCACCGCGTAGTCGATTCCCTCGTCGCGTAGCGGATCGAGCTCCATCGTGGCGACGTACGTCGGCGGCAGACCGGCAAGATCGGTGGCTCGAGACGGGGCGGCGTAGATCGAGACGTTCGGGTCGTCCGGTCCGCTGTACGATTCGCCGAGGTAGTACTGCCAGGAGAGAATTGCGTTGGGGCGGTGCCACATCGGTGTATCGACGAACTCGGTCATCGACACTGTGCTGAGGCGGTCGTCGAGTTCGGGAATTTCGAGCAGCTGGAAGGCCACCGGAACGACGCCCTCGTCGCGAGCGCGCAGAACCGTTCCTGCCGCGAGTCCTCCACCGGCACTCTGGCCCCCCACAGCAATCCTCGCCGGGTCGACTCCCAGTTCGCTTGCGTGCGAGTGGATGTACTCGAGCGCCGCATAGCAGTCGTCGAGCGGCCCGGGAAACGGCGTCTCGGGAGCGAGCCGGTATTCCACGTTTGCCACTGCGAAGTCGAGTTCCCGGACGACTTCTACGCAGTATGGATCACTGGAAGCGGCCGACCCGATCGCGAATCCGCCGCCGTGGATCCACACCAGCACAGGCAACGGTCCGTCGAGATGTTCCGGAGTGAAGAAGCGAACGACGACGTCCGGTGCACCGTCGAGCCCGGGAACGGTGAGCTCGCGTACGGATACTCCGTCCATGGGGAGATCGGCGAGCATCGCATCGAGGAGTGAGGTCAACGTCGATCTCGCTGACTGAACGTCGACGAAATCGAGGTTGGGGAGCATCGTGACGGCTGCGGCGAGTTCGGGGTCGACATTGGGGAAGTTGGTCATGAACCAATCATCTCCGCGGGTGTGTCCTCTGTCACTTGTCGCGTGGAGGAACTCGAGTCGCCGCCATCCGACGGGCGTCGGACGACGAACTCAATCGTCGTACTCGACTCGTACCGACACCGGGTCGGTCTGCAACGCACGGAAGCCTGCTCCGATGAGGCGTCCGAGCACCGGATTGTTCGAGAAGGATCGCGCTCGGAGGGCGACGTCGTCGTCGGGCACGAACGTTGCTGTTCCGGTGCGCCATCGGCTCCCCACGCGAATTCGGATTCTGGGCTCGTCGGTGATGTTGGCTCCCCAGCCGGATCGGGTTCCGTGCTGGGAGATCAGCCAGGCTCCGGTGTCGTCGAACACTGCCGACACCGGAACCTGCCGACGCAAGCCGGATTTGCGGCCGACTGTCTCGATATCGGTGACCAGAGAGGTTCGTACGCCGATCGACGTGAGTCCGTTGACGACCGGATTCGCGATGTGCTTGCCGATCCAGCGCTCGCGGCGAAACTTCGCCGCGGCGGCAGAAGTGTCCACCCGAGCGGAGCCTCGCCGGTTTCGGAAGGCGTCCCAGCCGTTGCGCTGCATCATCGTGGCCGCTGTCTTCCACGCCGGACGGCTCGAATTCGGTTGACGCCCAGCGCCGATGAGCTGCAACTGGTCGGTGTGCCACTGCAGGTCGAGAGCGCCGTTGATCTGCTTGAACGCGCTGGACTTCGACGGGACGCGTAGAGCCACGCGCGGCGATTCGACCCGATCCAGAGTGCCGTCGACCAGAGAGTTCGCGACGGCCGGGGCGAGGGCAGTCGGACGGCCGAGGCCGACCATGTCGCACTCACCCGAGTGCACTGCCGCATTCATCACCGAGCGGGTACGGAAACCACCGGTGACCGCAAGGGGCACGGTTCCGGCCGCGTCGCGCACCGTTCGCGCGTACTCCAGGAAGTACGCCTCACGGTCGCGGGTGCTCGCGGTGCCCATCATCGCGGGCGATTCGTAACTGCCACCGCTGATTTCGATCAGATCTATGGATTCCCGAACCAGATGCTCGACGGTGATGCGTGATTCTTCCTCGCTGAACCCGCCGCGTTGGAAGTCCGCCGAATTCAGTTTGATTCCCACTGCGAAACTCGGCGACACCGCTGCTCTGATTGCGCGGACGACTTCGAGCAGGAATCGCATTCGTCCGTCGAGGTCGCCGCCCCAGGCGTCCTCGCGCCGATTGGACAGCGGCGAGAGGAACTGTGACACCAGGTAGCCGTGCGCCCCGTGGATCTGCACGCCGTCGAAACCGGCCGTTTCGGCCACCGCCGCTGCGGTGGCGAATCGGCCGATGATGTCGCGGATCTCGTTCTCGCTCAACGCACGAGGTGCTGGAATTCCCGGGATGTTGGGAGCGATAGCGGACGGTGCAACGGGCTTGGTGCGGGTGACGAGCGGATTGGCCTGTCGACCGGGGTGATTGAGCTGCATCCAGATGGGGGCACCGCCGTCGGACGTCGCCTTCGCCCACCGGGCCAGCGCATCGCGGTCGCGGTCGTCCTCGATGACGACATTGCCCGGTTCGCCGAGATGGGACCGGTCGACCATCACATTGCCGGTCACCACCAGGCCGTAGCCGCCCGCGCCCCACCGGCGGTACAGCGTCTCGAGGCGGGAGTCCGGGCCGTGTTCGGCGGTGGACAGTCCTTCGCTGAGAGCTGCCTTCATGACGCGATTGGGCAGGATCTGCCCGCAGGCGAGAGTGAGCGGGCTGCTCAGATCGATCACGTCGGTGTCAGGGGACATGGCGTTGCTCCGGTTCCGGGACTGCGGCTCCAGCTATGATGGACAACATAGCTACAGAACGACTGTAGATGTAACGAGATCGGCAGCCATTGTCGCCTTCGTCCGGTGGGAGTTGCGAACACCGTTTCCGGTACTGGGCTCGAACCTGGTGCGGATCCGAGGACGCCGACGAGATCAGTTGAAGGGCGTGCCGCCGGTGACCGCGATGGTCTCGCCGGTGATGTAGCTCGACTCGTTCGATGCCAGGAAGACGTATGCCGGTGCCAGCTCTGCGGGTTGTCCCGGCCGCCCCAACGGGACGGTCTCGCCGAATTTCTCGTACTTCTCCGCCGGCATCGTGGCCGGGATCAGTGGTGTCCAGATCGGGCCCGGCGCAACGGCGTTGACGCGAATTCCGCGTTCGGCGAGATCGCTTGCGAGACCTTTGGTGAACGCCACTATTCCGGCCTTGGTGGTGGCGTAGTCCATCAGCTCGGGAGATGGATTGGATGCCTGGATCGAGGTGGTGTTGATGATGGTGGAGCCCGCTTCCATGACCTCGGTTGCGCGCTTCGAAATCCAGAAAAGGGCGTACAGGTTGGTCTTGAGCACGCGATCGAACTGTGCGGTGGTGATGTCCGCGATGCCGCCCATTTGCGCCATCTGAAAAGCCGCGTTGTTGACGACTATGTCGAGTCCGCCGAGAACTTCGGACGCAGTGTCGACCAACTGCACGCACTGGGACTCGTCGGTGAGATCGCAGGCGATGGCTCTGCCGGCGCGGCCGGCTCCCTCGATGAGGTCGACAGTGGTCTGCGCGTCCGGACCTTCGGATTCGAGGTGTGCGATGACGACGTCGGCACCCTCGCGCGCGAATGCAAGTGCAACTGCACGGCCGATGCCCGAGTCGCCGCCGGTGATCAGTGCTTTGCGGCCGTGCAGGCGATCGGATCCACGGTAGGAATCCTCACCGTGATCGGGAGTGGAGACCATGTCGCGGGTCAGTCCGGGGTGCTCGAGGCGACCCTGCTCGGCCCGGTCGGGCATCGGAAAAGCGGTGGTCGGGTCGGATTTGCTGAACTGGTCGGGCATTGTCGATCCTTGCCTCGGTGTGCGTGAAATGCTCCACGCGGCAAGTCGAACGAGCCGCTTCGCTTCAGTGGAGTCGACTGGCGGCAAACGTGCAGTCCGGAGTCGCTGTCCTACTGGGGTTTGCCGAATCGGGCGGACCGCAAACCTCCACCGGTCATGCCGCTCGCGGATCCGCCCCGATGGTCGCCGCGCCCAGTGCGTCGAGAACGATACGCGCCGGTCGCGTCGGAGCGAAGATCTCGAGGCGGCCTCCACTGCGCGAGGCAGCGTCGAGGATGACGCATGCCGAGCCCGAGTACATGAAGGTGACCGCCGAGAGGTCCAGCAGCACAACCGTTTCGCCGCGCAGGGCCTCTTCGAGCGCCTGCGCCAGATCGGTACGAGTCCTCAGATCGAGATCGCCCGCCGCGCGGACGACGGTCAGGCTAGGGGAGTAGAGCTCGGAGCCGATGGAGTAGTGAGCGTTGCCGCGCTGGACGGGTGCGAGGCGAGAATCGGAGTGGTCGGTGACAGTCACGGTGCGAACCTCTCAGTTCGGATGGCCTAGCGACCGACGTGCAGGGGATGGAACCCGAGGGCTACAGGTTCCGGTGCATGCCGTGGGGCAATCCTGACAGTGCAACGTCACCGAATCGAGGCCTGATCATCACGGACCGATCGCTAGTCGGTAACGATAAGGTAACGGCGGATGTGACGCAGCTGAGCGTCGCTCAGGGCAGTGTGTGACCTGCGGCCCGGAACAGTCGGTACCACTCCTGCCTGGTCAGACGTAGGTCCGAACCGTCGGCGGCTTCGACGACGCGATCGGGATTCGTGGTACCGAGCACGACCTGGATGTCGGCCGGGTGCCTGGTGATCCAGGCCGTTGACACTGCCGACGGGGTCGAGCCGTGTGCGTCGGCGATCTCGTCCAGCGCCACGTTCAATTCGGGGTAGTTCTCGCGGTCGCCCACGAACACGCCGGAGGGCGTCCCGCTCTGGAACGGCGACCATGCCTGCAGGGTGATGCCGCGCGTTCTCGCGTAGTCCAGCAGGCCGTTGTCGCGGTCGATCGACTGATCCTCGGTGCCCATGTTGGCGGTCAGGCCCGCCGCGATCAACGGCGAGTGCACGATGCTCAGTTGTACTTGATCGAACAGAATAGGTTGAGTAACAGCTGTTTTCAGCAACTCGATCTGGCCGGGTGTGTGATTGGAAACGCCGAAACCCAGGACCTTGCCCGACGCGTGCAGGTGATCGAACGCTGCTGCGACCTCCTCCGGCTCTACGAGGGTGTCCGGTCGGTGCAGTAGAAGTGTGTCCAGGTGATCGACGCCGAGGGCCTCGAGTGACGCCTCGACCGAGGTGACGATGTGATCCTCGGAGAAGTCGAACCAGCCCTCGCGAATGCCGACCTTGCTCTGAATGCTGATGCGTTCGCGCTGCGACGGGGTCAGTGTCACCGCGTCGCCGAATCGCTTCTCGCACGTGTGCGGGGCCCCACCGTAGATATCCGCATGATCGAACACCGTCACGCCGACGTCGAGAGCGGTGGCCACCAATCGTCTGATCCGGTCGTCGTCCAGATCGGTGATGCGCATGAACCCCAGCACGATGCTCGAGACGTCTGTCCCGGTGTGGGGGAGGGGGAATGTGCGCACCGTGGGATCTCCTGTTCGTCGATGAAGCGGTCGCTTGGAGTCTGTCAAAACCTGGCGCACGGTCGTGGGTGAACCGCTTGTGCAAGATGTTGACAAGGTTGCGCAACATCTGCGATCGCTGTGCTCAGCATCTCAACGAACCCCCGAGGTGAACCACGATCGATGCTCGCGATTCCGCAGCGATCGCCGCCGTCGAGGCAGACGTCACGTTCGAGTGCTCGGGTGATCACCGCGGTCTGGAGTTTGGCGATCCTCCGAGAGGTCGGCCTCATCGGTTCCTTCCGTTTCAACGACGAGATGGACGACATCATCGTGGAACTGGCCGACGGCTCGCTCGACGTCGAAGCCGTCATCACGGCCGAATATCCGGTCACCGAAGCGCTCGACGCGTTCGCAATCGCGGCGGATGCATCGCGATCGAGCAAGGTGCTGCTGGCGTTCTGAGTCGAGGGCGACGGCAGCGCGGTTCGCTGAGCTATTGTCTGCGCATGAACTCGCAGCCGGGGGGCTCGATCCCAGATCGCATCGATGTCACGTTCGATTCTCGCGGAGACGACTGCGCGGCGTGGCTCTACCTTCCGAACGGCACGAGCCCCGCTCCAGTGATCGTCATGGGGCATGGGCTCGGTGGAACGCGCGAAATGCGGCTCGACGCCTACGCGGAGCGCTTCCGCTCCGCCGGGTACGCCTGCCTGGTGTTCGACTATCGCTACTTCGGGGCCAGCGGAGGCGAGCCACGCCAGCTGCTCGACATCGAATCGCAGCTGCAGGACTGGGCGTCCGCCATTGCCCATGCCCGCTCGCGTCCGGATGTGGACAACTCCCGAATCGTGTTGTGGGGCTCGTCGTTCGGCGGCGGTCACGTCATCGTTGCCGCCGCCCGAGACCAGCAGGTCGCGGCAGTGATCTCGCAGTGTCCGTTCACCGATGGGATTGCCTCGGGGCTTGCATCGAACACCTGGACATCGATGAAGCTGTCCGGCCGGGCACTGGGTGATCTGGCCGGATCGGTGATCGGACGACCGCCGCTGATGGTGAACACGGCCGGACGACCCGGAACTACCGCACTGATGACCTCGCCCGACAGCTACGACGGGTACCTGGCGCTTGCGCCGGACGCCGACGAGACGTTCCACAACCGAGTCGCAGCCAGAGTGGCGCTGCATATCGTGCGGCACCGGCCGGGGCGTCGGGCAAAGGACGTTCGCTGCCCCATCCTGTTCGTCGTCTGCGAGACGGACTCGGTCGCGCCGGCGAAGGCCACGCTGCGTTACGCACGGACGGCTCCGCACGGAGAGATCAAGACCTACGACGCCGGTCATTTCGAGATCTACCTGGGTGAGGCGTTCGAGCGGGTGGTGGCAGACCAGGTCGAGTTTCTGACCCGTACGGTTCCACCGAACTAGTAGACGTCGCGTACGTATCGCTTCTCTGCGGCAAGGGCTTTGACGTAGGCCTCGGCGCTGCTCGGGGCGAGCTTGCCGTGTTGTGCCACCACGCCCTTCAGCGCGGCGTCGACGTCCTTGGCCATCCTGGACGCATCGCCACACACGTAGAAGTGGGCACCGCGGTGAATCCAGTTCCACAGCTCCGCGCCGTGCTCACGCATCCGATCCTGGACGTAGACCTTGTCTTTCTGATCGCGCGAGAAGGCGACGTCGAGGCGGTTGAGCGAACCGTCGCTCAGCATCGCCGTCAGTTCGTCGCGGTAGTAGAAGTCCGTGTCGGCGTGCTGTTCACCGAAGAACAGCCAGTTGTGGCCGGTGTGCCCGAGTGCGCGACGCTCGTGCAGGAACGCGCGGAACGGGGCGACGCCGGTACCCGGGCCCACCATGATCATCGGGGTGGTGGGATCGTCCGGCGGTTTGAAGTGCGAGGTCTTCTGCACGAATATCCCCACATCGTGGTTCGACGCATGGTCGGCCAGGTAGGTCGAGCACACACCGCGTCGGGGAACTCCGTGCACGTTGTACCGCACCGCCGAAACGGTCACCTGTACCTCGTTGGGATTTTCCTTCGGACTCGACGAAATCGAGTACAGCCGTGGCTGCAACGGTTTGAGGACTCCCAGCCAGTCGTCCACCGAGGCCCGAACCGGATGTGCAGCAAGCACATCGATCGACTGACGACCCCACATCCAGTCGGACAGCGCATGCTTGTTGTCGGGATGCAGCATTGCCTCGAGGTCGTCGTCCGCAGTTCGTCGGTGGACGAACTTGAGTAGATCCGGTGTTGCACGGGCGATTTCGAGGTGGCGGCTCAGCGCCGTGCGGAGCGACATCGAGCCGTATCCAGCGAGATCGACAGCCGCATCGCTGTCCAGGCCGGTGGCCGCGAGCCATTCGTCGACGTAGGCATCGCTGTTGCGCGGCCACACTCCGAGCGCGTCGCCGACCTCGTACTCGAGGGTCCCGTCGGGCAGATGGAATCCGAACTGGCGGACATCCTTGACGGATCCGCGTGCGGTCAGTACCCGATTGCGTACGAGGGTCGTCACCAGCGGTGACTTCTTGCTGTACCGTTCCGGCTCCGCTCGTGTCTGCGGGACGGTGCGCGCGGCGGACTCCACCCGTGCTTCGTCGGCGGTGGTGTTGTCATCGCGGCGAAGCCGATCGACCACCGCATCGAGCCACGCCGCCGCCTCGCTCTCGTAGTCGGGCTCGCAGTCGACCCGCTCCAGCAGTCGCCGGGCACCCAACTCGGTGAGGCGCTCGTCGATCCTGCGTCCGTGGCCGCAGAAGTCCGCATAGCTCGAGTCACCGAAAGCGAGTACGGCATAACGGATTCCCGGAAGCTTCGCCTCGGACTCGGCGACGAGGCTGTCCCAGAACGTCGCACCGTTGTCGGGCGCTTCACCGTCACCGGTGGTACTGCTGACGATCAGCACATCGGACTCGGCGGGCAGGCGGTCGACGGTGAACGTATCCATCGAGTGTTCGGCGATCGTCAGGCCGGCTCCCCGCAGGTGGGAGAGACAGGACTGGGCGTACTCCTCGGCGGTGCCGGTCTGCGAGGCCCAGAGCAGCAGCACCGGACGTCGGCCCGGATCGGCGGTGTCGGCCGATACGCCGGGAGTCGCACCGTCGGTGTCGGGTCTACGCGAGAACAGGCCCGCCAGAACGCCGTCGAGCCATGCGTGGGTCTCGGGTGACAGGGGAGTCTGCGACGGCAGAGTGGGTGTTCCGGCGGCGCTGCGGCCGGCCTCACTGCCCAGACCTTCGAGAAGGCCTGCGATGTAACGCTGCTCGACGGTGGTCAACGGTTCTGCCGGACGCGCAGGCCGGCCGACGATCGCGGCGAGCGCATCGACCGGATCGTGGGAAGTATCGTCGCCCACGGGTGAGAGTGATTGAGCTGCAGCAACTCTGGTGAGCGTGACAGCGCACGCCTTGAACTCGGGTTGTTGAGAATATGGATCGATGGCGTCGTTGGTAACGGCATTGATGGCGAGGTACTCACCGAATTCGTCGTTCCAGTGGAAGGGCGCGAAGCAGCTGCCAGGAAGCACTCGATCGGTGACGACGGCGGGGAGGACGGCTCGGCCTCGGCGGGACGCGATTTCGACACCGTCGCCGTCGATCACACCGAGCCGGTCGGCGTCGACCGGGTGCACCTCGACGAACGGGCCGGAATCGAGTTTGTTCAGCTTGGCGACCTTGCCGGTCTTGGTCATGGTGTGCCACTGATGGGGCAGGCGTCCGGTGTTGAGCAGAAACGGGTACTCGTCGTCCGGCATCTCGGCAGGCACCATGCTGGGTCTGGCGAAGAACTGGGCCCGCCCGCTCGGGGTGGGGAAGGACAGTGCGGGGATCGAACCGTCCTCGGACACTCGCTGTCGTTGGCTGACCCCGTCGTTGAGGTAGCGGATCGGGTGCCGGGTGGTTGTCACCTCGGGCGGACACGGCCACTGGATGGGACTCTCGCGCAACCGATCGTAGGTGACTCCGCGAATGTCGTAGCCGGTGTTCGGATTCCAGAACTGTTTGATCTCCTCGAACACCTCCTCTGCGCTCGCATAGGTGAAGGCGTCGGCATACCCCAGCGCGCACGCCATGTCGGCGATGATCTTCCAGTCCGGCAGCGCACCGCCCGGGGCCTCGAGCGCCGGTTGGAACAGCGTGAGGTTGCGTTCGGAATTGACCATCACTCCGTGTGCTTCCGTCCACAACGCGGCGGGCAGCATCACATCGGCGTAGTCGTTGGTCTCGGTAGCTGCGAACGCATCCTGAGTGATGACCAACTCTGCGCGCTCGAGACCGTCGATCACCGTCGTTCTGTTGGCCACCGAGGCAACCGGATTGGTGCAGATGATCCAGCAGGCCTTGATCTCGCCGGCAGCGAGCTTGGAGAACATCTCGATGGTTCCGCCGCCGACGTCGGTGCGCAGCGTTCCGCGCGGAACGCCCCATCGATCCTCGACGAATTCGCGGTCGGCGTCGTTGACCACTGCTCGCTGTCCCGGCAGCCCGGGGCCCATGTACCCCATTTCCCGTCCGCCCATGGCGTTCGGTTGCCCGGTCAGGGAGAACGGGCCGCTGCCGGTCCTGCAGATGGCCCCGGTCGCCAGATGGAGGTTGCACAGCGCGTTGGTGTTCCAGGTGCCGTGCGTCGACTGGTTCAGGCCCATCGTCCAGCAGCTCATCCAGTTCTCTGCACCGCCGATCATCGCGGCCGCGGCCCGCAGGTCTTGCTCGTCGAGACCGGTTGCGGCGCAGACCTTCTCCGGGGTGTAGTCGTCGAGGAACTCCGACATCGCGTCCCACCCGTCGGTGAACTCCGCGATGAACTCGTGGTCGATGTCGCCGTTCTCCACGATGAGCGCGAGCAGACCGTTGAGCAGCGCCAGGTCCGAACCCGGCTCGAGTTGCAGATGCAGGTGGGCCTTGTCCGCGGTGGCCGTGCGCCGCGGGTCGACGACGATCAGCTTCGCGCCTGCCTTGACGCGGTCCATCATCCGCAGGAACAGAATGGGGTGACAGTCGGCCATGTTGGAGCCGATGACGAAGAAGACGTCGGCGTGGTCGAAGTCTTCGTAGGATCCGGGCGGGCCGTCGGCTCCCAGCGATTGCTTGTATCCGGTTCCCGCGCTCGCCATGCAGAGTCGGGAATTGGATTCGATCTGGTTGGTGCCGATGAACCCCTTGGCCAGTTTGTTCGACAGGTACTGGGCCTCGATCGACATCTGCCCCGACACGTAGAGCGCGAGCGCATCGGGGCCGTGTTCGTCGATGATGGTGCGCAGCCGCCGGGCGGTGTCGTTGATCGCCACCGAGGTGTCCATGCTCTCCGGGTGCTCGCCGCGACGCTGGCGAATCTGGGCCTTCTCGAGCCGGCCGGGACCGGCGAGCATGTCCGCGGTGGTGGTCCCCTTGGTGCACAGCCGGCCGAAGTTCGCCGGGTGGGACTTGTCGCCGACGGATTTGGTGACGACAGGCCTGGTCGGAGTGGCATCGGAGGACGTGGACGGGCCGCCGATCTCGAGCACCATCCCGCATCCCACGCCGCAGTACGCGCAGAGTGTCTTCACCGTGGTGACCATGAATTCCACAGTGCCCGCCCCAGGGTGCGCCGTCATTACACGTCAGTTAGCCGGATATGACGTTGTCCTCACCGTGCCCCGTCAGGGGCGGTGATGTCCCGTTCGGGGGCACGTCGACAGCGGACGGGAGGTTACACGAACTTTCCGGTATGCGATTGGTACTCGAACGTTACTCATCGAACGGGCTGTCGAGTGGAATGTGAAGATTTTTCGCTGGCACAATCGTCCGAGTCGGCTCGAAGTGGGAAAGTGGTGTGGTTCATGAGGGTGTATCGCGGATTCGTACTCGCCGCGGTGGGAGTGGTTGCTTCGGCGGCAGTCCTGTCGGGATGTAGTTCTGCATCGGACATCTCCGAACCGTCGGTGCCGATCGATTCCAATCCGATGACCGAGCTGATGAAGCCGAAACTGACCTCGAGCGTCCTCGACGGTGCCGTCGGATTCTCGCCGGCCGACCCGGTGACCGTCTCGGTCGCCGACGGCAAGTTGTCCTCGGTGACGATGCTCAACCCGGAGGGCGAGCCGGTCTCGGGAGCGATTTCGCCCGACGGATTGTCGTGGACCAACACCGAACCGCTCGGCTACGACCGCGAGTACCGGGTCCAAGCCGACGCATACGGACTCGGGGGAGCGTCGAGCACGGTATCGAGCTTCACCACCAGTCAACCCGGCAACTTCACCAAGCCCTACGTTCTGCCGAACCCGGGCGCAATCGTCGGAATCGGCCAGCCGGTCGCGGTTCAGTTCGACGAACCGATCACCGACAAGGTTGCGGCGCAGAACGCCATCACCGTCACCACGACGCCTGCCGTCGAGGGCGCGTTCTACTGGGTCAACAATTCCGAAGTTCGCTGGCGTCCGCAGAACTACTGGGCACCCGGCACCGAGGTCGACGTGGCGGTGAACGTGTACGGGCGCGATCTCGGCGACGACATCTTCGGCCAGGAGAACGCCACGACGTCGTTCACGATCGGTGACGCCGTCATCGCCACGGCCGACGACAACACCAAGCAGGTGACGTTCAACGTCAACGGCCAGGACGTCATCACCATGCCGACATCGATGGGCAAGGACAGTACCCCCACCGACAACGGCGTCTACATCATCGGTGACCGCTTCGAGCATCTGGTGATGGATTCCTCGACCTACGGGGTGCCGGTGAATTCCTCCAGCGGATACCGCACTCCGGTCGACTGGGCGACGCGGATGTCCTACAGCGGCATCTTCTTCCACTCCGCACCGTGGTCGGTGGGACAGCAGGGCTATTCCAATGCCTCGCACGGGTGCTTGAACCTCAGTCCCACCAACGCGAAGTGGGTCTACGACAACACCAAGCGCGGCGACATCGTCGTCGTGAAGAACACCGTCGGTGGAACGCTGTCGGGTACCGACGGCCTCGGTGACTGGAACGTCCCGTGGGACGAGTGGAAAGCCGGGAACGCCACCACGGTCTGAGCGGACTCGGTTCGGCCGAACTAGCTTCGGTCGCGAGTCTGGTACAGCGAGGGATCGATGCCCAGGGTCTTCAGGTACGCCACCGGTTCGATGCTCGAACCGTTGTTGCGTACCTCGAAGTGCAGGTGTGGCCCGGTCGAATTTCCGGTGTTGCCGACTGCGCCCAGGACGTCGCCCGGCGCTACTTCGTCGCCGACCGCGACCGCGGTACTGGACTGATGGGCGTAGTAGGTCTCGGTGTTGCCGCTCTTGACCCGGACGAGCTTGCCGTAGCCGTCGCCCGCGTCTCCGGCCTGAACCACGGTTCCGCCGGTCACCGCGTAGATGGGGGTTCCGCTGTCGGCAGCGAAGTCGACGCCCTGGTGGTACTGCGATCCGTTGCCGGTGGGGTTGTTGCGTCCGCCGTAGCCGGAACTGATGCGGTACTTGCCTGCATCGAGGGGGAGCACTGCCCCGCCCAGGCCCACGGTCGGAGGCGCGATCGGTAGTTCGATCTCGGGCAGGTCCGCCGTGGACGGTGCGTCGGCTGCGTCGGGTGCCGTGAGCACGTCGCTGTCGAGGACGATGGCTGCGACCTGGTTGATGAGGACGCCGGTGGCGTCGAGAACGGCGGCGAGAATAGCGGCCCGTTGCTGCGCGTCGGGCTGCGGTATCGGGATCTGGGGGAGATCGATCGTGGGTTGAGCGGTGGCCACCGCTGGGCTGAGCAAGCCGGTTGTGCCGATGCACAGTGCTGCCGACAAGATCGAACCCGCTATGACTCTGTGCATTCTGCGACCCACGAAAAAGCCTCCTCGTCTGCGCCTGACGCGCACCCATCGGGACGGGGCGAGCAGGACGTAAGAACATGTTTCGATGACGCTTCGGGGCACGCTGAACTCACGTAGCAGAAAACACATGAATCACATTGGTACTTTTCTTCCCCAAAAGTGCCATTGGTAACCGTACGTCACATTAACCCCACAAGAAACCTGAAAGTTGAATTACAACAACGTAATTCGAGGTCAGGGTGGGTGCGTAGTTGCTGGGGTGGCACACAGGGCTGGCGAATGGACGCACGAAAAAGGCCGGCCTCACGAGGAGACCGGCCTTGTTCGTATGGGGTGAGCGACGGGACTCGAACCCGCGACATCCAGGATCACAACCTGGTGCTCTACCAGCTGAACTACGCCCACCATTGCACGCGTCCGCAGAACCTTTTCGGGCTCTGCATCAGCAGCGTCGACAATACTAGCGGGTTGAATCCCGGGTTGCTAATCCGCCCCTGCTTGCGTGTCGAGATCGTGAACGACGGCTGCGATGTCGCTGGTAGAGGGCCCCGGAGGCGCCACGAATGCCGTGCGGCGGTAGTACTGCAGCTCTTTGATCGACTCCTTGATGTCCGCGAGAGCCCGGTGGGCAAGGCCCTTGGGAGGCTGTCCGTAGTAGATCCGCGGGTACCACCGGCGGGAGAGCTCCTTGATGGAGCTGACGTCGATCATGCGGTAGTGGAGGTAGGTGTCGAGCGCGGTCATGTCGCGAGAGATGAATCCGCGATCGGTCGCGATCGAGTTTCCCGCGAGTGGAACGGTCCCGGCCACCGGGACATGCTCCTTGATGTATGCCAGTACGCGCTGCTCGGCTTCCTCCAGCGTCACCGTCGACGCGCGCACCTCGTCGGTCAGACCCGACTTGGCGTGCATGTCGGTGACGACGGCCGGCATGTTCGCCAACGCGTCGTCGTCGGCGTGAATGACGATGTCGACACCCTCCCCGAGGATGTTGAGCTCACTGTCGGTCACCAGCGCCGCAATTTCGATCAGCTTGTCCTTGCTCAGGTCCAAGCCGGTCATTTCACAATCGATCCACACGAGTTTGTCCTGCACTCGCACCACACTAGTGCGAGCTGCGATGCCGCTAGGGTTTGCGGTGGCGATCGAGCCAGTTCAGCATCAGCGCACGTTCATGGAGGACGCGGACATGACAGTCGACCCGACGCAGCCGGCACCCACGCTCAGCCCAGCAGAGAAGGCGAAGGCTGCCAAAGCCGCCGCCGTCGAAGCGGCACGGGTCGCCGCCGTTGCGCTGGCCGCCGCCGACGCCGCCGAAGCCGAGGCGCTGGCCGCGGAAGAGGGGCAGCCGCAGGCATCGACCGGCAAGGCAGCCGAGATCGCCGCCGGGTACGCCTCGCAGGGTGCTGCGCTGGAACTGGGAACCGTGGTGCTGGACGGCGTCACCGATCCGTCCGCCCGTATCCGCATCCCGTTGGCCACGTTGAACAGACACGGCCTCGTGGCGGGGGCCACCGGAACCGGAAAGACGAAGACGCTGCAGGGCATTGCCGAACAGCTCTGCGCCGCGGGCGTTCCTGTGGTCATGGCAGACGTCAAAGGTGACTTGTCTGGCTTGTCGCAGCCTGGAGCCGACAACGAGAAGATCCGCAGCCGAGCCGTTGATACCGGCATTCCGGATTGGGCTCCCGCCGGCCATCCGGTGGAGTTTCTCTCGCTCGGCACCGACGGAATCGGGGTACCGATCCGCGCCACCATCACCGCCTTCGGGCCGATTCTGCTCAGCAAGGTGTTGGGGCTGAACAACACTCAGGAATCGACCCTCGGCTTGATCTTCCACTGGGCCGATTCTCAGGGGCTCGCCCTGCTCGATCTCAAGGACCTGCGGTCGGTGATCATGCACCTGACCAGTGACGAGGGCAAGGCCGATCTGAAAGGCATCGGCGGCGTCTCGTCGGCCACGGCAGGCGTCATTCTGCGCGCGCTGGTCAACCTCGAAGCCGACGGCGGCGACACCTTCTTCGGCGAGCCCGAGCTCGAGACCGAGGACCTGCTGCGCGTCGGCCCGGACGGCAGAGGCGTCGTCACGCTGTTCGAGCTCGGGGCGCAGGCTACGCGGCCGGTGATGTTCTCCACCTTTCTGATGTGGGTGCTGGCCGATCTGTTCCAGACGCTGCCCGAGGTGGGCGATGTCGACAAACCCAAGCTGGTCTTCATCTTCGACGAGGCGCACCTGCTGTTCGCCGACGCATCGAAGGCATTTCTGCAGCAGGTGGAGCAGACCGTCAAGCTCATCCGCTCGAAGGGTGTCGGTGTCTTCTTCTGTACGCAGCTGCCCACCGACGTTCCCAACGATGTTCTCTCCCAGTTGGGCGCGAGAATTCAGCACGCCCTGCGCGCGTTCACGCCCGATGATCAGAAGGCGTTGAACAAGACGGTGCGCACGTACCCCAAGACCGACGCGTACGACCTCGAGAAGGCGCTGACGTCGTTGGGTACCGGCGAGGCCATCGTGACGGTGCTTTCGGAGAAGGGTGCCCCGACGCCCGTGGCCTGGACCAAGATTCGCCCGCCGCGCTCGTTGATGGACACCATCGGCAACGACGCCATCGCGGCGGCCGCGTCGTCGAGCACACTGTCCGCGAAGTACCGGGAGACGGTCGATCGGGAGTCGGCCTACGAGCGGATGAGCGCTCGCGTGGCCAATGTGCCCGCTCCGGCCGAGAAGTTCGACATCCCGCCCCTGCCTGCGGATCTGCCGGATCTACCCCCGAGCGAGCCGGAAGGCCCGTCGGCCGCCGAGCGGATAATGGGCAACCCTGCCGTCAAGAGCTTTCTACGCTCGGCCGCTTCGGCTGCCGGGCGGGAGATTTCGCGCAGTATCTTCGGAACCGGACGCCGCCGCCGGCGCTGAGATCAGTTGCCGAGCTTCTTGTAGAAGCTGCCGATGATCGGTGCGGAGATGCTGCGGGGGCTGTACTGCCCGGCCGCAGACATGCCCTTGCTGAGCAGTCCCGGTACCACGCGCATCTTGTTCTTCTCGAGGCCGTCGAGGGACAGCTTCGCGGTGTAGGCGCTGTCGATCCACAGAAAGTCGGGAACCATCCTGTCGACGATCGAGGCCTCGGCGGGATCGGGTGTCTCGGTGCGGACGGGGCCGGGAGCGAGGAGGGTGACGTTGACCCCGGTGCCCGCGAGCTCACCGCGCAGCGATTCGGAGAATGTATTGACGAATGCCTTGGTGGCGGCGTACGTCGCGTTGTTGGGAATGGCCATGTTGCCTGCGGCCGAACCGGTGATGAGGATGCCGCCTGCGCCGCGGCCGATCATGCCGGGTATGACGGCCAACGTGAGGTCGTGTACCGCAACGGCATTGAGCTCGACCTGGTCGCGCTCGTACGCGGGATCGAGATCGGCCAACGGCCCGAACGTAGCGATACCTGCGTTGTTGCACAGTATCGAGATCTCGCGCTCGGACAGCTCGGTGACCAGTTCCTGTCGCTGCTGACGATTCGACAGATCCGACTGACGCACCTCCACGGCAACGCCGTGCTCGGCCGTCAGCTTCGCCGCCAACGCCTCGAGCAGCTCGCCGCGTCGAGCCACCACGATCAGTGAATGTCCGCGGGCGGCGAGTTCGGTGGCCAGGGCCTCACCGATTCCGGAGGAGGCTCCGGTGACGACGGCGCGGGCATCGGGGCTTGGCTTGGGCAGGCTCACGGTGAGACAGGCTAGCGGACAGATCAGATCGTGGCCGCGAGCCGGGTGCCTTGCTCGATGGCCCTCTTGGCGTCGAGCTCCGCTGCGAGGTCCGCACCGCCGATGATGTGCGTGGTGGTGCCCGCGGCCTCCAGCTCGTCGACCAGGTCGCGAACCGACTCCTGGCCCGCGCAGATCACGATGGTGTCCACCTCGAGAACGCGCGGACGCTCGTGTTTGTCGCCGAAGGAGATGTGTAGCCCCGCGTCGTCGATCTTCTCGTAGTTGACGCCCGAAAGCTGATGCACACCTTTGGCTTTCAGTGCAGCACGATGGACCCAACCGGTCGTCTTCGCCAACCCTGCACCGATGCGTCCCGGCTTGCGTTGCAGCAGATACACCTCACGCGGAGACGGTGCGGGCACCGGAGTCGTCAACGCCCCCGGCGCGGCCTCGGGCTCGGTGACGCCCCACTCCTGCTTCCACTCCTTCAGATCCAGCGTGGGGGAGGCGTCGGTGGTGAGGAACTCGGAGATGTCGATACCGATACCGCCGGCACCGATGACCGCGACCCGATCGCCGACGGGCCTGCCGTCGCGCACGAGTTCTGCGTACGACAGCACGGACGGATGCTCGATGCCGGGGATCTTGGGAATTCGGGGAGTGACGCCGGTGGCGAGCACCACCTCGTCGAACTCGCCTGCGAGAAGCTCGGCGGCGGTGACTCGGGTGTCCAGGTGAACGGCGACGTCTGCGCTACGGAGTGCGCTCGAGAAGTACCGGATCGTTTCGGCGAACTCCTCCTTACCGGGAATGAGGCGCGCGATTCCGAACTGCCCGCCGATCTCGTTCCTGGCCTCGAACAGGCTGACGGCGTGTCCGCGCTGCGCGAGAGTGAGTGCCGCGGCCAGGCCCGCAGGTCCGGCTCCGACGACTGCGACCTTCTTGGTCTTCTTCGTCGGCAGCAGCTGCAGGTCGATCTCACGTCCGGCTCGCGGGTTGACCAGGCACGAGACCTTCTTGTGCACGAAGGCGTGGTCCAGGCAGGCCTGATTGCATGCGATGCAGGTGTTGATCAGGTCGGCCGAATCGGCTGCGGCCTTCTCGACCCAGAACGGATCGGCCAACATAGGCCTGGCCATCGCAATCAATTGCGCGTCACCGCGAGCGAGGATGTTCTCGGCGATCTCGGGCATGTTGATGCGATTGGACGCGGCGACGGGAATGGCCACGTGCTTCTCGAGCTTGCCGGTGATGTCGGCGAATGCAGCTCGCGGAACCGAGGTGACGATGGTCGGCACTCGCGACTCGTGCCAGCCGATGTCGGTGTTGATGATGTTCGCACCCGCTGCCTCGACGTCCTGCGCCAGCGCGACGATGTCGTTCCAGCTCTGGCCCTGTTCCACGAGGTCGGCCATCGACAGTCGGAACACGATGAGGAAGTCGGGGCCGACAGCTGCCCTCGTCTGCCGCACGATCTCCACGGCCATTCGCCGACGGTTCTCCGCCGAACCGCCCCATTCGTCGCGTCGCTTGTTGGTGCGCTCGGAGAGAAACTGGTTGATGAAGTAGCCCTCACCGCCCATGATCTCGACGCCGTCGTATCCCGCTCTCCGGGCCAGCCGGGCGCAGCGTACGAAGTTGCGGATCTGCCAGCGGACGCCCCTCGAGGTGAGTCGCCTGGGCCGAAATGGGTTGATGGGGGCCTTGATCGATGATGCCGACACACTGAACGGTTGGTACGAGTAGCGACCGGCATGGAGGATCTGCAGCGCGATCTTGCCGCCCTCGGAATGGACGGCAGCGGTGATCCGGCGATGCCGACGGGCTTCGATCCGATTGGTCAGCTTGGCTCCGAACGGCAACAGCCAACCGGTGCGATTGGGGGCATAGCCTCCGGTGATGATGAGTGCGACTCCGCCGCGGGCACGCTCGGCGAAATAGGCCGCCAGGCGGCCGGTGTCTCGGGCGCGATCTTCGAGGCCGGTGTGAATCGATCCCATGATCACGCGGTTCTTCAGCGTGGTCGCGCCGACATCCAACGGCGACAACAGAATCGGATACGGGCCAGCGGTCTGCTCGGTCTTCACAGCTTCTCCAATACCTCGGTGCACCACTCGGTGAATCCTTCTTCGACGCGAATCCCGCCGCGCAGCACCAGGTATTGATGCAACGCGGTGCCGGTGAGGGCAGCGGGGGCCGGAAAATCCTGCTTCTCGATCAGTCGATAGACGTCGAGGCGGGTGGCATGGACATCGCGATGGCGGGCGACTTCGATCTTGAGGGCCTCGATGTCACCGTTGGCGGCGCCGCGGATCTTGACGGCGAGTTCCTCACGAAGCTGCGAGGGATCGGTCGGCGCAGCGATCCAGCGATCGAGCTCGGCCCGGCCTGCAGCGCTGACGGAGTAGACCTTCTTGTCCGGCCGGCCGTCCTGCGCGACTGCCTCGCCGGTGATCCACCCGGCCCCGTCCATCCGCGTCAGCGTCCGGTAGATCTGCTGGTGCGTTGCGCTCCAGAAGAATCCGATGGACTTGTCGAAGCGGCGGGCGAGCTCGTATCCCGAGCCACTGAGCTCGGTGAGGGAAACCAGAATCGCGTGTTCCAAAGCCACACCCGAGAGTATGTATGCAACACGGTGCTTATGCAACTAGGTGCACTTCAACCCACGGCTGTGGCGGTCTAGTGTTGGCAACCATGGGAACCCAGCCGGAGGCCGCTGTCGTCGGAGTCGCCACTACGCGTAAGCAGGTCACCGCCTGGGGGTTCTGGGACTGGGGCTCGGCGGCGTTCAACGCCGTTGTTCTCACGTTCGTGTTCTCGGTGTATCTCACCGACGCCGTCGGCGACGACCTGCCCGGTTCGATCTCGGCCACCACCTGGTTCAGCTGGACGATTGCCGTGTCCAGCGTCGTCATCGCGCTCCTCGCACCGGTGTGTGGGCAGTACTTCGACGCGCGTGGCAAACGCAAGTGGTTGCTCGGGGTGTTGACCGCGCTGACGGTCGTCGCCATGGCCGGCCTGTTCTTCGTCCGAGACGACTACCACTATCTCTGGCTGGGCCTGCTGCTGCTCGGTCTCGGATCCATCATGTTCGAGTTGGCGAGTATTCCGTACAACTCGATGCTGCGGCAGGTCTCCACTCCGGCGAACATCGGCCGAGTATCCGGGTTCGGTTGGTCCATGGGGTATTTCGGCGGAATCGTACTGCTGCTCCTGTGCTACGTGGGCTTCATCGTCGGCGACGGCGACACCCGCGGGGTCCTCGGTCTGAGCACCGACGGCGGACTGAACATCCGGCTCGTCGCTCTGCTGGCTGCCGTGTGGTTCGCCGTCTCGGCCATTCCGGTGATGTTCGCCGTTCCCGAAGTGCCGCGAGCCGTCGCCGATCCGAAGGCTGCCGAGGCCGGCTTCGCAGCCTCGTACCGAGTTCTGTTTCGCGATGTCCGTGAGCTGTGGAGCGCAGACCGCCGCGCCGTGAACTACTTGATCGCCAGTGCATTGTTTCGGGACGGGCTGGCGGGCGTCTTCACCTTCGGAGCCGTACTCGCCGTCAGCGTCTACGGCATCGGTGCGGGCGACGTGCTGCTGTTCGGCGTCGCCGCCAACGTCATCGCCGGCCTCGGAGCCATCGTCGCCGGACGGTTCGACGACAGAATCGGGCCGAAGAAAGTCATCGTCTTCTCCCTCACCTGCATGATCGCCGCCGGGACCGTGCTGCTGTTCGTCTCCGGACCGACGATGTTCTGGATCTTCGGGCTGATCCTGTGCCTGTTCGTCGGACCGGCGCAGTCGTCCGCGCGCACTTTCCTGGCCCGGCTGGCTCCGCCGGGACGAGAAGGTCAGTTCTTCGGACTGTTCGCGACGACGGGACGCGCCGCGTCGTTCCTCGCGCCGTCCCTGTTCGGTCTGTTCGTGTGGATGTTCGACGCCGACCGCGCGGGTATCGCCGGGCTGATCATCGTCCTCGCTGCCGGACTGCTGGCGCTGCTGAAGGTGCGGGCTCCCGAGCGGGTCTAGACGGAGTCGATACGGGCCAGGATCTCGGCCGTCAGTTCCTCGGGCGCTTCCTCCGGGATCCAGTGCGAGATGCCGTCCAGTTCGAGGAATCGGTACGCCGCGTCGACGAATTCGCCGCAGCGCTCCGCTCCCGCTCGACCGATGGCGGTGTCGCCGTTGCTCCAGACATAGGTGGTGGGCACGGTCACCGGAGGGAGGTTCGCGAACTCTCTGGTCATCGCGGCGTACCAGCTCGATGCGGCCGTCAGCGCTCCGGGGACGGTGAGATGCCGAACGTATTCGTCGTCGAGGCTGTCCGCGCCGAACATGGCCCTGAGCCGTTGTGCGCCGTTCTCGACCAACACCCGCTCGGCCTTCTCCGGTTCTCGGAGCAGGCCGAAGTACTTCGATCGCTCCTGCTGATCCGGATCCTCGCGGATGGCCCAGTTGAAGGCCGCCGAATGCGGGACCGACGCCGCCGTCAGAGTGCGTACTCGGTCCGGATTTTCGGCTGCGAGATGCCAGGCGACCACCGCACCCCAGTCGTGTCCGACCAGATGCGCCGACGGCAGATCGAGCGCGTCGAGCAGTCCGAGGATGTCACCGGTGAGACGTTCGATGCGGTAGTGCTCGACGCCGACCGGGCGGGCACCGGGGGAGTAGCCGCGCTGGTTCGGGGCGATCATCCGACACCCTGCGTCGACCAAGCCGGGAGTCACCGCGGTCCACGACGCGTTGGTCTGCGGAAAGCCGTGCAGCGCAACCACCGGAATGCCGTCGGCCGGGCCCGACATCGCAACGTCGAAGACGTACTCGCCGACACTCACCTCGGTCATGGTCATCCCTTCGCAGTCGTCTCGTCGAACTCTCGAGCCCGTCGTGGTTCCCATCGGCTCATGCCGAGCATGATCATGCGGATCTGCTTCTGGGTCCGATCGATCAGATCCTTCTCGTTCGCACTACCCGGTCTGTCGATTTCCAACAGACCGACCACAGCGGTGAGCATCGTCGAGACGAGCAGGTCGGCGGTCATCTCCAGATCGGCGACGTCCCACTGTTCGAGGCCGGGCATGCGGGACAGGTCGATGGTCAGCTCGCTGACGAACAGCCGTAGCTCGGTCGCGAAGGCACGGCGCACTTCGGTGACGCCGCCGTACCGCTCGCGACTGAGGAATCGGAACTGATCCTCGTGGGTGCGAACCTGGCGAACCAGAATGCCGAAGGATTCGGTGGCGGTCTTGGTGCTGGGGTTGCGTCGCGCGTCGCGCAGCATCTGTCGCAGCATGCGCATGCTGTCCTCGACGAGAGCGACGCCGAGATCCTCCATGGAGGCGAAGTGTCGGTAGAACGCGGTGGGGACGATTCCCGCGGATCGGGCGACCTCACGCAAGCTGACGCTGGCGAAAGAACGCTCGCGTAGCAGGTCGAGGGTGCCGTCGATCAATGCCTGACGCGTGCGCTCCTTGCGCTCGGCACGGGTCCCCGGTTCTGTCACAACGTCCAGTTTATGGGCGCGCATTCTGTGATCTCCCCTCCGGTTCCTCCCCGACATCGCAGAACCGTGAATTCGGTCTGTAACGGCGGTCACATAAACGTTGACAGATACCGGTGTCGCTCTGCCACACTCATGTTAGTGCACAATCGTTCACTGAATGGGTCGTAGGTTTCGATCCGGTTAGGGAGGATGGAATGACGCTTCAAGAACGTCCGTCGCGGACCTCGGGTTCGCGCAAGTTCTCGCTTCTTTCCCTGTTCGAGGCCATGGCGACACCCCACGCGCTCGACCGGTACCTCGAACTCGTCGATCCTATGACGACCGTTCGAGACCTGCGCGGTGAGGTAACCGCGATACACCGGTCCACCGAAGACTCGTTGACTCTCACCATCCGTCCCACGCGTCAGTGGAAGGGATTCAAGGCCGGCCAATTCGTTCAGGTCGGCGTCGTGATCGACGGGGTTCGCCACACCCGCTGCTACTCGCCTGCCTGTTCGCAGCACCGCAAGGACGGCCGGATCGAACTGACGATCAAGGCGCATCCCGAGGGCTTGGTGTCGCAGTATCTGCACAAGAACGCGTACGTCGGCCTGGTGGTCAGCCTGTCGCAGGCGGACGGCACGTTCGAGCTTCCCGAACCACGCCCGGCCAAGACGTTGCTGATCAGCGGCGGCAGCGGCATCACGCCGGTGCTGTCCATGCTCAGGTCCCTGCTGGACGAGGGGTACAGCAGCAACCTGACCTTCCTGCACTACGCGTTCACCGAGAACGACGTCGCGTACAAGAAGGACCTCGAGAAGATCGCCGCCGAGTACGAGAACGTCGACATCGTGTTCGCGTACACCGAGCAGAAGACGGGCGGCGACCTGCACGGGTTCTTCGGCCAGGAACATCTCGATGCAGTGGCCCCGTGGTTCGCCGAGGCCGACACCTTCCTGTGCGGACCCCCCGGACTGATGAAGAGCGTGACCTCGTTCTTCGACGACGCAGGTCTGGGCGAGCGGCTGCACCTCGAGGAATTCACGCCCTCGTTCGCCACCGTCAGCGACGACGTCACCGGAACCACCACGTTCTCCGGCAGCGATGTGTCCTCGGAGAACGACGGCGAGACGCTGCTCGAACTGGCCGAGGCAGCGGGACTCACACCGGCCAACGGCTGCCGGATGGGTATCTGCTTCACCTGCACCTCGGTGAAGAAGTCCGGCTGCACCAAGAACATCAAGACCGGTGAGACCGACACCGAATCCGACAAGAAGATCCAGCTGTGCGTGTCCGTTGCCCTGGGCGACGTCGACATCGACATCTAGATCCACCTCGAACACAGACGACCCCAGACCCGTCTCGACCCGATCGAATTGGAGATCATCAGATGCTCGGAACGATTCTCTCGATCCTGCCCACCGCCGTCCTGCCGTTTCGTCGCAACGAGACCCTGCCGGACCAGCCGACCGTGCTGACCTTCGAGCAGGTCGAAGAACTCGGCCGCGAACTCGACGACCTGCGCGCCCGTACCGTCGCCGAGCTCGGCGACGAGGACCGTGAATACATCTACAAGATCATCAAGGCGCAGCGCGGCCTCGAGATCACCGGACGCGCATTGATGTACCTGCCCTTCATCCCACCCGCGTGGCTTGCCGGTGTCGGTGCCCTCGGTGTGGCGAAGATTCTCGACAACATGGAGATCGGCCACAACGTCATGCACGGCCAGTACGACTGGATGCGTGAGCCCGGCCTGAACTCCGAGGTGTTCGAGTGGGACACCGTCTGCCCGGCAGATCAGTGGAAGCACTCGCACAACTACATGCACCACACCTTCACCAACATCGTCGGCATGGACCGCGACATCGGCTACGGCATCCTGCGCATGGACCAGGAGCAGAAGTGGAACCCGTACTACCTCGGTAACCCGGTCTACGCGTTCCTGCTGATGACGTTCTTCGAGTGGGGCGTCATGCTGCACGACCTCGAGACCGAGAACATAGTTCAAGGCAAGCGCAAGTGGCACGACGTCAAGCCGCTGCTGCAGGGTATGTGGCGCAAGGCGGGCAAGCAGGCGCTCAAGGACTACGTGATCTTCCCCGCGCTGACCGGCCCGTTCTTCGCTTCCACCGTGGTCGGTAACGTCGCCGCGAACCTCATCCGCAACGTGTGGACCTACTCGATCATCTTCTGCGGTCACTTCCCGACCGGAGTCCAGACGTTCAGCAAGGAAGAGACCGCCGACGAGACCCGCGGCGAGTGGTACGTGCGTCAGATGCTGGGATCGGCCAACATCGAGGGCACCCCGCTGTTCCACATCATGTCGGGCAACCTCTCGCACCAGATCGAGCACCACCTGTTCCCCGATCTGCCTGCGCATCGGTACCCGCAGATCGCGCCCGAGGTCAAGGCTCTGTGCGAGAAGTACGACCTGCCGTACAACACCGGCGGCTTCTTCCACCAGATCGGTACCGTGTGGGGCAAGATCTTCAAGCTCGCGCTGCCCAACTCGCTCACGGGATCGGCGGCTCCGGCCGGTGTTATCGTCGAGCGTGAGAAGACCAGCGCAGCGTGACGACTTCGAAGGGGGCGGTCCTGTTGGTAGGAAAGTTCGAGCGCAACAAGGACACCGTGCAGGAATTCACCGAATCGGCCGCGGAGCACGTCGGCCGGATCGTGGTGATCATCGCCGGAGCCGTCCGCGACGTCACTCGTGAAATCGGCGACCTGATCACCGACGGAATCGAAATGCGTGAGGCGGCGAAGAAGGCGGAGCGTGACGCACCGCTGGGCACCGTGATCAACGGCGAGTTCGAGACCCGCGAACGGTAGAGCAGTACCCGATAGAGGAGAGCGCCGCCCGAGCATTGCTCGGGCGGCGCTCTCGTGTACCCAGGTTCAGCGTGCGCGCAGCCGCCACAACGACGTGGTTTCGCGCGAGCGTGCCTCGTGCAGCACATCGGAGCTGTCGGTGACGCGTGAATGCGTCGGGGTGGTGTCGGTGCGGCCGACGACGGCCAGGCCCGCAGCGTCGATGGCCGTGAGAAGGTCTGCGCGAGTGACCAATTCGAGCAGTTCGGCGAGGTCGGAGACCACCAACCACGCCTCGCCGTGAGGTGTCAGATGCCCGCGGAGTCGACTCAGGAAGGACTTGAGCATTCGCGAGCCGGGGTCGTACACCGCATGTTCGATGCCCGATGTCGGTTTCGTGGGGATCCACGGCGGGTTGCACACGATCAGTCCCGCGCGCCCGGACGGGAAGATGTCGGCTTGCACCACCTCGACCCGATCGGCGTATCCGAGAGCATCGATGTTGGCTCGTGCGCACGCGACCGACCGCGGATCCTTGTCGGTCGCTATCACCGAGGTCACGCCGCGGCGGGCGAGTACTGCAGCCAGAACGCCCGAGCCGGTACCGATGTCGAACGCTCGGTTCGTGTCCGGCAGCGGGGCGTCGGCGACGAGTTGAACGTACTCGCCGCGGACAGGAGAGAAGACTCCGTAGTGCGGGTGGATCGAGGCGTCGAGCGCCGGCACGAAGACGCCCTTGCGGCGCCACTCGTGTGCACCGACCATGCCGAGGAGTTCGCGTAACGAGAGCACACAGGGCGTAGCGTCCGGGCCGAGAGCTTCCGTCACGGCCGCCCGCACGTCCGGTGCCCGGCCGAGATCGAGACGGACATCCGAATCGAGTTCCACCAGAAGCATTCCCAGCACTCGCGCACGTCTGGCTTGGTACTGGCGGTGCAGATGGAACCGCTCCGCACCCGACGCATCCGGTAGGTGTTTGGCGGCCGGTACCCGCCGGGTCATCGCCGACAACAGCTGCCGAGCGTTGTTGTAATCGCCGCGCCACAACAGGGCCTCACCGATCGTGGCCATCTTGTACGCCACATCGGCGGTGGTCGAATCGTTCACTATCCGCACCACCCGAGGCGGGGGAGCGCCGTTCTCGGACTGCCACCGACACGTCCGCTCGCTACCGTCCTCGGTCCACGTGATGGGCGATGCTGCGTCCTCGCTCATGCTGCGGTGTGCGGGTACTCCGCACTGCGGTGTTGGAACGCAAGGATATTGGGGTTCACGATGACGCCGTTCCTGATCTCGATCGCTCGCTCGATGGTGGCATCACTGCTCCAGGCCGAGGGGCCGTCGAGGACGGTTCGCAGATACGGCAGCAACGATTCGCTGATCTCCCAGGTGGCCGAGTTCCACAGGTAGGACGGGCTGTGGTCGACGGCGTAGTACTTGACGTTGTCGCCGACGGTGAACATGGGATCGGTGAACGAGGTGGGGCGCGCCCATTCGAAGCCCATTCCCTCGTCGCAGGAGACGTCGACCACGAGTGTGCCGGGTGCGAGAGTGGGCAGATCGTCGTTCGTCAGGAACGTCAACGGCGCATTGGTGTCCTGCAGAACACAATTGACGATCACATCGTGGTCGGCGAGGAACTGGGAGAGCGGCACCCGTCCGTCCGGAGTGAGAGCTCGGCTCCGTCGGGGATCGGCGTCGTCGAGATCGAAGTTCACGATGTTGGCCGAATGTATGGGCGAACCGACGGCCGTGACACCGCGTTGTGTCAGGACGTCGACGTCGTGGATGCCGTGCGCGCTCAGTGCCGTCACGGCACCGCGGGCCGTGGCCCCGAAGCCGATGACCGCGGCACGCAGCCGTCGGCCGTAATCGCCGGTGGAACCGATCAATTGCAGCGCGTGCAGCACCGAGCAGTAGCCGGCCAATTCGTTGTTCTTGTGGAACACATGGAGATTGAACCAGCCATCCTGCGTCCAGTGATTCATGGCCTCGAACGCGATCAGTGTCAGTTTGCGTTCGACGGCGATCTGGGTGAGCGCTCGATCCTGGACGCAGTGCGGCCAACCCCACAGCGTCTGCCCGGGACGCAGTGCGGCGAGATCCTCGGCCTGCGGTTTCGGCAGCAGAATCACGTCGCATCGAGCGATGAGTTCGGCACGAGTGCCGATGCCCGCAACCTGCGCGCCCAAGTGCTCGTCGGACAGTCCGAACGGCTCGCCGTAGCCGGATTCGAGAAACATGCGGGCTCGGATATCGGCGTCGATGCGATCGAGATGAAGTGGATGAATCGGAAGTCGCCGCTCATTCGGCTTGCGTGAACGTGAGAGGACTCCGAGAGTGAGCTGATGCACGTGTGACCCTTCGTTACCTCGAAGTCAACCACAGTGGGCCGCAGCGTCACGCGTTCGTGCTGGTCATCATCGGTGCCCCCGGCAGGATTCGAACCTGCGACCAAGGGATTAGAAGGCCCTTGCTCTATCCCCTGAGCTACGGAGGCTGGCGCGTGCGGGCGGACCCGCTCGAGCACGGTTGACGAGTGTACCTTTCCGCCCGTGCCGTCGAAGCAGGCACGGGTTGAGCTGGCATCCTGAGGGGAGCCGGTGTTCTCGGAATCGTTTCGACCTGTGCCGAAGGAGGTTCGATGCACGACATCCTGGACGACGTACTGCACATCTGGCAGTCCGGCGACGTGGCAGCGGTCGCGACGGTGGTGCGCACCTTCGATTCGGCACCGCGTCCGGTCGGGGCGTCGATGGTCGTCGGCTCGGACGGCGCCGTTGCCGGCTCGGTCTCGGGCGGCTGCGTCGAGGGTGCGGTCTACGAACTCGCACAGGACGTGATGGGTTCCGGCGCGCCGGTTCTCACTCGATACGGGATATCCGAGGACGATGCTTTTGCCGTAGGGCTCACCTGCGGCGGAACGCTCGACGTGTTCGTGCAGCGGATCTCTCGGCACACGTTTCCCGAATTCGAGGCTCTCGTCGCGGACGTTCGCGGCAACGTGCCCGTGGCGATGGCGACCGTCGTTGCACATACCGATCCGGAACGGCTCGGCCGCAGAATTGTCGTCGGAGAATCGGGCAGCCGTGGCTCGCTCGGCAGCGCGCGCGCCGACGCTGCGGTGGCCGACGATGCGAAGGGGCTTCTCGCCGCGGGTCGTTCGGCTGTCCTGACGTACGGCCCCGACGGTCAGCGACGGGGGGAGGGGATGGAGGTGTTCGTCTCGAGCCACGCTCCGCCGCCGCGGATGCTGGTGTTCGGAGCCATCGATTTCGCTGCCGCGGTCGCGCAGCAGGGTGCATTTCTCGGTTACCGCGTCACCGTCTGTGATGCGCGTGCCGTCTTCGCGACCCCGCAGCGGTTCCCCGCCGCCGAGGAGGTCGTCGTCGCGTGGCCGCACGACTATCTGTCCGAGCAGTTCGCGGCGGGGGAGGTGGACGAACGCACCGTCGTCTGTGTACTGACTCACGACCCCAAATTCGACGTGCCTCTGCTCGAGGTGGCGTTGCGTATTCCATCTCTGGCGTTCGTCGGCGCGATGGGATCGCGCCGCACCCACGACGACCGCACGGCTCGGCTGCGTGCGGCGGGTCTGACGGAGACGGAACTCACTCATCTGGCGAGTCCGATCGGGCTCGACCTTGGGGCTCGGACGCCTCAGGAGACAGCGGTATCGATCGCAGCGGAGATCATCGCCCACCGTTGGGGCGGTACCGGTGAACCGCTGCGCGCCCGACGCGGTCGCATCCATCACGACGCGACCGAAGCCGTGAGCACGGGCAAGTACGACGTTGTGTAGGACTCGCGTTTCGACTACCGCCGATCACCTCTTACTCTGGTGGTATGGCAACACCGGATCTCGAGAAGACCGAACCCTCGACCGCTGAACTCCAGGCGGACGATGTCCGGGCGGATGTGGATCCGCGTTCGGCCACGACGACGGTGTTCGTCACTGCCGGCGTCATCGCCGGTGTGGTTGCGGCGCTCATCGTGATGCTCTCCGCGTCCGACGCGCTGGTGTTGTTGGGCATTCCGGATCCGGGCCCGGCCACTACCTACGGTCTGCCCGCCCTGCGGGCGATCGGTGAGATCGCTGCCGTCATCGCCATCGGATCGTTTCTACTGGCTGCGTTCCTCGTGCCACCGCAGAAGAACGGCGTGCTCGACGTCGACGGCTACCGCGCCGTGCGCACCGGTTCGGTCGCCTCGATCGTCTGGGCCGTCTGCGCTCTGCTCCTCGTGCCGCTGACACTCTCCGACACCTCCGGGCAGCCGTTCACCGAAGCCATCAAGCCTGCGAACCTCTGGATCGCGCTCGACCAGGTGGAGATCGCCAGCGCCTGGCGTTGGACGGCCATCATGGCCGTTGTACTCGCTATCGCGTCGCGCACGGTGTTGCGGTGGGCCTGGACGCCCGCACTGCTCGGGTTCTCCCTGGCGACGCTGCTGCCCATCGCGCTGAGCGGGCACTCCTCGGCGGGCGGATCGCACGACATCGCCACCAACAGCTTGATCCTGCACCTCGGGGCAGCGTCGCTGTGGGCGGGCGGTCTGTTCGCCCTGCTGGCACACGTTCGCAGGCGCGGCGCACATGCCGACGTCGCGGCTCGCCGATTCTCCACGATCGCCGGAGTCTGTTTCGTGGTGATGGGCATCAGCGGCGTCATCAACGCCCTGGTCCGCGTCTCGATCGCCGACCTGTTCACCACCACCTACGGCCTGCTGATCGTGGCGAAGATCGTCGCCCTGATAGTGCTGGGCGGCTTCGGCTGGATGCAGCGTCGCCGCGCACTACCGGCCCTGGTCGCCGATCCGACGGCCCGCGGGCCGCTGCTCCGCTTCGCCGGCGCCGAGGTACTGGTCCTCGCGGCAACCATCGGACTGGCCGTCGGGCTCGGCCGTACACCGCCCCCCGCCGAGATCGACCCCGACCTCAGCACCACGGAGGCGGCCCTTGGGTACGACCTGAGCGGCCCGCCTACGTTCGCGCGAATGGCTCTGGACTGGCGGTTCGATCTGATCTTCGGTACCGCCGCGATCGTCATGGCCGTGGTGTATCTGATCGGCGTCCGCCGTCTGCGGCTGCGCGGCGACGCATGGCCCGTGGGCCGCACCGTCGCCTGGGTCCTGGGCTGCCTGACGCTTCTGATCAGCACGTCCTCGGGAATCGGTCGCTACTCCACGGCAGTGTTCAGCGTGCACATGACCGGGCACATGATGCTCTCGATGTTGGCACCCGTCCTCCTCGCGCTCGGTGGTGCGCTGACGCTGGCCTTGCGGGTGCTGCCCGCGGCGGGTAAGAGCGGCGTGCCCGGAATGCGCGAATGGCTGTTGATCGGACTGCACAGCCGAATCTCGCAGCTCCTGACCCATCCGCTCGTCGCCTCGCTGATCTTCGTCGGCGGCTTCTACGTGTTGTACCTCGGCGGGATCTTCGGAGCGGTACTGGACAGTCACGGCGCGCACCTGCTGATGAACCTGCACTTCGTACTCAGCGGTTACCTGTTCTACTGGACCGTCATCGGCGTCGATCCGTCTCCGCGCAAGATCGCTCACGTCACCAAACTCGCCGTCGTATTCGGTTCGCTGCCCTTCCATGCCTTCTTCGGGGTCGCGCTGATGAGCATGAACACCGTGATGGGTGCCTGGTTCTACCGGACGCTCGGGCTGGACTGGAACTCCGACCTGCTCGGAGATCAAAAGCTGGGCGGCGGAATCGCCTGGGCCACCGGTGAGATTCCGCTGGTGCTCGTCATGCTGGCACTGCTGATCCAATGGTCCCGAAGCGACGATCGGGATGCCAGGCGTGGTGACCGGGCCGCCGAGCGCGATCACGATGCCGATCTGGCCGCGCACAACGCGATGTTCGCCGAGCTCGCTCGACGCGACAGTACCGGCGAGCAGTAGTCGGCCTCGAGGTCAGTCGGTCTCGGCGATCTTGCTCAACAGTCGGTTCAGCTCGACGCGTTCCGCCGGCTCGAGGCCGTCGAACATTTCCGAGGACACCTGACGGCGCGCGTCGTCGATTCTGTGCAGCAGCGCACGGCCGGTGTCGGTCAGCTCCACCAGGACCGCGCGCCGATCGGTCGGATCCTGTTGCCGCGTCACCAGGTGCGCCGCCTCGAGGGAGTCGACGATGTCGGTGGCCGATCGCGCCACGATCCGCAGGTGCTCGGCGAGATCGCGTAGTCGCACGGACTCCGGCTCGCGCGCCAACACGTGCAGAGCCCGGCTCTGCGAAGGATTGAGGCCGAACGGTTCCAACGCAGTCATGTGGCTGCGCCGGATCTGCCGCGCGACGGCCATGAACTGCTCGCTCAGGTTGGGCGAGTGTCCGGTTTCCATGCAAGGAATCATAGCGACGGTTGCTCGTTACCTCATAGTGAGGTAGCCTCTGCATATTACTTCAGCTACCCCGTACTTCAACTTCTCCGGAGGTCTACTTGGAAAGCCGACCCGAACGTCCCTCCCTCGCGTCCGATCCAGCACCCGTGCGCCGAGTCCTGGCTCTGTTCACGCCCTACCGACGCAAGATCGCAGTCGTCAGCGCGATCATCGTCGTCAGCGCGATCATCGCGCTCGCGTCCCCCTTGCTTCTCCGCGAACTCCTCGATCATGCGATACCCGACCGCGACGTCACACTCGTCAGCCTCATCGCACTCGGCATGATCGCAGTTGCAGTCGCCACCAACACTCTCGGCGTCGTACAGACCTGGATGTCCAACGGCGTCGGTCAACGACTCATGCACGATCTACGCGTCCAGGTCTACTCGCACCTGCAACGCCAATCTCTCGGATTCTTCGCGCGCACCCGCACCGGCGAGGTTCAATCACGCATCGCCAACGACATCGGCGGCATGCAATCGGTGGTCACCAACACCGCAACGTCCATCGCGCAGAACGCGACGACCGTTGCCGCGACGGTGGTCGCACTCTTCCTGCTCGACTGGAAGCTCGCCATCTTCTCGTTGATCATCCTGCCGGTCTTCGTCCGCGTCGCCCGCCGCATCGGCGACGAGCGGCGCAAGATCTCCACGAAACGACAGAAGTTGCTCAGCGAGCTGTCGGTGCAGATCGAGGAATCACTCTCGGTCAGCGGCATTCTGCTGGGCAAGACCACCGGTTCCGCCCAGGCACTGACCGACAAGTTCGCCGACCGATCGCACGAGGTCGCCGGCGTCGAACTCGCGGCGATGATGGCCGGAAAGTGGCGCATGGCCACGATCCAGATCAGCTTCGCCGTCATGCCGGCCCTGGTGTACTGGTTCGCCGGCATCACCATCGGGCAGGGGAGCGCACTGACGATCGGAACCCTCGTCGCGTTCACCGCTCTGCAGACCCAATTGTTCCGGCCCACCATGCAATTGCTCAACACCGGCGTGGAGGTGCAGGCCTCGCTTGCCCTGTTCGGTCGCGTGTTCGAGTACCTCGATCTGCCGGTCGACGTGGCCGAGCCCACCCACCCGGTGGCGCTGCCCCGCGAGAACGTCCGCGGAGACGTCGCATTCCGCGCCGTGGATTTCACCTACACCGCAGCGACAGTCCCGACGCTGTGCGGCATCGACCTCCAGGTCCCGTCCGGCAGCACGCTCGCTCTCGTCGGCGCAACCGGCTCCGGCAAGACGACCTTGGGCTATCTCGTTGCGCGGCTTCACGATCCGACGGCCGGCTCGGTGACCATCGACGGAATCGATCTGCGGGAGCTTGCGTCGGAGACCATTGCCGACCTGGTCGGCGTCGTCTCCCAGGAGACGTACCTGTTCCACGCCACCATTCGAGAGAATCTGCGATTCGCCAAACCCGACGCCACCGACGAGGAGATCGTCGCGGCGGCCCGCACGGCCCAGATCCACGACTTCATCGACGGTCTCGACGACGGCTACGACACCATGGTCGGCGAACGTGGGTATCGTTTCTCGGGCGGCGAGAAGCAGCGCATCGCCATTGCCCGAACGGTGCTGCGCAACCCGCCGATCCTGGTGCTCGACGAAGCGACCAGCGCGCTCGACAATCGCACCGAACGCGCAGTGCAAACCGCGCTCGACGGTCTGATGAAAGGGCGAACCACCATCCTCATCGCGCATCGACTGTCCACGGTGCGCTCGGCGGACCGCATCGCAGTACTCGATCACGGCGTCGTTCGCGAGGTCGGAACCCACGAGTCCCTGCTGGAGAACGACGGCATGTACGCCCAATTGGTCCGAGCCGCAGACGATGTGGTGGACAGTGTGGCTGTGTGAGAGCGACCGGGTGACCCCACTGCGCACCATCGCCGGCCGCGTCGAGTGCGAGACCGAGGTCAAGAAGTCCAGGTTCGTCGCCGTCGTCGATCGCGCGGGCACCGAAGCGGAGGCGCGGGCCATGATCGCCGCAGCTCGCAAGGCCGATCCTGCTGCCGGACATCACTGTTCGGCGTTCATCGTCGATTCATCGGCTGGCGACACGCTGACCGACGCCGATCAGCGCATCGAGCGGTCCAACGACGACGGCGAACCGAGGGGGACGGCAGGCACACCGATGCTCGACGTGCTGCGAGGCCATCACCTGACCAACGTCGTCGCGGTCGTCAGCAGATACTTCGGTGGAACCAAGCTGGGCACCGGCGGACTGGCCCGTGCCTACGCGGCGCGGTGACCGAGGCGTTGTCCGAAGCGACGTTCCTGACCCGGGCGCGACGCGAGATCATGACTCTCGAGCTCGACCACGCCGAGGTCGGTCGGGTGGAATCGGAATTGCGCGGACACGGCGTTTTCGTGGTCGGCACCTCCTACGGTGCGTCCGCGGTACTGACCGTCGCGGTGCCGGACGCCGATTCGACTGCGGCGCTTATTGCTTCGATCACTGCGGGTCGCGTGATTCCCGTGCTCGACGGCCACATGTACGTCGAAATTCCCGACTAGCACACCTCCCCGACATTCTCGGGTCGTATGGGTCCCTGTTCGGGCCGTTCATCCACAGGCCGGGCGGTTGTCCACATTTCGCCAACTCGTTCACCACGGACGTTCTCCGCATAGCAGTGTCGAACTCGATCGCAATCACGCGACATCGATCGAGGGGAAGACATCATGTACGAAGCACAGTGCGCCGTTCTCGGAACGGTCATCACCAATCCAGTCAAGCGCTCCACACCCACCGGCGACGAGGTCCTCAGCTTCCGGATGGCCAGCAACGCCCGACGGCAGGATCGCAACACCGGCGAGTGGACCGACGGCGGAACCCTCTACCTGACGGTCACGTGCTGGCGTCGCCTGGTGCGCGGCGTCGGAGCATCGCTGATGAAGGGCGACCCGATCATCGCCTACGGACAGCTACGCACCAACGAGTACACCAACCGTGACGGAGTCGAACGCGCCGACCTCGAGATGCGGGCCAGTGCCGTCGGACCGGATCTCGCGCGCTGCAACGTCTCGATCCATCGCACGAAAGCGGTGACATCCGACGCTGCGACGGACGGCGATCCAGGAGCGACCGAACCTGCGGACGGGGATCAGGATCACGATCGCGTGGATGACGACGTGCGCGAGTCCGTCCCGGCCTGACGGACTCCCGGCATCCGCCGTCCGCGCTGCATCGGAACCTGCGATCGAGTGTGGACGGCGGCTGCGCGCTCGGGCGGTGGTGCCGGAGACCCGCCCGCACCGATAAGCTGGGCATCATGGCTGAATTCATTTACACCATGAAGAAGGTGCGCAAGGCGCACGGCGACAAAGTCATCCTCGACGACGTGACGATGAGCTTCTATCCGGGAGCGAAGATCGGCGTCGTCGGCCCCAACGGCGCCGGTAAGTCCAGCATCCTCAAGATCATGGCGGGAATCGATCAGCCCGGAAACGGTGAGGCGTTCCTCGCTCCCGGTGCCTCGGTCGGCATCCTCATGCAGGAACCGGTCCTCGACGACACCAAGACCGTTCGCGAGAACGTCGAGGACGGTCTCGGCGAGACGATGGTGCAGCTCAAGCGGTACAACGAGATCGCCGAGCTGATGGCCACCGACTACTCCGACGAGCTGATGGAAGAGATGGGCGAGCTGCAGGAAAAGCTCGACCACGCCGATGCCTGGGAGATCGACTCCCAGCTCGAACAGGCCATGGACGCGCTGCGTTGCCCGCCGCCCGAGTCGCCCGTCACCAACCTCTCCGGTGGTGAGAAGCGCCGTGTGGCGCTGTGCAAGCTGCTGCTGAGCAAGCCGGACCTGCTACTGCTCGACGAGCCGACCAACCACCTCGACGCCGAGAGTGTGCTGTGGCTCGAGCAGCACCTGGCCGCATACGCAGGCGCTATCCTCGCCGTCACTCACGACCGGTACTTCCTCGACCACGTCGCGCAGTGGATTGCCGAGGTCGACCGCGGACACCTGTACCCGTACGAGGGCAACTACTCCACGTACCTGGAGAAGAAGGCCGAGCGTCTCGAGGTCTCGGGCAAGAAGGATCAGAAGCTGCAGAAGCGCCTCAAGGACGAACTCGCCTGGGTTCGTTCCGGTGCCAAGGCGCGTCAGGCCAAGAGCAAGTCTCGTCTGGCTCGCTACGACGAGATGGTGGCCGAGGCCGAGAAGACCAGGAAGCTCGACTTCGACGAGATCCAGATCCCCAACCCGCCGCGCCTCGGCGACGTCGTGGTGGAGGTCAAGAGCCTGGACAAGGGCTTCGACGGCCGCGTGCTGATCAAGGATCTCTCGTTCACGTTGCCCCGCAACGGCATCGTCGGCGTCATCGGCCCCAACGGTGTCGGTAAGACGACGCTGTTCAAGACCATCGTCGGCCTCGAGGAGCCGGACGGCGGCGAGGTCAAGATCGGTCAGACCGTCAAGCTCAGCTACGTCGACCAGAACCGCTCGGGTATCGACTCGAAGAAGACGGTGTGGGAAACGGTGTCCGACGGCCTCGACTTCATCACCGTCGGCAGCTCCGAGTTCCCGTCCCGCGCGTACATCAGCTCGTTCGGGTTCAAGGGCCACGATCAGCAGAAGCCTGCCGGAGTGCTCTCCGGTGGTGAGCGGAACCGTCTCAACCTGGCGATGACGCTCAAGCAGGGCGGCAACCTGATCCTGCTCGACGAACCGACCAACGACCTCGACGTCGAGACGCTCGGATCTCTCGAGAACGCGCTCGAGGAGTTCCCCGGTTGCGCCGTGGTCATCTCGCACGACCGGTGGTTCCTGGACCGCACCTGCACGCACATCCTGGCGTGGGAAGGTGGCTTCGGCGACAACGAGGCCGCGTGGTACTGGTACGAGGGCAACTTCGAGGGCTACGAGGCCAACAAGGTCGAACGCCTCGGACCCGACGCGGCCCGTCCGCATCGCGTCACGCACCGGAAGCTGACCAGGGACTGACATGCCGGCGAAAACCTTCACCTGCACACTCCAGGTGCGGTGGGGTGATTCCGACCGCCTCGGTCACGTCAACAACACCCGCTTCGTCGAATACCTCCAGGAAGGCCGCGTTCAGTTTCTGAACGCGGTCTTGGGAGGTTCGCAGCAACGGGGTGCGGCCGTGGTGCGAAAGCTCGTCACCGATTTTCTGCATCCGATTCTCGACGATTCGGGTCCGCTGACGATCGAGCTGTGGATCACCCGCATCGGGACCACCTCCTACGGCGTCCGGCACGTGGTGACCGACCGCGACGGAAAAGTCTGCGCGGATGCGGAGGCGTCGATGGTCGCATTCGATCTCGCTACCTCGTCGTCGCGTCCGTTGGACGAGCACGAGCGGGGTCTGCTCACCGAGTACCTCCACGTCGCCTAGAGCCGTCGACCAGATCGCCACGCGCTGGGTCCGCGAGGTCACTGCGGTAACGGGGTGTTCGACACTAAGGTCGAGTAGTCATCGACGGCCGGCGATCGGCGGGCGTCGGGAAAATCCTCACGAGGGAGTACTCGAACACCATGCCACGCTCGCTGGACCTGCCCGACAACGATTGGGCCGACGGGCTCGACGACCGACTCCTGGCCGAGCTGGCGACATTGCGTGCCGAGTACTTCGAGCACGTGGACACGACGGCTGTCGGAGCATCCGCGCACACCCCCGACACCACGTCCTTTCATCGGCACGTCCGGTTGGCCGCGCAGCGGAGTCCCGAGACTGCGAACGTGGCCGTTCATCGGCCCAGCGAGTCGAGTTCTGCCGCCCATCAGGCGGCGGGCAGCTACCTGCAGATCGTCACCGACGACATGCCGCTTCTCGTCGAGTCGGTCATCTCGCTGCTCTCCCGACTGGGCATCGAGTACACCGACGTGGTTCATCCCATTCTGTCGGTCGCCCGCGACGGCAACGGCGAGCTGACGGGTCTGACCGCCGACGGTCGAGACGAATCCTGGATTCACGTCCAGCTCCATCCCTCCACATCCGAGGACGCCGTCGCCCGCCTGCAGTCGGAGACGAGCCGGGTGTTGGCCGACGTGCGTCAGGTGGTCGGCGACACCGATCGAATGCGTCGAGTGCAGGCCGAGGTCGCCGATCTCCTCGACGGTGCGGCCCAGCGGGCCGGCGATGCGGAATCCGACATCGCCGTCGAACATCGCGACGCAGCGGCGTTGCTGCGCTGGCTGGGCGACGGCCATTACACGCTCCTCGGCTACCGCCGGTACCGGATCGACGGTGTCGACGGCGCACGGACGGCCACCGGCGACGAGACGAGCAGCCTCGGTGTCCTGCGCGACGCGGCGCACGACGTGGACGGTTCGGAACCGCTCGGCCAGCGCGACCTGGTCGCCCTGACGCAGGGACCGAGTCCGGCCACCGTGCACCGCGCGGTCTACCCCTACTTCGTGAGTGTCCTCGACGCCGAGAACTCGGCCGAGCACCGCTTCGTCGGCGTCTTCACCGTGACGGCGCTGCACGAGAACGTGCTCGACATTCCGGTGATCGAGCGTCGGGTGCGATCGGTGATCGCCCGGGCCGGCCATGATCTCGGGTCGTTCTCGGGTCAGGCCATGCTCGAAGTGCTGCAGTCGATGCCGCGCTCGGAACTCTTCGCCACCTCGGCAGCCTGGCTGTTCGAGACCGCGAGTGCTGTTCTGGCCCTTGGCCGTCGGCGCAAGGTCAAGCTGTTCGTCCGGCCCGATGCCAGCGGCTCCTTCGTCTCCGCCCTGGTGTACCTACCGCGAGATCGATACACCACCCGCGTTCGCCTCGCCATCCAGGATCGGTTGCTCCGCGAACTCGGCGGCACCTCTCTCGATTACACAGCGCGCGTGACGGAATCGGACCTGGCGCTGCTGCACGTGACCGTCCGCCGGGCACCGGGAACGGCGTCGACGGAGCTCGCTGCCGAGGACATCACCCGGATCGAGGCGGCTCTCACCGAGACCACCAGAACCTGGGAGGACTCCCTCGGCGACGCCGTCTCGCTCGACCGTACCGTCGACCCGCTGCGGATTCAGCGATACACCGAGGCGTTCCCCGAGGCCTACAAGCAGGACTTCAGTCCGGCTCGGGCCGTGACCGACATCGCTCGCCTCGAAGGGCTCGGTGACGAGTCGATCGACATGCAGCTCTACCGCAACGAGCAGTCCGCAGTGGGCAGTTGGCGGTTCTCGTTGTACATCGGCGGCGCGGGCGTCTCGCTGTCGCAGGTGCTGCCCATTCTGCAGAGCCTCGGCGTCGAGGTCGACGACGAACGACCGTACCCCGTGGTGCGGCCGGACGGAATGTCCTGCTGGATCTACGATTTCGGGCTCTCCGCCTCACGCGAAATGCTCCGCTCGGCAATCGACGGTGACATCGACGCGGAGTTGTCCGAGGCGGGCACCGCCGATCGCGAGAGCCGAGTGCAGCACCGATTCACCGACGCGTTCGCGGCGGTGTGGAGCGGCGAGGCAGAGGCGGACCGGTTCAACGAGCTGGTCATGCGTGCCGGCCTGCACTGGCGGCAGGCAGTGGTGTTGCGCGCGTACGCGAAGTATCTGCGCCAGGCCGGTTTTCCCTACAGTCAGTTCAACATCGAAGGTGTGCTGCTGACGCATCCGCGAACTGCGGGGCTGTTGGTCGGGTTGTTCGAGGCGCAGTTCGATCCCGAGGCGAGCTCGGAGAAGAACGCGCAGTCGATCGGCACCCAGCTGGGGGAACTGATCGACGAGGTCGTCAGCCTCGACGCCGACCGAATCCTGCGCAGCATGTTCGAGCTGATCCGCGCGACGTTGCGAACCAACTACTTCGTGGTGGGTGTCGACGGCGAACATCGCGAGTACCTCTCGCTCAAGTTCGATCCGCAGTCGATCGCCGAATTACCCAAGCCGAAGCCGAAATTCGAGATCTTCGTGTATTCGCCCCGCGTCGAAGGTGTGCACCTGCGGTTCGGAGCGGTGGCCCGCGGCGGACTGCGCTGGTCGGATCGCCGGGAGGACTTCCGGACCGAAATCCTCGGACTCGCCAAAGCCCAGATGGTCAAGAACGCCGTCATCGTCCCGGTCGGAGCCAAGGGCGGATTCGTCGTCAAGCGGCCCCCCGCCGTGACCGGTGACGCCGATCGAGATCGTCAGGCCCATGCCGAGGAGGGCAAGGCCTGCTACCGGCTGTTCATCGCCGGGTTGCTCGACATCACCGACAATCTCGACCGCGCCACCGGAACGGTGACGGTTCCCACCGGCGTCGTACGCCGCGACGGAGACGACACCTATCTCGTCGTCGCCGCGGACAAGGGCACCGCGACATTCTCCGACATGGCCAACGACGTGGCTGCGAAATACGGCTTCTGGCTCGGCGACGCCTTCGCCTCCGGTGGTTCGGCGGGCTACGACCACAAAGCCATGGGCATCACCGCCAAGGGTGCGTGGGAGAGCGTCAAACGCCACTTCCGCGAGCTCGGAATCGACACGCAGAGCCAGGATTTCACCGTCGTCGGCGTCGGCGACATGAGCGGGGACGTGTTCGGCAACGGCATGCTGCTCAGCCGGCACATTCGCCTGCTCGCCGCGTTCGATCACCGGCACATCTTTCTCGATCCCGACCCCGAGCGTGAGTCCTCGTTCGCCGAGCGGGAGCGTTTGTTCGCTCTGCCGCGGTCGTCGTGGGCGGACTACGACACCTCGCTCATCAGTGCGGGCGGCGGAGTGTGGGAGCGGACGCGCAAGTCGGTCCCGATCAGTGCGGCCGCACGCGCTGCACTCGGGCTGGGGGATTCCGTGGACGCGCTGTCTCCGCCGGAGCTGGTGAACGCAATCCTTCGCGCCCCGGCCGATCTGCTGTGGAACGGCGGCATCGGCACGTACATCAAAGCGTCCACCGAGACCGATGCCGAGGTCGGCGACAAGGCCAACGACATGGTGAGGGTCGACGGAATCGACGTCCGCGCCGCCGTGGTGGGGGAGGGCGGCAACCTCGGTGCCACCGCTCTGGGCCGCATCGAATACGCCGCAGCCGGAGGCAAGATCAACACCGATGCCGTCGACAACTCCGCGGGTGTCGACTGCTCAGACCACGAAGTCAACATCAAGATTTTGTTGGAAACGGCCATCACCAACGGCAACCTCGCGCGCGAGGATCGAGACGAGCTGCTCGCGTCCATGACCGACGAGGTGGGCAGACTGGTGTTGTGGGACAACATCATGCAGAACGAGCTGCTCGGCACGTCCAGGTTCGACGCACCGAGCCTGGTCACCGTGCACAGTCGGGTGATCGAGGACCTGGAAGTGCGGCGAGGACTCGACCGTGAGCTCGAGGCGCTACCGACCGGGGCGGACCTGAAGCGACGCAAGCAGGACGGCCGAGGGTTGACCTCGCCGGAACTCGCGACGTTGATGGCTCACGTGAAGTTGGCGTTGGAAGCGGAGTTGCTCGACAGCGAGCTTCCCGACAGCGACGTCTTCGCTCCGCGGCTACCCAAATACTTTCCCGAGCCGCTGCGGGAGCCGTATGCCGACGCGATCACCGCGCATCCGCTCCGGCGGCAACTGGTGGCCACGACGCTGTCCAACGAGGCCATCGACTGCGGCGGCATCACGTTCCCCTACCGGTTGACCGAGGATTCGGGTGCGGCTGGCACCGATGCCATCCGCGCGTTCGCTGCCGCCACCGAGATATTCGGTCTCGACGAAGTGTGGAACTCGATCAGGGCTGCGAACGTGCCGACTGCGGTCTCGGCCGAACTGTTGCTCGAGTCGCGCCGCATGCTCGACCGCGTCTCGCGCTGGCTGCTCGCCAACCGTCCGCAGCCGCTGGCCGTCGGAGCCGAGATCAGCCGGTACGCCGGTCAGGTGCGGGCACTGCAGCCGTCGGTGTCGAAGTGGATATCCGGGCATCAAGCCAGCGACCTGGACTCGCGATCTGCTGCGGCGATCGAACGCGGTGCGCCGGCCGAGCTGGCTCGTCGGATCTACGGATTGCTCGATGTGTACTGCCTGCTCGACATCATCGATATCGCCGACATCGTCGACCGGGACGGAGCCGAGGTCGCCGAGCTCTATTTCGCGCTGGACGCGCACATCGGTATCGACTGGTTGCTCTCCGCGGTGTCCGGGTTGGCCCGCGGAGACCGCTGGCATTCGTTGGCGCGCTTGGCTCTTCGTGACGATCTGTACTCCTCGTTGCGGGGACTCACGCAGGCCGTACTGGCGGGCGGTGAGCCGGACGAGTCGGTAGCGGAGAAGATCGCGGAATGGGAGTCGACCAACTCGTCCCGGCTGGCCAGGTCTCGTGCGGCGCTGACCGAGATCGCCGAGTCGGGAACCCTCGACCTGGCCACTCTGTCGGTCGCTGCCCGACAGGTGCGCAACATGGTGCCTTGACCAACATGGTGCCTTGACCTCCCGCACCACATCGCAACTGCCGACACAGCCGACACTCGACCGAGAAGAGGGAACGATCACGTGAGTGTGCCCGACGCCCATCTGTCCGACCAACGACCAGCAACCGAGCGAGTGGGCTTTCATGCCACCGTGGATGTGCGGTGGTCGGATATGGACGTGTATCAACACATCAACCATGCCCGGATGGTCACTCTCCTGGAAGAGGCACGCATCCCCTGGCTGTTGGTGGACGGGAGGCCGACGGCGAATCTGCGCCACGGAGCGGTGATCGCGGATCTGCACGTGAAGTATCGGGGCCAGCTCCGGCACGAGGACGGTCCCCTCGATGTCTTCATGTGGATCGACGCGGTGCGGGCGGTGGACTTCGTCGTGGGATACGAGGTTCGGGCTCGGGGGGCCTCACTGGACACCCCTGCGGCCGTGGTCGCCTCGACGCAGATTGCGGCGTTCGACATCGATGCGCAGCGGTTGCGTCGGCTCACCCCGACCGAGCGCGAGTTTCTCGTGAGCTGGCAGCGTGTTTGAGCGCGTACTGACCGTGCCCGATGCGGTCGAGCGGGAGAATCTCGCGACGTTCTGCACCAGGGCGCTGCGTTTGGACGAAGCCGCGGTGATCCGTATGCGTTCCCGTGCGGGCGGCGGTGTTTCCTGTTGGGCTGCAACGGGTTTCGATGCGCTGGCAGCTCGGGTGATCACCGGAACCGTGGTGCCCGACGACACCAGCGCCGGTGCGGACGTGTTGGTCGCGGCGGCGGCGCAGGCGGCCGACGGTGTGATCGACCCGGGATTTTCGATGGATTCGGCCTGGCGCGGTGCCCTGCCGCCGGACGACGGATTCGGCCACCTCGACGATGTGCCCGCCAGGGTGCTGGTGGGGCTCGCGCAGCGCGGCGTTGCACTGGCCAAGGAGCACGGCAGCAGTCACGGCCCGCCGAGTTCGTTGCTCGAACAGGAAGTTCTGCACGTCGCCGGCGAAGCCGACGACGTCTCGATCTCCATGCGGACGGTATTCGCGCTCACCGCAATGGGTTTCGTTCCGCACAGTGGAAGCGATCCGTTGACTGTCGACGTCGACCCGGATCGGATCGCACCCGACGAGGTCGTTCGCGTGCGGGTGTCGAAGGTGTGGCTACGCCTCGATGCGCGCTACGGCTCGGTCTTCGCTCGTCGCGCGGGACAGCAGTTGTCGCTCACCGTCGAGCGTTAGACGAGCCACGCAGCAGCGTTCGCCGGAAGTTTGCCGTCCACCAGGGGAGTACTGGCCAGCAGCAACTCACCGGGAGGCAGTGGGATGGACTCCTCCGACGCATTCAGGGCGCAGATCAGGCCACCGCGTCGACGAAACGCCAGGCAGCCGGGAGGTGCTCCGTACCAGTCGATTCCGCTGCCGGTGAATTCCGGACGCAGAGCCCGCAACTCGAAGGCCGTGCGGTAGAGGCTCAGCATCGAATCGACGTCTTCGAGTTGCGCCTCGGCGGTGTACCCGGCCCACTCCGGCGGCATCGGCAACCAGGTTCGATCGGTGGAGGAGAACCCGAACGGCGGTGTATGTCCCTCCCACGGCATCGGCACCCGACAGCCGTCCCGGCCACGCTCGGCGTGCCCGGATCGCTCCCACACCGGATCCTGCAACGCACTGTCGGGCAGTTGCACGTTGGGCAACCCGAGTTCGGCACCGTTGTACACGAAAACCGTTCCGGGAAGGGCCAATTCGACGATGATCATGGCACGGGAGCGCGCCCGACCGAGGTCCCCACCGCCGTACCGGGTGACCTCGCGCTCGACGTCGTGGTTCGACAGCGTCCACGTCGGAGTCCCGTCGACCAGTTCGACTGCGGCAAGGGAATTGGAGATGGCGTCGCGGATGGTCGCGGCATCGAAATCGACACTGGCCAGCCGGAAGTTGAAGCCCAGGTGCAGCTCGTCGGGCCTGATGTACTCGGAGAAGCGCACGTTGTCCTGCACCCAGATCTCGCCCACGGTCACCGCGTCGGGGAACTCGTCCATGACGGCTCGGATGCGTCGATGCAGATCGTGGACCCGCGGATTGTTGAACCGGGGATCGTCGTCGTCGTTCTTCATCAACGCGTTGAGCTCGAGACTCATGTCGGCCAGGTCCACCGGTTTGGCCATACCGTGCGCCACATCGAGCCGGAAGCCGTCCACGCCGCGGGAGAGCCAGAATCGCAGGGTGCGCGCGAAGTCGTCGAACACCTCGGGATTGTTCCAGTTCAGATCCGGCTGCTCGGGCGCGAAGATGTGCAGGTACCACTGGCCGGGGGAACCGTCGGGCTCGGTGATGCGGGTCCATGCCGGGCCACCGAAGATGCTCGGCCAGTTGTTCGGCGGCTGCGAACCGTCGTCACCACGTCCGTCTCGGAAGATGTAGCGGGCACGCTCGGCACTACCGCGCGCCGCCGTCAGGGCAGATCCGAACCACGGGTGCTCGCTGCTGGTGTGATTGGGCACCAGATCCATCGTGACCTTGATGTCGCGTGCATGAGCTTCTTCGACCAACGCGTCGAAGATCTCCAGGTTGCCGAACAAGGGGTCGATGTCGCGGGGATCGGACACGTCGTACCCGTGATCGGCCATGGGCGACCGCGTGATGGGACCGATCCAGACTGCGTCGATACCCAGCAACTCGAGGTAGCCGAGCTTGTCGCGAATTCCGTCGAGGTCACCGATGCCGTCACCGTTGGAGTCCGCGAACGACCGGGGATAGATCTGGTAGAAGACGGCGTCCTGCCACCACAGCAGCTCGGAGCTTTCGATCGGATCGGTCACAAGGGGCAATAGTGCCAAACGATCGGCCGCGGAACGATTCAGGGGCGTTGGGGAGCGACAGGCGGCGGAATCGTAGGTCAACGAACAGTAAAGCTTTGTGCTCATTCACATGACCGACACCTGCCGGTTCGTTGGGAAAGTGTTGTATGTTCTGCTCTGGAAACCAGTAGCGGCGGAAGCCGCGCCCGACTGTGAGGACGCGACGGAAACCATGATCACTTCGACCATCGAATCCGTACGCCTGGGCGATATTCCGCTCGACGACAGCCCCATCGAGCCGACCTGGATTCTCGAAGGAAACCCGCAGGCGCGCCTCGCCGAGTGGTCGAAGAGCATCGACGGCACTACCACCACCAACGTGTGGGACTGCACGGCGGGACGCTTCCGCTGGTACTTCGCCGTCGACGAGATCGTGCACATCATGGACGGTTCGGTGACCGTGTCGAGCGACGACCACGCACCGCGCACCCTGCTCCCCGGCGATGCCGCACTGTTCCGTGCGGGCACCTGGTCGGAGTGGCACGTGGAGAACTACGTGCGCAAGCATGCCATCCTGCGCCAGCACCTGCCCGCGCCCCTGAGCTTCGCGCTCAAGGTGGGCGGTTCCGTCAGCGCCCGCCTGGGCAAGCTCAAGGCCGCCGTGGGTGGCAAGAGTCCGCAGCGCGTCGGATCGCTGTAGCCCACTTCGTTCCGAGCCGTCAGATCGCCGAGTTCATCATCGAATTGGCGGCCATCTCCATGTAGTCGATCAACTGGGCTCGGTGGGCGGAGTCCATGACCTTCGGGTCGATCGACGCGATCGCGATGTGCATGCAGCGAAGCCAGGCGTCTCGTTCCATCGGTCCGATCCGAAACGGGTTGTGGCGCATCCGCAATCGAGGATGGCCTCGCTCGTCGGAGTAGGTTCGCGGACCACCCCAGTACTGCTCGAGAAACATCCGCATCCGTCGTTCGGCAGGTGCCAGATCCTCCTCGGGGTACAGCGGTCGCACTATCTCGTCCTTGGCGACTTCCTCGTAGAACTTCGCCGTGAGTGACCGGAACGTCTCGGCACCGCCTACCGCGTCGTAGAACGTCTGCTGCGGTTCGGTCATCACATTCTCTCTGTCTTCGTCGGGTCGTTCCTGCAGGCTCGAAAAGGGTTCCGCACCCCATCATCGTCTCTTCAGTTACCGGACTCGGTCGCGACCCCACCCGGGCGTCCCTGTGCATAGGGTGCCTTGATGCCGGCGTCGACGAAGGCCTCGAGGATGTCCTTGTGGATGCGGCGCTGGACGGCCCATTGACGTCCTGGCCGCGTCTTGATCGTGATGCGGATGGTGACGGTGTCGGCGCTGACACCGTTGACTCCGAGCATCTCTGGTGGTTCGAGAATGTCGTTCTCGAAGTCGCCGGACTTCACCGACGACAGAGTGGTGCGTTCGGCCACCTCGCAGGCCTCTTCGATGTTCGCGGTGTGCGAGACGGGCAGATCCAGCACCGCCACCGCGAAGCCCTGGCTCATGTTCCCCACACGCAGTACTTCGCCGTTGCGGCAGTACCACACCGTGCCGTTGATATCTCTGATCGTCGTCACCCTCAACCCCACGCTCTCGACGGTTCCGGTGGCCTCGCCGAGGTCGACGACATCGCCCACTCCGTATTGATCCTCGAGCAGCATGAAGATGCCGGACAGAAAGTCTCGGACCAGGTTCTGGGCACCGAAACCGAGGGCAACGCCGACGATCCCCGCGGACGCGATGAACGGTGCGACGTTGATGCCGATGACATCGAGCACCGAGAGCAGGAACCACGTGAGGATCATGACCGACACTGCCGACTTGAGCACCGAGCCGATCGTGTTGGCGCGTTGTTTCCGACGCTCGTTGAGAATCGCGCCTTGGACGGTGCTCGACGATCGGTCGCGGAGCGGTCGCAGAAGCATCGGAGACTTGCCGACCTCGTTGCGGGTGAAGCGGGCGATCATTCTGTGCAGAACGAGGCGCAACACGATGGCGAGGGCCAGATAGCCGAGAATCTGCAGCGGCCGATCGACCAACCAGTCGCGTCCGGTCTCCGTCAACTCGAAAGCTCGGGTGTCGAGATCTCGCAACAACGACGGGTCGGGGAGGGACGATGCGGACAGGAAGGTTGATACGGACACCCGAAAAGTCTACGGAGACGCAGAAATCTTGCCAGTCACGCAGCGCATGGAGCCGTCGACAGTCGATCGCGAACGCGTGGACGCGAAATGTTCACCGATCGGCAACAGAAAATGCCGAGAAAAAGGCTGTGCGTGAACGGTGTATTCGTGTTCCACTGTGACTCGTGTTCCACGCAAGCCATGCGCGGGCGCCGACTGTCTCTGGAGCAACGCATGAAGAACTCGCAACACCGCCATCGACAACTCCCGCCCACTGAGGGCCGCACCACGCACGACCAGCGTGAGACGGCCTCGGGGGCTTCTCCGCTACGTGTGGTGCCGACGGCCCACAGTGCCACGGGCGACGACGCCGTACCGGCGTGGGTCAAGCGCCGTGTGCTGCTCCTCAACGCCACATTCGAACCACTGACCGCGCTTCCGATGCGCCGGGCGGTGGTTCTTCTCGTTTGTGGGAAGGCCGACGTGGTGCACGACGATCCGGAAGGTCCGTTCATTCGGTCCGCGGACTTCTCGGTTCAGGTGCCGTCGGTGATCAGATTGCGGACGTTCGTCCGTGTTCCGTACCGAGCGCGAGTGCCGATGACGCGAGCCGCGCTGATGCACCGCGACCGGTTCCGGTGCGCGTACTGCGGAAGCAAGGCCGAAACCGTCGACCACGTGGTGCCGCGTAGCCGTGGAGGTGGCCACTCGTGGGAGAACTGCGTGGCCTGCTGCGCCTCGTGCAACCATCGCAAGGCGGACAAACTGCTCAGCGAGATCGGCTGGACGTTGCGCGCACAGTTGGTGCCGCCGAAGGGTCCGCACTGGCGACTGTTGGCAACGACGAAGGAGCTGGACCCGAGTTGGCTCGCGTATCTCGGTGAGGGTGCTGCCTGACGCGTACGCGTCTGCACATTTCGGTCACAACACCGGCCCCGACGTGGTCCGACGCGCAATTGTCGACTAACGTCACACCCTGTGAGCATTTTTGAGACCACGCTGATATTCGGGGTGATTCCGGTTGCGGTGATCGGACTCCTCGGCGCGTTGTCCTACTTGACCGACAAGCAACCCGGTATGGACGTTCCGCCCTACCGACTGACGGACGAGTGGACGCGCGGGCCATTGCTGTGGAGTGCTACGGACGAGGTGACTCCCTTCGGAGGCCACGGTTCGCACGACGCCGACACAGCCGACTCGATCGGAGGTTCTGCAAGTGGCAAGTGGTGAACTCGTCCGCAGTGACATCAGAGAAGAAGACCTGCCCTTCGGCGCTGCGCTGACCGGGAGCGGCCGCGTCTCGGTGGCTCACGAGTTCGGGACGACCAATCCCGATCACCTGCCGTTCGCGACGCAGGACCTGGTTGCGCTCGACGATGCACTCACTCAGGCGATCCGGCAGACCAAGATCCGGTTCAACGTCTACATCGGTGATCTCGGCGTCGATCCCGCCGCGGGTGCAGATTCGGTGTTCCCCGGCACACCCGATGCCATCCGCTCGGTCCTGATCGCCGTCGACCCCAATCGGCATGCTCTCGAGATCCGCACCGGCAGGCGAGTGTCCAACCGAGCGACCGACCGGGTTGCTCAGTTGGGTGTCACCGCCGCGCTCGGCCCGTTCCGCGACGGCAACCTCATCGACGGTCTTGTCACCTCCGTCCGGGTGATGGCCGCGTCCATCCTGAGCCCCTAGCACTTCACTCCCGACCGCGCTCCTACGACGAGGGCCGGTTGCGTCACCGCGAGGTGAATCAACCGGCCCACGTCGTCGATGCCGTCGAGATCAGCTCGCGTCGAACACCCGCGCCGCGAGAGCCCGAACGGTTCCGGCCCGGCCCTCGATCACCAGACGTCGGAGTGCGGGCGGCAGATCGCCGTCGAGGAACTCGTCCGCCGCAGCGAGGGATTGCTCGGAGATCGACCAGGTCGGGTACAGCCCCACCACGACGGTCTGCGCGACCTCGCTCGAACGCCGAGCCCAGACACCTTCGATGGCGTCGAAGTAGCGGGCGACGTACGGTTCGAGCAACTCACCCTGACCTGGACCGGCGAAGCCGCCGATGATCGAGCGTGCCGTGATGTTGGGAACCGCATCGTCGTCGACCACTGTCGTCCAGGCCTGCTCCTTGACCTCCGCGCTGGGCCTAGCGGCCCGTGCAGCCGCTGCCGACCGGGCTCCGGCGGCAGTGTTGTCCCTGGCCGCCTCGGCGTCGATCACCGGCGAGTCCAGGCCGTCGGCGTCGATCGCGCCGGCACCGGCCAGCGCCGTGACGATGCGCCAGCGCAGATCGGTGTCCACACCGAGGCCTGCCAGTGACTGCCCCTCGACATCACCGTCGAGCAGAGCTCTCAGCACGTCGATGTGACGGTCGCCGAGTTCGGTGCCGGTGAGTGCATTGACGAAGGCCAGTTGGTGATCCGAGCCTGCTTCGGCGCTGCGCGCCAGCTCGAGCAGTGCATCGGCGAACTCGGGGGTACCGTGCTCGGCCGCCCATGCCGGATCGGCGTAGCTGGAGATGGCGGTCTGGGCTTGCAGCAGAAGACGTTGCACCACACCCACTTCCGTCTCACCGCCGATTCCGCGCTGGACGAGGGCCACGAAGTCACGGGCCTTCATCTCGGCGGATCGAGTCATCTCCCAGGCCGCCGACCACGCCAGGGTGCGGGGGAGTGGCTCGGCGATGTCGCCGATTCGGGAGAGGAGGACGTCGAGGGAATCCGGATCGAGCCGCACTGCGCAATACGTCAGGTCGTCGTCGTTGACCAGGACGAGCTTGCCACGAGAGACGCCCACCAGCGCTTCGACATTCGTCGACTCGGCAGCATCGAGGTCGAGCTCGACGCGGTCGGTGCGCACCAGCTTGCCGTCCACGTCGTCGTAGATGCCGATCGCGATGCGGTGCACGCGATGCTCGCCCGCACCAGGGGCCGCACCGGTCTGCAGCACCGAGAAGCGGGTGAACTTGCCGTCCGCGTCGACGTCGAAATCCGGGCTCAGCGTGTTCAGTCCGGTGGTGCGCAGCCACTGGGCACCCCAATCGGAGAGATCTCGTCCTGACGACTTCTTTAGAGCGGCAAGCAGATCCGAGAACGTGGCGTTGGCGAAGGCATGATCGACGAAGTACGCCCGCAACCCGGCGAGGAAGTCCTCCTTACCTACGTAGGCCACCAGTTGCTTGAGCACACTCGCACCCTTGGCGTAGGTGATGCCGTCGAAGTTGACCTCCACGGCCGCGAGATCGGGAATGTCGGCGGCGATGGGGTGCGTCGACGGCAACTGGTCCTGTCGGTACGCCCAGGCCTTCTCGACGTTGGCGAAGGTGGTCCACGCGTTGGAGTACTCGGTGGCCTCGGACTGGCACAGCACCGAGGCGAACGTCGCGAACGACTCGTTGAGCCACAGGTCGTCCCACCACGTCATGGTGACCAGGTCGCCGAACCACATGTGCGCCATCTCGTGCAGCACGGTCTCGGCGCGCCGCTCGTACGAGGCCCGGGTCACCTTCGACCGGAAGACGTAGTCCTCCAGGTACGTGACGGCACCGGCGTTCTCCATCGCACCGGCATTGAACTCGGGCACGAAGAGCTGGTCGTACTTGCCGAAGGCGTACGGGGTACCGAAGTTCTCGTGGTAGAAACCGAAGCCCTGCTTGGTCTCGGTGAACAGGCGCTCGGCGTCCATGTGCTCGGCAAGTGATGCGCGGCAATAGATTCCGAGGGGTATGGTGCCGTGATCGTCGGTGTACGAGTCGGTCCACTCCGCGTACGGTCCGGCGATCAGCGCGACGAGGTATGTGCTCATCAACGGTGTCGTGTCGAACACGTGCTCGCCCGCTGCAGGCTCGGCGGCGTGCGCGGCATTGGAGATGACGGTCCAGCTCTCCGGTGCGGTGACCTTCAGATCGAAGGTGGCCTTGAGGTCGGGCTGATCGAAGCAGGCGAACATGCGCTTGGCATCGGCGGTCTCGAACTGCGAGTACAGGTAGACCGTGCCGTCCGACGGGTCGACGAAGCGGTGCAGTCCCTCTCCGGTGTGCGAATAGCGGCAATCCGCGTCGATGACGAGTTCGTTGTGCTCGGTCAGATTCTCGAGCGCGAGGCCCGTCGACTCGTCGTAGTTCGCGGTATCGAGATCGGTGCCGTTGAGCGTCGCGGAGCGAATCGTGCTCGCGATGATGTCCACGAACGTCGACGCCCCGGCGGTGGCCGCGAACGTGATGGTGGTGAGCGAGCGGAACGTCTTCTCGCCCGGATTGCCCTCGCCGTCGGTGAGATCGAGAACGATCGCGTACTTCGTGTCCCCGATGATCGCCGAGCGCTCGGAGGCTTGGTCACGCGTCAGGTTGGGAGCAACCACTTCAGTCGACACCTCTTCGTGTAGTTATGGATAGTGCCTTCCATCCCATCACGTCACGCGTATCCCGCGCTGGCCGACGGGCCGTGTGGAATGTCTGCGCGGTGGACGGTTGTTACGCAATGAAGAGACGTTGACCTCGACTTCCAAGGAGTAGGACAGTGGCCGGTTCAGGACAGAAAGACACTGCGGATTTTTGGTTCGACCCACTGTGCCCGTGGTGTTGGATCACCTCGCGGTGGATTCTCGAGGTGCAGCAGGTGCGAGACATCGACGTGAACTTCCACGTCATGAGCCTGGCAGTGCTCAACGAGGGTCGCGATCTGCCCGAGGAGTACGCGGCGATGATGAAGAAGGCCTGGGGGCCGGTTCGGGTGGCGATCGCCGCAGCGAAGCTGAAGGGTGACGAGATTCTCGCGCCGCTGTACGCCGCCATGGGAACGCGAATTCACAACGAGGGCAACAAAGATTTCGACGTCGTGATCGCGGAGTCGTTGGCCGAACTGGATCTGCCCGGTGACCTGGCGAAGGCCGCGGACAGCACGGACTACGACGAGGACCTGCGGACGAGCCATCACGCAGGAATGGACAAGGTCGGCCCCGACGTCGGCACCCCGACCATCCACGTCAACGGCGTCGCATTCTTCGGCCCGGTACTCTCCCGAATCCCGCGCGGTGAAGAGGCAGGCAAGCTGTGGGACGCATCGGTGATCTTCGCGTCGTACCCGCACTTCTTCGAGCTCAAGCGCAGCCGCAACGAGGACCCGCAGTTCGACTGACAGCGCTACCCCTCGTGCGTGGAAACTCGTAGTATGCGGGCTGTTTCAATTTGATGGTGGGGTGTCTCGAGTGTCGAGGCGCCCCATCGTT
>CAUQEL010000020.1:0-120479 GCA_963517305.1 uncultured Rhodococcus sp.
AGGCCACCAAGTTCGAGGAAATGCGCGATCGCTCCCTGGCCCGCGAACGCGCGAAGGCCGAAGCACGCGCGTCGTAGTGCCTACGGCGAAGCCGCATACTTGGGTGTGAACGAATTCTGGGACCGCATCTCCGCGGTGAGTCCTGATCCACCGGTGTGGATCGTCCAAGTTGCGGCTCTCGTTGCACTCGTCATCGTCGTGTTACCGCAGACGTGGCGGATCGCGCGCAACGTCGTCACCATCGCGCACGAGGGCGCGCATCTGTTCGTCGCGCTGATCACCGGCCGACAGCTGATGGGGCTGCGACTGCATTCCGATACCTCCGGCGTCGCTATCTCCAAGGGCAAGCCCACCGGCCTCGGCGTCATCGCGATGACCTTCGCCGGCTACGTGGGGCCGTCGCTGCTCGGGCTGGGTGCCGCGTTCGTGCTCGGAACCCAACATGCAGTCGCGGTGCTGTGGATCGGCGTCGTGTCGATTGCGTTGATGCTGTTGATGATTCGCAACATCTACGGGCTGCTCTCGCTTGTCGTCGTCGGCGCCGCCCTGTTCGTCGTGTCCTGGTGGGGCACCGGAGAGCAACAGGTCGCTGCGGCGTACTTCATCACGTTCTTCCTGCTGATCGCCGGTCCGCGTCCCGTTCTCGAACTGCAGAAATCACGCAGCGCAGGACGGGCTCGGGACTCCGATGCCGATCAGCTGGCTCGGTTGACCTTCCTCCCAGGTATCGTCTGGGTCGGCCTGTTCCTGCTCGTCACCGTCGGCTCACTGGCGTTGGGGGCGTGGCGAATTCTGATGCCGGTGCAGTGACGGTCGTCTAGGTTCGACTCGTGAACCTCACCGAAGTTTGGACGGCGTACATGGCGACGCTACGTGAGCGCGCGCCGATCACCGCCTCGTCGATTCGGCCACCGCGGACCGCGAGTGAGCGCGAGGCCGCGGAACTCGCGACGACGCCGTGGACGAAGGAACTGCGCGAGTTCTACGGGCTGCACGACGGGCAGCGCGAAACCTATGGCGAGGAGTATGTGCCGGTCGGATCCGTGCTGCCGGACTTCACTCTGTACTCGCTCGACCAAGCTGTGGATCGGCACAGGTTCAGTCTCGAAAATCTGCATTCGATCGACGATCTGGGTGAGGACTGGCCGGCCGAAGTCCTTGCCCAGGAGGCAGGTGAGACGGCGGAGATGTTCGTCCCGGCGTATGTTCCGTTCGCCGAAGACGGTTCAGGCGGCACACTTTACGTCGACACACGCCCGGGTGCCCGGGGCGGTTGTATCCGTATGTTCACCTACGAGGGTGCCGACGGGGGCGATCCCTGGTTCGACTCGCTGACTGAGTACATCGCAGCATTACACCGCAGCGTCGAGACCGGATTGGCGATCTACGACGACCTGCGGCCCACGTTCGTCGACGGCCTGCTCGAATGGGGTGACTCTGCGCTGTCCGAGGCGTCGATGGCACATGCGGCCACGCTACCGGTCGTTCGTATACCGTTCGCACTCATCGACTTTCGCCCGTCGCAGTTGTCGGACAACGACGATCTGATCGATCTGGACCACGTGCGCCGCACCGTCATCGATACCGCTCGGAGGCTGCACCCGCGTGCCGTGGTCGAGGACGCCCGAGCGGTCTATCGTCAGGTGCCGCGTCTGCGGGGTGCGAACATGAATTGGTGGGTGTGGATGGATGGAGCGGAAACGGTCTTCACTGCAATCGTCACCGGAGAGGGACACGACGTCATCGTCCTCGAGCTTCCGCCAGGGGGATGCGTGCTCGAGGCCGACGAGTGAACTGAACAGCGCGGGCATTCGCTTGCGCCCTCCGCACCTGTGTACGACGGTCAGGGTCCGCAATCGGCACGAAACGGCGGTCGCACGTGCTCGACCATCCGCCTGCTGTATCGACTGCGGTCGATCCCGAGGGGTTGGGCTCCTCGGGTGAGTCTTGTTCGACCCGAATCCACAGCTGGGACCCGTCTACGAACTGTCGGTCAACAGCTTCACAAGTCCCGCTACTCGGGCCGCTCGGGTCTGCTCGCGCGCCGCGTTGTCGATAGGCATCAACAACTGACGCCGCTCGCTCGGCCGCTTCCGCTCCCACGCGGATGTGCAGTGCGCCGCCTCCAACGCCTCCGCGACGTCCTGCGGCACCGGAACCAGATCAGGGTCGGCCGGTTCGAATTCGCACGAGACCAGATCACCGGGGCGGACGCCCAACCGGCGTTGAAGCCCTGCACCGATGTAGACGAACGACCCGGGCATCACATTCGAATCTGCTTTGTTGAGGCCGAGATTGAGACTCGAGCCCTCGATAGAGCCGTCGATCCGGCGAGTCGGCCACCGCTCAGCCGACTCGACCAAACGAGTCGGAACACGAATGATCGTGTACGTGTTCTTACCCCACGTCAACGGCTCCAGCACTGCGTCGAATCGAAAGCGGTCACTCACGAATGCCTCGCATCATCGACACCGCTGAACGGGATTTCGCCCATGATCGCAGCATAATCGAGTGGATGTCTCCAAGACGGTGACGGACTGTCGAGGCAGTGAAGGAAGGGGCAGACATGGCCATCATGGACGACGCTCCGAGAGTGCATGCCGAGACACGTGCGCAGTGGCGGACCTGGCTGACCGCACACCACGAGACGGTGCAATCCGTGTGGCTGGTGTCGTGGAAGAAGGCCACCGGAAAACCGGCGATCAGCTACGACGACGCCGTGACGGAAGCACTCGCGGTGGGGTGGGTCGACAGTCGACCCCGCAAGCTCGACGACGAGCGCACCATGTTGTATTTCTCGCCCCGGAAGCCCGCGAGTGCGTGGTCCCGTCCGAACAAGGTTCGTATCGAGGCACTCCGTGACGCAGGTCTGATGCTTCCGGCGGGGGAGCGCGCAGTCGAGGCTGCCGTGGCCAACGGCGCATGGACCGTTCTCGACGAGGTCGAGGATCTGATCGTTCCCGAGGACCTGGCCGCCGCCTTCGCCGAACATGTTGATGCGGAGAGCAATTGGAACCAGTTTCCGCCGTCCGCGCGTCGCGGGATTCTCGAGTGGATCGTGACCGCCAAGCGGCCCGAGACCCGCGCCGCTCGAGTCCGCGAGACTGCTCGGCTCGCATCGATCGGCGAGCGCGCAGCTCGTTGGCAACCCAAGCGCAACCGACAGTGACCGTCGAAGTCGCGGACTGTCACGAGCGAAGCGATCCTCGAAAGAGTATGTCCAGCAATTGGCGTCGCGCCTCGGTAGGCGATATCTGGTCCTCCAGCACGTGAGACGTCATAGAGGTGATCCCCGCGATGACAAGCCCGGCCAGCATCTCGACGTCCACATCGGCTCGAAGACGTCCTTGCCTGGCCAGAACTGACAGCAGCCCGTGTACGTCTGCGCGGAACCGTTCGATGTGTCCGTTGACGGCCTGCGGCGGCGATCCCAGTGCGGCCGCCGTGAGCAGGGCCCTCGCCGGAGATTCGACGAAGTAGTTCACTTGCAGGTCGATGTAGTCACCAAGCACCGTCATCGGATCCGACCCTGCGCCCCGGTCCAACACGTCCCGAAGCCGCGCCTCGACGCGCACCACTTCCTGCTCGACCCAGGCTTCCAGAATCCGAGGCACGTCCGGAAAGTAGCTGTACAGAGTAGGTCGGGACACATTCGCACGCGCGGCTACCGCGGACATCGTGATGCGGCCGGTTCCCTGCTGGCCGGCCAGTTCGATCGCTGCGAGCATGATCCGTTCGCGCGCGGACAGCTCTTCGTTCGTCGTCACGGAAGTCCTCCTGCCCGATCCTTGTCAGCAGCCTTACAACCTGTAAGGCTATCGGTCATGGCACGCACTCCGCACCCGGCCGTCGCGACCGAGCATCCTCTGTCTCCGGACCGGCTGAGGCGACTCCGCCTCTGGAACCTCTCGCTGTCCGCGCTGCATGCTGTTCAGGCCATCGCGGTGCTCGTCATCGCATCCGACTTCGCCATCGATGTCACCACCGCGTACCCGGCAGGACCACCGGGAACGGTGGTCCCGCAGGCGCAGGAAGCGTTCGCGGTTCCCATCGGCATCGCCGTCGCAGTCTTCCTCGCACTCGCGGCGGTGGATCACTTCGTCACCGGGGCACCGCTACGAACATCGTACGAACGCAACCTTTCTCGCGGTGTCAACCCATTCCGGTGGCTCGAGTACAGCGTCAGCGCCACGATCATGGTGGTCCTCATCGCCCTGTACGCCGGCATCACACAGATCAGCGCGCTCATCGCGATCGTGGGTGCCAACGTCGCCATGATTCTGTTCGGTTGGCTCCAGGAGCGTTTCGACCGACCCGGACAGCGACCGGACCTCACCGCGTTCTGGTTCGGCTGTGTCGCCGGTGCCGCACCCTGGGTAGCGATCACTGTGAACCTCGTCGGTGCTTCGGAGGTTCCCGGGTTCGTCTACGGAATCTTCTTCTCGTTGTTCGTCTTCTTCATGAGCTTCGCGGCAAACCAATGGCTGCAGTACCGAAGGATCGGGCCGTGGAAGGACTACGCATTCGGCGAGTTCGTCTACCTCGTACTGAGCCTCGCCGCGAAATCCGCTCTGGCCTGGCAGATCGTTGCCGGGTCGCTCGCATGATCGGCCGCAGAAGGCCACACCTGAAGCCCAGCGACGACGACGTCGTTCTCATCACCGGCGCGACGTCGGGCATCGGGGCCGGACTCGCCACCCGGTTCCACGCGCGCGGTGCCCACGTCATCATCACCGGTCGCGACCTCGAGCGCCTGAGCGCGATGGCCGCGGAACACCCCGGCATGACGGCGATCGTCATGGACGTCCGCGACCCGGTATCCGTGGGCCGCGCGATAGCGGAGATCGCTGCGTCGATTCCGCATCTGACGACCCTGATCATCAATGCCGGAGTCCAACGCCCACTGGACTTCTCGGCGTAGGAGCAGCCGGCGAATGCCGACATCGCCGACGAGATCGCCACCAATTTCACCGGCCTCGTGAACGTCACCTCGGCAGCGCTGCCCCTCCTGCGCCGTGCTCCTCGCGCACGGGTGATGCACGTGGGCTCCGGTCTCGGCTTCGTTCCACTCACCGGCGCTCCCGTGTACTCCGCGACCAAGGCAGCCGTGCATTCGTTCACCGTCAGTCTTCGGCATCAACTGCGCCGAACCACCGTTCAGGTCGTCGAACTCGTCCCGCCGGTAGTCGACACACCGTTGCACCGCAGCATGCAGAGCGCGCCGCCGATGGCGATGCCGTTGGAGAAGTTCCTCGACAAGACGATGGCCGGACTCGACAGTGGCCGCGACGAGATCGCGATCGGACTGGGCCGAGTGTCGATCATCGGGTCACGGCTCGCTCCGACGATCCTGCTCGGACTCATCAATCGAGACGGTCCACCTCGCTAGAACACCACCCACAGCAGCGAAGCGAGTGCGAATATCGCCAGTCCGAGTGTGGTTTCCATGACGGTCCAGGTTTTCAGTGTGGTCTTCTCGTCCATGCCGAAGAAGCGGCTGACCAGCCAGAAGCCGGAGTCGTTGACGTGCGAGAGGACGGTGGCTCCCGCGGCGAGCGCGAAGACGAGCAGCGCGATCTTGAAGTTGCTCAGATCCAGCTCCGCCACCTGCACCGAGATGAGCCCGGCGGTGGTGGTCAGTGCCACGGTGGCCGATCCCTGCGCGACGCGTAGCGCGGTGGCGATCAGGAAGGCCTGCAGCAGAATCGGCAATCCCAGATCGGACAACGATGCGGTGAGGGACTGCCCGATGCCACTGGCTCGCAACACTCCTCCGAACATGCCGCCGGCACCGGTGATCAGGATGATCGAGCAGATGGGCCCGAGAGCCTGATCCATGTACTTGGCACCGTCGGCCACCGGGAAGCGCCCCGGCGCGAGGATGAACAGGGCCAGGAGCAGGGTTATGAGCAGTGCGATGGGCGTCTGACCGATGAGTGTGAGGGCAGCGGCCCAGGTCTCGTCTCCGGTCAGCACACCCGACGTGGTCAGAGTGTTGATCACGGTATTGAGGGAGATCAGTACCAGAGGCGTCAGCAGAATGAACAGCACCGCGGCGAACTTCGGAGCCGGGCTGCGGAGCGCTGCCATCTCCTTGTCGTGCTCCTCCGAGGCGGGTGCTCCGCCGGAGAAGATGTCGGCGGGCATGGTGTGGAACCGCTTGCCGAGTTGGGTACCGACGAGGTACGAGCCGACGAACCAGGAGATGACGGCGACGGGGACACCGACCAGAAGTACCGAGCCGATATCGCCGCCGAGAAGTTCGGTGGCTGCGACGGGACCGGGGTGCGGGGGAACGATGGCGTGCATCGCCGCGAAAGCGCCCGCGGTGGGGAGTGCGTAGAGCAGGACCGATCCACCGAATCGTTTGGCGACGGTGAAGATGATGGGCAGGAACACGACGAGCCCGGCGTCGAAGAAGATGGGGAAGCCGAAGATCAGTGCGGCGACACCGAGGGCGAGCGGTGCGCGCTTGGCACCGAATCTGTTGATCAGGGTGTCGGCCAATACCTGTGCGCCACCGGTGATTTCCAGCAGTCTGCCGACCATCACACCCAATGCGACCAGTAGTGCAACGGATCCGAGTGTGGAACTGAAGCCCGAGAGCAGGGCCGACGGCACGTCTGCCAGCGGGATTCCCGCCGCGACGGCGGTGACCGCGCTGACCAGGACCAGTGAGACGAAGGCGTGCAGCTTCACCTTCATGATGAGGAACAGCAAGATTGCTACGGCTGCGGCTGCGATCAGCAGCAACACAGTTGTTCCGTATGCCGGTTCGATCGGATCCATGGTTGTTACCTCGTTCGTTCGGCTCGAATTTCGACCATATCGGACAGTCTGCAAGCCCCGTGGGGTTACGAGCCCCGGTCGTCGGTCGACTCGACTGCGGTGGAGTACGGTGCGAGTATGAGTGACGGGGATCACGTAATGGATGGGGCCGGCGCTGCAGACGCGGCGGGGGAACCGACGCCGGAGCAGCTGCGCGAGCAAGCGCAGCGCTATGCGGCCGCCGCGCGCCTGAAGATGAAGGAGCGACGGGCGAACGCGTCCGGTGGTCTCGGAGCCGTTGTTGCCGACCGCGCAGGCGGCTGGGACCTCGACGATCAGAACACCGTCGCGATGGACCGTCAGCAGCGACTGTGGAACGCGGTGATGGACCGGTACTTCCGGATGGAGATCGACGGGTGGGAGACCATCCCCGAGTCGCCGGTGCTGGTCGTGGGGGTGCACTCGGGTGCGCCGTTCGTGTGGGACGCGTGGACCGTCGGCGCGCAATGGTGGCGCCACTTCGGCGAGAAGCGGATTCTGCACGGCACCGCGCACGATGCACTGATGGCGTTCCCGTTGATCGGCAGGGTCTTTCGTTCCATGGGCGTGCTGCCCGCAGCACCGGACTCGATGTCGACGGCTCTGGCCGAGGGCCGGGACGTCATCGTCTGGCCGGGCGGCGAGGTGGATTCGTTGCGGCCCTGGAGCGAGCGAGACGAGGCGACCCTCGGTGGTCGAACCGGTTTCGTCAAGCTCGCCATTCGGATGGGTGTACCCATCGTGCCGGTGGCGACCGTCGGCGGCGCCGACGCGATGCCGGTGCTCATCCGCGGTGACAAGCTGGCGAGGATGCTCAAGCTCGACAAGATCGCACGGTTGAAGGTGTTCCCGATCGCGATCTCGCTTCCGTGGATCATCGCGCCCGCCGCGTTGCCGCAGATTCCGTTGCCTGCCAAGATCCGCACGCGATTCATGCCGCCCGTCGAATTGGACCACGATCCGGCTCGGTGCGAGGACGAGGCGTACGTCGACGCCAAGTACGACGAGGTACGCGCGAGCATCCAGTCCGGGATGGACTCCCTCGCCAGTAAGCGAAAGTTTCCCGTCTTCGGCTGACTGTTCGCTGTCTCGGCAACGCGGACCGAAGCTGACCGCGATCGTTTCTAACGTCTCCGTCGTAGGGATTCACCGCTACGACGAGGGGCGTCACACATGATCGAAACATCGGGATTGACAAAGACATTTCGGCAAGGCAAGAGGACTGTGGAGGCGGTGCGCGGCATCGATCTGACGATCGGTGAGGGCGAGCTGGTCGCTCTGCTGGGCCCCAACGGGGCCGGTAAGTCGACCACTCTGCGGATGCTGACCACCCTGCTGTCACCGACGTCCGGCTCGGCCCGGATCGCGGGGTTCGACGTGGGCAAGGACCGGGATCGCGTCCGGCGCAGCCTCGGCTACGTGGGGCAGGGCAACGGCGCCGGCCACAATCAACGCGTCCGTGACGAGCTCGTACTGCAGGGCCAGTGCTACGGCATGACGCGTCATCGATCACGCAGTCGCGCAGACGAATTGATCGAGGCACTCGAGCTCGGCGAGCTCGCTGCCCGTACGGTCTCGACTCTCTCCGGTGGGCAGCGTCGACGGCTCGACATCGCACTGGGTCTGGTGCACCGACCGCCACTGTTGTTTCTCGACGAGCCGACCACCGGAATGGATCCGCAGAGCCGAGCGAACCTGTGGGACCACATTCTCCGGCTCAGGCGCGAGATGGGCACCACCATCGTGCTCACCACGCACTATCTCGACGAGGCCGATTCGATGGCCGAGCGGGTGATCGTCGTCGACCGTGGCACCGTCATCGCCGACGACACCGCCACGGCGCTCAAGTCCGAACTGGCAGGCGATCTGGTGGTCCTCACCGTGTCCGACGCGTCGGCGCTGGCTCCGCTCCTGGCCGGGGTTGCCGGCATCAGGGACGTGACGGTGGCGGGTTCGCGGATCGACATTCGGGTGGAGCGTGCCGAGATGGTCCTACCGGACCTGCTGCGGCTCAGTGAATCTCATGGAGTTGGGGTGCTGACGGCGGACATGACGAGACCGACTCTCGACGACGTGTTCCTCGGACTGACCGGCCGCAGTCTGCGCGAGAGCGCGACAGAGGGCAGTTCCGAGTTCGAGAACTCCGAGCTCGAGATGGCAAGCACGGCAGGAGAAATTCGATGAACGTTCTCTCGGGAAGCACATTGGTGATGGGTCGGGAGCTGCGGCCGATGGTCCGCGATCCGTTCACCGTCATCTTCAGTCTCGTCCAACCGCTGATCCTGCTCGCACTGTTCGGCCCACTGCTCACCGATGTTCCCGGTCTCGGGGAGGGAAGTGTGTGGGACTGGTTCGTTCCCGGTGTGCTTGCGATGATCACCATCTTCGGAACGTCCATGACGGGCTCGAATCTGTTGGCCGAGTTGCAGCAGGGGTCTCACGAACGAATGCTGGTGACACCGTTGCCGCGATCGGCGCTGCTGGTCGGGCGCGCCTTCAAGGAAATGGTGCCGCTGGCTGCACAGGCCGTGCTGATCGTTCTGGTGGCATTGCCGCTCGGCCTGTCCGTGAATCCGATCGGTGCCGCCGTGGGAATCGTGCTGCTCGGTGTGTTCGGCGTCGGACTCGGTGCCCTGTCCTACACATTGGCTCTGGCTGTCCGCGGACAGGATTGGGTGTTCTGGTCCATCCAGCAGACATTGATGTTCCCGCTGCTCATTCTCTCCGGCACGATGTTGCCGCTGACCGCCGCTCCGGGGTGGATGCAGTTTCTGGTGAACATCAATCCCCTCGGATATCTCGTCGACGCCGAACGTGCACTGTTCGCCGGCGACTTCGCGAGCTCGACGGTGACGGCAGGTTTTGTCGCAGCCGCGGCCACCGCGGCGGTCGGACTTGCCGTTGGGATCCGGGCTATGGGTTCCTCGCGGTTGTGAGGCTAAGCTCGCGTCATGGATCGGCCTGCGGTAATTCTGGAAAACGATGTGACCGTGTACGACTTCTATCTGCGACACCAGCAGAATCGTCAGGTCGCGAGGTTGGCATATGCAACTCTCGCCCGACGCTTCCGCCCGCGGATGTCGTACCCCGACGGTGCCCGTGAGGAGCTGCGTCGTCTTGTCTACGACAACAAGCGTCTGCTCATCGCGGTCAACCACCTGACCGAGAGCGATCCGTACACGCTCGCAGCGGCGGCATGGGCGTCGCCGCTGCGTCCGGTCATCGGCCGCACGCGGGTATTGGCCAAGGACGAGCTGTTCCAGGAACCGAAGCAGCGCAAGCGAATCGACATGATGGGTGGCATCCCCGTCTTTCGCGGAAAGAATCACGGCATGCGGGCCGTCAGCGCAGCCGGCAGCCGCATGATGGATGTCAGTGCCGAGCGAATGAAGCGGGGCGACGACCTCGCGGTGTTCCCCGAGGGCACCTGCAATCTCGAGGATCCGACGACGGTGCAGCACGTCGGCAGCGGTATCGGCCACATCGCGATGCGAGCGCGCAAGCTCGGGGTCGAGCCGGTGCTGATCTGCATCGGTCTGAGCTACGGTCCCGGCGTGCCGAAGGTGAAGCAGGCGAGCGTCTACATCGATTCACCCATCATGGAACTGCCCGAGAAGCCGATCGACTTCACTCGTGTGGTGGCGCAAGGAATGCAGAAGGCACTCGATGGTGCAGTAGCTGCGTACTAGGTCGGTTCACTTCGGTCGAACGATCCGAAAGCATGCAGGCGCGCAGAAGACATTGCCTGGGTAGCATTCCTCGCTATGTTGGGAACTGCATAGTGTCCAGGTCGAAGCCGTCGGGAAAGATCGAACTCACGTCGTTCGTGCATGCAGCGCCCTACCGCGAGACGGCCCATGCCGGGGGCCAGTACGTCTGGGCACACGCGAGGGTGTTGTCGGACATTTGCAATGCCGTGTATTACGCGCCCGATCTCGAGGACAACGTTCGGGCCAGTCTCGATAACTGGTCGGCGGACGTCGCTGTACGCATCGTTCCTGCGTCGCACAGCTGTTACGAGCGCGCCGTGCAATGGCTGGGCAGTCTGCTCGATGTCTACCGGTGGAATATCGGTTTCGCGAGGTCGGTGGTCCGTGACGCGGAGGTGATCGAGCGGTTGCGCCGTTCTCACACAGTGGAGTTGCAGTGGGTCGAGTACATCCGGTTGGTCGGCTTCGTCAGAAGGCATGCGCCCGCAGCACGCGTGATCGGCATCGTCCATGACGTTGTGAGTTCGCGAAATTATCGGCGTGCGAGGAACTCGCCTCGGCTGTTGACCAGGCTCAGTGCCGGACTCGTGTGGAGATTCGAGAAATTCCGTGAGCGCAGATGGTTCGACGAGCTCGACACCGCAATAGTGCTGAGCCAGAAGGATGCCGATCTACTGATCGATGTGGGGGTGAGGTGCAAGATCGAGGTGGTTCGGCCCGATCTCGAAGAGGTAGGGATGTTCGACGCGTCATGTTCGGATCGCGTGCCCACCAAGAAGGTCATCTTCGTCGGAGCCTTCTGGCGGCCGGAAAACGAGACCGCGGCAGTGCATCTCCTCGAACACATTTGGCCCGAAATCGTTGTTGCACATCCCGACGCAACATTACAGCTGGTGGGGAACCGCCCGTCTCGGAGAATGTACGACGCCGCGGCCGTCCACCCGTCGGTGACCGTCACCGGCTACGTCGAGTCGATGGCCCCGTACTACCGCTCCGCCCATTGCGCCGTGATACCGCTGCGCGCAGGTGCGGGTGTCAAATTCAAGACGGTGACAGCCATGCTGTGGGGAGTCCCGGTTGTCTCCACCCACGTTGGGACAGAGGGCATCGCAGACGACGACGTCTTCTATGCGGTCGCCGACACCGACGAAGGAATCATCGACGGTCTGGTGCGGTGTCTCGACGACGACAGCGCATTTGCCGATGCCCGACGAACGCGGGATTGGGCGCGATCTCGTTACTCCGCCAGACAGTTTCGGCAGGCACTCGAATCCGTGTACGGCCCGAGTAGGACAGTGGCAACCGAATGACAAGCCTGTTCTGGTGGAGTCCGATGCATATGCTGCCGCTGCTGCGTCCGGAGCCGAAGTTCAACGGACGAGGTTGGGCGCAGGTGGTGGCACGCACTCGCATGCCGATGCGAAATTTCGGCGATGACCTGAGCCCCCTCGTCTCGCGACTGGGTGACGGATTGCCGAGTGCGCTGCCGAACGTCTGACGACCTGTTCTCCGGCGCGCAGTCCGGGGCTTCGAGGTCGTCGAAAACGTGCACGGTAGGCGCCCATCGGCCGTGACGAGCGTGTTGGTAGAACAGTGCGAAGGTACTCGTCGATTCTAGGGAGATATTCGTGAGTGATCAGATCAAGACGGCCATTGTCACCGGTAGTGCGCGTGGAATCGGCGCAGCGGTGGCGAAGCGACTGGCCAAGGACGGTTTCGGCGTCGCGGTGGTGGACCTCGACGAGGCCGCGTGCAGCGACACCGTCGGCGCGATTCAGGCCGCAGGTGGCCAGGCAGTGGCCATCGGTGCCAACGTCGCCGATGAAGAATCGGTCCAGACCGCAGTCGATCGCATCGCGAGCGAGTTCGGTGCGCCCACCGTACTGATCAACAACGCCGGCATCACTCGCGACAACCTGCTGTTCAAGATGACGGTGCAGGACTGGGATTCGGTTCTCGGTGTGCACCTGCGCGGATCGTTCCTGATGACCCGCGCGGTCCAGAAGCACATGATCGACGCCAAATGGGGTCGCATCGTCAACCTGTCCAGCACGTCCGCCCTCGGCAATCGCGGCCAGGCAAATTACTCCGCCGCCAAGGCAGGAATGCAGGGCTTCACCAAGACCCTCGCCATCGAACTCGGCAAGTTCGGTGTCACCGCCAACGCCATCGCCCCCGGGTTCATCGAGACGGAGATGACGGCGGCCACGGCCGAACGTGTCGGCATGCCGTTCGAGGACTTCAAAGCTGCTGCAGCATCGCAGATTCCGGTCAATCGCGTCGGAAACCCCGATGACATCGCGCACCTGGCATCGTTCTTCGTGAGCGAGGGTGCCGGCTTCATCTCGGGCCAGGTCGTCTACGCCGCAGGCGGACCGAAGGACTGACCCCTCCTGAAGGCGTGAATGGACCATTCACAAGCCCAGACGGGTGTGAATGGTCCATTCACGCAGGACGGATACGGACTACGGCGTCGGCATGCCGCCGTTGACGTTCAGTGTGTCGCCGGTGACGTAACCCGATTCGGCCGACGACAGGTAGACGTACGCACCGGCGATCTCGGCGGGTTGCCCAGCGCGTCCGAGCGGTGTTTCCTTGCCGAACTCCGGCAGTGCCGAGGTCGGCTGCCCACCGGCGGCCTGCAGCGGTGTCCAGAACGGTCCCGGCGCAACGACATTGACACGAATTCCCTTGGGTGCCAACTGCTGCGCGAGGGCCTTGCTGATGGTGTTGATGGCCATCTTCGTGGTCGCGTAATCCACCAGACCGGGTGAGGGTGTGTATGCCTGGATCGAGCTGGTGTTGACGATGGTGGAGCCGGCGGGCATGTGCGGCACCGCTTCCTGGATGATCCAGAACAGTGCGTAGACGTTGGTCTTGAACGTCTGATCGAATTGCTCGGACGTCAGGTCGGCCAGGTCTTCGACGAACTGCTGCTTACCGGCAACGTTGATCAGCAGGTCGAGGCCACCGAGCTCGTCGACGGCGGTGCGCACGATGCCCCGCGCCGCCTGCTCGTCGGTGAGATCTGCCGGTGCCAGGAACGCGGTGCGTCCGGCGTCGCGAATCAACTGCGCAACCTCCTGCGCGTCCTTCTCTTCCGAGGGTAGATAGTTCAGAACCACGTCGGCACCCTCGCGGGCAACGGCAATCGCTGCGGCACGGCCGATTCCGGAATCGGCTCCGGTGATCAGGGCCTTACGGCCGGTCAGACGTCCGGATCCACGGTAGGTCTGCTCTCCGTGGTCGGCGAGGGGCTGGAGGTCTGCCGCCAGACCGGGCGGGTCCTGATGCTGTTCCGGGAAGCCGTCCGAACGGTACTGCGTGACGGGATTGATGAAGGTGTACTGATCGCTCACGATGGGGTCGTCTCCGAACCTGGTGTTCACTGCGCGGGGAACCTGCTGCTCGATTCCTTCTCCACGCCGAATGCCCAGAGTCGTCCGCATACAAACTGAGTCGGGTCTCTCCTTGGTTCCTGTCATCCCCGCCAACGAATGAATGCGGCATTCAGCTACGAAGAAGTAGCTGAATGCCGCATTGATCCCGAAGGAAAAGCAAGGCTGCGGGCTAGGAGTACGTGTAGAAACCCTTACCGGTCTTGCGGCCCAGCATTCCGGCGTCCACCATGCGCTGCAGCAGCGGCGGCGGGGCGTAGTGCGGCTCGCGGAACTCCGCGTAGAGCGACTCGGCCACCGCGAGGGTGACGTCGAGGCCGACGGTGTCCGTCAGACGCAACGGGCCCATGGGGTGTGCGCAGCCGTTGACCATGCCCTCGTCGATGTCCTCTGCACTGGCGAAGCCGGACTCGAGCATGCGGATGGCCGAGACCATGTACGGGATGAGCAAGGCGTTGACGATGAATCCGGCACGATCGCCGGCGCGGATCGTCTTCTTGCCCAGCGTGTTTCCGGCGTAGTCCGTCACCGCTGCCACGGTCTCTTCGCTGGTGAGCAGACTGACGACGATCTCCACCAACGGCAGCACCGGTACGGGGTTGAAGAAGTGAACTCCGACGACCTTGTCGGGACGCTTCGTCGCGTTGGCCATCTTGATGACCGGGATCGACGAGGTGTTGGTCGCCAGGATTCCCTCGGGCTTGACGATGGAATCGAGCTTGCCGAACAGCTCCAGCTTGAGCGATTCGATCTCCGGTGCCGCCTCCACCACCAGGTCGCGGTCAGCGAAATCGTTGATGTCGAGCGTCAATGCGATTGCAGCCCTGGCCTTCTCGGCTGCGTCGGCTTCGATGCGGCCGGACTTGACGGCGCGCGCGAAGGACTTGTCCAGGCGAGCTTCGGCAGCGTCGGCGGTGGCCTGACTCGTTTCCAGGATCATCACGGAACTGCCGGAGCGAGCACACATCTCGGCGATGCCGGCTCCCATGGTGCCGCCGCCGATGACTCCTACGAGTTCGATGGTGCTCATTTGAGCAGCGCCCGCGACATGACGACACGCTGAATCTGGTTGGTGCCCTCGTAGATCTGGGTGATCTTGGCATCGCGCATCATGCGCTCGACCGGGAAGTCGGTGGTGTAGCCGGCGCCGCCGAAGAGCTGCACGGCGTCGGTGGTGACCTCCATGGCCACGTCCGATGCGAAGCACTTGGCAGCGGCGGAGATGAACCCGAGGTTCTTCTCGCCGCGCTCGGCGCGGGCCGCGGAGCTGTAGACCATCAGGCGAGCCGCTTCGACCTTCATCGCCATGTCGGCGAGCATGAACTGCACTGCCTGGAAGCTCGAGATCGCGTTGCCGAACTGCTTGCGGTCCTTGGTGTATGCGATGGCTGCGTCGAGAGCGCCCTGTGCCAGACCGACGGCCTGTGCGCCGATGGTGGGGCGGGTGTGGTCGAGGGTTTCCAGCGCAGTCTTGAAGCCGGTGCCGGGATCGCCGATGATGCGATCGCCGGGGATCTTGCAGTTCTCGAAGTACAGCTCGGTGGTGGGCGAGCCCTTGATCCCGAGCTTCTTCTCCTTCGGACCGATGCTGAAGCCCTCGTCGTCGATGTGCACGATGAACGAGCTGATGCCGTTGGCACCCTTGTCGGGATCGGTCACGGCCATGACGGTGTACCACTCGGACTTGCCGCCGTTGGTGATCCAACACTTGGCACCGTTGAGGATCCAGTCGTCACCGTCCGCCTTGGCGCGGGTTCGCATGGCGGCGGCGTCGGATCCTGCTTCGCGCTCGGACAGGGCGTACGACGCCATCGCGCCACCGGCCAGGGACGGCAGGACCTGCTTCTTGAGTTCCTCGGAGCCCTTGAGAATCAGGCCCATCGTGCCGAGCTTGTTGACCGCGGGGATCAGCGAGGACGAGCCGCAGACGCGTGCAACCTCTTCGATGACGATGCAGGCGGCGACGGAGTCGGCACCCTGGCCGTCGTATTCCTCGGGAACGTGGATGGCGTTGAAGCCCGAGGCGTTCAGCGCTTTGAGGGCTTCCTCGGGGAAGCGGGAGTCCTCGTCGACCTCTTTGGCGTACGGAGCGATCTCCTTCTCCGAGAGCGCCCGAATGGCCGCGCGCAGTTCGTCGTGCTCTTCGGGCGATTGATACAGATCGAAGTCGGGATTTCCGGCCATGTCGGCCACGCTCCTCGGGGTGTCGGGGTCAGCACTGCCCATGAAGGGCACTCAGTGCCAAGGATTGCCCCAGTGTACGTCCGGATTCGGACCGATTCAAGACCGGGTCTTCGGCATCCGGCACTCAGTGCCACTCGGTTCGGACGGATCAGGCGCTTGTGTGATCGGCCAACGCGTCGACGACTTTGGTGACGGACGTGCCCCGAGGGAACGACGCGACGACGATCTCACCGAAGAACTGCGCGCGGACCTGAGCGAGTGCCGAACGCAGATCCTCGACGGACGTCGGCAGGCCGTCGCGAATCATTCGACGAAGGATGTAGTTGTGCGTCGCGGTCACCGAGGCCGAGAACTGCAGGATCTCCAGGTGAGGGTGATCGGGCAGAACGCGCTGCAGATATTCGACGAACAGTCGGTCGTAGCGAAACACGGTGACGATTTCTCGGTCGCGCAGTGCGGGGATCTTGTGGACCACCTGGTAGCGCAGCCGCGACATCTCCTTCCACTCGGAGAATCGCTCGTACACCAACTGCGCGGCATCGCACACGGCCCGCCAGGGATCGCCCTCGTTCGATTCGAGAAACGCGCCGGCCTGCTCGAGCAGGATCTCGTGATCGGCGAAGACGACGTCTTCCTTGGCGCGGAACTGACGAAAGAATGTCCGACGCGAGATTCCGGCGGCACCGGCTATGTCGTCCACCGTCGTCGACTCGTAGCCCTTGACGGAGAACAGGTCGAGGGCCGCCGTGGCCACGGTGAGCCTGAAGTCGGTGGATTCTTCGGGGTCTCCGCGCATGGGTGTGAACGTAGCCGAGTTTCGGGACGGGCAGGGAGGTCGTTCACTTCCGTGCGTTGATTGCTAGTGTTCGCAAGTAGCCTGCTGCGCGGTGGCGGGTGCCACGGGAGGACTTCATGGCCACGGATTCGAGCCGGCCGCTCTACAGAATGAAAGCCGACTTCTTCAAGACGCTGGCTCATCCCGCGCGCATTCGGGTGTTGGAGTTGTTGAGCGAGCGCGAGCATGCCGTGTCCGAGATGCTTCCGGAAATCGGCATCGAGCCGGCCAATCTGTCTCAGCAGTTGTCCATCCTGCGGCGCGCCGGTCTCATCGAAGGCACTCGGGAAGGCCTGTCGGTGTCCTACACGTTGACCTCTCCGAAGGTGGCCGACCTGTTGCTCGTCGCGCGGGAAATACTCACGGGAGTGGTGGCCAACCAGGCCGAGCTGCTGGAAGGCGAGTCCGGAACGCGCGCCTGACACGTCGGCCTCGGATGGTCTGGCTCACGTCGCTGTTCACTTGATTCATTACTTGCTAAACTTAGCAATCAACTGGATCAGGATCGATGAGTTCTCAGAGAGCGTCACATGTCCGAACCGACGAAACCCACCCGTAGGACCGACGCCTCGAGGGCTGTGACAGCGCTCCTACCCAGATGGAGCGAATGGAAACCCGCCTTCCGTGCGCCCGGTGCGGATCTGCTGGCCGGTCTGATCGTGGCCCTTGTCGCGTTGCCCCTGGCGCTCGGCTTCGGCGTCAGCACCGGGCTGGGTGCCGCGGCCGGCCTGACGACGGCGATCATTGCCGGCGTCGTCGCCGCGGTATTCGGTGGGTCGCGGTTCCAGGTGTCCGGTCCGACCGGTGCCATGACCGTGGTGCTCGTGCCGATCGTCGCCGAGTACGGGCCGACCGGCGTGCTCGCAGTCGGGCTGATGGCCGGGCTCATCCTGCTCGCGCTCGCCGCCGCCGGCGTCGGTCGAGCCGTCCGGTACATGCCTGCACCCGTCATCGAAGGGTTCACCGCCGGCATCGCCGTCGTCATTGCGCTGCAACAGGTTCCGTCGGCCCTGGGTATCACCGATGCCGAGGGTGAGAAGGTGTGGCAATCCGCGTTCGACGCCGTGCGCTCGTTCGTCTCGAACGCGAGCGTTCTGACGCCGACCGTGGCCGTCACGGTCGCGATCGTCATGCTCGTCGGTGGCCGCCTGGCTCCGAAGGTCCCGTTCTCTCTGGTTGCTGTCGCCGGAGCAACGGTGGTCACCCAACTGTTCGACCTCGACATCGCCCGCATCGGCACGATTCCGTCGTCGTTGTCCGCCCCGAGCTTGGCCTTCTTTCACCTCGGTGACGTGACGGCGTTGTTGGCACCGGCGTTCGCCGTGGCTGCGCTCGCGGCCCTCGAATCGCTGCTGTCCGCGACCGCTGCGGACTCGATGGGCGTCGGCGCGCGGCACAACCCCGACCGTGAACTGTTCGGGCAAGGGCTGGCGAACATCGCCGCGCCGTTGTTCGGCGGGATACCCGCCACCGGTGCCATCGCCCGCACTGCGGTCAACGTTCGATCCGGTGCCCGAACCAGGCTCGCAGCGCTCACCCATGCCGTGATCCTCGCCGCCATCATGTACTCCGCCGCCGGGCTGGTGGCCGAAATTCCGCTCGCAGCCCTCGCCGGGGTACTCCTGGCGACGACGGTGCGCATGGTCGAAACCGCGTCGATTCGAGCGATCACTCGTGCGGGCCGCGGCGACGCCGTGGTGATGGTGGCGACCTTCCTCGTCACGGTCGTCTTCGATCTGGTGACGGCGGTGGCGGTCGGCGTCGGGTTCGCTGCGGTCCTGGCCCTGCGGGCTGTTGCGCGATCCGCCAGGGTCGAGCAGGTTCCTCTGGACGCACTCGACGCGGTCTCGAAGGAAGAGGAAGGCTTGCTGCGCGAGCACATCGTCGCCTACCGGATCGACGGCGCTCTGTTCTTCGGAGCCGCGCACAGCTTCCTGCTCGAGCTCGCCGACGTGTCGGACGTGAAGGTGGTGATCCTGCGCATGTCACGAGTGACCACCATCGACGCCACCGGAGCGATGGTCCTCAAGGACACGATCACCGAACTCGAACACCGCCGCATCACCGTCCTCATCTCCGCAGCCAAACCCGAACACCTGCGGCCGCTGATGGCGCTGGGCGTGTTCACCACCAAGGACGACGAAGCGCGCCGTGTCTTCGAGACCACACCGCAGGCGATCGCCTACGCACGCACCGTCGTGACCGAGGCAGTCGAACCCCGCGGGTAGGGTCCAAGTCACACTTGCGTAGGAAAGGACCGGCTCATCGTGGCTCTCGTTGCAGGAATCGACTCCTCCACCCAATCGTGCAAAGTCTTCGTTCGTGATGCCGAATCGGGAGAGTTGGTGCGCCAGGGGCGAGCCGCCCATCCCGACGGCACCGAGATCGACCCGCAGCGCTGGAAGGACGCGCTCGACGAGGCGGTGCTGGCCGCAGGCGGACTCGACGACGTGGACGCGGTGTCGGTCGGCGCCCAGCAGCACGGCATGGTGTGCCTCGACGACACAGGATCAGTGGTCCGTAAAGCCCTGCTGTGGAACGACACTCGATCGGCGCAGGCCGCGACGGACCTGGTGTCCGAGTTGGGAAAGGAGACCGGCGTCGACGGTGGGCAGGCCTGGGCAGACGCCGTCGGCGTGGTTCCACTGGCCTCGATCACGGTCGCGAAGCTGCGATGGCTCGCCGACTACGAGCCGGAGAACGCCGATCGCACTGCGGCCGTGTGTCTTCCGCACGATTGGCTGAGCTGGCAGCTCGGCGGCGCATCCGGGCTGGATTCACTGGCCACCGATCGAGGCGACGCCAGCGGCACCGGGTACTTCTCCGCCGCCTCGAACGAATATCGAACCGACTTGTTGCAGTTCGGTTTTCGGGGGCGCAACCCGCAGCTTCCGCGGGTCGCCGCGCCGAACGAGACCGTCGGCCGATTGCGCAGCGGTGGACTGATCGGACCGGGGACCGGAGACAACGCCGCCGCGGCCCTCGCTCTCGATGCTCAGCCCGGTGACGTGGTGGTCTCGGTGGGCACCTCCGGCGTCGTGTCGGCCGTGACATCGGTTGCAGCAGCAGATGGTTCGGGTCTGGTCGCCGGATTCGCCGACGCCACCGGCCGGCAGTTGCCGTTGGTGTGCACCCTCAACGCGGCCCGGGTGCTCGATGCGACGGCGCGGCTACTGGGCGTCGACCACGACGAACTGTCTCGACTGGCGCTGTCGACGACCAGTGAGGGCCTGGTGTTGGTGCCGTACCTCGAGGGGGAGCGCACCCCCAACCGCCCCGACGCATCCGGCGCGATTCACGGCCTGCGGCTGAACAATTCGACGCCGGGTCACCTTGCCCGCGCGGCAATCGAGGGACTGCTGTGCGGCTTGGCCGACGGCATCGATCACCTGCGTGCACAGGGTGTGGAGACGAAACGGGTGCTTCTCATCGGCGGCGGCGCGAAATCCGCAGCGTTGCGCGCATTGGCTCCGGCGATTCTCGGGGTGCCGGTGATCGTGCCCGAGCCGGGTGAATATGTCGCCGACGGTGCCGCCCGCCAGGCCGCGTGGACGTTGGCCGGTACCGGCGAGCCGCCGATTTGGGCACAGGCAGCGTCGAAAACGTACGAGGCAGACCCGACCCCGGCGGTGCGGGAACGCTACGCCGAGGTGCGGGATCTGACCGAGGGAACCTCCCCCATGTGAGCGAAACTTCGTAGCCCACTACGAAGTTCTGCTCACATGCGGCGCAGCCGCTCTCTAGGGAATCAGGCGCGCGTCTCGGTAGCGTTCGATCACCGAGGCGATGGCATCCGGGGTGGATCGGAAACCCAGGAAGCCGGCCTTCTTCGACTTGTTCATGTCGGTCAGGCATTCCATGTCACGGCCGAGGTCACCGTCGGTGTGCCACCACGACGCGAGGCGTGAGACGTCGCTTTCGACCAGATCGTGCTTCTCGGCGATGCGCTTCCATGTCGCGGCCGCGTCGGACATGCGGGGTTCGAGTGGTCGCGGCTCGCTGTCGTAGCCCTCGGGCTCGACGCCGAAGTGCGCGGCGAACTGCGGCCACAGCCAGCGCCAGCGGAAAACGTCACCGTTGGCGATGTTGAAGGCCTCGTTGTGTGCGTTGTCGTCGGTTGCCGCCCACACCATCTGCTCGGCGAGCAGGTCCGCGTCGGTGAGGTCGGTGAGCCCGTTCCATTGCGTCTCGGAGCCGGGGAAGACGAACTTCTCGCCGAGTTCCTTGCAGATCGACGCGTAGACGGACAACGTCAGCATCATGTTCATCGCATTGCCGACCGCGAAGCCGGAGATGGTGTGCGCGCGGTGCACGCTCCAGCCGAATCCGAACTTCTCGGCACCGGCGAACAGTTCGTCTTCCTGCGCGTAGTAGAAGTTCGGGGTGTCGAGGCGATCCTCGGTCTCGTGGAACGGGGTCTCGGCCATCACGGCCTCGCCGTACGCATCGAACGGCCCGAGGTAGTGCTTGAGTCCGGTCATCAGTGCGACGTGCTTCACCGAGTCGAGGGGCCCGAGCACGTTCAGTACGTTGCGCAGGGTCGCCGAGTTGACCTCGATGTTCTCCTGCTCCGAGTCCTTCTTCATCCAGGCGGTGAAGAACACGACCTCGGGGCGGACGTCGTTCAGAGCTTCCTCGAGGGAGTTAACGTCGAGCAGATCCGCGGCCACGGGGATGACGCCGTCGACAGGGACGCTGCCGCTGCGGCTCAGTCCGTAGGTGGTCCAGCCGGCATCGAGTGCGGCGCGGCACAGGGCCTGCCCGGAAATACCGGTGGCACCGACGATCAGCGCGCGCGTGTTGTTCGTAGTCATTCGTACCGACTACCCGCTTGGGCCGATGCGACACGTGACGTGTCTCGCAGAGAGCGTCGATGTGCTGATCATCGCCGCTGGGATCACCGCGTTGGGTGCCTGTCGGACCGCGATCGAGGGTGGGCTTTCGTCAACGCTTCATCGACGGGTCTTGCCGTGTCGAATCATTACGGCGATACCCAGTCCGATCAGGGTCAGGATCAGAGGTGCGACTATCGCCATGTTCGAGCCGATCGCAGTGAACAGGACGAACGCTGCGAGAGCCGCCAGGAAATACACAACAGCGAAACGTGGTGTCCAAAAAACGGTATGCACGCGATCCTCCTGGGTCGGAAGCCAGATGCGACAGCGCCGGCGATCTTCCCGGCACACAGGCAAATCATAATGATAGGTAACGACCGCCCGCTATGCACATCACTTCCTCGGCGACGGCGATGAAGCAGGACAGCCTGTCGAGCGAAAATTTCGATTCATTTCTTGCATCGCGCGGGGAGATTCGGCGTGCGTCCGTAGATCGATCCAGCAAGGCCTGCTCGCACAATTGGCAACCTTCCCTCCGGTAAGAGTAGAGTTCCCGCGCAGCACCGCCCCCCCGCACTCATCGAATGGAGCCGTCGTGTCTCGAGCTGCCCAGGTGCCTGTCACCGCCGTCGAAGACGTCTCGGTGCTGGGTGCGTTGCGCTCGCCGAAGCGGCTCAAGACCGAAGTCCTCGCAGGCCTGGTCGTGGCGCTGGCGTTGATTCCGGAAGCCATTTCGTTCTCGATCATCGCCGGGGTGGATCCGCGCGTCGGGCTGTTCGCGTCGTTCACGATGGCGGTCACCATCTCCATCGTCGGTGGCCGTCCCGCGATGATCTCCGCTGCGACCGGTGCCATTGCGCTGGTCGTAGCCCCGCTGGCGCGGGATTACGGTCTCGATTACCTCATTGCTGCGGTGATCCTCGGTGGAGTCCTGCAGGTCCTGCTGAGCGTCCTGGGCGTCGCGAAACTGATGCGCTTCATCCCGCGCAGCGTGATGATCGGCTTCGTCAACGCTCTGGCCATACTCATCTTCAGCTCGCAGGTGCCGTATCTGATCGGCGTGCCGTGGCTGGTGTATCCGATGGTGGCGGTGGGCCTGTTCATCATGTTCTTCCTGCCCAAGCTGACCTCCGTGGTCCCGGCACCGCTGATCGCCATCGTGCTGCTCACCGCCGCGACGCTCGTCTTTGCGCTCGCGGTCCCGGATGTCGGCGACGAGGGGGAGTTGCCGTCCTCGCTGCCGTCGTTCCTCATTCCGGACGTACCGTTCACTGCCGAGACGCTGTCGATCATTGCGCCGTTCGCTCTGGCCATCGCATTGGTGGGTCTACTCGAATCTCTGATGACGGCCAAGCTCGTCGACGACATCACCGATTCTCATTCCAACAAGACTCGCGAGGGCTGGGGCCAGGGTGTGGCCAACCTGGTCACCGGGTTCACCGGCGGCATGGGTGGCTGCGCGATGATCGGTCAGACCATGATCAACGTCAAGGTCTCCGGTGCGCGCACTCGGATCTCGACGTTCCTCGCTGGAGTCTTCCTGCTGATCCTGGTGGTCGGTCTCGGCGACATCGTCGCGCTGATTCCGATGGCCGCGCTCGTGGCGGTCATGATCATGGTCTCCGTCGGAACCTTCGATTGGCACAGCATCAACCCGAAGACGTTGCGGCGCATGCCCAAGAGCGAAACCCTCGTGATGGTCGCGACCGTGGCGGTCACCGTGATCACCCACAATCTCGCGTACGGCGTCGTCGTCGGCGTGGTCACCGCGATGGTGCTGTTCGCCAGGCGGGTTGCGCACCTGACCGAGGTGATCGATGTGGCCCACCCCGACGAGGACACCCGCGTCTACGCGGTGAAGGGGGAGCTGTTCTTCGCGTCGAGCAACGACCTGATCTATCAGTTCGACTACGTGGGAGATCCGAAGAACGTCGTCATCGACATGTCGGAGTCGCACATCTGGGACGCATCGACCGTCGCGACCCTGGACGCCATCACCACCAAGTACGCGGCAAAGGGCAAGACAGTCGAGATCGTGGGTCTGAATGCGCCGTCCATCGAGCGGCACGATCGGCTCAGCGGAAACCTGGGTGCCGATCACTGACTAGGGTGGACGCTCGGGCGAGGAGAGGTGGCACATGACGGACGACGACACGCACATGCAGATCGGGCAGGTAGCTCAGCGAACCGAGCTGTCGATTCGCACGGTTCGTCACTACGACAATGTCGGTCTGGTCACGCCCTCTGCTCGGACCGTCGGCGGCTTCCGGCTCTACACCGAGTCCGACGTCGAACGCCTGCTCGTCATTCGCCGGATGAAGCCGCTCGACTTCACGTTGGCCGAAATGAAACGGCTACTCGAATCTCTCGACACTCTCGGAGACGAGAACGCGACCGACGACGCGAGGTCGTCGGCCGCGGCCTTCGTTCGTGAATGTCACACCAAGGCCGAGGAAAGCTGCGCCGCGCTGCGGCGGCAGCTCGCCTACGCCGAGGAGCTGACCGATGTGCTGTCGACTCGTGGTGCGGCAGCACACCTCTAGCCGGCCCAGCTCTAGCCGTCGACGACCACCGGGACGATGAGGGGCTGACGGCCCAGAGTCTGCTTGGCCCAGCGGGCCGATTCCTGCACGATGCGCTTCTCGATGTGTTCGCGGGAGGCGACCTTGACGTCGCTCTCGCGCGTGAGGGTCTTGCCGATCGCCTTGGCCAGTGAGTCGAAAGCGTTTGCCTCGTGGGCGAATCCGCGGCCGATGAAGTCGACGTCGTCGACGAGCAGACCGGTGTCGGGGTCCACGATCGCGATGACGGTCAGGACACCCTCGTTGGCGAGCAGACGTCGGTCGGCCAGCGAATCCTCGGTCACTCCTCCGACGGAACTGCCGTCGACGTAGATGAGCTCGATGGGTACGGAGCCGGTGATCTGCGCGACGCCGTCGAACAGGTCGATGACGCTTCCGTTCTCGGCGATCAGGACGCGATCGCGAGGAACGCCGGTCTTGATCGCGAGATCGGCGTTGGCGCGCAGGTGTCGCGATTCCCCGTGTACGGGAAGCACATTGGCGGGTTCGAGGATGTTGTAGCAGTAGACCAGCTCGCCTGCGCTGGCGTGGCCGGAGACGTGCACTTTCGCATTTCCCTTGTGCACCACGCGTGCACCCTTGTCGACGAGACCGTTGATGACGCGATAGATCGCATTCTCGTTTCCGGGAATGAGGCTGCTGGCCATCAGTACGGTGTCGCCGTCGCCCACCTTGATCTGGTGCTCGCCCGACGCCATCCGCGACAGCGCGGCCAGCGGCTCACCCTGAGATCCGGTGCAGATCAAGGTGATCTTGTTCGCCGGAAGCCGGTTGAGCTTCGGTAGATCGACCACGAGCCCGTCGGGTACGTCGAGGTAGCTCAGATCGGTCGCAATCTTCATGTTGCGCACCATCGATCGGCCGACGAACGCAACCTTGCGGCCTTGCGCATGCGCGGCGTCGAGTACCTGCTGAATGCGGTGCACGTGACTGGCGAAGCTCGAGACGATGACGCGTCCCGTCGTTTCGCGGAACACCTTCTCGATGGCCGGGACCAGGTCGCGTTCGGAGACCATGAACCCGGGAACCTCGGCGTTGGTCGAATCGACGAGGAGGAGATCGAGCCCTTCCTCGCCCAGGCGTGCGAATCCGCGGAGGTCGGTGATCCGACCGTCCAGCGGGAACTGGTCCATCTTGAAGTCGCCGGTGTGCAGCACCAGACCGGCGTCGGTGCGAATGGCGATGGCGAGACCGTCGGGGATCGAGTGGTTGACGGCGAGGAACTCGAGCTCGAACGGGCCTTCTTGACGGGTTTGCCCCGCCTCGACCTCGATCAGCTTTGTCGAGACTTTGAACTCCTCGAACTTGGCAGCCAGGAAGTGCAGTGTCAGCCGCGACGAGATGACGGGGATGTCGTCCCGTTCGCGCAGCAGATAGGGGACGCCGCCGATGTGGTCCTCGTGTCCGTGGGTGAGGACGATCGCGACGACGTCGTCGAGACGATCTCGGATGCAACTCCAGTCGGGGAGGATGACGTCGACACCGGGCTGATGTTCCTCGGGGAAGAGCACGCCGCAGTCGACGATGAGCAGTTTTCCGTCGAACTCGAAGACGGTCATGTTCCGGCCGATCTCACCGAGACCGCCGGTCGCAATCACGCGAAGGTGCCCGGCCGAAAGCGCGGAAGAGGATCGCTTTCTCGGTGCGGCGGGGGATCTGCGGTTGCGTGGTGATCTCGACATGCCTCTTACGCTACGGGGGGCCTCCGACCTGGTGTCGACCCCGGTCCGAAGACCGTTGATTTGCATCAACTCTACTATTGCGTAAGAGTAGGGATCAGCTTCCAGTCAGTTCCTCCCCCGCCGATGTGAGCGGGACGCGTGAGATACCCATCGGGCTCCACGAACAAAGCCTTCGGGCGCAGCGATGCGCCCACCCTGGATGAGACCGGCCGTTTCTCGGCACGTCTGCATCCATCGGTCACGAATGGAGAGATATGAGCGACTCCGCCGAGCGGATTCCGACCGTCATGGGTGCCCTGCGGTCCCCGCGAATATTGAAGACCGAGGTGCTGGCCGGTCTCGTCGTCGCCCTGGCGCTGATCCCCGAGGCCATCGCCTTCTCGATCATTGCCGGCGTCGATCCGCGAGTCGGCCTGTTCGCGTCCTTCACGATGGCCGTGTCGATCGCGTTCCTCGGTGGCCGCCCCGCGATGATCTCCGCGGCCACGGGCGCTATTGCCCTGGTCATCGCCCCGGTCGCGAAGCAATACGGTCTCGACTACTTCATCGCCACCGTGATCCTCGCCGGCGTGGTCCAAGTGATCTTCGGGGTCCTCGGCGTTGCCGAGTTGATGCGCTTCATCCCACGTAGCGTCATGGTCGGCTTCGTCAATGCACTGGCCATTCTGATCTTCACCTCGCAGTTTCCTGCGTTGATCGGCGTGCCGTGGCTGGTCTACCCGCTGGTGGCCGTCGGTCTGCTGATCATGTTCCTGCTGCCCCGGATCACGTCCGTTGTGCCCGCACCGCTGGTCGCCATCGTGCTGCTGACCGTCGCGGCCGTGGTCTTCGCGCTGAACGTCCCCGATGTCGGCGATGAGGGCGAACTGCCGTCGAGCCTGCCCGCGCTGCTCATCCCCGACGTCCCGCTGAACCTCGAGACGCTGGCCATCATCGCCCCGTACGCCCTCGCCATGGCCGTCGTCGGACTGCTCGAATCGCTGTTGACGGCCAAGCTCGTCGACGACGTCACCGACACACACTCGAACAAGACCCGGGAGAGTTGGGGTCAGGGCGCAGCGAACGTCATCACCGGCTTCTTCGGTGGCATGGGTGGTTGCGCGATGGTCGGCCAGACGATGATCAACGTCAAGGCCTCGGGTGCCCGGACGCGCATCTCCACGTTCCTCGCCGGGGTGTTCCTGCTGATACTCGTGGTCGGATTGGGCGACATCGTAGCGCTGATCCCGATGGCCGCACTCGCCGCCGTGATGATCATGGTTGCGATCGGCACGATGGATTGGCACAGCATCAGCCCGAGGACGTTGCGGCGCATGCCCAAGAGCGAAACGGCAGTCATGCTGGCGACCGTGGTCGTCACCGTTGCAACCCACAATCTCGCGTACGGCGTCGTCGTCGGAGTCGTCACCGCGATGGTGCTGTTCGCTCGGCGGGTGGCGCACCTGACCGAGGTCGTCGACGTGGCGCATCCCGACGAGGACACCCGCGTGTACGCGGTGAAGGGGGAGCTGTTCTTCGCGTCGAGCAACGATCTGGTCTACCGGTTCGACTACGCGGGAGATCCGAAGAACGTCGTCATCGACCTCAGTGGTGCCCATGTCTGGGACGCATCCACGGTCGCCACGCTCGATGCCATCACCACCAAGTACGAGGCGAAGGGCAAACACGCGGAGATCGTCGGTCTCGATGCTGCCTCTGCGCAGCGTCATGTTCGGCTGACGGGCCAGCTGTCGGGCGGTCATTGACCAGCGCTCGTGGATTGTCCGAAATCATTGCGGAATCGCGCGTCATCACTTTAAAGTGATGACGCGCATCACCGGATGTCGCGCTCGTGGGAAGGGTCCGTCAGGATGCATGTGCACAGTGTGGTGATCATCGGCAGCGGCTTCGGTGGCCAATGCGCAGCCAAAGCGCTGCTCGACCGTGGGATCGACGACTTCGTCATCCTCGAAAGGCGTCCCTTCCTCGGTGGCACGTGGAAGCAGAACCGATACCCGGGCGCAGCCGTCGATGTGCAGAGCCCGCTGTACTCGATCGCGTCCGAGCCGTTCGAGTGGTCGCGCATGTTCGCCGAGCGCGAGGAGCTCGAGCGATACACCGACCACGTGCTCCAGTCGAACGGCCTGCCCGCTCGCACGCACGTCGATACCGACGTCCGGAAGATCGAATGGGTGGGAGACCACTGGCTGATCTCCACCTCGCAAGGTGACTATGCCGCCACGTTCGTCGTGAATGCCTCGGGTCCGCTCAGCACGCCGGTGGTTCCGCCGTTTCCGGGTCGAGACACGTTTCGCGGCAAGCAGTTTCACACCAACGACTGGGACACCGAGTACGATCACGCAGGCAAGAGGGTGGCGATCGTCGGCAGTGGTGCCAGCGCCGCGCAGGTGATCCCCGCGATCCAACCCGATGTGGAGCAACTGCACGTCTTTCAGCGCACCCCGCACTGGGTGATGCCGCGCCACGATCGCGAATTCACGGCGCTCCAGCGAAAGCTGCTGCGCGTGGAACCGATTCGGAGGGCGGTTCGCGCCGGCATCTACTGGAGTCTCGAAACCCGCATCGTCGGGTTCAAGTACTCGCGGAAAGTTCTCGAACTGATCGCCCAGCGAACGGCGTTGCAACACGTACGATCTCAGGTGCCCGACCCCGAACTTCGGGCCAAGCTCACCCCCGACTACACCATCGGGTGCAAGCGAGTGATCTTGTCCAACAAGCTCTATCCGTCGCTGGGCGAACCCAACGTCACCCTGCACGACAAGAACGACGGTATCGCCGAGATCACCGAGACCGGAATCGTCACCAGCACCGGCGAACACGTCGATGTCGATCTGCTGGTGTGGTCCACCGGATACGACGCCACCGACGGAGTCATCTCGTACCCGGTGATCGGCCGAGACGGCCGGGCACTGTCCGACGTCTGGGATCCCTACCCGCGCGCCTACCTCGGCACGACGGTCCCCGGATTCCCCAACCTCTTCGTCGTCACCGGGCCCAACACCGGAATCGGGCACACCTCCGCAATCTTCCTCATCGAGGCGCAGATGGAGTACATCGTGCGGGCCGTCGACGCCGTTCGACAGAGCGGGGCACTGGCGATCGAGGTCACGGCAGATGCCGAGCAGGCATACACCGACAAGATTCACCGAGAGATGGAGGGCACCGTCTGGAAGGACGGCGGCTGCCACAGCTGGTACCAGTCCAAGTCCGGACACGTCGTGGCGATGTTCCCCGGTTTCAGTTTCACCTTCCGCCGGTGGGCCAAGCGATTCCGTCCGCAGGAGCACCACATTCACTTCTCGCCCACCGAGGCGGTCACGAAGGACGAAGTGTCCGCATGAAGGAGCATTCGGGTCGGGTGGTCCTGATCACGGGTGCGGCCGGTGGCATCGGTGCCGCCGTGGCAACGGCGCTGCATCGCCGGGGTGACTCCGTCGTCCTGGTCGACACCGAGTCCTCGGATCTCGAGTCCGTGACTCGAAAGTTGGGCAGCGAGCGGGTTCTCGTGGCCCGCGCCGACGTCACCGTTCGGGACCAGTTGGACGCCGCGGTCGCCGCCGCAATCGCCACGTTCGGTCGACTCGATGTGGTCCATGCCAATGCCGGAATCTCCAGTGGTGCAACAGCAGCCACGGTGCGATCGGTGGAGGACGGGATTTTCGAGAAGGTCATCGGGGTGAACCTGACGGGCGTGTGGAACACCGTGCGCGCCGCCCTGCCGCACATCGTCGACTCCGGCGGCTACGTCCTGCTGACCGCATCGACCTACGCCTACCTGAACGGACTGGCCAACGCGCCCTATGCGGCATCGAAGGCGGCCGTGGAACAACTCGGCCGGGCACTGCGTATCGAATTGGCCGGCACGGGTGCCAGCGCCGGGGTGCTGTACCCGGGGTGGGTTGCGACGCCGATCGCCGACGTGGCGTTCGGCGGCGACGACATCGCGACGGCTCTTGTCGCTCGGGCATTCCCGGCACTGCTGCGTCGCCCGATCACCCCGGACAGGGTGGCGCGCGGTGTGGTGAAAGGTATCGAACGCCGAGCGGCGCGTATTCAGGTGCCGGGCAGGTGGATCCCGTTTTCGCTTCTGCGTGGCATCGCCAACCCGGCTACCGATGCAATGTTGGAGCGGGACAAGGGCATTCGCCGCCTCACCGCACAGCTCGACGCTCGGCGCCCATGAGTGAAGTCGAGACCCCGGGTCGGGCGTACGGCGGTGAGAGTGCCGCTGATCGTGACGACCGCAGGCGCAGGCAACTGTTGGATGCGGGTCTTCGGGTGTTCGGCAGCGTCGGCTATCGAGCCGCCACCGTTCGTGGATTGTGCCGCGAGGCCAAGGTCGCCGACCGGCACTTCTACCGGCACTTCGACAGGACCGAGGATCTGCTGCTCGCGGTCTACGGCGAATGTATTGCCCGCCTCACCGATTCGGCCGTGGAGGCGATGGCCGAGGTGGACCCGCGCAGTGATGCCAGGGCCGTCGCGGTGCAGGTCCTCGACTCGTTCTTCGAGGTGATCGAGGACCCGCACCTGGCCCGAGTGGTGTGGATGGAGGTGCTGGGGGTCAGCCCACGCGTCGAGCAGACATATCTGACGGTGATGCACGAGTTCGGTGCCCTACTGCTCGGCTACCTCCGCACGTTCGCAGGCGAGGTCCCTTCGGGGCCGGAACTCGACGTCGATCTGCTCGCGACCGCGGCCATCGGCGGGATCAGCCACACCGCCATGACCTGGTATCTCAGCGGATACGCTGCACAGCGCCGTGTCGTCGTTGCCACTCTCGCGACACTGCTGGACAACATCGTCGAGCCGCTGGCAGCGGGATCGACGCGCCGCTAGTTCCTCGATGACGGCGTCGCGCGCTGACCTACTCGTGGACGGTGGTGCGATTGCGACCGAGATTCTTGGACTCGTACAGTGCCCGATCGGCCCGACCGAGCGTGGCGCGGGCGGCATCGGTGCCCTGCCTGCCTGCCACACCCACCGAGATCGTCAGGTCCGGCGGGAGCTCGGCCCGGACGCGGTCGACGGCGGCGCTAAGCTCCGCGACCGAGCCGGACGTGCACAACACGGTGAACTCGTCGCCGCCGGAGCGACTCAACAGATATCGCGGCGACAGGCATCGGCGTAGCGCGGCGGAGACGATCTCGAGCGCGTGGTCGCCGGCTGCGTGTCCGAAGTCGTCGTTGATCACCTTGAAGTGATCGATGTCCACCACCGCGATGGCGTCGATCTTTCCGCTCGTCACCGTTCCCGGGCGGGCGTCCAACTCGCGGGTGAGGCGCCGCCGATTCGCGAGTTGGGTGAGATCGTCGATCTCGGAGGTCGATGCCACGCTCTGCATCCAGGCCGCGGAAATTGCGATCGCAATCAGCACGAGCTCGGCGTTGATCACCAGAACGGGGTGCAGGTCTCCCGCCGTGAGGCCCAGGTACGCAATGTAGCTCGCATTGAGAACCGTTGTACGCCAGGCGATACGGTTGGGTAGGACGATGAATGCCGGCGTCACCAACAGCAGTTGGAGGAAGATCCCGGTCAGCGCGGCAAGCTCGCCGCCCGCAGCAGCACAGAACAAAGTGATACTCGTCAGGCCCGACAGCTGCATCGCCAGATACAGCCGACGGGAGAGAACAGGTGCTCGGACGATCATGTGGACGCCTATTGCGCACCACAGCACCGCCAGCAGGGCCAGCAACGGCTCGGCCCGCGTGGACGTCCCGAGAACGGTGACGACACCTATCAGTCCACTGACGAGGCAATTGACCCCGGACGTTCGGGCCACCGAGGTAGGGGAGTACTGCCAACCGCTGTTCACGACAACGAACTCCTCGCGCAGATCCCCACGACCCACGGAAAGCTTAGCGTCGAGCACGGACGTGCCGCTGGGCAGTGCTGTTACTGCCCAGAAGTTCGGGGTCATCGGTGTGCCCGCGAGAAGGGAGCCTGCGGCGACTCAGGTGAGCGGAACTTCGACCCCTGCTACGAACTTGCGTGCACGTGCCGCGGAGCGGCCGGTGCCACCGGTACTGTCTCTCGAGTGACAGACGCTCACCAGGCATCGCGATGGTCCGCGATCTTCAGGCCGACGCCGGTCCGGGTCATGGCCACAGGGTTCGCGCTCGCCATCGCGATAGGTGCGGGCGTGCTGACGCTGCCGGCGGCCACCGTGCCCGGCAGCGAGACCGGATTTCTGCAGGCGTTGTTCACGTCGACCTCCGCCGTCAGTCTGACGGGATTGGTCGTGGTCGACACCCCGGTGTACTGGTCAGGTTTCGGGCAGGGCGTGATCCTCGGCCTGATCCAGATCGGCGGGTTCGGGATCATGACGATAGCGTCCCTGGTCGGATTGTTCCTGGCCGATCGAATCGGTCTGCGCGGCAGGCTCAATGCGGCCGCAGAGGTACGCACATCGGGGCTGGGCGATGTTCGCAGCGTCGTCGTCGGTGTGTTCCGTACCAGCTTGATCATCGAGAGTGTCGTCGCGATCGCTCTGGCGGCGCGCTTCTTTTTCGGCTACGACGAGCCGCTCGGTCGCGCTGTGTGGTTGGGGATATTTCACGCCGTATCGGCGTTCAACAATGCCGGGTTCGCGCTCTTCAGCGACAACATGATCGGGTTCGCCACCGACCCGTGGATCTGTATCCCGTTGTTGATCGCAGTCGTCCTGGGCGGCATCGGCTTCCCGGTTCTCTTCGAGATCGCCCGCCGGGTGCGGTCCCGTACCCGGGGTCGTCGGTCGCCTCAGCGGTGGTCGCTGCACACTCGTCTCACACTGACCGCCACCGGCGTTCTGTTGATCGTCGGTCCGACTGCGGTGATGCTGTTCGAATGGTCCAGAACACTGGGTGGATTCGGCTTCTGGGACAAGATGCTCGTCGCCACGTTCCAGGGCATCATGCCCCGAACGGCAGGTTTCAACAGCGTCGACTATGCGGATGTCGACAACGCGACTCTCCTGGTCACCGACGTCCTGATGTTCATCGGTGGTGGTAGCGGCGGTACGGCGGGTGGCATCAAGGTCACCACGTTCGCACTCCTGCTGTTCGTCATCCTGGCCGAGATCCGCGGTGACCGCGAAGTGACGGTGTTCGATCGCCGGATCGACGCCCGTGTGCAGCGTCAGGCATTGACCGTCGCGCTGATCGGGGTCGCGTTGGTCATGGTCCCGGTCGTCGCGTTGTTGGCGGGCACGGACTTCGACCTCGACGTCCTGCTGTTCGAGGTCGTCTCGGCCTTCGCCACCGTGGGTCTGTCCACGGGAATCACCGCGCAGTTGCCGGGCTGGGGGCAGGTGATTCTGATCGTGCTCATGTACCTGGGCCGCATCGGTTCCATCACTCTGGTCAGCGCCCTTGCCGCCCGCGACCGCGGTCGGCGCTACACGCTTCCCACGGAAAGGCCGTTCATTGGCTAGGAAACCGTCCTCCGAAGTCGTCGTCGTCCTCGGCCTCGGCCGCTTCGGCAAGTCGCTGGCTCTGGAACTGATGGGCCAGGGCGTCGAGGTCCTCGGCATCGACACCGACGAGGCTGTGGTGCAACGTGTCTCGGACCGACTCACACACGCCGCCGTGGCCGATACCACCGACGAGGAGTCGCTGCGCCAACTGTCGGTGCACGAGTACGACCGCGCCGTCGTGGGCATCGGATCCGATCTCGAGGCGAGTCTGTTGACCGCATCCGCGCTGATCAACCTGTCGGTATCCAACATCTGGGCCAAGGCGATCAGCAACGCACACGCCAAGATTCTCACCCAGATCGGCGTGCACCATGTGGTCAGGCCCGAGCACGACATGGGCAAGCGCGTCGCCCACCTGGTGCGCGGCCGGATGATGGACTACATCGAATTCGACGACGGTTTCGCGATGATCAAGACCTCTCCGCCCACCTCCATCATCGGAAAGAAATTGGGCGAGAGCGGAATACGTACCAAGCATCGTGTCACCGTCGTTGCGGTCAAGCGTCAGGGTGAGGGCTTCACCTACGCCACGGCAGACACGGTGATCGGCGCGGGCGATACCGTCATCGTCTCCGGTCAGGTTCGAGACGCCGAACGATTCAGTGAGTCGACCTAGGTGCACGCAAATTCGACCCCTGCTACGAAGTTCCACTCACAAGGGACTCCAGCGTCGCGCGTGCGCCCTGCTCGTGCAGAGACGACAGTTGTTTCGTGTACTCGGCGACGAAGCGCTCGTTGTCGATGAGATCGCCGAACACCGCGCGGTTGGCGATGAAGGCCGTGGGGTTCTCGCGCTGGCTCTGCGCAATCGGTACCAGTGAATCCCTCAGCTGGTCGACGATCTCGATGGGCTCGCCGGATTCGTCGACGGCCTCGGCGTAGCGAGCCCAACTGGCCACCACTGCCGTGGAGCGGGCGATCTCGCCGCCGGTCTCGAGATTCTTGCGGATGACAGGCAGGAGCCACTTGGGAATTCGGTCCGAGGACTCGGCACACAGGCGCGCGACGGTGTCGCGGATCTCGGGGTTGGAGAACCGCTCGATCAACGTCCGCTTGTAGTCGGTCAGATCGATGCCGGGGACCGGCTGCAGCGTCGGGGTTGCCTCCTGGTCCATGTAGGCGAGCAGGAAGTCCGAGAACAGCGAATCCTGGCACACCTCGTGGACGAGGCGATAGCCACCGAGGTAACCGAAATATGCGAGCGCCTGGTGGCTGGCATTGAGCAATCGCAGCTTCATCAACTCGTAGGGGGTAACATCCTCGACCACCTGCACCCCCACCTCTTCCAGCGGCGGGCGGCCGAGGGTGAAGTTGTCCTCGAGCACCCACTGCGTGAACGGCTCACCCGCAACGGGCCACTGATCGTCGATGGCGTACCGCAGCGAAAGCTGTTCGGTCACTTCCGGTGTCGTGACCGGCGTGATGCGATCGACCATCGAATTGGGGAACGCGCCTTCCGCCTGGATCCAGTCGGCCAACGCCGGATCCTTCAGGCGCGCGAACGTCGTGAACGTCGACTGCGCCATATGGCCGTTGCCCTCGATGTTGTCGCAGGACATGATGGTGAACGGTGCCATGCCGCGGTCCTTGCGCCGCGCCAACGCCTCGATGACGAGCCCGAATGTCGTTGCGGGAACGGCGTCGTCGGCGAGGTCGGCGACGATGGCCGGATTGTCCGCGTCGAACTCGCCCGTCGTCGCGGAGAAGTTGTAGCCACCCTCGGTGATGGTGAGCGAGACGATCTTCGTCGTGTCGGCGGCCATCTTCTCGATCACGGCCTCGGCGTCGTCCGGTGCGAAGAGGTACTCGACGATGGAACCGATGACGCGGGTGTCCCACGTGCCGTCGGAATGCTTGAGCGCCAACGTGTACAGGCAGTCCTGTGCCTGCATGACGTCGTTCATTCGCCGGTCACCGGGTAGTACCCCGACGCCGCAGATTCCCCAGTCCAGCGCCTGCCCCTGCTGCAGCAGGCGGTCGACGTACATCGCCTGGTGGGCGCGATGGAAGCCGCCGACACCGAAATGCACGATGCCCACCGTCACCTCGGATCGGTCGTACGTCGGAACCGCGACGTCCTCGATGAAGTCGGCGAGGTTCTGCGAGTTCAACTTCATGCGTTGTTCTCCTTCGAAAGTCCTGGAATGACTACGGCTTTGATGCTTCCGGGTTGCCTGTCGGCGTTCAATGCATCCTCGACGCCATCGAGCCCGAACCGCGCCGTCACCATCGCGTCGAGATCCACCATGCCCGACGCCACCAGCGCGCGTGCGATCGGCCATGTGTTGGCGTACCGAAAGACGCCGGTGAGCACCAACTCTCGGTTCTGGATCCGCGAGATCGGCAGCGGGTAGTCCGATCCGCCCATGCCGACGAGGACGACGGTGCCGGCGGGTCGGACCGCGTGAATGCCGTCGACCACGGCTCGGGCCGCACCGGATGCGTCGATGAATGCGTCGACCATCAACGCACGCACGTCCTCGGCGGCGGGGTCGAGCACGCGGGTCGCGCCGAACTTCTCTGCGTTTGCGCGGCGGGACGCGTCGATGTCGGTGACGATAACCTCGGTGGCTCCGAATGCGCGCGCCACCTGTGCGGTGACGAGCCCGACGGGGCCTGCGCCCGCGATGAGCACGCTCGAGCCCGCTGAGATACGTGCCTTCCGGGCCGACGCGATGCCGACCGACAGCGGCTCGAAGAGGGCTGCGGACTCGTCGGAGATGTCGTCGGGGACGTCGTGGGCGAAGCTCGATTGGATCAGCACGTACTCCGCGAGCGCGCCGTCGATGGGCGGCGTCGCGAAGAACTCCATCGCCGGGCACAGGTTGTAGCGGCCGGCGCGGGACGGTGCGCTGGTGGGGTCGGGGCGCTGCGGCTCGATGGACACGCGCTGTCCGACGCGGGTGTCGGAGACCTCGGACCCCACGGCCACGATGATGCCCGCCGCTTCGTGGCCGAGTACGAGGGGTCCGTCGACGACGTAGTCGCCGATGTGTCCCTCGCGGTAGTAGTGCGCGTCGGAACCGCACACCCCGACTGCCGTGACCTGCACGAGGACCTGGTCGGGCGCGGGTGTGGGGACGGGCCGTTCTTCGAGTCGTATCTCGTGCACTCCGGTCAGGACGCTGGCCTGCATGGACTGTGGCAGGGGTCGCTGGTGGCGAAGGGGTGTTGTGTGGATCACACCTTAATGTTAGCTTAGTGAGCAGATGAACACGAGCTGAGCATCTGCTCACTGGTCAGGGAGGCGTCATGGACGGAACGGAGCCCGGCGGGGCGAAGTCTGCGCGGTCCGGCGAGGACCTGCGCTTGGCTCTGCGCGCCGCAACCATGTATCACCTCGAAGGCGCGACTCAGGCCGAGATCGCCGTGAAGCTCGGCGTCTCGCGCCCGACCGCAGGACGGCTCGTCGCACGGGCCCGCACGCAGGGACTGGTGACGATCGAGATCAATGTCCCCGACGATCTGCAGGGCACCGTGCATGCCGACCTCGAGCGCGAACTCGAGGCGCAGTACGGATTGACCGAGGTGCTCGTCGTCTCGGACGTCATCGACGGCACGGATGCCGGCTACGGATCCCTGGGGCGCGCGGCGGCAACGCTGCTCTCTCGTCGGCTGAAGGATCAGGATGTTCTGGGCTTCACCTGGGGACCCGAGACGGTCTCGGTGGCGAGTTCTCTGAAGACTCGATCCACCAAATGTGCTGCGGTGGTGCAACTCGACGGTTCCATCACCTCGGCCGACTACCAGACCGGCGTCGAGTACACGCTCGGGCGGTGCGCTGCATACCTGCAGGCGACACCCATCAGGCTCAACGCACCGCTGTATGCCGATCAGGCGACTGTCGTTGCGTTGGAGCAGGATTCCGTGATCTCGCGCGCCCTCAAGGCCGGGACCGATGCCGATGTGATGATGTACGGCATCGGTCCCGTTTCCACGTCCACCACGTTGTTCGAGGGCAGTTTCATCGACCTCGATGTGCTCGACGAACTGCGCCGACTCGGTGCGGTCGGTGAGATCGGCGGCCGGTTCTACGACGCCGACGGCAAGGACACCGGAGGATCGCTCCCCGGCCGAACCGTGTCGGTGGGACTCGACGCCATCAGGGCCTGCGATCGGGCCGTGCTCGTCACCGGCGGAAAACGAAAACACGAAGCACTGCTCGGTGCACTGCGCGGTGGTCTGGCGTCGATGCTGGTCACCGACATCGAAAGTGCGCGTTGGCTCGTCGATCGATCCACTTCAGCGTCGAATGGAAAGGTATCTCAGTGAAAGTTCTACCGAAAGTGGTTGTCGCGACCTCGCTCGCGACGACCTTGGTGGTGTCCGGATGTGCCGGTGCCGGCTCGTTCGGTGGTGACGGTGACGGGACGACGATCACCGTCGCGATCGTCTCGAATTCGCAGATGTCCGATGCCATCTCGCTTGCTCCGGAGTTCGAGGCGGAGAACCCGGGCATCAACCTGAAGTTCGTGTCGCTGTCGGAGAACGAGGCCCGCGCCAAGATCACGGCCTCTGTCGCGACCGGCGGCGGCGAGTTCGATGTGGTGATGATCAGCAACTTCGAGACCCCGCAGTGGGCCGAGAACGGTTGGCTGAACAACCTTTCCGAGTACGCGGACGCCACACCCGGGTACGACGAGGACGACTTCATCCCGACGTTGAAGGAGTCGCTGTCGTACGAGGGCAGCATGTACTCGGTGCCGTTCTACGGTGAGTCGTCGTTCCTGATGTACCGCAAGGATCTGATGGAGCAGGCCGGTATCGACATGCCGGCCGAGCCCACCTGGCAGCAGGTGGCCGACGCTGCGGCTGCACTCGACAGCCCCGGACTCTCCGGAATCTGCCTGCGCGGCAAACCCGGTTGGGGTGAGGTGCTCGCTCCGCTCAACACGGTGATCAACGCATTCGGCGGCCGCTGGTACGACGAGAACTGGAACGCTCAGCTCAGCAGTCCCGAGGTACGCGAAGCCGTGCAGTTCTACGTCGACACCGTGCGCGAGCACGGTCAGGCCGGCGCGGCCACCAGTGGCTTCAGCGAGTGCGGAACGCAACTCTCGCAGGGCAACACCGCCATGTGGTACGACGCCACCTCGGCCGTTTCGGTCCTCGAGGATCCGTCGTCGAGCAACGTCGTCGGGCAGATCGGTTACGCCAAGGCCCCGTCGGCGGCCAAGGGCGACAACGGCTGGCTGTACTCCTGGGCCCTGGGCATTCCCCAGACCAGTGAGGCTCCCGACGAGGCGTGGAAGTTCGTCTCGTGGATGACGAGCAAGGAGTACCTGAACAAGGTCGGTAACGAACTCGGTTGGGAGCGTGTGCCTCCCGGCAGTCGGCTCTCGACCTACGAGATTCCCGAGTACGCGGAGGCGTCGGCCGCCTACGGTCAGCTGACTCTCGACTCCATCGACAGTGCCGACCCGAACGACCCCACCGTGGATCCGGTTCCGTACACCGGAGTCCAGTTCCTGACCATTCCGGAGTTCCAGGACCTCGGTACCCGGGTCAGCCAACAGATCAGTGCCGCGATCGCCGGACAGATCAGCGTCGACGACGCGCTCGACCAAGCGCAGCAGTACGCCGAAGTGGTCGGCAAGACGTATCAGGAGGACCAGGGATGACCACCACCGAAGAACGGACGGCTCCGGCCGAACCGGAGAAGTTCGTACCGAGACCGAGAACGATCTCCAAGGCCGAGGGGTGGCGTCGACGCGGACCGCTGTTGCCGGCGTTGGTGTTCGCCATCATCGTCACCCAGATCCCGTTCCTGTTCACGCTGTACTACTCGACGCAGTCCTGGAACCTCGTTCGTCCGGGTTCGCGTGAGTTCAACGGCCTGAACAACTACGTGGATGTGTTCCGCGACAGTCAGTTCCGCGAGGTCGCGATGAACACCGTGATCATGATCGTCGGAACGGTGATCATCTCGGTGGTCCTGGGTCTGGCCCTCGCATTGCTGCTCGATCGGAAGTTCATCGGACGCAGCCTCATTCGCACACTGCTGATCACCCCGTTCCTCGTCACCCCGGTCGCCGGTGCGCTGATCTGGAAGACGACGATGTTCGACCCCGTCTTCGGTCTGATCAACTTCGCGCTGAGCCCGTTCGGAGTCGGCGAGATCGACTGGGTCTCGCGGTTCCCCCTGGCCGCGGTCATGACGAACCTGGTGTGGCAGTGGACGCCGTTCATGATGCTGCTGATCCTCGCCGGGCTGCAGTCCATGCCCAAGGACATCGCCGAGGCCGCACGCGTCGACGGGGCGGGCCCGTTCAAACTCTTCCGCGAGTTGACGTTGCCGCACCTGCGCCGGTTCATCGAGCTCGGCACCGTTCTCGGCGCCATCTACCTCGTCAACACCTTCGACGCCGTCTACATGATGACCTCCGGTGGACCAGGAGTCGCGTCGGCGAACCTGCCGTTCTACATCTACCAACGTGCCTTCCTCGGATTCGACATCGGTCAGGCCGCGGCCATGGGTGTCGTCACCGTGGTGGCAACCATCGTCCTCAGCACCCTGGCGCTGAGATTGATCTTCAAGAGCTTCAGCGCAAACGAGGAGGCGGCGTGATGAGCACGGCAACCACGAGCAAGAAGAAGGCCGTCCCGCAGACCTCCGACGGCCAGGAAATTCGCAAGAAGAGCAAGTGGGGCCCGGGCACGGTCTGGTCGTTCGTCGCCTGGGTGGCCGGCATCGCCTTCTTCTTCCCGGTGCTCTGGATGGTGATCACCGGCTTCAAGCAGGAGGCCGACGCCTACTCCAACCCGCCGAAGCTGATCTTCACCCCCACCCTCGATCAGTATCGAGGTGTCCTCGAGAGCGGCATCGGCACCACCCTGCTGAACTCGGCGTTCGCGACGATCGTCTCGACGATTCTCGTTCTGCTGCTGGGTGTTCCGGCGGCATTCGCGCTGTCACTGCGGCCGGTCAAGAAGACCCAGGACGTGCTGTTCTTCTTCATCTCCACCAAGATGTTGCCCGTCGTGGCCGTCATCGTGCCGCTGTACGTCATCGTCGGTGACATCGGCATGCTCGACAACATCTGGGCGCTGGTGATTCTCTACACCGCAATGAATCTTCCGATCGCCGTGTGGATGATGCGTTCGTTCTTCATGGAGGTGCCGTCGGAACTGCTCGAGGCCGCCAGCATGGACGGGGCATCGCTGTGGACCTCGGTGCGCGAGGTGATTCTGCCGCTCGTCTCGCCCGGCATCGCTGCGACGTCGTTGATCTGCGTGATCTTCTCATGGAACGAGTTCTTCTTCGCCGTCAACCTCACTGCCGTTCAGGCCCAGACGATTCCGGTGTACCTCGTCGGATTCATCACCGGCCAGGGCCTGTACTGGGCCCAGCTGTCCGCCGCTGCGACGTTCGCAGCACTCCCCGTCGTCCTTGCCGGATGGTTCGCGCAGAACAAGCTCGTGCGCGGTCTGTCCTTCGGCGCCATCAAATAGGAGAAAGTCTCATGGCTGCAATCACGTACAAGAAGGCATCCTGCGTCTACGAAGGTGCCGATTCGCTCGCCGTCGATTCCCTCGACCTCGAGATCGAGGATGGCGAATTCGTCGTCCTGGTCGGACCGTCCGGCTCCGGCAAGTCCACCGCACTTCGTATGCTCGCCGGTCTCGAGGAGATCGACGGTGGCGCAATCGAAATCGGCGGCAAGAACATGGTGGGCGTTCCGTCCAAGGACCGCGACATCGCCATGGTCTTCCAGAACTACGCGCTCTACCCCAACAAGACCGTCGGGGAGAACATGGGCTTCGCGCTCAAGATGCGCGGAGTGAGCCTCGAGAAGCGTCAGGCACGCGTCGCGGAAGCGGCCCGTCTGCTCGATCTCACCGAGTACCTCGATCGCAAGCCCGGCAAGCTCTCGGGTGGTCAGCGTCAGCGAGTTGCCATGGGCCGCGCCATCGTTCGTGAGCCGCAGGTGTTCTGCATGGACGAGCCGCTGTCCAATCTCGATGCCAAGCTACGGGTGCAGACACGTACGCAGATCGCGGCGTTGCAGCGCAGGCTCGGCACCACGACGGTCTACGTCACCCACGATCAGGTCGAGGCCATGACAATGGGCGATCGCGTCGCCGTCCTGCGCGGCGGCAAACTGCAGCAGTTCGCCTCTCCCACAGACCTGTACGACAACCCCGTCAACGCGTTCGTCGCAGGATTCATCGGCTCCCCGGCGATGAACCTGATGACGGTACCCATCGGCTCGGGTGGCGTGCAGATCGGTAAGTTCCTGCTCCCGCTCGAGCGCGACGAGCTGACCAAGCTCGCGAGCCTGGGGATCGACGAGGTCACCATCGGAATGCGGCCGGAGAACCTCGGCATCGTCCACGGCGGCGGTGAAGGGTTCGAGGGGAAGGTCGATCTCATCGAGGAACTGGGCAGCGAGTCCTACGTCTACGCCCACCTCGACGACCCCAAGGTCAAGGGACTCGACGGGGGACCGGTGTCGTTGGTTGCGCGCTCGGCAGTGCGTGCCCCGGCGAAGATCGGCGAAAGCATCGGACTGACGCGTCTCGACGGTGCGATCCACCTCTTCCACCCGGAAACCGGGGAGCGCATCTAACGCGGCTGGTACGGGTTCTTTCGAGCGAGGATCAGTGCCGTCAACAGCGCGGCACCCCAGAGCAGGAAGATGCCATCGAAGAACAGGTGCCCGTACTTGACGTTTCGATTTTCGTCCGAGGCGATCAGGCCGATCACCGCGCCGACGAACGACGCTCCGCCCCAGAGGATCAGCAGCACCGAGCCGGGCCAGGATATGCCGAGCACCAACGACGGCAGCCGGGTCCGGTTCTGTGCTGCCAGGCGCGGCCGGTTCATGTACGCGAGGGCCGGAAGTATTGCCGCGCCGAGCTTTACCAGCGCGAGCACCAGCAGTGCAGTTCGCGCTGTCTCCGGTTCGCTGTCGACCCACTCCGTGGCGAAGGAACCGACGGTATCGAGCATCCACCGTCCGTTGGAGGCCCAATAGCCGGAAAATGCTGCGTGGACTATCCCCAGTGCACATGCGATCGCGAAGTATCTGATGGCCACGGTGACCGAGGGTAGCCCAGTCCTTACCCCCGTTCAGGGGTAGCGAGGGTTTGTTCATCTCCCCTAGCGTGGTGGTGATGGGCATCACACGCGCAGGAGGAAGCATGGCCGAATCGGCACACACGGCATTCAGGAACGCACGCGATCTACTACTCGACGCCTATGGCGAGTACGACCGCGCAGTAGCAACTTTCGAGTGGCCGTCGTTCGGTGAGACGTTCAACTGGGCGATCGATTGGTTCGATGCGATCGCGCGAGGCAACGACGGCACCGCGCTGTGGATAGTCGAGGAGGACGGCAGCGAGGCCGAGTACAGCTTCGACGACATCGCTCGTCGATCGGACCAGGTGGCCAGGTGGCTCGAGCAGCAGGGAATCGGCCGCGGCGACTCGGTGATCCTGATGCTCGGCAATCAGGTGGAGCTGTGGGAAGCGATGCTCGCGGTGATGAAGCTGGGCGCGGTGTTGATGCCGACCACCACTGCCATCGGATCCTCGGACCTGACCGATCGCGTGGTACGCGGCAATGCGCGCGCTGTGATCGTGAACCCCTCGGACACCGGCAAATTCGACGACGTCCCCGGTGACTATCTGCGTATCGCCACCTCCGCGTGTGATGGTTGGGTCGACTACACCGAGGCGCGGGGCGTCGAGGCCGTACCGTTCGAGTCGGTGACGGCTCCTACTGACCGTCTACTGATGTACTTCACCTCCGGCACCACCAGCAAGCCCAAGCTCGTCGAGCACACTCAGATCTCCTACCCCGTGGGGCATCTGAGCACCATGTACTTCCTCGGGCTGCGTCCGGGGGACGTGCATCTGAACATCAGCTCCCCGGGTTGGGCCAAGCATGCGTGGAGTTGCTTCTTCGCGCCGTGGATCGCCGAGGCGACGATCTTCATCTACAACTACGGCAAATTCGACGCCAAAGCACTGCTCGAGCAGATCCGACGGGCCGAGGTGACGACATTCTGTGCACCACCGACCGTGTGGCGCATGCTGATTCAAGCAGACCTCGCCGGTGGCGGTGGTTCGCTGCGCGAGGCCATCGGAGCAGGTGAACCGCTCAACCCCGAGGTGATCTCGCGGGTTCAGCAGGAGTGGGGCCTCAGCATCCGCGACGGATTCGGCCAGACCGAAACCACTGCACTGGTGGCCAATACGCCCGGCGCCGTACTCAAGTCCGGTTCGATGGGGAGGCCGCTGCCGGGTGTGCCGGTGGTGATCGTCGACCCCACCACCGGCGAACTCGCCGACGAGGGCGAGATCTGCCTCGACCTGGCCCAGAACCCGTTCAACCTGATGACCGGCTACCTCGGAGACCCCGAACGCAATGCTGCCGTCATGGCCGACGGTTACTACCACACCGGCGATGTCGCATCACGCGACTCCGAGGGCTACATCACCTACGTCGGCCGCACCGACGACGTGTTCAAGGCCTCCGATTACAAGATCTCCCCGTTCGAGCTCGAAAGCGTACTGATCGAACACCCCGCCGTTGCCGAAGCTGCGGTGGTACCCGCCCCCGACGAGACGCGACTGGCCGTTCCCAAGGCATACGTTTCGCTCGCGTCGGGCTGGGAACCGAACGAGGACACGGCATTCGAGATTCTCAAGTACGCCCGCGAGCACCTGGCACCGTTCCTGCGCGTTCGGCGTATCGAGTTCTTCGAGCTACCGAAAACGATCTCCGGCAAGATCCGCCGAGTGGAATTGCGCGCTCGCGAGGATGCGGCCGTGGGTCCACTCGAGACCGAGTGGCGTGACGACCAGTTCCCTGCGCTGAAGAGGTGATGTGACTATCCACTATTTGCCTGCGGAGGCGGGATCCCGATTCTCGAGGCGAATTGTGGGCGCTGAGGTCAGTTGGTACGGGCGCGCAGGGTTCGGTTGTCGTAGGTGACGTGGCTGTCCACTATTCGGCTCACGAGGCGGGATTCCGTCGCTGAACGAGAATTGTGGGCGCTGAGGTCAGTTGCTCCAGAACCGTTCGAGGTGTTCGACAATCTCGTCGGAGGCCGCCATCGTCGTCGCGTGGTCGAATCCGCGAATGACATGCAACTCGGAGTTCGGCACCAACGCTGCGGCAGCTCGGGTGTCGTCGAGCCTGGTGCCGTCCTGACTGCCGACGTAGAACAGTGACGGCTGGGTGAAGTGCTGCAACGTCTCGTCCGGTAGGCCGGGATCGGCGTCGGACGCTCGGATGTACGCGGCCATGGCCCGGGCATCGTTGGCGGAGAACACCGCTCGGGTTCCGGAATCGATCGGGAACATGCGGTGGCTGCTCCACACCTCCAGAAAGCCGTCCATGCCGCGCTGCTCCAACACGTCCGCACATCCGGGAAAGAACAGGCGATCGAACGCGCCGGCCTGAGCTCCGTGACTACCGCCGCCGACGGCCAGTGAGCGCACTCGCTCGGGCCTCGCTGCGGTCAACGCCAAGCCCGCCCGGGCCCCGAACGAATACCCCAGATAGTCGACGGTGTCGACACCCACTGCGTCGAGCACCGCCGTCAGATCGCCGACGATAGTGCTCATCGCATACGCGTCGGGAGTATGCGGCTTCTCGCTGCGACCGTGCCCGCGACTGTCGATCAGAATCAACTGCCGAGTGCCGCGCAGCGCCTTCACGTAGCCGAACGTCCGCCAGATCGTATGCGTCAGAAAACTGCCGTGCACCATCAACAACGGCGGCCCGGACCCCACCATCGTGTACGCAATCCGTGTCCCATCATCTGCATTCGAGGCGTACTCCACCCCGCGATTCTTGCCCTTGAAGTCCACTCAACGTGACATTGACCCCCCAACTGCGCCATTGGGTCGTTCCGCAGGCTCCACTCCAGTCCACTGGATGTCACATTGACTCCCCACGGGCGGGCGCTTCTCGGGCGGACTCGGCGGCCGGGGTGAGGTCGATGGTGCGGGTGGGGGCGATGGCGTCCAGGAACGGTCGATCGTGGCTGGCGATGATCAGCGCACCCTCGAATTTCTCGAGTGCATCGATGAGGTGCTGGCGGCTGGTGAAGTCGAGGTTGTTGGTCGGCTCGTCGAGCATCAGTAGTTTCGGGGCAGGTTCTGCCAGCAGAATTCGCGCCAGTGCGGCCCGCAGTCGCTCTCCTCCGGAAAGGGTAGCGACGACGGCGTCGGCGTCGGATCCACGGAACAGGAAGCGAGCGAGTTGGCCTCGGATCTGTTCGGCGGTGGCCTGCGGGGCGACATCGGATACGTTCTCGGCGACGGTGCGGGATTCGGCGAAGACGTCGAGTCGCTGCGGTAGATACTTCCACGGCACCTCTGCCCCGGTGGTGTCCGCAGTCCGCAACAGGGTGGTCTTGCCGCTGCCGTTCGGCCCGATCAGGGCGATGCGTTCCGCACCCACGACAGTGACCTTCTCGTGGGTCAGAACCACCTGTCCAGGATGGACTTTCGTTGCCGGGAGGTCGACGCGTATCTCGCGGTCGTCGCGCACGAGATCCTCGGCGGCCGAGAGCGACGATCGGGCATCGTCGACGCGATCGGTGTGGGTTCCGCGGAGTTTGCCGGCCGATTCCTGGGCGGCCCGCTTGCGTCGGCCCGCGAGGATCGGCGGCACGCGCTTCTGCTCTTCCATCTTCTTGCCGAAGCGCTGACGCCGATCGAGTTTGATTCGGGTGTCGATCAATTCGCGTTCCTGCTTGCGGACGTCGTTCTTCGCATCGCGGACCGTGGCCCGTGCCGCCTCCTGTTCGGCGTCGACGACCGAGCGATAGTGCCCATAGTTGCCGCCGAACATGCGCAGCCGCGAGATGCCGCTGCGCTCTGCCCGCACCTCGGCGATGGAGTCGACGCGTTCGAGCAGTTCGAGATCGTGAGTACACACGATCAGCACGCCTGCGTAGCCGTCGACCGCCGTGTACAAACGTTCTCGCGCAATGTGATCGAGGTTGTTGGTCGGTTCGTCCAGCAGCAGCACGTCGGGCTCGGCCAGTAACTCCGCAGTGAGCGCGAGCAGCATGGCCTCGCCGCCCGACAGGGTGCCGACTCGGCGATCGAGGTCGTCGAGGGAGCCGACGATGCTGCCGAGGCCGAGCTTGTCCAGCAAGGCCAGAGCACGCTCCTCCACGTCCCACGCCGACCCGACGGTTGCGAAGTCGTCCTCGGTGGAGGTGCCGGATTCTATGCGGTGCAGTGCTTCTCGTACGGAATGGATGGCCAGCACCCGATCCACGGGTAGATCGGGGTCCAGTGTGACGTCCTGGCGCAGGTACCCCAAGACGCCCGGCATCGAGATGGAACCTCGTTGCGGTGTCAATTCCCCGGCGAGCAATCTCAGCAGGGTCGACTTCCCCGCACCGTTGGAACCGATGAGACCTGTTGTGCCGCTGGGGATGATGGCCGACATGGCGTCGAACACGGGGTCGCCGTCCGGCCAGGAGAAGGTCAGGTTCGAAAGAGACAGTGATGACGAATGAGGCATGGTTGCTCCCAAGGTGTGCGTGCGATGGATCTGCAGGCGTCTAGAACCTTTGGAAGAGCAATGGCCTCTCCGAATCTGTGGGCAGCAGGGCGAAGGCCACGCTAGCCCCGAACCCGGCGAGCACGCAAGCGAATTACACCGACGGGCCCTTCTTGCGTAGCTCGTCGACCGTCGTCATGGCGCCCCGCAGCTCGTCCAGCCACTCCTGGGTGTGTTCGCCGACCAGCTTGACCGCCCACGCCAGAGCGTCGGCCCTGGAGCGCGCGACGCCGGCGTCGACGAGGGTGTCCAGGACGCGACGCTCGGGCTGACGCAGGCGGGTCATGACCGGCACCGCGAGGTGGGTGAACAGGACCACCTCGGATCCGGTTCGTACACCCCAGGCGACCTTGCGTCCATATCGTTTCTCGGCCTCGGCGGCGATCTGCATGCGGTCGCCGCGGGTCGTTTCTCGGAATCGCGCGATGCGGCCCTCGTTGGCTGCGGGTGAACTGTCCTGCTCTGCAGGCAATGTCCCGACGACGACGATCTCCTCTCGGTCGACCTCGACCGAGGCGGCACCGTCGAACCAGCTGTCCGGGAGTCGGCCACCGAACCAATCGGCTGTGTCGGTGGCGTCGGGAACGTCTGCGTGCTGCCAGCCGCCGGGGCGACCGAACGAGCGTCCGTTGGGTTTCATGCGTCCTCCTACATGCGAAGTAATCGTAATTACATGATTACACCCCGATCCGACGATGCGCCACCGACGTCGCGGACGACCGGCCCGACGCGCAACACACCCGCTGGATCGTGCTCCTCGGCGAGAGCGCTCAGCCAGTGCGCAGTGTCCTCGTCGTACATCCGCGCAATGCGCTCCGGATCGGCACTGGACGCGAAGTTGGGCAGCGATCGTCCGGTCGACCATGGGGCCACCGCCTGCCCGACGCCCCTCGCGTGTTCTTCGATCGCAGCGTCCCCCGGCACACCGACCGTGAAGAGTGTGAACGCCGCATCTCGATGGCAGAACGCGCTGCGGTGCAGCGGCTCGCGAACGAGAGCGCCACCGAGCAGGCGAAGTTCCACCACCGTCTGCGGCGACCCCGACCCCGGACCTGCGACAGCGAGCAACTCGTCGATCGCCGTGTGAGTCAATTCCTCGGTGAGGCAGCTGAACTCGTGGCTCGGCATAGGATCGGTCGGATCGGCGTGCACCGCACCGATCGCCGCGTACGGTAGCGAACCCACCGCATCGATGACGGGGGTGGCCACGCTCCGAATCGGTGAAAGAACTGCCTCCGCGTCGGCCGGGCTTGCGACACTGGCGAACCGGATCGCCACCGTGAAGCGACCGGCCAGAGGCGGCGGCACCTGCGGTAGCGCAGGCAGCTGCAGCAGGGCCATCGAGGTGGACGTGTGCTCGGGCAGATCAGCGCACAGATCCAGCCACGCGTGGGCGACGACGGCCGCATCGGAACCGTCGAAATACAGTGCGCCGCCGTAGAAGTGCGAGAGCTCCATCAGGTCGATCTCGACGGAGGTGACGATGCCGAGAGTGGACTTTCCGCCGCGCAGACCCCAGAAGAGTTCTGCATGCTGATCGGCTGTGACACGCAAGATGTCGCCCTCGCCGGTGACGAGCTCGAACGCTCGGACGTGATCCGAGGACAGACCGAACGTGCGCACCAGCGGGCCGATGCCGGCACCGGTGAGGAAGCCGACCACACCGACGGCCGTGGACGATCCGCACAACGGAGCCAGGCCGTGGGGCGCGGCGGCGTCGAGTACGTCCTGCCAGATCACACCGGCACCGAGCCGAGCGGTTCGGGCTTCCGCGTCGACGACGCAGCTGTTCAGGCGTCCGGTGTGAACGAACAGAACGTCGCCCTCTATCGGGACTGCGCCGTGTCCGGTGCGGCCCACGGCGACCCGGAGGCCGGTGCGGGCTGCGTATCGAACCGTGCTCACCACATCGCGTGCGTCGTGCACCTCGACCACCGCACGCGGTCGTACGGGGACGGCGACGTTCCAGGGCGTCGCCAGTTCGTAACCGGGCTCGCCGGATATCGAGAGCGTGCCGGCCAGTTCGCTGCGCAGTGAGTCCAGATCTGCGTGGATCGTGGGGGAGTGAAAAGCCATGATGGGGTCCATTTCTCGTCGGGTGCTTCAACGAGGACGAGAATGGCCCACCACGCTTGGAGAATTCTTGAACTGTGCGGCCAGCCCGAGCATGCCGGTTCGTTCGGCCTCGGCGAGGACCTCGGCAACCGAGTTCTCGCGGGCACTCGACGGTGGCTGTAGTTGGGCTCTGAGCAACCGGCACCGCAGCAGGGTCGGGCGGCTCGAGGATCGGGTGGCCAGTGCCTCGGCCAGATCGAGCAACTCGGCGGCGCGGTCGCCCCGGCCCAGCACTGCGTTGAGCCTGGCCGAGGCCTCCGCGACCGAACCGAGAGAGCCGACGTGACCCACCGTTGCGATGCGGTCGGTGAAGGGTTCGAGTAGGTTCACGAATTCCTCGGCGTACTGGGCCAATTCGAGATCCGCGACGACGCGAGCCAGGAGGGTTGTGTGCCCGAGTGTCGTCCACGTCGATGGTCGAGACTCCGTCAACCACTGAGATACTGCTTGTGTTGCTTGCGCTTTTCTGCCATTGGCTGCGTCGATCGCGATGCTCCACGATCGCGGCTCGACGATCCCCGGTTCGGCGGTGGCCAGGTTGCCGCACTCCCACTCCAGTGCGTTCATCGCCAGCCCGGCGCTCCCGGCGGTGTACAGCTCGGTCTGCAGGTGGATCTGGCGGGCGGTCTCATATTGGCGACGGCACTCGTCGAAATCTCCGTGCCAGGCCGCCAATGTTGCTTCCATCCAGCGCAATTGAACGCGCACAACCGGCAGGCGCAGTAGATCGCAACCGGCGATTCCGCGTCGCAGATGGTCGGTGGCACCCTCGACGTCGCCCAGATTCATCTCCGTCATGCTCGCCACCGCATGGGCGATGACGTTGTCGAACGGAGAATGGCGATGGGGCAGCGCGAACAACTCGCGAATCAGCCCGAGAGACTCCACGCTGCGCTCTGCGACGCCGGAGAACAGCAGTATCCGGCCCAACAAGGCGTCGGCGATGACGTCGGGATCGGCGGTCTCGGAGGCGATATCGAGTGCTCGACGGCTGAGCGCATCGGGTACCGAAGCGTCGGGGTGGTAACAGAATCCGACGGCCGTTGCCGCCAGTAGGCGCGCATGCGCGGTTGCGTCCGATTGGACGAACTGCTCCATTCCGGCGAGTCTGCCGAGCAACGGCGCCGGGTCGCGGCCGTAGGACACCCACGGCCATGCACCCGCGGCGCGCAGAAGCGCTGCGGCCAACCGTCCGACGGTCGATGTTCGACCCTGACGCACGGCGTCGAGTAGACACTCGTCGACGACGTCGAGGACGGTCTGACCGCGCCCTGCCCGAGCGAGGGCTTCGACGCGCGCGACCAGTAGATCGTCGCGCTCGTCCGGCACCTGTTCCGAGGCAGGGAGGAGGTCGAACGCCTGGACCGCACCGTCCCACCATCGCGCGGCTGTTTCCGAACTCCACCGTTCGGTCGCTTCACGTGCAGCATCGGTGCAGGCCGAGAGTGCGATTCGAGGGTCGACGATCGGCAGTGCGGCCATCAGATGTTGCGCGCGCTTGCTCGAGCGGTCGGCATCGTGCGAATCGATCAGAGCCTCGGCAACGGACGCATGGATGCGTTGCCTTCTAAGGGCCGGAATCGCTGCCAGCACTGCGTCTCTCAACAGTCCGTGGGCAAAGACGCAGCCGCCACCGGCGGGGTCGGCCACGATGATGTGCTCGTCTGCGGCGTCGTCGAGGTAGTCGACCAGGGTATCGACGGTCAGCCCGGTCGCTGCGGCGAGCAGGCCGACGTCGAGGGCGTCACCGATCACCGCGACGACCCGAAGTATCTGCAGCACAGCTGGTTCCACTGCGTGCAGGCGGCGATCGAGTACCGACCGGACGGCGGAGGGAATCTCGCCGTCCCGCCGATCGTCTCGGGGGAGTCGCGCGTACTCGGATACGAACAGTGGGTTTCCGCCGGTGCGCTCGGCGAGACGGTGAATTTCGTCGGCCTCGAGATCTTCGCCGGCGACGCGCCGGGCCAGTGCGTCGACCTCCGTGGGGCCGAGGGGGGAGACGGTGAGGTGGCGGTTCCCCGCTGCGTGCAGCACCGTCTCGACCAGCTTGCGCACCTCGGGTCCGGTCTCGTTCTGGCGCAACGTCAGAACGAACCACACCGGGTGCCGGTGCAGAGCTGCGACCAGATGCATCAGGCATCGCAGAGAGGTCGTATCGGCCCACTGGACGTCGTCGACGACCAACGTCGTCACACCGGACCCGAACCCTGCCACCGAGTCCTCGATGGCCGCGGTGACTCGCTCGTAGACGGCGAATCTCGCCTCGTCCGGTTCCACACGGGCGGGTGGGACGAGAATACCGTCGGCGTCGACCCCCAACTGGCGCAACAGTTGTCGAATTGGCCACCAGGCGGGGGTGCCGTCGTCCTCGAGGCATCTGGCCCAGAGCGACCGTCCGGCGGCTGCGAGGGTGCGGCGGTCGCACTCCTCGGCGAGACGTGTCTTGCCGATTCCGGCGGGACCGGTCAACACCAGCCAGCGACTCTCGCCGCCGCGAACCCGGTCGAGCATCCCGGCGATCAGTTCGGACTCCGAAGTCCGGCCGATCAGCGTGGATTCCGGCTCCATCTCGGCGGACTCCTGGGGCACCGCAGGCGACGCCGGGATGGACAGTGGCTCGGCCCCGGACCATCCCGGCTGCCGTGGCCACGCCGCCAGCCCCGGATCGTGACGCAGAATCGCGGTGTGGAGGGATGCCAGTTCGGTGCCCACGTCCAATCCGAGGTCGTCGTCCAACCGTGCGGCGTGATCGCGGTAGGTCTGAAGTGCTTCGGTGGAGCGTCCGGCTCGGTGCAACGCGAGCATGCGGAGCCAGCACGTGCGGTCACGCAGCGGGAATTCGCGGCACAGCGCTGCGGCGTCGACCAGAGCCGGTGCCACGCGTCCCGCGGCCAACAGAGCGGTGATGCGGGTTTCGCGGCACTCCGTGCGCACTTCCTCGAATGCCGCCGCCTCCACTTCGACCCAGTGCTCGTCGCGAAGATCTTCGAGGAACGGACCGCGAACCCTGGCCAGTGCGCGATCTGCGATGGTCAGGGCTTGCTCCCACTGCGCTGCCCGAACGTGCTGCCTTGCCGATTCCGCCTCCACGAGGAATGCGGCCCGGTCGATGTGCTGGTCGTCGATGTCGAGCACATAGCCCGGTGGTTGGCGAACGATGACCGACGCCGCCGCAGGGTCGACGCGCAGAGCTCGCCGCAGATTCGAGATGTAGGCCTGCAGACTCGCCATCGCGCTGGACGGCGCGTTTTCCTGCCACAGCACGTCGATCAGCCGATCGGTCGACACGACCCGCCCACTGTCCGCCAACAATGCCGCGAGCACTGCTCGCTGCTTGCGCGGGCCGAGATCGATCGGACGCCCGTCGGGACGCGTCACTTCCAGGGGGCCGAGCAATCGGTAGATCATGCGCGAGCCCCCTCCCCACGTGCTGTTCGGCGTCAGTGTAAGTACCGATGCTCGATCGCGGCAGCAGGAACGGTCATGCTCGTATCCCGACCGGAGACGGAGCGGACGCCATCGAGTCCGCCCTCGTGGTGTGCTGCAACGTCGTCGCGCAGACCAGTGCACCGACCGCGGCGATCAGTGCGGCGACGAACAGCGCAGCATGCAGCCCGTGCACCAGCTCGGTCGGTGAGCCTCCGGGCAACATCGACGCAGCGGGGAGAAATGCGCCGAGTCCGGCGACTCCGACGGCGATTCCGCTCTGCCGGAACGCGTCGTTGATGCCGGCGGCCAGGCCGGAGTGGTGTGCGGTGCTCTCACCCAGAACGAGTCCGCTCATGACGGGGTTGAACACCCCGGCACCGATGCACGCGACCACGAATCCCGGGATCAACGCGTACGGCGAACCGTCGACGTCGACGACGGTCATCATCAGCAGGCCGACGGAGACGAGGATCAGCGAGACGGTCAACGAGAGCGCGACCGGAATGCGACCGTCCAGCTTTGCGGTCAGGCCTGCGACGACGAACATCGCCACCGTCGCGGGCAGGTACACCAGACCGGCCTCGATCGGGGAGAGATTCTGCACGTTCTGCAGGTAGACGGTGGTGTACACGAACACCGCGAACAGGGATGCCGAGATGGCGAATGCGGCGATCTGGGCCCCGGCGAACGCACGGTTGGCGAGCAGGTGTGGTGGCAGCATCGGGTCTGGTGTGTTCACCTCGTGCAGGCAGAACGCGACGAGCGAGACTGCAGCGACGCCGAGCGCGAGCAGGGTGGACGGCTCGGTCCAGCCGGCTTCGTTGCCGTGCAGCAGACCGTAGACCAGGCCGGCGAGGCCGAGCGACACCAGTACCTGCCCGGGTACGTCTGCCCCTCGGGGCCGGGGATCGCGGGATTCGGGGACCCACCTCAGGGTCGCGGCGAGCGTCAGTAGTCCGATGGGGATGTTGATCAAGAACACTGCGCGCCAATGGAACACCTCGGTGAGCACGCCGCCCACGAGTGGGCCGACAGCGAATGCCCCGCCGATCGTGGCACCGTAGGCGGCCAGCGCAGACGCCCGAGCCGGACCCCTCTCGAACACGTCGGCTAGCAGCGCCAGCGAGCAGGCGAAGAGCAGCGCACCGCCGATTCCCTGTGCGGCGCGGGCGATGTCGAGCATCACGATGTTCGGTGCGAGCGCACACGCCAGCGAGGTGGCGGTGAACGTGACGATGCCGACGAGGAAGACCCGCTTCCGGCCGCGGCGATCGGCCCACGAGCCGGCGCTGAGAACCACTGTTGCCAGCGCGAGGGTATAGGCGTCGACGACCCATTTCAGCGCGCTGACGCCGGAATTCAGGTCGGCGGCGATGGAGGGTAGGGCGGTGTTGACCACCGCGATATCGAGCATGAGCATTGCCGTCGTCACACAGACGACGGCCAGGGTGGCGCGGCGGACAGCCGCACTTTTCGGTGTTGCGAGCATGAAGGGTCCTGGTGAGTCGAAGGAACAGTGCTCGATCACGGTGCGCGGGAGCCCTTGGTCAACTCTTGGACTCCGCCAGGACTCGCTCGAGGCATGATCGACCCCGTGCGCACTTCGAGAAGACCGACGAACTTGGCCGCCATCGTGTCCGTACTGGCATTGGTGCTCGCAGCCTGTGGTCAGAGTGGGCCCGATCAGCCGCAGACGGTCGCCGAGCAGTTCGCCGCCGCGGTCAACAGCGCGAACATCGACCAGGCAGCCGCGTTGACCACCGATCCGGCCGGCGCGACGGCGGCGCTCACCGAGCTGTACGACGGGCTTTCGGCAGGCGGAACGGTGACGGCCACTCCCGATTTCGAGGCCGCCGACGCCAACGAGGATGCAGGCACATTCACGATGAACGCCGGTTGGCGCTTCTCGACGACCACCGATGGCACCGCCGAACCCGACGGCGAGCCGAAGGAATGGAACTACACGACCTCTGCGACAGCGGCGGAAACCGAGCAGGGCTGGAAGATCACCTGGGATCCCGCGATGTTGGTGCCGGGCCTGACGGCCGACTCGTCGGTGCGCTTCACTCCGACCGACGCGCTCGTCGCGCCGCGCATCTTCGACGGCAACGGCGTCGAGCTCATGTCGCAGCAGGTGGTCACCCTCGTCAACGTCGATGCGACGGCCGATCCCGTGGCTGTGGCGAACCTCGTCGGATCCGTCGTCCCTGGTATCACCGCCGAGTACGTCACATCGACTGTCGCTGCAGCGCAGGGTAATCCGGCAACCATCGTGTTGCTTCGTCAAGCGGACATCGACCCCATCGGTGCTCAGCTCGCGACCGTCCCCGGAGTCACCCTCGCCCCGCAGGCGCGGCTGCTCGCCACCGACCGGAACCTCGTGTCGCCGGTCCTCAACGACCTCACGACGCTGTGGGAGCAGGAGCAGGCGGCCAATCGTGGATGGGCCGTGCAGGCCGTCGCCGCCGACGGCACCGTCACCCCGCTCGCCGGACGCGATGCCGGAACCGGAGACGACATTGCGACAACCCTCGATTCGGCACTGCAGCTCAAAGCCGAGAACGCCCTCGCGTCGCTGCCGCAGCAGGCCGCCATCGTTGCGCTTCGGCCGTCGACGGGGGCGGTTCTCGCCGTGGCGCAGAATGCCGCCGCGGATGCCGAGGGTCCGATCGCCCTCACCGGTCTGTACCCACCGGGGTCGACGTTCAAGACGGTGACCACCTCGGCCGCACTGCAGTCCGGTGCCGTCACCCCCGATACCGTGCTGCCGTGCCCGGCGACGGAGAACATCGAGGGCAGGCAGATTCCGAACGACGACAACTTCGATCTCGGCGATGTGCCGCTGCAGACCGCCTTCGCCAAGTCCTGCAACACGACGATGGGCCGCCTCGGCGTGGCGCTCCCGCCGAACGGACTGACCGACGCGGCCGCGCAGTACGGCCTGGGCGTCGACTACGTCACCCCCGGGCTGACGACCGTCACCGGTTCGGTGCCCTCGGCCGACACCCCGGCGCAGCGGGTCGAATCCGCCATCGGTCAGGGGCAGGTGACCGCATCGCCGTTCGGAATGGCACTGGTCGCGTCGTCGATCGCGAACAACGGATTGCTTCCACCGACGGTGGTCCCCGGTGAGCCCGGAGTGGGAAACATGCAGCCGGCAGCGGTGAACCCGCAGGTCACGGAGCAGATCAAGGCCATGATGCGCGAGACGATCACCGGCGGCACGGCCACGGCGCTCAGCGACATCCCCGGGTTGCTCGGCAAGACCGGCACCGCCGAATTCGGAGCGAACAACGAGGGGGCTCACGGCTGGTTCGTCGGAATTTCCGGCGATCTCGCGTTCGCGGTCTTCGTGAACGACGCGGGCAGTTCGACGCCTGCGATCGAGGCTGCAGGTCGTTTTCTGCGGTAAACCGACCACGGCGTATCCCAATCGTGACCGGCTTGTGTGAATCCCGTGCTTGTTACTCGTGTGACTACAGTGAATATTGTGACTCATGAGATCTATGAGTCGTGCCCGTCGTGGCCCGCGCAAGGTCCGCGGTCGCTACCTCGTCGCCGTCGCAGCATCGGCGACGTTGACGGTCTCGGCAGTGTTCTGGATGGTCGATCGCCCGCCGAGCGAGGCCGAGGTGCTGGTCTCGAAGTTCGTCGATGCACTGGACAACCGAGACGTCGCTGCCGCTGCCGCGATGACGACCTACCCGAATGCCGCGACGGCCGCGCTGAACCAGATGTTCGACGGCTTGTCGGCCGAGGGCACGTCCACCGGCGACTTCGATCTGACCCAGTACATGGACCTCTCCGACGAGAGCGGGTTCTTCACGCTCGCGTCGGCGTGGAATTTCGGTGAGAGCAAGGACTGGAAGTACAGCGCTCAGGGCTCGACCAAGAAGCTCAGCGTGGGCTGGCGCATCGCGTGGGATCCGGCCACCTTGGTCCCCGACCTCACCTCGGGCGGATCGGTTCGCTACACCCGCACCGACGCCGCTCCGCCGCTGATCTTCGACGCCGCGAACAACGTGCTGATGAGCGAGCGCACCATCAACGCCATCTCCCTCGACCCGGCGCAGATGAGTGATCCGGCGGCGTCCACCGCGCAACTCGCGGACGTCATCGACGTCGTCGCACCGCTCATCACCTCCGAATCGATGCTGGCCGAACTGAATTCGGCCGGTGGTGCACCGATCACCGCCGTGACCTTGCGCGACGACGATTTCGCCGTCCTCGAAGACGATCTGCGTGCCGTGCAGGGAGTGGTGGTCTCTCCGCAACCCAAACTCATCGTCGACGACCGTCGGATCACCTCGCCCGTGCTCGACTCGTTGCGAAGCGCATGGCAGGAAGGACGCGACGCCACCGCCGGCTGGGCCGTGGACACCTACACCGTCGACGGCACCGGCGAACGCCGCGTCGGATTCCAAGGACCGGGCGGACCGGACCTGCACGCGACACTCGACCCGCGCGTTCAGCTTGCAGCCGAGAATGCGGTTGTCATGGCGGGGTCGTCGGCGTCGATCGTCGCACTGTCCACCTCGACCGGCGCGATTCTCGCTGCGGCACAGAACAGTTACGCGAACGAGCAGGGCGACGTGGTGTTCGGGGGCTCCTACCCGGCCGGCACCGCGTCGGAGTTGGTGAGGGCAGTGCAGTCCGATCGCGGTGAGGACAGCGCCGAAGATGCAGCTGCGAAGTTGGGTCTCGGTATCAACTACTCGATGCCCGGACTCGATGCCTACACGGGAACTCCCGCCGACAGTCGCAGCGCGATCGACGGCATCAGGACCGTGTCCACCGCCTCCGGGGACGAGGCGACGGTGACCCCGTTCGGGCTCGCGCAGATGGCGGCCGCGATCTCTCGGGGCAGCGCTCCTGTTCCGACAATCGTCGCCGGTCAGACCGCCGTCGCGAATCGTGAGTCCGAGGCAATAGGGTCGGATGCGGCAAACCGGTTGCGCGCTATACTCGCCGACTCGTCGAGCAGCAGTGGTCTCGATACGTTCGACGGTGTGCAGGGATTTGCCGGGGAAAGCGGCGACGATCGCTTCGTTCTGGCCACCAGTGGTGACGTCGCGTTCGCGGTGTACATCGAGGACGCGGACGGCGGCGATCAGGCAGTGCGCATGACGAGCCGGTTGCTGCAGGAGATGGCAAACCCCGTCGAATGAGAGCCAGATAGTTAGGCGCGGTAGTTTTATTCGGTGACTGTGCTCGATTTCGGACTTCTGGTGGTGGCCGGGTTCTTCGCCGGGCTCATCGGGTTCGTCACCGGGCTCGCGTCGCTGGTGTCCTATCCTGCTCTACTTGCGGTCGGTTTGCCTGCGGTGTCCGCGAACGTGACGAACACGGTCGCGTTGGTCGCGGCCGGCGTCGGGGCGACGGCGAGTTCCTCTGCCGAGCTCGCCAAGGACGGCAAGCAGCTGGTTCGCTACGCGATCTACTCTGCTCTGGGCGGTACCACCGGCGCGATTCTGTTGCTCAATACCCCGGACGGTTCGTTCGAGGTGGTCGTACCGTTCCTGGTGGCGATGGCGGCCATCGCGCTACTGCTGCAGCCGAGCATTCGAAAGCTGTCCGGAGACAAGCAGTTTCCGACGCTCTATCCGCTGGCGCTGTTCGCCGTGGCGATCTACGGCGGCTACTTCGGTGCCGGGGCCGGGGTCATATTCCTCGCGCTGGCATTGATCTGCACATCGGATACCTTTTGGCGCGCAAGCGTTCTGAAGAGCTTCTTCCTCGGCATCGCGAACCTGATTGCCGCGATCATCTTTTCGTTCTCCGGCCAGGTGAACTGGTGGGCTGCGCTCGCGCTGGCGATCGGATGTTTCGTCGGCGGTGCCTGCGGGCCACCGACGGTCAAGGTGATCTCGCCGATCATCCTGCGGATCGGCGTCGGGATTCTCGGTCTCGGTCTCGCCGGGTGGCTGGGCTACCAGGCCTTCGGCTGACGGTGTCAGGTCAGTTGTGGGTCAGTTTCCCGATGGCGATCCGAGGGTGATCAGCTCCGGTGCCGCAGGGGCACCGCAGCAACCGCCGGTCGACGGGGCGTCGGGCTCGTCGAACAGGCCTGCGCCACCGCAGACTCCGGTGTCGGGAAGCGTCAGCTCCACCTTGCGTGCGCCTTCGTGGTCGCCTGCGAGTTCGGCTGCGATGCTGCGCACCTGCTCGTATCCGGTCATCGCCAGGAATGTCGGTGCACGGCCGTAGCTCTTCATGCCCACCAGGTACAGGCCCGGTTCGGGCTGGGTGAGTTCCTCGACGCCGTGCGGGGACACCGATCCGCACGAATGCATGTTGGGGTCCACCAGCTCTGCGACGAACTTCGGTGCCTGCAGGGTGGGGTCGAGGTCGAGGCGCACCTCGGACAGCCAGGACAGATCCGGGCGGAACCCGGTGAGCGCGACGACGCGATCGACGTTTTCGATGCGCGATCCGGTGTCACCGATCAGAGCGAGCCGATCTCCCTCCACCGCAACGGTTTCGGTTCGGAAGCCCGAGACGACGGTGAGGAAGCCGTCGTCGACCGCCTTCTTGGCGCGCTGACCGAGAGCGCCGCGAGCGGCGAGTTCGTCCGCTTCCCCGCCGCCGAAGACCTCCGCGGTGACGCCTCGACGCACGGCCCAGGTGAGCGTGGTACCGGGCTCGTCTGCGGCGAGTTCGGCGAAGGTGATGATCGCGGTCAGAGCCGAGTGCCCGCTGCCGGCGATGACGATGTGCTTGCCTGCGAATGCGGATCGAGTGGCCGGGTCGGTCAGGTCGGGCACCCGGTAGTCGATCCGGTCTGCGGCGGCCTTCTCGCCGATGGCCGGAAGTCCCTCGCTGCCCAGTGGATTCGGTGATCCCCAGGTGCCGGACGCGTCGACGACCGCACGCGCAAGGATGCGTTCCTCGCTGCCGTCGGAGTGGCGGATGTGCACCGACAGCGGTTCGGTGTCGCGGCCGGCGTCGACCACGCGGTCGCGTCCACGGCGGGCGACGCCGACCACTTCGGAGTCGGTTCGGATGGCGTCGCCCAGTACGGCGGCCAGGGGCGCGAGGTACTGCTCCACCCATTCGCGTCCGGTGGCGTAGGTATCACCGTCCGGTGCGGTCCAGCCGGTGGGTTCGAGCAGCCGGGCGGCCGTGGGGTCGACGACCTCGGACCACGGGGAGAACAGCCGAACGTGATTCCACTCCGCGACGGCCGCACCTACGGACGATCCTCGTTCGAGAACCACGACGGTGGACCCGGTTTCGGTCAGATGCGCTGCGGCGGCGAGACCGATGGGCCCTGCGCCGACCACTACTACGGGGTATGTGTTCATGACTGATCTACCTTTCCTCTTCGAATGACAGTGTCCACGGCTGCACGCGCTGTGCGGCCGACACCGATGAGCGTTGCCGACGCCGGGCCGGTCCAGTCGCCGTAGCCGAGAAATATCAGGTTCGGCTCGTCTCGAACATGGTTGCCGTCCAACATGATTCCCGACCCATCGGCGTGCAGGTGCAACGGCCGCAGGTGACGGAGAGCAGGGCGGAAACCGGTGCACCACACGATCGCATCCAGCGCTTCGGTCGCGTGCCCGACGGTGACGCCGTCGGAGGTGAGCGCGGTGAACATCGGCCGAGCCTGCAGAACTCCACGATCGCGGGCCTCTCGCACCGGCGGGACCATCACGATGTCTCCCAGACCGGCGACCCCGCCGGAATCCGCTGCGCCCGCGGCAAGAGCGCGAGCCCGATCGCTGGCGACATCGAACAGCACTCGTCCGTCGACATCGTCGGGTAGAAACCTGGGCTCGCGGTTGGTGAACCACGTGGTGTCGGCGACGGTGGAGATCTCGGCCAGAATCTGCGCAGCCGAGTTCCCACCACCGACGATGCCGACGCGCTTGCCTGCGAACGAATCGGGCACTCGGTAATCGGCAGCATGAAGTTGCGTTCCCGAGAACTCACGCATACCGGGATAGCTGGGCCAGAACGGTCGCGACCACGTGCCGGTGGCATTGACGATCGTTGTGGCGCAGTAGGAGTCGCCGTCGGTATCGACTCGATAGCCGTCGGTCGTACGATGCACCGACTTCACCTCGACGGGCCTGAGCACTGGCAACTCGTACTTCTTCTCGTATGCCCGTAGGTAGTCCACGACGTGCGATGCCGGCGGAAAGCCGCTGTGCCACGGCGGCATCGGCCAGCCGGGCAGGCGTGAGTACTCGGCCGGCGAGAACAGGTGCAGCGACGGCCAGTAGTCCTGCCAGGAGCCTCCGGCATGCGTCTGGTCGTCGAGGATGACGAAGTCGAGCCCGGCTCGTCGCAGGTAATAGCCGGCGGCCAGTCCTGCCTGACCGCCGCCGATCACCACTACCTCCGAAGTCATTCGAGTCAACCGTCGGTGCCGCGCAATCGGGACGCCAGTTCATCGACACGAGTGGCGATGTCGTCGCGGACGAGGCGCATCCGTTCGATCCCGTCGATACCGCGTTCGGACGGCTCGTCGGTGTTCCAGTTCTCGAACGTCGGACCGTCGACGGGATCGACTTTCGCCTCGCTCCCGAGGGTGATCACGTAGTCGATGCGAGACAACAACTCCGGGTCGATCGGCTTCGGCTGTTCACCGGACAGGTCGACGCCGACTTCGAGGAGGGCCTCGGCCGAGAGTGCATTGACCGTTCCGCTCGGCTTGGTTCCCGCCGAGTGCACCTCCACCGAATCGCCGACGGCCTTGCGCATCAGTCCGGCCGCCATCTGAGACTTGCCGCCGTTCTTGACGCAGACGAACAGCACGCTGGGTGTCGTCATGATGCCGAACTCTGCTTCGCCGGAACCAGTTCGGCGATCAGGTCTTCGATTCGGCTTCTGATCTCGTCGCGAATCGGCCGGACCGCGTCGACGCCTTTGCCTGCCGGATCGGCCAGGGCCCAGTCGCGGTAGCTCACTCCGGGGAACACCGGGCACGCGTCGCCACAGCCCATGGTGATCACGACGTCGGATGTCTCGACGGCCTCGGGGGTCAGAATCTTCGGCGACTGCGACGAGATGTCGATGCCGACCTCGGCCATGGCCTCGACCGCTGCGGAGTTGATGGTCTCCGCGGGCGCGCTACCGGCGGAACGCACCTCGACGGTGTCCCCGGCGAGATGGGTCAGGAATCCGGCGGCCATCTGTGATCGGCCGGCGTTGTGGACACAGACGAAGAGAACGCTGGGTGTGTCGGACATGGAGTCTTTTGCCTTTCGAGCGAGGAGGTCGATGCCTCAGGCCGGTACGGTTGTGGTGGTCAGCTCGGTGAGCAGTTGGCGGACACGCGCGTCGAGATCGTCACGGATGAGACGCACTTCGTCGAGGGACTTGCCGTCGGGGTCGGTCAGTTGCCAGTCCAGGTAACGCTTGCCCGGGTAGACCGCGCACGCGTCGCCACATCCCATGGACACCACGACATCTGCCGCGGCGACGACGTCATCGGTCAGTGGCTTGGGGAATTCGCTGCCCAGGTCGATGCCGAATTCCTCCATCGCCTGCACCACGATCGGATTGATCTCGTAGGTCGGGGCCGAGCCTGCGGATCGGACGTGCACCTGTCCCCGTGCGTGGTGCTCGAGCAGGGCCGCGGCCATCTGCGAGCGTCCGGCGTTGTGGACGCAGATGAACAACACCTCGGGCACGAGTTTCGGTGCGTCACCCTGTGATTGGGCCAGGGCGGTGAGGCGGTCCGCGGCGAACTTGCCTGCCAGGGTGGTCAGGTGGGTGTGGATCTTCGAGGTGCGACGCAGTGCGGTGTAGGACTCGAAGACGTAGCGCTCGACGGTTTGGGTGGAGAAGATGCCCTCGTATTCCGCAGCCAGTCTCTCGGCGGTGCGCGAGAGAATCGCCTGGGGCATCAGTAGTTCGGGCTGAGCGCGGTGGCTGGAGGGAGAAGTGTTGTCGGACATCAGGACTCCTTTGTCGCTGTGGTCACGGACGGTGCGGGGGAGAAGCGCTTACGCAGTGCGAGTGAGACGTAGACGAGGCCGACCAGTACCGGCACCTCGATGAGTGGTCCGACGACTCCGGCGAGTGCTTGCCCGGATGTCGCGCCGTAGGTCGCGATGGCGACTGCGATCGCGAGCTCGAAGTTGTTGCCTGCGGCGGTGAACGCGAGAGTTGTCGTGCGTTCGTAGCCCAGACCCATCGCGGCACCGAGGGCGTAGCCGCCGCCCCACATCACCGCGAAGTACACCAGCAGTGGCAGTGCGATGCGCACCACGTCGAACGGCTGTGACGTGATCTGATCACCCTGCAGCGCAAAGAGAATGACGATCGTGAACAGCAGGCCGTACAGCGCCCACGGGGCGATCCTGGGGATGAACTTCTCCTCGTACCATTCGCGGCCCTTGGCGCGCTCGCCGAAGAAGCGAGACGCGAATCCCGCTATCAGGGGAATTCCGAGGAAGATGAGGACCGACTTGGCGATCTGCCACGGCGACGCCTCGATGGTGGTCTGATCGAGTCCGAGCCAGCCGGGCAGAACCGAGAGGTAGAACCAGCCGAGGATCGCGAACATGAACACCTGGAACACCGAGTTGATCGCGACCAGAACCGCGGCGGCTTCCCGGTCGCCGCAGGCGAGGTCGTTCCAGATGATGACCATCGCGATGCATCGAGCCAGGCCGACGATGATCAGGCCGGTTCGGTATTCGGGGAGGTCGGGAAGGAAAAGCCATGCGAGAGCGAACATCAGGGCCGGACCGAGGATCCAGTTGAGCACCAGCGAGCCGATCAGCAGGCGCTTGTCTCCGGTGACGGTGTCGAGGCGGTCGTAGCGAACCTTGGCCAGCACCGGGTACATCATGACGAGCAGTCCGATGGCGATGGGGAGCGAGACGCCGTCGACGGAGATGGTGGACAGCGCCTCGTCCATTCCGGGGATCATGCGCCCCAGGAGCAGACCCACGACCATCGCCACGCCGATCCACACGGGTAGGAATCGGTCGAGGGTGGAGAGCTTGCCGACTACGGCAGTATCGGTCGTCGTACTCATGCCATGACCTCCGTTGACTCTGCAGCGTTCAGCACTGCGGAAAGTTGCTGTAGGGCAGCGGGAATCACCGAGTAGTACACCCAGGTTCCGCGCCGTTCGCAGTCGAGCAGCCCCGCCTCGCGCAACACCTTGAGGTGGTGCGAGATGGTGGGCTGCGACAGGTCGAATGCGGGGGAGATGTCGCAGACGCACGCTTCGCCGCCTGCGTGGCTGGCGACGAGGCTGAGCAATCGCAGTCGGACTGGGTCTCCCAGTGCTTTGAACATGCGGGCCAGATCTCCGGCCCAGTCCACGGTGAGGGGCTCGCGGGTCAGCGGCGAGCAGCACTCGCCGTCGACGGGCAGGACTTGATTCGACATGTGTCTATATTGACGTCTACCGAATCAAGCGTCAAGTGAACAGTTGCCGAACCCTGAGAAAGCGGTACGCGACACCGAGCACGACCACGACGGTTCCGACGGCGATGGACGTCAGCGGCAACGTTGCGATCAGCACCACGCACCCGATGCTGCCGACGACCTGTAGGGCCCGCGGGTAGCGGCGGTGCGCTGCATCCTGGGTGAACGCGCTGAGATTGGCCACCAGGTAGTAGAGCAATACCCCGAACGACGAGAAGCCGATGGCGTCACGCAGGTCGACCATCAGGACCAGCACGACGACGATCACCGCCAGGGTGATCTCGGCGCGATGCGGAACCGAGTAGCGGGGGTGAACCGCGGCCAGGTACGACGGCAGGTCGTCGTGGCGAGCCATCGCCAGCGATGTGCGGCCGATGCCCGCGATCAGCGCGAGCAACGCCCCCAGCGCAGCCAGACCGGCACCGACGCGCATCACCGGCGACGCCCACGAATGTCCCGATGCCACGACGAGATCGACCAACGGGGCAGACGACGAGGCCAGGAGATCGGGGCCGAGAACCGACAGCAGTGTCAACGCAACCACCGCGTAGACCACGAGCGCGATACCGAGGGCGGACACGATGGCACGCGGAATGGTCCGTTCCGGCCGGGTGACTTCCTCGCCGAGCGTGGCGATGCGCGCGTAGCCCGCGAAAGCGAAGAACAACAGGCCGGCCGACTGCAGGATTCCGTACCACCCGTTCTCGGTGAACGAGCCGAGTCCGCCGACGGCGGGACCGGACGAGCCGGTGAGGCCGAGAACGACCCCGACGAGAAGTACGGCGAGTACCGCGGTGACCAGAACTTTGGTCAGCGAGGCAGTGCGAGTGATGCCGAAGTAGTTCACCGTTGTCAGTAGCGCAACAGCAAGTACAGCAACGAGTTCGGTGTATCCGGCGGGTGCGACATAGGCCGCGAACACCAACGCCATGGCCGCCGAACTCGCGGTCTTGCCGATGACGAACGTCCACCCGGCCAGAAATCCCGGCCACTCACCGAGCCGCTCACGGCCGTAGACGTACGTGCCGCCCGACGTCGGATACTGAGCGGCCAGCTGGGCCGAGGACGTTGCGTTGCAGAACGCCACGACCGCAGCAACGGCGAGACCGATGAGTAGGCCCGCCCCCGCGACGGCCGATGCGGGGGCGAACGACGCGAACACCCCCGCTCCGACCATCGAGCCGACACCGATGACGACGGCGTCGAAAAGACCGAGTCGACGGGCCAGCGGCTGCGTCACGGCCGAAGCCGGTTCTCGTTCACGTCGACAACTGTAGAGGTGCTACGGCTTCGGCGTACTTCCGATGCAGTGTCGCGGGTAGATACGTGTAAGGCCCGCCTGGCGGGGCGGGCCTTACACGGAGTGTGTTGCTGTCAGCGCGTAGCCAACGGCTGCTGCCTACTTCTCGTTCTGGTACACGTCCGGAATACCGTCGTGGTTGTCGTCGCGGGTTTCTTCGATGTAGATGTCGCGGTAGGCCTTGTTGCGGCTGCGCAGGATGACGGCGGCCAGCGATGCTGCGATGACCGAACCGGCGAGCACGCCCACCTTGACGTGGTCGTCGCGCTGGGTGCCCTCGCCGAAGGCCAGGTCTCCGATCAGCAGCGACACCGTGAATCCGATACCCGCGAGCATCGAGACACCGAGAACGTCGAGCCATTTCAGTCCGGCGTCGAGTGTGGCCCGGGTGAAGCGAGAGACGAGATACGTGGTGCCGAAGATGCCGACGGCCTTGCCGATCACGAGGCCGGCGATGATGCCGATGGCGATGGGGTCGGTCAGTGCGCTGGCCAGGCCGGAGAATCCGCCGACGGTCACGCCTGCTGCACAGAATGCGAAGATCGGCACAGCAATACCTGCGGAAATGGGCCGAACCTTGTGCTCGAAGTGTTCGGCGAGGCCGGGGCCTGCGTCCGGACCACCGGCAGCCTTGCTGCGTATCACCGGGACGGCGAAGCCGAGCAGAACGCCCGCGACCGTGGCGTGGACGCCGGACTCGTGCATCAGGACCCACGTCACCACAGCCAGCGGGATGAGGATCCACCACGAGCGGATGCGCATCTGCACGGCAACGGCGAACAGTGCGAGAGGGATCAGCGTCAAACCGAGGGCGACGAAATTGATGTCGTCGGTGTAGAAGATTGCGATGACGCTGACGGCCAGGAGGTCGTCGACGACGGCCAAGGTCAGCAGGAAGGTCCGTAGCGCGGTCGGCAGGTGGGTGCTGATCACGGCGAGGACGGCGACGGCGAACGCGATGTCGGTTGCCGTCGGGATGGCCCAGCCGAGCAGTGCGCCGTCACCGGTGCCGAGGTTGATCAGCACAAAAATGATTGCGGGAACTGCCATTCCGCCGATGGCGGCCGCCACGGGTAGCGCCGCGCGTGCGGGATCGCGCAGATCTCCTGCGACGAATTCTCGCTTCAGTTCGAGCCCGACGACGAAGAAGAAGATCGCCAACAGTCCGTCGGCCGCCCACGTCGACAGGGTCAGATCGAGGTGCAACGCCGAGGGCCCGACGCGGGTATTCATCAGTGAGTCGTAGGCAGCGGACCAGGGTGAGTTGGCCCAGACCAATGCGATCAGGGTGGCGACGAGCAGCAATGCGCCGCCGACTGTCTCCTTGCGCAGAATTTGCGCGACCCGGTCGGCCTCGGACCACGAGCCGCGCGAGAACAATGGCACTCGCGTTTTGGAGCTGGATGAATCTGTCACGGAGACAACGCCTTTCGGTAGCTTCGTCGAGTTGCGAACCGACCGAACTTCAGTTGGTAGGCACGCAGCACAAAGTTGTTGCCGACCAGACTTCCCGGCGCACCGTGAATCATCCTATCGCGAACGGGTCTCCATCACCGAACGCTGGGCACGAACTTGGCCAGTGCGCGCCAGCCGAGCAGCAGAACTGCGGTGGACAATGTCGCGACGACGATGAAGGGTCCGGCTGTTCCCTGCCCGGTCAGTGCCCGCAGCACCATGCCCACGACAACCGTCATCACCCACACCACGATTCCCGTCGGGACGATGAGGAACGCGTCGAACTTGTTGCGGTACAGGGCGAACGCGACGACCCAGCCGATGGCGGCACCGACGACGAACGGCCAGGCCGTCTGGAACAGGCCGGACAGCGCGGTGGCCTCGGCGTGACTGCGCCGACCGATCGCGGCGAACAGTACGACGACGAGCACGTCGATGACGGCAGCAACTACTGGGGAACGAAACTTCACGCGCACCACTGTAGACACCGAGCGCGAAAGGCCCGCACCGGCAAATGGGGTGCGGGCCTTTCGACGGTTCTCCCCGAAGGGGTGAAGCGGGACGGAATTACGCCTGCAGGCCGGCTTCGATTTCGAGGTTCAGCGTGATCTTGTCGCCGACGACTGCGCCGCCGCCTTCGAGGGGCATGTCGATGCTGATGCCGAAGTCCCTGCGGTTGATGACGGTGCTGGCCTCGAAGCCGGCGACCGGTCCGTTGCCCATGCCGGCGTTGACGCCGTTGAACTCGAGCTTCATGTCGATGGAGTTGGTGACGCCGTGGAGGGTGAAGTCACCGGTGACGACGAAGTCTCCGCCGTCGGCCTTGACCGAGGTGGACTTGAACGTAGCGGTGGGGAACTTCTCGACCTCGAAGAAGTCAGCGGTCTTGAGGTGGCCGTCGCGCTGCGCGTTGTCGGTGGTGATGGAGGCGACGTCGATCTCGGCGTCGACGGACGGCGTGCCGTCGGCGTCGACGGTGATGGTGCCGGTGAAGGCCTGGAAACGGCCGCGGACCTTGCTGACCACCAGGTGGCGGACGGTGAATCCGACGGTGGAGTGGGCCGGGTCGATGGCCCAGGTGCCTGCGGTGAGCTCGGGAAGTGCGATGGCGGTGGTCATGAAGACTCCTTGGTGGGTTGAAGGTTCAAACTCATAGTACACAAGCGGACCAGGGTCCGTATATATTCCGAGTGAACAGAAAGTGACGGGCGACATAGCGCGGAGAGGGGCGAGCTACGCGGTTTCCGGATCGCCCTTGGCGTCGCGGATCTCCTCGTTACGCCGCAGCTCGGCGGTCTCCTGCTGTTCCAGCTCGATGTCGAATTCGAGATCGGCGTGCTGGTGCTTGCGGAACAGCACGAGGAACACGATCCACCCGACGATGGCGACGAGAATGAAGCTCACGCCGCGATACACCAGCGCCGACGCGACGGCCTGCGATGCGCTGATCGAGGCAGCGCTGGTGAGAAACGCGATGAGGGTCGCGTCGACCACCACCAGGCCACCGGGCGCGAGGGGAACCGATCCCACGGCCTTGCCTGCGGCGAAGGCGATGAGCAATCCCGACAGTCGCGGATCCGCGCCGACGGCGAAGCACGCGAACGCCAGGCAGGCGACGTCCGCGAGTCGATGCACGGCGGACCACGACAGCGTGAGTGCGCCGTCGCGTTTGCCGAGCTGGACGGATTGGATCTGGCCGATGATCTTGTCGATCCCCTCGGCACCCGCGTCGAGCTCCTGATTGCGGAACGCGTTGTATCGGTGTAATCCCCAGCGCGCGAGGCTCTTGATCGACTCGGGGTGGTTGGAGATGTAGCGAACGGCGGCGACGATGGCGATGACGCCTGCGATCGGGAGCACCACTGTGAACGTGTTGAACGAGCTGCCGACCACCAGTCCGCCGGCCAGGCCGAGTACGGCCAGTCCTGCCGCGGCGATCACGCCCGAGATGGCCAGCTGCCAGGACGCGACGACCGGGCTCGCTCCCCAGCGGCGCGTCTCGCGATAGGTGAACGCCGTGGAGAAGACCTGACCTGCGGGGAGAGTGAGCGCCATGGCGGTGCTGCCGTAGATGACGGCCACGGACTTGCGCTGGCGTACCTTCACTCCGCCTGCGTCGAGCAACTGCTTCTGCACTCTGCCGAACGCGCTCAACGACACCGCTTGCGCGAACACACAGGCCGCTAGCCAACCCCAATGGATTTCGCGGACCGCAGCCCAGGATTCGTGCAGCCGCGGCCACAGATAGACGGCCTCACCCACCAGCAGTGCCACCAGGGCGATTCCGGCGATCCACTTGACCCACCGGAGTCGGTTCCGCGGACGCCGCACGGCGGGTCCGTGGGTGGAGCTGGGGTCGGGCACCCTGTCAGACTAACCGTCGCTCGAGGAGGAATCGGGATACTCCACCGGCCAGGCCAGATGGGTGGCACGTCGTCGACCACGCAGTTGCACCTGGTCTCCCAGCTCCCACTGTTCCTGTTCCTCGTCGTCGGCGAAGTACAGGGCCGAGGTCGACGCCAGGACGCGTCCGGGACGCAGTTTCGCCAGCTCGGTCAGTCGCGACGCCTCGTTGACCGGGTCTCCGATGACCGTGTACTCGAACCGCTCCGACGCACCGATGTTGCCGGCGACGGCCAGCCCCGCGGACACCCCGATCCCGATGTCGAGCCCGGTGATCTCGTCCAGCGCGAATCTCAGCTCACGCGCGGCGGCGAGCGCGGCGGTCGGCGCGTCGGGACGATCCAGCGGGGCACCGAAGATCGCGAGGGCCGCGTCGCCCATGAATTTGTTGACGAACCCGTGATGACGCCCGACGACGTCGACGACCACCCGGAAGAACTCGTTGAGCAACACCACGACCTCGCTCGGTGGGCGCTCGGACGCGGTGGCGGTGGAGCCGACCATGTCTACGAACAGCACTGCGACGAAACGTGTCTCGCCGCCGAGTTCGGTTCCGAACTGCAATGCCCGACGCGCCACGTCCTCACCGACGTGTTGGCCGAAAAGCTCTCGCAGGACGCGTCGTTCGGCCGATTCCTCCATCATTCGGTTGAAGCCCACCTGGAGGCGTCCGATCTCGGAGCCGTCGAACACATCGACCTCGACGTCGGTCTCGCCGCGCTGAACGCGCTCGATGGCGCTGTGCAGCTGGCTGATCGGGTCGGAGATCTGGCTCGCGGTGAGCATCGAGAGCACGAACGCCTGCACGATGGCCAACACGCTGAGCAGGATGATGGCCACGGCGAGTGCGTTGGGGGAGAACACCAGATCGGTGGTCAGCTGCGTGGCGCACAGCAGGATGATGCCGATGACGGGCATCAGGGTGCCCAGGCCCCACGTCATGGCCATGCGGGTACCGACGCCGGGCGTCATCGTGCGGTCGAATCGGCCCTCGCTCAACGCCAGTGCCGCGACCGGTCGCAGGATGCGCTCGCCGAGCATGTAGGTGAATCCGAACGTCACGGTGGCCGCCATACCGACGGTGACGATGACGGCGATGGACAGCGACGGCATCTCCGCGATGGTCAGCAGCACGAAGATGATGCCGCCGATGATCCACAGGATGAGGTGCACGATCGCCTGACGCAACGGCGCGTGCAGCGTCGTCATCTGTTCCTTGCGGGTGGGTGGGCCGCCGCGGAGCTGCCACCTGATCACCGAGCGTAGGAGGAAGTACGCGTAGATCAGACTGACGACGAGGGCCACCAGGAGATACGCCCCGAAGATGTACACATTGCGGACGCGGTCCGCGACGATCGATTCCGATTCGGGAATGGGCAGGCCGTATCGCACGAAGGCGAACACGAGGACCGCACCGAAGACATTGGCGATGAGCATCGAGAGCATATAGAGCGGCCAGCGACTCTTCAGGGTGAGCGAGACCGCTCGGAAAGATGCCAGCACGGGTTAAATTTAGCGGGTGAGCACCGACGAGTTGCGGGCGCAAGGTACGGGGGCGTCCCCGGGCCCCACTTCGGCTGCGGATTCGGTGCATCCGCTGGTGCGGGTCGGCGCGGAATGGACGTGGCGACTGCTTGTCCTGTTTGCCGGATTCCTCACGTTCTGCCTGGTGGTGGCCAAGCTCAGCACCGTCGTCATTCCGTTGGGTCTGGCGCTCCTGGCGTCGGCGATGCTCGTTCCCGTCGTCGACTGGATGCACCGCCGCGGAGTGCCACGAGCCGTTGCCGTGATCGTCGTGATCATCGCCAGCATCGGTGTCGTCGCCGGAATCATGACCTTCATCGTCGAGCAGTTCATCGAGGGCCTGCCGCAGGTGGGTGATCAGTTCACTCAGTCCATCAACGGCGTCGAAGAATGGCTCAGCAACGGACCGCTGCACATCAGCGAGGATCAGATCAGGCAGGCCACGGACAGCCTCGTCAAGGTCGTTCAGGACAATCAGGAAGCCGTCACCAGCGGAGCCCTGACGACCGCAGCGGTGATCGGCGAGATACTCACCGGCGCGCTGCTCACGCTGTTCGTCCTCATCTTCTTCCTGTACGGCGGCGATCAGGTTTGGCAGTTCGTCACCCGGCTGGCACCGACCGCGGCCCGCGGGAGAATCCGCACTGCAGGCATCCAGGGCTTCGGATCCCTGGTGGGATACGTCAGGGCGACGGTTGCCGTCGCGGCCGCCGATGCCATCGGCATCGGTGCTGGACTGGCCATTCTCGGTGTGCCACTGGCACTTCCACTGGCCTCGTTGGTGTTCATCGGAGCGTTCATTCCGATCATCGGTGCGGTGCTGACCGGATTCGTCGCGGTGTTCATCGCACTGGTCACCAAGGGGTTGATCACGGCGGTCATCACACTCGGCATCGTGGTGGCCGTCATGCAGCTCGAAGGCCATGTGCTGCAACCACTCCTGCTGGGCCGCGCCGTGCGACTGCACCCGTTGGCGGTGGTCCTGTCCATCACCGTCGGCATTCTGCTCGCGGGCATCGTCGGAGGTCTGCTGGCGGTGCCGATCGTCGCCGTCCTCAACACCGCCGTGCGGTCGTTGCTCGCCGACGACCCGGAGGAGGTCTACGAGGAACTCGAGGTCCCCGAACCGCTGTATTCCGCCGAGCCGAGCGACCCGGACACTCCACCCGGCAGCGACGAGCCGGATCGGCTGGGCAAGGGACAGCTGACGATTCCGAAATCCGACAACGATGCGGACGGCTGACCGGGTACGCGCCACGCTGTCCTCCGCCGATCCCGACACCCCGCTCTGGCGGGCCTCGCAGGCCTTCCGTCTGATCACGCTCGTCTACGCGATCAGTTATCAGGTCGCGACCGTGGACAACTACACCAACCCGCGGCTGAGCTGGTTCCTCGTCGCCCTGATGGCCGTGTGGTCCGGAGCATCGGCGTTGATGCTCGCGCGCGCATCGCTTCCGCGCTGGCAGGTGGTGCTCGCCGATCAGGTCATCGTGATCGCGCTGATGGCATCGACGAGATTGGTTGCCGACTACGACTGGTACAGCACCCGCCAAACTCTGCCGACCACACTGTGGGCCACCAACGCCGTCATCTCCGCCGCAATCCTGTTGGGTCCCAAGGGCGGAATCGCATCCGGAGTAGCGATGTCGGTGGTCAGCGCACTCGTCCGCGACCGCTTCGACTCCGACCTCTGGTCCGACGCCACCGCCCCGGTCCTGCTCTCGGCCGGACTGGCACTGGGATTGGCGTCGAACACCGCCCGGCGCGCCCACGAAGAATTGCGTCGCGCAGCACGATCGGCCGCGATGACCGAAGAGCGAGAACGGCTGGCCCGGCAGGTGCACGACGGAGTGCTGCAGGTACTGGCCCTGGTACGACGGCGTGGTCTCGAAATAGGCGGGCCGGCAGCCGAACTCGCCGAGCTGGCCGGCGAGCAGGAAGTCGCTCTGCGCGTGCTGATCTCGGAACAAGCGGCTCCGCGCGCCGATCACACCGGCTCGATCGTCGACGTCAGGGCGCTGCTGCGAACTCAGGCGGGCACCTCGATCTCCGTCTCGACGCCTGCCGACCCGGTGCTGGTCGAATCCGACGTCGCCGAGGAACTCGCCGCTGTCGTGGCGACCGCACTGTCCAACGTCGAACTCCACGCGGGAGCCGATGCCAAGGCCTACGTGTTGCTCGAGGACGTCGACGGGGAATTGATCGTCAGTATCCGCGACGACGGCCGCGGCATCCCTGCCGGACGGCTCGCCGCCGCCGAAGCCGAAGGCCGGATGGGCGTCTCGAAGTCGATACTCGGCCGCGTCGAATCTCTCGGTGGTACTGCGATACTCGACACCGACGAGGGTGAGGGCACCGAATGGGAGATCCGCATTCCGCGAGCGAAGGGACCGGGATGACAGAGGAAACGAATGCCGACATCGCGGTGATGGTCGTCGACGATCATCCGATGTGGCGGGACGGCGTCGCCCGGGATCTCGACGCCGCCGGATTCAGGGTGGTCGCCACCGCGGACGGCGTCGCCGCCGCCGGACGCCGCGCCCGAGCAACCACTCCCGACGTCGTGCTGATGGACATGCATCTGCCCGACGGCAACGGAGCCGATGCCACCGTCGCCGTCCTGGAAGCGTCGCCGCAGACGAAGATTCTCGTGCTCTCGGCGTCCGCGGAACGCAACGACGTGCTCGACGCGATCAAGGCCGGCGCGACGGGTTACCTGGTCAAGAGCGCATCGGCCGAGGAACTGTTCGACGCGGTCCGCGCCACGTCGGCAGGGCAGGCGGTGTTCACTCCCGGCCTCGCGGGCCTGGTCCTCGGGGAGTTCCGGCGGATGTCGGCGTCGCCCGAGCCGGAATCCGACACTCGCCCGACGTTGACCGACCGCGAAACCGAGGTGCTACGACTGGTCGCAAAGGGCCTGAGCGCCAAGCAGATTGCGACCCGGTTGACGCTCAGCCACCGCACCGTCGAGAACCATGTGCAGGCGACGTTGCGGAAACTGCAGCTGGCCAACCGCGTCGAATTGACCCGATACGTCATCGAAAAGGGGCTGTGAGGGTTTGCGGCGGTAGCCGAGGGGCACTCTGCATCTCATGACCGACAACGAAAACGCAGTGGACACCACCGTCGACCCGGCGAAGCACTCGAAGGGTGTCGACGCCGATCTCGATCAGACCGGCGAGGAGCGCGACGAGGCGATCGACGAGTTCGACGGCCATCTCGACGGATCGGGCGAGGACTCCTCGCTACCTACGCCCGAGCCGACCGACGTGGCCGACAAGTCCGAGGAGAAGACCGTCACGCGGTCCGAGTAGCGCTACGGACTGCACAACCTGCCGAGCGCGAACTTGGCGACCGGCACGTACGGCAGAACCAACGGCAGTGGGCCGTCGATCGTCAACCACGCCCTGGTCCCGCCGGGTCGTGACACGACGCCGTGCGTCAGGTCGACTCCGATGGCTTGATTCTGGAACCACGCCGACCATGCCCACGTCCACGATCGCTCGTCGACCGAATGCACCCGGAAGTCGATCGGCACCCCCAACGGCCCCAGCACTCGGCCGGTGGTGTCGGCGTCCAGGCGCTCACCGCGGTACTCGACGCCGATGATCTGCGGCGCCCAGGTCTTCCAGGCCGTCGGTTCCATGTAGCGCTCCCAGACCTCGCTGGCGGGAGCGGTGCCGGTGGATTGCAGTGTCACTCGCATCTACCCCACTTACCCGTTGGTAGCGATCCCCACACAGAATTCCGCGAAGGTTCGGCCACCATCCATCGTCGCGCCGCCGGGCGGATGTGTCGCCGGGAAGACTTGTCGAGTGCGCATCGTCCAACTCGCCAACTTCTACGGACCACGGTCCGGGGGATTGCGGACGGCCGTCGACCAGCTCGGATCGGGGTACGTCGCCGAGGGCCACGAGGTGACTCTGATCGTGCCGGGAGATCGGTCGAGCGAGACGCTCCTGCCGTCGGGAGTGGTGCGCATCGAAGTGCCGGCACCGCAGATCCCGCTCACCGGCGGGTATCGGGTGGCCGACCCGCGCCGGGTGTCCTCGGTGGCGGCCGGACTGCGGCCCGACGTGATCGAGGTCTCGGACCGACTGACGCTGCGAGGCATGGGTGCCTGGGCTTCGCGCCGGGACGTGCGCAGCGTGATGATCTCCCACGAGCGCCTGGACCGGCTGCTCGCGCAGACGATGCCGATGCGCTGCGCCCGCCCCCTCGCGGACCTGGCCAACCGGCGCACTGCCGACTCGTACGACGCCGTCGTGTGCACCACGGAGTTCGCGCAGCAGGAGTTCGACCGCATCGGTGTTCGCAACGTGCACCGAGTGCCGCTCGGCGTGGATCTCGACCTCTTCCATCCGCGTCGCCGGCGTGCAGGCGAACGATCCGCCTGGCTGGGCAGCGCCGATCGGCTGCTCGTGCACTGCGGCCGACTGTCGGTGGAGAAGCACGTCGAGAGAAGTATCGATTCACTTGCTGCACTGTGCGACTCGGGAATGCGGGCGCGGCTGATCATCGCCGGCGACGGCCCCCGCCGTGCCGGCCTCGAACGACGCGCCCGCGGTCTACCCGTCGACTTCCTGGGTTTCGTCGACGGCAGAGCGGCCGTTGCAGCCCTGCTGGCCTCGGCGGACATCGCTCTCGCGCCGGGACCACACGAGACATTCGGGCTCGCTGCACTGGAATCGCTCGCCGCGGGCACCCCCGTCGTCGTCTCCGAGACCTCGGCGCTGGCGCAGATCGTCACCCCACACTGCGGCGGATCCTCCGTGAACACCGCAGACGGATTCGCCGCCGAGATAGAACGAGTACTCGAACTACCGGTCGACGGCCGCCGCATCGCCGCCAGGTTGCGCGCCGAACAGTTCGGATGGCCCGCGTCGGTGTCCGGAATGCTGTCCGTACTGGGCGGTCGCGCAGCCTGAGATCTTCGCTACCCTGAACACATGGAGGCAAGGGATCTGCGAGTGTCCGATGCCGAACGCGAACACGTCGGAGAGCTGTTGCAGCGCGCCGTGGGCCAGGGCATGTTGTCGCTCGGCGAGTTCACCGAGCGAATGGACACCGCATTGGCGTCGAAGACTCGCGGTGAGCTGAACTCGGTTCTCGCCGACCTGCCCGGGATGCAGATCGCAGAAGAGCATCGCCCGGCACCGAAGCCCTTCGCCGCGCCCACCCCGCAACCGGCCCCCCGTCGCGTCGTTCAGGAGCATTGGGGGCACGGCAGCGGCGCGTCGGACACACTGCGCGGCACCATGTCCACCGTCACCCGCAAGGGACCGTGGAACGTGCCGCCCAGCCTGCGCGTGTCCACCCGGATGTCCACGGTGACACTCGACTTCACGCAGGCGGTCATGTCGACGCAGGTGGTCGAGATACACGTCGACGATTACTGCAGCACCGTGACACTGATCGTGCCGACCGAAGCGACCGTCGATCTCAACCGCGTCGAGACTGTGGCGGGTAGTGCCACCAACAAGGTCCGCACCGGTCCGCCGTACGGGCCGCTGCATCTCGTGGTCTCGGGCAAGGTCCGCTTGGGCTCGGTGACCGCCAAGCATCCCTTCGGTAGCTCGATCCGTCGCATGTTCGGCTAACGAGGCGCTTCTACTCGAGGGATCCGAGTAGCACTACTCACGCTTTTCGGCCGCAATGCTCGCAGGATCGAACCCATGACTTCTTCCCAGAACTCCGGGCTGGATCCGCAACTCGTTGCGCGACTGTCCAGCCGCTTCGATTCCCTGGGCGACCACATGCGCCAGGTGGCCGTCGATCTACAGACCCTGCAGTCACAGATCGGTGCCGCGGCGGCTCCCGCTCCCACGCGGCAGGCGTCGGCACCGGCACCTCGCGCCGTCCCGCCGCCGGTGGCGTCACCAGCGTTGCCTCCGCAGCCCTACGGTCAGCCGTTCGGCCACACTGTCCGTCAGCCGATGGTTCGGCCCCAGCCCGCCATGAACTATCCCGCACCACCCCGGGGGCCGGTCGTCGCACCTCGACCGCCGGCTCCGCCGCGCGAACCGTGGTGGCAGCGCGACGGTGTCATCAGCCGTCTGCTGGCTGTCGCCGGCGCGGGCGTCACCCTCGTCGGTGTGGTGATGCTGCTCGTTCTCGCCGCACAGGCCGGGTGGTTCGGCCCTCCGCTGCGGGTCGCTGCGGGCGCAGTGTTCTCACTCGCGCTGATCGGCGGCGGCGTCCGAGTGTTCGGCCGCTCGGGCGGACGCATCGGCGGTATCGCCCTCGCCGCCACCGGCATCGCGGGCCTGTACCTCGATGTACTCGCGACGTCCGTCCTGTACGGCTGGCTCGATCCCGTGATCGGACTGATCACCGCATTCGGAATTGCCGCAGCCGGAACGGCACTCGCTGTGCAATGGAAATCGCAGCCGATGGCAGTGCTGATTCTCGCCGGAGTCGCAGTGTGTGGACCGGTGCTGACCGACGGCCTCACCCTGACCCTGATCGCATTCCTCGTCGCCACCTATGTCGCCAGTTTCCCGGCGCAGATCGGTCGGAATTGGCAGCTCCTGCAGGTCGTTCGGACCGTACCCCTCGTCGGCGCGGTACTGGCCGCAATCGCGAGCGCTGATCTGTCCGGATCCACCGGCGACCTCCGGCTACTTCTGGTCATCGTGTCGGTAACCGTCGTCGGCATCGGCACGTCACTGGAGTTGTTGCGCCGCAACGTCTCCGATGTGGTCGCCACTGCGATGATCGCTCTCACGTCTGTGCCTGTACTGGTCTCGGCGGACGTCTTCGATCGCGCCGCGACGGTCACCGTCCAACTGGTCCTTGCTGCTGCAGCTACGGCAATCGTGATTCTGGTGAGCTGGTTGCCGGGGCACGCTCGTATCACCGTCGCGGTGATCGGAGCCCTGGCGACGCTGCAGGCCGCAGTCGAGTCGACGACCCTCGAGATTCGCCCCGTCGTGCTCTTCGCCGTCGCCCTGGCTCTGATCGCGATGGCTCACAGCACCCGCTCGACACTCGCGTACTCGATCGGTAGCGCATTCGGCGTGATCGGCGCACTGATGTTCGTCTCGGTCAGCCCGCCACAGGCGCTGTTGGACTCCGATCACGCAGTGGGCAGCGTCGGTATCGCACTCGGCGGAATCCTGCTCGCTGCAACGGCATTCGCCTTCCTGTACGTCCTCGCCGAGCTGAAGCCGGTCGACGACGGACTGCAGACCCTCGGCGTCGTCTCCGGCGTACTCGCGCTGTACGGCCTGACAGCGGCCACGGTGACCTTCGGTGTCGGAATCGGCGGCGAAACAACGGGATTCACCGCCGGTCACACCGCGGCGACCATCGAATGGATGATCGCGGCCTTCGCACTACTGGCGTTCGGGCTGCGCAGCGTCACCCACGCGCACCTGGCCCTGCTGGCTGGACTGTCCCTGACCGCTGCGGCCATCGCGAAACTGTTCCTGTTCGACCTCGTCGCCCTGGACGGACTCTTCCGGGTCATCGCCTTCATCGCAGTGGGACTACTGCTGCTGATCGCCGGCACCCGATACGCCAAGGTGTTCGCGGACCGAGAGAGTGCGGCAGTTTCCTCCTGACCCCCGCTGCGTCAATGGACCACTGCATACGTCTGAGGAGTGCAGTGGTCCATTCACGCGCCCGACCTGGGCCGGCCACACCGCGTGAATGGACCATTGCATACGTCTCGGCGGTGCAGTGGTCCATTGACGCGGTGCGGGCGTCGCGGTGCGGGCGACGCGGTGCGGGGCGGGGGTCAGGAGTCCTCGGGAGTCGTTTCGCCGAGTCCGAGCTTGCGCTGCATTCGCTTCATGCCGGCCGGTGCCCACCAGCTCGCGTCGCCGAGCAGTTTCATCGTCGCGGGCACCAGGAACATGCGAATGACGGTGGCATCGATGATGAGGGCAGCGATCATGCCGTAGGCGATGTACTTCATCATCACCAGATCGGAGAACGCGAACGCTCCGGTGACGACGATGAGAATCAAGGCCGCGGCGGTGATGATGCGTCCGGTGTGCGCGGTACCGATGTGGATGGCTTCGCTTGTACTGGAACCGTTCTCGCGAGCTTCGACCATGCGGGAGAGCAGGAAGACCTCGTAGTCGGTGGACAGCCCGAACACGATCGCCGCGATCAGCAGCAGAATCATCGCCATGATGGGCCCGGGGGTGAAGTTCATCCACGCGGCCCCGTGACCGTCGATGAAGATCCAGGTCAGGATGCCCATCGTGGCACCGAGTCCGAGCGTGGTCATGAGCACCGCTTTGATCGGCAGCACCAGGGACCCGAACGTCAGGAACATCAGCACGGTCACGATGAAGACGACCAGTACCGCCATCAGCGGGAGGCGGTCGACCATGGCATCGATCGAATCTCGTTCTATCGCAGGCGTTCCCGTTACCTGCACCGATGTTCCGTCGGGGGTGTCGATGCTGCGCAGGAACTCGATGGCGGGCGCTGCGTCGTTGCGATCGATCAGTCCGGCCTTGAAGACGATGATGCCGTCCTTGCTGGCCCCGACGGGCGTGAACTGCTCGATCAGGCCGGGAGCATTGTTCGCCTGGGTGGTGATGGCGGCCAGATTCTGCCCCTGCGCGTTCTCGATGACCAGCTTGATGGGCTCGGTGCGCTGACCGGGAAAGAGTTCGTCGAATTGTTCCTGCGCCACCCGCGTCGGATTGTCCGGCGGCAGATACGTCTCGTTGATGCCGCCGAACGCGATGTTGCCGATCGGCAGCGTCAGGGCCAGCAGCCCGAGCACGATGGTGACGACCACCTTGACGGGATTGCGCATCACCCAGGTGGTGAGCTTGCCCCACATGCCGTTCTCGATCTCCTCCGAGGACTTGGTCTTGCGCATGAATGCGAAACCGAGAGCATCGACGCGAGGGCCGAGGATCGACAGGATGGCCGGAAGTACGGTGATCGCGGTGAGCGCTGCGAGTGCCACCGTCGCGATCGAACCCAGCGCCACCGACCGCAGGAACCCGTGCGGAAACAACAACAGGCCACCGAGGCAGGCGACGATCATCGTCGCCGAGAACGCCACGGTGCGACCGGCCGTCATGACCGAGCGCCGGACGGCATCGGGCGTCGACCGGCCGTCACCCAGCTCTTCTCGAAAACGCGACACGATGAACAGCCCGTAGTCGATCGCCAGACCGAGTCCCACCATCGACACCACCGGCGCGACGAAGCTGTTGACCTCGGTGACGTGCGTGAACAGCTTCACGATGCCGTTGGCCCCGACAACCGTCAGGCCACCGACGATGAGCGGTAGCGCGGCGGCGACGATGCCGCCGAAGACGAAGAACAACAGCACCGCGACGGCGGGGATGGCCAGGATCTCCATGCGATGGATGTCGTCGGTCATCGTCGACTGCAACGCGGCAGCCACGGCTTGCTGACCGGTGACCTGGACGTCGACGCCGTCGATGTAGAAGGCGTCCTGGACGGCCTGAAAGTTCTCGGTCAGTTCGGTGTCGTCGGCACCGACGATCGCAATGCTGGCGATGGCGTGCTGCTTGTCGGCAGTGCCGAGCGCCGCAAGAGTCGGAGCCTCGGCAGTCCTGAAATAGCTGCCGTTGATCTTCGCGATGCGGTCCGGGTACTCGGCCACCAGAGAGTCGAGGTTCTGCACGATCGCCGCGTCGAACTGCGGGTCGTCGATCGTCGAGCCCTCGGGAGCGGTGTAGAGAACGATCACGTCGCCCTGGGCGTCGCGGCCGAACGTCTCGTCGGCGAGATTGCTCGCGGCAGCCGACTGCGACGTCGGATCGTCGAAACCACTCTGGCTCAGGTGGTCCGTGAGATCCCAGCCGTACGCTGCCAGGATCGACAGCCCGGCCACCATGACACCGAGAACGGTGTAGCGGAGGCCGTGGACGAAATTTCCCCATCGAACGAACACGTGTGTGTAACTCCCCCTGGATGAACACTTCGGCTCAGGGAGGTTAGCTGATCACATGAACGTCAGCGTGAACGGTTGCGCTCGCGTGCGAGCAATTCGCTGACGCTGAGCACGTGTCCGTTCTCGCCGCCGCGATGACGGCCGGTGTCGCCGCCCTCGGTGGTCGGTGCGGCCCGACGGCCCGACGGCTTCTCGGACGGGGATTCGCTCGACGCGGACCCGCTGGTGCCGTTGCGTTCGGTGCCGGTCTGCTCCGTGCCGTTGCGTTCGGTGCCGTTGCGCTCGGACCCATGGCGTTCGGACCCGTTGTTGCTGTGGCCGTTCCGTTCGGAACCGTTCTTCGGCGAGCTGTTCTCGTCCTGGCCGCTGTGGTCCGAGCCGTTGTGGTTCGAGCCGTTGGAGTTCGAACCGTTGTGATCGGAGCCGTTGGCGGTCGAACCGTTGCGCGGTGTGCTCGGGGGTGGTGATGCGCTGGGTGCTCGCAGGTCGGCGAGCCAGCTCTCGATGGAACGAGAATCCGGTTCCTCGGCGCGAGGTGCGCGAGCGGCCCGGGTTCGGCTGGGCGGCGTGGCGGACGGGCTCGGTGCGCGGGGCGGCTGAGCCGACGGGGGAGCAGCCACCGGGTTGACCGGAGGTGCGGGCCGAACGACGTCGGCTGCCTGGGTCGGTTCCGGTTCGACGGTCGGGCGCGGCGGTACCGGGGCAGGTCGTTCCTGCGGAGCCGCCTGGGCCTGAGGGGGAGTCGGGGTCGGTCGAGCAGCCGGTGCCTCAGGTGTGGCGGAAGCCGCACGGGTCGGCTCGGGTGGGGTTGCCGGACGGCCCGTCACACTGCGTCGGGATTCTTCCTTCGCGGCGTGGGTCGCTCGAATGGGTCCGCCACCCTGCGGTGCGACCACGGGAATGGGTTCGGTGAGCGGCTCGTTGCGGCGCGGTGTCGGACGCATCGGCGGCGCGACCGTACTCGACGGTGCACCTCCTGCGAGCGCGAGCTCGGGCACGTCGTCGATGGCGAGCAGCTCGTCCTCGAGGATGGTCTCACCGAGTCCCAGTTTCTCCTGGATGCGCTTCATCCACTGCGGGGCCCACCAGCAGTCGTCGCCCAGCAGTTTCATCGTGGCAGGCACGAGGAACATGCGGATGAGGGTGGCGTCGATGATGAGGGCGGCGATCATGCCGTAGGCGATGTACTTCATCATCACCAGATCGGAGAACGCGAACGCTCCGGTGACGACGATGAGGATCAGAGCCGCAGCGGTGATGATGCGTCCGGTGTGCGAGGTGCCTATGCGGATGGCTTCGCTTGTGCTGGCACCCTTTTCACGTGCCTCGACCATACGAGAGAGCAGGAACACCTCGTAGTCCGTGGACAAGCCGAACACAATCGAGATGATCAGCACCAATACCGGAGCCATGATCGGCCCAGGGGTGAAATTCATCAGCCCCGCACCGTTGCCGTCGATGAATATCCACGTCAATATGCCCATGGTGGCACCGAGACCGAGGACGGTCATGAGCACCGCCTTGATCGGCAACACCAACGATCCGAACGTCAGGAACATCAGCAGCGTCACGATGAACACCACCAGGACGGCCATCAGCGGCAGCTTGTCGATGAGTGCACTGATGGAGTCCTGCTCGATGGCAGGGGTACCGCCGACGAGGACCGTCGCGCCCTCCGGCACGTCGATACTGCGCAGGAAGTCGATGGCGGGCTTGGAGTCGTTGCGATCGACCAGCCCGGCCTTGAAGACGATGATCCCGTCCTTGCTGGCACCGACCGGCGTGAACTGCTCGACCAACCCAGGCGCGTTGTTCGCCTGAGTCGTGATCGCCGCGAGGTTGGGACCCTGCGCGTTCGAGATGACCAGCTTGATCGGCTCGGTGCGTTGGCCGGGGAACAGCGAATCGAACTCGCCCTGCGCTTCGCGGGTGACGTTGTCGGGAGGCAGGTAGGTCTCGTTGATGCCGCCGAACTTGATGTTGCCGACAGGCAGCGTCAGGAGCACCAGGCCGAGCACGATCGGGACGGTGACCTTGACGGGATTGCGCATCACCCAGCGGGTGAGGCGGCCCCACATGCCGTTCTCGATCTCCTCGCTCGACTTGGTCTTGCGCATGAACTTCAGACCGAGTGCGTCGACGCGAGGACCGAGGATGGCGAGCATCGCGGGCAGAATCGTGATGGCCGTCAGAGCGGCCAGTGCGACGGTGGCGATGGAGCCGTAGGCCACGGACTTGAGGAAGCCCTGCGGGAACAGCAGCAGACCACCGAGGGACGCCACGATCATCGTCGCGGAGAACACCACGGTACGACCGGCCGTCATGACGGTCCGGCGCACGGCCTGCGGCGTCGAGTAGCCGTCGCCCAGTTCTTCTCGGAATCTCGAGACGATGAACAACCCGTAGTCGATGGCCAAGCCGAGGCCGACGAGCGAGACCACGGGTGCGACGAACGAGTTGACCTCGGTGAAGTTGGTGAACACCTTCACGATGCCGTTGGCTCCGACGACCGTCAGGCCACCGATGATCAACGGCAGAGCGGCCGCGACGACGCCGCCGAAGATGAAGAACAGCAGCACCGCAACGGCGGGGATGGCGAGCAACTCCATGCGCTGGATGTCGCCGGCCATGGTCGACTGCAGTGCGCCCGCGACGGCCTGCAGGCCGGTCACCTGAACGTCTACGCCGTCGATGTAGAAAACATCCTCGACGGCCTGGAAGTTGTTGGTCAGTTCGGTGTCGTTGGCACCGGCGATGGCGATGCTGGCGATGGCGTGCTGTTTGTCGGTGGTGCCGAGGGCCGCGAGATTGGGCGCGCCCGTCCCGGGAAAGTATGTGCCGTTGATCTTCTCTATCTGGTCCGGATGGTCGGCAACCAGAGAGTTCAAGTTATCGGTGATCGCCGACTGGAATTCCGGGTCGTCGATCGTCGACCCCTCGGGTGCGGTGTAGAGGACGATGACGTCACCCTGCTTGTCGCGACCGAAGGTGGTGTCCGCCAGACGGGCGGCCTGAGCCGACTCCGACGTCGGATCGTCCCAACCGCTCTGACTGAGATGGCTGCCCAGATCGAGACCGTAGGCAGCGAAGCCCAGCAGCCCGGCCACCATGACACCGATAACGGTGTACCGCAGCCGGTAGACGATGTCTCCCCATCTGGCGAACACTTAAGAAACTCCTTGGCGCCCGACGAGCAGGGCGGACAGCGGTCGGAAGGGCTGCAGCCACGCGCCCTCGTCGGGAAGCGAATCCAGACTCACTCGTGGCAGTGGCTCACGGAAGACGCCCGGGATGTCCTCGAGGTCGAGGAATTCCAGGATGTCCGATGTGACAGCCCAGCTTGCGTGCTCCCGGAAGCCCAGCACCTGTACGGGCACTCCGGTTGCGGCGATGGCCTCCAGTGGACCCTTGAACGCCTGACCGTCGGCGGACGCAACCATGACCCCGGCGAGGCCGCCGTCACGGTTGCGGAAGTCGATGTGGTCGAGCATGTCTGCGTCGACGTCACTGTCCTCGTCGACCTTGGGCTTGGCGAACACCGCGAAGCCCACGTTACGCAATGCTTCGACCCAGGGTCGGACCACATCTGCGCTGCCGGGGGCGATGTTGGTGAACACCGTGGCCTCGGGTTCGAGTGTCGCGGTGCCGGAGGTCGACAGTTCGGCGGTACGGCTGAGCAGCCATCGGCCCAGGGCATCGAAGCGCGGACGGTAGGCGGCGGTGGGCCGGCCACCGAGAATTGCGCCGAGTCCCATGTCCAGGTTCGGTGCATCCCAGACGAGCAGGACTCGTTTGCTGTGGCGCGTTTCACCGATCGCGCCGAGTTCTGCGGGGTCGACCTCGGTGTCGGGCATGTCCGTACTGACACTCATGCTGTCTTCTTTCCCCAGATCAATTCCGTCACCGAGCTACCGACCAGCTGTGCCTTGCCCTCGAACTTGGTCACCGGTCGCTCGTGTGTCATGGGCGATTCCCAATCGAGAACGGTCAAACCGGGCTCGGCGTTCCCGGCCTCGGCAATCCACTCAGCGTATTCGGCATGATCGGTGGCCACGTGCAGAACGCCACCGGGCTTCAACCGATCCGCGATCATCGCGAACGTCGGACCCTGCAGCAGTCGACGCTTGTGGTGCCGGACCTTGGGCCACGGGTCGGGGAAGAAGACGCGGACGCCGGTCAGCGACTCCGAGGACAGCATGTTCTCGAGTACGTCCATCGCGTCACCGCGCAGCAACCGCACGTTCTCGATGCCTTCTCGTTCGATCTGCTGCAGTGTCTGGGCCAGGCCGGGGCGGTAGACCTCGACGGCCATGAGATTGACGTGCGGCTCGGCCGAGGCCATCGCCGTGGTGGCCGTACCCGTGCCCGAGCCGATCTCGAGAATCGCCGGGCCGCTGCGGCCGAACCAGGCGTCGATGTCGATCTGCTCGTCGGCGACGTCACGACCGATGCGCGGCCACAGGTTGTCCCAGGTGGTCTGCTGCGCCTCGGTCAGCGCTCCACGCCGAGAGCGGAAACTCGTCACTCGGGGGTACAGCCGTGAGCCCCGTTCCTGGGTCTGCACGGCGTTCTCCTCGGTGTCGACAGAGGTGTCCTGGGGCTCGTTCACCGGTCCATTGTCGCGCATCGGCGGGGCGTGTGACAGGTGGGTCTCGAGTTGAAGTTGAGACTTGCCGTCCTACCGCTGATCAGCGGTGGGACAAGCCGTACTAATTACAACGATGCAACTTCTTTCGGTCGGCCCGTGAGCGCCCGCGTGTGCCAGAATCGGTGCCGCAGCAGGGGGCTGTGCGTCGCCTCGCGAAAGCCGGTGGCGGGTCGTTCTGGGGGAATCGATCATGGATGTCGCCGAGGCCGGTCTGGGCCTGTTGCGTGACCGCGCTGCGTCGAGCGACGCACGCGAGGCCGTCGAAACCGCCGTCCACGATCGCCTGCGGCCGATGACCGCACGGGTGACCGGCCGTGCAGGCGTCGGGAAATCCGCGGTTCTCGCCGTCCTCGAGACGGTGTCGCTCGACGCCGACGGCCTCGACGTCCGATGGCGCGAGGGCAGAACCGACAGCAGCGAGGGCGAAGTGCTCGTCCACGTGATCGCAGGTTCGGTCTCGCCCGTCGACACCGCACTGCTGAGTTCTCGTCCGACAGATGCCCTGAACGGGACCGTCGTCGTGCTGACGAAGGCGGACACCCTCGACGATCCCGCAGCCGCGGCCGCAACGGCCTCGCAACAGCTGGGGCGGACGGTTCTGCCGCTGATGGGAACCACCGCGGCGGGATTGCGGGGAGTGGGCCGAGCCGGCGCGCCTCTGGACATGGCCGACGTGCGAGCCGTCGCAGCGGCCGATCTGCGCCCGACCGACCTGATGACCGTCGATCGGTTTCGCGCCGCCGACCTCGCGGTGTCGACGCGTCGCAGAGAAGCGCTGATCGACTGCATCGAACTGCATGGTCTCGCTCTGCTCGTCGACGTGCTCCGGCAGCCGACGGCAGTGTCCGACGGCGAGGCGCTGCGCATGCTGGCAGACGCCACCGGTGCCGACGCCCTGATCGCCGCTGTCTCCACCGCCGTCTCGGCGGCCGCAGCGACTCGGGACGCCGAGCTGCATCGCAGAGTGCACCAGATCTCCGCCGGTCACCGGCGGGTTCGCGACGCCGTCGAGTCGTACTTGGCCTCGGACGAGGCGGTGGCTGCCGAGATGCGCCACGCGGCTCTACGTCTGGGCGTGCCGATCGAGACCGGTTCGGAGCAGGTCGCGCTGGAGCAGGTGGTGCTGTGGAAGCAGCGAGCTGCCGCTGCCGGCGACCCCGACGTGCGCCGCGCGGCATTGGCACTGTGCCGAGGGCACGTACGGATGCTGCGTCGATGACCCCGCTGTCGGAAGACATGAAAAGCGTTCTACGACGCTGGAATTCGGGTGCACTCGACGAGATCGAACGAGCGAGGGTCAGTCGACCCGCCGGGGTTCACCTCACCGGCACTGCAGGGTCGGGCAAGTCCGAACTGCTCCGCGAGCTGTCCCGTCTCGGCGGTGCCGCCATGAACTTCACCGACTCGATGGCCGATGCAGCCGTCGTGATGATCGTCGTCGACGCGTCGGCTCCGGTGGGCCGCGTCGAGGTCGAGCAGTGGCGAGCAGCCCTCGAATCCACGCCGGTCCTGTTCGTGGTGAACAAGATCGACGTGCATCGGCACTGGCGTGAAGTGGTCTCCGCCGACAGTGATGTCGTTGCCGAGTGTGTCCCTCGGGCGGTGGAGTGCACGTTCCACCCGATCTCGGTTCGGCTGGCGCGGACGGGGCGGGAGAGCGGTGACGCAGCGATGTCCGCGGAGTCGGGTCTCGGAGCAGTGGCGGACCGCCTGGGCGCGCTGCTGCTACAGGCCACCGCTCTCGGATCCCAGCGCAAATATGCTGCGGCAGTGCAGGACTGCGTGGCCGGAGCCAGAGCGTCGATCGTGGCGAGGGCGCGCGCGGTGACCGGCGGCAGTGACACGGCCGAACTCCGTGCGCGGCGCGCCGCGCTCGTCGGCGAACGGGACAATCTCAGTAACGATCGACGGGCGCTGCTGCACAATCGAATTCAACGGGTACGCGTGGAGTCTCTCCATACCGCCGCCGAAGACTTTCGCGCCCTGGTTGCCGAGGTCAAACGCACTGTCGATGGAGCCGGACGTGCCGAACTCTCTCATCTCCCCGCGCATGTCGCCGAGTCCGCACGCAGCACTCGGAATCGAGCCGACGCGGCGCTGACGGCCCGATTGCGGGCGGTGGAGACCGATCTCGGACTCACGCCGATGCAGGCGGAACCGAGTGGCGCGGACGACCCGCTCGACATCGGGGAGCCGTCTCGGCGTCGGGGGATCGAGGATGTCGTCATGATCGTTGTCGGCGCGTCGGCGGGGGTAGGACTCGGGCGGCTGGTGGTGTCGCCGATGGCGCTGGTGCCGGCCTGGGCAGTGGCCAACACCGTGATCACCCTCGTTCTCGGTGGTGCGCTCGCCTGGTGGATCACGCGCTCACGAGCGCTGGTGGCCGACCGTGCCCACCTGCGCGGCTGGACGCAGGAAAGCCTGGCCCGGGTGAAATCGTCGGTGGAGCAGCGATTGCTCTCGCGGATTCTCGACGCCGAGTCGACGCTTGCGTCCGCCGTCGCGACCGCCGACCGGGACGCAGTGGCCCGCATCGACGTCGCACTCGCCGAGGTGGACGCCGAGGTGCGTCGGCTCGCAGACCACCGATCGGCGCTGCTGTCGGCCTGCGATCGCGATCTGTCGGCACTCGAGCGGGGGCTCGAGCGATTCCGCGGACCCGATCGTGGTGTGTTCGTTGCCCGCGAACCCGTCCATGTCTCTCCGCAACACGTGGAACCGTTCGGCGAGCCGGTGCGTCGGAGTCGGTAGGAGCAGTGTGGGTTCGAGGTGAGGAGCGTCGATGATCGCGGTGGATGGCTTCGCAGCAGGGGGTTTCCTCACGGAAGCAGTGGAACCTCACGATTTCGACGACGCAGGTGCGCCCATGGATTCGACGGACCTGTTCGATCTCGACGGAGACGGCCACTACGAGACCACCGTACGACGTACCGACGCCGGGATGACCGTGGCGACCGACGTCGACGGCGATGGTGTGACGGACAAGTTCACGGCGTTCGGACGTGACGGGCAGTACCGATCCTGGGAGATTTTTCGAGAAGCGAACGGTATCGGCCGGGGCGAATTGACCGAATCGGGCGAGCTGTAGTCCGCGTGTCGCGACTGAGTGTCGCTGCTGGTAGACGCCTTCTTGCGCAGATCTTTCCCTATCTGAATCGGTCCTGTGACTAATCGGACAACACCCTGTTTCCGGATTCACGCCGCTCGGCGTTAACCTGAATACCAGGACACCCGGCTCTCGTCCCTCGGCTTGCTGTACCCGTTACGATGGTGTACTGCGGCTCGAACGGTCGAGCAGCGCCCCGCCGAGAGGGGAAAACCGAGATCTGCTCGCGCATGTTTGCCCACAGTGATCGTGCGAGTACTTCCCGGTTCCGGCTCACCCCAGGAGAGTTAGATGACCTCAGCCACCATTCCCGGTTTGAGCGGCACCGACAACGTGCCGACTCGACACAAAGAACTGCTCGCCTGGGTTGCCCAGGTAGCCGAACTGACCGAACCGGATTCCGTGGTGTTCGCTGACGGATCCGACGCCGAATGGGAGCGCCTGACCGGCAAGCTGGTCGAGGCAGGCACCTTCACTCGTCTCGACGACGAGAAGAAGCCCAACTCGTTCCTCGGCAACTCCGATCCGTCGGACGTCGCCCGTGTCGAGTCGCGTACGTACATTTGTTCCAAGGAAGAGATCGACGCCGGTCCCACCAACAACTGGATGGAACCGTCCGAGATGCGGTCGCTGATGACCGATCTGTACCGCGGTTGCATGCGCGGACGCACCATGTACGTCGTGCCGTTCTGCATGGGCCCGCTCGATGCGGCCGATCCCAAGCTGGGCGTCGAGCTCACCGATTCGGAGTACGTCGTCGTCTCGATGCGTGTGATGACCCGCATGGGTCAGGCCGCTCTGGACAAGATCGGCGACGACGGGTTCTACGTCAAGGCGCTGCACTCGCTCGGCGCTCCGCTCGCCGAGGGCCAGGCCGACGTGCCGTGGCCGTGCAACGACACCAAATACATCACGCATTTCCCCGAGGATCGTGAGATCTGGAGCTACGGATCCGGCTACGGCGGCAACGCGCTGCTGGGCAAGAAGTGCTACTCGCTGCGTATCGCGTCGGCGATGGCGCACGACGAGGGCTGGCTCGCCGAGCATATGCTGATCCTCAAGCTGATCTCGCCCGAGGACAAGGCGTACTACATCGCGGCGGCGTTCCCGTCCGCGTGTGGCAAGACCAACCTCGCGATGATTCAGCCCACCATCCCGGGGTGGCGTGCCGAGACCATCGGTGACGACATCGCTTGGATGCGCTTCGGTGAGGACGGCCGCCTCTACGCCGTCAACCCCGAGTACGGCTTCTTCGGCGTCGCACCGGGCACCAACTGGGACTCGAACCCCAACGCGATGAAGACCATCGATCAGGGTAACTCGGTGTTCACCAACGTCGGCATGACCGACGACGGCGACGTGTGGTGGGAGGGCCTCGAAGGTACGCCCGATCACCTGATCGACTGGAAGGGCAACGACTGGACCCCCGAGTCCGGAACCGATGCCGCGCACCCGAACTCGCGCTACTGCGTGCCGATGGCCCAGTGCCCGTCGATGGCTCCCGAGTGGGACGACCCGCAGGGCGTGCCGATCTCGGCGATCCTGTTCGGTGGACGTCGCAAGACCACCGTTCCGCTGGTGACCGAGGCTCGCGACTGGCAGCACGGAGTGTTCATGGGAGCCACCGTCGGCTCCGAGCAGACCGCTGCTGCCGAGGGCACCGTCGGTACCGTCCGACGCGACCCGATGGCGATGCTGCCGTTCCTCGGTTACAACGTGGGCGATTACTTCCAGCACTGGATCGACCTGGGCAAGAACGCCGACGAGTCGAAGTTGCCGAAGGTGTTCTACGTCAACTGGTTCCGTCGCGGCGATGACAAGCGCTTCCTGTGGCCCGGATTCGGTGAGAACTCGCGCGTGCTCAAGTGGATCGTCGAGCGCATCGAGCACAAGGCCGCAGGCATCGAGACCCCGATCGGTGTGGTCCCCACCGCCGAGGCACTCGACATCGACGGACTCGACACCACCGTCGAGGACGTGGCCGAAGCACTCGCGGTGAACACCGACGAGTGGAAAGCCGAAATCCCGCTGATCCAGGAGTGGTTCGACTTCGTCGGCGAGAAGCTGCCCACCGGAATTCAGGACGAATTCGATGCCCTCAAGCAGCGCCTGGGCGCGTAGTATTCACGACACGGAACGGGGCTCACCGAGGGGTGGGCCCCGTTCTGGCTGTGTGGGTCCGCCCGGTCAGGCAGTGAGCGCGGCTGCCCCGGCCAAGGTGCCGAATCCACCCAGTGCCGCCGGTACCACCTGCAGGCCGTCGAGGAATTTCAGACGCGCATGCAGCGCGATCGACTCCTGAATCGGATTCCACAGCGGCGGACCGGCTTGGGCGAAGCCACCACCGATCACCACCATGCGTACGTCGATCAGGGCGACGGCCGACGCGATCGCCTGACCCAGTGCCACGCCGGCGCGCTGCAACGAGGTGATGGCGACCGGCTCCCCGGCGGCGGCATCGGCGGCCAGTTCGGTTCCGGTGCTGCCGGTCCAACCCAGCTCACGCGCCCACCGCACCGCCGACGGCCCGCTCGAGACGGTTTCCACGCATCCGATTCCGCCGCACGCGCAGGGCGTCGTCGAACCGGGAACGACGATGTGGCCGATGTGGCCCGCGTTGCCGCTGGCACCCGCGACGATCTTCCCGCCCAGCACCAACCCGCCGCCGATGCCGGTCGAGACCACCAGACTCAGCACGTCCGGCACCCCGACGGCGGCACCGAAGCGGTGCTCACCGAGTGCCGCTGCGCTGCCGTCCATCGCCAGACGTATTTCGGCTTCGGGAAGCACGGCGGAGATGTGCTCGCCCAGACCGAATCCGTTCTTCCACTCGTCGATGTTGATCGGTGCGACCGATCCGGTCTCGAGGTTCACCGGCCCGGAGCAGGCGATGCCGATGCGGTCGATGTGCTGTCCAGGAGCGATCTTCCGAAGCAACGAAGCGCATGCCGGCCACACCCCGGACTCGGGAGTCGGCACCGTCACCGGATTCTCCGGCCGCCCGTCCTCGCCGACGAGTGCCGCTGTCATCTTGGTGCCGCCGATGTCGAGCGCGATTGCCGTCATCGATCCAGGTTATGCGCTCGGTTCGAGAACGAGGACGAGGTTGCTGCCCAAGAACTCGCGAAGTATCGGAACTCGCATCATCCACCAGGCCCAGCGGGGATGGTAGCGCGGGAAGGCGGCCAGGAGCGTCGCGTTGGGAGTGCTTCGCGCCCAACGCAATCCGTCGGCCGCGCTGATGTCGAACAGTGATTCGCCGAATCGATTCTTCGGTTCGTGACCGGTGGTGCGCGTGTAGCGGCGGGCTGCGTATTCGCCGCCGAGGTAATGCCAGGGCCGGGTCTCGTGGCCACCGAACGGACCGAACCAGATGGTGTACGAGAGCACCGTCAACCCGCCGGGCTTGGTGACCCGCAGCATCTCCTCGGCCATGGTCCACGGCTCGCGGACGTGCTCGGCGACGTTGGACGAGAAGCAGATGTCGACACTGTCGTCACGGAACGGCAGTGCCATCCCGGAGCCGCGCACCGAACCCGGTATCTGCAGACCCGCCGCGTGCATCTCGGACGCGTCGGGCTCGACGGGCAGGTAGCGCGCGCAGCTGGCGCCGAAGACCTCGGCGAAGTATCCGGGTCCGCCGCCCACGTCGAGCACGGTCGCCGCGGACATGTCGGTGCCGGTCAGTCCCCGATACAGGTCGCCGATCAGCTCGACGGAATCGCGGGCCAGTGCGCCGTAGAAGATGTCGGGAGCGCTCTGTTCGTGACCGAAGTCCTTCAGCAGACTCACCGAGCGGCGGAGCGTCGCGCGAGAGGCGAACAGACGTGTCACGGCGGAAGTCACGAAAACGAACCCTAGCGGTTACTGTGGCAGCGGGAATCGACGGCGGTCGAGAAGCGAACATGCGGAAATTGGGTGAAGCGAGCTGTGCGCGAGGTTCTGTTGCTGTGCTGGCGCGATACCGGGCACCCGCAGGGCGGCGGCAGCGAGCGTTACCTCGAGCAGGTGGGCGCAGGTCTGGCTCGACGCGGCGTCCGCGTCACGCTGAGGACGGCGTCGTACCCCGGAGCTCCCGCCGAGGAAATCGTCGACGGTATTCGCATCAGTCGCGCTGGTGGACGCCTGTCGGTGTATCCCCGCGCACTGGCCGCCATCGCGGCCGGACGGCTCGGTTTCGGCCCGCTGAAGGGCATCGCACCCGACGCGGTGATCGACACCCAGAACGGCATTCCCTTCTTCTCCCGTGCCGCGCTCGGCGTCCCGGTGACGCTGCTGGTGCACCACTGCCACCGCGAGCAGTGGCCGGTCGCGGGGCCGATGATGGCCAAGCTCGGCTGGTGGCTCGAGTCGACGGTGTCCCCGAGGGTCCACCGCCGCAATCAATACCTGACGGTGTCGTTGCCGTCCGCGGACGAGTTGGTCGCACTGGGCGTCGACCGCGAGCGCATCGCCGTGGTGCGCAACGGAGCCGACGAGATTCCCGGGTCGGTACCCGAGGGTGACGAGAGCACCCGCACCGCGCACCCGTCGCTGACCGTGCTGTCCCGGTTGGTTCCACACAAGCAGATCGAGGACGCGCTCGATGTCGTCGCTGCGCTTCGCGGTCGGATCCCCGATATCCACCTCGACGTCATCGGCGGCGGCTGGTGGGAGCAGAACCTCCGCGACTACGTCGCAGAACTGGGCATCGAGCAGTACGTCACTTTTCACGGGCACGTCGACGAGGACCGCAAGCACGCCCTGCTCGGCCGGTCCTGGGTACACGTCATGCCCTCCCGTAAGGAGGGATGGGGTCTCGCGGTCGTCGAGGCAGCTCAGCACGGGGTACCGACCGTCGGCTACCGAAGTTCCAAGGGCCTCACCGATTCCATCATCGACGGCGTCACCGGTGTTCTGGTGGGCGCGCTTTCCGATGGTGAAGAGAATCGCGACGTGTCCGGTCTGACCGGTGCCGTTTCCGAGTTGCTGCAGGACGCCGAAGCCCGAACTCGCTTGGGCGAGAAGGCGCGAGTGCGCGCGGCGGAATTCTCCTGGGAGCAGTGCGCAGAAGGTGTCTACTCGGTGCTCGACGCGACGACGCGTGGCACGTGGTCGTCAGGTCTGGTGAGTGCGCAGCACTCGGATTCGGCCCAGCAGTCCTACCGCTAGTCCCCCGAGGAGCAGCACTGCCCAGACGAGGTGGGCAACGATCACCGCTGCAGCCGGCCGGCTCTCGGTGAGCACGGGATCGGGTACTCGGTAGAGCGTGAGCTGGTCGTCGGAGTACACGATGTTCAGTGGGTCGAGGGTTTGCTCGGATTCGCCGAGTTCGCCGGGGGTGGTGTTCTCCACCAGTACCCAGCCGACCCCCAGCTCCGCGATCACGTTCATGGGTTCGCCTGCGAGCAGGGCATTCTGGACCTCCGTCGCGCGCGCCCCCTCACCCCGCACCGTGCCGCCCGCGACGATGAGCTCGCCGGTCTGCAGTACGTCCAGTGGCAGCATGCGCGGCGCTGGATCGAGAACGGGAGCACTGCCGCTGTAGGGAAAGCGGCGGAACATCCCGGCCGGTAGTACCGCGACATCGCCGTCGCTGCCCTGCAATTGGCCTGCGACCGCCTGCCAAGACGCCGGATACGCCACAGGCCGGATCGAGTTCCCGACGCCCCAGCCCAGGTCGGGTAGTGCGATCAGCAGGGCCAATATCGCAACGGCGCTACCGAATCGGGTGCGCTGGACCGCGCTCAGCGCGGTTGGTTGCACCGGATTCGGTCGACGCCGGGGAGAAAACGCAGCCGCAGCGGCCAACGCGTAGATCGGCATCGCCAGCGCCACCCACTTCTGGGAGTCGCGGAGTAGACCGGCACCCGGCACCGTCTCGCCCACCGCGCGGGCCATTGCCAAACCAGGTCCGGTTGCGGCCAGCGCGGGAACTGCGATGGCAAGCAGGGCAACCACACCGAGCCCCACGATCACCGGATTTCTTCGACGCCTGATCAGCGGCCGCACACCGAACGCGACCACGGCCAGCAGCAGCGCCGTGCCCACGAGAGCGAAAAGGCCTGTCCGAGAGGCGGGTACAGCATCGGAGTTCCAGATTCCGCCGAGGCCGGCGAGGCTGCCGAGGGTGCCGAGACCCGGCTCGGCGCGCGCCGCGAACGCCGCCCAACCCGCCGGATCCGCCTGCTCGACGCCACCGCCGGACACCGCCGTCGCCACCAGCCACGGCGCCGACGCCACCGCCGCCAGCACGAGGGCGCCGACCACGCGCAGGCCGCGTCGGGCACCCCCGGGGAGGGCGAGGACCACCAGGGCGACGGTTGCGGCGAGCAACGCGCCGGTGGGGGTGAGTCCGGCAGCGGCGAGACAGACTGCGAGCGCCCACCAGGAACGGCCCTCTCTGACCGCGAGTGCAGCGACCACCGTCCACGGGAGGGCGGCGTATCCGACGAGCAGGCTCCAGTGCCCCTGCAGCAGTCGCTCGGCGACGTACGGGTTCCACACCGCCACCGTCGATGCCACGAGCAGCGCGGGTAGTGGGGCTGTCGGCAGCACAGTTCGTGCCATGACCGCTGCACCCCACCCGGTCAGCCACAGAGCCAGCAGCAGAATGGTCTTGACGACCAGGCCACCGTCGAACACCGTCGACAGCGCGGCGATAGCGGCGTCCTGCGGTACTGCCCTCGCGGCCGCGTCGGCGATTCCCCAGGCGGAGTCGGTGAAGTACGAACGGGGGGTGCTGACGGCGTCGCGCAGCAGGAGATAGCCGGGACCGAGCAGCGGGCCGAGAATGACCACCGCGAGCAGCAGGCTGTAGAGCGGCGGTGTCCACCTCGACCTCGACCACGCCATGATCGGCACCCTATACCGTGGGCTCATGTCTTTCCGCGCCTCGTCCGAGGCAGAGCACACCGCGGGTGCGTCGGTCGCCGGGATGGGGATGGTGACGGCCGGTTCGATGTTCGCGAACGTTGCGGCGTACCTGCTGCAGGTTCTGGCGAGCCGGATGCTCGGTGTCGAGGGTTACGGAGAATTCGCGAGTCTGCTTGCTGCGCAGTTGGTTCTCGCGGTTCCGGCGTTGGCGTTGCAGTCCGTCGTTGCTCGTGAAGTGGTGCGCGGGCGCAGTTCTCGTGAACTGCGAACAGTGGGGTATCGGTGCGCGGCGGTGGTGGGGGTGCTCGCTGTGGCACTGGCTCCCGCACTGTCCGCGGCCATGGACATCTCGATGGCGGCGACCGTGTCGGCGGTCATCGCTGCGCCGGTGCTGGTGCTGTTGGCCGCCGAGCAGGGATTGCTGCAGGGACGTGGCCGCTTCGGAGCCCTCAGTGTCGTGCTGGCCGCGGCCGGTTTCGGCAAAGTGGCTCCGGCCGTGCTGGTGTTGGTGCTCGGCGGTGGTCCTGGATCGGTTCTTCTTGCCACGGCCGCAGGCATCGGCGTGGTGGCACTCGGTGCGCGATGGACGGCCGGGGTGCCGGTGAACTCGGTCTCGGAAACCAAGGTCACCGTTCTGGCCGTGCTGCAGGCGTCGCAGGTGCAGTTGGTGTTGATCGCGATGTCCGCGCTGGACCTCGTGCTGGCACGCACACTGCTCAGCTCCAACGAGGCCGGGCTGTACGCCGTCGGGGCCGTTGCGTCCAAGGCAGCATTCTGGTTGCCCCAGGCAGTCGGTGTAGTTCTGTATCCGCGGATGGCGAACCCGCTGCATTCTGCCTCCGCGGTGCGATCGGCGCTGGCCGTCGTCGCGGGGCTCGGTACGTTTCTGGTGATCGGCGGTGCACTGGCGTCTCCGCTGTTGCCGCTGGTGGTGGGCGATACGTATTCCGGTGTGCAGGAGTATGTCTGGCTGTTCGTGCTGCAGGGTGCGTGCCTGGCCGTGCTGCAGAGCGCATTGCTGTGGGCCATCGCGGGCGAACGCACCCACCTCGCTCTCGTCGCCTGGTTCGCCCTCGGCGTCGAGGTGTTGCTGTTGCTGTTCGTGGCCTCGACGCTCGCGCAATTCGTCCTCGTCGCCGCAGTGACCGCCGCGGTGACGATGGTGGTGGTGTGCGGGCTGGTGTTGTGGGGGAATCGCGTGGATCGCCAGTGGGTCTGACGAATCTGTTCGCGGATCCTTCTACCAGTTAGAGAACATTGGACTACGAGACCCGGCCACCGTGACCGCACCGATTCGGGGAGCATTGCTGAGTTGGGTCCCGTCTCCACATAGACGAGTGGCGTGGTTGTGCGCCCTCACGGGCACTCAACCACGCCACTGCCGCAGGCACTTACTCCTTGTTGAGGTTCGTCCTCGGGATTTCCTCGGTGCGATCGGTCGTCCAATCGCGGTTGCTCGACGGTGCTGGTGCGGCCCCACCTGCGGGGTTCGGTCGAGGAGCGTTGTCGGCCCGTGCCGGCTGACGGTGTCCACCGTTTCCGCCGCGCAGGAGCAGGAACACTCCGGCGATCAGCGAGATGACACCGAGAATTCCGGCGATGATCGGGACGGTGCGGCCGAAGAGCGAAATCTGGTCCTGGCCGTCCTTGGCCTGCTGGATCTGGTATTCGACCGTGTTCTCGTCGAACGTGATCGGAGCCCTGAGGACGTCGACCTCGGGCTGGCCCGCCTCACGCGCGTAGTACTGGTGAATCTGCTCGTCACCCTTGACGACGACGCCGGTCTCCGGCTCGACCCACAGGGTGCGGGTGTTCTCGTACCAGCGAGTCATCGTCACCGGCGCTTCTCCACCCTCGACACCCCAGGTGTCGGCGGGCAGGGTGACCTTGTTGGTCGGCAGGTTCACCACGGTCGACAGGTCCACCGGGCCGACGGTCTGCTGGTACTGGTACACCGGCGTGCCGTTGATCTCGGTTTCTTCGATGAAGTCGATGTCTTTGGTCGCGCGCGCGTTGACGTCGAAGTACGGGTAGCTCTTCTGTTCCGCGTTGAACGGGAACTTGTACTGCAGTCCGGTGTGGGCAACTTCTTCGGCGGGCTTGTCGCCTGCCACCTGGATGGTGCCGATCGGGTTCTCGACGGGCATCGAGGTCTTGCGGTCGATGGTGACGCGGTCGACGCTTGCGGTCAGCAGCCCGGTATCGGCCTGCTTGTCGCTGCGACGCAGAGTCTGGCCCGCCTGCAGCGTCATGATGTCGGCGTCGGAGGGGTCCTCGACGGTGACGAATCGCTGCGAGACGAGGGGAACGTTCTGGTCGACGACTGCGCGACCGGCTGCGAGGGAGCTCGCATTCAGCACGCTGCCCTCACCGGTGGAGACGGTGGTGACTTCGAGGTCCAACGGCGTCTTCTCGAGCGCCGAAATGGTGTACGTGGGAATGAGGATGGCGGCGACCACCAGGAACGCGCCCAAGCCGATGAGTACGAGGGCAAGTATCCGGCTCGGCCCTGAGCGCTCCGCCATGCTGAATCTCCTTAGTTGACCGCTTCATGGAAGACACCGCGGGCGGGGAAACATGTTCGCCCCGACCCGATGCCCGATTTATTACGACACGTCGCAGGTGACAGTAACAGTCGACAGTGGCACCGGTCTCGTCTGCGCCGGTTCGACACGGCACACTCGATACCACCATGAGCACACAGACCCCTTCGGCAAGCGTTGTCCCGCTTCGTGGATTCGTACCGTCACTCGAGGGGATGCGTGCCGTCGCGTGTATCGGAATCGTTGTCACCCACGTGGCCTTTCAGACCGGTGGCGCGACGTCGCCGATCTTGGGGCACATCTGGGGAAGGTTCGACCTGACTGTGGCGATCTTCTTCTCGCTGTCGGGATTCCTGCTGTGGCGTCCGCATGCGGCAGCAGCCCGCGGTCATCGGAGTGCCCAGCCGCTCGGCCGCTATTTCCGTTCCCGGCTCGCGAGGATTCTGCCCGGTTACTGGGCCGGCGTGATCCTTATCCTGCTGTTTCTTCCCGATGCCGGCGGTGACTCCCGCGTGTGGCTGGCGAACCTGTCGTTCACTCAGGTGTTCGTGCCGCTGACCCTGACCCAGGGCTTGACGCAGATGTGGTCGCTGTCGGTCGAGCTCGCCTTCTATCTACTGCTGCCGGTGTTCGCGTGGCTGATGGTGCGCCTGCGCGGTGCGGCTGCCGCCCGACGTATCCCGGTCATTCTGGGCGCTGCGGTGCTGACGCTGTCGTGGGCATTCGTTCCGGTGTCCACCCCCGACGGCATTCACCATGACAACTGGCTCCCCGGCTACTTCCCGTGGTTTGCGGCGGGGATGCTGCTCGCCGAGATCTCGGTGGGGCCACCGACCTGGGTGCATCGGTTGGCTCGCCGCCGATTCGTCATGTCGGCCATCGCGGTTGCCGCGTTCGCCGTGTCGGCGACTCCTCTGGCGGGTCCGCAGGGCTTGGTGCGTCCGGCGGCCTGGCAGTTCGAGATCAAAATCCTGCTCGGCGCGATACTGGCCTTTGCGATGCTCGCCCCGCTGATTCTCAGTGAGGACGGTCGCCGGCATCGCTTCCTCGAGCATCCGGTGATGCTGACGCTGGGCCGCTGGTCGTACGGATTGTTCATCTGGCATCTGGCCGTGCTCGCCGTCGTGTTCCCGGTGTTCGGCATCGTCCCGTTCTCGGGCGGTATGTGGTTCGTGTTGCCGGTGACCCTCGCACTGTCGATTCCGGTGGCTGCGGCGAGCTACGCGCTGGTGGAAGACCCTGCTCGACGACGCTTCGCGGCCAAGAAGACGCCGATCACGGCTTCCGCAGCGCACTGATCGCCAGCGCGACGATCCCGATCAGCGCGGCGAGTTGCACTCCGTACGATTCGCCCAGGTACCCGTCTGGCGATCGCCATGGACCGAGCGAGAGCAGCGCCGCGCCCAGCAAGGCGAATCCGCCTGCCGCGCCGACCAACACGCGCGAGGAGAGCGCGCGACCGTAGCGGCGGTCCAGGAACATCGCTCCGAAACCGATCGCGGCCACGGCGGCAGCACCGGTGATACCGGCCAACACGATCGTTGCTCCGAGCACCGCTACGACTGCGGCCGGAACGCTCTGCCACGGCCGCGGCGGCGGTCCCGTGTTCGGCTCATTGCGCGTCCGACGCAGGGCTGCGAACAGCAGCGGGATCAGCAGGAGCAGTCCACCGAAGATGCCGAGTCGGTACCAGCGATCGGTGGCGAAATCCAACGAGATCGTGCCCGACGCCCCGGCCGGAACGATCCAGGCCTGCTGCCACCCGTCGACCACCACCGGGGACAGTTCGACGCCACCGGGAGTGGTTGCGCGCCAACCACTGTTGTTGCTTTCCGGGATGACCAGCAAGCGATCCTCCGTCGTGGAGGTCAGCGTCACCTCGCGGTGATCGGGGCTCCAGGCGGTGGTCCTGGCCGCCTGCGGTGCCGAGCTCGTCGGCCAGTCGGCCGGAATGGGCATGGTGCGCAACCGAATACCGTCGACGAAGAACGACGCTCCCGGTTCCACCACCACGTCCTGGCGTCCTTCGGGCAGGGAAACCGGGTTGACGAAGTTCTCGTTCATCGGGGTGTCGGCATCGCACACCGATGCCTTCAGCGGCTCGCCGGAACGGAACTGGTCCGCGGTGGCCGTCACCGACGTGCGCACCGTCTGCCCGGCGATGGAGAGGATGGGGCCGTCGAAGCAGTCGACGGTGATCTCGCGATCGCCGTCGTAGGGGGCACCGATCGGCTCACCGGAAGACAGCGGCGTCACCTCGGCGAATCCGGGGGGCTGAGACTGGATGAACCCCAATGAGTTCCGGTCCAGCACCCCGTCCCAGTCCACGATCGACAGAACGATCCGGTCCGTCACATACGGTGCCAGCTCGAGAGTCGTCGAGCCGTCGGTGTCGACATCGCGCACCATCGGCCCGTTGCCGAGGTTGACCGCGACCCGGGTGACATGCGCCGGCAGCTCACCGAGGCTGGGGCTGAGCTCGAGCCCGTCCACCAGTGTCGGAGCAGGCAATTCGATGCTCAGGGTGGGGTTGGTTCCGGCTCGATCGGTGATCGACTTCTCCGGCGCGGTCCAGGACGTGCGCGGATCACCGTCGGTCGCGGCGAACGCCGACCCGCGTAGGTCGGCGACGTCCGATGCCCCGCCCGCCAACGGCCGCCCCGGTTGCGCCAGTAGCGCTTCGAGTTCGGGTGACTGACGCGTGCGCACCGTCAGATCGGGGATGACCGCGGTACCCATCGGCACGTCGATCGTGCGGGAGAAGCGCCCCAGTTCCTCGGGCGATTTGGACAGTCCACTGCTGCACCGGATTCGATCCTCGGTGTCGAGGCACCCGGAATGGCCGGGGAATTCCTGTCCCAGTTCCCAGGCGTCGACGCTCGCCCCGGCCGGAGTCTCGGGCAGCACCGCGCGGTGCACGATCGGTACCTGCTTCGGGTTGTCCCGGTCGGAATAGTCGTCCACCGAGACCTCGCTGATGCCGAACTGGCTGCCCCGAGTTCCGTCGACCGTCGACTTCGCGGTGATGCGCAGCCACGGCGTCTCACCGCCCGGTAGCGACACCGTCATCGGCTCACCCGGCTCGTCGACGCGCGCTGCCGTCGAGCCGTTCGGGGTGGTGATTTCCACCCACTTCACCGGGTCGCCGATCGTGCCCGGGCTGGTACGCATACGCAACAGACCGCCACGCACCGGAGTGTCGAAGTCCAGTTGAAGCCATTGCCCCACCGCACGGTCGATGCCGTTGCTGATCCAGCTGGTCGCCAGATCGCCGTCCACCGCGGCGGCGACGCCGCTGCCGGGAGAGCTGCCGCCGATCTGCGTGGCGTCCGATGCCGAGCTCGACGCTGTCAGAGTCGCGCCCTCCCACTGCGCGTCCACGGTCTTGGCTCCGTACACCGGGTAATCGGAAACCTCGTTGAGCGAGCGTCGTGGCTCGTCGGCGGCTCGCAGGGCAGAACTGTGATTGTCGACCTGGCCGAAGTCGGTCTCGCGATTCATCGGAGTGTCGGTCACCGTCACCGAGTTCACGGCAATTCCCGCCGCGGCCGCATCCGAGGCCAGCAGAGTCGGGCCTGACGGCACCGGATTGCGAATCCCGTTGTTCCGCAACTCGTTCGAGCGCAAAATGGACTCGGGACCGCCCTGGACCACCGGGACACGATCGAGATCGACGGTGTAGGGACCGGATGCGGGAATGCCGGCCGAATCGCCCACCGAGTAGATCTCCACAGCCGGATACGGCGGTCGAAGATCACCGTCGAGTACGACGCCGTCGACCTGACCGGGAGCCACGTCCTCACCGAATTCGGCCACCTTCTCGAGTCCCGGCGAACCGTCGAGCACCTGGTGCACCGATGCCGGACGGGTGGATCGCGAGTCCTCGGGATCGAGGTCGTTGCGCACCACGACGTAGCTGATGCCCTGGCCCAGAAGGGTATCGGCCAATCCCGCCGACGGCCGACCGTCGGCGAAGAGTCGTTGTACGGAATCCAGTGCCCGGATGGCACCGGGCGGGGTGAGTGGCACGGAGTCACGGACGGCCCAGGGGGTCGTGGCCAGCGCCTGCAGTGGTTCGTCTCGGGTCAATCCCCAGGTCTGCAGAGCGAACGGTGCGCCGGGCACGATCAGGGCTCGCTGCGCATCGGAACCGTCGGGGCTCGATCCCGACGCATTGTCGGAGAGCCAGTCCGCGGCGTCGTGCCAGTACTGCGGAACGGCCTCGTACGCTCCTCGGGGTGCGAGCTTGCCCGTCCACGCCAGCGAGGTGGACAGCGTCAAGGCCACGAGGACCAAGGCGGTCACCGCCATCATCGGGTTCTTCTCGGGATGCGCGACGGCCGATTGCCACTGCGTCCGCGGCGCGGAACCCGGCAGCGGAACTCGGGCCAACAGATGAGCCAGGCCCAGTACCAACGGAATTCGAATGACCGGCTCGAGTTTGTGGATGTTGCGCAGCGGTGCGCCTGCAGAATCGAGGAACACTCGAACGGAAGCGGCGAACGGACCGTCCAGATCGCCGACGAACCCGGCACCGAGGCCGACGAGACCGACGAACAGCATGATCGTCAACCGGCCGCGGGCGGGCATCGACCGCATCGCCAGGCCCGCGATTCCAGCAGCCGCGATCAAGCCCGTCGCGATGACGGCCGCGGGCTGAGTCACCAGAACGGCACCGGCCACTCGCTCGGGAGAGACGAACGGCGTCCAACTGCCGGTGCCGCGCAGCACCTCCGTCAGCGACGTCCACTGCGTGGTGGTACCGGACGATTCGATGTAGTCGAGAAACGGTGGAGAGACCTTGCCCAGCAACAGCAGTGGCACGATCCACCACAGCGTCGCGAGCACCAGAAAGCCCGACCACCAGGCACCGAAGACGAACCAACGCTTGTTCGGCCGATGCGTCAGCATCCAGATCACGGCTACCAGAACGGCGGCGGCAGTGGCGACGGCATTGACCGCGCCCATCAACGCCACCGCCAGCGCAGACTGCGCGGCGGTGCGCCGAACCGTCTGCTTCGCGTCATCCCCGGCGAGATACCGCACCATCGGGATCAGCACCCACGGTGCCAGCATCATCGGCATCGTCTCCGAGGAGATCGACGCGAGGGTGGTGATCACTCGCGGAGAGAGAACGAAGGCCGTCGCTGCGATCAGCCGGGAACTGCGGCTGCCGATACCCAGAGCTTCGGCGAGCCGGACGATTCCCCAGAAGCCGGCGATGAGCAGCAGCGCCCACCAGATGCGTTGGGTGATCCACGGCGGGATCGACAGCAGGTCGCCGCCGGCGAAGAACGCACCGTGCGGGAAGAAGTAGCCGTAGGCCTGGTTCTGCACCTGGCCGAGCGGAGCCGCGCCGTTCCACTGGTGGGAGGCGCGTTCGAGAAACCCGAGCGGGTTCTGAGCCAGGTCGTACTTGGTATCGGCGACGGTGAAGCCGGGGACCTGAAGAAAGGTGAGGAGGAACGCCAGAATCGAGACGCCGACAAGCCACTTACGGCCGAGCGACTCGGCCGAGATCATCGATTCACGAAAGCGACCAGCGTCAGCGGCTGCCGTACTCAACCTGGTTCAGCAAGGACGAGTCGGCGTTTCCGGAGCGATCGATATCCGGACGAGAGTTGTCGGCTGCAGCTGCGGTGACTCCGAAGACGACGCCCGCACCCAGTACGGCTCCGACGACGGCGGCAATGACACCCGGGACAGCAAACTTCATCTCGGTTCTCCAGTCAGTCGGCTCAGGAAAGAAGCGGGCGAGGTGGACCCCCACGCGGGCATCACGGTATCACTCGCTCCCGCCCATCAGGCCGATGGACGCGTTACTTGCCGGGCGGAACGATCAGGACGGGTCGATGGCTGTGCCGCAGAACGTGCTCGGCCACCGAACTCTGGAGCAACGCACGAAGACCAGTGGTGCCTCTCGTGCCGGTGACGATGATGTCGACGTTCATCTCGTCGGCCTTCTCCACGATCGCGCTCCAGATGGCGGTGGTGCATTCGGTGCACTGCCCCTCCACCTTCAGTCCTGCGGCCTCGGCCAGTGCGACGCCCTCACCGTTGGTGACTTTCGCGTCGGTGAGCGCTACGTCCTCGGCCTCGTCGTCGGGCACCCATTCGGGCTGCATGACGCCGGAGAGTCCGGACATTCGAGCGGCCTGACGCACCATCGGCTCCCACGCGGTGACGACGATCGCTCGAGAAGTGGTGAGAAAGCGTCCGGCATAGTCGATGGCGCGTTTGGCGTTGTCGGAGCCGTCGTAGGCAATGAGTATGAGGTCTGCGGTCATGGTTCGAGGTCCTCCTCATGTCGCGTTCGTCCAGATTACCCTCACCCCTTGGCGGATCGATGTGGGTTTCAGTCGGTCCGAGTGCAACGAAGGCGCATCGATCCGAACCCCGGGCCGCGAGCAACGGTCCGCATCTCGGCTACCGTCGTATTCCATGCGACTTCGGTTTTCGGTTCGGTCCGCTGCGGTGATGACGGTCGGTGTCGGCCTCCTGGTTTCGTGCTCCACCGAGTCCGCGCAGGTCGCGTCGACGCAGTCGGCGGCCCCTGCGTCGACGACCACCCCCATCGAGACGACGGTCCCGCAACCGGTATCGCCCGTCGACGATTGTGTTGCGTTCGTCGATGGATTGTCGGAGCGGCAGCGGTTGGCTCAGTTGCTCACCGTGGGAGTCACCGGAACTGCCGACGCGGCGGCGATCATGTCCACCGAGCAGGTCGGCGGCATCTTCGTCGGCAGTTGGACCGACGAGTCGATGCTCGGCAATCGGGAAGTACCGCAGGTGGTCGACGCCTCCGTGGTGGCACCGATGGTGACGATCGACGAGGAGGGCGGGCGGGTTTCGCGGGTCGCGGATCTGCTGGGAGAGGCACCCTCAGCGCGAGAGTTGGCGCAGACGGTGTCGGTGGACGAGGCGTATTCGATGGCGTTGACGCGCGGCCAGGGGTTGAAGGATCTCGGTGTCACCGTCGACTTCGCTCCGGTGGTCGACGTGAGCAGTCAGCCTGCCGATTCCGTCATCGGCGATCGCTCGTTCTCCGACGATCCGCAGACCGTCATCGAGTACGCGGGGGCGTACGCGCGGGGTCTGGAAGACGCGGGCGTCAAGCCCGTCATCAAGCATTTTCCCGGGCACGGCTCGGGATCGGGCGACTCGCACACCGGCGCGGTGACGACCCCGTCGCTCGACGAGTTGAAGGCCAAGGATCTGTTGCCGTTCGCGGCGCTGAACAACACCGGCGTCGGCGTCATGGTCGGGCACCTCGATGTGCCCGGACTGACCGAGCCGGGTGTGCCCGCGAGCATCAGCCCGGCGACGATGGCGTTGTTGCGCGATGGCGTCGGATACGGTGCCGCGCCGTTCGACGGTCCGATCTTCACCGACGACCTCAGTGGCATGGCGGCGATCACGGCGAGGCTCGGGATCGTCGACGCGGTCGAGGCGGCCTTGGTGGCGGGTGCCGATGTGGCGCTGTGGCTCACCACCGATCAGGTGCCCGCGGTCTTGGACAATCTCGAGGACGCGGTGGCGACGGGACGCCTGCCGGCGGCTCAGGTGGACGAGGCCGCAGCGACGGTTGCTCGGTTCAAGGGGGCGTGCGGGGCCTGATTGCGAGGTACTGGACCTTACTGTGGAGTAACGTCTAGTACTTCGTACGTATTGGAGGGTCCATGGCTGGCGGCACAAAAAGATTGCCCCGCGCCGTCCGCGAGCAGCAGATGCTCGACGCGGCGGTGGATGTGTTCTCCGACAACGGGTTTCATGAGACGTCGATGGATTCGATCGCCAAGAAGGCGGCCATCTCCAAGCCGATGCTCTACCTGTACTACGGGTCGAAGGACGAGTTGTTCGCCGCGTGCATCCACCGCGAGGGCGTCAAGTTCGTCGAGGCCCTGACTCCCGCTGCAGATCCGACGCTGACGCCGCGCGAGCAGTTGCGCAAGGCCCTGATCGGTTTCCTCGGATTCGTCGGCGAGAACCGAAAGTCGTGGATGGTGCTCTACCGTCAGGCCATCGGTCAGCAGGCGTTCGCCTCACAGGTGCAGAGCAGCCGAGATCGGTTGATCGAGCTGACGGCCGGCTTGCTCGCGATGAGCACGAGGGATCCGGAGCAGTCGCAGAATTTCGGGCTGATGGCCGTCGCGCTGGTCGGGGCGGGCGAGGCCGTGGCCGACAGGGTGGCAGGCGGCGAAATCGAGGTCGACGCGGCCGCGGACCTACTGGAAAATCTGGCCTGGCGCGGCCTGGCCGGAAAGAAGACCGCCACCACCTGAGACGCCGAACTCGAAGTTATGGACGGAAATCCGAGGAAATCCGTCCATAACTTCGAGTTCGAGCGGCAAACCAGTTACCGCAGGGTTCCCGTCAGATGCGGGTAGCCCTTCTTCGGGTTCTTCAGCGACAGGTCCCAGCCGGTACCGACGGCCTCGGCGTAGGCGTTCACCGTCGCGGGCAGGACGATCGGCTTGCCGAAGCGGATGCTGTAGTTCACGGCTTCCGGGATTCGACCCTCGACGGTCTGCAGGACGGCTGCCGCGCTCCACATGCCGTGCGCGATGGTCTTCGGGAACCCGAATGCCTTTGCGCCCAGCGATGATACGTGAATCGGATTGCGGTCTCCGGAGATCGCCGCGTACCGGCTGATGGTCCGCTGGTCGACGCGCAGGGTGCGGGTCGGGGGCGGCGGAACCTCGTCGGCGGGCGGTGCCTCGCGGGGTCCACCGGACAGTGACGTCTTCTGCAGGCTCAGGAAGCTCGAGGTCTGCTTCCAGACCAGTTCGCGTCCCACCTTGACCTCACTGATCAGGTCGACGAGCAACCCCTTGCGGTGCTCGCGCAGGTTCTCCGCGTGCACCCGCACGTCCAGCGGCTCGGAAGCGGAGATTCCACGGAATTGCTCGATGACGTTCTCGGCGTGTACCGAACCGATGGCGGCGAACGGAAAGCCTTTGGACACCATCAGTTTCATCACCGTCGGGAAGACGAGGGTGAAGGGGTAGGTCACCGGGAGCTGATCGCCGAATCGCAGGCCCGTCGCTCGGCAGTACCCGGCGAGGTTGTCGGGGTCCACCCGTAGACCTTTGAGCTCGTACACCGTGCTGGGAACCGAGGACGACCTGGATCCGAAGAACGGCAGCGCGCCGAGCGCGGCCGAGGTGTAGATGTCGGACGTCTTGGGCTGCGCGGTGAGCGTGACGGTGCTCATGCGCCGAGCAGGCTCTGGCCGCACACGCGTACGACCTGGCCGGTGACGGCGTTGGATGCGGGAGAAGCGAAGTACGAGACCAACTCTGCGACGTCGACGGTCTCGCCGCCCTGCAGCAGCGAGCTCATGCGTCGTCCGGCCTCACGGGTGGCGAACGGAATGGCAGCCGTCATCGCGGTCTCGATGAAGCCGGGGGCGACGGCGTTGATGGTGATGTTCTTCTTCGCCAGCACCGGTGCCGACGCGTGCACCAGGCCGATGACGCCGGCCTTGGACGTGCCGTAGTTGGTCTGGCCGCGGTTGCCCGCGATACCGGCGATGGAGGAGACGTCGACGACGCGGCCGCCTTCCTTGAGTGCGCCGGATGCGACGAGCTCGTCGGTGATGCGCTGCGGGGCAGCGAGATTGACGCCCATGACCGAGTTCCAGCGGGCGTCGTCCATGTTGGCGAGGGTCTTGTCGCGGGTGATGCCTGCGTTGTGCACGATGATGTCGGCCCCGCCGTGGCGCTCGAGCAGGTGCTTCGAGAGGACCTCTCCGGCGTCGGGCGAGGTGACGTCGAGTGCGAGCGAGGTGCCGCCGACCTTGTTGGCGGTCTGCGAGAGCGCTTCTCCGGCAGCGGGAATGTCGGCTGCGATGACGGTGGCTCCGTCGCGGGCGAGGACCTCGGCGATGGTGGCACCGATACCGCGGGCGGCTCCGGTGACGACGGCCACCTTGCCTGCGAGCGGCTTGTCCCACGAGGCCGGGGCCTGCGAGTCGGCGTCACCGACGGCGATGACCTGGCCGTCGACGAAGGCGGACTTGGCCGAGAGCAGGAAGCGGAGGGTGGATTCGAGACCGGACAGGCCGGTCGAGGCCTTGGGGGAGATGTAGACGAGCTGCGCCGTGGCGCCGCGCTTGACCTCTTTTCCGACGCTGCGGGTGAAGCCTTCGAGGGCGCGCTGAGCGATGTGCTCGTCGACGCTCGAGGTCTCCTCCGGCGTCGTACCGATGACGACGACACGCGCGGACGGTGCCAGGTTGCGGATGACCGGCTGGAAGAACTTGAAGAGCTGCTCGAGCTCGGCGACGTTGCCGATGCCGGTGGCGTCGAACACCAGCCCGCCGTGCTTGTCGTCGTGCGGCTGCGACTGTGGGTAGTCCGAGAGCAGCTCGCGCAGCGGCTCGACGAGGCGACCACTGCCGCCGATCAGGACCGGTCCGGCCAGCGGCGGCTCGCCTGCCTTGTAGCGGCGCAGCTTCTCGGGCTGCGGCAGGCCGGCCTGCTTGGCGATGAAGGCTCCCGGCGCGGACGCGAGGAACGTTGAGTAGAGATCTGGGGCTCCCTTGGAGGCTGCCACTGTCGTACCTTTCATTCAGCGCTGCTCGCTCGCGGAGCGAGGCGCACGACCGGGTGTCGACAACCAACTTACTCGCCAGTAAGATGAAACTCCACCAGGGCCTTTTTCGACGATGTTTGGAGACGTCAGTGACAAGCAAGCAGCTACGACCGGTCGCAATCGTCGGTGGCAACCGCATTCCTTTCGCGCGCTCGGACAAGAAGTACGCGCTGGCGTCCAACCAGGACATGCTCACCGCGACCGTCGACGGGCTGGTCTCGCGATTCGGCCTGCAGGGCGAGCGCCTCGGCCTCGTCGCCGCCGGTGCCGTGCTCAAGCATTCACGCGATTTCAACCTCACTCGCGAGGTCGTACTGGGCAGCGCATTGAGCCCGTACACCCCGGCCTTCGACATCCAGCAGGCCTGCGGAACCGGACTTCAGTCGATCATCGCCGTCGGCGATGCCATCGCGTCGGGCCGTATCGATGCCGGCATCGGTGGCGGTGTCGACACCACGTCCGATGCCCCGATCGGTGTCAACGACGAACTGCGCGAGTTCCTGCTCTCGCTGAACCGGGCCAAGAGCACCACCGACCGCATCAAGCTTCTCGGTAACGTCCGTCCCGGCATGCTCGGTATCGAGATCCCGCGCAACGGCGAGCCGCGTACGGGCCTGTCGATGGGTGACCATGCCGCCATCACCGCGAAGGAATTCGGCGTCCGCCGCGAGGACCAGGACGAGCTGGCCGCAGCGAGCCACAAGAACATGGCAGCCGCATACGACCGCGGTTTCTTCGACGATCTGGTGACGCCGTTCCTCGGCCTGACTCGCGACGACAACCTGCGTCCGGGATCGACCGTGGAGAAGCTCGCGACGCTCAAGCCGGTCTTCGGAACCAAGCTGGGCGACGCCACCATGACGGCCGGTAACTCGACGCCTCTCACCGACGGCGCGTCGGCTGCCCTGCTGTCGAGCGACGAGTGGGCTGCCGAGCGCAACCTGCCGGTGCTCGCGCACCTGGTCGATTCCGAAACCGCGGCAGTCGATTACGTCCACGGCAACGGATCGTTCAAGGACGGTCTGCTGATGGCTCCGACCTACGCGATCCCGCGTCTGCTCGCACGCAACGGCCTGACGTTGCAGGACTTCGACTACTACGAGATCCACGAGGCGTTCGCCTCCGTGGTGCTCGCAACTCTGCAGGCCTTCGAGAGCGACGAGTACTGCAAGGAGCGGCTCGGCCTCGACGGCGCGCTCGGTTCCATCGACCGCAGCAAGCTCAACGTCAACGGCTCCTCGCTCGCAGCAGGTCACCCGTTCGCCGCGACCGGCGGACGCATTGTGGCCTCGCTGGCGAAGATGCTGGCCGAGAAGGGCTCGGGCCGTGGCCTGATCTCGATCTGCGCGGCCGGTGGCCAGGGCGTCACGGCCATCATCGAGCGCTGACCACTGCAGCTTCGGCTGCTCACGAACCGGGGGTCACAGGGTCGGCGGATCCGATAATCGAGGGGTTTTCGGATCTGTCGACCACAACGTGAAAAAGGGGCACGCATGCGCTGCGTGCCCCTTTTTCGTGTGATCAGCCGGGTATGCCGCTTTCCGGTGGCGTGGACTCCTCGCCGGTGTATTCCTCCACTGCCGAATCCCCGATGTCGGTCTGCAGTACCGGAGTCAGGTACTCGGGTACGCCGCCCCGGATCTGGAAGACGCTGGCACCGGAGATTCCGAGATGGCTCGAATCCGAGTACCGGAACGGGGCCAACTGCGGTCCCTCGAAGTCCATTCCGCCGTCCTGGATGGCTGCGACGATGCCCTCGCGGGTGGGGTTCTCGCCCGCTGCCTCGAGGGCTTGTACGAACGCGTACGCCTGGCTCAGTCCGTAGATGCGGTAGTTGGTCAGTGGGTCACCGGTGCCGTTCTCGGCCCAGACCTTCTGCCACAGCTGCGTCCACGGGTTCTCCGGAGAGTCGACGCCCGGGATGTACTCCAGCGAGATCATCCCTTCGAGCGACTGCGCGCCGTCGGTGACCGCACCCTGGGAGAAGCGTCCGAGCAGGGAACCGACGAGGTCGACGTCGGAACCGATCGAGCTGTAGAACCACTCGGGGTCGTAGTTGAGCCGCATGGCTGTCAGCTGGCTCAGTGCGGTGTACGAGGGAACGTTGAAGCCGAGGATCAGATCTGCTCCGGCACCTTGCAGGGCCGCGATCTGAGGTGCGACGTCGGTGTTGCCCGAGGTGTACCGCACGACCTCGACGATCTGATCGTCGAGATACTGGCGCACCGCCTCTTCGCTGTCTCGGCCGAGGTCGTCGTCCTGGAGGAACAATCCGACCTTGGCATCGGGTCGGTTCTTCGTCACCCAGTCACCGATGATCTTGCCCTCTACCTGGTAGTCGGGCTGCCAACCGAAGGTGTTGGGGTACTTCTCGGGGTCGTTGCCCCACATGATCGCGCCGGAGGAGACGAACAGGTCCGGTACACCCTCCTCGTTGAGGAAGTCGATGACAGCGCTGTGGGTCGCCGTGCCGAGTCCGCCGACGACGGCGAACACCTCGTCCTGGAGAACCAGTTCGTTGACGACCTGGGTGGTGGTCGTCGGATCGTAGGAGTCGTCCCGAACCACGTATTCGATCTGTCGGCCGTTGATGCCTCCCGCGGCATTGACGTAGTCGAAGTAGGCCTGTGCGCCCGTAGGGATTTCGCTGTATCCGGGCGCTGCGACTCCGGTCAACGGGAAGTGGGCACCGATCTTCACCGAGGTGTCGGTGATGCCGACCGTCGACCCTTCCGAGGATTCCGTCGTCTCTTCCCGGCCACCTGCACCGCATGCTGCGGCCAACGAGACGACGACGACGAGCGCGGTCGTTCTGAACGCCACCGATCCGAACTTTTTCATTTCATTCCTTTTCTGGTTGTACGTAACTTGCGATACGTGCCCACCAAACCCAGTGGGGCGAACAGGATGACGAGGACGGTGAAGATTCCGGTCACCAGTGGTGCGAGTTCGGCAGATTGCAGACTGCTCAGCCCCAGATCGAGCCCGAGGTTGGTGACCACCGGTGGGATGTAGGTCAGCAGAACTGCCCCGATCAATGCGCCGGAGAGGGTTCCCAGCCCGCCGATGACGACGGCGGAGAGCAGGGTCAGCGAGAGGGTCAGCGTGAATCCGCTCGGTGCCGCGATGCGTGCGGACATCGCCAGGACTGCACCGCCCGCGCCGGCACACGCCGCACTGACCACGAACGCGAGAATGCGTGCGCGCCCCAGGTCGATTCCGGCCAGTTCGGCGGCGACCTCGTCGTCTCGAACGGCCCGCCAGCGACGGCCGATCCGGCTCGACGAGGCGTTCGCCAACAGGAAGAACACGATCACCAGCAGTATCCAGCTGACATAGGCGACGAATTTCGTTCCGCTGAGCTCGTTTCCGGTGACGAAGAACATCATGTCGTCGATCAGCTCGGGCACCTTCGGTGCCGGCACGACGAGTCCCTGTTCACCGCCGAGGTAGTCAGAGAAGTACAGGGCGAGGCCCGGTACCGCGACGGCGAGCGCAAGCGTCGCACCGGCCAGGTACGGCCCGTGCAGGCGGGCGGCGGCCACACCGACCACGACACCGACCACCGCCGAGACCACGGTGGCGGCGAGCAGAACGAGGGGTACCGACCATCCCGAATCGTTGGCCCGCAACATCAATGCCGCGGTGTACGCACCGACCGCCATGAACGCACCGTGCCCGAGCGAGAGCTGGCCGCTCAGCCCGGTCAGCACTGTCAGGCCGCCGGCCGCGATGGCCAGGTAGGCCACGGAGGTGAGTTGGCTCTGACGGAAGGTGCTCAGAGATTCGAGGGCGAGCACGATGACGATGAGTCCGATGACGGCACCGAGGGCGTGGCGTCGAACCGGTGTTGCGGTGAGGCGAGTGAGAGTTGCGTTCATGTCATACCCTCCTGGCCGCGGAGCTGGCGAACAACCCGCTCGGTCGCAGCAGAAGCACGACGATCAGGATCACCAGTGCCGCGCTCGAGACCAGATCCTGACCGAGATAACCACTGACGAAACTGAGCCCGACGCCCATCAGCAGGCCACCGACCACTGCTCCCGCCGGACTGTCCAGTCCGCCGAGAACTGCTGCGACGAAACCGAATACGACGATCGAGTCCATGTAGCCCGGATGTACCAGCGAGCCACCTGCGATGAGCAGTCCGGCGAGCGAACCGACCACTGCGGCCAGCGCCCAACCGAGAGTGAGCATTCGACTCACGCGTACGCCGAGGAGTTTGGCGACCTCCTGCTCGAAGGCGCTCGCGCGCATCTTCAATCCCAGATCGGTGAACCGGAACAGCAGGATCAGCAATCCCAGGACCACGAGGACGGCGACGATCTTGAAGATGTCGTACCCGGTCAACGCTACGTTCATGTCGCCGATCCGCTGTCCGGTGAGACCGAACGGTGCAGGGAAGGAACGGAATTGGTTGCCGAAGACGATGGCGGCCACCGCGTGGATGATGATGAACAACCCGAGCGTGAGAATGACCGGGTTGATGTGCGACGAGCTGTCGACGAATCGGATGACGAGTCGCTCCGTCAACGCTCCGAGCAGCAGGCCGCACAGGAGCGCGACTCCGAATCCGATCCAGTACGAGTAGCCGGCGTCGATGACGACCAGTGCCACGTACGTGGTGATCATGGCCATCGGGGCCTGCGCGAAGTTGACGATGCGGGTCGATCGCCAGATGAGTACGAGGGCGAGCGCGAACGCGGCGTAGATCATGCCTGTGGTCACGCCGTTGATGAGGATGGTGAGCAGTTGTTGCACTGTGGCTGGCGTCCTTTCGGCTTGCTCTAGAACCCGAGATAGGCGTGTCGGAGGGCGTCGTCCCCGGCCAAGGTGTCGGCGGGACCTTCCACCGCGACCTTGCCCAGATCGAGGACGACGGCATGTTCGGCGATCGACAGCGCGCTGCGGGCGTTCTGTTCGACGAGCACGACGGTCATCGACTCGGAGTCGACGAGCCCGCGCAGCGTCTCGAATATCTGCGCGGCGACTTTCGGTGCGAGTCCGAGAGACGGTTCGTCGAGCAGAAGCACCGACGGTGTCGCCATCAGCGCTCGGCCGATCACGAGCATCTGCCGCTCGCCGCCGGACAGGGTGTGTGCCGAGGATGCTCGACGACCGGTCAGGGGCGGAAACATGTCGTAGATGCGGTCGAGGGTGACGGCGTCGTGACTTCGGTTGCGTCCCATCGCGCCGAGTCGAAGATTCTCGTCGACGGTCAACTCTGCTATCACGCCCCGTCCCTCGGGAACGTGGGCAAGACCTTTGCGGGACATGCGATCCGGTGCCACACCGACGATGTCGACCCCGGCGAGTTCGATCTTCCCCGACACCGGTTTCAGCAACCCCGAGATGGTGCGGAGCAGAGTTGTTTTCCCGGCTCCGTTCGCGCCGAGTACGGCCGTGACAGCTCCGGCTGTGACGGTCATCGACACCGAGTCGAGTGCGGTGACCGGTCCGTATCGAACGGTCAGGTCGGTGATCGTCAGGTGCGCCGCGTCAGTTCTCATGTGCCACTTCGTTTCCGAGATATGCAGCGAGCACGGCCGGATCCTCGCGAATCTCGTCGGGCGTTCCCTGAGCGATGACCTTGCCGAAATCCAGCACGTAGATCCGGTCGCACACGGTCATGACGAGATCCATGTGATGTTCGACGAGCATGACCGACGTTGCGGGTTTTTCCGGATCCGAATCGTTGGTTGTTGCAGGAGTGGAGCCTGCGGAACGACCCGTTGATGTTGCCAGCGCACGGATCTCATCGCCGAGTTCGCTCATTTCGTCACTGGACAGACCCGATGCGGGTTCGTCCAGCAGGAGCAGTGTCGGTTCGCTCACCAGGGCGCGTGCGAGTGCGACGCGTTTGCGCACCGCGTACGGCAGGCTCGGTGGCAATCGGTGCGCGTAGCCGTCGATCCGCAAGCGTTCGAGGGTGGCCATCGCGGTGGAGCGGACCGCGGCGTCGTCGGAGGCACTCGACGGTAGGCCGAGCAGGCCCGCGAGGATTCCGGTGTGCGCTGTTCGATCTGCACCGACCATGACGTTGTCCAGAACCGTCATCCGGTCGAACAGTCCGAGTCCCTGCAGTGTTCGGCTCATGCCGAGCCGGGGTAGGTCGTGCGGTCGTAGACGGGTCAACGTTTCGCCGTGTCGTCCGAGCGTTCCCGATCGGGGTCGAACGAGTCCGCACGCAACGTTGAACAGCGTCGTCTTGCCTGCACCGTTGGGCCCGATGACGCCGAGAACTTCGCCGGGTCGCACCTCGAGACTGACTCCGGACAGCGCGACGATTCCGCCGAAGGAGACCTCGACGTCCGTCATGGTGAGGACCGGGTCCTTCGTGTCGATAGCGTTCAAGTGATCCACCTCACAATCTGTTGCGTTCACTATGGTGCGTTTCGCACAACGGGCGATATGGGCGCTGCGCACAGAATGTTTGGGTCCCTGGGCACCAGTAACGGTCAAATCGACCTGTCATGTGGGCTCAGTGCGCAAAACTGTGCAGGTGGGTGCTCCCGATGGTCGACGCGCATCGGCGCGTTCGGCTGCCCGGGGAGCGGTGACGGACTCCGACCAGGAGCAGATCCGACGCGCGTGGGCAGCCCTGACGCCGCGTGCGGATTCGATCGCGGACTCCATCACGCTGGCGTTGATCGAGCAGGAACCCGCCTACCTGGCCAGCTCCACTCCGGACATCGCAGGCGAGATTCGGCGCAGCACTCGCGAGCACATCAATCAAGGTCTGCGCACCCTGTCGGGGTTGCCCGCCGCGGGTGACAACGCGCGCGAGGTGTGGCGTCGTACCGGCAGGGAGCGGGCACGCCAGGGGATTCCGATGGAATTGGTACTCAAGGCGTACACACTGGGGAGTCGGACGCTGTGGGAGGAGCTGATGCTAGAGCGCGAGCAGCGTCGAACCAGCATCGACGAGCATCTGCTGCTCGTGGCGGGGCAACAGCTGTGGCGCGCGCTCGACAGCCAGTACGAAACCCTCGTCGAGGCATACCGGCAGGAAAGCGCCCGGATGCAGCAGCGCGATCTCGCCAACGTGCTGGTGATACTCGACGGCCTCCGATCGGGGCGCGGCGGTGATCCAGCGTTCGTCATGGAAGCACGTGCCACCCTTGGTCTTTCGGTATCGCAGCAGATCGCGTGCATCGTCGGTCCGCTCGACGATCAAGGGTCGCCGCCGCTTCCGGCACCCGAGGACGCGTTGGATCAGATCGGTGCGGTCTCGCATTGGAACACCAGGGACGGCCATCAGTTCGCGCTCGTCGCACTCGGAACGGGGTCGTGGCACTCCGTCGTCGACGCCCTCGCTGCTCGGGCCGTCGGGCCGGTGGGGGTCGCGCATTCGCCGGAGGGTCTGTCGTCGTTCGCGGCGGCGTATCGACTCGCGGCATTGACGGCCGAGACCATCACCGAGGACAGCGGCGTGGCGTTGGCGACGGACCGACTGCCCCGCGTGATCATGGCGGCCGACGATCGATCGTCGGAGTTGCTGGTGCGCCACGCTCTGGGGAAACTGTGGACGCACCCGGAGCCGCATCGAGGAACGCTGCTCGACACCCTGGCGCACATGCTCGCGTCGGACGGCTCGCCCACCAACGCCGCCAAGGCGCTCTACTGCCACCGAAACACCGTCATCTACCGGGTCCACCGAATCGAGGAGCTGACCGGGCACGATCTGACCGATCCGCGAGATCGGCTCCTGCTCACTCTTGCGCTGGTCAGGACGGGACATTGGGCCCGAGCCGTCGGGCAAGGAGACAGTTCGACGTCCCGTGGATCATTCAACCGAATGAATTGACGAGACAATTTTGCAGTCGTTGTAACGAGGGCACGCGGGCTGCATATATTCCCAGTGGCCCCGTGCTGCTGCCTGACCCCCGACCCGGCAGCGGCGCGGGGCCTTTCACGTCCCTGTGCCGAAGGTCTCCGAGTGAGCGTCATCGTTCGGTTTGCGTAAGCTCGTACGGGGGGTACGCCGTGCAGAAGGGCGGAACAACAACCAACGGTGGTCCTGGAAGGGTCGAACGTGAGCGAGGGCAACAGTAGGTCGGGTGACACGCCCAACGGTGGCGAACCGAAACCCGACGTACCGCCGTACGACGCTCCCACCGAGGTTTTCGGTGCGGTCCGAGACGAGACGGACGGTTCGCAGCAGCCCTCCGAGGCGGGGCAGATCCCGGAAGCCGAGGCCGAGCAGCCTTCCGACGCGAAGACCGATGCCGATGAGTCCGAATCGACGGATGCTGGGTCGGTAGATGAAGGTCCGGTGGCCGCAGATTCGGTAACCGCAGATCCGGTCGTCGACGAGGCCGAGGCCACCGACGCCGTCGAGCTTGATCCGACCTCGCAGCAACCGCCTGCCGCCGACGAATCGCCGACCATCGCGCAGCCTGTGGTTCCCGCGCAGCCTGTGGCTCGCGCGGAGTCTGCTGTTCCTTCCGAGACCGATGTCCCTGACGAGACAAAGGTTTCTCCCCAAGCCGAGTCGCCGGTTCAGCCACCCGTGATTCCGCCGGCTGACGGCTCGCCGCAGCCCGCGGACGGGTCCGGGTTCACGCCGCCGTGGCGGAAGATCGCGATCGGGACCGGCGCGGTGGTTGCGGTTCTCACGCTGCTGTACGCGGCGGATTGGATCACCTCCAGCGACCGAGTGCCCCGCGGCGTCACCGTCGCCGGAATCGAGGTCGGCGGCAAGAGCCACTCCGACGCCGAGGAACTCCTGCGCTCCGAGCTGGGTGCCCGCGCCGAGCAGCCCGTGTCGGTCGACGTCGGCGATCGTCAGGTCGAGGTACTCCCGGCCGCTGCCGGTCTCGGTGTGGACTGGAACGCGACGCTCGACCGAGCCGGATCGCAGCCGATCAATCCGATCACTCGGCTGACGTCGTTGTTCGGCAGCCGCGAGATCGGCGTCGTGTCGACCACGGACGAGCAGGCGCTCACCGCTGCCGTGGATGGACTGCGCGTCGAGACCGACCGCCCTCCCGTCGAAGGCGACGTCGTGTTCGACGGCAGCACACCGATTGCCGTTGCGCCGCTGTCCGGCCGAGTACTCGACGCCGACGGGACGCGTCGAAACCTGCAGGCCGAATGGGCCTCGGGCGCAACGGAAGCGGTCTACGAATCCACACCCGTCACAGTGACTCAGGACGCCGTGGATCGAGTCTTCGCCGACATCGCTGTTCCTGCGGTCGAGGCGCCGGTGACCGTGGAAGGTCGGGAGAACGTCGACGCGATCCTTCCTACGGATCGTGTGGGCGAGGTGCTGCGCTTCGACCCGGACGGACAGGGCGGGCTGACCCCGATCTACGACACCGATGTCGCCACAGGCATTCTCGCGCCGCAACTCGTGCGCACCGAGATACCGCCGACGGACGCGTCGTTCACCTTCTCCGGCGGTGCGCCGACCGTCGTCCCCGGAGAGATGGGCGAGCTGGTCGAGTGGCGCAAGACTCTCGAGCAACTGCCCGCGCTGCTGTCCGCGGACGGACCTCGCACCACCGAGGCGATCTACGAACCGGCCCCGCCCGCTCTCACCACCGAAGCTGCGGAGAATCTCGGTGTGCGAGAAGTGATCGCCGAGTACACAACCGGCGGCTTCGAGTACGCGTCGGGCGTCAATATCGGGCTGACGGCGCAGATCGTGAACGGTGCGCTCGTGAAGCCGAAAGAAACGTTCTCGCTCAACGGGTACACCGGTCCGCGAGGCAGCTCGCAGGGCTTCGTGGAGTCGGGGATCATCGACAACGGTCGACCCGATCGCGCCGTCGGCGGCGGCATCAGCCAGTTCGCGACGACGCTCTACAACGCGTCGTACTTCGCAGGCATGGAAGACACCGACCACACCGAGCACAGCTACTACATCAGTCGATACCCCGAGGCGCGTGAGGCGACGGTCTTCGAAGGCGCCATCGACCTGAAGTTCACCAACCCGAACGACACCGGCGTGGTCATCCAATCGTTCGCCGACTCGTCCAGCGTCACCGTCCGATTGTGGGGAACGAAAACGGTCGACGTCGAATCGATCACCGGTTCCCGAACCAATTTCACCTCACCGAACACGGTGACACTGCCTGCAGGCGAAGGCTGCGTCACGTCCGGCGGTGGCCAAGGATTCACCGCCAGCGACACCAGGGTGATCAGCGATGCCGCGTCGGGCCGAGAAATCTCGCGCAACACCAGAACGGTGAAGTACGACCCGATCCCCATCGTCCGGTGCGTCCAGCCCGATCGCCCGGACCCCGCTCCCGAACCCGCAGCGGACCCCGCTCCGGAACCGGACGACGACGAGTGAGGCCGCACCCGGGAGTCGGCAGTTCGAATCATGTCGATTCGGACTGTGGCGTCGCAGCCCGATCGGGTGTTTGCTTGCACTAGGTGTTCGCTCGATGCAATTGTGCCCACGCGGGGGTGCACCACGAGATCGAAAGGGGAGCTTCGTCCATGACGCTCACACGTACCGTCCTCGATCAGCAGACGCTTCGTGAGGCGTACGCGCAGTTCCCGAGCGGTGTCGTGGCAATTGCCGCGAAGATCGACGGCGTCCTGGTGGGCTTGGCGGCCAGCAGCTTCGTATCGGTGTCCATCGACCCGCCGCTCGTGGCGGTGTGCATCCAGAACACGTCGACGACCTGGCCGAAACTCGAGTTGGCCCCCAACATCGGCGTCAGCGTCCTCGGCGAGGCACACAACGACGCCGTCCGTACCCTGGCCGCCAAAACCGGTGACCGGTTCGCCGGCCTCGACCTCACCGTCACCGACGGCGGAGCAGCCTTCATCGTCGGTGCTACTGCCTGGCTGGACACCACCATCGAGCAGCAAATCCCTGCGGGCGACCACGCAATAGTGTTGCTGCGCATACATTCCCTGGACGTGCAAAGCGAAGTGAACCCAATCGTGTTCCACGGCAGCAAGTTCCGCAAACTACAGCAATAGCGGCTGCTCGATCCTTCGCCCGTTCGGCTCCTCGGGCTCGCCCCCTTCGGCTGCTTCGGCTCGGCCCGTTCGGCCCCCAGTCCTCGCAAACGCGCGCGCATTTGCATGACGGACGGCGTGGCGAACTGGTACCCCCGTACCTGTATTCATCCACAGGTCCGAAGTTGTGCACAGGCGGCCAGTTTCGTCCTCGGGTCGCTGCGCGCGTAGCCGAGACTCGGAGAATGAAGGATGACCGAATGGTGCGACGCTCGGAGGCGCTTGCCGACGGCCACGCCGATCACGAGTTGCGGTCGCTGTACGAACGCCAGGGCTGGGAGCGTCTGGTGAACGGCGTCTACGTTCCGTCGTCCAGGCTTGCCGGCCTGTCGGAGCAGGAGCGGCATCGGCTGTTGATCGACGCCATATTTCCGACGAGTGCCGAGGGCAGCGCAGTGAGTCACCGTTCGGCGGCGCTACTGCACGGATTGCCCCTACCCACTGGCGGATTCGACAAGGTCCACGTCACCCGGCATCGCCGCGGCGGAGGTCGCGCGAACGCGGCGGTGATCGTGCACTGTGCCCCGTGGGTGCCGTACGCGACCGTCGACGGCATTCCTGTGACCTCGTTGGCGCGGACGGTTGTCGACCTTGCCCGTACCGAGCCCCTTCTGGCCGCGGTGATCGCAGGTGACGCGGCTCTGAAGCGCTGTGATCCGGAGGAGCTCGACGCGGAGTTGCAGCGTGCTCGGGGATGGAAAGGTGTGGCGCAGGCACGACGTGCCGTGTCCCTCATGGACGGGCGGAGCGAGAATCCCGGTGAATCTCAGAGTCGAATCATTCTGCGTGAGAATGGATTCGACGTGGAGTCGCAGGTGGAGATCCTGGATTCGGATGGGCGGTCGTTGGCGCGGATCGATTGGCTGGTCGATGGCGTCGTCGTGTGCGAGTTCGATGGTAAAGCCAAGTACACCAAGTACCTACGGGAGGACGAGAACCCCGGCGACGTGGTGTTCAGGGAGAAGGTACGGGAGGACGCGGTGCGCGATCTCGGCTATCCCGTGGTGCGCTGGACCTGGGCAGACCTGGCGAATCCGGCGGAGTTGGTGGCGCGTGTTGCCCGAGCGGTGGAGCGGGCTGCTGCCCTGCCGCCACCTCGAGGGAGCGTGCGGAATACGTCGTCTGGCAGGCAAACGCGCGCGCTTTTGCGGCAACCCCCTCTTTGCCAAGCTTCTGGTGAGTCATTCGAGAAGCTATGGAGGATCGTCCA